>JAIXOM010000055.1 GCA_027486755.1 Comamonadaceae bacterium | reverse complement strand
GGTCAACGCTGCAACGGCCGTGATCAGGAGCTCTGATTAACGGCAGTCGTGGTGATCAAAGCCGAGGTATGAATCCTCGACGCAGCGAGCGGAGCACTTGAAAGACCAAAGGGCGTGCGGGTGGGCGCTGCCAAGCGAGGTAGAGGAGGAGCCGAGGCGCTAGCCGAGGCGGGGGACACGAGCGGCGCAGTGCCCACCCGTGAGCCCTGCTCAAAAGCGCCCTGAAAAATGCGGCGATGGATCACGCGCCGCATCGCGCCGAGGGCGGCGCTCCCACAAAGACAGTCGCATCGCGCTGAGGGCGGCGCTCCCACAAAGACAGTCGCATCGCGCCGAGGACGGCGCTCCTACGAAATGAAAGTCGCATCGCGCTGAGGGCGCAGCCCCCACAACAAAAGGCACCAGCAGTCGTAGCCTTCCGAGAGAGCCGGCTCAGGCCTTCTTGCCCCAGCGGTGGGCGATCTCGCCGACGATGCCGCGGCGAAACATCAGCACGCACACCACAAAGGTGGCGCCCATCACGATGGAGACCAAGGAGCCCAGATTGGCCAGGTAGTTCTGCATGGTCACGATGACTGCCGCGCCCAACACCGGGCCGAGCAAAGTGCCCATGCCGCCCAGCAAGGTCATCAGCACCACCTCGCCCGACATCTGCCAACCCACATCGGTCAGGGTCGCCAGGCCAAAGGCAATCGCCTTGGTGGCGCCGGCCAGGCCAGCGAGAGTGCCCGACAGGACAAAAGCCAGCAGCTTGTAGCGGTCCACGTTATAGCCCAGCGACAGTGCCCGCGGCTCGTTCTCGCGGATGGACTTGAGCACCTGGCCAAACGGCGAATGGATGATGCGGTAAATCAGCGCAAAAGCGGCGATGAAGATCACCATCACCACGTAGTACATCGTGGTGTCGTCCTTGAGGTCCACCAGACCGAGCAGCTTGCCGCGGGGAATGCTTTGGATGCCATCTTCCGCATAGGTGAAGGGCGCTTGCACACAAACGAAATAGATCATCTGCGCCAGCGCCAGAGTGACCATCGCAAAGTAGATGCCCTGACGGCGCACCGCCAGCCAGCCGGTGACCAGGCCGATGCCGGCGGCGCAGACCGTGCCACTGAGGATGGCCAGCTCGGGGGTGAGCCCCCAGACCTTGGCCGCATGGCCTGACACATAGGCGGCAAAGCCGAAGAACATGGCGTGGCCGAAGGACAGCAGACCGGTAAAGCCGATCAGCAAATTGAAGGCGCAGGCAAACAGGGCAAAGCACAGCACCTTCATCAGGAAGATGGGGTAGCCGACGAAGGGGGCGGCCAGCAGCAGTGCCAGCAAGGCCAGGTAAAGGGCGCGGCTCGCGTTCATTATTTCTCCCGCCCGAACAGACCGGCCGGACGCACCATCAGCACAATGGCCATGATGATGAAGACCACCGTGCTGGAGATCTCAGCGTAAAACACCTTGGTCAGGCCTTCAATCAGGCCCAGCGCGATGCCGGTGATGATGGAGCCCAGGATGGAGCCCATGCCACCGATCACCACCACCGCGAACACGACGATGATGATGTTCGAACCCATCAGGGGGCTGACCTGATAAATCGGTGCGGCCATCACGCCGGCCAAGCCGGCCAGGCCCACGCCAAAGGCATAGGTCAGGGTCACCATCAGCGGCACATTGATGCCAAAGGCCTTGACCAAATTCGGATTCTCGGTGCCGGCGCGCAGGTAGGCGCCCAGCTTGGTCTTCTCGATCACATACCAGGTAAAGAAGCACAGGAAGAGCGAGACCACCACCACCCAGGCGCGGTACTTGGGCAGCATCATGAAGCCTACGTCAAATGCGCCGCGAAACACCGCCGGCAATTCGTAGGGCTTGCCCGAGGATCCGTAAAACTCGCGAAACACGCCCTCCAGCAAGAGCGCCAGGCCAAAGGTCAGCAGCAGACCATAAAGGTGGTCGAGTTGATGCAGCCAGCGCAGCATGGTTTTTTCAATCAGCACGCCAATCAGGCCCACAGCGACGGGCGCCAGGATCAAGGCATACCAATAATTGATGCCGGCGTAATTGAGCAGCATCCACGCAAAGAAGGCGCCGGTCATGTAGAGCGCACCGTGCGCGAAATTGACAATGTTGAGCATGCCGAAAATCACGGCCAGGCCCAGCGACAAGATCGCATAGAACGAACCGTTGACCAGGCCCAGCAGCAATTGCCCGAGCAAGGCCGCCGTCGGAATGCCAAATATTTCAGTCATGGTGTTTCAGGTAGGGGCGGGCCGCATCTGAAGATACGGCCCGCTCTTTGAGTTCACGGGCTCAGGTAGCGAGCCAGGGCCCCCGACTTACTTACTTCTTGATCGCAGCGCAGGTGCTCTGGGCCAGCGGGCGGAAGGCTTCGGCACCACTGACGGTGCCCTTAAGCTTGAAGTAGTCCCATGCGCCTTTAGATTCGGCCGGGGTCTTGACCTGGAACAAGTACATGTCGTGCACCATACGGCCGTCAGGGCGCAGGGTGCCGCCCTTGGCGAACATGTCGTTGATGGGGGTGGCGCGCATCCTGGCCATCACCGCTGCGGTGTCGTCGGTGCCGGCAGCCTGCACCGCCTTGAGGTAATGCAGGGTCGAGGAATAGACCGCCGCATGGTTGGAGTTGGGCTTGCGGCCGTTCATCACCTTGCTGAACTTGTCGGCCCAGGCGCGGGTCTCGGGGTTGAGGTCCCAGTACCAACCTTCGGTCAGGTACAGGCCTTGGGCGGTGTTCAGACCCAGGGCGTGCACATCGGTGACCAGCATCAGCAAAGCGGCCAGGTTCTGCTTCTTGGTCAGGCCGAATTCGGCTGCAGCCTTGATGCTGTTGACGGTATCGCCGCCGGCATTGGCCAGGCCCACCACTTTGGCGCCAGACGATTGCGCCTGCAGCAGGAAGGAGGAGAAGTCGCCGGTCGCCAGCGGGTGACGCACCGCGCCGTTGACCTTGCCGCCGTTGGCCCTGACCACCTCGCCGGTGTCCTTCTCCAGCGAATGACCGAAAGCGTAGTCAGCCGTCAGGAAGAACCAGCTGTCACCGCCGTCCTTGACGATGGCCTTGCCCACCACATTGCTCAGAGCCACCGTGTCCATCAGGTAGTGGATGCCGGTGTTGGGAGCGCAGTCTTCATTGGTCAGACGCGAGGTGGCGGCGCCGGTGACGATGGTGATCTTGTTCTTTTCCTTGCCCAGGGCCTGCACCGTCAGTGCCACGGCCGAGTTGAGGTTTTCAACCGTCATGTCCACGCCGTCGCGGTCGAACCACTGCTGGGTGATGTTTTTGGCCACGTCCGGCTTGTTTTGGTGATCGGCGTTGACCACCTCAATGTTCTTGCCGAAGATCCGGCCGCCGAAGTCCTGCACCGCCAGGCGGGCAGCAGCCACGGCACCGGGGCCGCCGTAGTCGGCGTACAGACCCGACATGTCAGTCAACACGCCGATCTTGACAACATCGCCAGACAGCTTGCCCTGCTGGGCTTGGGTGATCGGGACGCCAACGGCCAATGCGGCAGCGATGGCTACAGACAACAACTTGCGTTTCATGGAGGTCTCCTCTTGGTGGTCGGGCATCAAACGCCCAGGTACTCGTTCAGCATCTCGGTCTTGCTGGCGAGCTCTTGCTTGGCAACTGTGGCCACGATGTGGCCGTGTTCAATCACGTAATGGCGGTCGGCCAGGGGGGCGGCAAAGCGAAAATTCTGCTCGACCAAGATGATGGTCAGGCCCTTGTCCTTGAGGGCGCGGATCACCCGGCCCAGGGTCTGCACGATCACCGGCGCCAGGCCTTCGGTGATCTCGTCGAGCAGCAAAATGCGCGCGCCCGAGCGCAGAATGCGCGCCATGGCGAGCATCTGCTGCTCGCCACCCGACAGCCGGGTACCCTGGCTGTTTCGGCGCTCCTTGAGGTTGGGGAACATGGTGTAAATCTCGTCGATCGACATCCCGCCCTCGCCCACCTTGGGCGGCAGCATCAGATTTTCTTCACAGCTGAGCGAAGAAAAAATACCGCGCTCTTCAGGGCAATAGCCCAGGCCCAGCCTGGCGATCGCGTTGGTGGGCATGGACACCGTTTCGACGCCGCCGATTTGAATGGAGCCGGTGCGCTTGCCCGTGAGGCCCAGGATGGCCTTGAGCGTGGTGGTGCGGCCCGCCCCGTTGCGGCCCAGCAAGGTGACCAGTTCGCCCTCGTGGACCTCAAATTCAATGCCGTGCAGGATGTGCGACTCGCCATACCAGGCATCGACCCCGCTGACCTTGAGCAGTGGCGCGCTCATGGGGCGGCCTCCTCGACGGTGCCGACATAGGCTTCCAGAACCCGGGGGTCCTTGGAAACAGTTTTATACGGGCCTTCGGCCAGCACCGAGCCGCGCGCCAGCACGGTGATGGTGTCCGACAGGTCAGACACCACGTTCATATTGTGTTCGACCATCAGCACGGTGCGCTTGGCCGCCACCCGGCCTATCAGTTCCACGACCCGGCCCACATCTTCATGGCCCATGCCCTGGGTGGGCTCGTCGAGCAGCATCAGTTCAGGGTCGAGCGCCAAGGTGGTGGCAATTTCGAGCGCACGCTTGCGACCGTAGGGCAATTCGACGGTCTGCGTCTGGGCGAAGTCGGCCAGGTCGACCTGCTCGAGCAGGGCCATGGCCTCGTTGTTCAGGCTGTACAAGCTAGATTCGGGCTTCCAGAAATGAAAGCTGGTGCCCAGCTTGCGCTGCAATCCGATGCGCACGTTTTCAAGTACGGTCAGATGCGGAAAAACCGCTGAAATCTGAAAGGAGCGCACCATGCCCATGCGGGCCACCTTGGCCGCCGGCAAGGCGGTGATGTCCTGGCCGCGGTAGAGGATCTGGCCCGAGGTGACCGGCAAGAACTTGGTCAGCAGGTTGAACATCGTGGTCTTGCCAGCCCCGTTGGGCCCGATGAGCGCATGAATGCTACCCCGTCGGACCTGCAGATTAACCCGATCAACCGCAATGAAGCCCTTGAACTCACGGGTCAAATCGCGTGTTTCGAGAATGAATTCTTGGCTCATGCGTCAGGACCTGCGGGCTCAAGATCCCCCCACCGGTGGGAGGCGCTTGGGCGCCGAACAGCTCTTCGTTATAGATTTCGATCGGGTGCTGGCGCAGGCATAGGCTGGGCTGCGCTCAAGAAGGGGCGGATTCTACGGCCCGGGCATCGTCCCCACGTTTCAGTCGGATGATGCGCTGCCAGCAAGACCTCTTAAGCCGACGGTTGGGCTCAGGCAGCCCCGACCGGCGGTACAACCAGCGGCTGGCGCCCCCTCAGATCATGCGCAGCACAATGCAGAGCTGATAGCCGCGGCTGCGGATCGAGCGGATCGGGTTGACGTCGCCGGTGTAGAGACTGATTTTCGAGCGCAGGCGGCTGATCAGCACCGTCAATTTGAGCTTGTTGCCCCCTGGCTCAGTGCCTGGGGACTCCGGACCTGCCGCCTCAAACACCGCTTCCAACTCACTGGTTTCGGCGTAGTTATTGCGAAGAGCCAAGATGCTCAGGACCCGCAGTTCGTTGGCGCTCAGTTCAATCACCGCGCGCTGGCGCCAAGTCAGTGTCATCGCGGTTTTATTGAGCACCCAGTCTGACTGCTCCGGTGCAGCTGTGACCCGCCGCAACAGGTTGCGGATGGCCGCACACAGCTCGGCCGGCCGGGCCGGCTTGGTCATGTAGACGTCAGCGCCGCTTTGGTAGCCCTCTTCTTTTTCTGCGCTCATCACCCGGGCAGTCAACATGAGAATGCCGATTTCAGGATAAGTGGCACGAATCCGCCGGGCGATACTGATGCCGTCTTCCTCAGCGAGATTGAGGTCCAGCACCAGAACGTTAGCGGGGCGCTCTTGCAACGCAAGGTTCAAGGCGGCGCCGCTGCCCACCCCGCGCACTTCAAAGCCGTTTTCCTTGAGCGTGTCCTCAAGTTCGGAGCGCAAGCGCTCGTTGTCTTCGACCAGCACCACCGAACCGGAGATATAGGCCTGATACGTCACGACAGCTCCAACTTCATGCAAAAGTGAATCGAGGGGCCATCGACCGCGCATTCGATGCGGCTGCCCAGTTTGAGGGCCAGCACCTGCGACAACCAGAGCCCAAGCCCGGTGCCCACCTGCTGCTTGGCGCCCTCGCCGCGGTAATAGCGGTTGAACACCCTGGCCGGATCGGGCGCACCCGCATTGCCCAGGAGATTGGATATCTTGAGCAATACCAGGGCTTTGCCGCCCTCGGCCAGCGGCTCCAGGCTCACCTGAACCGGGCTGTCCGGCGGTGAATACTTCAAGGCATTGACGACCAGGTTCAACACAATGATGCGCAGGTATTGGTAGTCGGTCACCAGCGTGAGGCCCTTGGGCCCCGACAACACCAGCCGCTCACTACCCTGCACAGGCCGGGTTTCATTGAGCAAGGTGTCCAGGTGGACCTGCGTGGGCAGGAGGGGCAGTTGCCCCTGCTCGATCTGGTCCACCTGGGCGCAGCGCTCGATGATGAAATTAAGGTCGTCGGCGGCGCGCAAGATGTTGTTAAAGCGCCGGGCTTCCTCGTCCCTCATGCCCAGCCGGTTGCTCAGGGATGTGGCGGCCAGCTGTATGGTGTAGAGCGGCGTCTTGAACTCATGCACCAGCATGGCGATGAACTCTGACTGCTGGTCCAGCCGCTTCTTGGTCTCGCTGTACTGCACCTCCGCCGCCGCACGGGCCAGTCTTTGACCCTCGGCGTAACCATCGCGGTTTTTGCTGGTTTGCCAGAAAACGCAGAACAGGGTCAAAGGCAGAAAAAATCCGCGAAAGGCCAGACCGTTGAGCAAGAGTCCATCAACCGGCGTGAGGCGCAGAATCTGCGACATCGCACTGACCAGCACAAAGTCAAAGGCCAGCACCGTCAGGCCAATGAGCAAGTGCTGCGCCTGCAACTCACGCCAGGGCGGGGCCTGCCGCACAAGCCAAAGCGTCAAACCGCCAAATATAGCCAGCAGGGACAGGGCCCCAAAGACGGAGCTGATGCGCAGCACCTCGAAGGGATCGACGTAGAAGAACGCAAGGGCCAGTGCCGCAAAGCCACCGGCCAGACAACGAACCAAGAGCTGCAATCGCGGCTTGCCCAGAAAGCCCAGTACCGACTGCGTCAACAGGCAAACGCACATGAAGTTGATGATGGTCAGCCAGCGTGATGCGGACTTGTTCATCAACCAGCTGACTGGACTGAGCTGGCCGGCAAAATCAAACTGAGCCAGGTACAGCAGCAGGCTGGTCAGCAAATTGAGAAAAAGAAAAGCGGCTACCGTGCTGCGGTAGATGAAGAGATAGCCCAAAATACCGATCAGCAGCGAGGCGTAGATGGCCGCAATCGCACCGGTCTTGATGTGATCACCCAAGCTGCCGGCCATCTCGTCTGCGCTGCTCTCGACCTGTATCTCCATGATCAGAAAACTGGCCGACTGCACCCGCAAGTAAAGAGTGTGAGGGCCCGCTGGCAGCTCAAAATAAGTGCGCGCCTGCGCCGAGCGCTGGCTCAGATCCATCACCCCTGGGCCGTCGCTTGCTGGCAGATACAAGGTGGCGGTATCGAGCAAGCTGGGACGGATGCTCAAGACCAAAGGCTGCTGCGAGGCCGGCACATCCACCTCCAGACGCAGCCACATGGCCGAGCGGCGAAAGCCTTCGCCGACGACCTTGCCCTCGAGCACCTTGAAGGCAGCGCCCTTGACCTGGTCCAGGCTCATGCCACCCGAGGCATCCTCGAACACCGCACGCTCGCGCACCAGATCGGCGGCCCAGGCGTGCCCGCAGCACAGGCTCAATACCAGGCTCACAAGGAAGAATTTAAGGGCTTGGAACATCGCCAAACTAAATCACCGTCGCACTCGCAAGCTCTTTCGCGCGGGCCAGCAGCGCAGGCCGGCTCCGCTCCTGACCAGGCCCATACGTCTCGGGCCCTGGCTCCAAACATAGCACAGGGAAGATAGCAGTCGGGACGCCAAGCACCTCAACTGCCGCTGAACTCAAGTGCCTGAAGCCCGCTCGGAGACCACGACAGTGACCACTTTCCTTCCTTCAGTGATGACGACCTCGACCGGGAAACCCCGGTCCGGCACGGCGGAGGCAGAAATCACCTTGGTCTGCGGATCAAAGCTCAGCCAGCGCGGCAGTGGCTCTCCGTTGACCAAGGTGGCGCGCGCTGGAGCGGCCGGATTGGTATCGGTCGCGGTCGTCTCTGTGGCAGCGTTGAACAGGCTATCGGGGATTCTGAAAGAAAAGCCCTGGCCCGAGGTGGCCAATTCCTTGGGCACGTACACCACCACAATACCGCCGACTTCGGTCGACGATTGCCGCACCACCAGCACGCTGATGATGGGCGCAGCACGCGAGGCCACTGCAGCCGATGAGGCGGCCGTCTCGGGCAGGACCAGAGGCACCTCCGCCGCCTCGCCCCCGCCGCTGGCTGGTGTGATGCTGGCCGTGGTGGTGGCTATGGGTGGGGTACCCAGGCTGTAGTTGGCCAGCGTGGTGGCGTCGCCGCTGAGGCTCAGGCCGCTGAAGGTGACGGTCTTGCCGGTCCCAGCGTTCATCGTGTCGAAGCTGGCGCTGCTGGCTCTGGCAACCAGGGTGTCGCCGGCAAACAGCACAGGCGTGACCGACCCTGTGGCTGTCGTGCTGCCGTCATAGACCTTGTTGCTGGCGCTGGCCGCCAGCCCTGGTGCAGTGCTGCTGCCCCCGCTGGCGTTCAAGCGATACGGCGTGATGGTCAGCGACCCATTGGTGATCGCGACGGTGTAATCGCCCGGGTGGGCCAGAGCCACCCTCAGGTCGTCGCTCTGGGTACCCGCACTCACGTTGCGCGCCTGCGCATAGCCGCTGACAGAGGCGGTGTCGCTGCCTTGCAGGCCCGAGATGCTGGCGCCGGTATTGGTCTGCAAGGCGCCGGTGTAGACATTGCGGTTGTCGGCGCCCTTGACCGTCAGATCCCTGGGCTTAATGACCAACTCGCCCGTCGTGCTGTCTCTGCTGATCTCATAGTTGCCGCTGCGCGAGCCGGACAGGGCATAGCTGTCGGCGTAGGTGCCCGCGCGGGTGCCCGCGCCCAGCCCGCTGACAGTCACCGCGCCGACTGCCGTGTCGGCCCCCAGCAAGCCCAGCACGGTGGGCGCGCCGTTGACCTGGGCGCTGGCGTTGTAGGTCAGGCTGGTCTTTTTACCCG
>JAIXOM010000019.1 GCA_027486755.1 Comamonadaceae bacterium | reverse complement strand
CCTAAAGAGTCGTTCAAGACCAGGACGTTGATAGGTCAGGTGTGGAAGCGCAGTAATGCGTTAAGCTAACTGATACTAATTGCTCGTGCGGCTTGACCCTATAACTTTGATGGTTCTCGAATGCCATCAGGGTTGTTATGCCAAGTGACGCAATCAAAACGGTGCGCTGTGTGCGCGCCTTCTCTGAATATCGTTGATACAACTCTATGAATCTTGGTGGTTTGCTTATGGGCAAGTCACCGACCCTTTATGCCTGATGACCATAGCAAGTTGGTACCACTCCTTCCCATCCCGAACAGGACAGTGAAACGACTTAGCGCCGATGATAGTGCGGATTCCCGTGTGAAAGTAGGACATCGTCAGGCTCTTACAGCCTGCAACGCGCCCAGCCTCTTCGAAAGAATAGGTTGGGCGTTTTGTTTTTTGGGCTCCACATTCGTTCCTCATCTTCTGTCAGCACCATTGATCCTTGATTTATCGAGGATCCAATACAATCTTGGCTGGCTTATCTACAGGCATGCTCACACTCAGTCCGATTCAGGTCCCAAAGGCCTCCGATGTTCTCGCCGACAGCCTGCGAGAACAGATCTTGGACGGCCGCTTGCGTGTCGGCGCTATCCTTCCGAACGAGCGCGATCTGGCTGAGCGGGCTGGATTGTCACGGGCCTCGGTTCGCGAGGCCCTGCGGATTCTGGAGGTAGAGGGTCTTATTGCCACCCGTACCGGACGCAACGGCGGCTCTGAGGTCATCAGGCCGAGCCTGGCCACCATCGAGCGCACCATCGGAATTTTCATCCGAGGCCAGAATATCAGGTTGGCATCGGTGCTGGAGGTGCGCGAGGCGATAGAGCCCCATGCCGCCCGCCTAGCCGCTCTGCATAGAACCGAGCAAGACTTGGCAAACCTGCACGCGTGCCATCAACGATTGGTCCAGCACATCGACGACGTCGGCGCTTTTCTCCGCGCCAACCTGGACTGGCATGTCAGCGTGGTGCTTGCTGGACACAACGAATTGCTGAGCGCCTTCGTCGGCGCGTTTGCACAGACCGTCTACCAGGCTACCGATTTACAGGAATTTAGTCCGCCTGAGATACGCCGCACGGTGGCGCGGGCGCATCAAAGCGTGATGGAGGCAATCAAGGTCGGCGACGCTGACGCGGCCTGGCGCCGTATGGCCCGCCACGTAGGCGCTTATGTTCACCGCGTCAAGGACATGGGGCCAAGCGGCTTGCCCGCCGTCTGAGCTTTTCTCGCCGACCCCGGCAAATCCAAGTCCGAGTGGCGACCTCCAAGTGGAGAATTTCCCCGGTAATCAAGCACAGGACTTGGAGAAAAGTCGCCAAAACAGACTTCGCCGACTATTAAGGTGAAGATCATCGGGCCGAGGACTCAGTTCGAGGGAAAACCCGGTCAAATTTCTTGATATGGTCTGACCAAATCAAGGTTGTGCCAAATATGATGTGGCTCTGTTCGCATAGCCCACCATGCTGGATCTGACCCCCATAGACATTCCCAAGGCCGCAGACGTGCTGGCCGATGTTCTGCGTGAGCAAATTCTCGACGGGCAATTGGGTGTTGGGGCATCTCTGCCCAGCGAGCGCGAGCTGGCGCTTCAGTCCGGCTTGTCCCGGGCCACCGTGCGCGAGGCCCTGCTTATCCTGGAGGTAGAGGGGCTGGTGATGACGCGTACTGGCCGCAGTGGCGGCACCGAGGTCATGCGCCCGCGTACCGAAACGGTCCAGCGTTCCATACAAACTTTCATCCGCGGCCAAGGCATACGATTTGAGTCAGTGCTGCAGGCCCGGGAGGCCATTGAGCCGCAGTCCGCGCGTCTAGCTGCTTTGCACCACACCGACGAGGACTGGGCCGGTCTCGTCGAGCGCCACCGCCATATTCAGGAATCCATTGCTGATGTACCTGCTTTCTTGCAGGCCAACTTGCAGTGGCATGTGAGCCTGGTCCGAGCCAGCCACAACGAGTTACTGATTGCCTTCACCCAGGCCATTTCGCAGGCAGTCTATGAGGCCACTGATCTGCGGGGTTTTAACTCGCCCGAGGTGCGCCAGGCTGTGGTTCAGGCCCACCAAAGGGTGATGGACGCGATCGAGCAGCGAGACGGAGATGCCGCATGGCGGCGCATGGGCCGCCATGTGGGTGCTTATGTTGAGGCAGTCGACAAGAGAAGCAAAGAGGCGGCGGCCCAGCGTCTGAATCGCCCGGGTAGCGCAAGCAGAAAGAATTTGGAATAAGCCAAGGGACATCCCGCATAAAAGCGGGGGCCGGCAGGGGCATGGCGTCGGGTCATAGCTCTGCAAGGAACGCGGGGACCCGCAAGGGTGGGAGGAGTATTGATGCGTCACGAAAGCAAACAGCTGCCGATAGAGCAGGCGCGCGCGCAAATGAAGAAGGCCTATGCGCGCCAGAGCGTCATCGAGCAAGCCCAGGTGCCGGTACAGGCGCACTGTGCGCAGGGGCTCAACCATGGCTTTCTCAAACACGCCGCCCGACTGCCGCAGGCGGCCGACGGGATGGCCAGCGCTTGCGCCTGGCTGCGACAAATCCAATCGGCCAGCGCCGCGCGCGCGCACCAGAACAAACCCAACAGGCTCGAAGCCTGAGATCCAGACGGGAGTTAGCAGATGACAGGAACTGTAGGCATAGACGTTGGTGGGACCTTCACCGACTTGTATTTTTCAGGCAGCGACGGCAAGCCGCACCAAATTCTCAAGGTGCCATCCACCCCGCATGATCCTTCAGTGGGCCTGCTCAATGCGCTGCAGGCCGCAGGCCTGAGCCCCAATGAGCTGGACGCCATCTTGCACGGCACCACGATTGCCACCAACGCCGTGATCGAGCGCAAGGGCGCGCGCTGCGCGCTCATCACCACCCGTGGCTTTCGCGATGTGATCGAGTTGGGCCGGCGCGATCGGCCGAAGATGTACGGGCTGGAGGGTGTGCACGAGCCCCTGGTGCCGCGTGAGCTGCGTTTTGAAGTTGACGAAAGGGTCGACTACGAGGGCCAGGTTCTGCAGCCGCTGGACGAGGAGGGCCTGCGAGCGATCGCCCAGGAACTACAGGCTCGCAAGGTCGAATCTGTGGTGATCGCCTTCATGCACGCCTACGCCAACACCAGCCATGAAGAGCGTGCGCGTGACATCCTGGCGCAAATCAACCCGGCCTGGGAGCTGGTCACCGCTACCTCGGTGGTGCGCGAGTACTACGAGTTCGAGCGCACCAGCACGGCGGTGGTTCAGGGCTTTTTACAGCCCCTGGTGGCGCGCTATGCCAAGAATCTGGCTGAAAAGCTCAAAGGCTGGGGCTACGAGCGCGAAGTAGCCATCATGCAGTCCAACGGCGGCGTGGCACCGCTGCGCCAGTTGGGCCAGCGTTCGGCCTACATCGTGCGCTCCGGCCCGGCTGCAGGTGTCACCGCTGCGGCTCTGATTGCCGCCGAATCGGGCTTTAGCCATGTGATTACCGGCGACATGGGTGGCACCAGTTTTGATGTGGCCGTCATCATCAACGGCAAGCCTGAGGTGGCCGAGCTGACCAACCTGGACTTTCGCATTCCGCTGCGTCTGCCGATGATCGATGTGCACACCATCGGCGCAGGCGGCGGCAGCATTGCCCACCTCGACCGCGGCGGCATGCTGCAGGTCGGCCCGCGCAGCGCCGGCGCCGTGCCCGGCCCGGTCGCCTACCGCCGCGGCGGCACCGAACCGACCGTCACCGATGCCAATGTGGTGCTCGGCCGCATCAACCCTGAAAGCCGCATGAACGGGGATGGCAGCACCCTCAATGTGGAAGGCGCGCGCAAGGCGGTGGCCGACCTGGGCGCCAAGTTGGGCCTGGGCATGGAGCAGACCGCCGAGGCGATATTGGCGGTGGTCAACCAGCGCATGGCCGGCCGCATGCGGCTGATGTCCATCGAGCGCGGTCTGGATCCGCGTGACTTCGCGCTGGTGGCCTTCGGCGGCGCAGGGCCCTTGCACGGCGGCGCCCTCATCCGCGAGGTGGGCGTGAGCACCATGCTGGTCCCGCAATACCCGGGTGTGCTCTGCGCGCTGGGCTGTGCCTATGCCGACCTGCGCTACGACATTTCGCAGACGGTGGAAAAGCGCTTGGAGGCGATAGCCGCAGCAGACCTGTCGGCCATCTTCGAGCGTCAGCGCGAACAGGCCCAGCAGCAGATCCGCGACAGCCAGGTGCCGGTCGACTCGGTCGTACTCTCCCATGCGGCCGACATGGCCTACGCCGGTCAGATTCACTCCCTGCGGGTCCCGGTGCAGCCCGGCATGAGCCATGCCGAGCTCGAGCAGGCTTTCATAGATACCTACCGCGGCCAGTTTGGCAACACGCTCAAGGACATCCCAGTGGTGATGGTGAATCTGCGCACCGTGGCGGTGGGCTCGCGCAGCACCGCAGCGGCAGCGCGGCCGCAGGCCCAGGCCTCCAGCGCTACGCCCAAGCCAGTAAGCCGGCGGCCGGTGCACTTCCTGCGCTGGTACGACACACCGGTCTATCAGCGCGATGACCTTCTGCCCGGCATGAGCTTCGACGGCCCGGCCATCATCGAGCAGAAAGACACCACCACCGTGGTCGAACCCGATATGACCCTGGTGGTCGATCCCCACAGCAATCTTTTGGTGAAGGTGAAGTAAATGGATCCAGTGACCTTGGCCGTGGTGCGCGGCAGCCTTGAACAAATCGCCGATGAGATGGATCTGCAACTGATTCATTCAGCCATCTCGCCCATCATTTCTGAAACCAATGATTGCGCCAACGGCATCTTCCACCCGGAGACGGGCGAGACCATCGCCCAGGGTCGTTATGGTCTGCCGGTGTTTCTGGCTTACATGCAATTCGCGGTGCAGCACATCATTGGCTTGGCGCGCGAGCAAGGCGGCTTCAAGCCCGGCGACATCTGGATCATGAATGACACCTATGTCGGCGGCAGTCATTTGCAAGACGTTCAATTGGTGGCGCCCATCTTTGCCGACGGCAAATTGTTCGCGGTGCTGGCCACCACCGGCCACTGGATGGACATAGGCGGCAACGTGCCCGGCGGCTGGGGCCCCAAGGCCACTGAGATTCACCAGGAAGGCATCGTCATTCCGCCCGTCAAGCTCTATGAAGAAGGGCGTTTGAATGAAGCCCTGCTGGCCATGTTCAAGGCCAATGTGCGCCTGCCCAAAGAGATCGCCGGCGACCTCTCGGCCATGGTCAATGTGTTCGCCGTGGGTCACCGTGGTATCGAGGCCCTGGTCACCCGCTACGGCCGCGACACGCTCAGCCAGTGCCTCAACGAAATGATCGCCTACTCCGAGCGCCAGATGCGTTCTTACATCGCAGAAATTCCAGACGGCACCTACCGCTGCGAGGACTTTCTGGACAACGATGGCATCAACGACACCCCGGTGCCTGTCAAGCTGGCCATCACCGTCAATGGTGATGAGATGCACTTTGATTTCACCGGCACTGGCGCCAGCACCACCGGGCCGATGAACATGTCGCGCAACACCACCCTGTCCTCGTGTTACGTGGCCATCAAGCACATCTTCCCGGATGTGCCGGTCAACGGCGGCACCTTCCGCCCGATCAGTTTCACCCTGCCGCCGCGCACTTTGCTCTCGGCCGAGTACCCGACCGCTTGCGGTGGCTACCTCGAACCCATGGGCCGGGCCATTGATGTGACCTTCGGCGCACTGGCCCAGGCCATTCCCGACAAGGCGCCAGCAGCCTTCTTCGGCACCATAGGCGTGACCGCCATCAGTGGCACCCACCCCAAAAGTGGCAACTACTACGTGGGCGTCTTCCCCTACCCAGGCGGCTATGGCGCCAGCCAGGCCAGCGATGGACTGATCAACGGCACACCGCCGCAGTCCATGGCCAACTTCATGTCGCTCGAAATGTCCGAGCATCGCTTCCCGATTCGTTTCAACCACTTCAGCGTGCGCGACGACTCGGGCGGGGCCGGTTGGCATCGGGGCGGCTGCGGCACCAGCTACAGCTTCACCACCTGGAATGAATGCCTGGTCACCGTGCTCGGCGACCGCGCTGACCATGCCCCCTTTGGTGTGCGCGGCGGCGGCTCGGGCCAGCCCAACAAGGTCGAGTTCGTGACCGAGGGCAAGACCTGGACGCCGGCCATGCGCAGCAAGGAAGACAAACGCGCGCTCAAGACGGGCGACACCCTGCGCGCCAATTCGCCTGGCGGCGGCGGCTACGGCAACCCGCTCGAGCGCGATCTCGATGCGGTCGAGCGGGACCTCAACGGCGCCTACATCTCGCGTGCGACCGCCGAGCAGGTCTACGGCGTGGTCATTGCCAGCCAGAGCACCCCAGCGGCCGGCACGCCGGTCTACAGCCTGGACCGTGCAGCCAGTGAGCAGCGCCGCCAGCAATGGGTCAGCCAGAAGCAGCCCGCTTGAGCCGGCTTCGCCCTTTCATTTAGAACCAAGCAAACAGGAAAGCCATGACACACGACAGCTCAGGAAGTTGGGAACTGCCAGAAGAACTGAGGATGCTCCGGGACACCATCCGCCGCTTTATGCAGGAGGAGGTCAAGCCGGTTGAAGATACGCTCGAACACGACGCCTACGAGCCGGCGCCCGCTCAGCTGGCAGCCCTGCAGAAGAAGGCGCGCGATCTGGGCCTGTGGCAGTTCGAGACACCGGCCGAGCATGGCGGCGCCGGCCTGAGCCTGCTGGGCCAATGCGTGGCCGCCGAGGAAACCGCCAAATGCCGCATGGGTGCTTACATCGCCGGCTGCGGTGCCTTCGGCTTTGATCCCCCGAATGTGATCTGGAAAGGCACTGAGCATCAGCAGCGCTTTGCGCGTGAGGATGTGGCCAATGGCACCAAAGCCTTTGTGGCCATCAGCGAGCCCTCGGGCGGCTCCGATCCGGGCCGCTCCATTCAGACGCGGGCTGAGCGCAAGGGCGACCGTTACGTGATCAACGGCACCAAGATCTGGATTTCTGGCGCCGGCATGGCCAAGTGGGGCATCGTGTTCGCTCGCGTGGGCGACAGCAAGGGCCGCGACGGCATCACCAGCTTCGTGGTCGACAAGAGCCGGCCGGGCATCAGCCTGTCCAAGATCCCGGTGATCCGCTCCTATTCACCCTACGAGGTGCATTTCGACAACTACGAGGTGCCGATCGAAGACCGTCTCGGCGAAGAAGGCAAGGGCTTTTCCTTTGCCGAAGAGTGGCTGGTCCACGCGCGCCCGCCCTATGCAGCAGCCACCATCGGTATTGCCCAGGCGGCCTTGGACATTGCCATCGACTGGGCGCGCCAGCGCAAGACCTTCGGCAGCCATCTGGCCGACAAGCAGGCGGTGCAGTGGATGATTGCCGACTCTGAAATCGAGCTGCGCGCCGCCCGCTTGCTGGTCTATCAATCGGCCTGGAATGCCGACATGGGCCGCAACATCAAGGTCGACGCCTCCATCGCCAAGGTCTACGGCACCGAGACCGCTGGCCGTGTGGTCGACCGTTGCATACAGATTCTGGGTGGCATGGGCGTGGCCCAAGAACTCCCGCTCGAGCGCTGGTACCGCGAGATGCGCATCAAACGCATCGGCGAAGGGCCTTCGGAGGTGCACCGCATGGTGGTGGCCCGCGACATTCTCGGCGCGCTGCGCCAGGGCTGATTTCAAAAAGGAAGCGACTATGTCGATCGATCTGAGCGTCTCCGACGAGGGCGTGGCCCTCATCACCATCAACCGCCCTGAGCGCCTCAATGCCATGGACGCCGATCACTACCAGGGCCTGTCCGACGCCTGGATACGTGTGCGCGACGATCCGGCCATTCGCGTGGCGGTGGTCACCGGTGCGGGTGAAAAGTCCTTCACCACCGGCGCCGACATCAAGAGCTTCATTACGGCACCGACCCCGATGTCGGAGATGTGGCTGACCCAGGCCGACCAGTTGCTCAACCGCGGCCTGGAAGTCTGGAAGCCGGTGGTCAGCGCGATCAACGGCTATTGCCTGGGCGGCGGCGTCACGCTGATGCTGGCTACCGACATCCGAATCGCGGCCAGCCATGCCACCTTCAACCTGGCCGAGGTCAAGCGCGGCGTGATCGCCGGCAACGGCGGCACGCAGCGCATCATGAGTCAGGTGCCGTATGCCATCGGCATGGAGATCTTGCTGACCGGCGATACCTTCAACGCGGCCACCGCCGAGCGCTGGGGCCTGGTCAACAAGGTGGTGCCTATGGACCAGTTGTTGCCCACCGCCATGGAATATGCCGGCCGCATCGCTGCCAACGCACCGCTGGCGGTGCAGGCGGCCAAAGAACTGGCCATCCGCAGCCGTGACCTCGACCTGCAGTCGGGCCTGCGCCTCGAACGCCTGATCGGGCGCATGCTGCAAAACACCGAAGACGTGGGTGAGGGTACCCGCGCCTTTGCTGAAAAGCGCCCGCCACAGTTCAAAGGCTGCTGAGATGAGCCGACCCCTACCCCTGGACGGCCTCACCGTCGTTGACCTGGGCCAGATCTACAACGGCCCTTACTGCAGCTTCATGTTGGCCATGGCCGGCGCGCGGGTCATCAAGATCGAGGCCAAGGGCGGTGAGCATTTGCGCAAGCGCAGCGTGGTCGGCGGAGCGGCTTTGCCCTTTGCCATGCTCAACAGCAACAAGTCTTTTGCCACGCTCAACCTCAAAAGCGAGCGCGGTCGCGAGCTGCTCAAGACCATGGTGCAGCGTGCCGATGTGGTGGTGGAGAACTTCGCGCCCGGCGCCATGGACCGGCTCGGCCTGGGCTACGAAGAGCTCAGCCGGGTCAACCCCAAGCTGGTCTACGGCGCGGGCTCAGGCTATGGCCGTTCTGGCCCCAATCGCAACTACCCGGCCATGGACCTGACGGTGCAAGCCATGGCCGGCATCATGAGCGTGACTGGTTTTCCCGATCGGCCGCCGGTCAAGGCCGGCCCGGCGCTGGCTGACTTTTTCGGCGGCACGCACCTGTATGCCGGCATCATGACCGCCTTGTTCGAGCGCGAGCGTACCGGTTTGGGCCGGCTGGTCGAGGTGGCCATGCAAGAAGCCGTCTACGCCTCGCTGGCCTCCAACCTCGGTCTGCACTACGGCTCGGGCGGTCAGGCGCCTGAGCGCACCGGCAACCGCCATGGCGGCCTGGCCGAGTCGCCCTACAACGTCTACCCCACCCAGGACGGCCATATCGCCATCATCTGCGTGGGCGAGACGCACTGGAAGTCGCTGCTCAAGGCCATGGTCCGCGAAGACCTGCTCAGCGATCCGCGCTATGCCGACCTCAAGTCGCGCGTGGATCACATGGACGATATCGACGCTCTGGTCAGCGACTTCACCGCGCGGCATTCCAAGCAGCACCTGTTTGACCTGCTCATGCGGCACCGCGTGCCCTGCGCGCCGGTGCGCAAGCTTGACGAGGTGGTCAACGACGTGCACATGCACGAGCGCGGCGCGCTCGAATGGGTCGACCATCCCATGTATGGACGGGTCTGCCTGATGCGCTCACCCTTGCGTTTTGAGGGCTCTGAGCCCCTGGCGATCCGCCCCAGTGGCGAGCTCGGTCGCGATAACCGCGAGGTCTATGGGCAATGGCTGGGTCTGTCCGACAGCCAACTGCAGCAACTGGTCGATGAAGAGGTGATTTGATGCGAGGAAAAGCAGTCATCGCCGGGGTGGGTCATACCGCCTTCGGCAAGCTCGAGGGGCGCAGCACGGTCTCGATGAATATTGAAGCTGCGCGCAAGGCCCTGGCCGACGCCGGCATCGACAAGTCCATGGTCGACGGTCTGTTCGTCAAGGCGCCGACCTCCAAGTTCGAGATGATGTATGCGCAAAAGCTGGCCGAGGCCATGGGCATGATGCCGCGCATCGGCGGCGTTTATGACCACGGCGGGGCCAGCAACATCAGCATGATCAGCTACGCCGCCATGGCCATCGAGGCCGGTCAGTGCGAAGTCGCGCTGGTTTGCCTGGCCGACAACCCGGCCACCGGTTCGCGCCACGCCTACGAGAAGTCCTGGGGCGACGACGATGTATTCGGCTGGTTCGGCACGCCCTCGGGCTACGCCATGATCGCCCAGCGCCATATGGCCGAATTCGGCACCACCCGTGACCAGCTTGGCGCCATCGTGACCGCTTGCCGCAAGCACGGCGCGGCCAATCCGAATGCGCAGTTGCGCAAGCCGCTCACGCTCGAGCAGTACCGCCAGTCGCGGCTGATCGTCGCGCCTCTGACCCGTGACGACTGCTGCCTGGTCTCCGATGGCGGCGCGGCGGTGGTGGTGATGTCGGCCGAGCGGGCCCGGCAGCTGCAGATCAGCAAGCCGGTGTCCATCCTCGGCTTTGGCCAGGGCCAAACCTCGTGGGAGGTGGTGCAGCGGCCGGTGCTCACTGGCACCGCGGCGGCCGTATCAGCGCAGACCGCCTTCAAGATGGCCGGCCTGGCGCCCAAGGACATCGATGTGGCCCAGCTCTACGACTGCTTTTCCATCGTCCCACTGATCACGCTGGAGGACTACGGCTTTTGCAAAAAAGGCGAGGGCGGTCATTTCGTCGAAGGCGGGCGGCTGGAAATCGGTGGTGAGCTGCCACTGAACACCGCCGGCGGTCTGCTGTCGGAGACCGGCATGCCTGGCCTGCAGATGGTCATCGAGGGCGTGCGCCAAATCCGAGGCGAGGCCGTCAATCAGGTCCCGGGTGCGCGCACCTGCATCGTCAGCAATCAGGGCGGGATCATGCACACGCATGCCACGCTCATCCTGGGGCAATGAGGAGTAGCCATGAGTGATATCGACCTGCCTCTTCCCATCCGCACCGACTTGACCGCGCCCTATTGGGACAGCCTGCAGCAAGGCGTGCTGTCCTATCAACAATGCAGCCGCTGCGGTCATGGCTGGTTGCCTGCGCGCACCGAATGCCCGTCCTGCCTGCACGACCAGTGGCAATGGGTCGCAGCCAGCGGCCAAGCCAAGGTGGTCAGCTGGGTGGTGTTTCACATCGCCTATCACAAGGCCTTCGAAAACCGCCTGCCCTACAACGTGGCCATCATCGAGCTGGCCGAAGGCCCGCGTTTGATCAGCAACGTAGTGGGCCTGGCCGATCCCAATGCTCTGCGCATCGACCAGCCGGTGACGCTGCGCATTGAGCACGAGGGCGACTTTGCCCTACCGCGCTTTGTGCCTGCCTGAATGAGATTTCAAAAAAACAGCCCACCCCAACTGACCAGGAGACAGACCATGATCAAACGATGGACCGCAAGATTGACTGCCGCAGCCACCCTGGCCGCGCTGGTCTGGGCGCCAGCAGCGGCGCAGGACACCTTCCCCTCGCGCAGCCTGCGCATCGTGGTGCCGACCTCGCCGGGCAGCGGCTCGGACATCGTGGGTCGCTTCATGGCCGAGCAGCTCGGTACCGTGCTGGGCCAGACCGTGGTGGTGGAAAACCGCGCCGGCGGCAATGGGGTGATTGCGGCCATGGCGGTCAAGCAGGCACCAGCCGACGGCTACACCCTGTTCCTGGGCACCAACACCCATCTGGCTGTCAATCCGGTGGTGATCAAGGACATCCCCTACGACGCGGTCAAAGACCTCAAGCCCATCAGCGGCCTGACCCGCGGCATGATGGTGCTGGTCTCCTCGGCCTCCAATCCCCGGCTGCAGACCCTGGCCGATTTGGTGCAGGCCGGCCGCGACAGTCAGAAGAAGCTCAATGTCGGCACCTACACCGCCGGCTTTCATCTGTCGGCCGAATGGTTCGGCGCAGTCACCAAGACTCGCCATGTCAATGTGCCCTACCGCGGCGCGCCCGAAGTGTTTCTGGCGCTGCTGGGTAACCAGCTCGATTGGTCGGTCAGCGACCTGATAGCGGCCATGCCTCAGGTCAAGGCCGGCAAGCTGCGGGCGCTCGCCGTGACCGGCGATATCCGGCATCCGGACTATCCCGAGATTCCCACCACCAAGGAACTGGGCTACCCTGAATACGTCAATTACACCTGGACCACCTTGACGGTGCGCAGCGAAACCCCCGAGGCTGTGACCAACCGGCTGGTCGAGGCGGTGCAGAAAGTGCTGGCCCTGCCGGTCACCAAGGAGTTCACCCGCAAGATCGGATCGGACCCCCTGAATTTGGCCACGGGTGATATGCGCCGCTTCCAGATCAGCGAAATAGAGCGTTTTCGCGCAGTGGCCAATTCGGCCGGCATCAAGCCGGAATGAGGGTGAGATCATGAGCGACCCGTCTTTGGCGCACTGGAGTGGCAAGGCCGCGGTGGTCACCGGCGGCGCACGCGGGCAAGGCGCTTGTGTGGCCCGCCTGTTGGCGCAAGCCGGCGCTACCGTGTATTTGCTCGACGCGCTGCCGCCTGAAGACACCGCTTGGGTCCGCCTGCATGAGCAGCTGCAGGGTCTGCCTGGCCGGGTGGTGCCTGTGCATGCCGACGTGGGCAGCGAGTCGGTCTGGGCCGAACTGGCCGAGCGGCTGCGTCAGGAGGGTATGCCGGTGCAGGGCCTGGTCAACAACGCCGGCATCACCGGACCGCGGGCGCCGGTGACGCAGACCTCGCTAGAGAACTGGCAAAGGGTGATGGACACCAACCTGACCGGCAGCTTTTTGGGCATCCGCGCCATGGCGCCGCTGATGCAGCGCGGTGGCGCCATCGTCAACGTCTCGTCTACCGTCGGCATGACCGGCTATTTCTCGGCCGCCTACAGCTGCAGCAAATGGGCCTTGCGCGGCCTGACCCGAAGCGCCGCGATGGAACTCGGCCCCCGCGGCATCCGCGTCAACTGCATCTGCCCGGGCGTGGTCGACACCGAAATGGTGCGCAACTACCCGGCCTTGGTGGAGACGCTCAAAGGCATCATCGCCTTGGAGCACATGGCCCAGCCCGAGCAATTGGCCGATGTGATGTTTTTCCTCCTGGGCCCGCAATCGTCTTACATCACCGGCGCCGATCTGGCGGTCGATGGCGGTGTCACCGGCACCGGCATCTACTGGCCGGTCGGCCGCGAGCTGGGAGTGATCTGAAATGGTTTTTTCAAGGACACGCAAGAGGTTCATCGCACCGCGTCATGACGTGGACACGGTGCTTGTTTTGCAGGGACGTCGTCAATCAACTGGCAAGTAAAAAGGAGACTTCAATGAAGTATTCAAGCAAATTCAAACAATGGGCTGGCGCTGCTGTGCTCGGCGCGGCGGTCTTGGCCGGGGGCCCAGCTCTCGCGCAAAACCTCAAGATCGGTGCGATCAACCCCTACAGCGGCCCCTTGGCTCTGTATGGCACCGAAGTGACCCGCGGCTACGAGCTGGCGGTCGATCGCATCAACGCCAGCGGTGGCCTGCTGGGCAAGAAGGTCGAGCTGGTGCGCGGCGACGCGGCCAACCCGCAGCAAGGCATTGCCACCGTGGAGCAGCTGGCGGTCAAGGACAAGGTGGACATGTACATGGGCACCTACATCAGCGGCATCTCGCTGACGGCCAGCGATGCGGCCATGCGCTACAACAAGCTGTACTGGGAAACCAATGCGGTGGCAGTCAACCTCACCGAGCGCGGCCTGCCCAACTTCATCCGCAGCGGCCCTGATGGCAATGCGTTTGCGGTGACTTCGGTCAACGTGATCCGTAACCTGATCGCGCCCAGCCTCAAGAAGGACATCAAGGGCCTGAAGGTCTGGATCCAGCACGAGGACTCGATCTACGGCACCGGCATTGCCCAGGTGCAGCGCAAGCTGCTTGCCGACGCGGGCGCTCAGGTCGTTGGCGTGGGCGCGCATCCGGCGCGCACCATCGACCTCAACGACTCGGTGCTGCGTGCCAGGCAAGCCGCCCCCGACGTTGTGGTGCAGACCGGCTATGTGCCCGACGGCAACCTGCTGCTGCGCACCATCCGCGAGCAGGGCTTCAAGCCTGGCGCCATCCTGATGGTGGGCACGGGCGATACGCCCGAGACGCTGGAGGCTATTGGCGCCGGCTACCTCGAGGGGATCCTGGTGATCGGCTATCCGCGTCACGACATCACCGAGACCTTCGGTCCCGGCCAGGGCGCCTACCTCGCTGCCTACCGTGCCAAATACAAGGCCGACCCGATCGCGCCGCAAGGCATGGCCGCCTATTCGGGCGCGCTGATCATGGCCGAGGCGGTCAAGGCCGCTGGCAGCCTCGATCCTGAGAAGGTGCGTGCGGCCGCCGCCGCCCTGGACAGGCCCGAAAGCAGCTACCCCTCGGGCTTTGGTGCCAAGTTCGACAAGAACATGCAAAACACCCGCGCCTGGTTCACCGCCTCTCAGTGGCAAGGCGGCAAGATGGTGACGGTGTTCCCGCAGAACGCGGCCTTGCCGGGCGTAGGCATCAGGCCGCTGACGCGTCCCTGAGCGCTATGCCCTGCATGTGCATCCACGCCGCAAGGAGCCTGGCATGAGCTTGGTGGTCGCCTGTCTGGACGTCTGGGCCGAGGCGGTGCGCCGCGAGGTGCAGCGTGCCGCGCCTGCCGACTGGACTTTGCACTTTGCACAGTCCTACGACGCGGCGCACCAGCAGGCACTGGCCGCCGGGGCCCAGGCCTTGCTGCCCGGCTTTGCCCGGGTGGACGAGGCGCTGCTGGCGGCAGCGCCCGGTGTGCGCTGGGTGCACAAATGGGGCATAGGCATAGACGCCATCGACCTGGCGGCTCTGCGCCGCCGGGGCATAGGCCTGGCGATCACCGCCGGTGCCAATAGCCAGCCGGTGGCCGAAATGGCCCTGGCTTTGGTGTTGGCGGTGTACCGCCGCATCCCTTATGTCAACCGCGTGATGCGGCTGGGTCAGTGGCCCACGCCCGAGATGCGCGAGACCTGTTTCCAGATCCAGGGCAAGACGGTGGGGCTGTACGGCTTTGGCCAGATTGGTCAGCGCCTGTCGCAGCTGCTGCAGGGTTTTGAGGTGCAGATCCTCTACCATGACCTGCAGGCCGCACCGCCCGAGACCGAGGCCCGGCTGCGCGTACGCCGCGTGGGCCCGGATGAATTGCTGGCCAGCAGCGACATCCTTAGCCTGCACGCGCCGCTGACCGAGGCAACGCGGCATGTGATCAACGCCCAGTCGCTGGCGAGCATGAAAGCCGGAGCCATCCTGATCAACACCTCGCGCGGCGGCCTGATCGACGAGGCTGCCTTGTGCGCCGCCTTGCAGTCCGGGCACTTGCGCGGCGCCGGCCTGGACGCCTTCGACCCCGAGCCACCGGCCCGGGACAACCCCTTGCTGGCACTGGAGCAGGTGGTGGTGACACCGCACGCCGGCGGCGGCGTGTTCGACAACGTCGTGCATGTGGCCCGCCACGCTTTTGGCAATCTGGCGCTCTGGCAGCGTGGGCAAGCAGTGACTGCGCCCGATCTGATTCTGGCGCCTGCAGCCTGGTCCGAAGGAGTGCAGGCATGAGCGACTTCCCCTTGTTGCGCAATCCGCTGGCGCTGACCTTGGCTGCTGGCGGTTTGGGCGTGGCGCTGATCGTGCAGAAGGTCGCCAGCGTGGACATCGCTCTGGCCGCGCGCAGTTGCGGCTGCGACGCCATCAGTCTGGACCTGGAGCATTCTGTGATTCCCGAGTCGGCTGCGGCGCAGGTCTGCGTCACGGCGCTGTATGCGGGTGTGACGCCGCTGGTGCGGGTGCCCAGCCTGGACGGGCACTACGCCAACCGCCTGCTCGATGCCGGCGCCCTGGGCATCATCGCGCCGCATGTGGAAAACGCCGAGCAGGCCCGCGCCGTGGTGCGCGCCTGTAAGTTCGCGCCCGAGGGCGAACGCTCGGCAGCCGGTAACTGGCCGCATGTGGGCTACCGCCCCGGCAGCGACGCGCGTGCGCTGCGCCAGGCCTTCAATGCCGCCACCACCGTGGTGGTGATGCTCGAGTCACCCGAGGCGGTGGCGCGGGCCGACGAGATTGCGGCCGTGCCGGGCGTGGATATCTTGCACATCGGCACGGTGGATTTGTGCGACGCGCTCGGCCGACCGGCTGAGTACGGCCACCCGGAGGTGATGGCTTGCCACGAGCGCGTCATCCGGGCCTGCCAGCGCCACGGCAAGGTGGCCGGCGCCGGTGGCCTGGCGCACACGCCAGCCCTGGTGCGCCAGGTCGTCGGCATGGGCGCGCGCTTTGTGACGGCGGGCGTGGAATGGGATTTGATGATGGCCGGCGTGCGCCAGCGCGTGTCTGGCTTGCGAGAGGTGTTTGACAAGCTGGACGACAACCAATGAGGAGACCATGGACCAACTATTGAACGTGCTGGTGATCGGCCTGCTGCTCGGAGGCGTCTACGGCCTCGTCAGCGTGGGCCTGAACCTGATCTTTGGCACCGTGCGCATCGTCAACTTCGCCCAAGGCGAATTAGTGATGTTCGGCATGTACGGGGGCTACTACGCCTACAACATCCTCGGGCTGAGCCCCTACCTCTCGGTGTTCATCGTGGCGCCGGCGGTGGGCTTGCTGGGGGTGCTGATCCAGCGCCTGGTGATACAGCCGCTGCACAACGAATCGAACATGCAGATCTTCGCCACTTTTGGTCTCCTGATGCTGTTCCAGAACATCATGCTGGCCTTTACCCGGGGCGAGGCGCGCAGCGTGGGCGGCGACTTCGGCGCGCAGGTGATCGAGATGGGCGACATGAAGATCGGCACGGTGCGCTTGCTGACCTTTGTGGTTACCACCGCCATCACCATCGGCCTGCATTTCTGGCTCACCCGCACCATGGTGGGCAAGTCGGTACGGGCTGTGACCCAGGACAAGCGCGCCGCGCGCACCGTGGGTATCAATGTGGAAAAGACCTTTCTCATGACCTTTGGCATCGGCGCGGCGCTGGCCGGCCTGGCCGGTGTGATGCTCACACCGATTTACTCCATCACTCCCGGCGTGGGCGGCAACTTCATCCTGGCGGCTTTTGCCGTGGTGGTGCTCGGTGGCTTGGGCAGTGTCTGGGGCGCCTACCTGGGCGGGTTGATCGTCGGCGTGGTCGAGGCTCTGGCCGGCTACTACATCGACCCGGCCCTGCGCCACGCTATTTGGTTCCTGATCTTTCTGGTGGTTCTGATCATTCGGCCGGCCGGCCTGCTGGGGCAGGTGGGTGCTGAGGAGGTGGGTTTCCGTGAACAAAACTGATCGTCAATCCCCGCCGCCCCAGGTGGCACCCGAGGTCTCGGGTCTGCAGTCCGGTAGTACCGCGCTCGGCCGCTACCTGGCCCTGATGGCCTTGGCCGGCGCGCCCCTGGTGTTCCTGGCCAAGGACCCCTACTGGCTCAACATCATTGCCTTCACCTACCTGATGGGGGGGCTGGCCGCGTCCTGGAACATCATCGGTGGCTTCGGCGGGCAGTTCTCGCTGGGCCACGGCGTGTTCTTTGGCATCGGCGCCTACGTCACGGCCATTGCCACCAGCCGCTACGGGCTTTCACCCTGGCTGGTCATGGTGCCGGCGGCGGTGCTGGCGGCGCTGGTGGCCATGCTGATCTCCTGGCCGACCTTTCGGCTGCGCGGGCCCTTCTTTGCGATTGCCACCATGGCTTTCAACGAGGTGGCCTTCGTGCTGGCCAACCACTTCGACAGCTTCACCGGCGGGCCGCGCGGCATCATGATCCCGTTCAAGGCGGGTTTTGCGAACATGATTTTTCGCGAGCGTTGGCAGTATGCGGTGTTGATGTTTGTGTTCGTGGCGCTGGTGGTGGGCATCACCGTCTGGCTGCGCCGCAGTCGGCTGGGCTACTATCTGCTGGCCGTGCGCGAGGACGAGGACTCGGCCCGCGCTTCGGGCATCAATGTGCTGTCCGTCAAGCTTCAGGGCATGGCGCTCAGTGCCTTCCTCACCGCCATCGGCGGCACCTTGTTCACCATGTACCTGCGCTTCATCGACCCGCCCACCCTGTTTACCTTGCAGGACGTGGGCGTGAAGTTTGCGCTGCTCTCGCTCATTGGCGGTGTGGGCACGATAGCCGGGCCCTTGCTCGGCGCGGCCTTGATCGTGCCCTTTGAGAACTTCTTGCGCGCCGAACTGGCCGATGCGCTGCCCGGCATGAACCTGGCCATCCTGGGTCTGCTCATGGTGCTGGCGGCCCTGTTCATGAAGCGCGGCGTGGTCGGTGCCTTCGAGGACCTGTTGCGCAAGATCAAGGGCAAGAAAGGAGGCCAGTGATGAGCCAGGCCTTGCTACAGACGCGAGGTGCGAGCAAGCACTTCATGGGCCTCAAAGCCGTCGACGATGTGTCTCTGTCGGTCAACAAGGGCGAGGTGGTCAGCATCATCGGCCCCAACGGTGCCGGCAAGACCACCTATTTCAACCTGCTCACCGGTCAGCTGGCCCCGACCCTGGGCGAGGTGTCCTTGCGCGGGCAGACCATCAATGCGCTGCCGCCGCATGAGCGGGCCAAGCTGGGCATGGGCCGCACCTTCCAGATCGTCAAGCCGCTCATTGCCCTGTCGGCGCTGGAAAACGTGATGGTCGGCGCCTTCTTGCAGCATGCGCGCATGGCCGATGCACGTGACCGGGCCATGGCTGTCCTCACCCGCGTGGGCCTCGGTGCCCATGCCAAACGCCGCGCCGGCGACCTGACGCTGAGCGAACGGCGACGCCTGGAAGTGGCGCGGGCTCTGGCCTTGGGTCCCGAAATTGTTCTGCTCGACGAGGTCATGGCCGGGCTCAACCAGAGCGAGACGGGTCGCTGTATCGACCTGCTGCGCAGTCTGCATGAAGAAGACGGGCTGACCTTTCTCATCATCGAGCACAACCTGAAGGTGGTGCGGGCTTTTTCCGAGCGGGTCATCGTGCTCGACCGCGGCCGGCTGATTGCCGAGGGCACGGCCGAAGACATCTTGAGTTCACCCGAGGTGGTGAAGGCATATCTGGGCGAGGGGCACCAATGGACACCATCCTGAACGTTAGCAAGCTGTGCTCCGGCTACGGCGAGCTGCCCGTGTTGCACGACATCGACTTGCACGTCAAGCGCGGTGAGATCGTAGCGGTCGTCGGCGCCAACGGCGCCGGCAAGACGACCTTGCTCTTGACCATCACCGGTCATTTGCGCGCCCAGTCGGGCCAGGTGCTGTTTGACGGCCAGGATGTGAGCGCCGAGCCGGCCCACGCTGCTGCCGCCCGCGGGCTGATCATGGTGCCCGAGGGCGGGCGCTTGTTCCCCTTCATGACGGTGCTGGAGAACCTGGAGCTGGGCGCCTACCATCAGCAGGCACGCGCTCAGATGAAGCACAACCTGGACGAGGTGATGAGTTTTTTCCCCATCCTGGCCGAGCGCCGCCAGCAGCTGGCCGGGCGCCTGTCCGGCGGGGAGCGACAGATGTGCGCGGTGGCCCGCGCCATGATGGGCATGCCCAAGCTGATGATGCTCGACGAGCCTTCGCTGGGTCTGGCGCCCATCATGGTCGATCGGGTGTTCGAGCTGGTCAAGCAGCTGGTGGCCACCAAGGGCTTGAGTGTGCTGCTGGTCGAGCAGAATGTGCGTAACGCCTTGCAGATGTGCCAGCGCGGCTACATCCTCGAGCACGGCCAGCTGCTCAAGACCGGCAGCGGGGCGGATCTCCTGCACGATCCTGATGTGCAACGTTCCTACATGGGGCTGTGATGGAAAGTCCGGTTTGCGTTCTGGGTGCTGGCGCCGGCTTTGCGGGCGACCGCATCGACCCGGCCGTGGTGCTGGCCCGCAGCGGTGTGGATGCGGTGGTGCTCGAATGCCTGGCCGAGCGCACCCTGGTGCCGGCCATCCGGGCGCGTCGCGACAACCCGCAAGCCGGCTATGACCCCCGTCTGGTGCGCCGGCTCACGCCGCTGTTGCCGGTGGCCCGCGAAAAAGGCTGCCGCATCGTCTCCAATCTGGGCGCGGCCAACCCGGTGGCTGCGGCCGAGCGGATCGCCCGGCTTGCCCGCGAGCTGGGTCTGCCCGGCCTGAAGGTGGCAGCGATTGTGGGCGACGATGTGATGGATCGGGCTGCTCAAGTGCGTTGGGTGCGCGAACCCGGCGCGCCCCTGCTGGGCGCCCATGCCTACCTGGGCTGCCACCCACTGGCCGATGCCCTGGCGCAAGGCGCCGATGTGGTGGTCACTGGCCGCGTTGCCGATTCAGCGCTTTTTTCTGCGGTCGCCCGCGATCGTCTGGTACCCGGCGAGGAGGCCCTAGCGGGTGCGATCGGCGTCGGTCACCTGCTCGAATGCGGCGGTCAGCTCACCGGCGGCAATTACGAGCCGATTGCAGGCGCAGGCCTGCCCCCACCCCTGAGCGCCGAGCAATATGCCCGCCTGGGCTATCCGCTGGCCCGGGTGATGGCCGACGGCTCGGCCGAAATCGGCCTGCCGCCGGGTGCGCCGGGCATCGTCGATGCCCTGACCTGCAGCCTGCAATTGCTCTATGAGGTGCACGACCCTTCTTATTACGCCACCCCGGACCTGGTGGTCGACTTCAGCGGCGTGCGCTTTGATCCGGTCGGGGAGAACCGGGTGCGTATGAGTGGCGTGCGCTCCAAGGGGCCGCCGCCCACGCTCAAGGTGGCTGGCTTTGTCGACAGGCCTGGCTTCATCATGGACTGCGAGATTGCTCTGGCTGGCGCCGGCGCACGCGAGCGCGCCGAGGTCATGGCCCAGGCGCTGCGCTTGCGGCTCGGGAATTGGGCCGACGCAGATATCTCCATTGACCTGGTCGGTACCGGTTCGGTGCTGCGCGCCGGCTCGCAGTTGCTGCGCGGCCCCATACCCGAGTTGCGGGTGCATGTGTCGGCCCGCTGCAGCGATGGCGAGCAGGCACAGACCATTGAAGACGAGGTCTACGCCATGACCCTGTCCGGGCCGGCCGGCGGCAGCAGCGTGCGCAGCGAAAAACGGCCGCGCATTGAGGTGCTCGACGGCTTCATTGAACACGCGTTGGTGCCCACCCAGATCGTCTGGAGTCAATCATGAGGGTCGGAGATATCGCAGCCGGCCGCGCCGGTGACAAAGGCGACATGCTCGATTTGTCCCTGGTCGCGCGCGATCAGGCCGCTTACGAGCTGTTGTGCCAGGCGCTCACGCCCGAGCGCTTGGCGCCGCTGATCAACCGGGTCGTCCCCGGCCCGGTGCTGCGCTATGAGGTGCCCGGCTTGCGGGCCCTGAAATTTGTCTTGCCCCAGGCCTTGCCCGGCGGCGTCTACGCTTCGCTGCACCCAGGCCTGCACTGGCAGAAAGCGGCCATCTGGCTGCTGCTGGACCTGTCGATTGAAGACGAGGGTCGCAGCCTGCTCGCGCCCCGCGACCGGCTGGAAAGCAGCCCATGAGCGGCTCCGCTCCCTTGAGTCACTGGCAGGGCAGCGGCGCTGCGCCTACCCGGCTTGAGTCCTTGTTCGGCAGCCGGGTGGAGCCTTGCTTTATCGACAGGCCACGCAGCTTGCACCAGATGCTGGAGCGGGCTGTCGAGCGCGAAGGCCAGCGCTGCGCCCTGGTATGTGGCGAGCAGCGCCTGAGCTACCGGCAGTTGCTCGATGCGGCCGCTGCCCTGGCCGCCGGCATGGCGGCAGCCGGCGTGCGCGCCGGCGATCGGGTCGCGCTGCTGCTGGGCAACCGGATTGAATTTGTGCTCACCCTCTTTGCGGCGGCACGCTTGGGGGCGATTGCGGTGCCGCTGAGCACCCGCGAGCAAACCCCGGGCCTGCGCTATATGCTGCAGCATTGCGGCGCGGTGCTGCTGGTGCATGAGGCCGAGCTGGCGCCCATCCTGCCGCCGGCCTCTGAGCTCCCCGCGCTCAAGCAGCGCTGGCAGATCGGTGATGGCGCCCTGGCTGCCGGCAGCACGGCTTATGCAGACCATGTGCTGAGCAGCACGGTCCCTGTGGCTGAGGTGCACGAGCAGGATACCGCCGTCATCCTCTACACCTCGGGCACCACCGGCCGGCCCAAAGGGGCCATGCTCACCCACCTGGGCATCGTGCACTCCTCGATGCACTATGCGCTGGCCATGGGCCTGGGCCCGCAAGATGCCACCGTGGCCGCAGTGCCGCTGAGCCACGTGACCGGCCTGGTGGCGCTGACCACCACCTTTGTCTACTGCGCCGGCAAGATGGTCATCATGCCGGCCTTCAAGGCAGCCGACTACCTGCGCATCGCCGGGGCCGAGCGCATCAGCCACAGCCTGATGGTGCCGGCCATGTACAAGCTGTGTCTGATCGATCCGAGCTTTGAGCAGTACGACCTGAGCGCCTGGCGCATCGGCGCTTACGGCGGCGCGCCCATGCCGGTGGCCACCATCGTCGAGTTGGCCGAGAAGGTGCCCGAACTTGTGCTGATGAACTGCTACGGCGCTACCGAGACCACCTCGCCGGCCACGCTCATGCCGCCGGGCCAGACCCGGGCCCACAACGATACGGTGGGACAGCCCCTGCATTGCGTGGACATGCGGGTGATGGATGACGAGGGGCGTGAGTTGCCACCGGGCACTCTGGGTGAAATCTGGATCAAGGGGCCGATGGTGGTACGCGGCTATTGGGACAACCCGGAGGCGACCCAAGCCAACATCACCGGCGGTTATTGGCATTCGGGCGATCTGGGCACCATCGACGAGCAGGGCTATGTGCGGGTGATGGACCGCAAAAAGGACATGATCAACCGCGGCGGCTTCAAGATCTACACCATCGAGGTGGAGAACGCCCTGTACGAGCACCCCAGCGTGCAGGAATGCGCGGTGGTGGCCAAGCCCTGCCCGGTGCTGGGCGAGCGGGTCCATGCCTTTGTGGGTCTCAAGCCGGGCTACGCCGTCACCGAAGCGCTGCAGGCCGAGCTCAAGGCCCACTGCAAAGCAGTGCTGTCAGACTACAAGGTGCCTGAGTCCTACACTGTGCAGAGCACGGCCTTGCCGCGCAATGCCAATGGCAAGCTGCTCAAGCGCGAAATGCGCGATCAGGTGGCCCATCTTTCTCCTGTCCTGGACAAACGCGCATGAGCTGCACACCTACCCCGCCCTCTAGCCACGCCGGCTCCTTTGCTCAATCGGTCGATGAAATCCGCAGCCTGGTCGGCCGCGAAGCCTTCCTCACCGACTGGGTACAACTGAGCCAACGCCACATCGATTTGTTCGCCGAGGCCACCGGTGACTTTCAGTGGATTCATGTGGACGTCGAGCGCTCGCGCCAGCAATCGCCCTATGGCAACACCATCGCCCACGGCTTTCTCACGCTCTCATTGCTCGGTCAGTTTTATGAACGCCACATGACCTTGCCCTTTTGCGAGATGGGTCTGAATTACGGCCTCAACAAGGTGCGCTTTACCAGCCCGGTGGTGGCGGGCAGCCGGGTACGCGGCCGCTTTGTGCTGGCCGAGTTGCTCGACATTGCCGGCGGCCTGCAACTGACCTTTCGGGTCGCCCTCGAAATTGAAGGGCAGGAGCGGCCGGCCTGCATCGCCGAGTCGGTGGTGCGGCAATACTTCGAGGCTCAGGTGCCACCCCAGCCCTGAACCCATTCCTAACCTCAACCCGAAAGCCATCGCATGAAGGCCCTGATCTGCCGCGAATATGGACCGCCCGAGAACCTGAGCGTGCAGGACATGCCCAACCTCCAGCCCGGCCCGGGCGAGGTGGTGGTGCGTGTGCGTGCCGCCGGTGTGAATTTCCCCGACGCACTGATTGTCCAAAACCTCTACCAGTTCAAGCCCACCCCGCCGTTTTCACCCGGCGGCGAGACCGCCGGCGAGGTGCTGGCCGTCGGTGAAGGCGTGCAGCGGGTCAAGGTCGGCGACAAGGTGATTGCGCTGACCATCTGGGGCGGCTTTGCCGAGCAGGTGCTGGCCAAGCAGGATCAGATCATTTCTATGCCCGAAGGTCTGTCGTTTGAGGTGGCGGGCTCGCTCTTGCTGACCTACGGCACCTGCCTGCATGGGCTGCGCGACCGCGCAGCACTCCAGCCTGGCCAGACGGTATTGGTGCTGGGCGCTGCGGGCGGTATCGGTATTGCCACCATCGAATTGGCCAAGGCCCTGGGCGCGCGGGTGATTGCGGCGGCCTCCAGCGCTGAAAAGTTGGCCACCTGCCGCGCAAAAGGTGCCGATGAAGTCATCAACTACCGCGAGCAAAACCTGCGTGAGGAGGTCAAACGCTTGACCGGCGGGCAGGGGGTGGATGTTGTCATGGACCCGGTGGGCGGCGATTATGCCGAGCAGGCCCTGCGCTCCATGGCCTGGCGCGGCCGCTATCTGGTGGTCGGTTTCACCGATGGTCAGATTCCCCGCCTGCCGCTCAACCTGGTGCTGCTCAAGGGCTGCGCCATCGTCGGCGTGTTCTGGGGCGACTTCATACGCCGCGAGCCCAAGGCAGCGCAGCTTGATTTGCGCGATCTGATGCAAATGCTCGAGCAGGGCAAGATCAAGCCGCTGATCTCGGGCCGCTACAGCCTGGAGCAGGCGCCACAGGCTATTTTGGAGCTGTCGCAGCGGCGGGCCCAGGGCAAGCTGATCGTGCTGCCCTGAGCGCAGCGCTGTGTTTTTCACGAGAGCAATGAACCATGACTGAACGCGTGACCCTGATCACCGGCGGCTCCAGCGGCGTGGGCCAGGCGGTGGCCCTGCAATTGGCGCGCCAGGGCCAATCCGTGCTCATCAATTTCAGCCGCAATCGCCAGCCGGCCGAGGCCGTGGTGGCCCAGTGCGAAGCAGCCGGCGGCCAGGCGATGGCGGTGCAAGGCGATGTCGCCTCCGATGCGAGCTGCCGCGAGATTGTGGCCGCCGCGATGGAGCGCTTTGGCCGCATTGATGGTTTGGTCAACAGTGCTGGCACCACCCAGTTCGTGCCCATGCACGATCTCGACGGTGTGCAGGCCGAGGATTTTTTGCGCGTTTACGGCGTCAACGCGGTCGGCCCTTTTCAGATGGCGCGTGCGGCTGCGCCGCACATGACTCAAGGTGGGGCGATCGTCAATGTCTCTTCCATCGCCGGCCAGACCGGCAGCGGCTCGTCCTTCCCCTATGTCATGTCCAAGGCGGCGCTCAACATCATGACCGTCGGCCTGGCCCGCAATCTCGCGCCCAAGCTGCGGGTCAACGCGGTTTTGCCCGGCATGATCGAAGGACGCTGGATGCGCGACGGCCTGGGCGAGGAGGGCTACGAACGGGTCAAGGCCCAGTATTCAGCCACCGCGCTGCTTGGCCGCATCAGCACGCCCGAGCAGATCGCCAGCGCAGTGCTCTGGCTGCTCGAGCCCGACTGCATGGTCACCGGCCAGCAGATCGTGGTGGATGGCGGCTTCATGCTCGGCAAGCCGCCTTCGGCGGCAGGCGCGACCCCTGCGTCATCCGCCGCGGCACCAGCTTCGGGCTCCGCATGAGCACAGCCGCAGTCGCGGGTGCGGGTGCGGGTGCGGGCGCGGCGGCCTGGGGTTTCGAGCCGTCCCGCCTGGAGCGGTTTTTGCACGAGCGGCTGCCGGGCCTGCAAGGGCCTATGCAGATCGAGCCCATAGGCGGCGGTCAGTCCAACCCTACTTTCTTTGTTTCCTTCGCCAACCGGCGTCTGGTTTTGCGCAAAAAGCCCACCGGTCCGGTGCTGCCCTCGGCGCATGCGGTCGACCGTGAGTTTCGGGTCATGCAGGCCCTGGGCGGCAGCGCGCTGCCGGTGCCGCCCATGGTGCTGCTGCATCAAGAGCTCGATGTGCTGGGCACCGATTTTTATGTGATGGAGCGGGTCGAAGGCCGGGTGTTCAACCGCAATGACCTGCCGGGGCTGGCCCCGGCCGAGCGGCGCGCCATTTACCTGGCCATGGCCGAAACCCTGGCGGTGCTGCATAGCCTGGACCATGAGGCCCTGGGGCTGGGCCAATTTGGCAAACCCGGAAATTATTTTGCGCGTCAGCTCGGTCGCTGGAGCCAGCAATGGGCGCTGTCCAAGACCCGCGAGAACCCGGCCATCGACCAATTGCTGGTCTGGCTCAGCACGCATCTGCCCGAGGACCAGGAAACCCGCCTGACCCATGGTGACTTCAAGCTCAACAACCTGATGTTCCACCCCACCGAGCCCAAGGTCGTGGCGGTGCTCGATTGGGAGCTGTCCACGCTGGGCCATCCGCTGGCCGATGTGGCTTTCAACACCACCTGCTGGCGTACCCTGCCCGAGGAATACGGCGGCATCGCCGGCCTGGACCTGCAGGCCCTGGGCATTCCCAGCGAGGACGAGTACTTGGAACACTATTACCGCTGCGCCGGCCGCAGCCAGCGGGCCCAGCCCTTTCACTGGGCCTTTGCCTTCATGCGCTGGGCGGTGATTTTTGAAGGCATCGCCGCGCGTGCCGCCGCTGGCAACGCGGTCAGCAGCAATGCCGCCGAGGTCGGACGTCTGGGCCCGGCCCTGGCGCGCCGCGGCCTGCAGGCCATAGGCCTGGATGCTAAGCTGAGCTGATCTATCAACCGCCCACACTGGAGACGATTCATGATTCCTACTGCACCCGCCGCCAGCGACGCGCCGGTCTTGTTTTGGCGTGAGGCCGGCGTGGCCCACATTCGCTTCAACCGTCCGTCTGCGCTCAATGCCATCGACGTAGCACTGGGGCAGGCCTTTCATGCCGCCTGCCGTGAACTGGCCCAGGACGAGAGCGTGCGGGTGGTGGTCCTCAGCGGTGCCGGCCGCGCCTTCATGGCCGGCGGAGATCTCGCCTCCATGCAGGCCGACCCGGTGGGCGGCAGCGCCGCCCTGATCGCACAGATGCACCCGGCCATCGAGATCCTGGCCGCCCTGCGCGCGCCGGTGATTGCCTCGGTGCATGGCGCCGTCGCCGGCGGCGGCCTGGGCCTGGCCCTGGCTTGTGACCTCATTATCGCCGCCCAAGGTACCCGCTTTAACCTGGCTTATCCGCGCATAGGCACCAGCTCGGACTGCAGCACCTCCTGGGGTCTGGTGCGCTGGGTCGGGCTGCGCAAGGCGCTGGAAATCGCCTTGCTCAATGACACCATCGACGCCGATGAGGCGCTGCGCATCCACCTGATCAACCGGGTGGTGCCGGCCGAGGAGCTGGCCGCGCAGACCGCGGCGATCGCCGCCCGGATCGAGCAGTCGGCCCCGATTGCGCTGGGCAACCTCAAGAAGCTGATGCGCCAGTCCGACCACAACGACCTGCACAGCCAGCTTGAGCTGGAGGCCCAGCTGTTCCGCGAATGCGCGGGTAGCGCCGACTTCGCCGAAGGGCTGGCCTCCTTCCTGGGCAAGCGCGAAGCCCGTTTTGAGGGTCGCTGAAGGCCAAATGGGTCCCCTCGCTCGCCCCGCCTGATTTGCAAAGGAGAGATGCATGTCCGAATCCTGTTTGAGCCTGCAGCGCCCGCAAGAGGGCCTGGTGGTGTTGCAACTGCAGCGCGCCGCGCGCATGAACGCCATGGACGTGCCTGCGATGCGCGAGCTCAAAGCCACGCTCGATGCGCTGGCGGCCGACCGCAGCGTGCGGGTGCTGGTGCTCACCGGCGAGGGCCGTGGTTTTTGCGCCGGCCTGGACCTCAAGTCGGTGCTCGATGCGCAAGGCCACTACGGCTTGGACGCCACCGCCTCCTACGAATTGCAGATGGTGTTCGACAGCGTGATGCGCCGCCTGCGCAGCATGGACGCGGCCGTCATTGCTGCGGTCAATGGCGTGGCCGTTGGTGCCGGCTTTGGCCTGTCGCTGTGTGCCGATATCCGTTTTGCCAGCCGCTCGGCCAGCTTCCATGTGGGCGCGGTCAAGGTCGGCCTCTCAGCGGGCGAGTGCGGCATCAGCTACCACCTGCCGCGCTTGATCGGCGCCGGCCGGGCCTTCGAGCTCATGCTCACCGGCCGGCCCATCGACGCTCAGGAGGCCGAACGCATAGGCCTGGTGGCCGCTATCACTGAGCCCGATGAGCTGCTGCCCCGCGCGCTTGAATGCGCCCGCCAGATCCTGTCCAACAGCCCCTACAGCACGCTGCACACCAAGCGGGTCATGTGGAACAACCTGGACGCGCCGGGGCTGGAAGCCGCGCTCGACCTGGAAAACCATGTGCAGGTGCTGGCCCTGATGACCGAAGATTTCAGTGAAGCGGCCCTGGCCTTCAGCCAGAAGCGAGCGCCGCAGTGGCGCGGGCGATAAGCGCTGCTAGAGACTCGACCTGGTGCGTTCGGCGATGCTCTGGCGCCAGATGTTCATGGCGGTAAGGGCGTGGCCATTCCCGCATCGCAGCGGCAATACCCTTGCAGAGTTAGAGATTCGCGGTATCCGAAAGCAGCATTCGGGCAATCCCGACTGGCAGCGGCAGGGTCGCCTTCCTACACTGTGGACTTGGCGCCTGAGGCCATTTCGATGGCGTCGTCCCTGGGGGACACGGATGTGCGCAGCCAGCTGCTCAGGGCGGCAGTGCTACCCACGCCGATGAGCAGCCCACGGGCCTTCAGCAATTTGTGGCTGGCGAGTTCAAGCGCCAGTGCAAGCTGCTCCAGGCAGACAACATCGTTTTTGCATGAGGTAGACCTTTTGTCATGAATTCACGACGCAAGATTCTTCTGCTGGCCAGCCTGAGTCTGGCCTGTGCCTCGGCTATCGCGCAGTCCTGGCCCGCGCAGACCATCAAGATCATCGTGGGCTTTCCCGCAGGCGGCGCCTCCGACGTAGCCGCCCGCATCATCGGACAAAAGCTGGCCGAGCGGCTGGGCCAGGCGGTGGTGGTGGAGAACAAGCCCGGGGCGGCCGGCAATGTGGGCGCCGAGGCGGTGAGCAAGGCCGCGCCCGATGGCTACACCCTGTTGCTGGGCACCATTTCGCTATCGGTCAATCCCAGCCTCTACCCCAAGCTGGCTTATGACCCGGTGAAGGACCTGGTTGCGATCTCGATGATCTCGTCCACGCCCTTCGTTCTGGCCTCCAACCCCAAGTCACCTTATGTGAGCGTGGCGTCGCTGCTGCAGGCGGCCCGCTCCAGCCGCAATCTGGTGGACTACGCGACGGCGGGCAACGGCTCGGGTTCGCACCTGTTCATGGAGTTGTTTTCCAGCACTGCAGGGGTGAAGTTCAATCACATCCCCTACAAGGGCGCTGCGCCCGCCATGAACGATGTGCTGGGCAACCAGGTACCTGTGACCTTCGACAACATCATCACTACATTGCCCCTGGTGCAGTCGGGCAAGCTGCGGGCCTTGGCGGTGAGCACTGCGCAACGTTCTAAGGTGGCGCCTGACATCCCCACGCTGGCCGAAAGCGGCGTGGCCGGGTTCGACGCCACCGCCTGGTTCGGCCTGTTTGCCCCCGCAGGTACGCCGCGCGACTTGGTGCAGCGCCTGAGCCGCGAGGTTGCCGAAGCGGTGAAGGATCCGGGCGTCAGCGAGAAACTGCTCAAGCTGGGCGCCGAGCCGGTTGGCGACAGTCCCGAGTCTTTCGACAAATTCTTCCGCGCCGAACTGGCCAAGTGGGCCAAGGTTGTGCGGCAAGCCGGCATCCGCCTGGACTGACGCGCCGCTCGGCGGGGGGCTGTGCGGCGTGGCCTGGGAAGGCTGGGGACTTCGCCCGGTCACCGCACCCGCATTTTCCTCAACGCTTGATAGAACATCCTCATGACCCTTCGAATCTGGCATCAGAGCTTTACCGTGCTTCAGGACCTGGGCGCCTACGACGCTGCCTTGCGGGCCCATTTCAAACGGGTGGCCAGACCGGACACCGAGATCGTCATGCATGGCATGCGCCCGGGCACTTATCCCAGCAATTACCCGGGCACCGACATCCGACATGCCGCCTTCCAGCATCTGCATTCGATGCAGTTGATGCAGGCTGGCTGGCAGGCGCAGAAGGACGGCTTCGACGCCTATGCCATCAGCACCCTGCCCGATCCTGCCCTGCGTGAGATCCGCTCCCTGCTGCGCATTCCGGTCGTTGGCTATGGCGAGTCGGCCATGCTCACCTCCCTGCTGCTCGGCCAGCGTTTTGCGGTGATGGTCTTCATCAGCGAACTCACCGACCTGATGGCCCACAATGTCGAACGCTATGGCTTGCGCGAGCGCTTTGCTGGGGCCAGTGATGTCGGCTTTCGCTTTGCCGATGTCCTACAAGGCTTCGGCAGTCCCGCGCCGCTCATCGAACGCTTCCATGCGGCGGCACGCGCGCAGATCGCCCGCGGCGCCGAGGTCCTCATTCCCGGCGAGGCGCCCCTGTGTGTCCTGCTGGCCAGCCAGGGGGTCCGCGAGGTCGATGGGGTGCCCGTGCTCGACTCTTTGTCTTGCTGGGTCAAGCATGCTGAGATGTTGGTTGACCTCAAGCGCCAAAGCGGCATCGAGCGTTGCCAGCGCGGCTACTACAACGAGCCGCCCTCGCTGGAGCGCGCCGAGCAATTGCTCAATTTCTATGGCGGGGGGACGAGCACGACGGCCTGATTCAAGGACGGGACTCAGCCTGCCGCCTTTGCCGCTGCGTTATTGAGCGCGGCGCGCTTGGCAAATTCCTCGCGCAGGGCCCGCAGTTTCTCGCGCGGGTCTTCCTTGACCGTCTTCTGATCGAGCGCCATCTCGCCGATGAAGCGGCTGAGGGTGGCCGCCACCGTGTCGCGGCCTTTCTTGCGGCGGCGGGTCCAGCTGACCGCCAAGGTGCGCTGGGCGCGGGTGATGCCCACGTACATCAGGCGCCGCTCCTCCTGGAGGCGCAGCGCCAAATCTTCAGCCTCGCCTTCTTCCATCTTGAAGGGCAGCAGCCCTTCGATGCAGCCCACCAGCACCACATGGGGCCACTCCAGGCCCTTGGCCGCATGCAGGGTCGAGAGCGTGACCACGTTCTGCTCGCCCTCGCGCTCACTGATGGTCGATAGCAGCGCAATCGTCTGCACCACCTCCAGCAGAGTTTTGGATTCACGCGCCAGGCTCAGGCCGGCCTCGTCGTCTACCTGGCCGCCGCAGCGCTGCGCCATCCATTCGCAAAAGTCCATCACATTCGACCAGCGCGCAGCGGCCGCCTGCTCGCTGTCCTCGCCGTCGTACAGATGCTGCTCGTAGCCGATGTCCTTGAGCCATTCCGTCAGGAAGGCCTGCGCTGCCTCGGCGCCCACGGTATGGCGGGCGCGGTATTCCAGATCGTTTACATAGCGGCCGAACTCCTGCAAGGACGCCACCGCCTTGCCCGGCAGCATGCTGGCCAGGCTGTGGCTGTGCAGCGCTTCGAACAGGCTGAGCTTGTAGCTGCTGGCAAAGCTGCCCAGCCCGGCCAGCGTGGTGTGGCCGATGCCACGCTTGGGGCTGGTGATGGCGCGCAAGAAGGCCGGGTCGTCGTCGTTGTTGGCCAACAGCCGCAGCCAGGCGCACAGGTCCTTGACCTCGGCGCGGTCAAAAAAACTCTGGCCGCCCGAGACCTTGTAGGGGATCTGCGCCTTGCGCAGCGCCTTCTCGAAGGGCTTGGCCTGGTGGTTGGCCCGGTAGAGCACCGCAAAGTCCTTCCATTCGCGGTGGCGCTGACCGTCGCCGGCACGCAGGCTCTGAATCCGCGCCACCACCCGCTCGGCCTCATGCTCCTCGTTGTCGCAGTCCATCACCCGCACTGGCTCGCCTTCACCGAGCTCAGAAAACAAGGTCTTGGGATAGAGCTTGGGGTTGGGTCCGATCACATTGTTGGCCGCGCGCAGGATGGCGCTGGTCGAGCGGTAGTTCTGCTCGAGCTTGATGACCTTGAGCTGCGGGTAGTCCTGCGGCAGTTTTTTGAGGTTGTCCAGGGTGGCGCCGCGCCAGCCATAAATCGACTGATCGTCGTCGCCGACCGCAGTCAGCCGGCCGCGCGGGCCGACCAGCAGCTTGAGCAGTTCGTACTGGGTGGCGTTGGTGTCCTGGTATTCGTCGACCAGCACATGGCCCAGGCCCTGCTGCCAGCGCTCCCGCACCTCGGCATGGTCGCGCAGCAGCTTGAGCGGCAGGCCGATCAGGTCGTCAAAATCCACCGCCTGGTAGGCGCTCAGCCGCTCTTCATAGCGCGCCATGATGCGCGCCAGCGATACATCCTCAGGCGTTGCGGCCTGGGCCTGCGCCTGCTCGGCATTGAGCCCCTGGTTTTTCCACAGGCTGATGGTCCATTGCCACTGCCGGGCGGTGGCCGCATCGGTGCCGCCGCCGCAGTCCTTGAGCAGGCTGGTCACGTCGTCACTGTCGAGGATGCTGAACTGCGGCTTCAGGCCCAGAGCCGCGCCGTCCTGGCGCAGCATGCGCACGCCCAGGGCGTGGAAGGTACAGATCAGCACGCCCTTGGCCCGCCGCCCAATCAGGCCCTTGGCGCGTTCACGCATCTCGGCGGCCGCCTTGTTGGTGAAGGTGATGGCCGCGATCTGCTCAGGCGCCATGCCCGTCTCAATCAGGCGCGCGATCTTGTGCGTGATGACCCGGGTCTTGCCCGAACCGGCGCCGGCCAGCACCAGGCAGGGGCCATGGATGTGATGCACCGCCTCCATCTGGGCGAGGTTCATGCCTGCGGCCGCTGTAGGAGGCGAGGAAGGAGAGGACATGGATGATTTCAAAGGGGCGCCCAGCGGGAGCGCGCGGCAAAGCCGCAGATCATAGCCACCTGAGGGGCTGGTTAACGTGCCAGGCTTTCGGGCAAGAGCTCTGTTACGCCTGTCGGTGAGGGCGGGTCCGTGGGGGGGCTCTGTGAGAGCCATGTGGGAGCCGCACCCTTGCGGCGATGCGGTTTTGATTTTGTAGGAGCGCCGCCCTCGGCGCGATGCGGCGCCTGATCAGGCGCTGCAATGTTCAGAGCGCATCGAAGCAGGGCGTGCGGGTGGGCACTGCGCCGCTCGTGTCCCCCGCCTCGGCTAGCGCCTCGGCTCCTCCTTGACCTCGCTTCGCAGCGCCCACCCGCACGCCCTCTGGTGGTAACAACGCCGCCCCCTCTGCT
>JAIXOM010000032.1 GCA_027486755.1 Comamonadaceae bacterium | reverse complement strand
TTCGCTGCGAGGGCGCAGCTCCCTCTGCCCCTTGAAAAGCCCGTGCCAGAAGTTTGTAGGAGCGCCGCCCTCGGCGCGATGCGGCGGCCGAAACCCGTAAAGAGGTGTGGGGGCTGTCGCAAGAGACTTCAGTGTTCCCTGCGAGCCCCCAACCCGCCTTCCAAACCCCGAGCCCAGCCATCACCCGCGCTGGCCAGTACCTGCACTGGCATGCCCGCATCGCGCACGACCGCCAGGCCCTGTGGGCCCAGGGGGTCCCACTGCAGCCAGTGTTCGTGGGCCTGTACCCAGTCGGCGCATTGCAAGGCAGCAAAGACCGATTGGGTCAGGCCTTCAGCGTCCAGATGGGGCTCGGCGCTGCGGATGTTGGCGCGCTGCCGCTCGAACCAGGGGTGGAAGAGCTCGCGGTCGCGCAGGCTGTGCCACAGCGCGATCAGGTGGCTGCCGTCCCAGGCCGGCACGATGGGCTGGGCGTAGGCGCTGCGCCAGCGCTGTCGAGTCTCTGGATCGCAGACCAGCACCTCTTCAAGCTGCAGGCTCTGCGGCTGGCCGGCCTGGACCTTGGCTGCATGCAGCGCCCAGTGCGCCGCCACGGCGGCACCGTAGCCGCGTCCGCGCAAGGTGAAGCGGCTCAGACCCAGGCTTTGCAGGGCCGCATGTGCTTGCTGCGCCGCCTCATCGCAGGGCAATACCTCGCCGGGTGAATCGCCGTGGCCGCTCAAGTCGATGGTGATCAACGGCCCGGTGATCGGGCCGAGCCGGGTGCGCTCGCCGGCACCCGAGCCGCCGGCGCTGTGCAGCAGTACAGTGGCCGGACCGGCCTGATCGAGCTGCCAGCTTTGCACCAGCAGGCCGTTCACGTAGGCGCGTCTTTCGCCTGTGCCGCCCTGCGCCCAAGACGGCGCGTCTTGTGGCTCCGGCGCAGCGCTGCTGCCAGGCAGGTGCGCGATCATCCAGCGTGCCTGCGCCTGCAGCACCTGGCTGCGCGCTCCCGCAGGCAGGGTGTGGACCTGCACAGAGTGCAGGCCAGCAGGCAGCCGCTGCAGGTGGGGCGCGAGTTGGTCGTCGGCGGGCGTGCCCACCCAGCAGGGCTGGTGGATCTCGCGCAGGGCTTGCGTACCGTCCCAGTCGAACACGCCAGGGTAAATATGCAGATGGCTTTCGCGCGAGCGCAGCAGTTCCATGATCTGCCAGCTGTGGATCAGCGCGGGCTCGGGGAAGTCCAGCTGCCGGCGGTGCGCCAGATCACGCTGCGACCAGGGAAAGAACATCCAGCCGTCGCGAAAGCGCGACCAGGCCCACATCAGGTGGGTGCCGTCGGGCTGAGGGACGAAGCGGTAGAGCTGGTGCGGCAAGATGCTGCTTTGCTCCTCAGTATTGAACAGAGGCAGGCCGTCCAGGGCCAGAGCCCGCACCCGCTGGGGGTGGCGGCGGGCCAGCTCGGCAGCAATCGCAGCGCCGGTGTGCTGGCCGCAGGCCGACACCTGAGCTATGCCCAGGGCATCGAGAAATTGCGCCATGAGGTCGGCCAGCGCGCTCAAGCTCCAGTGTGCCTGCGGCAGGGGCTCCGACTGGCCAAAGCCGGGTGTATCGACCGCAATGGCGGTGCAATAGGGGGCGAGCAGCCGCATCAGCGGCTCCATGGTTTGCGAGGACTGGGGCGTCTGGTGCATGAGCAGCACCGCCGGCCCCTGACCCATGCGGCGGTAGTGCAGCCAGCGACCACCGATCTGGCAGAAATGGCGGCCGATAGTCCCGCTCTGGCTGGGCAGCTCCTGCATCACCTAAATTCCTTGACCAGATCGTGGTGGTAGTCGCGCAGTGGCTGCCCCTGTTGCAGGCGGGCCACCAGGTCGGGGTTGGCGATGAAGAGGCGGCCAAACGAGATGAGATCAAAGTCGCGGGCCGACAGATGAGCCTGCCCCGTTTGAGGGTTGTGGCCGCCGTTGCCTATCAGCACGCCCGGCCAGTGGCGGCGCAGGAATTGGCTGGGCGTGCCGTCAATTTCTGCGCGGGGCAGGTCCTGCGTGATGCCGGTGTGTACATAGGCCAGCGGCAGGCTGCTCAGGGCCTGCAGCAGCGCGATGTAGGTTTCGTTGTCACCGGCGGTCCAGCGCATTTCGCCGAAGTCAGGGAAGGGAGAAAGCCTGAGCCCCACCCGGTGCGGCCCCCATTCATTCAGGCAGGCCTGCACCACCGCCAGCGCAAAGCGCAGCCGGCCTTGCAGGCTGCCGCCCCATGCGTCGTCGCGCCGGTTGGTGTGCTGGCGCAAGAACTGCTCGATCAAATAGCCGTTGGCACCGTGGATTTCCACCCCATCAAAGCCGGCCGCCCGCGCCCGACTAGCGGCCTGCGCAAACAGATCGATCACGCCCGCCATTTCGCTGGCCTCCAGCGCCCTTGGCATTTCGTTGTAAAGCTCCACTCCGCCCGCCTGCCGGCGCAAGATCGGGTCGAGCACCGCCGAGGGCGCCACAGGCTGCACCCTAGCCCAGTGGCTGTGGGCGATGCGCCCTGTGTGCCACAGCTGCGCAAAGATCCGCCCGCCGCGCGCGTGCACCGCATCGCAGACCCGGGCCCAGCCCGGCACATGGCTGTCTGCAAACAGGCCCGGTGTGTCCAGATAGCCCTGCGCCTGGCGGGTGACCAGCACCGCCTCGGTGATCAGCAGTCCGGCCTCGGCCCGCGCCGCGTAATAGTCGGCCGCCCCCTCAGAGGGGCCGAGGTCCGCCGTGGCCCGATTGCGTGTGCAGGGCGCAAGCACCACCCGGTTGGGCAGCACCAGGCCGCTGCCCAGGTCAAGAGGATGGAAGAGGGCGGCGTAGGGGGAGGGCTGGGCGCTCATGCGCGAGATTGTGCAGCAGGCGCTGAGCTGACTTTCTGCGGCTTTGATGGAGCGATGTGGGTGCTGCGCCCTCACATTCATTCCCTCCCCCTCTGGGGGAGGCTTAGGGTGGGGGCAGCGGCTGTCTAAAAGGCAGCCGCATGTTTTTGCAGGCCCATGCCCCCACCCCAGCCCTCCCCCAGAGCGGGAGGGAGCAAGAAAACCCCGTCGCGCCGAAGAGAGGGGGCAAGAAAATCTCATCGCTCCGAAGGCGTCACGTCCATGAATGAATCCGATCCACCTCCGCGGCCGGCCTCTCACCAGTTGGGCGTGCGCTTGTCGATGAAGGCCTGCACGCCTTCCAGGGCGGTGGCGTCCATCATGTTGCAGGCCATGGTCTGGGCGGCGTCGTCGTAGGCGGCGCTCATGCCGGTTTCGAGTTGGCGGTAGAACAGTTGCTTGCCCATGGCCAGGGCCAGGCGGGGTTTGCTCAGGATGCGCTCGACCAGGGTCTGCACCGCTGCATCAAGTTCCTCGGGCTCGGCCACCCGGTTGATCAGGCCCAGGCTCTGGGCATGGTCTGCGCTGATGAAGTCGCCGGTGGCCAGCATCTCAAAAGCGGCTTTGCGCGGCAGGTTGCGCGAGAGCGCTACGCTGGGGGTGGAACAAAACAGGCCGAGGTTGACGCCGCTGACCGCAAAGCGGGCGCCGCGGGCGGCCACCGCCAGGTCGCACTGCGCCACCAGCTGGCAGCCGGCGGCCGTCGCCACGCCTTGTACCTTGGCGATCACCGGTACCGCTAGCTTTTGCAGGCTCATCATCATGCGGCCGCACTGCGCAAACAGGCTCTGGTAGTAGGCCAGGCTGGGCTCGGCGCGCATTTGCTTGAGGTCATGGCCGGCGCAAAACGCCTTGCCGGCCGCACCAATGACCACCGCCCTTAAGTCAGGCTCCTGCGCCAGCTTGTCGAGCTCGGCTTGCAGCGCAGCAAGCAGCTCTTCGCTCAGCGCATTGAAAGCCTCGGGTCGGTTGAGGGTCAGGGTGCACAGGCCGCGGCCGTCGTCATGGCGCAGCAGCAGGGGGGCGGTGCTCATGGCCTGCTCCTTATTCAATGGCGCTGCTGGAGCGGGCGCGCTCGCGCAACTGGAACTTTTGAATCTTGCCGGTCGAGGTCTTGGGGATGTCTTCAAAGCGGATGTCGCGCGGCACTTTGTAGCCGGCCAGCAGGGCTTTGCAATGGGCGATCAGTTCTTGTGCGCTGACCTCGCCGCCGGGCTTGAGTTCGACATAGGCCAGCGGGGTTTCGCCCCACTTGGCGTCGGGCTTGGCCACCACCGCGCAGGCCAGCACCGCCGGGTGACGGTAGAGCGCGTCTTCGACTTCCAGCGAGCTGATGTTCTCACCGCCAGAGATGATGATGTCTTTGCTGCGGTCCTTGATCTTGACGTAGCGATCGCTCTCCATCACCGCCAGGTCGCCGGTGTGAAACCAGCCGCCTTCAAAGGCCTTGCGGGTGGCCTCGGGGTTCTTCAGGTAGCCCTTCATCACGATGTTGCCCCGAAACATGATCTCGCCCATGGTCTGGCCGTCGGCCGGCAGCTCTTGCAGGGTCTGCGGGTCCATCACTGTCATGCCCTCTTGCAGCGCGTAGCGCACCCCTTGGCGGCCGTTGAGCCGGGTCTGCTCTGAGAGGCTTTGTTCTGCCCAGGCCTTGCGCTGCACCGCCACGGCGGCCGGGCCGTAGACCTCGGTCAGGCCGTAGACGTGGGTGATGGCAAAGCCGATCTTGGCCATGCCTTCAATCATGGCCGCCGGTGGCGCAGCGCCGGCCACCAGGCCGCGCACCTGCTGGTCGATGCCGGCGCGCATGTCCTCGGGGGCGTTGTAGATCAGGCTGTGCACGATGGGCGCGGCGCAGTAGTGGTCAATGCGGTGCTCGCGCATCGCGCCCAGGATGGAGGGCGCATCGACCTTGCGCAGGCAGACTTGGGTGCCGCCGAGCATGGCCACCGTCCACGGAAAGCACCAGCCGTTGCAGTGAAACAGCGGCAAGGTCCACAGATAGGTGGGAAAGTGCGGCATGTTCCAGGTGACCGCGTTGGACACCGCGTTGAGGTAAGCGCCGCGGTGATGGGTGACCACGCCCTTGGGGTCGCCGGTGGTGCCGCTGGTGTAGCTGACCGCGATCGCGTCCCACTCGTTTTGCGGGCCTTCGAGCCGGGCCACGGGATGGTGGGCGGCCAGCCAGGCCTCGTACTCCTGCGTGCCCAGGCGCTCGCCCGGGCCTTCGTATTGGCTGTCGCAGACATCGATCACCGTCAGGCTGCGGCCATGCTCAGACTGGAGCAGGGCCAGGGCTTTGGCCATCACCGGAGAAAACTCGCGGTCGGTGACCAGCACCTTGGCCTCGCAGTGGTTCATCTGCCAGGCAATCAAGGCGGCGTCGAGCCGGGTGTTGAGCGCGTTGAGCACCGCGCCCAGGGCCGGCACCGCGTAGTGCAGCTCGATCATCTCAGGGGTGTTGGGCAGCATCACGCTGACGGTATCGCCTCGGCCTAGGCCCAGCGCCTGCAAGGCGGCGGCCAAGCGCGCCGAGCGCTCGCGGGTCTGCGCCCAGGTGTAGCGGCGCTGGCCATGGATGACCGCGGGCAGGTCGCCGAACACCTCGGCGCTGCGCTCGACAAAGCTCACCGGCGAGAGCGCGGTGTGGTTGGCGGGGTTGGTGTCCAGTTGCTGGTCGTAAATGCTCATGTCTTGTCTCCTTGTCGGCCGCCGACGGAGCGTTTAGGCGGGGCCATGCCCTGGATGATAAAGACCAGGCGGGGGCCTACAGGAAAACTGGTCTGCAGGCCTGGTTTTTTGAGCTCCACCATTTCGGTGAAAAGCGCTACGCACCCGCTTGGACGCTTGCGGGGCGCGCTGGCTTTCTTGCTCGTCCTTTCAGGGGGCGTCCTACGGCCTCCTTGCACCTTGCTACCGCTGCCGCACATTCGGGGCGTCTAAAGTCGTCGCCAGGCTCAAAAATAGTTCTTGAGTTTTCACTTTTGATTCCCTACCATCAGCGGCAGCTACCGCCCAAAAGTCGTCCATGCGCCCCTCGCTGATATTGGAGAAAAATCGAACCGCCGCTCTTGCGGCAGTCCGCCGTTTTCGTGCAGCCAATCTGCGAGTTTTTGGATCGGTGCGACTGGGTACTGATCGGGAGGATAGCGACATTGACCTTTTGGTCGATCCCCTGCCTGGCACCACGCTGTTTGATTTGGGGGGACTGCATGCTGAACTGGAGGCCTTGTTCGGCGTCCGCGTTGATTTGCTAACGCCCGGCGATTTATCCCCCAAGTTTCGGTCCCAGGTACTTGAGCAGGCACTGCCCGTCTGAGCGTGAACCGTCTTGCCGACTACCTCGGTCATATGCGTCAGGCTGCTTTTGACGCCTGTATCTTTGTAGAAGGGCTGGCCAAGGAGGACTTCCTTGAGGACAAGCGCACTCAGCAGGCTGTCATCATGAGCTTGGTGGTGATCGGCGAGGCCGTCAGCAAGGTAATGCATGAATACGCCGAGTTTGCGCAGGCACATCCGCAGGTGCCCTGGCGATCCATGCGAGGTATGCGAAATCGAATTGCCCATGGCTACTTTGACATTAACCTCGACGTTGTTTGGGATACGGTTCAATTGGCATTGCCGGACCTGCTGCAGCAACTGCCGGCTGTACAACAGGCCGGTGATCTCTGGCCATAGCTGATCTGCCAGGGCGCTGGGAGCCGTCACTATCGCCCCCGTCTGACAGCCGCTGAGCACGCCCACTCCTGGGCATTGCCTGGTGCCGCCGCTACAAAGGTCGGAGATGCCCATCCCCACGCAAGCTCAAACCGCCGGCCTGAGCCAGCAGGAGGCCGAACTCAGGCTGGTCACTGATGGGCCCAATGAAATCGAGCCCAGCCGCAAGCGCTCGCTGGCGCGGCGCATGCTGGGCTTGCTGGCCGAGCCCATGTTTGCACTCTTGCTCGCGGCGGTGCTCATCTATCTGGCCTTGGGCGATTTGGGCGAAGGCCTGACGCTGGCCCTTTTCGTGCTGGCGGTGCTGGGGCTGACCGTGGTCCAGGAGGGGCGGGCCGATCGATCGATTGAGGCCTTGCGCCGGCTGAGCGAGCACCGGGTGCAGGTGATGCGTGGCGGGGTGAGCATCGAGCGCCCGGCGCGCGATATCGTGCGGGGCGACCTGCTGGTGCTCTCCGAAGGCCGGCGGGTGGCCGCTGATGGCCGTTTGATGCAGGCCGATCATTTGCAAGTCGATGAGTCGCTGTTGACCGGCGAGTCGCTGCCGGTGGAAAAGTCTGTGGATGCACCTCAGTCTGCCAGCGTGTTTGCCGGTACCTATGTGGTCTCGGGCCGGGGCCTGATGGAGGTGCTGGCGACCGGGCCGCGCACCCAGGTTGGCCAGATCGGGCGCTCGCTGCAAAGCCTGGACCAACAGGCCACGCCGCTGCAGTTGCAGACCGCTCGCCTGGTGCGCGTGCTGGCGGCGCTGGCGCTCCTGCTGTGCACGGCCATGGTGCTCATCGAGGGTTCACGCAGCGGACAGTGGCTGCCAGCCCTGCTGGTAGGCATCGCAGCGGCCATGGCCATGCTGCCTGAGGAATACCCGGTGGTGCTGGTGATTTTTCCGGCGCTGGGCGCGCATCGCCTGGCCCGCCAGGGCGTGCTGACGCGGCGCATCAACGCCATTGAGACTCTGGGCGCGACCACCGTGTTGTGCGCCGACAAGACCGGCACCATCACCCAAAATCGGATGGCGGTGCAGGCTCTGGCAGTGGGTGATGGCGCCCATCCTCAGCTGCTGCGTTGCCCAGCCGATGGGGTGTGGCTGGGCACCGAGGACGAGGCCTTTCAAAGGCTGGCTGAACATGCGATCCTGGCCAGTGCCCCCCAGCCTTTTGACCCGATGGAGATGGCTTTTCACCAATTGGGGCGGGGGCTGCTGGAAGGCACTGGACGCGTACATGACTGGGAGCTGGTGCAGACCTATCCCTTGAGTCCGCAGCTCAGGGCGATGTCGCATGTTTGGCGGGCCAGCGACGGGCAGGGCCATGTGATTTCGGCCAAAGGCGCGCCCGAGGCGGTCATGGACCTGTGCCACTTTACTGCGGCCCAGCGTGCCCAGTGGCATGAGGCGGTCGAGGCCATGGCTGCCGAAGGCCTGCGGGTGCTGGCCGTCGCTCAGGGGCGCCACCCGGACACCCAATGGCCGGAGTCGGCACATGCCTTCGAATTTGAATGGCTGGGCCTGATTGGCCTGGCCGATCCGCTCCGGCCCGAGGTACCTGAGGCGATGGCGCAGTGCCAGCGTGCCGGCATCCGGGTGATCATGATCACCGGCGATCACCCCGCCACTGCGCAGGCGATCGCCCGCCAGGCCGGCTTGCCGGTGGTCCCGGTGCTCTGCGGTGATGAGCTCGATGCGCTGAGTGATGCGGCACTGGACGAGCGGCTGCGCAAGACCTCGGTGTGTGCCCGCATCGCACCGCAGCAGAAGCTGCGCATCGTGCAGGCCCTGCTGCGCAGCGGCGAGATCGTCACCATGACCGGCGACGGCGTCAACGATGCGCCGGCCCTGCGCGCTGCCCATGTGGGCGTGGCCATGGGCGAGCGCGGCACCGATGTGGCGCGCGAGGCGGCCAGCATGGTGCTGGTCGATGACAACTTCGCCTCCATCGTGCGCGGCATTCGTGTGGGCCGGCGCATCTTCGGCAATCTGCGCAAGTCCATGGGCTATATCTTTGCGATCCATATTCCGATCGCGGGCATCGCGGTGCTGCCGGTGCTGCTGGCGCTACCACCGGTGTTGCTGCCCCTGCACATCGCCCTGATCGAGCTGATCGTCGATCCGGCCTGTTCGCTCGCCTTCGAGAGCGAGCCTGAGGATGCCGATGTGATGGACCGTGCGCCCCGCGATACCCGGGCGCCCCTGTTTGGCGCCGGCGCGATGCTGGAGGCCACCGGGCAGGGGCTGTTGATGCTCGCGGGTGCTGGCCTGGCCTATTGGGCTTCGACGAGCGCCGCTTGGGCTGCCTTTTTGGGGAACTCTTTTGGAGTCTCTTGGCTTGACGATCCGTCGCATGAGCGTACCCGCTCCATGGTCTTGATGGCTTTTGTGGTGGGCAATGCCGCGCTGATCTGGATCAGCAAGTCTCGCCGCCCGGCGCTGGGGCCGGCGCATAAGGCGGCAGCGATGGTCACTGGCCATCCGGCCGGCACCCGGTCCGATTTCAATTGGACGGCGCTGGTCGTGGCCGGCTCGGCGCTGGCGGCGGTGGCCCTGGCCATCTACTGGCCGCTGCTGGCCCAGGCTCTGCGCTTGCAGCCGCTCGATGGCGCATCGTTGGCGCTGGCGGTGGCTTGCGGTTTGCCGGGGCTGTTGGTGTGGCTGATATTGCGGCTATTGCGCCGGTGACAGTCAAAGGTGGGAGCGCCGCCTCGGCGCGATGGACGGTCGATCAGGCGCCGCATCGCCGCGAGGGCGCGGCTCCCACACCCAAGCTGAGGCTGCGCTGTTTTTGTGGGAGCTGCGCCCTCGCAGCGATGCGGCCTTAGCCCTGCCGCTGCTGCGCGTAGTCCACATAGAACTGCAGACTGTGCGGGTTGCTCATGGCATCGGGGTTGGCGACCTTTTCAGGCTGGGCGCCCATGAGCAGCTTGCGTACCGGCAGTTCCATTTTCTTTCCTGAGAGCGTGCGCGGAATTTCTGGCGCGGCCATGATCACATTGGGCACATGGCGCGGTGAGCAGGCTTGCCGGATGCTGGCATTGATGCGGTTCATCAAGGCAGCATCGAGCGTGCAGCCCGGGGTCAGCACCACGAACAGGGGCATGAAAGATTCACGGCCCAGGTATTCCAGGTCGACCACCAGGCTGTCGAGCACCTCGGGCATGACCTCGACCGCGCGGTAGATTTCAGCGGTACCCATGCGCACGCCGTGGCGGTTGATGGTGGTGTCTGAGCGGCCGTAGATCACCGACTCGCCGGCTTCGTTGAATTCGATCCAGTCGCCGTGACGCCAGACGCCTGGGTACACATCGAAGTAGCTCTCGTGGTAGCGCCGGCCGTCGGGCTCGCCCCAGAAGTACAGCGGCATCGAGGGCATGGGCGCAGTGATGACCAGCTCGCCCACCTGATCGACCACCGTGCGGCCGGCGTCGTCATAGGCGCAGGCGGCCACGCCCAGGGCCGGGCACTGGATGCGGCCCGAATGCAGGGGCTGGTTTTCATTGGGACCAACGAAGAAGCCAGCCACATCGGTACCGCCGCTGATCGAGGCGATCATCACCTCCGGCCCGATCTGCTCGGCCAGCCAGTCGTGCGCCTCGGGCGACAGCGGCGAGCCGGTCGAGCCTATCCAGCGCAGCTTCAAATTGCCCCACTGCTGCAGCTGTGTGCTGGCCTTCATGCAGTTGCCAAAGAAGGCCGCGCCGGCGCCCAGGGCAGTGAGTTCGAGCTCGTGTGACATGCGCCAGAGTTCGCCCAAGTCGGGGTGGCCGGGGTTGCCGTCGTAAATGGCAATCGTCGAGCCCACCAGCAAGCCGCCCACGCAGATGTTCCACATCACCCAGCCAGTGGTGGAAAACCAGCTGTAGCGGTCCTCGGGGCCCAGGCCCAGGTGCAGGCCCAGGGCCTTGAGATGTTCGAGCAGGATGCCGCCTTGCCCGTGCACCAGCGGCTTGGGCATGCCGGTGGTGCCGGAGGAGTACACCACCCACAGCGGGTGCTCAAAGCCCACGGGCTCGAACACCGGCGCAGCGGGCTCGGCCAGCAAGGTCGACCAGGGCTGGGTATGGGGCAGCACCTGTCCGGGGTGCAGATAGTCCAGGCTGATGATGTGCTTGGCGCTGGGCAGGGCCAGGCGCAGTTGCTCGGCCGCCTCGGCGCGCTCGACCGCCTTGTCGCCATAGCGGTAGCCGTCGACCACCAGCAGCAGCTTGGGCTTGATTTGGCCAAAGCGGTCGACCACGCTGGGTGTGCCCATATCGGGCGAGCAGCTGGACCAGACCGCACCGATGCTGGCGCAGGCCAGCAGGGCCACCGCGGCTTCGGGCACGTTGGGCAGATAGGCGGCCACGCAGTCGCCGGGCTGTATGCCCATGCGCTTCATGGCCGCAGCCACCGCGCCGACTTGGGCGCGCAGCTCATTCCAGGTGATCACCTGCTCGGGCCGGGTTTGCGAGCGCGCCAACATGGCCGGCCGATCGCCCTCGTCCATATGCCAGCGCAGGGCCTGCTGCGCATAGTTCAGCCGCGCACCCGGGAACCAGCCGCTGGCCGGCATGGTTCGCTGCGACAGCACCTCGGTATAGGGCTGGCTGGCCTGCACATCGAAGTAGCGCCAGACCGAGATCCAGAAATCATCCAGGTGATCGACCGACCAGCGCCACAGCGCGGCGTAGTCGTCAAGCTGCAGGCGGTACTCAGCGTTAAGCCACTGCCTGTAGTGGGTCAGGCGGCTGCCTAGGATGCGCTGCGCGGAAGGGGTCCAGAGGGGTGTGCTCATGGAGCAATGATGCCATCCCTGAGGGCCCAGGCTTAAGCCCGGCTCGCGCTTAGGTGACTTCAGGCTTGCGCAAAGCGGCAAAGCGGCAAAGCTGCGCCGGCCCGCTCACTCGCTCTGCTCAGCGGTAAAAGCTGGCCATCCACTGCCGGAAATTCAGGCGCGCAAGCTGGCCCTGGGCCAGGTGTTCGCGCAGTTGTACGACTGCATCGTGCAGGCCAGGCGCGCGCGATTGCGAGAGCTGGGCGATCTTGGCCAGCACCGGCTCGGTGTCCAGCGGACGCGCCGGGCTGCCCAGGGCCGCCTCGCACAGCTGCTCAATGCGGCTGCCGTCCTCGAGTTCCAGGCTGACCTTGGCCGGCCGGTCATAGGGCCAGGGCTTGATGTCCGGCAGCTCAGCCAGTTCTATGCGCGGGCGCAGCGCGCTGATGCGTTCGTCCGACAGGCTGGCGTCGAAGAAGTTTTCAGGCTCGTCGGCGCCGTGGACCAAGGTGGCGGCCATGGCATGGGGAATGGAGAACTTGGCCGCCAGCGTGGTTTTGGGCAGGCTGTTGTTGAAGTTCATCGCCATCTTGGAGCAGTACACCGTCAGGCGCTTGACCGCGTCGCCGCCGCGCAATTGCGGGCGCTCTTGCAAGATGGCTTCGAGCGCTTCCATCGCGGCGTGCGAATGGTGGCAGGCGCCATAGAGCTTGTGGTAGCCGTCGGCCACCGTCCATTCGCTGCCCAGGCCGGCTGTCAATTCGCCAGCCAGGGTGATGGGCGCGCCCAGGATGATCTGGAATACATCGCGCGGGCCATCGGGCATGCCGCCTATGCCCAGTTCGGCCATGTCGCAGGCAAAGGCACCGAGCCAGGCGCCGGCTGCCGGCCAGGCATTGCGGATCAAGGCGCCCTGGATGGGGTAGCTGTAGGGGCCGGGCGAGACCATGGTGGCGGCGGCCGTCAGCGCCGACAGGAAGGTCTCGGGCTGAAAGCGCTTGAGGCTGGCCATGCCCGCCGCGGCGCAGACCGCGTTGTAGGCGCCATGCGGGTGAATGCGCGGCAGCGTGCCGGGCCAGGCGCGGGCAAAGCGGGTTCCCACTTCGTAGGCGACCACGGTGGCCAGCATCACCTCTTCGAAGCTGTGGTTCTTGGCCTGGCCGGCGGCCAGGATCAGGGGCTGGCTCAGGGCGCCCGGGTGCACGGCGGTGCGGGTGTAGCCGTCGTCGAGCTCGTTCCAGGTGGATGCCAGGCCATTGCCCAGCGCGGCATTGAGCAGGGACAGGCCGGGCCCGCCCTGGCGCAGCAGGGTCGCGGGGCCGCCGCTGCCCTCGGCCATCAGCCGCTCATGGTAGGCCTTGACCTCGGGCTCGTCGGCCGCTGAGATGATGGCTGCGATGTTGTCGCCTAGCACCAGCGCCGCCTTGAGCAGGGCGGGCGTGGGGATGTCGCTGAGCTTGAGGCCGCTGGCCCAAGTGCACAGCTGGCGCATGTGCTGCTCGACCGCTTGCGCATCGCTGCTCGGTTGCGGTGTGGTGCTGTTGCTCATGGGCTGACTTTCTCGCTGGGCAGGGGCAGGGGCGCAGCGCGCAGCGCCTCCCAGACCTTCATCGGGGTAAAGGGCATGTCGACGCCGCGCACGCCCACCGAGCCGAGCGCGTCCATCATCGCGCTGGTGACGGCCGCTGGCGCGCCTATGGTGCCCGACTCGCCGCAGCCTTTGACGCCCGAGGGGTTGTGGGTGCAGGGCTGGGTTTCGTCGGTGGCGGTGATGAAGTCGGGCAGCAGGTCGGCCCGGGGCATGGCGTAGTCCATGAAAGAGCCGGTCAGCAATTGGCCGGTCGCAGGGTCATAGCTGGCGGCCTCGAACAGCGCTTGGCCTATGCCTTGGGCAATACCGCCATGGGCCTGGCCCTCGACCACCATGGGGTTGATGACGACGCCGACATCGTCGACCGCAATGTAGGACAGCACCTGGGTGACGCCGGTGGCCGGATCGATCTCGACCTCGCAAGCTTGGGCGCCGTTGGACCAGGTCAGGTTGCTGGGGTCAAAGAAGGCGGTTTCGTGCAGCACCGGCTCCATACCGACCGGCAGGGTATGGCCATAGGTGGCAGCGCGGGCCACCTCGGGCCAGCCGAGCTGGCGGCCGTCGGGCGCGACAAAGGCGCACACGCCGCCGGTGACCTTGTGCTCGACGCTTTCGGCGCTGAGCAGGTGGGCCGCAATGGTCTTGGCCTTGGCCAGGATTTTTTCGGCGGCCTTGAGGATGGCTGAGCCCGCGATCACCATCGAGCGCGAGCCGAAGGTGCCGGTGCCATAGGGCACCCGGCCGGTATCGCCCTCGACCAGCTCGATGCTGGCCAGCGGCACGCCCAGGGTGGAGGCGAGCAACTGCGGGAAGGTGGTGGCATGGGCCTGGCCGTGGCTGTGCGTACCGCACATGATGACGATGCTGCCGTCGGCGGCCACCCGCAGATCGGCCGAATCAAAAAAGCCGGCGCGCGCGCCAAAGGTGCCGGCGTAGCGCGAGGGCGCCACGCCTGAGCTTTCCACAAAGTAGCAAATGCCAAAACCGCGCAGCTTGCCGCTTTGCTCAGACGCCCGCCGCCTTTCGGCAAAGCCGGCATGGTCGGCCAGCTTCAAGGCCTGCTCGAACAGGCGTATGAAGTCGCCGCTGTCGTAGGTGGGCCCCAGCGGCGTGCTGTAGGGCATGTCCTGCTTGCCGATGAAGTTCTTGCGGCGCAGCTCAAAGCGGTCCATGCCGGTTTGCACTGCTGCCTCTTCGATCAGGCGCTCCAGCACAAAACAGGCTTCGGGCCGTCCGGCGCCGCGGTAGGCGTCGGTGGGCACGGTGTTGGTGAACATCGCATGGACCTCGGCAAAGATCGCCGGGATCTTGTAGGGGCCCGACATCACCGCGGTGTAAACCGTGGTCGGCACCGCCGCGCCCACGGTGGAGACATAAGCGCCCAGGGCTGCATGCGTCTTGACCCGCACCGCCAATATGTGGCCTTGCGCGTCCAGCGCCATTTCCGCATGGGTGCTGTGGTCGCGTGCGTGGTAATCGCTGACAAAGGCCTCGCTGCGGGTCGATACCCATTTGAGCGGTTTGGCCAGTTTGAGGCTGGCCCAGGCCAGGATGGTTTCTTCCGGATAGAGCTTGCCCTTGGTGCCAAAGCCGCCACCGACGTCGGGCGCGATCACCCGGATCGAGCTCTCAGTGATGCTCAGCTGTTCGGACACCAGCTTGCGGATATGGTGCGGTACCTGGGTGGCCGACCACAGGGTCAGGGCGTGGCCGTCCAGCCCGCGTGAGGGCGAAGGCTGCGTGACCACCGCGCGCGGTTCGAGTGCGGCGCAGATGATGCGGTGGTTGACCAGATTGACCGAGATCTTGTGCGCGGCGCGCTCAAAAGCTGCATCGACCGGCGGCTTGGAGCCCCGGTGAAAGCGCAGTGCGCGGTTGTTCGGCGCTTCATCATGGAGCTGCGGTGCATCAGCACTGGCGGCCTGAGCCACGTCGACCACGCAGGGCAGGGCCTCGTAGTCGACCTCGACCAACTCCGCTGCGTCCATCGCCTCATGCAGGCTCTGCGCGATCACCACGGCGACGATCTCGCCGACATGGCGCACCCGGTCCTGGGCCATGGACCAACGCGGCGGCTCGATCAAGCGGGTGTTGTCGGCCCCGGGAATCAGCCACAGCGGCGTCATCTTGCCTACCGCATCGGCCTTCATGTCCAGACCGGTCAGCACCGCCACGCAGCCGGGCGCTTGCGTGGCCGCTGTGGTGCTCACCGAGCGTATGCGTGCATGGGCATGCGGCGAGCGCACGAAGGCACAGTGCAGCATGCCCTCCAAAAACAGATCGGCCACATACTGGCCCCGGCCTTCGAGCAGCCGGGGGTCTTCGCGTCGGAGCACGGACTGGCCTATGCCTTCTGGATGCATCTGAGGTTCCTGAAAAGGGTTTGTTACAGGGGTAGACCGGACGACGGAGTCGTTTACTTCGTGATATAAGTTTGCCATGGAATGATGAGTTTGCGTGAGAACGACTTGCGATGGCAGCGCAAAGCAGCAGGTTGCTCGAGCTCAAGTGACGTCTTTCGCAGCCTTTCGGCGTGTCTCGTTTTTCACTTAACCAAGAGGGTGTTATGCAAAGCTTCAAGAAGTTGTTGACGGTCGGCCTGCTGATGCTGGGTACGACCATTGGTGCCCAGGCACAGGCTCCCGACAAGGTCAAGATGGGCCTGTTCATCTCTTCGTCGGCCATGCCTTATTTCATTGCCAAGGAGCGCGGCTACTTTGCGGCCGAGAATCTGGACGTTGAAGGCATTCCGCTGGCCACCCACCCGCTGATCGTGCAGGGTCTGGTCAAAGGGGATCTGGACACCGCATCGAATCTGCTGTCCCTGGAAGGCGCCAACATCAACGCCTTGCGCCCCAACACCCTGAAGTACTTCTCGCTCAATTGCCAGAATAAGAAGTATGAGGTCGAGGCCTATGTGGTGCCGGTCAACAGCCCGATCAAGTCGCTCAAGGAACTCAAGGGCAAGCGCATCATGTCGGCCCCTGGTCCCGGCAATTTGTTTGTCGCCAAGGGCGTGCTCAAAGCGGTGGGTCTGGACGAAAAGGACTACCAGATGCAAGAGCAGCAGCTGAGCGTGCACGTGGGCGCGATGCAGTCCAATCAGTTCGATGCGGCCTACACCGTTGAGCCGATTGTGAGCATCATGGTGGCCCAGGGCGCGGCGCGCAAACTCGAAAGCGGCCTGATCGCCACCTACATGCTCGGTCGTGATAACGCCTGCGCGGTGCTGGCTGGCGGCGTGATGAGCAACAAGTTCATGGACGAACGTCCACAGGTGGCTGAGCGTCTGGCCAGGGCCTGGGCCCGCGCTCTGCGCGATGGCAACAACGACCCCAAGGCGCGTGAGTTGCTGGTCAAGCACATGAACACATCGGCTGCCCTGGCGCCGACCGTGCCGCTGTCCTACTACAACATGGTCAAAGACCTCAGGCCTGATGAGATCGCCGACTTCCAGAACCTGGTCGATCAAGGCACTGCCTTTGGTCTGGTCAAGCAGAAGATTGACGTCAAGACTATGCTGAAGTCTTACTGAAGTCTCAGGCATGGAAGCTCGGAGTTTGCTCAGGACCATTTCGCCGGCCTTCGGGGCCATCGGATTTGTGTTTCTCTGGTGGCTGGTCGCTCAGCTCAAGCTGATCGACCCGGTCCTGCTGCCGTCTCCGCAGGACTCGGCGCAGGCAATTTGGACCGGCTTTGTCAAAGGCAATCTGATGGCCGACCTGCGGGTCACCGTCGTGCGGACCTTGCTGGCCTTCCTGATTGCCACGCTGATCTGTGTGCCGCTGGGGCTGGTGCTGGGCTCGTCGGTGCGGGTGTATCGCTCGCTCGAATTCGTGATCGATTTCTTCCGCTCGACTCCGGCTTCGGCCTTGTTTCCGCTCTTCCTGGTGATCCTGGGCGTGGGCGAGAGCACCAAGGTGGCTGTGGCCGCCTTTGGTGCGGGCTTGCTGATTTTGTTCAACACCGCCTACGGCGTGATGAACGCCCGCAAGGTCAGGCAGGCGGCTGCCATGGTCATGGGGGCTTCGCGAACCCGTGTGCTGGTGGGGGTGACGCTGCTGGAGTCGCTGCCGCAAACCTTCATCGGCATGCGCTCAGGGGTTTCCTTTGCACTGGTCATTGTGATCGTGGCCGAGATGTTCATCGGCTCGACCGATGGGCTGGGTCAGCGCGTGATCAATGCGCAGATGATTTTCAACATGCCCGAGATGTACGCCGCGATTTTTACCGCTGGCGTTCTGGGCTACACCATGAACCTGATCTTCATTCTGGTTGAACGCCACTTTGTGCACTGGGGCGGCAAATGAGCGCCTTGCCGTCATCACCAGGCAGCCCGGTTGCGGCTGCCGATACCCACATCACGGTGCGTGGTTTGTCCAAAGCCTTTGGTGGGCAGCCGCTCTATTCTGGCTTTAACCTGGACTTTCCGCGCAGCAAGATCACCTCGATTTTTGGCCCCAACGGCTGCGGCAAGTCGACCCTGATCAACATGATTTCCGGGCTGATCCCGGTCGACGCTGGCGAGGTGCTGTTTGACGGCAAGCGCCTGTCGGAGACGGTGATTGGCTATGTGTTCCAGAATTACCGCGATGCGCTGTTTCCCTGGAAGCGTTCGATCGACAACATCAAATACCCGCTGCAGTTGGCCGGCCAGAGCCCGGCCGATTGCGAGGCTCGCACGCAAGAGCTGATCGCATCGTTTGACGTCCGCTTCGACCTCAATCGTTATCCGTATGAGCTCTCGGGTGGGCAGCAGCAATTGATTTCCATCATGCGGGCGCTGGCGCCGCACCCGGAGGTCTTGTTCCTCGACGAGCCGTTCTCGGCCCTGGATTACGAGATGACGCTGTTCATGCGCGACAAGTTACAGGCGATTTTTGCCAGCACTGGCACCACCATGATCGTGGTCTCGCACGATCTAGAAGAGGCGGTGTATCTCGCCGACGAAGTGCTCATGCTCACCCGGCGCCCGACGCGGGTGGCCGATGTGGTGGCTTTCAATGCGCCTCGTCCACGCTTTCCCAAAACCCTGACCTCGGCTGAGTTCATGGCGGCCAAGGCGCAATGCTTGGACGTGTTTCAGCGCGAAGTGCAGACCAAGGAGCTGGCGCAGTAGGGCGTCAGATTCACATGACACGCAAGATTTCAATGACGGTCAACGGCCAGCCGGTCTCCCACGAGGTGCCCGAGCGGACCTTGCTGGTGCAGTACCTGCGCGAGTCCTGCCGCCTGACCGGCACCCATGTGGGCTGCGATACCGCACAGTGCGGGGCCTGTACCGTGCACCTCAATGGCCGTGCCATCAAGAGCTGCAATGTGCTGGCCTTGCAGGCCGAGGGGGCCCAGGTGTCCACCATAGAGTCGGTAGCCGGGCCCGATGGCAAGCTGCATCCGGTGCAGCAGGCCTTTCGCGACCAGCACGGACTGCAGTGCGGCTATTGCACCCCAGGCATGGTGATGAGCACGCTGGACCTGCTCAAGAACAATCCCAAGCCCAGCGCCACCCAAATCCGCGAGCAGCTTGAGGGCAATTTGTGCCGCTGCACCGGTTATCACAACATCGTCAAGGCGGTGCAGCAGGCCAGCCAGGTGATGGCTGAGTCTTGAGGGAGTAGTCGGCGCTGCTTTTCAAGGCCTGCACATGAGGCCTGTATATGAGGCCTGGCTAGGACGCTTGCTTCAAGTGCCCGCTTGAGGGGGCCCGCTCAAGACGCCTGGGCGCGGCGCAAGGCCTCTTGCAGGTCGCGCTGACTTGGCGACTCTTCGCCCGACTCATCAACCTGTAGCAGGAGGCCCATGACCCGGGCCCCATGCTCGACCGCGATCGAGCCGTATTTGATGTCGCCCTGTACCAGGCATTTGGTCTGCAGCTCAACCCGCTCGCGCGCGTGGATCTGGCCGGCCACCTTGCCCGCGACCAAGACTCGGTGGGCGCTGATGTCACCCTGCACCTCGCCATCGGCGCTGATCACCACTGTGGCCTGTACATCGGGTGAGGCAGTGATATTGCCCACCACCCGGCCGTCGATGCGTGCGCTTTCGCTCAAACGCAGCTCACCATGGATCTCGGTGTTGGCCCCGATCAGGGTTTCAATGCGCTCCGTGCTTTGTGCCAGCGGCATGCTGCTGCTGTTGCGACGATTGAACATGTGCTTTCCTTTAGGCGGGGTGGGGATTAGCGCCAGGCCAGAGGACTTAAGGCCTTGGTGGGGTCGAGGGCGCGACCCATGTATTCGATTTCATAGTGCAGATGCGGACCGGTAGAGCGGCCGGTATTGCCCAGTTCCCCCAGCGCCTGCCCTCGGGCGACCGTCTGGCCCACCTCGACTTGACGCAGCCTGAGGTGGGCGTAGCGGGTCTTGTAGTGCTCGCCATGCGCCACTTCTACCATCTGGCCGTAGTCGCCAACCCATTCGGAGCGGGTGACCACGCCGGGCGCGGTGGCCAGAACCGCTGTGCCTGGCGGTGCGACGAAATCCATGCCCTCGTGCATGCTGGGAACGCCGCGCAGAGGATCTATGCGTACCCCATAGCCGCTGGAGACCTGAAACTCGCCCAGCAAGGGCAGGCCCACCGGCAACTGGAGCAGCCGCTGGCCTTCTGCTTGCCATTGCTGGTGCAACTGGCTCCAGGCGCGATCGAGCGCCTGCCATTCCTGTGATGCCAGGGCCAGCTCCTTGGCCAGCGCTGGTGTCTGTGTGGACAGGCCGGGCAGCAAGGTGCTGGGCAGGTTCAGCGGATGCAGCGGACCACCACGGCCGAACCAGGAGGACTTTTCTTTGGTCGGCGCCGCGCTTCGGATGCCGATCAGCTCACTGAGCTGGGTCTTGATGGCCTCAAGCTCGCCGACCCTTTGCACCAGCTGACCCAGACGCTGCCGCAGTTGGCCCAGCTCTTGGCGATAGGCCTCTTCGATGCGCTCTTGCTCCAGCACACTGGTCACGCCGCCGATTTGCTGCGCCACCGAGGGCGAATAGGCCACCGCGATGCGCAGCCCGACAAAATGCAAAGCGATGCCGATGACCACCAGCAAGGCGGCCAGCGCGGCGCTGGCCATGAGCACGGTGCGGGTGGTGATGGACAGGCTCACCATCTTGCCGGTGGGCCCGGATAGCCAGATCAGTTGCATATAAAAAAGACAAACAGCATCCCAGCCGACTGCTGAAGGACGGGGGTTGACTTTAGGGGCTGGGGCCAGGCCGCAACAGCGGGTTCTCCCTGAAGAGCGGCTTCGTGTAGTTAAGAATAGTTAACGCGCCTGCGCTTTGGAGCGAATTGTGCGCGGTATCGGGTCATGCGCCGTTTGATGCTCCGATCGATCTGGCGATTAGGCCATTGCGCCAATTTCGGCCAGGCGGTCAGGGTGGGGGTGCTGGTGCCCAGGAGCAGCACCGCGTCGATGTCGTTGCGGCTGACGGCGAGGACGCCTTGTTCGGCGGCCTGGCTGCCCAGGGCGTAGACCAAGCTCATGGCATTCAGGCCTGGGCCAACTGGCGGGCGCGCTCCAGCCCGTCGAGCATTGAGGTGTTGCGCAGGTGCTTGCGCAGGCGGTCGCGGTCGTCGATCAGGGCCTGCAGCTGCGCCAGCGAGGTACGCCTTTCGTCCAGCGAGCGCAGCTGCATGCGGGCATGGTTGCGGTCGGCCTGGCCAATGATGTCGTCACGCACCACCGGCAGCCGCTGTCGTTCATAGGCATCGAGCACGGCATCGGGCGCGCTGCCGGGTGCGCTGTTGAGCGCGCGCACCAAAGTCTGGCTCAGGCAGATCGCATCGTGAATGCCGCCGTTCATGCCCATACCGCCCTTGGGATTGTTCAGGTGGGCTGCATCGCCTGCGATGAAGAGGCGGCCGGCGCGCCAGCGCGAGGCCAGGCGCTTGTGGACCCGGTAGGGCCGAATTTCCTGCAACTCAAAGCGGTGCTCGGCGCCAAAAAGCTTGTGCAACCGGCCGATGATGCGCTCGGGCTGCGCCTCCTCCTCTAGCGGCCGGTCGGCCAGGGGGTGTAGGCTGACGCGCCAGACTTTGGGCAGGTGCAGCAGGCTGTAGGTGCCCTCGTCCTGCCAGATGTAGTTGACGCCAGCCAGATTGGGCCAGAGGGCGCCAAAGTCGAAATGCGTGGTCACCAACATCGTGGTGTCGGGGTATGTGCCGCCTTCGAAGTCCGAGCCTATGGCTTTGCGCACCAGGCTGTGCGCGCCGTCGCAGCCCACCACATAGGCAGCCTCGATGCGCTCGGTCGGCCCGCCGCCAGGTGGCTGTACCTCGACCCAGGCGCCGCCGGCATGCTGACCGACATCGACCACACGGGCGCCGCGCCAGATGCGTGCAGAGGGTTCGCGCTTCAGGCGTGCCTCGAGCGCATCGCTGAGCACTGCCTGCTCGCACTGCAGGCGGTAGGGGTGGGCGGTGTCGTCCTTGAGCACCGACAGGTCAAAGTTCACATGCTCACCGGTTTCGTGCAGGCGGATCTGCCAGGTGGGCGTGATGCGGCCTTGAGCGATCAGCTCTGCAGTGATGCCCCAGGCGTCGAGCATATCGAGCGTGGGCGGGTGGAAGGTCGAGGCGCGCAGTTGGCGCGAGACAGCGGCCTCGGCCTCGAGTACGGTGACGGCGACGCCGCTTTGAACCAGGGCATAGGCCAGGGTCAGGCCGACCGGGCCGGCACCGACGATGAGGATGTGGGGTTGGGCGGACATGGCTCGGATGATAGTCAGAGCCCTGAGGGTATCAGCCCTTTCCTGGTCCGGAATCCGGCCAGTTGGTACTGCCTCATGGTGCCGGCCGCGCCGGCTCGCCCCTTCGACTGGATTTACCGGGGAATGAGCCCAGAGCTGATCGCCAATTCATCGATTGGCTTACCGCCAGCGCCGCAGCGCCAGCTTGACCAGATAGAGCACCACCAAGGTGCCCAGCAGGTCGCCGACGGCCATGACGGCCGCGCCTTCTAGGAAGTTCGTACTCAGGCCTACTCCCGCATACAGCGCCTGATGCATCACTGCGCTGAACACTGAGAACACAAGGGCCATTTGCAGCAGTCGCAGGGCACTGAGCTCGTTCAGATCGCTCTTGATACGCATGGTCCGCAGGCAAACCCAGCGCGCCAGCCAGGGCGAGAGCCCGGAGATCAATGCCGCCGCCAGCGCTAGCTCCGGCTCCTGCGATCTGCTCAAGCCGGCAAGCAGGCTGCCCAGCACCACGCCGATGGCGCCGGGCCCTGCCAGGATGAGAACCAGCAGCAGTCTCAGGCCGCTGGGCAGGAACACCCAACTGACTCCTGGCGAGTAAGCCAGATGCTGGAAGAGAAGGTCATTGACCTCACAGAGCAGGAAAAAAGCCAGTGCACTGAAAGCGACCGCAATCATGCCGTCGAATCTGCCAAGGGGTGTCAATTTAAGTATGTTTCGATTTGATTCAATGTATGCCAATATTCTATCGATTCAGTGTAGAAGTGTCTTTGTAAAGTGGCCCGCCGAGGTCAGTGTTACGGAAGGTCGGGTTGTGACATAATCTGCCCTCCACTTAGAGGCTCTGATTTCTGAGTGGCTTCTACATCCGCCTCACACCCCAGGCCGCCTCAGGTGGCCGAGATGACCCGTCAGGGTCACCGTATCGTTTGATGGTTGATGTTTTTTTAACCACAAACGAGGCCTGCGTAGCGCGCAGGTTTTGAGTCTTGTGTCGCACATCCCGCGCGGCCTGGACACACTGTGAGATCTGACATGAACGACGCTTTTAAAGCGCGCGATGACGTCGCGCCTGTTATTGACACTTCCCCTGAGATTGATGAAGGTTTGGCTGCAGAGGCCAGCCCGCGGCCTAGCGCGCAGCCCAACGGATTTAGCGCCATCGGCCTAGCCCCCGAACTCCTCCAGGCAGTGGCAGACCTCGGGTTTACCCAGCCCACCTCGGTGCAGACAGCCACCATCCCCAAGGCCATGCAGGGTCTGGGCCAGAGCGGCGGTTTTACCGACCTGATGGTTTCGAGCCAGACCGGCAGCGGCAAGACAGCGGCTTTTTTGCTGCCCGTGCTGCACACCCTGCTGCAGCAGCAGCGTGAGCAGACTGAGCGCGAGGCGGCCGAGTGGGCCCGCCTGAGCGCTGAGGCGCAGGCGCGCGGTGAGGCTGCGCCCAAGCGGCCCAAGCGCAAGGACCCCACCAACCCCCGCCACTTTAAGCCGGCCACCCCGGGCGCGCTGATTCTGTGCCCCACGCGCGAGTTGGCCCAGCAGGTCTGTGCCGATGCCATCGATCTGGTACGGCACTGCCGTGGCCTGCGCATCGCCAATGTGGTCGGCGGCATGCCCTACCAGTTGCAGATTGCCAAGCTGCAAAACGCCAATCTGGTGGTGGCCACCCCTGGCCGCCTGCTGGACCTGCAGCGCAGCATGCAGATCAAGCTGGACCAGGTGAGTTTCCTGGTGGTCGACGAGGCCGACCGCATGCTCGATCTGGGCTTTGCCGACGACTTGGCCGAGATCCATCAGCTGACCGGCCAGCGCCAGCAGACCATGATGTTCAGCGCCACCTTTGCGCCGCGCATCATGCAATTGGCCACACGGGTGATGCGTGAGCCCCAGCGCATCGAGATCGATTCGCCGCAGGACAAGCATTTGTCGATCACCCAGACCCTGCACTGGGCCGACAACTTGCAGCACAAGCGCAAGTTGCTTGACCACTGGCTGCGCGATGCCAGCATCGACCAGGTGGTGGTGTTTGCCTCGACCCAGATTGAATGCGACAGCCTGGCCAACGAACTGGTGCAGGACGGCTTTCATGCCGTGGCCTTGCACGGCGCACTTAGCCAGGGCTTGCGCAACCGGCGTCTGGGCGCTTTCCGCGAGGGCCGGGTACAGATTCTGGTGGCCACCGATGTGGCCGCGCGCGGCCTGGACGTGCCGACCATTACCCACGTCATCAACTTCGGCCTGCCAATGAAGGCCGAGGACTATGTGCACCGTATCGGTCGTACCGGCCGGGCCGGGCGCAGTGGCGCGGCCATCACCCTGGCCGAGTTCCGCGACCGTCGGCGTATTTCTGACATCGAGCATTACACCAAGCAGCACTTCAAGCCTGCGGTGATTGCAGGTCTGGAGCCGCAGCAGCGCTTTCCTTCTTCTTTTGAGCAGCGTCCGCGCGGCGCAGGTGGTCGGCCGCCAGCCCGGGGCAATGGCTTTCGCCCGGGCCCGGGCGTAGGCAGCGGCTGGGGCGGCGCCCCCTCGGACCGGGCGCCGCGCCGCTCTGAGCCACGGCAGTTTGAGCCACGGCAGTTCGACCCGCGACAAGGTGACCCCCGCCAGGGTGACCGTCAGTTCGCGCCACGTGACCGCTCTGCCATGCCAGCGCCAGGCGCTGTGCGGCGTGACCGCGGTTTTGATCCGCGCCATGAAGGCCGTCATGAGGGCCGACATGAAGGTCGCCATGAAGGCTTTGCGCCACGCCCCGACTTCGCGCGGCCTCCCGGCGGCGCGATGCGTGCGCCTGCGCGCAAGCCCGTGCGTCCTGCCCGCTGAGCTTGCGGCCCGGGGACTTGCCTTGGCTTGGTTGGCAGGGTAAACCACGGCTGCCCGGCCCCTCTAGGGCTACCTAGAATGGGTTGAGCTCGCCGACACAGACAGGCGAGCGTCCCGTTCGGAAGGAGTCCCTTGTCCAGCAAGCAGTCCAAGCCCCTAGAGGCTCGCAGCGCAGATGCGGCGGGCCGGTCCTCAGCCAAGGCCGGCAGCCCTGAAGCTGCGCCGCGCAAGGCCGCAGCCAGTCGCGTCAAGCCCAAGCCCCCTCCGGCTGATCCCGTTGACCCGGCGCCGGCTCAGACCGAGCCATCCGCTGCTGCGCGAACCATCAAGAAGTACCCGAACCGGCGCCTCTATGACACCGACAGTTCGGCCTACATCACCCTGGCTGACGTCAAGCAGTTGGTGATGACGCGCACGCCCTTCGTGGTCAAGGATGCGAAGACCCAGGAAGACCTCACGCGCAGCATCCTCTTGCAGATCATTCTTGAAGAAGAGGCCGGCGGCGCGCCCATGTTCACCGAAGATCTGCTGTCAAACATCATCCGTTTTTACGGCCATGCGATGCAGGGCGTGATGGGTAGCTACCTGGAGAAGAACATCCAGACCTTCATGGAGCTGCAGGCCAAGCTCAGCGAGCAGTCCAAGGGCCTGAACCCGGATTTGTGGGCGCAGTTCATCAAGAGCCAGTCGCCCCTGATGCAGGGGGTGATGGGCTCTTATGTGGAGCAGTCCAAGACCCTGTTCGGCCAGATGCAGGAGCAGCTGCAAAAGCAAAGCGAGCAGATGCTCGCCAGCTTCGTGCTCAAGCGCTAAGGCCGCGCCGAGCGGCTTTAGACGAAGCGGTTTTCGATGGCGCCGATGCCGTCGATCTCCACCCGCACCACATCACCGGGCTGCAGGTATTGCGGCGGGTTCAAGCCCATGCCCACGCCGGCCGGTGTGCCGGTGGCGATCACATCGCCGGGGTAGAGGGTGATGCCGCGCGAGCAGGTCTCGATCAGGGTGGCTATGTCAAAGATCAGGTCGGCCGTGCGACCGTCCTGCCGCAGCTGCCCGTTGACCCAGCCCCGCACACGGGTGTTGGTACCGTCGAGCTGGTCAGCCGTCACGATCCAGGGGCCCATGGGGCAGAAGGTATCAAAGGACTTGCCCATGTCCCACTGCTGGTGGCGCATCTGCACATCGCGGGCGGTGACGTCGTTGACGATGGTGTAGCCAAAGATGTGGGCCAGCGCGTCTTCCTTGCGGATGTTCTTGCCGCCGGTGCCGATGACCACCGCCAGTTCCGACTCGTAGTCGATCTGCTCACTGATGCCATGCGGCAACTGCACATCGTCGTGCGGCCCGACCACGCATTCAGGCACTTTGGTGAACACGATGGGCCAGGTGGCCACATTGGCGCTGTTGTTCTTGAACACCGAGTCGCGCAACTCCTTGGCATGCTCGTGGTAGTTGCGGCCGACACAAAATACATTGCGGCGCGGCTTTGGGATGGGGGCCTGGAGTTTCACCTGGCTCAGCGGCACAGACTGCGCTTGCACAGCGACCTTGCGCCAGTCCTGGTGCTCGATCAGGGCCAGCGCACCCCGCTCGGCCAGGCTGGCATCGATCGCAAACGCTGTCACTGACTGGCCGTCGGGCGATACCTGACCGACCTGAACTTGTCCTTGATATTGATAGCTGGCAATGCGCACGTCGCTGGCTCCCTTTGAATAAGAAAGGGCAGAGTCTAAGTCCTTCGTCGGCAAGGCCGATGAAAGGCCGCCTCATCGCTGCGAGGGCGCAGCTCACACAACCATTCCCGCACCCATTCCCGCAGCCATTCCTGAGCCCTGCCTCAGGCCACTTTGGCCAGCGGCGGGGCGAACATGGATTCCATCTCGCGGCGGACCTTGTAGGCGTCGGTTCCGGTGTCCATGGCCACATCGGCCCAACTCAGGCTCTGGCCTTTTTTGACCGGCCGTAGCACCTTGACCTGATGCGCCAGCCCCAGGGGCAGGCCGCCCATCTGGGCCGAGGTCTGGGCCGGCAGCAGCTTGCCCCAGACGGTGTAACCGCCTTCGCCGTCGAGCATGTCGCCGGGCTGCAGGTCGCGCTTGGCAGTAGCCACCACGTCGGCATTCCAGCCTGTGGCCACGCCGGTGGGCTCGTGGCGCAGGGCCACGCTGGCCACCGAGACGCCGACTTCCAGGCCGATCAGATGCCAGCGCTTGTAGAGCGTGAAGTAGCGGCCGCTCGGGTCGGTGTGGGCGTTGTATTCCTCGAAGCAGTTTTTGATGTAGTCGGTCTCGGCTTCCACTGTGACCCATACGCCCATGCGGATGTCATAGGGGATCTTGCGGCCGTCGGCCTCCAGCGATGAAATCACCTCGACCATGCCCTTGCGCTCGAGCACGCCGCCTTCGCTGCGCGGGCGGGTGACGAAGGGGATGTCTTCGACGCTGGCTGGCGGGTAGAGCAGGCCGCCGCTGGGCACGGCCAAGCCGGTGGCGTTGGAGACTGCCGTCGATTCGATCGAGGGCTTGGAGCCGTCAAGAAAGCTGTTGAACATCTTGGGGTTCAGGCCGCCGCGCGCCGCCTGCTCGGGGCTCAAGCCATAGTGGCCCCAAACCGTTTCAGGCGTGGACTCGCAAAAATGCGGCAGCCATTTGTGACCGCGGCCGGCAGCCACCACCGGAAAGCCGCAGGTACGGGCCCAGTCGACCAGGTCGCAGATCAGGGCCGGCTGGTCGCCAAAGGCCATGGAATAAACCACGCCGGCCTGCTCGGCCTTGCGCGCCAGCAGGGGGCCGCAAAAGGCATCGGCCTCCACCGTCACGTTGACCACATGCTTGCCATGATCGAAAGCCTTGAGGCAGTGCGCCACTGCCGCAATTGGGTTGCCGGTGCATTCGACCACCACATCGATCTGCGGATGGCTGACGATGGCCTGCCAGTCCTCGGTGATCCAGGTTTGCCCAGTGCGCAGCGCCTCGTCCATGCTGGCCGCCTGTATTTGTTCGCTCTTCCAGCCCACCCGGGCCAGGTTGGCGCGCGCTGTCTCGGGCGAGAGGTCGGCGATGGCCACCAGATGCACCCCGGGCGTGCGAGGCACCTGGGCCAGGTACATGGAGCCGAATTTGCCGGCACCGATCAAGACGATGCGCACCGGCTTGCCAGCGGCGGCGCGTTGCTGGAGTTTGGCGTAGAGGTTCATCAGGCGGCCTTCTTGGTGTCGGCAATCGGCTCGGTAGAAGTGACCAGGGCGCTGCCGGGCATGCCGTTTTTCCAGGGCAGATCGACAGGGTAGGGCTGGCGCAGGCAGTCGTCGGGCAGGCAGTCTATGGGCGTGAAGTCGCGGTGCGCGATGTATTCGGGCCGCTTGTGGCGTCGGATGTGGTTAGAGACCGCGCATAGGCTCAGGTAGACGCTGACCCGGTTCCAGGGCGAGAGGTTGCTGGTGGAGGCATGCACCAGGCAGCTGTGAAACAAGATCATCGAGCCGGCCGGGCCGGTGGGGCTGACGATGCCCCCTTGCTTGCCGCCGGCGCGCTCGACCAGTTGGGTGATGAGCTCATTGCTGACGGTCCACAGCGGGTAGCTGGTGGTGGTCAGGTCGTGTTTGGCATCGACCACGCCCTTTTTGTGGCTGCCCGGGATGAACATCAGCGGGCCGTTGAATTCATTCACATCGTCCAGGAAGATGGCCACGTTCATGGCGCGCTCGGTGGGCATCATGTCGTCATTGAGCCAGGTGCCGTAGTCCTGGTGCCATTGCCAGACATCGCCTTCAAAAGCCATCTTGCCGTTGATCTTGAACTGGTGCATGTAGAGCTTTTCGCCGAACAGGTCTTGCACCGGCTCGATCATGCGCGGGTGCCGGGCCAGCCTGGCGAAGGGCTCGCTGTACATATGGGCCGCGAAATTGGTGCGCACCGCATCACTGCCGCGCTCACGCACGTTGTAGGCTTCGCGGCGGCTGTAGAGCTCGGGCACCGCATCGGTCAGAGTACGGGTTTCTTCGGCCGAAAACAGGCCGGGGAAAAACAGATAGCCCTCGCGGTCGAATTGAGCGAGTTGTTCGGGGCTCAGTCGCATGCTGTGTACTCCTTGTGATTTAAAGCTTGTGGTTCAAAGTCCAGGGGGATGTGGGGTGGTGAGCCTGCTTTAAGCGGGCACGCTGCCCAGGGCTTGCGAGAGCAGGCGAGCCAGGTTGCGCCCTGCCTCTTGGCCATGCTCGCGCATCAGTGTTTCGGCCCGCTCGGCCTGACCGGCGGCAATCGTGCGGGCAATGGCCTCGTGCTCGTCCCAGATGGATGCGCGGATGCTCGAGACCTGCAGCACCGCGCCCATGGCCCGGCGGATGTGGGCCCAGTGCAGTTGCGCGCTCTGGGCGATCAAGGGGTTGCCGCTGGCTTCATAGATGGCGCCATGAAAGCGTGCATCGGCTTCGAGCATGGGCTTGATCTGAGCGCTCTTGAGCGCCTCGCGCCCCTGCTGGATGATTTCGGAGGGCAGCTTGTAGCGCTGCTCGGCCGCCAGGCGGGCGGCCAGTGCATCGAGGGTCGATCGCACCTGGTAGATGCGCTCGATCTGCACCACGTCCAGCGGCGCCACCAGCACCCCGCGGCCGGGCGCGTCCAGCACAAAACCGTCTTTTTTGAGCAGGCGCAGCGCCTGCAGCACCGGCTGGCGCGAGACAGCCAGCTGCGCCGCCACGTCCTCTTGCATGATGCGCGCGCCCGGCGCCAGCGAGCCTTCGCAGATGGCGTCCAGCAGGACGCGCCAGACCCTCTCGACCAGGTCGGGTGCGGTTTCCAGTTGGATCAGGCTGCTCATACCGGGCTGGAGTGTACTCTGTATACAGAATACGGGCCTGAAATAGCATCAGCTCTGTGCGCCAAGCTCACCCCGGCTTTGTGCCAAGATCGCGGCCTGCTGATTCAAGGAGTTTTCATGCCGCGACACGACCCCGCCTGGCTCGAACAGATGTACAACAACCGCGCACTCGTGCCGGCCTTTCCCCAACATGCCCAAGGCTGGGTGCGCGACTCGGCCCAAGCCCGCGCCCAGTTGGCTTGCTCGCTGGACCTGCCCTATGGTTCGGGTGAGCGTGAGCGGCTGGATGTTTTTCCGGCTGACAAAGCCGGAGCGCCGGTGGTGGTGTTCATTCATGGCGGTTACTGGCGGGCGCTGTCCAAGACCGACCACTCCTTTGTGGCGCCGGCCCTGCACGCAATGGGCGCCACGGTGGTGGTGCCCGGCTACACCCTCTGCCCAGCGGTGACCATCCCGCAGATCACGATGCAGATGGTGCAGGCCCTGGCCTGGGTCTGGCGCAACGCAGCTTCTTTCAACGGCGATCCCAAGCGCATCACCGTGATCGGCCATTCAGCCGGCGGCCATCTGTCGGCCATGATGCTCAGCTGCCTGTGGCAGCAGTTTGACCCGGCCTTGCCGAAGCGGCTGGTTGCGCGGGCCCTGTCGATTTCGGGGGTGCATGATCTGGAGCCCTTGTCGCAGACGCCCTTTTTTGCCGATCTGCTTTTGACACCCAAGGACGTGCGCCGGGCCAGCCCTGTCAATCTGCCCGCACCACAGGCTGGCAGGCTGTACGCTGTGGCCGGCGGAGACGAGAGTGCAGAATTCCTGCGTCAGACGCAGATGATGCGCAAGGCCTGGGGCAAGAAGGTCGTGCCGGTCTGCGAGGCGCTGCCCGGGCTCAACCATTTCAGTGTGGTCGAGTCACTGTGCCACAGCGGTTCGCGGCTCAATCAGTTGGCGCGGGAGTTGATCGAGGCTTGAGCCCCCGAGCGCGCTATAGATAGGGGCTGGCGGTTGATCGTCAAAGGACGAACGCAGCGTTCGGCGTGAGAGGGGTATGCCCGGCCGGCGATTTCTGTGTACTCGCAGCATGAGCCGGGCGGGCATACCTCTCTCACGCAGGTCACTGCACCCCAATCGAGTACGGCCTCAAACGGCCTTGGCATCGCCTCGGACCGACCTGTCCGACGGCGTCACACAAAGAGCCTAGGGATGGCACGCCCGGGGGCTCAGGGGCCGGGCCTCATAC
>JAIXOM010000053.1 GCA_027486755.1 Comamonadaceae bacterium | reverse complement strand
TCCATGCCGCCGAACTTAGAGCGCCACTTGTAGAAGGTCCCGTCACTGAACCCGCCATTACGGCAGACCTCCTTGATCGGGATGCCGGCCTCGGCCTGCCTCAGAAAGCCAATGATCTGCTCATCGGTAAATTTGCTCTTCTTCATGTCCGTCATTCTCCTGGTTGACGGACTTCACGAACTTTATGCTGGTACGGCTGGTGGGGGGCAGGTCAACACCTACCGCGTCTTTCGAAAGATGCTCGAGAGCGGCCACCCGCCTGACGACTGGGATCAGCTACTCAGCCAGGCCGCACTTGCTGGGAATCGGCTGATGCAAGCATTCAACACCTTGAATGTAGCGTGACTATCTTGCGAATCTGAACGACAGCAAAAGCTTCACTGAGATATTTCTTAGCCATCTTTTCCACATCACGCGTGAGCCAACGCGTACTCCTTGGCGGTTGGCAATGCACGCGGCAGGGTCTTAGGCTTTGGCCGGGTTGCTTCCCAGCCAAGACAGGCCAGCCAGATCGCGCGAGGGATGGCCTTCTGCGCCGTTCGGTAATAGCTCACCATGCGGCGACTGATGCCCAGGGCATCGGCAGCCGTATTCAGTGACAGCCCGTTGCGATGCATCCAAGTGTCGAACATCTGGTGGCTCACTTCACCGGCTTGCTCCTTAGCCCAAGCATAGACATTGTCCGCGCCCAGCTCCGCATCAAACCATTCAATGCCATGGCCCCACTCGGCGAGGTGCACCTTACTGAAGACCTGTGGATCGAGCAGGCTGGTCAGGGCGGGGATGCCACGCAACACTGCCTCGATATTGACGTCCAGCACCTCGCCCGTGGTCCAGGTCGTGCGCAGCCGATAAGGCGCCAAGGCCTCAACAGCCTGCAGCTTGGGATGGAAAAAATCACTCATGGGTTCAGCCTCCGCCATACCAATGCTAGTGCAACTGTTGCACCACGTCAAGCCACCATTTTCCGCTTGGCTTCCGTGGCAAACAGCGCGTTCATAGAGGCCTGACTGCGAAGAGCAGCGACGATGCCTACCGGGTGTTCCGCAAGATGCTGACCTCAGGCGAAAACGACACTGGTGCGCCCAGTGGTGCGAGAACGGGATGGCTTGCGCACCACAATTTGAACGTCACGGCCCAGCCGGTTCATGCACTCCAACATCTTGGCTTCGCTGATCCCCCGAAACTGGCCGCGCAGCATGCCCGAGAGTTTGGGCTGGGGCATCCCTAGGATTTCGGCAGCCTGAGTTTGGGTAAGGTGGCGGTGTTTGATGATTTCGCCAATTTTGGCGGCCAGTGTCGCCTTAACCTGCATCTCGGCAGCTTCGGGCAAACCAAGGTCCTCGTAGATATTGGCCGATCCCTTTTCAATCTCGTTCATTTCAGACTCCTTTGGCATGCGCCCGCGCAGCCTTCAAGCGTTCTCGGATCAAATCCATCTCGTGCTTTGGCGTTTCAGTGCCTTTGGTGGACTTCTTCTGGAAGCAGTGCAACACATAGACTTTATCGGCGATCTTGACCGTGTAGACGGCACGATATGTATCGCCCATGTGGTCTTCAACAACCTCCAAAACACTGGCGCCACCAAAACCCTTTAGCGGCTTGGCCTGGTCATGCTTTTTGCCTGACTGCGCCATATGCAACGCAAAGCCGAAGACGTCGACGACGTCGCTGGGCATGGCCAGGAGATCCTTCTTCGAAGACCCCACCCAGTGCAGTGGCCTCAGGCGATCAGAGATCGTTGAATTATATCCATATGGGTTTAAAGCACAAGCCTAATTCTCCGATGTTCTTGCCACCCCTGCCCGAGAGAAGTGGCTCCACAAATCTGAACAGGCGAAAAAACCCCATCAATTCCGACAATTATTTTTTGTAACGCCTACGTAGAGCTACTGACGAGGCGCTAGAATGTTCAGCTTCGTACAGAACCCCCTAGCCGCGCTCCTCTGAGTGACACGGCATTGCGGTAGCCTGCATAAAAGCCCCCCAAGGCAAGCCGAGCACCGCAGGTCAGCAAAAGCCCTCAACCCATGTCCAGCCGCCAAGCCCAACTGCAGGAAGACACCAACTTCCGGGTGATGCGCCTCCTGCAAGACAACCCCGACCTCACCCAGCGCGAGCTGGCCGAGAAGCTGGGTGTGAGCGTAGGTGGGCTGAACTACTGCCTCAAGGCACTGATGGAAAAAGGCCTGGTGAAGATGCAGAACTTCAGCCAATCAAAAAACAAGTTTGGCTATGTTTACATCCTCACGCCCAGCGGCATGGCTGAGAAGGCGGCCATTACCCACCGGTTCTTGCAGCGCAAAATGGCCGAATATGAGGCTTTAAAGGCGGAAATCGAGGCCCTCAAGTCTGAGGCCCATAGCGCCCAAAACAGCCATTTCGCCGATGCCGCAGAGCCTACGGAGCAGCAAAAAGCATGATCAAGGTTAGACCCGTCATCCTCTGCGGCGGCTCCGGCACCCGCTTGTGGCCGCTGTCTCGCACGGGCTTTCCGAAGCAGTTTCTGTGTTTGGCGGGCAAAGAAAGTCTGTTTCAGCAAGCGGCGATGCGCCTGGCCGGGCTGGGTAGCTCGCAGATTCAGGTCGCGCCGCCACTCATCGTCTCCGGCGAAGACCACCGCTTTTTAGCTGCAGAGCAACTGCGCGAAGTCGGCTTGGGCCTGGGCTCTGCCCTGCTCGAGCCCGCGGGCCGCAACACCGCCCCTGCCCTGACCCTGGCCGCCCTTGCCGCCTGCGAAGGCGGCGCAGACCCTATTTTGGTAGTCACCCCCGCCGACCAAACCATTGCTGACTCTGCCGCATTCACCCAGGCCATGCAGCAGGCCATAGCGGCCGCAGCACAAGGCAGCATCGTCATCCTGGGCATCACCCCCAACCGCCCGGAAACCGGCTACGGCTATATTCAGGTTTCCCGTCATTGCGAGGAGCGAAGCGACGCGGCAATCCAATGTCACGATGTCCAGCGCTTCGTAGAAAAACCCAACGCCGCCACCGCCCAAACCTACCTGGACCAAGGCGGCTACTACTGGAACGCCGGCATGTTTGTGCTCAAGGCCTCGGTATGGCTCAAGGCGCTCGAGCAATTCAGGCCAGACATTCTGGCCGCCACACAAGCCGCGTGGGCCGTGCGCAGCTCGGACGCGCAGTTTGTCCGGCCGGGCAAAGAAGCGTTTTTGGCCATACCCGCCGTATCTGTGGACTACGCCGTCATGGAGCGCTGCCCCGGCAGCAGCTTTGCCATACAGATGGTGCCGCTCGATGCGGGCTGGAGCGACCTGGGCGCCTGGGACGCAGTCTGGCAGGTGCTGCCCAAAGACGAATCCGGCAATGCCCATCAAGGCGACGTGCTCCAAACCGACAGCCGCAACACCCTGGTCCATGCCAGCAGCCGCCTGGTCAGCCTGGTCGGCGTTGAAAACCTTGTGGTCATCGAAACTGCTGATGCGGTGCTGGTGGCCGACAAATCGCGCAGCCAGGACGTCAAACACATCGTCGAAGCACTCGGCCGCAGCCAGCGCGAGGAGCGCAGCCTGCACCGCAAGGTACACCGCCCCTGGGGCTGGTACGACAGCGTGGACGAAGGCGAGCGCTTCAAGGTCAAGCGCATACAGGTCAAACCCAAAGCCAGCCTGAGCCTGCAAAAGCATCACCACCGAGCCGAGCACTGGATCGTGGTCAAGGGCACGGCCGAAATCACCTGCGGCGATCAGGTATTGATCTTGACGGAAAACCAGTCCACCTACATTCCACTGGGCCGGGTGCATCGCCTGGCCAACCCGGGCACGATTGCACTTGAGATCATCGAAGTTCAGTCCGGTAGCTACCTGGGGGAAGACGACATCGTGCGGTTTGAAGACAACTACGGACGCAGTAAGCAGTGAGTACGCCTTCCAAAATCTATGTGGCCGGCCACCGCGGCATGGTGGGCTCGGCGATTGTGCGAGCCCTTTCTGCGCAAGGGCAGAACCAAATAGTCACCCGCACACACGCCGAGCTGGACCTAATCAATCAGGCCGCTGTGCGCCAGTTCTTTGCGCATGAGAAGCCCGATCAGGTCTACCTCGCCGCGGCCAAGGTGGGTGGCATTCATGCCAACAACACCTACCCGGCCGAGTTCATCTACGAGAACCTGATGGTACAGGCCAATGTGATCGACGCCGCGTTCAGTAGCGGCGTCAAGAAACTGCTGTTTCTGGGCTCAAGCTGCATCTACCCCAAGCTGGCCGAACAGCCCATGCAGGAAACTGCCCTGCTCACCGGCACCCTCGAGCCCACGAATGAACCCTATGCGATCGCCAAAATCGCCGGTATCAAAATGTGCGAAAGCTATAACCGCCAATACGGCGCCAGCCACGGCATCGATTACCGCAGCGTCATGCCGACCAATTTGTATGGCCCGGGCGACAACTACCACCCTGAAAATTCGCACGTCATCCCTGCGCTGATCCGCCGCTTTCATGAAGCCAAGGTGAACCAGGCAGCTGCTGTCACCATATGGGGCACAGGCAGCCCCAAGCGGGAATTCTTGTATGTGGACGACATGGCGGCCGCCAGTGTGCACTTGATGAACCTCGACAAAGCCACTTATGAGCAACACACCCAGCCCATGCTCAGTCACATCAACGTGGGCTATGGGGACGATGTCTCCATACTTGAGGCCGCCCAACTCATCGCCCAAACCGTGGGCTACCAGGGCCAGATCGAGACCGACCCCAGCAAACCCGACGGGACACCCAGAAAGCTGATGGACAGCACCCGCTTGAATGCACTGGGCTGGCAGGCCAAGGTCGATTTAAGGACTGGGCTGGCGCTGGCCTATCAAGATTTTTTGCACAAACACGCTGCGGCGAAATGACGGGGTAATCAACCATGACCAACACAAGAAAAATCGCTCTGATCACCGGCGTCACCGGCCAAGATGGCGCTTACCTGGCTGAGCTGCTGCTGGACAAAGGCTACATCGTTCACGGTGTCAAGCGCCGCACCAGCTTGTTCAACACTGACCGCATCGACCACCTCTACCGCGACCGGCACGAAAAAGACGTGCGCTTCTTCCTGCACCACGGTGACCTGACCGACAGTTCCAGCCTTGTTCGTATCATCCAGCAGGTACAGCCCGACGAGATCTACAACCTGGCGGCGCAAAGCCATGTGGCCGTGAGCTTTGAAGAGCCAGAGTACACCGCCAACTCCGATGGGCTGGGCGCGCTGCGCATCTTGGAGGCCATACGCATCCTGGGTCTTGAGAAAAAGACCCGTTTTTACCAGGCCTCCACCTCGGAGCTGTATGGCCTGGTGCAGGAAATTCCCCAGAAGGAGACCACGCCCTTCTACCCCCGCAGCCCTTATGCGGTCGCCAAGCTCTATGCCTACTGGATCACGGTCAACTACCGCGAGGCCTATGGCATTTATGCCTGCAACGGCATTTTGTTCAACCACGAAAGCCCGGTGCGCGGCGAAACTTTTGTCACCCGCAAGATCACCCGCGCGCTGGCACGTATCAAGCTGGGCCTGCAAGACTGCCTCTACCTGGGCAATATGGACGCCAAGCGCGACTGGGGCCATGCCAGGGACTATGTAGAAATGCAGTGGCTGATGCTGCAGCAAGACCACCCTGAAGACTTCGTGATTGCCACTGGCGTGCAGTACAGCGTGCGCGACTTTGTCGATGCTGCCGCCAAGGAACTGGGCATGCCGATACGCTGGCAAGGCAGCGGCGTCGAGGAAAAAGGCTACTGGGCCAGCCCCAGCGGTGACAAACTCATCGTCGCGGTCGATCCGCGCTACTTCCGCCCCACAGAAGTCGAAACCTTGCTGGGTGATGCCAGTAAAGCCAAAACAAAACTGGGCTGGACCCCGCAGACCAGCTTCGCCGAGCTGGTGCGCGAGATGGTGCAGGCTGACCTTGATTCGGCAGAGCGCGATGAGCTCATCAAGAGCCATGGCTACAAGGCTATGGATTATATCGAATAATTCAAGTCTATTTTTCTCAAAAGCGAAGCAATGAAAAATTTTAGTAAATCAATTATAAATGCATTCAAAGCATATATTCTCCGAGATCAACAAATACTACAGGCGCGCCATTGGCTGAAGATTAATGGAGACCATACTTTACGCCTCGATTATCCCCTGACAGAAAATAGTGTAGTTTTTGATTTGGGCGGCTATCGCGGCGATTTTGCTGCAGCCATAATAGAAAAATACAACTGCCACGTATACATTTTCGAGCCAATGCCGGTTTTTGCAGAAATATGTGCCAAAAGATTCGCAAATAACTCTAAAGTATTTGTTTTGCCATTTGGACTCTCTTCTAGTAGTGGTAAATTTTTGCTATCTACTGATGCCGATGGATCAAGCTTAGTCCGAGCAAATGTGAAAGATAAATTAATATCTGTGCAGGTAACAGCATTCACTGACTACATGAAGCAGACGAATTTAAATTCAGTTGATTTAATGAAAATTAATATCGAAGGGGGAGAGTATGATTTACTACCCCACATCATCAATGAGGGATGGATCGGGCGCGTTGAGCACCTACAGATTCAATTTCACAATTTTGTGGAACAATACCAAGAAAAACGTAATACGATTCGGTCGCAGTTGACAGCAACACATTCAGAGACTTGGTGCTATCCGTTTGTGTGGGAAAGTTGGTCTACGAGCAATCAGATGGATAGTCCTAGATTTATGGATGGCAGCTAAATAACTGTGCCGAATCCTCTACATTCCCTATTACAGAAATTCTTAATTACGCTGCTATTTTCATGGATTGCCAATCCATTTAGTATCCTAGTAGCTCAGTGGCTCGGTGTAACTCAGGAGCCGATTTTAGTTATCGTGCTCCTTGCCGTCGGGGCCTGTGTTCCCTTCCAAATCTTGCTGAACGAGGCTATCGCGGTGCGGGCTGCTACAGGCAGGGAGTCGGGCCAATATGTCCGCTTGATGCTGACAATGATCGTCGTCATGCAAGCGGTCACCTGTGGGGTGACGCTGAAGGCACTAACCTCCACCTCAGTCTCGTGGGCTGTATTCGCGGCAATAGTGGCTGCTACGTCTTTCACGTCCGTGGCCAGTTATCTATGCACAAAGCGCTACTATCAGCTAAGCGTCGCAGGAGCTGTGTCGTCTAAGCAGGCCGCCACCTTTGGCGCAATTCCGGGGCTAGTCGCACTTTTGATTTATGTGTCTGCCAGCTTGCTTGCAGGACACAGCAGCGCTGGCATGCATGTCGCGTTGGTATTGGTAGCCGTACTGCCAACCACTGCAGTCTGGCTTTTCGTCTCGAGCATTGGGCAGGGCCATGTAGCGCCTTCTATGGCGACCGCAATCCTGCCATCGGTGCGCCATGTGGCACTCGTATTGCTCGGCCTCGGGCTACTGACGATTGCCGCTACAAGGCTACGCGCCGATATTGCAGCAATGCGAACCGATTACGCTGCCGTGATAGTAGTTATCCTGAACTCCCTAGCGTCCTTGCTTACCACGCTGACAAGAGCTAGATTCTTGCGCCAGAAGAATAGTCCACACCTTGTCCTGCTGACTTCGCTGGCGCTCTGTGTGGCTTCGGCAGGGCTCCTCCTTCTGGAACCTTACCCACTCCTGTCGCAGATCTTCTGGCTGCTTGGTGTCCAGGGATTGATGATCGTCCTCATCGAGGTGGGACGTAGGGTCTGACTGAGTGGGCAGACTAAGCTCAAACTAAGATATTGGCATGATGGCAAGTCCAACAAACATCGTCAACAACGCCTTAACGGTTAACGTATTCTCATCAATTGGGGCACTACGCCGATCCCTAGAATCCCGCCAGTTCCGAATTTACTCGTGCCTAAACGGATTCACGCTCCGGGCCCTTGTCAACGAACGAGCCTATGACAAACTCCTTATATCTGGTCAAATTGGCTTCGTTGTGGACGGCCTTTCAGCATTCTGGCACCTGTCTGCCCAAAAGCTGGCCTGCGAACGCATTTGTGGGCGAGACTTAATGGCTGCTGCCTTGCAACAGCCACACGACTCCCTAGTGGCGGTGGGCGGAAGGCAACCGCATGACCTTACCGTCAATGACGCATTAGCACGCCACTTAAGGCGGGCCATCACGGTGCTAACGCCGCCGATGTTCAAGTGCGACGCGGAGCTCGCAACCTATGCGGGCCGTGAGGCGTTAAATATTCCCGCCGATGCTCTGGTGCTGATTTTTATCCGGTCGCCCCTTCAAGATATCCTAGCAGGCGAGTTGGCGGCACGCACCGAAAACACAGTTTTCATTAATGTCGGTGCAGTACTGGATGACATTCTGCAAGAGCGGCTGGGTGTCATAAGGCTCTTCTCTTCACTACGTCTCGAATGGCTTTACCGGCTGCTGACCAATCCGAGGCGGACCCTGCCAAAGATCATTGCCATGTTGCGGAATAAAGTAAATATAGCAAACACTCACTACGATTGGCACAAAATATGATGGCCTTATGACGCTAATATTAGCCCTCATTATTATTGGTGTAGTATTCATTCGCAAGCAATTTACCTATATAGAGGTATTGCCAGGAATATACCTGATCGAAGCCGTGATGGTGATGGTAGCGTTCTCGGTAGTTTTTCGCGCAATGATGCTACTGCCTCGGCGAAAGGGAGTTCCAGTCGTGCTGCCAACAGCGCTTGGCCTGCTGAGCGGTGTGTGCCTATTTTTAGCCGTGATAAAAGCTACGGTACACCTGATGATGAATGGCTCGCCGGCTCAGTTGCAAGAACTGCCGATTCTCGTCTATCCCTTTTTTTGGGCATTACTAGTGATCTGGCTTTCACAGCAGACGCACCGGAGCATCCAATGGCTCAGCGCGACCTTGACATATGCGGTACTGCTGTTCCCGCTAAGCTATGTTGCTCTATACGCCAGCGGTCTGCTCAACGCTCTAACGCTGCTGGACAAGCCTCTCTGGCCAAACAACAACTTCATCTTTGCAGCTTGTCTACTGATGGCGGTATTCCACCGGCAAGGCCTTCCGTCTTGGCTGATCTGGGGGTCCACCGCGGCATCTTTGATGGGGGTGCTGGTAGAGGCACAGCGAGGCATGTTTGTCTGCTTGTTCCTGGCCTTCGCGCTCCTGATGCGGCGTGCCAGCCAGGCACTGCAGCTGCTTGGAATTGGCCTGACTGCGATATTCATCGTAGCTGCATTTGGGGAGGACCTTTCCTACCGATTCGAGGGCGGTGTGAGTGACTTGGCGGGATTCTTCACCTCGGTCGCTGCGAGCACTGATGATCCACGCTACTCCAGCACTGAACATCGTGGTGAGATGTGGTCCCACGTCATTGCCAACGCTCTGGAGAGCCCTTTAGCGCTAGCGCTGGGCAAACCGGTCTCAGAGTCGATCGTGCCAGAGGAATGGCGCAACCCCCATAATGGGTATATTTCCGCACTCGGCAGAGGCGGGGTTTTCGCTTTGGTGTTCTACTTGCTACTTTTAGCGGACGCTATCGTGGCGTTGCTGCACACGCGTGACAGTCCGCACCGGGCGATGACGCACATCCTCTACTTCAGCAGCTGCGTTGATGCCATGACGCAGACGGTTTTCGATAGCCCGTACAGCCTCTTCCTGGTGATCGTGTCCGCCGCTCTTTCGATTCACGACCGTAGGCAATTTAAGCATGCCGCAAGGGTGACGGGACCGAGGTTCGCATGAAAATCGTTCACCGGGTATTCGAGCAGCGCCAGCTTGGCCATGACCAGCGGCCCTGCTACTTCCTGAATGCTTATGCCGTTTCGGTGACTGGCGGCTCCGAGCCCGGAATGGGATTCGCTTGGTTCAGTCATCTGCTGAAATACCACCGGGTGGTGCTGTTTACTGAGGCCGAGTTTGCAGAAAGCCTTATAGCGTGGGTCCGCGACCAGGAGAACGTGGCCTGTACCATCCACTTCTTCGATCTCGGCCCGAAGACCCGTGCACGCTGTTGGAACCAAGGCGATTGGCGCTTCTATGCGGCGTACTGGGCTTACCAGCGGGCAGTAATACGCGTAGCCTCCGTAAGCATGCGTACTGATAGGCCAATCGCCTTGCATCAGTTGAACATGATCGGCTTCCGCGAACCAGGCTACTTCTGGTGTCTAGCTAGGGCCAGTGGCGTGCCCCTCATCTGGGGACCGGTTGGTGGCTACAACTTCCCATCGGGCAGCCTTTACCACGCCTACGGCGCGGTAGCTCGCTGGAAGCAGTCGCTAAAGAACGTCCTGAGTCTGGCGTCGATGCTTCTACCCAGCGTGGTAGGCTCATACCTAACAGCTTCGGCTTTATTGCTGGCGATACCGCCGCGTGGTCGAATCATGCCCAGAGTCCTGCGCCGTGGCTACCTATTTCCGGAGACCTTTCTGAGGTCGGATATAGCATCGTTGACGGTCCAACCACGCGATGCACGCTTGCTGAAACGCACAACTGGCGCGCCTACGGACAGCGTGCTGCTTCTGGCGATGCTCGGCAAACTGGTCCCACGTAAACTGGTGGATGTAGCCATAGACGCTCTCTGCACACTGTCGCCGTCCGATCGAGCGCGTGTCCGGATCGATGTGATCGGGGACGGGCCGTCCCGTGGCTTACTTGAAGCCCTCGCAAAGCAGCGTGGCGTAGAAGAACAGGTACACTTCTGCGGTGCACTGCCCCACGGCCAGGCACTAGCTAGACTGCAGTCTGCGGACATGTTACTGCACTGCAGTGTGGACGAAGGCACGTCGCATGCTGTCGTCGAAGCCCTATCGTTGAGGATGCCGGTCATGGCGTTCGACTGTGGCGGACATTCGATAATCGCCAGGAGTGCCGGGCTTGTTCTATTGCCCATGCCGCAGAACAGAGCCCAGGCAGTTTCTGCCATTGCCCAAGCGATCAGCGACACTCTGGAGGCACCTGACACTCACCTCGTCAAACCTACGATGAAGCATTTATCTCTCTGGACGGGAAAGGCGCGAATTGATGAACTGCACCGGTTGATGCGCTGGTCTCCTCTAGCTGGGCCGGCTGATTCGAACGCCCAGCATGCAAGTACACATCCTAATTCGACTCTGAACCCGCCATGATCGACCGCAATAAAACCATCCTGCTGACCGGAGCCACTGGCATGGTAGGTGGCGTGACGAGAACTTTACTGGAGCAAAGCGGCTTCAGCCGCGTCCTAGCGCCGGCGCGGCAAGATCTAGACCTCACGGACGAGTCCGCCGTGTACGGCTATTTCGCGCGTGAGCGCCCAGCTTATGTGTTAATGGTGGGTGCGCGCGTCGGTGGCATCGCGGCCAACATGCAGGACCCCGTCGGATTCACGGACGTTAATCTCCGGATGAATCTGAACCTGTTTTCGGCAAGCCACAGATACGGAACGGAGAAGAACCTGTTCCTGGGGTCGTCCTGCATCTACCCAATAGGTCATACGGGACTGATTCCGGAGTCGGCGTTATTGACCGGGGAGCTGGAGCCGACCAACGAGGGCTATGCACTGTCTAAGATAGTAGGGCTCAAACTCGCACGGTACTACTGGCAGCAGCACGGGCTGTTGACCGTATGCCCGATGCTGTCAAATGTTTACGGTACCGGTGACCACTTCGACCTGGGCCGTGCCCACGTGCTATCGGCACTAGTGAGGAGGTTTGTCGATGCCCGTGACAACGGGGCCGAATCGGTCACACTTTGGGGAACAGGCGTTGCGCGCCGAGAGTTTCTACACTCGGAAGACGCCGCACGCGCCGTCCTTTTCTTCATGGACCATATCGACCAACCGGACCACATCAACGTGGGCCTGGGAACCGACGTCACCATCCGTGAACTTGCCGACCTCATTGCGCAGGCCACCGGGTTCCTAGGAGAAGTCAGATGGGATCCGAGCAAGCCTGACGGCATGCTGCGCAAGTGCCTAGATACCAGCAAGCTACAGGCGCTGGGCTTCACGCCAAGAGTCACTCTGGGCGAGGGCATACGCCGGACCATAGCTGAATACGAAACTATCAAGAGAACTGGAGCATTGAAATCATGAACATCGGAAACGCATCAAAGCTGCGCGGCATTATCGACATCCTGCTTGAGAACGAAAGCCGCATTAATGAAGCCAAGCCGATCCGCTACTGGTACCCGTTGAGCCTGGCAACCTACGGCACAGACGAGATCATTGAGGCGCTCGACTCGATGTGCAGCTTCCGCACATCAATGGCGGAAAAGACGCTTCAGTTCGAACGTCAGTTCTCGAAGTGGCAGGACAGCGCCGACGCAGTCATGGTGAACAGTGGTTCGTCTGCGGACCTTCTGCTCTGCCTGCTGTTGACCAACCCCTTGGCACCGATGGTCAATCCTGGAGCCGAAATCATCATCCCGGTGGTAACCTGGCCTACCCAGATCTGGGCGGCCATGATGGCCGGCCTGAAGGTGAAGTTTGTCGACGTCGACCCCGACACGCTTAACGTGGACCTAGATGACCTCGAGAGCTGCATCACGTCGGAAACCGAAGCATTATTTCTGGTGCACCTGATGGGCAACCCTTGCGATATGGATCGCATCGGCGCGCTAGCCAAACAGCATAAGCTACACATCCTTGAAGACTGCTGCGAGGCGATGGGTGCCACCTGGGATGGCAAGAAGGTCGGTAACTTCGGAGTCGGGGCGGCCTATTCCTTCTTCTTCTCGCACCATATTACCTGCATGGAGGGCGGCATGGTCGCTGCAGCCAGTCTGGAAGGTGCAGAGCAGTTACGGCTGCTGCGCGCCCACGGCTGGATTCGCAACGTTGACCCCAGCCGCTACGACCTGAGCAGCCATCCGGATATCGACCCACGCTACGCATTCGTCAACTGGGGCTTGAACGTGCGTCCGACAGAAGTGCAGGCGGGCTTCGGCATTCGGCAGTTGGAAAAGGCCGATGCATTCGGATTACGCCGCAGAGCTATAGCAGAGCGCTTCAACGCGCATATAAGCAAGACCACTTGGCTGCGCACGCCGGTCGTATCGCCCAAGGCCGTGCCATCCTGGTTGGCCCTACCAGTCATGGTGCACCAGGATGCGCCATTCACACGTTCCGAGATAACCGCTTACCTAGAGAGTTGTGGCGTCGAGACCCGTCCCGTCGTGACTGGCAACGTCGCTAGGCACCCAGTGGCTAAGCTGTTTCCTGAGTTCCGCACGCGATCGTTCCCGGGCGCTGACAAGATACACAGTCACGGGTTCTACATCGGTCTATCGCCATTGCAGACCGACGCAAACGTCGACAGGCTCCTCGAAACCTTTAACACCTTCCTGGAGCGGTACTAATGCCGAGTGGCCTGCTGACATGACCAAAGCGATCCAAAATGACGCCGAAAATCGCGACCTGTGATCTTCTCGTCACGTCTACAGATCGCTTTCTACCGGAGGCGATGGTAACGATCGGACAACTCAAGCGTCTCGGACTAGCGTCTCAGTTCGACTGCCACCTGCTGCTGGGCGAAGCAGCCCCGACAATCGCTGGCTTCCAAGTCTTGCACCGACAGCGTCCAGGCACCTGGTCATCCGAACTACGCGACGGCCTGAAACAGTTAAAGAAGGCATACGTGCTGCTCTGGCTTGACGACTTTCCGCCGCTGGCATTGTCGAGCGTTGACGAAATTATGGATCTGATTAAGCAGTTCGTGGAAGCCCAGGGAAACTACCTGCGACTGAATCCGCTCCCGGCTGGTAACGGGTCCGAGGTGTTTGCGAATGTGCGCGAAATCAAGCCAGGAGAGCTTTATCGCACCTCCACGGTCTACGCGGTCTGGCGGCGCGAGGTGCTGTTACAAGTGCTGGACGACAGCGAGACTGCGTGGCAGTTTGAGTTAGCAGGGTCAGTACGCAGCGATAGCTATGCCGGGTTCATGGCCAGCGAGCGCCGGCATATCGAGTTCGTGAACCTAGTTATCAAGGGCTTAATCGACCCGAGAGCAGAGGTTCGCCTGCGCCGGGCGCAAGTCGATATATCTGGCCTTGTCAGGCCGCGCATGGATGCTGTCCAACTGGGCAAACTGCGGTTGGGCGAGATTCGATCGCGAGTGCTGCAGTTGCTGCCCTGGCAAGTTCGCAGTCGGGTGCGCTACCTGTTCTCGACCAACCCAGTCCCCAAACACTGATGGAGTTGCCGGCGCCGCGAGCAGCGGCACCTCGGGCTAAACGGGACCCATGGACCGCTCCCTAACAGGAAGGCACGTCAGCGTGCTCAACAGCTTAGCCGGATTGTCTGGCGCCATCGTGCTTTTGCTGTTGGCCTGCTGGCTGGCGCGCGATGCCTTAGTGGCACAACTGGCTCAACCCTTGCCGCTCCAGGGCAGCTTCCGCCTGACGCTGAACGTGTTGTCCAAGCTGGGCCAGTTGGCCGTACCAACGCTGGTGGCATTCACCTTCGCAATCTACGCACTGGGTCCAATCACCCGTCGCCGGGCGATCCTACTGGTTCTGCTGAGTGCAGCATGGTGCGTCACGGTTACCTTCGGGCCCCGCATGGGCAACCTGGGCGTAGACTCGCTCCGCGAGCTGATGGGTGCTAACTCGACAGAAGCCCGGGAATTCGTGGCGCTCTTCGTACTAACCCCCGGCTACCGCGGCCGCGACATCGCGCTCACTTTACTGCCGATACTGGCCATGCTTGCCCTGAGCGGGGCTCTGCCGACCATGCGTCAGCATCCCTCGTTTCGCCTACTCGGTACGGCTCTAAGCACCCTGCTCGGGCTGACTCTAGCCGCCAGCCTGGCCTGGTATGTTAGAGCCCAGTGGGACGACATAGCAACGTCCAAGACATTCTCTCTGGAGGCGACGCAGCTAGCAAAGTTATTGCCTCCGCACAGCGACCCTCCAATCAACGTCGTACTCTATATCGGAGAATCAACCAGCGCGTTACATCAAAGCCTAATGGGTTATCCGCGGCAGACGAATTCACCGCTGTTGCCCTGGGAGAGGGATCTGATAGTTTTTCGCGACGTAATGTCGGTGCACTCATTCACCCGCGAGGTGCTGATGCGAGCACTCACGGTTGCGGGCGATCCAATGGGTGACCAATTGGTGGCCGACCGCGATCTGAAACGCGCCAACCTCATCGAGTTGCTAAACCAGTCGGGCGTGCAGACGCATTGGCTATCCAACCAGAGCCGCGCTGGCTCCTGGGACTTCGCCTCGCAGCTCTTCGGGAAGGCTGCGACCTACTCGCGGTTCCTTAACTTCGAAGTTGCGAATACCACCTTGGATGAGCGCCGCTTTGACCATGAACTACTGCCGATGCTACAGGCATCTCTGGACCGCGCGGCCGGCCGCAACCTGTTCGTGGTGCATGGCTATGCAGGCCACCACGACTACTGCCGCAACATTCCTAAACAGGCCTGGATGCACTTCGATGACGCCCAGACACGCGTTCCTTGGGAAGGTCTGTTTGGACTAATGCAGAAGCGTGACCCCCAGGAACACCGTCGTTCGGTTGACTGCTATGACAGCGCTATGCACTATGTGTCTGACAACATTAGTAAGGTCCTGGGCATGGTGAGTGCGCAAGCGGCGCCCACAGTCTTCTTCTACTTCGCCGACCACGGTGAAGACCCTCTTGGCGGCACGTCGCATGACGCTGCCCTGCCTCGTCTGGCGCACTTGGCGGTGCCACTTTTCCTCTATGCGAACACTGCCGCGAAGTCGGTTATGGCTGACAAATTGAGTGCAGCGCAGAACAACGCCGGCAAGCCCTACTCTATCGGATGGATGTCAGACACCCTGCTGGATGCGCTGGGGATCCAATTGCCCAGTCGGCAAATGCAGTCATTACTCAGCGAGAGGCTACAGGTAATGCCGCGCTACGCTCTCGTACGCCAAGAGCTATTTCGTGGCAAGTCCCATGTATCCTTAGACACACTTGACCCATCAAGACGTGACCGCAGTGACGACGTGATGAAACTTGCACGCCTGAACCGTAGTCTGGACACTGCTAGTCAGCAAAGGCTATGTGTGCATCGCAACGACAGCCTTTACAAGTTCATGACCAGCAGCTACATAGCTGGATGCGTCGAAGTCGACTTATCGATTGACGTGGCTCGCGGCACGGTACATGCCTATCACCCGCCTCGTGCTGACAACGGCTTGTCGCTACGTTATCTGCTTGAAAGTTCAGGACCTAAACTTAGACGGGTTTGGTTGGACGTGAAGAATTCCGACCCTCGAGCGCTAGCACTCTTACACGAGGAGCTAAAACATGCGCGCGAACGCCATCCACAATTGGACTTTATTGTTGAAGTCGAACCCGGAATGTCTGTTCAACCGGCGCTGATTATGCGGTTACGCGAGCTGCGCGCACTCGGACGAATAACTACGTCGCTCTATTTGCCGGCAGCGCTCAGCGACGTCTGTGGCAGCCGGGCAGATACACCAGATTGCATTAATGCACTTGCGAAGATCGACAATGCGCTTGAGGCCGGTAAGTTTGAAGGAGTCTCCTTCGACACAAAGTTACTCATGCTTGCGCGGCGTCTGAGCAACTATGAACGGCTAATGCGGCACGTTTGGGGAGATGTACCTAGGCCCAACCCTCGAGATAGTGAATTCACCACAGTTTTAGTTCCAGTTGAAACTGACTTCGACTATTAGTAATTATCGATTGAATTATAAATTTGTTCTCAAGAAGTCAGTGTTGCATAGCCCGTCCCTGCAAACAAATCGCAAGGTATCATTTGGCTAATCGCCAACTTGGCGCACGACATAGTAGTGTTGATTTCCAGCTAGTATTCTCGGAATCGAATTTATTGCCATCTCGACAAGACCGGGCATTTATGTCTTCATTGTTTACCTTTGATGTTTGCTGACTATGGACCTCATGGACGGAGTGCTGCTTGATACAGCCAGCGTTGTCCGAGGCGAGCGGACCGGTGCGTTTAGCCGGCCGACACCATAGGGCAGCCTTTTGTTTTCCCCAAGTCGTAACCGTATGTACCCAGTTCGGGTAGTTATGTTTGAGGTAGCGAAGTGCTAAAAATAGACACGCCCAAAGCTTCTAGCTGGAAGATTCTTGTTATCGGTGGCGCGGGCTACATTGGGTCCCACATGGTCAAGATGCTTGGGCAGCTCGGTTGCCGCGTTACAACCTTGGATGATTTGTCCAGCGGTCACCGCGATGCAGTTTTATGCGGTGAATTTATACAGGGCAACTTCGGTGACCGTGCGATTTTAAATGCGGTTCTATCGCGTGGTTTTGATGCGGTGATGCACTTTGCTTCGTTAATCCAGGTGGGTGAGTCGGTTCAAAGTCCCGACAAGTACTACCGCAACAACGTCACCTACACGCTGGTTCTCTTAGATGCGATGCGTCAACATGGGGTCAAAAAGTTCATCTTCTCGTCGACCGCTGCCACCTTTGGCGAGCCACAGTATTCACCGATTGATGAGCAGCACCCTCAGCAGCCCATCAACCCTTACGGCCGCACAAAGCTGATGGTAGAACAGGCTCTAGGCGATTACGACCGGGCCTATGAGTTTAAATCGGTTTGTCTGCGTTACTTCAATGCAGCGGGTGCTGACCCCGAAGGACAGCTGGGTGAACGGCATGACCCCGAAACGCATTTAATCCCCTTGGTTCTGCAAGCAGCATCAGGTAGGCGACGGCATATTTCGGTTTTCGGTCGTGACTATGAAACACCAGATGGCACCTGCATACGTGACTACATTCATATTCAAGACCTCTGCTCAGCCCACTGGTTAGCACTAAAGTCGTTGATGAATGGTGCCGACAGCCAGGCATATAACTTAGGCAACGGCAATGGGTTTTCTGTACAAGGAGTCATCGATACTGCTGAGATTGTCACCGGCTGCAAAATTCCTATTGTCAATGGCCCCCGCCGGGCGGGCGACCCAGCCAGCTTGGTAGCTGACTCTCGCTTGGCCCAAGAAAAACTTGGCTGGAAACCGCAGTATGCTGAATTGGCCACAATCATCAAGGATGCTTGGAACTGGGAAACGCGGCTGGCTAGCCGCTGAGCCACCCGTGGCCCCCTAGAACTCCGCCTCATCTTCGAGCCTAGCCCGAAAACAGGACAAAAAATCATCCCGCTAGGATCGCGAACAAATAGTAATGTGTTGAACCCGTCCACAATACGGCCTTGCAGTCGCTCAACATTTCTGACGGACAGTCCGCTATGGCGAGGGTCGCATGAAATGCCGCTGCTTTGAGGAAGCGAAATTCGATTTCTGTTTGAACACCATTTTGCAGCAGCATTGTCAGGAGACATCATTTGCCTCCTGGACTCATGTCAAGGGTCGGTGGATTTGAGGTCGCGGTAGAAATTCTCGTGCGGACGGGCCATCAACGTCCTCAACGCGCTCTCATCCAGAACGCGTCAGGCAAGCAGGCATGACAGGGTGCCCATGTGACCCTGACCCCGAATCAGTACCGCTCAGAAGTTAGATTTCCCGGCTACTGACCCTGACCCCAATTCCTTACCGTTCGAAAGTAGGATTTTCCGGCTCCTTATCAGCCGATGCAGCGGGCCGAGGCCCGCTGCATCGAGCGAACTCCAAAGGCGTCATCCAGTCTAGCGCACTGTGGGGCCGACTCTCGTTGTAATGCCTGCGCCAGGCTTCAATCTTGGTTCTGGCATCGGCCAAGCTCATGAACCAATGTTCGTTCAAACACTCCTGACGCAGACGCCCGTTA
>JAIXOM010000014.1 GCA_027486755.1 Comamonadaceae bacterium | reverse complement strand
CCCAGGGCAAGGGCTATGAGGTGCTGAGCACCATCAACGCGGGCGAAGGCTTCTGGGTCAATGCAGCCAAGGCCTGGAGCGCATCACCGCAGACCGCTGGGCTGCAACCAGTGGACAGCGGGCAGTTCACAGCCACAGGCGCCAAGGCGCTGCCCAAGGGCTGGAACCTGATTGCCACCGGCGACAAGCCCACGCCGGCGGGGTTCAACCAGGCGCTGAGCCTGACACCGCCCTCGCCGGGGGTGATCCCGGACAACCTGATCAGCCTGTGGGCCTGGGAGGCCGAGCAGGCCGGCTGGCAGTTCTACGCCCCCAGCCTGCAGAGAAACAACACGCTGGACACCTACATCCAGGGCAAGGGGTATCTGCCCTTTGGTAGCAAAACGCTCTCGCCTTCTACGGGATTCTGGGTCAATCGGCCTTAATGCGGCGCCCTTACCAGCCCGGTTCGACTACGAGCCGATCCTCCTGCACACGCGCATCACTGGCACATCGGGGGTACGTTTTTTCCTGAACGCTCCAGCAGCCGCTGCACTCAAAGGATTTTCTGGACCCTTTCCCTGTGAATGAACCGGGAACGCGCAAGCGTCTGAAGGCGTTTTTTGCGCCTAGACATACCCTCCAATGGTGTAGGTTTTTAGTAAGCAATGACATTTGGCAATAATCTGCTTGGCTTCCACAGCTCTAGTAACCAAAGTCCAGCCCCTCTCTTACAAACCCTGTTTCAAGTGGGGTGAGTTCACGTGCCCGGTTGTTTGATGCCGCAGATTTGCTGTGCGTGGCTCCAATATAGGAAAAAAATGGTCAAGATTTGCGCAGGTGCCCTTAGGGCCCTCTCCCTAGGCGGTCGATCGTTTCTGCTCTGTGTCCTGAGTCTTGCGCTACACGTCCTGATGGCCAGCCAGGCGATGGCGCAGTCTGCAGCGATCCCCAGTGACATCAAGCTTGTGCGGGGCTGGAACCTCCTTGGCAACGGCCAGGCTACCCCTATCAGCACAGCTTCTGTGTTTTCTGATCCCGACAAGGTTGTTTCCATTTGGAAATGGGACGCGGCCATGTCCGCCTGGGCTTTTTACACCCCAAAGCAGGCCGATGGCGGCGCGGCCTATGCGCTGAGCAAGGGATATGTGCCGCTGCAATCGATTGGGCCGGGCGAAGGCTACTGGGTCAACGCGAGCACCGCATTCAGTGTGGCAGTGACTGCGGCCACCTTGGTCCATGCCGAGCAATTCAGGCCAGACAGCGCCACGGCCATGCTCTCCGGCTGGAACTTGATCAGCATTGGAGACGATATCACCCCGGGAAATTTCAACCAAAGCTTGAGCTCGACCCCACCTTCGCCGGGCGAAGTTCCTCAAAATCTGATCAGCCTTTGGGCCTGGGAGCCGATCAATTCAGCCTGGTACTTCTACGCTCCCTCACTTGATGCCAAAGGGCAACTTGCCCAGTACACAGCCGATCGCAAGTACCTCGACTTCAGCGCCGGCGGGCCGAACCTGCGTCACGGTGTGGGTTTTTGGGTGAATAACCCAGCCAAGGGGATCACGGCTGTCCGCGGCACGCTGTCGAATCTACAGTCGGGGAGCCGAATCACCTTGGCCAACGGCCTTGCCCAGCAGGTTCTTGCCTTTAACGGCGTTTTCTCGTTTTCGGTGCCGGTGAACTCGACCTACGAGATCACCATCGCGACTCCAGCGCCAGGCCAAACCTGCGTGGTCAGCAATGGCGCGGGGACGGCTGGCAACGGTTTGCCTGAGACGGTTGTCAGCAACATCGCCATCAACTGTTCTGCGCCCGTCACCCAGCCCAAAACGCAAACCATCACCTTCAGCCAGCCGACCGCGCAGTTGGTGGGTGACACGCTGAGCCTGTCTGCCACGGCCTCCTCGGGTCTGGCGGTGTCCTTCAGCGCCTCAACGCCGCAGGTGTGCACGCTGTCGGGCAGCACCTTGACATTCGTGGCCGCGGGAACCTGCTCGATCACCGCCAGCCAGGCGGGCAATAGCGCGTATGCGGCGGCCTCGGTGACGCGGTCCATTGCGGTGAGCCAGAAGAACCAGACGATCACGTTTGCGCAGCCTGCGGGGATGATGCTTGGCGACGTGGCCACACTCAATGCAAGCGCTTCCTCCGGATTGCCTGTGAGCTATACCTCAACGACAACTTCGGTGTGCACAGTATCCGGGAACAAGTTATCTACCTTGGCAGCGGGAACATGTACGGTTGTAGCGAACCAGGCTGGCAATGCAACATACTCAGCAGCGGCAAATGTTGGTAGGAGTGTGTATGTGACCGACAATTCGACATCTCCGGCCATGGTCACGCGAATAACCGCAGGGTTTAATTGGCCACAAGGTGTATTGGTGGATGCCGCGTCTAATGTATATGTTGCAGACGCAAAAAATAACCGTATCGTGAAAGTAAACAGCGCCGGCATCTCATCCAATTTTTCGTCCGTCCAAGATCCATCAATGATGACTTGGGATTCGACGGGGAATATCTTTGCGTCATCGTATTCAGGTAGGAGTATTTACAAAATAGATTCGGCGGGAAGCGCGAGCATCTACTCAACCAACCACTTCAATCCAGAGGGCATCGCACTTACTTCCGATGGCACGATGTATGTGGTTGCAACATACAGCAATATTATGCGCCGGGTCGCGGCCGGGGGTGGTGCCGCGCAAGTCTTTGCCAATCTCCCCAATGCATACAACATTGGTGCGGTTACCGGTTCAGACGGGAACATCTACGTCGGGGGCAACAATGGAGGAAGTACGAGCACCATCTTGAAGATCACTCCGGGGGGGGCTATCTCAACATTTGCAACGATTCCCATGAGTGGCGTCAATGGCGTGGTCTTTGATGCTTATGGAAATCTCTACGCAGCGGTCTGTCAGAATATTTATAAAGTCAGCCCGACCGGGGCAGTCAGCAGAATCAATTTAGACAAGCAGTTGACATGCGCCTGGGGCCTGGCATTTGATTCTTCAGGTGCACTCTACGTCACCGATGTGGATAACTCAGGCCCAGGACTGGGGGCCTTACTCAAGATCAGTCTCTATCCAGCGACGGTCAACGGCAGGGTTGTCGATTGACCTTAGCCACCGGCTGGCTGTGCTGGTTACCCGCATGCCGTGGTCGCGGATCGAATCGAATTTGGAGCCGGTTTTTGCGCACCGTGATCGCGCTGGTCGAGTCGTAGAAGGTTCGCTCGCGATTGACTCCCGAGAATTGCGGCCGCAGCAGGTTAGATGCGCCGATGGGCAAGTCGGGGGGACTCATGCGCGATCTCTACCATCTAGGCTTTCGGGGCCTGCGTGACTGCATTAACGATGGGTGGATGATGCTTGTAATCCCTGGGCAGCCCCGCAAGACGGCACGCTCGACGCTCAGGCAACTGGTGTTCCTCCAGCATTCGCTCGATGGCCTAGAGCTTAACCCGTGGAGACCCGGTCGAGCCCACTGTTGGGAGTTTTGCATGGCTACTACAGAAGCGACTCACTGCAACTGAGCCACTATGACCCTGATATAGGTTAAGCCAACTGCTACTGAACTACTGCCCGAGGGTATTAGATAGTTCGGAATCACCATGTAACCGGAAGAGGCTGAGCTTGCAATTTGTGACAGCGTAAGATCCACGATATCGTTGCCGTCACTCCACTTGGCTTGACCGCCATTTGCCTGCCAGTTCGTTGATGAGGCCACTTGCGCGCTGTTTAACTCTGCGCCTGAGGCGAAGTAAATAATGTACGAGCCAGGTGTCGTTGGAGCCACCAGATTCAAGGATGCACTCAATGACCGAGTGCCTGTTCCAACCGAATTGGTGATGGTGACATAAGAACTCGTCCTCGTTCCCCATGAGGGCTGATAGATCACTGGTACGACATCACCTGCGCTTCGTGTATTGCTGCTGGTCAAATTCACCGTACCTACAATACTCGCACCAGGCCCGACAGTGATCGAGTTATTCTGCGTATCAACACTTGTACCATTTAACGCTCCCCCACTGGCCAAAAATAGCTTCAAAGTAACAACCGGTGCAGCTTGCGCGCTTACAGTAAATGATTGTGATACTCCACTGGCGGCAGCATAAGCTCCATTACCCGCTTGAGTAGCCGTCACACTACAGATGCCCGCAGCGATAGCAGTCACAGTAGCGCCTGAAACCGTACATACCGATGACGGTGTTGCCGTATAACTGACGGGCAAGCCCGATGATGCGCTTGCACCCAAGGTAGCCGTTGTCCCCATCATCATCCCAGCGGGCTGAGCAAACGTTATTGTTTGCGCAGCCAGTGTGACAGCGAAGTTGCGACTTACGCTGACAGCCGCCGCATAAGCATCGCTGCCAGATTGAGTGGCTACGACCGTACAAGTGCCTGCGCCTACAGTCGTCACAACAGATCCGGAAACCGTGCACACCGACGGTGTTGTGGAGCTAAAGCTGACAGCCAGTCCAGATGTTGCTGTAGCAGACAGGCTCAAGGTCGATCCGATGGTTTGCGCACTAGGCTGCTGAAATGTGATGGACTGCAACTGAGCCACTATGACCCTGATATAGGTTAAGCCAACTGCTACTGAACTACTGCCCGAGGGTATTAGATAGTTCGGAATCACCATGTAACCGGAAGAGGCTGAGCTTG
>JAIXOM010000062.1 GCA_027486755.1 Comamonadaceae bacterium | reverse complement strand
TTGAGCGCTGCGGTGGCCTGCGCGGTGGTGCTGCGCAGAGCGCCGACAAAGCCCAGATTCGAGGTGTATTGCGCCAGCAGCAAATTGCTGATGGTTTTGCTGTTGCCCCTGAGCTCGCCACCCACATAAGGAATGTGCAGGCCAGGCGCGGTGGCCATATCGATGTTGGCATCGATCCTGAATTTCAAGTCGCCGCGATCGGCGTAGCCCAGGTAATCGCGCAAATTCTGAATGGAGGACAGGCTGTAGTAGTTGGAACTATCGGCCGCGCCAAACAGGCTTGTTGCAGGCGCGCCAGCCAGGCCATCGAGGACGCCGCCGTTGAACCAGGTGGTGTACTGGCCCCCATACAAGCCGCCCACGGTGAGCAGACCATTGACATCGGTCAGGGTCACCCGCGTGCTGGGGCTGGCGGGGGTGTAGGCCGTGACGGTGATGCCGGCCATGTTGTAGTGCGAGTTCGTCACTTCCGCGCCGGGCGAGAAATGGCCGATCAAGCCGCCCACATTGCGGTCAGCAGTCAGGTTGACGCTGGCGTAGGCATTGGTCACCGAGCCATAACTGCCCACGCGCCCGATCAGACCGCCCACATCGTAGCGGCCAGACGCATTGCCGATCGCATAGCTATGGCCCGTGCTGCTGCCATAGGTGGAAGCCGCGGCGGTGCTGCTGTCACCCAAGGCCGCCTCAGAAAAGCCGATCAGGCCGCCCACATAGTCTTTGGCGGCGGTAATGTTGGTGGTGGCGTAAGAGCCTTGCACCGCATTGCTGGCGTTGCTGCCTGGGCCGTTGTACAAGCCAATCAGACCGCCGACATAGCCTCGGCCGGTGACGCTGGCGCCGATGTAGCTGGCATCCTTGACGGTGTAGCTCTCTTGCCGACCCACCAAGCCGCCCACAAAATCGCCGCCCTCGGTGGTGGTGGTGGTGCCCGAGGGATCGACCAAGACGCCGCCGGTCGTATTGACGGTGCCGGTCGCCCTGGCGTTGGTGATGTTGCGTTCCTGGTAACCCATCAGGCCGCCCACGTAATGGCGGCCAATCACATTGCCGGTGGCAATCGCGTTGGTGACCGTCGTACCTCTTGAGTTGCCGATCAGCCCGCCCACATAGTCGCCGTAGCTCACGTAGTCGATGGCGCTGACATTGCCGGTGGCGCTGGCGTTGGTGACGCTGCTGCTGTCGCGGGAATAGCCGATCAAGCCGCCCAGCTGGTTATAACGCCCAATGACGTTGCCGGTGGCGGTGACGTTGGTCAGCGTACCGTGGTGGCTGCCCACAAAGCCGCCGACGGTGCTCTCGTTGCCCTGCACATTGGCGATGGTCGAGCCGGTGGTGAGCGTCAAATGGCTGGAATAGCCGATCAACCCGCCTATGCTCGCGCCTCCTGTGGAGATGACCGACGTTGCCGTCGAGATGGCGTTGCTGATGTTGATGTTGTAAGCCTCACCGATCAAACCGCCCGAATTGCCACCATTGACGCTGAGGTTGCCCGATGAACTCCAGTTGTTCGAAGCCACCGAGCCGCCTGGCCCGGAGACATAGCCGATCAAACCACCAGACCATTGGCCACCTGCACCCACATTGCCACTGGCGCTCAGATTGCTCGCGGTATTGGTGGTCACCGAGGGCGTTGCGGCGTTGGATTGGCCATTGATGGACATGTAGCCGATCAAGCCGCCGGTGCGGTAACCCCCACCATAAATTTGAAGGTTGGAGTTCAGATTGATGGCCGATACGCCACCCATATAGCCCGCTACGCCGCCGGTGTTGCCCCTGAGGTGCTGCCATTGATCACCGTCGACGTCATAGTTCATCGAGCCGATCACCTTGGCCCGGGTGGGATCGGTGATGGAGCCGAGCCGGGTCGCGCTCACATCGGCGACGGTGCCGTCAGAGAAATAGCCTATGAAGCCGCCGGTGTTGTCCAGCCCGCGGGTGGTGCCGCCCAGCACCGCGAAGGAGTCGTAGACCACGCCGTTGTGGAGCGAGCCGATGGCGGTGCCCACGTAGAACTGACCGCTGACCGCGTTGTAGTCGCCCGAGCTTTCAAAGGCGGTGCTGTAGACCTTGAGCTGACTGACGGTGCTTCTATTCACAAAACCCAGGAAGCCGACATTGGAGGTCGCCTTGTTCCAGGAAAAGTCTTTGACCTCGTAGCCATTGCCCTTGAATTGCGCCGCGCTGAAATAGGGCACAAACTTGGTCACCGCGTTGGGGATATCGATGTGTGCGGTGAGCTTGAACTTGAAGGCATTGGCGCTGCCGCCGGTATCGCCCTGCACAAAGCCCATCAAATTGCCCAGATCGTTCTTGGTGATGCTGGTGCTGGCGATGTTGGCCGAGCTGCTGGCGATGATGTAGAAGCCGTCTGAGTCCTGGTCAAAGTAATTGCCGATCAGCGAAGCCAAAGAGCGCGAGGCCACGGTGGACGAGTTGCTGGCCACCCAATCTGAATATTGCTTGCCGTACAAGCCGCCTATGGTGAGGGTGGGGCTGCCATTGATCAGCGTGGTGCTGACGTTGTAATAGGTATTGGACAGGAAGGCACCGGGCTTCAAAAAGCCAACGATGCCGCCATAGTTACTGGAGCCTGTGACCGCGCCTTCAAAGTAGGAATTGATGATGCTTCCGCCAATCATCTCGCCAACCAGACCACCGACAAAGTTGCCGCCAGTGACCGTGGTGCCGCCCGTCCCGCCGGCGTAGGAGTTGCTGATGCTGACCGAGCTTCTTCTTTGCTCGCCCACCAAGCCGCCCACATAGGTTCCGCCGCTGACGTCGACGTTGGCGACATAGGAGTTGCTGATACTAATCCCTGCGCGCGCATAACCCACCAAGCCACCCACAGCACCGCCGCCCGTTGAGGCGATGCTGATACGACCACTGCCATTGCCGACATAGGAATTGCTGATGTTGATATGGCGGTCATGGGCATAGCCGATCAGACCCCCCACGCCCTGATTGCTGCCACCGCTGATCGAGGTCCCGCGGTAGCTGGAATTGTTGATGTTGGCCTCGTAAACGGCATAACCCACCAAGCCACCCACAGTGCCATATCGGCTCGAGCTCACAGACCCGCTGGCCCAGACATTGGTCAGCGTCATGCTGTTGTCTGAATAACCAATCAAGCCACCCACAGAATTCCAGCCCGCGGAGACATTGCCTGTGGCGTAGACATTGGTCAATGTGCCGCCATAGTGGTTTCTACCCAGCAAACCGCCAATGGCCGAGGAGTCCTGATGGATCACCGTGACATTTCCGGTGGCATAGGAGTCGCTGATGAGGGCATTGCTGTTGCCAATCAAGCCGCCCGTCTGGGTATTGCCAGTGACATTGCCGGTGGAGTGTGAGTTGGTCAGTACGGAGCCGTTCCACTTTTGACCAAACAGGCCGCCGTTCTCGTTGCCGTTTCCGTAGACGTCGCTGCCAATGTTGTGCACATTTCTTGTCGTCATGAGCGTGCGGCCCATGATGCCACCGGCGCCACCGCCTGCGAGCACAGAAATGGGGTTGTTGACGACCCAAGCATCCCTGAGCGTGCCGCCTTCGGTATAAGCCACCACACCAGCGGCCCATGAGCCGCTGTTGCTGATCCTGACCAAACCATTGGCCACCATGATGCCGCTGACCCATGCGTTGTTGGCATAGCCCGACAAGGTGGCCAGGCTGTTCATGTTGATGCCCGTGATGTTGGCACTCTCAAACCGGATGTCTTGCACCAAAGCGTTGCCCCCCAATTGCGAGAACAAGCCCGCATTGGTTGAGCCATTGCTGTAGACGTTTAAGTTGGAGATGGTGTGGCCCAAGCCAGCAAAGGCACCCGTGAAGCTGCCTTCACGGATGCTCATGTAGGGGTAGTCCGCACCGACGCCTCGGCCATTGTCTTGGTTGGCAACGCCCGCTCGTAAATAGCTAGCCCCGTCGATGTTGGTGCGCAAAGCCAAATTGGCCGAAGCTGATGAGGCCCTGAGTTCTGCCAGCGTGGTGATGAAGGTGTAAGTCTTGAGGTTGGCGCTGTTGGTCCCGTCTTGGGTGGTGAAGGTTTGACCGGTCGCGCCACTGAAGTCGATACGACCGCTGAAGCCGCTCGCGCTCAGGCCAAAGTTGTAATAGCCCTCATTGTTGCCAGCGGCCGTGCCCTGGCTGGTCTTGATCGCGATCGAGCTGTTGGCACTGCTCACCGTGATCGGCGCCAAGATGGACACCGAGTTGACGGCCGAGAGGGTCAGCGTGCCGCCGTTGCTCCAGTTGGTGAAGTTGGGGCTGGCGTTGCTGGTCAGCGTCAGGTTGTTGCCGTAATAGCCCTGGCTGCCAATCACGCTGATGCCGGCTGGCAGGCTGTCAAGCGTCATGTCGGCGGTGTTGCCGGTTCGGCCCAGGACCAGGCCGCCCAAAGTGCTGCCGCCGGTGTTGAACAACAAGCTGCTGCTGGTGGTCACCGGGTTATTAAAACCGGTGGTGCTGTTGGCGTTGCTGTTTTCCAGCGCGAGCGTGCCCGCGCCGCTGAAGGCCGCTGCCGCATTGATATCGGTCGGATGGGCCACCCTCAGGGTCAAGGTACCGCCAGCAATCGTGGTGGTGCCCACAGAGGCACTGGCGTAACGGCTGGCATCGGTCAAGATCAGGTTGCCCGCGCCATATTTGCCCAGGGTGGCGCCCGTGCTGGCCAGCGAGCCGGCCAGGGTGACGGTCAGGCCGTTGGTATCGAACTTGTAGGCCTGGTTGGCTGCGGTGCTGAACCGCGCCGAATAATCGGTGCTGTTGCTGCTGGTGAACTGCAAAATGCCGCCGGCAAAGCTGATGGTGCCGGTGGTGCTGATGGCATTGGCGTGACCCAGGCTCAGGGTGCCGTCTGACAGAATCGTGCCGCCGGTATAGCTGTTGTTGGCCGTGAGCACCAATGTGCCACCGCCGGTTTTGTTGATCTGCGTGCTGCCGCTGATCACGTTCGCAAAGGTGGTGGTGGTGCCTGTGGGCACATCAATGCCATAGCTGGCGCTGCTGATCACGCCGGTGCCGGTGACCAACCCGCCGGTCAGAGCCAGCGAGGCCACCGTCTGGTTGTACGAACCCATGCTGAAGGTGCCGCCGCTGATGCTCAGTGCGCCGCTTGTCGACAAGCGGTCATGACCGCCGAGCACCAGTGTGCCTGCACTCAGGCCGGTGCCGCCAGTGGCGGTGTTCACACCGGTCAGCGTGAGGCTGCCCAGGCCCGCCTTGGTAAAGCCCAGCAAGGCAGTGCTGCCGTTGGCCATGACGCCGCTATAGGTTTTGCTCAAGGCCACATCCATGTCGGCCGTCAGCGTCACCGTGCCCGAGCCGGCGCCGGTGGTGATGTTGCCCGCGCCTTCAATGCTGCCCACGGTGTCGCTGGCGTCCAGCCGGTAGGTGGTGCCTGTGGCCAGGCTGACCTGGGTGAGGTCTGACAAGCTACCGCTGACCGCAAGCGTCCCTGTGCTGAGGGTGGTGTTGCCGGTGTAGGTGTTGGCGCCGGCCAGCGTCAAAGTGCCTGCGCCTTGCTTGGTGAGGCTGCCGCTGCCGCTGATGGCGCCGCTCAGGCTCAGATCGTTCGAACGGTTGATGACCAAGCTGGCGTTGTTGACGATGTTGCCACTCACGCCGCCCGAGGTGCCGCCATTGCCCAGTTGCAAGGTGCCCGCGGTGATGGTGGTGGTGCCGGTGTAGGTGTTGTCGGCAGTCAGGGTGAGGGCGCCGGTGCCGAGCTTGTTCAGGCTGCTGACCGCGCTGCCCAACGCGCTGGCATAGGTCACACTCTGGTCGTTGGTGTCGATCTTCAGCAACTGGCCGGCCAAAGTGCTGATGCGGCTGGAATAGTCAGCCGTGTTGCTGGTCGAGTGTTGCAACGTGCCGCCGCCAAAGCTCAGGTCACCGCTGCTGCCCAAGGCCGCAGACGAGCCCAGCGCCAGCGTGCCGCCCGCAAAAGTGGTACCGCCGGTATAGGTGTTGGCGCCCGACAGGGTGGCGGTGCCGCTGCCGCTCTTGGTCAGCGCGCCGCTGCCCGCCAGAATGGCCGAGATGGCGGCGGTGTTGGTACCCGTGTTGCTGATCGCATAGCTGCTGCCGGTGAGCACGCCGGTCGATGAGGTGATGGAGCCGCCGCTTGCGCCTAGGGTGACCGCACCCACGGTGTCGCTGTAGCTGCCCAGGGCCAGCACCGCGTCGGCTCCGTTGACGGTCACTGCACCCGAATCGGCCAAGACATTGCTCGCGCGCAAGCTCAGCGTGCCCGCTGTCACAGAGGTGGTGCCGCTGTAAAAGTTGCGACCGCTGAGCGACAGGGTGCCAGAAGTCGTTTTGTTCAAACCGACGCTGCCGCCTAATCCTGCAGTGACCGTTCCTGAGCGCATGTCAAAAGTGCTGGTGCTGCTCAAAATGCCATTGGTGATGACGCCGCTGCTCAGACGCACACCGGCCAGCGTGTTGCTGAAACCGCCCATGTCAAAAGTGCCGCCACTGACCACCAAGCGGCTGCCGCTGGCGAGTTGGTCGGCCGCGCTCAAGGCCAAGGTGCCAGCGCTGACAGTGGTGGTACCGCTGTAGGTGTGGGTGCCCGAAAGCGTCAGGGTGCCGCTGCCGGTCTTGGTCAAGCCGCCCGTACCACCCATATCGCCCGCATAAGTGCTGTTGGCCGCGCTGCCCACACTCAGGGTGTAGCTGCTCAGGCTCACGCTGCTGCCGGCCACGCCAGTGAGCGATCCCAGGCTGGCCGATGTGCCCAGGCTGAGGTCGGTACCAGCGGCGCTCAGGTTCACGGCCCCGCTGGGCAGTGCCGTGGCGTTGGAGAGCACCAGCGAGCCGTCAGCCACGCTGATGGTCCCGCTGTAGGTGTTGCTGCCGCTGAGCGTGAGCGAGCCAGTGCCGGTTTTGTTCAATCCGAAGCCGCCAGAGACCACGCCAGACAGCGTCAAGCCCGTGCCTGCCACGCTCACGCTGCTGTCCGCTGCCATGACCACGTCGCCGGCCAGACTGCTGCTGCCGGTTGATGCAACGAGGGTGCCGCCCTGCAAGGTGACTGTCTCAGCGCCGACGGCCATGCCGTTCAAGTCCAGCGTGGCGCCACTGGCCACACTCACCCCTGCGTCGGTCGAGCCCAGGCCAGCCGCGTGGCTCAGCACCAGCGTGCCTGCGCTCACGACGGTGGCGCCGCTGTAGGTGTTGTTGCCGCTGAGCGTGACCGATCCTGCTCCGGACTTGACCAGCCCCGAGCTGCCCGTCAGAGCGGCGCTCACCGTGCCCGCTTGCACGTCAAACGCTGTGGCGCTTGAGACGATGCCGTTGGCCAGGATTCCGCCTGTGACTTGCACAGCCCCGACTGAGTAACTGCCGCCGTTCAAGTCAAGCGTGCCGCCACTGACCCCCAGGCCGCCGGTGAAGGTGTTCGCGCCCGACAAGGTCAAGATGCCGCCAGAGCCAGACTTTTGCAAGGTGGTGGCGCCGCTGATCGCGCCCAGAACGGCGCTCGCGGTCGACGTCGAGTCCACCGTCAAAGTCCCGAGATTTGAAACACTGCCGCCAATGCTGGCCTTGGCACTTCCCGATCGCACGGTGAGTGCGAAGGCATTGAACACCGTGCCGCCAAGGGAACTTGAAGACAAGATGACCACGCCGGAGCCGCCCTGCCCAGCGCTTGTGCTTAATTCGAGACCTGCACCGCCACCACCACCGGTGTTGGCGGTGCCGTTGACCGGCCCGCCAGCCTTTAAAGAGTTGCCGGCGTTGGTGCCGCCAAGGCCACCCGTGGCCGCACCCGAGCCGCCGCCGCCCGAGCCGTAAACGACAGGGGCACCTGAGATGCTGAAGGTGACGCCCTGACCGCCATTGCCACCTGCGCCATTGGATCCATTGGTTCCCGTCGCGGAAAAACCGACCTGCGATGCGCCGCCTCCGCCTCCGCCCGCAGTTCGGACGAGGTTGCTGGACCCACCTGCGTTGCCGTACAAGGTGTAGCCTGTAAAACCACTCACCGCACCCTGGGTCGCTGCGCCAAAATCAGGCGTGGTCAAGAAATGCCCGCCGCCCCCTGAGCCCCCGCTCAAGCCGCTGGACTGGCCGGCACCGCCACCACCCCCGCCGCCGTGGGCCGTGATGGCCATACCTGAGGGGTTGGATGCCAAAGAAAGCGAGCTGTTGCCGCCCCATCCCCGGTAGTACGTTGAGCCACTGCCCACATTGATGGAATAGGCACCTGCCAAAGTGGCGCTGGGCACGGAGACCACACCACCACCACCCCCACCAGCGACGGACGAAAATTCGTTGCTGTAAGCACCGGCACCGCCGCCGGCAACCACCAGCACATTCGTCACAGCGCTCGTTGCAGGGGTGAACGAATACGTGGAGCCACTGTAGGCCACGGTAAAGGGGAGCGAGCTGGGCGCCGAACTCGTAGACGAGCCCGCCACATAAGAGTTACCCGATCCGCTGTTGGTGTAATACGCCCAAGTGGCGCCACCGGTTAAGCTGTATTTCCAATTGCCACTGCCTAGAAATTGAACAATTCCATCTGCCAGGTACGAGGTCGTGTTCACATTCCCGGCAATGGTGACCTCTCCGTTACCCGCGTTGGCCGTGGATGTGAGGACCGCGCTGCCATGCAAGGTGACGTTGCCGCCATAGCTTTGGTTGCCGCTGGTCGTGACGTTGCCGCTCAGGGCGGTGGTTTGCGCGGTGGCGTTGGCTCCGCCGGTCACCGTGAGTGAGGCCAAGGGCGTGGTCGCGCCCACGGTGCTGCCAAAGCTCACATTGCCACTGCCGTTGGTGATGGTCAGGTCATAAGCGCCATTGACCGCCCCGCCAAAAGCCACCGCCGCGTTGGTGTTTGCGCTGCTGGCGCCCTGTGTGGTCAGCGTGGTTACAGCGCCCAAGGTCACCGCGCCTGTGTAGGTTTGGCTGCCCGCAGTGTTGATCGTCCCCGCCAGGGTACTGGCCCCTGCAACAGTGAGGTTGGAGGTGTTGGCGCTGTTGGTGATGGCGCTGCCTGCGGCCATGCCCAAGGTGGAGCCTAAGGCCACGGTGCCGCTGTAGGTCAAGTCCAAGACGGTTGATGAAGCTAGGGTGACCGCGCCCGTGCCCAAGGCCGAGCCGCTGCCGGCTGCCAGCGTGCCATCGCTGATTGTGGTGGTGCCGCTGTAGGTGTTGGCGCCCGACAAGGTGGCAGTGCCGCTGCCGGTCTTGGTTAACGCGCCGCTGCCGGCCAGAATGGCCGAGACGCTGGCGGTGTTGACCCCGGTGTTGCTGATTGCATAGCTGCTGCCCGTAAGCACGCCGGTGGAAGACGTGATGGAGCCGCCGTTGCTGCCCACAGTGACTGCACCCACGGTGTCGCTGAAGCTGCCCAGCGCCAGCACCGCACTTGTTCCATTGACGGTCACAACACCCGCATCGGCGATGACATTGTTCGCGCCCAGAGCCAGCGTGCCTGCAGTCACCAAGGTGGTGCCGCTGTAGGTGTTGGTGCCAGCAAGCGTGAGCGTGCCTGAACCGGTTTTATTCAATCCGTAGCCCACACCCGACACCACGCCCGACAGCGCCAAGGTCGTACCTGCCACGCTGAAGCTGCTGTCCGCCGCCATGACCACGCCGCCGGCCAAACTGCTGTTGCCAGTCGATGCGGCGAGGGTGCCTCCTTGCAAGGTGACCGCCTCTGCGCCCACTGCCATGCCGCCCAAGTCCAGCGTGGCGCCACTGGCCACACTCACCCCTGCGGCGGTCGAGCCTAAACCCGAAGCGTGACTCAGAGCCAGCGTGCCTTCGCTGACGATCGTGGCCCCGCTGTAGGTATTGCTGGCTGCCAGCACCGCCGTGCCTGTGCCGACCTTGGTGAGGGTGCCGCTGCCTTGGATGGCGTAAAGCAGGCTGGCCGTGCTGGACCCGGCGACCTTGATTTCGACGGCGGCATTGTTGGTCAAGGCCACCGGCCCTCCCACCCAGCCGAGCATGCCCACGCCGCTGACCCCCTCCAGGGCCAGCTTGCCGGCCGACACCGTGATGCCGCCCAAATCCAGCGTGCCGGTGATCCTGAGGGTACCTAGACCGGCCTTGGTCATGTAGCCCCAAGCGGTGCCGTTGTGGTGGCCCAGCTTGCCTGAGATCAGCAAATCATTGCCCGAGGCATCGCTGGTGCTGGCAATGTCAAATGTTTGGGTGGCATTGTCGCCAATGCGTACATCGGCCGAAATCGTGGACGTGCTGGTGCCCGATACATTCAAATTGCCCGCGAGCTTGAAGTGGCCCAGGTTACCGTGCGCCGCGCCGCTGCCGGCCAGGGTGCCCCCAGCAGCGCTGGCTCCGCCCAAAGTCAGGTTGCCCAGCACAGCGCTGGCGCTTGAGGTCCAGGCGCCATTGACGGTCGCGCCGCCCAGAATCGTCAGGTCGCCACCGGAGGGCAGGGCGGACGAGGCGCTCAGCGATAGCGTGCCTGCGCTCACGGTGGTGCCACCGGTGTAGGTGTTGGCGCCGCCTAAAGTGAAGGTGCCGCTGCCTTGTTTACTCACCCCCCCTGAGCCGCTGATCGCCCCGGCATACACCGTGTTGCTTGCATCGCCCGTGGTCAGCGTGTAGCTGCCCAGGCTCACCGTGGTGCCTGTCACACCAGTTAGCGAACCCAGCGTCTTCGCTGCATTGAGCGTCAAGTTCGCGCCCGAGGCGCTCAAATTCACCGCACCCGTGTTGGCAATGGCGCTGCCTCCATCCAAGACCAATGAGCCTGCGCTCACGGTGGTGGTGCCTGTGTAGGTGTTGCTGCCGGTGAGGGTGAGGGTGCCCGTGCCCGACTGGGTCACTGCGCCACTGCCGCTGATCACATCCGAGTAAATGACAGCATTGGAGCGCTTGAAAGCGAGTGTGCCGCTGTTGGCCACGTTCCCCGTGATGCTGCCGGTGGTGCCGCCCGCGCCCACTTGCAAGGTGCCCGCGCTGATGGTGGTGCCGCCCGTGTAGGTGCTGTCGGATTTAAGTGCCCAGGTGCCAGCGTCTTGCTTGGTCAACGCGCCAGTGCCGGTGCCCAGGATGCCCCACAAGACGCCCCCCTGCGTGCCACCCAGCGTCAGGTCAAAGCCCGAGCCGGTGATCGTGCCGGTGTCGGTCAGGTTGATGGTGCCGCTGCCGCCCACGATGGAGCTGTTCGAGCCCAGGGTCACCAAACCCGCATAGGTGGCCGATGTGGTGCTGCTGTTGAGCAAAGCACCGCCGCTGCTCAGGCCCGTGCCGTTCAAGGTCAGCCCGGCAGTGCTGGTCATGGTTTGGCCGTTCAGGTCCAGTGCCGCCCCGGAACTCACCGAGATCGCCCCCGTGCTAAAGGCGGTGGTACTGCCGGCTTTGAGGGTGCCTGCGCTGACGGTGGTGCCGCCGGTGTAGGTGTTGGCGCCCGACAAAATGACTGTGCCCGCTGTGCTCTTGCTCAAGCCCACCGTACCCGCCAGTACCGCACCAATGCTGCCTGCTTGCAGATCAAAGTCAGTGGTACTGGTCAGCGTGCCTTGGTTGATGCTGCCGCTGGTCAATTGAACACTGGTCACCGTTTGGCTGTAGCCACCCAAGTTCAAGGTGCCGCCGCTGACTCGCAAGGCGCTGGCGGCGTCCAACACTTGGCTGACACCTAACTCCAAAATGCCCGCACTCACCGTGGTGGTGCCGGTGAAGGTGTTACTGCCGGTGAGGGTGAGGGTGCCCGTGCCCGACTGGGTCACCGCCCCACTGCCGCTGATCACACCCGCGTAAGTGACAGCATTGGAGCGATTGAAGATGAGTGTGCCGTTGTTGGCCACATTACCCGTGATGCTGCCGGTGGTGCCGCCCGCGCCCAGCTGCAAGCTACCTGCGCCGATGGTGGTGCCACCACTGTAAGTGTTGCTGCCGGTGAGGGTGAGCGTTGAATTGCCAAGATTGCCTAATTTCAACAACGAACCTGATCCGCTGATGTTGTTGGCCACGGTGACGTCGTTGCTCCGTTGAAAATGCAATACCCCGTTGTTGATGACATCGCCAGAGCCAAGCGTGCCTGTCGAGCCACCGACTTGCGCGCCAACGATCAAATAGCCAGCTGCGATGGTCGTAGTGCCGGTATAGGTGTTGTTACCTCCCAGAGTTAGGCTGTCGTAAATGCCGCCCTGCCCCTCCAACTTGGTCAACGAGCCCCCGACGCTGGTCAGAGCGGTAATCAGTTCGATAGTTTCGCCATTGGTATTGATGGAATAAAACTGGTTGGCAGCTTGGCTGAAGCGGTTGGAATAGTCGGTGGTGTTTGCGGCGGAGTACTGCAGGGTGCCGCCCGTGAAGCTGATGGTGCCTGTGCTGCCGAGCGCGTCCGCTGAGCCCAAAGCCAGGGTGCCAGCGGCCAGCGTGGTGCCGCCGGTGTAGGTGTTGGCGCCACTGAGGGTGAGGGTGCCTGAGCCGGCTTGGGTCAAAGCCCCTGCACCGCTGATGTTGTTTGCAATGGTCTGAGCACTGGAACTTGCAAAGCGCAGCGTGCCAGCACCGATCGTGATGCTGCCTGTCAGGCCATAAGCACTGATGAGCGTGAGTGTGCCCGCGCCCAGCTTGTTCAAAGTGCCGTCGGTGCTTGTTAAAGAACTGGCGAAGGTGACGTTTTGGCCGTTCGTATCGATCGAATAAGCAAGATCAGATGCGCCCGTTACAAAGCGATTGGAGTAGTCCGCATTGTTATTGGGTGAGTATTTAAGCGTGCCGCCGGCGGTGGTATTGCCTAAATTGATGCTGCCGATGCTTCCTATTGCGTTTGCTGAGCCCAGCAACAATGTGCCTTTTCCAATGTGCGTTGTTCCTGTGTAAGTGTTGTTGCCAGCGAGGGTGAGCGTTGAATTGCCCAAATTGCCAAATTTCAACAACGATCCTGAACCGCTGATGTTGTTGGCCACGGTGACGTCGTCGCTACGCTGAAAATGCAAATACCCGTTGTTGATGACATCGCCCGATCCAAGCGTGCCTGTCGAGCCACCGACTTGCGCGCCAACGATCAAATAGCCGGCTGCGATGGTCGTAGTGCCGGTGTAGGTGTTGTTACCTCCCAGAGTCAGGCTACCGTCAATGCCGCCCTGCCCATCCAACTTGGTCAAGGAGCCCCCGACGCTGGTCAGCGCGGTGTTCAGTTCGATAGTTTCGCCATTGGTATCGATGGAATAAAACTGGTTGGCAGCTTGGCTGAAGCGGTTGGAATAGTCGGTGGTGTTTGCGGCGGAGTACTGCAGGGTGCCGCCCGTGAAGCTGATGGTGCCTGCGGTGCCGAGCGCGCCCGCTGAGCCCAAAGCCAGCGTACCCGCGGCCAGCGTGGTGCCGCCCGTGTAGGTGTTGTTGCCGCTGAGCATGAGGGTGCCTGCACCACTCTTGGTCAGGCTGCCCGTGCCGCTGAACACACCCTCAAACTTGCGCGTACCGCTAGAGCCACTGGTGTTGAGGTCCAGATGCAGGGCGCTCCCGTTGCTGCCTATGGTCACGCCAGGATCGACTTGAATCTGGTTGGCCGCTGTCAAGGTGAGGGTGGTGGCTCCACCGCTGTTCTTGATGATGTCGCTTTTGACATCAATATTGCCACTCTGGCCGCCGGCACTGCCTGGCGCACCGGTGCTGATGCTGACGTTGCTGCTCGCCAAGGCCGCCACAATGCTGCTGGCCCGAATCACGCTGCTGTCGCTGTTGGCGGTGTAGTTGTTGTTGTATGCAGCGCCGCTGAGTGTGGCGCTGTCGCTGATGATGATGTCGTAGGGATCCAGCAACCAGGTGCCCGCCTTGCCTTTGGGCGCGGCAGCCGAGACAGTCGCTGTCTCGCCTATCAGTAGTTTGGAGCCTGAGGTGTCAATAAAACCACCATCACCACCCAAGTCGCCGCCTTTGGCGCTGATGCTGCCGCTCACTTCAGTGCTGCTTTTCCGATTGCTCAGGTCGGCAATCAGCGTGACCTCGCCGCCTTTGCCGGCGCTGCCAGCCCCCGCGTCGGTGCTGATGCTGCCGCTGTGGCTGATGCTGCGGCTGGCGCTCAGGCGGATCACACCGCCGTTATCGCTGATGCCGTCGGCCTGCAAGCTGCCGGTGTTGCGCACCACGCCGCCCAAAATCTGGTTGGCCGCCTGGGCCGACAAAATGATCAAGCCGCCGGGGGCTTGCACCGCGCGGCCGTTTTCCACCAGGGCCGCGACCGTGGCGGGGGTGACGATCACATTGGCCAGGCCGCCTTGGCCGCTGAACTGCATTTCAAACGCTTCGCCGGCAGCCATAGCCACCGTGCCCATGCGTGCGATCACCACGCCGCTGTTGCGCACCTCGGGCGCGAGCAAGGCGATATAGCCGCCGAGCGCAGCGTTGAGCAAGCCTTCGTTGATCACCTTGCCGGTGGCGCCATTGCGGCTGAACTTCATGGCGCCGGCCATGAAGTCGGCATCGGCAATGCTGTGGGTGGTGGCCACCAGGGCGCCCACATCGACCCGCGCGGTGGGCGAAAAATACACGCCCGCCGGGTTGCTCAGCACCACCTGGCCATTGGCATTGATCTGGCCAAAAATCTGGCTGGCCCGCTCGCCCTGGATGCGGTTGAGCAAGATGCTGCTGGTCGAAGGCTGGCTGATGTTGACCTTGGCCTGGGAGCCGACATCAAAGCTTTGCCAGTTGATGACCGCCCGGTTGCTGGCCTGGGTAATGGCCATATTGGAGCCCGACTGGGCGATGCTGGCCTGACCGGCTGCGACCTGCCCGCCGGTGGGCAGTTGGGTACTTGCGGGGGTCTGGGCTGCAGAAGGCGTCCAAATTGATAACAGCCCAGCTAAAAACAGGGCGCTGTGGACGGGACGCAACACCCAGAGTTCCTTGAGTGCCTTCGTCAGTGCCGACACCCTGCCGTCGGACAGGCTGGAGCCTTGACCGCAGGACTTGGCGATTTCAGCGACCGCAACGAACTGGCCACGGGTACGGCTCCAGAGAACACGATGTATCTTGTTCATAATTTAGCAACCAAAAATGGCCACTTTCTGATAAAAATAATTTGCAATTGGGGAGGCTAGAGGAAATCACGACAGGGGTGGATGACAAAACCGTCATCAAGCCGGGCGCGTGCGCAGGAGTGGTTTCCTAGAGGCACCGGGAAGGGGCAAAACAGGGAGATGGACGCCGGCCATGCGCCAAGGTGGTGCAGTGGTTTGACCTACACCGGGGGCGATAGGGGCGGTGCCAGGGGGTCCCACGTGGGAGCAATTGCGGGCGCTACCCGGCGCCCGGCTGCTGGAAACCCCTGTGAGTTGAGGCGGGTGGCAGCGAGTGCGGGGTCAGCCCGGCCGGCTCATGCTGCGGGTACACAGAAATCGCCGGCCGGGCTGACCCCGCACTCGCCAAACGTGGCGTGAGTTTTTCGGTGCACAACCGATGGCTGCTCATCCCAGCGCTCTGGAGGGCTCAGGGGCCCTCCAGGGCGCCCACTCCGAGCGAAGCTTCGAAAGCAGCTAGCGGGCGAACCGCCGCTGTGGACTGCTGTGGCGTGAGCTGGGTCAACTGCGCGAGGGGAGTAAGCCCGCACTCGCCAAGCGTGGCGTGAGTTTTTCGGTGCGCAACCGATGGCTGCTCATCCCAGCGCTCTGGAGGGCTCGGGGGTCGGGCCGATTTCTGTGTATGCCCGCAGCATGAGGCCCGGCCCCTGGGCCCTCCAGGGCGCCAACTCCGAGAGCAAAACACTCAAGCCGTGGGCGGCTTCTCCATGGACTGGGCGAGCTCGTCGCTGCCGCGTTGGCGCAGCATCTGCACCGCGCCGGCAATGTCGCGCGGCTCGCGGTTCTGGCTGAGCTTGGACTTGCCCTCCAGAGCGGTGATGTCGATCTCCAGGCCCACCACGGCGCGCAACATAGCGTCGATGTACTCGGGCGCCGAGTCGCCCATCTTCCAGGGCCGCGGCTCCTGCGCCTCGTGCACCCGGGTCAGGCGGGCCAGCACGCCGCGCAGGAACTTCTCGTCGTCGCGCACCCGCAGACGGCCGTGGGCGTGCACCACCTCGTAATTCCAGGTCGGCACCTGCCGGTGCGTCTCGTGCTTGCTCGGGTACCAATTGGGCGAGATGTAACTCTCCTTGCCGCGAAAAATCACCAGCACGTCGGCGCCGGCCAAGCATTGTTGCCAGACCGGATTGGCCCTGGCCACATGCGCGCTCAAGCGACCCAAAGGGCCGATCTGCGGATCGAACTCAAAGGGGATGTGGTTGGCGTCCAAGCTGCCCTCGTGCGAGGTGACCAGCACGCCCAAGGGATGGGCCGCAATGATGCGGTGCAGGGCGGCGGGCTCGGTGACGCGAAAGTGGGCGGGGGTGTACATGGTCTTGGTGGGGGATTCCGACGCTTTGAATTATCCCGCCGCGGCAGCCACGAGGCGGCAACGACCCTTGGCGTACTCACCCCTCATGCCGCCAGTGCGATCACCACCGCAGACTCCTCGAGCGCAGCCATGGCCGGCTGACGCAGCTTCAAGCCGCTGTCAGGCTCGGCAAAGCCGACCAGGGCCAGGCCCGGGCCCAGTTGCAGGGAGACCTCTGCCGCCCCAGCGCCATTGCTGCGCCGGGCCACCTTGCCTTGTACGAGATTGACGCCGGCCAGGGCGACGATACGCGGTGCGACCGTCACTGCGGTGGCCTTGAACATGGCCAGGGCCGCCATGCCGGGGGCCAGGCCGAGCAGTTGCAGGCTCTCCAGGGTGATGCGCGAGGCCAGCACTTGGCCATCGGCCAAGGCCAGTTGCACCCGCACCGAGCCCCGCGTGCGCACGATGGCCTGGACCGTACAAGGCAGGTTGTTGCGCATGCTGGTGCGCAGGCCCAGAGCGGCCAGGCCGCTGGGCGCGATGGCGCTGCCCCGCGCTGAACGGCTGATTTTGGCCAGCGCCTGGCTGCGGGCGGCCTGCAAGAGGTCGGCCGCGCGCAGCACCGCCAGGCCCTGCGCGGTCAGGCGGGCGCCACCGCCGCCAGCGCCGCCAACGGCTTTTTCCATCAAAGGCACACCCGCCAGATTGCTCAAGGTCTCCACCGCCTGCCAGGCCGCCTTGTAGCTAACGCCATTGGCACGCGCCGCCTGCGAGATGGAGCCGGCCAGATGCACCGAGCGCAGCACTTCAATGCGCTTGTCGCTCGCGCTAGAGGCGAGCACTTCTTCAAAGGCAATTGGAGCAGCGCCCATGGCTTTCCCGCACAAAATCTACGACATCGCTATTCTATTTTAGAATAGCGTTTTCCACTACCGGTATTCTGGTTAGCCATAGCGAATACGCGCTTCCTCATGAACGCTTGCCAATGAACGCTTCCTTTCGCACCTTCTGGGGCAGCCTCTGGCGCGCCTTGCTCCTGGCCAGCCTGGCCCTGCTGGCCGTGGCCAGCCAGGCCGCGTCGGTGAGCGTGGCGGTGGCTTCCAACTTTGCCGCACCGATGAAGCAAATTGCGACCGAATTCGAGCGCGACACCGGTCACAAGGCGGTGCTGTCCTTTGGCGCAACCGGCCAGTTCCACGCCCAGATCAAAAACGGCGCTCCTTTTGAGCTGCTGCTGGCTGCCGATGTGCAGACCCCGCTCAAGCTCGAGCAAGAAGGTCTGGCCTTGGCCGGCACCCGCCGCAGCTATGCCATCGGCCGCTTGGTGCTGTGGAGCCGTACACCCGGCCTGGTCGATGAGGCGGGCACGGTGCTGGGCACGGGCAGATTTGAAAAACTCGCCCTGGCCAACCCCAAGCTCGCGCCCTATGGCGCGGCCGCCTGGCAGGTGCTGGGGCAACTGGGCCTGAGCGACAAATTGCGGCCGCGCATCGTCGAGGCGGCCAACATCAGCCAGACCCTGCAGTTCGTGGCCTCGGGCAATGCGGCCCTGGGTTTTGTGGCGATGGCCCAGGTGTTCGAGGACGGCAAGCTGCGCGAAGGCTCGGCCTGGGTGGTGCCCGAGGCCATGCACACACCGCTGCGCCAGGAAATGGTGTTGCTGCTGCCGGGCAAGGGCAAACCGGCGGCGCAGGCGCTGCTGGCCTACATGCAAAGCCCCAAAGCGCGGGCCATCATTGCCGCGTATGGATACACGCTGTGAATACCCTCAGCACCGAGGCCTGGCCCGCCATTACACTGACCCTGCAGCTGGCCAGCCTGACCACGCTCATCTTGCTGCTGCTGGCCACGCCCCTGGCCTGGTGGCTGTCGCAGACCCACTCACCTTGGCGCTCAGTGGTGGCCGCAGCCGCCACCTTGCCGCTGGTGCTGCCGCCCACGGTGCTGGGCTTTTACCTACTGGTGCTGCTGGGCCCGCAGGGCTGGGTGGGTCAACTCACCACTGCTATGGGCCTGGGCACACTCTCGTTTTCCTTCAGCGGGCTGCTCATAGGCTCGGTGGTTTTTTCTTTGCCCTTTGCGGTGCAGCCGATACAACATGCGTTTGAAGCCATGGGGCGCAGGCCGATGGAAGTGGCGGCCACCTTGCGCGCCCGCCCGCTCGATGCCTTCATTAGCGTGGCACTGCCGCTGGCACGCCCCGGCCTGCTGACGGCCGCGGTGCTCAGCTTTGCCCACACCGTGGGCGAGTTTGGTGTGGTGCTCATGCTGGGCGGCAACATTCCCGGCCAAACCCGGGTGGTGTCGACCCAGATTTACGGTCATGTCGAGGCCATGGAATACGCCCAGGCGCACTGGCTGGCCGCTGGCATGGTGGTGTTCTCCTTCCTGGTGCTGCTGGCCTTAATGCGGCTGCAGCGCAAGCCCGATCGGCTGCAAGCATGAGCGAGGAGCTGCGCATCGCCCTGCGCCTGGCGCGGCCTGGCTTTGAACTGGCGGTCGACCTGCGCCTGCCTGGACAGGGCGTGACGGTGCTGTTCGGCCCTTCGGGCTCGGGCAAGACCACGCTCTTGCGCTGCGTGGCCGGGCTCGAACAGGCCACCGGTCAGGTGTTGATGGCAGCCGCAGCTTGGCAAGACAGCGCGCAGCGCATCTTCCAGCCCACCTGGCGGCGTGACTTGGGCTATGTGTTTCAAGAGGCCAGCCTGTTTGAACATCTGAACGTCAAGCAGAACCTGCGCTTTGGGCTCGAGCGGGTGCGCAGCGCCGGTGCCGCGCGCGCTCTCGATGCTGCGCTTGACTTACTAGGCATAGGGCACTTGCAGGATCGCGCTGTGGCCAGCTTGTCGGGCGGCGAGCGCCAGCGGGTGGCCATTGCCCGCGCCCTGGCCACCGAACCCAAGCTGCTGCTGCTCGACGAGCCCATGGCTGCGCTCGACGTGGCACGCAAGCAGGAGGTGTTGCCCTGGCTGCAGCGCCTGCGTAGTGAGCTGCAAATCCCCATGCTCTACGTCACCCATTCGGTCGACGAACTGGCGCAACTGGCCGACCATGTGGTGGTGCTGCGCCAGGGGCAGGTGATCAGCAGCGCCAGCGCACAAGCGGCCTGGGTGCAGCCCGAGGTGGCACTGGCGGTCGGCGAGCAGGCCGGCAGTCTGGCCAGTGGGCGGGTCTGCGAGCGCGATAGCGCTTATGCACTGGCTCAAATTGAGTTTGAGGGCGGCTTGCTGTGGGTGCGCGATCAAGGGCTGCAGATCGGACAGTCGGTGCGCCTGCGCATCCTGGCCCGCGATGTGAGCCTGTCGGTGGCCGAGCAGGACCACAGCACCATCGCCAACCGACTGGCCGGGGTAATCGAGTCCACCCACCCCGACAGCCACCCGTCGCAGGCGCTGGTCAGGGTGCGCTGCGGCAGCGCCCTCATCCTGGCCCGCGTGACCCACCGCTCGCTGCAAGCCCTGTCGCTAAAGGTGGGATCGCCGGTGTGGTGCCAGATCAAGTCCGTGGCCTTAATGGGCTGAAGGGGCTGAAGGGGCTGAAGGGGCTGAAGGGGCTGGGGCAAGCGTTACTGGAACAAGCGAGCAGGGGTCTTGCTCCCTCCCCCTTTGGGGGAGGGCTGGGGTGGGGGCATCCACAGCAGCAAAGTCTTTACCCAAGCCGCGCCCTGGCGGCGGTGAGGCGCTTCATCGAATACTGCATCGTCGGTGTGGGTGTGGGAGCGCCGCCCTCGGCGCGATGGGGCGCTTGATCGGACGCCTCGTTTTTCAGGGCGCTTGCGACAAGGGCGCACGGGTGGGCACTGCGCCGCTCGTGTCCCCCGCCTCGGCTGGCGCCTCGGCTCCTCCTCTACCTCGCTTCGCAGTGCCCACCCGCACGCCCTGGGGTGATGCGAGCGCCGCGCCCTTCCAGCAATGAACCGCTTGATCAGACTCTGCAGCGCGCCAAGCGCGCAGAATTGGCGGATCGAATCTGGGCGTCATCAAGGAGGCTGTGATGGATCACAACGACGACAAGCGAAGCCTGGGCGAGCGCGACGCCCAATTGCTGCAATGGATGCGCCAGCGCCGCCGGCAGCACCGCGCCGAACTGGCGCAAGCCCTGCCGCTCAGCGCCCTGCCCAGCGCCAGCCTGGGCCAGCGCGTGGCCGATCAGGTGGCGGCCCTGGTCGGCTCTTGGCGCTTCATCATCGTGCAAAGCGTTTTGATCGTGCTGTGGCTGGGCTACAACTTGAGCCAGCCCGACAGGGGCTGGGACCCCTACCCCTTTATATTGCTGAACCTGATTCTCTCGTTTCAGGCCGCCTACACCGCGCCGGCCATCATGATGAGCCAGAACCGCCAGGCTCAAGTCGACCGCCTACAGGCCGGCAACGACTATGAAATCAACATCAAGGCTGAGCTGGAAATCGAGTGGCTGCACCAGAAGATCGACCTGATGCGCGAAAAAGAAATCAAGGCACTGACCGATCTGGTGCGTGATTTGACCGAGCGCATTGCTCAGCTCACGCCACGCTAAGCCTGAACTGACGCTGAGGTAAAGGTCCTGGCTGCTGGCCAGGCTCAGGCGACGCCGTGACCCTTGATGAAGGTCTCCAGGTGCTTGATGTGGTCGCCCTGCTGGCTGATGATGTCCTTGACGGTGTCACCGATAGACACCATGCCCACCACCTTGCTCTGGCTGATCACCGGCAGGTGCCGGAAATTGCGGGCCGACATGATCTCCATGCAGTGCTGCATGGTGTCATTGATCGACACTGTGGTCGGGTTGCGGGTCATGATGGCTGACAGTTGCGTCTGGCTCGGGTCCAGCCCGGGCAGCAGGACCTTGATGGCGCAATCGCCCTGAGAGACCATGCCCACCAGGGCGCCATCGTCAATCACCATGACCGAGCGGATGCGGTTGGAGCGCATTAACTCCAGCGCCTGGATCACCGAATCCGAAGACGTCAGCGAGAACAGTTGTCCGGATTTTTTTTGAAGACACGCTTTGACTGTGGACATCAGATCACCTGTGAGAAAGACAAATTGAAGGGCTAGGTATCGTCATCACCGGACTTTGGCGCCCGCTGCATCTTGATGAGATTCCACCGGAGAATCACCGCAGCGATCGCCAGCAACAAAACGGCTCCGCTCTCGTAAATCAGGTTAAGCGCATTGATCTCCTTGCCTTGCAGGATGATCAGGCGTGACAGCGCGGTGATGGCGATGAAAATCGGGATGGTGATCGGAATTTCCCGATTCTTGTAGAAGCCGGCCACCATGCCCAGCACCTCGGCATAAATGAAGAACAGCAGCAAATCGGTCAATTTGACCGATCTGGCAAGAATCACGCTGTACATCTCTAAGCCCACCGCGTACACGGTAAAGCCAGCAATCAGCACCAGGATTGCCTTCTCGACCACGACGATGGACTCGTAGATTTTCACAAGCAGGATTTCATTCAAATCAAGGACACGTTCGGCCGAATGTAACCCAGAGTTTGTTACGGGCCGAAAGCGCCCCGAAAGCCCCAGTCGGATCCTCAGACTTGAGGATCACTGTGAAGGCTATGGCCTTGGCAGCTTGGGCGGGGCCGGCAGCGCTACCCTCGAGGATTTTAGTGGGCAGCCACGGCCGAGCTGGCAGGCTGGCCGGCATGATCGGCCACTTCCTGCGCCAGTTGGGCGATCAGGACCTGCACATCGGCCTCCACCGCGATGCCCGGCTGGAGGCGCAAGGCCGCGTCGCAAAACCGGTGCACCACTTCGGCCACGTCGTCGGCATCCAGAGTGGCTGGCTTAGCCACCGGTGAGCAGCTGACCTTCTGACCCAGGGCTTGATAGAACACGGCCGCCAGATGAGCCGCCGCGCCATAGACGCTGCGCTGCTGCCCGCCTGAACGCACCCTCAGGGTGTACCCATACTTGCCCTTGGCGCACTCTGCGGCCGCGATGTCCTTGAGCGCCAATCGGTGCACCGCGGTGCGCTGGTCGTCTTCTGAAATCAGCAGATGCTGATCGGTCAGCACCCACACCCCCCGTCCGGCACCGACCACCCGGCCGAGCACGTAGCCCAGCACCCGCTCGCCCGGCTTGACATGGTCGCGCAACTGATCCACATCCCCTTGCGCCAAGAGGCGGGCTGCGTAGGGGTTGTTGCCCTCAATCAGGAGATCGCTGAGCTCATTGCCGTTCTTCAGAAAATCCAACCAAGCCATGAAATCCCCAGAAAAGTTGCGTATGGTGGGGCAAGTGCCCACTGAGCGCCTTCAAGCGAAATAATGCGCCTGTCGCGCACTCGGACATTGGAGTGCGACATCACCCCTCACAAGACACCCATCGATCCAAGGCTTGCCCAAAGGGAGCGGGGCCTGCGGCAAACGCGTAGGCACCAGACTTCACCTCGCAGATATCTTTAATGATAGAAAATGCCCGCCGCACTGCCATTCCATTAATCATTAAAGACTAACAAAACCCCAGGAACAGCACTAAACCTGGGCGAGCCCGCCGCCCCGACAAGCCGCCCTTGCCTTCAGCCGGGCAGCTTGCCCAGCATGCGGTCGGAGATGATCTTGAGCTGTATCTCCGAGGTGCCTTCGAAAATCTTGGTCAGCCGCGCGTCGCGCCAATAGCGCTCCACCGCATGATGCGTGGTGTAGCCGGCGCCGCCCAGGATCTGCAGCGCCTGGCTGCACACCCGCTCCGACATCTCGGAGGCAAACAGCTTGGTCATGGCCGCTTCGGTGTCGCAGCGCAGGCCTAGATCGATTTGTGTGCACACATGGTAGTTGAGCTGACGCGCGGCTTCGATCTCGGTGGCCATCTGGGCCAGCTTGAAGCGCACCGCCTGAAAGCTCGCAATCGGCTGGGCAAACTGGATGCGCTCCTGCGCGTATTTGATGGCGTCTTCCAGAGCGCCGCGCGCCAGCCCGATCGAGCGTGCTGCGGTATGGGCGCGGTAGGTTTCCAGGCCCCGCGAGAAGGCGGCAAAAGCCCGGCCTTCTGGGCCAATGAGGGCACTGGCCGGCACGCGGTAGCCGTCGAAAGCCAGCTCCCAGGTCTTCCAGCCAAAGTACCCGATCTTCGGGATGGGCGAGCCGGCAATACCCGCCGGAAAGCGGCCACGCGGCTTATCGATGATGAAGGCGCTGATGCCCTCGTGCTTGCGCGCGGGATCGATCTCGGGGGAGGTTCGCGCCAGCAGGTAGATGAAATCGGCGCCATCGGCAAAGGTACACCAGTACTTGCTGCCGGTGATGACCCATTCATCACCATCGCGCCGCGCCCGGCAAGAGACGCTGGCCAGATCGGAGCCGGTGCCCGGCTCTGACAGGGCCAGGGCCCCGAGGTACTCGCCCCGGGCCACCCGCGGCATGATGGCTGCCCGTTGCTCATCACTGAGCAGCTGTGAGCCCATAAAGGTATTGCCGCGCGCGATGATCGAGCCCACGCTCATCCAGGCCCGCGACAGCTCCTCGGCGATCAGGCAGTACTCAAAGCAACCCAGCCCCAGACCGCCATATTGCTCCGGGATGGTGATGCCGAAATAGCCCAACTCAGCCATCTTGTCGATGAGTGAGCGCGGCATATCGCCACGCTCTGGGTCCAGCTTGTTGGCCAGCGGCAAAACCTCCTGCATGGCGAACTCGCGCGCCGCCTCCTGCAGCATTTTGCGTTCCTCGCTCATGACGCTGGTGTAGGTTTCGCTGGCCATACGGGTAGTCCGGGGATTGGGGTGGACCTCGTATGGTAAGGGGCAGGTCACGGAAGCTGCGTATTTTCTTGGTACCTGGTGACCCAGAAGGAATGGTTTGCGAACTGGCTCAGTTTTCTGGCCCCTTTTTTTGACAGCCTTGGGGATTCGAACTCATGTAGGCGCTAGATTCCAGACATCACCGCATCTATGGCGGACACGCATGCGCTGGCCTGCGCTGACACCTTGTCGACTGCTCGCCTCAAATTTTTGGCGGGTAGCGGCGCAGCATAGTGCGCAAGTGCATGAAGGCGCTTGCCTTTGACCACAATGACGGGGCACAGAGCGGTGGGCACCTTGATTGCCGCATCGGGTTCGGCCAATGGCATGGTCAGCCGCGTTGAAAGAGCGTCGAGCAGGTCGCTCTGTATCACCACCACGTATGGGACGCCATCGGCAGCGCTGTGGCTTGGGTTGGGGAAAGCATCATATTGGGCCATCGGCGAATCACCACGGACGCAGATCGGCTCCCGGAATACCGTGGACCTCGAAGCTGGCATTATGAGCAGCGATCCAATCACCGAACTCGGCTTCAAATCTCGTCTTGCGCGCGGCAGGACTGGCCTTGTCGTGATGGGCCTGCAGGGCGTAGTAGTGCTCGGCAGAGAGGATCACGGTATCGAGTTGACCCGCTTTTTCCACGAATATCGGTTCGCGTTTAGCCTGAGCGGACAGGCTACCAAAACGGTTCTTGGCTTCGGTGGCAGTAACGCACATGGTGGGATCCTTGAAAAGATGAAGGCCAAACCGCCCCATCATGTCATCCTTGATAAGGATTTCGCGGGAATCCCCAAGGGGTCCAAGCTGCACATTTCATGCCCCGTTGAGGTGGCGGCAGAACTTAAGACGATCGCGCCTGGCTCGACCCTGTCGATCCAAGCCTTCAGGCGCAAACTGGCGGAGAAAAACAATTGCGATGCCACATGCCCCGTCTCCACATCCATTTTTCTGAGAATCGTGACGGAGCACGCTTGGGAGGAGTACAACCGTACGGGCAGCACCCGGGACGTGGCCCCTTTTTGGCGGGTTGTCGAATCCAGTTCACCCCTGGCAAAAAAGCTGAGCTTTGATCCAGCTTGGATAGACTTACAGAGGGAACTTGAATTCAGAATGAACCCCTAAACAGCACCATGGTCGATACCCACATGGATTTCTTAGCGATGGATTTTCGAGGCAAAAGTGCGGCAGCCTTCACTCGCTGAACTCAGGGTTAACGGTCGCGGCCGCTACCTGCCGCTCCGAGCGGGGCTGACCCACGTCATTGAAGAGGGTCAGGACGATCAAGCTGCGATCCTGCTGGTGCACGGCGCCACGGTTCCGGCATGGGAGTTCGACAGACTGGTCCCGCATCTGCGGGCAGCAGGCTGGAGGACCATCCGGTTCGATCTGTTCGGGCACGGGCTTTCAGACCGCCCTGCAGTCCGATATGACTTCAGCTTCTTTCTTGAACAGGCCTTGGAGGTCCTGGACGGCATCAGGCCCCACCGCCCACTGACCTTGCTCGGCCATTCGTTTGGCGCGGCGCTCGCGGCTGCCATGGCCAGCCAGCGACCCGAGCGCATCGAGCGATTGGTGCTGGTCGCGCCGCTCCTGGACTTCATGGCGAACTCCTTCTGGGGCCAAGTCTTCTCGCTGCCTGGCATAGGCGGCCTGATGATGCGCCATGTCGGCCTTCCGGTACTGGAGCGTCGCCGCGCACGCAGGTACCAAACCATTGGGGCCGAGGATCTGACCTGGCGCTTCATCAGCGAGGCGCGTGCGCCAGGATACGCCGATGCCTTGGCCTCCATGTTTGCCAACCGAACGCTGGGCCCGCAGAGGGAGCACTACCATGGCCTGCAAGCTAGCACGCATGAGATTTTTGTGGTGGCGGGCAGCGCCGACCACGTCGTTCCCCTGCGCGATGTGGCTGAAGTTCGCTCCCTGTTGCCAATGCATGAGTACCGGCAGATTGAGAACGCGCAGCACAATCTGCTGTTGACCCATCCCGCGCTGGTGACATCGGCCCTTCCTCCGCCTCATCCGGGGCTGCGTTAGTTCGAGTCAGTTGTCAGGCGTCCTACGCCGACTGACTTGGCGAGCGCTACACCCCAAAACGAGAATATTTGACACTGTCAACTTCAAAAGGTTTTCATGCAAGTCAGTGGCGCAGGTCAGTGGTCCTGGTGGGCCTATTGGGAAGGAAACTCGCTGTCTTTGGCATCCAAGTGCTTGATGGTCTATGGCAGTTTGATGGCGCTCGCTTGTGGGCTCACGTACTTACTGTCGCTCAGCGATGCGCGGACCCTGCGAGAAGTGGGCGTTTGGGTCAAACCCATGAAGTTCATGGCTGCTACAGCTTTACTGGCATGGACGACCGTATGGGTCACTCACTTGGCTAATGCAAGCATCGCGCAGGGGCAGGCTTACGTGGGCATATGCATCCTCCTAGCGGTCACATCCTTTTTTGAAGTGGCCTACATCACCTATCAGGCCGCCCTTGGCGCTGCGTCCCACTACAACACCAGCGACTCTTGGCACGCTTTTATGTTCGGTCTGATGGCCATTGCAGCAGTTGGGCTCACGGCGTCACAAGGATGGTTGGCTTGGGAGGTATGGAAAGCAAGAGGCACCGACCCGCTGACAGTGACAACTTGGGGCGTCATCATTGGCTTGACGCTCACCTTCGTGCTGTCCACCGTCAGCGGATTCCTGCTAGGGGGAAACCAGCCACCGGCAGGGCCAGGGCTTCCGGTGGTGGGGTGGCATCTGTACAAGGACATTCGTCCATCCCATTTTCTTGGGGTACATGCCCAGCAACTCATACCCCTTTGGGCCATCCTCGTTGATCGAGCTGTGGGCCCCTACGCAAAGCAAGTGCTGGCTGCAGGAACGGGCATGTATGTGATTGCTTGGGGGCTGTTGACATGGGCAAGCCTGAAATGATCAGAACCTATAGACCGCGGCAACGCACCGAGCAATACACCTCTGACGAGATCGGTCGAAAGATCTGCAATTTCGAATCCCCATCGCTGGCAACCCGCATGGTTGCTAGATTTTCGCAAAAGCTCCTGACTTTTTAGGCAAAGTACGGCGACGAGCGAGTTTCGAAATCTGCGTAAGCAGTTGTTCTTGTTGAGTTTTTCGAACTCGCTCAGTCAGGATGCCGGCCGGAGGCGACCAGTCCACACAGGACAAGGACATCCGCAACGCCAAGGCTTTGGCAAACGATCTGAAGGAGTTTTGATCATGCCCAAAACCAAGACCCGAGTCTGGGACCCCGCTGAGCATCTCGTTACCGAAGAGGACATGGCGGCTTATCTGGAAGCAGCACTTCAAGAAGGGGACTCTGCACTCATTGCCGCTGCGCTGGGGGATATCGCGCGCGCCAAGGGCATGAGTCAGATTGCCCGCGACGCTGGGCTGGGGCGCGAAAGCCTCTACAAGGCCCTATCCGCCGAGGGCAACCCCGAATTTGCGACCATCATGAAGGTCATCGCGGCACTCGGGCTGCAGTTGCATGCGTCTCCATCAAGATCTGCCGCATGACAAGTAGGAACACGCAAGGTTCATCATGAAGCGTTACTACGAGCGAATCAAACCCCACTGGGATCTCGAGGTTGCTGCCGCCGCCCGAGCCGAGTCCAACGCAGACCCACACCTTGCGTTTGGACACTTGGAGCGCGCTCACATCCTTGGGCAAAACTCAACCTGGCTACACATACAAACACACATCCTGATGATGCGCTGGGGATTGCGCCAGTCGAGCAGCAGGGAGGTCACTGGGCAACTTTTTCGTATCTTCGGAGCTGCCACAAAAACCGCATTCGGCTTGATCCCCGCGGGCAATACTGGGGGGGCCAACGTCAGCCCGTTCCGCAGAATGCCTGTTCCTCGCGACCTTCAGACGCTCATGAACGCTGCCCGATCTGCCGATGAGCGCTCCGTCTGATCAGTACGGTTAAAAAATCGACTTTCGAACTCGCTCAGTCAATTGGTTCTGAGCAGACCGCCGTCTCAATCTGGGGGAAGGCCCTCTGGAGGGGCACTTTCGAACCCATGATCAAAAAGTAGCCTCTTTGCTGCGCGTAGCGCCACACGCTACAATCGATGCATGATCCGAAGCTTCAGGCACAAAGGCGTTGAGCGCTTCTTCAAATCCGGCTCACGCGCCGGGATACAAGCGGCTCATGCCCCGCGCCTGGCTCGGTAACTGTCTGCGCTGGACGCGGCCACAAGGCCCGAAGACATGAACCGTCCCGGTTGGGACTGGCATCCCCTCAAGGGCGGCCTCTTCGGCCACTGGTCAGTCAGCGTGAACGGTAACTGGCGTCTGACTTTTGCTTTTGAAAACGGCGATGCCATCCTGGTGGACTACCAGGATTACCACTGAGGTGACCATGAGTTCAATGTTCAACCCACCCCACCCTGGCCTCACTTTGAGGGACGACATCCTGCCTGCCTTGGATCTGCAGGTGGGCGAAGCGGCTGCCCAGTTGGGCGTCGACCGGACCACCTTGTCTAAGGTAGTCAATGGGCGGGCGGGGATCAGCCCCGCGATGGCGCTGAGGATCGAGCGTTGGTTGGGGCGCGACCATGGCGGAGCCGCTGAAGTGTGGCTGGCTCAGCAAGCCGCCTACGATCTTTGGCAGGCGCGGGCTGCAGCGAAGGCCAGCAAGACCCTTTCGGGCATCAAGGCACTGAGGCTTCAAACGGCATGAAGAGTGAGCAAGACGCCGCGGAGGTAGCCGTCGCCCCAGCGCTTGTCTTCTGGTCGCGCCTAATCCAAGCCGCTGCGGCCGTCTTCATCGTCCTGAACCTGACCTTGCTGTTGGCGCCCCGCCTCGGGGAGGCCATCTTCAACCAGGTGTCCAGCCCGGTTGAGGTGCCCAGTCAGGCCCTGGGCTACATCTGGTTTGCCAACGGCATCATCGGCGCCGTGATGGCGGGCTGGATGATCTGCATCATCCTTTTGGCCAGGGGCCCGTCCGCAGAAGGCCGGCTGCACGCCTGGTGACCGGCCCCCTTCCGGCATCGTGACCGGCCATTGCGGTTGACACCAAAATCGGTCACGTTCAGACCGGAATCCCCGGTCACGTTCGACCGGAATAGTCGGTCACGATAGACCGGAATGACCGGTCACGTTGGTCCGGAATACCCAATGAGCGTGTGGGCGCCTTCCTCAATCGCACCATTGAGGGCGACTGGCTCTACCTTTGGGTCGACGCCACCTATGTCAAAACCCGAGAGGCTGGTCGCATCGTGAGTGTGGTCGTAATAGTCGCTGTGGGGGTCAACACAGAAGGCCAGCGCGAGGTCCTGGGCCTCAAAGTCGGCGCCAGTGAGGCTGAACCGTTTTGGACTGAGTTCCTGCGCAGATTGAACCGGCGCGGTCTGCGCGGAGTCAAGTTGGTCATCAGCGACAGCCACGAGGGCCTCAAAGCTGCTGCCGCCAAGGTCTTGAAGGCCACCTGGCAGCGCTGCCGCGTGCACTTCATGCGCAACGCCCTGGCTCACGCCGGCAAAACCCAGCGGCGCATGGTCTCGGCCGCCATCGGCACAGCGTTCGTACAGGACTCGCCCGAGGCCGCTCGCCAGCAATGGCGCGCCGTGGCCGACCCACTGCGCGCCAAGTTCCCTAAGCTCAGCGCCTTGATGGACGAGGCTGAGCACGATGTGCTGGCCTTCATGACATTCCCCCGGGCGCACTGGCCTCAGATCTACAGCACCAACCCGCTGGAGCGGCTCAACGCGGAGATCAAGCGACGCACCAACGTGGTGGGCATCTTCCCCAATGATGCATCTATCACCCGGCTGGTCGGCGCCATGATGCTCGAGCAAAACGACGAGTGGAGCTTGAACCGCAGATACATGCAACTTGAGGGCCTGCAGACCCTGAGCGATACTTTGCCTACTCGGCTGGCTGCAGTGGCTCGCTGAGTCCGTGTAATTCAGCCTGTCCGGGCTGTGGACTTACACCACGCGTTGGGACATTAACCAGCAAGGCGCTGCATGGGCGTTCGGTTCGGCATGAAATTTGCATTCGATCAACCCACCATGACGACCCGCATTCGCCGCCGATCAACCGCCGTTGGCTTGCAGCAAACGACCCTGCTTTCGACGCCTGAGCAGGGCTCTGCGGCGGCGCCCGATGTACTGGCGCATTTGAGCGAATCGAGCCGCAAGGCTGTGTTGGACCTGGCGCGCCGGCGCGAATACGCGGCAGGTGATCTGCTGTTTAGCCAAGGCGATCTGCACAACGGCATCCACCTGATTGAACGGGGACTGGTTCGCTCGTTCTATGTCTCGGAGGATGGGCGAGAGCTGACTTTGGGCTTCTGGACGGCGGGTCACTACGTCGGCGCGCCGCAGATGTTTGGAGGAGGCCGGCACGCATGGGCCTCGGCCGCGACCGCGCCAACCAGTTGCCTTTGGTTGCCAGGCAGACCCTTGCGCGAGCTGGCAAGCCAGCGGGTCGATCTGGCCCTGACCCTGATTGATGCGCTGGTCCACAAGGCGCAGTGCTACTGTGCGCTTTTGCAGCTTCTGGCCACCCAATCGATGCGTGTGCGCCTGGCCCGCCTGCTGACCATGCTCGCAGCCAGGCAGGACGGCGCCGACGTGAACCTCAGCCACAGCGAGCTGGCGCGCATGATCGGGTCGACCCGGCAATGGGTGTCGCTGACACTGGCCAGGTTCGAGGCCGAGGGCTTTATCGCCAAACAGGCCGACGGCTCGGTGAAGGTGCTGGCGCCAGAGCGGCTGGCCACTTTGCGCTGAGCGCAGTATGACGCAATTAATTGCTTACTGAGAAAAGCCGCGGTCTGGAAAATGGATTCGGCAGCGACACCTGGCTCGCCGCCCCATTTTGGAGATGCCGATGACCACCGCCCGCTCGTTTCTCAATCGCCTTTACCGGCCTGCGTGCCGGCTTTTCTTGATCTGCCTGTTGCCCGTTGCCACGGCTATGGCGCAGGACTATCCGGCACGCGCCGTCACCTTGGTGGTGCCGTATCCGCCGGGCAGCGCCACGGACATCGTGGCCCGCCTGCTGCAGCCCAAACTTGCTCAGGCGCTTAAGCAAAATGTAATCGTTGAGAACCGGGGCGGCGCCTCCACCAACATCGGCACAGAGTTCGTCTCACGCGCTGCGCCCGACGGCTACACGGTGCTCATCCAGGCGCCCAATATCGTGACCAACGAGTTCGCCTTCAGCACCCTGCGCTGGAAGCGCGAAGACTTTGCGCCGGTCGCGCTGCTGGCGCGCTGGTCCAACGTGCTGCTGGCCGGCCCGAGCGCGCAAGCGCGCGATGTCAAACAACTCCTGGCGTCCGGCAAAGCCACCTCCGCAGGCTACAACTACGGCTCGCCAGGACCCGGTTCGCTTTCACACCTCGCGGTGGAGATGCTCAAGCAGCGCAGCGATATCGGGATGCAACACGTCACGTTCACTGGACCTGCGCCCATGATCACCAGCCTGCTGGGCGGCCACATCCAGTACGGCGCGACCAATCCGGCCAATTTCATGGCCCACGTGCGCGAGGGCAAACAAAAGCTCACGCCCATGGCGGTGCTCGGTAGCCAGCGTGACAGCACCATCCCCGATGTGCCGGCGCTCAGCGAGTTCGGCATCACGGGTATCGAGTCCTATGGCTGGCTCGGTGTGCTGGTTCCGGCCCGTACGCCCGCCGCCGTGATCACTCGGCTCAACACCGAGTTGCTCAAGGCCCTGCAATTGCCGGACATCCAAGAAAAGCTCAAAGCCAACTATTTTGAGCCCGCAGGCAGCACGCCCGAGGAGTTTGGCCGCTTCATGGCCAGTGAAAACCGCAAATGGGGGGATGCCACCAAGGCCGCGGGGATCAAGCCCGAGTGAGCACGATGGCGATGTCCCTGCAATTTGCCCCTTTGCGCGGCCGATACCGGGCGGGTCAGCTGACGCCGGTAGAGACCATCGATGAGGTGTACCGGCGCATTGATGTGCGGGGGACAGACCATGTCTGGACCGGGCTGGCCGACCGCGTCACGGTCCGCGAGCAGGCCCACGCACTGGCACAGCGCATCGGCGAGCTCGATGCATTGCCGCTCTACGGCCTGCCCTTTGGCGTCAAGGACAACGTGCATGTGGCAGGCGTGCCAACCACCTGCGGTTGCCCGGGCTACACCACCGTGCCGACGCAGACCGCCGAGGCCGTGAGGCGAGCCATTGCAGCGGGCGCGATCTTCATCGGCAAGCAATCACTCGACCAGTTCGCAACAGGGCTCAACGGCACCCGCACGCTGGGCGGGCATTGCCTCAATACCTTTGACCCTGAGATTATTCCCGGAGGTTCGAGTTCGGGCTCTGGCGTCGCCGTGGCTGCGGGCCTGGTGAGCTTCTCGCTGGGTTCGGACACGGGCGGTTCGGGTCGCGTGCCTGCAGCACTGAACAACATCGTCGGACTAAGGCCCACCATCGGTCTGGTCAGCACCCGCGGAATGGTCTACAACAACCGAATGTTTGACTGCATCCCCGTGTTTGCGCTCACGGTCGATGATGCGTTCACTGTGCTGGAGGCCATTGCCGGACGGGACATAGACGATCCCGTGTCGCGTGCAGATGCAGATGGCATACCTTTGAAACCGGACTTTCCGCAGACTTTTCGCTTCGCCATCCCCGAGCGTCTGGAGTTCTTTGGCGACAAGCAGTCGGCCGCAGACTTCGAACGGGCCGTCGCCGGGCTGAGCAGCCTGGGGGGGACGCCATGCGTGTTTGACTTCGAGCCGTTTCACGAGGCCGGTCAGCTTATTTTTGAAAGCGCACTCGTTGCCGAGCGGGCCGCCAGCTATGGCGAAGTACTGGACAGCTGCGCACAAGATCTTGTGCCTGCGGTGGCATCGATCCTGACACGGGCGAGGCGCTACAGCGCCGTGGAAGCCTTTCAGGCGCATTACCGCCTATCTGCGCTGCGTCGCCAGGTTGCCTCGATGCTCGATGGGATCGACGTGGTCGTCACGCCCACGGTACCCAGGCCATTTCGGGTCAGTGAGATGCTCGCCGACCCGATCACGCGCAATGCAGAGGTCGGCTTCTACACCTATGGCGTGGGGCCGCTGGATTTGTGCGCCGTCTCCGTGCCTTCCCGGCTGAGAGATGACGGATTGCCATTTGGCATTTCCCTCGTAGCGCGCGCTGGCGCGGAGGCGAGCCTGCGCGCGCTGGGCGCGCGCTTTGAGCAATGGACCGGACAGCAGTCCGGGGCAAGGCAGATGCAATGACACCACGCAAAATTTGGCTGCTGCGCGAAACCATCCTCGCAGAGGCGAACAACCCCGCACCGAGGCCCGTGACGCGGGCCGTGGTGGCCATGGTCATCACCAACCCACTGGCATCTGGTCAATCAGGCAGCCTGGATGTCCTGATCGACCTGAGCCCCTTGCTTGCCGAACGCTACTACCCGCAGGCTGTCGCGCTTCTGGCAGGGGCGGCTGTTGCCTACGGCAAGGCCGCCATCGTAGGCGTCAACGGCGATCTGGAACACGGCGCTGCGCTGCTGCATCCCAAGCTGGGCAAGGCAATGCGTGCAGCCGTCGGTGGCGGCGAGGCCATCATTGCGTCAACCTGCAAGGTCGCCTCGGCAGGCAGCCGTATCGACGTTCCCCTTGGGCACAAGGACAACGTGTGGAGCTTCAACGAGCTCGACACCATCACCATCAGCATAGAAGATGCACCACGACCAGACGAGATTCTCGTGGTGCTGGCAGTCAGCGATGGGGGCAGGCCTGACCCACGCGTCGGCCCCGGCAGGCTCGCGATCTGAGATACAACCATCAGAGACCAATATGAAGACTTGGATTGAAAACGGCGTCGTGATTGCATGGATCGACGGTCGGCATCAGGTGCTAGAAGGTGCCGTTGTGGTCATCGAAAAGGACCTTATCGTCCACATTGGACCTGCCAACGGCCTGGTCCCTGGCCCTGATGACATTCGTATCAACGCTCAGGGCAGGATCGTGATGCCAGGTCTGGTCAACACGCACCTGCACGTCACTGACACGATGTTCACAAAGGGCTATTTGGAAGAGAGCAGCAACATCAGCAGCCAGGCCAAGGAAACCAACTACGGCACGCTCTACAAGATGCTGCCTGCCGTACGGCATGCGATTGACCCCGAGTCGCAGGTGATCGCTGCCGAATGCGCCTTCGCTGAACTCGCTCGCACGGGCTCCACCACGGTGGTCGAGTTAGGCTATGACTACGAGGTCGGTGGTGATGGCGACATCGCCATCACCGAACAGGTCGCACACACGGGGATACGGGTGGGACTGCGCTGCTACTCAGCGCCGCGGTTTCGGGCCATGCACTATGGGCACGCCCCGGGTGGCAAGGTCTGGTACGAGGCCTATCCAGACAATGGGCGCAAGAGATTTCGGGACTGCGTGGACTTTTGCGTCGGCTGGGATGGCAAGTTCGATGGACGGCTGCGCACCATGCTCGCACCAGGCCAGATCGACACCTGCGACCCAGCCATGCTGCGCCAGGCGCGCGAAGCTGCCGATGCACACAAGCTTCTGATTCAGGTTCATGCAGGCCAATCGCCCAACGAATACGAGCGCATCCGCAGCCAGCACGGCATGACCACAGTGGACTACATGCACAGCACGGGCATGCTCGGGCCTGACGTGCTCATTGGTCATGGTCAGATCATGACGGCCGACGGCAACATGGCCTCTCTAGAGCCCCGCGAGGTGGCGGCTCTGCGCGACTCACAGACCACCGTGGTGCACCTGCCCTGGGTCAAGGCAAGGCGCGGCGGGGTGATCAACTCGATCGAGAAATACAAGCAGCTGGGGATCCGCCAGTCCATCGGGACCGATACCTTTCCCTTCGACCTGTTCAACGACATGCGCATGGCGGCCACAGTCTGCCGCATCGTAGAGCACTCGGTCAGCGTCGCCCCATCGCATGACGTGTTCAACATGGCCACAGTGGGCGGCGCCGACGCTCTGGGCCGGCCCGACCTCGGACGCCTGGCGGTGGGCTGCAAGGCCGACATCGTGTTCGTGCGCACGGACACGTTCAAAGCCGCGCCGGTTTACGATCCCTTCAAGTTTCTGGTCCTCTCGGCCTCGGGCGATGACGTGGATCGTGTGATCGTTGACGGGGTCACAATCGTCGAAGGCGGCCGCGTCCTGAATGTGGACATGCCCCGCGCGGTTGCCCGCCTAAACGACGCGGCACGCGCCGTGCGCGAGCGGGTGGTGCTGTGAAGCCAGTGCAAGCAGCAGCCGACAAGTGAACGAGCTGCAGGTTACTGCAGCCTTGTTGGCTCTCGCGCTGGCGGCATTTGTACAAGGCGTGTTCGGCCTGGGCTTTGCCATGATCGCGACACCACTGCTGGCGCTGTTTCTCGATTACCAGACTGCGGTGATGGTGGCGGCAGTCCCCTTGCTTGTTCTGGCCCTGTACTGGCTTGCGGTCAACCGCCCGTATCTACACACCTCCGGCATCCCCTGGACAGTGTTGCCCGGGATCGTGACGGGCGCTGCACTGGGCGTCGCTCTGCAGGTTTCGCTGCCCCAGCAAGTCTCGCTCCTGCTGCTGGCAGCATTGATCTTGTTCAGTGTCGTGCTGCCCCTGATCCAGAGCCGCTGGGTCAGTGCAAGCCCTGCGGTCAGCGTGCGCCGCGCTCCGTGGTTTGGCCTGCTTGCGGGCGTCACCGAGGCGGCTCTGAACGTCGGCGCTCCGTTCATGGTCCTCTTTGCAGGGCTTGCTCGGCTGTCCAGGTTGCAAATGCTGATTGCTCTGAACATATGCTTTGCATTGGGCAAGTCGATCCAAATTGGCTTGTTGATCATCGTGGCACCTGTGGCCGTGAGTCTGGAGCTTTTGGCAGCCGGTGTGCTGATGAGTCTGCTTGCCTTTCGGATTGGAGACCGCATCGCCGGGCGCCTGAGCGAGGCTGGATTTCAGGCATGGCTGCGGATCTTCCTGCTGGCCATTGCGACGCTCTTGGTGATTCGCTCGCAGTTCGTGACGTGAGGGCCGGTCAATGCCGTCAAGTCATGAGATGCTTACCACCACCAAGAGCAAAGACATAAACCGTTCTGGCTTTCATGGATCAGACCTTGTCATTACGAATTGAACTAACGGGCTTCAAGAACGTGATGGTGGTGCGGCTGGTGGGGGGCAGGTCACTGCAGCGCCTCGTCGGTTTCTGAAATGCGTCGTTGCCCAGCAATCAGGCTTTGCTAGCAGGTGTGCACCGAGGACAAACGGATCGTCGAGCCAAACCGTCATTCGAGAGAAGTCGATGTCTTGTGGATTATGCCACTAGGTGGCATACTTTGACCCATGCGACTTGTCTTCAAAACCCGCCACTTCACCCGGTGGATGCGCAAGACCACGCTGACGGATGCGGCGCTATGCCAGGCCGTGCGCGAAATGGCAAATGGCCTGATCGATGCCGATATGGGCGGCGATGTCGTCAAGAAGCGTGTCGCGTTGCCTGGTCGTGGCAAGAGTGGCGGTGTGCGCACGCTGGTGGCTACGCGCAAAGCCATTCGCTGGTTCTTCGTCTTCGGATTCGAGAAGAGCGAGAGAGCGAACGTGTCGGCCAATGAACTCGAGGCAATCCAGGCGCTGGCGTCGGAGTTGCTGGCGCTATCGGGTGCGCAATTGAAGGTGGCCGTGGAAGACGGCGCGTTACAGGAAATCTGCCATGACTGCTAAACCCAAGGCCAGGAGCCGCATCCTCGAAGCGGTCCACGAAACCACCGAAGACCTGCAACGACTGGGCTTCATTGACAAACGCAAGCAGCGCAAGTTTGACGCGCTATGCCTGGACCCGATCCCCCCTTATGACGGCGAGCAGATCCGGGCATTGCGTGAGCGAGTCAAGCTGAGCCAGGCCGTCCTGGCCTCTGTCCTCAACACGAGTCCCTCAACGGTGCGTAAGTGGGAAATCGGCGAAAAGCATCCGAGCGGCCCATCGCTGAAACTGCTCAACTTGCTCGATCGCAAAGGTCTAGAGGCCGTGCTCTGACTTCAGTGTGCGATGCAGGCAGTGGCCATGGGGTCAGTCAGGGCGCAAAAGCAAAAAGCCCCGCATGGTGCGGGGCTCTGAGCGCCCTCCGACTCGACTGAGCGAGTTAGCAGGGCTTGGTCTGGCGGAGAGGGTGGGATTCGAACCCACGGTAGGGTCGCCCCTACGCCTGATTTCGAGTCAGGTACATTCGACCACTCTGCCACCTCTCCTGCATCTGTGCCGAGCGGCGATTCTAGCAGAGCCGAATTTGACGGCTGCTGGCCACCGATTTCAAGGGCGTTTGGGGGCCGCCACTGCGGCGCTGCGGGGGGCTACCGTCAAGGCCATGGTGCCGCCGCCCATCAATGTGCCTTCGCTCATTTCCACCGTGGCGGTACGGTCCTGTTTGGTGAAGACCAGCAAGCTGGTCTTGCCGCGCACCGCCGAGATCAGGGTCCAGCCTTGGGCCGGGTAGGTGTCGATGAAGAAGCGGTAGGCGCCCTCGACGTCTTTGCCCACCTCGGCGACCACGCGGCCCACCCATTGCTCGCCCGCACCCATGATGAGCGACTGCTCAGGCTTGAGGACGGCCCCGGGCGGCAGGGCGGAGGGACCGACCGCTTCAGTGGCCTGTACCTTGTCGCCAGAGGCCGTGTTCAAAGGGGTGCTGCTGCAGCCTTGCAAGGCGAGCGCGACGAACAAAGGGACTAGAAGGGCTTTCATCGGGAAACCTTAAAAAAATTAGCCTTCAACCCAGGCGCTGCAGGCCACCCATGTAAGGGCGCAGCACCTCGGGCACCAGCACAGTGCCATCAGCCTGCTGGTAGTTTTCAAGCACGGCCACCAGGGTGCGGCCGACCGCCAGGCCCGAGCCGTTGAGAGTGTGCACCAGCTCGTTTTTGCCCTGGGCATTCTTGAAGCGGGCCTGCAGCCTGCGGGCCTGAAAGGCCTCGCAGTTAGAGACCGAGCTGATCTCGCGGTAAGAAGCCTGCGCCGGCAGCCAGACTTCAAGGTCATAGGTCTTGGCCGAGCCAAAGCCCATGTCGCCGGTACACAGCAGCATGACGCGATAAGGCAGGCCCAAGGCCTGCAAGATGGCCTCGGCATGGCCGGTCATCTCTTCCAGGGCCGCGTCGCTGTGCTCGGGGTGCACGATCTGCACCATCTCGACCTTGTCGAACTGGTGCTGGCGGATCATGCCCCGGGTATCGCGGCCGTAGCTGCCGGCCTCGGAGCGAAAGCAGGGCGTGTGCGCCGTGAGCTTGAGGGGCAAGTCGGCCTCGGCCAGCACCTGGTCGCGCACGAAGTTGGTCAGCGGCACTTCGGAGGTGGGGATCAGATAAAGCGGGATGTTCTCGCCTTCAGTGCCGTCTTGCCCGCCCTTCTTGGCGGCAAACAGGTCTTCCTCGAACTTAGGCAACTGGCCGGTGCCACGCAGCGATTCACCGCTGACGATGTAGGGCACATAGCATTCGGTGTAACCGTGCTGCTGGGTTTGCACATCCAGCATGAAGGCGGCCAGAGCGCGATGCAAGCGGGCCAACTGTCCCTTGAGCACGGTAAAGCGCGAGCCGGCCAGCTTGGTGCCCAGCTCAAAGTCCAGGCCCAAAGGCTCTCCGACATCGACATGGTCGCGCACCTCAAAGCCGGGCTGCGCAGCGCGCCCACCCAGGCCCTGCCCAGGCGCCCAGCAACGCACCTCTACATTGCCGGCCTCGCCCGCGCCCACAGGCACGCTGGCTTGCGGCAAATTAGGCACGGCCAGCAGCAGGGTCTGCAGCTCTTGCTGGATCTGCTCAAGACGCAAGGCGGAATGCTCGAGCTCAGTCTTGAAGGCCGCCACCTGGGCCATGACCGGTGCAGCGTCTTCACCCTTGGCTTTGAGCTGCCCGATTTGCTTGGACAGCTGATTGCGCTGGTTCTGCAATTCCTCAGTGCGAACCTGCAGCCGCTTGCGTTCGGCTTCGAGGGATTGGAAGGCCGCCACATCCAGGTAGGGCTGGGGCGATTTGCGGCTTTCCAGGCCGGCCAGAGCGGCGGGCAGGTCTTTGCGTAGCAGTTGAATATCGAGCATGGCGCTGATTTTAGTCGGCGCCCCGCCCCTGGCCTCCACGGGGCGATGGAGGTCGCTTCGCTCAGGCCGGTGGCGCCGGCTCGTCGAGCTTGAGGCCCTTGGGCAAAGGAAACTTGATGGTCTCAGTGATGCCGTCCATCTTGCGCACCGATATGGCACCAAGCGCGCGTAAGCGCTGGATCACCGCCTGCACCAGCACCTCAGGGGCCGATGCACCGGCGGTCAGGCCGACGCGGGTCTTGCCGTCGAACCAGGATGACTTCACATCGGCCGGGCTGTCAACCATATAGGCCTCGGTACCCAGGCGGTTGGCCAGTTCGGCCAGGCGGTTGCTGTTGGAGCTGGTAGGGCTGCCCACCACCACCAATATATCGACCTGCGGGCTGAGAATTTTGACCGCGTCCTGCCGGTTCTGAGTGGCGTAGCAGATGTCCTGCTGCTTGGGCCGGCGCACCTGGGGAAAGCGCGCCTGCACAGCGGCCGAAATCTCGGCGGCATCGTCTACGCTGAGCGTGGTTTGGGTGACCACCGCCAGACGATCGGTCTGGCGCGGCTGCACCTTGTGCACATCGTCCACGTCCTCAACGAGGTAAATGCCGTCGGCCAATTGCCCCATGGTGCCCTCGACCTCAGGGTGGCCCTTGTGGCCGATCATGATGAACTCGTAGCCTTCCTTGTGCAGCTTGGCCACTTCCACATGCACCTTGGTCACCAAGGGGCAGGTGGCGTCAAAAATGCGAAAGCCGCGGGCCTCGGCCTCGTCTTGTACCGCCTTGCTCACCCCGTGAGCGCTGAAGACCAAGGTGGCACCGGGAGGTACCTCGCTAAGCTCTTCGATGAAGATGGCGCCGCGCCCCTTGAGGTTTTGCACCACATGGGTGTTGTGCACGATCTCATGACGCACATAAATTGGCGCGCCGAATTTTTGCAGCGCGCGCTCGACGATTTCAATGGCGCGGTCGACGCCGGCACAAAAGCCGCGCGGCTCGGCCAGCACCACATCGCGCACGGGTTTAAGGGTGGCAGGGCTCATAGCACTCCGATCACATGGACCTCGAACTCTACCGCCTGTCCGGCCAGCGGATGGTTGAAGTCAAACTGCACCGCCCCGTCGGGGCCGACCTGCAAGACCGCACCGGCGTACTGGCCAGCGCCGTCAGGCGTAGGAAATTGAACAACATCGCCAGCGGCATAGCGCTCCATCGGATCACCGAGTTCGTCGAGCAGCTTGCGCGCCACCCACTGCACCAGGTCCGGGTTGCGCGGCCCGAAAGCCTCGCCTGCCGCCAGCTCAAAGCGCGTGCGCACCCCCTCGGCCAGGCCAATCAAACGCGCCTCAATGGCCGGTGAGAGCTCGCCGGTGCCCAGGCTGAGCGTAGCCGGCTTGTCCTCGAAGGTGTTGATGATCTCCCTGCCCTGCCCGGCCGCACCCAGGCCCGCCAGGCGGTAATGCAGGGTCAGGAAGGAATCGGCCTGGATGATGGGGAGAGTGAGGGTCATGGTGGGTTGCAATGGTGTTCTGATTGTAGGCAGCCATCGCCGCGAGGGCGCGGCTCCCCCACCCTTGTTTTCTGGCGTCAGCATCCAAGGCGTTTTGTTAAATTTTGTTGGGCCGGCCGGCGCTATGCCTGAGCCTGCGGCCCCTGGCTTAAGCTCGCCCGATGAGCCTGAAAGACCTGCCTGCCGACTGCCGACCGCGCGAAAAACTGCTCGCACGCGGCGCGGCTGCACTGAGCGACAGCGAGCTTCTGGCCTTGCTGCTGCGCAGCGGTACCGCCGGCAAGGGCGTGCTGCAACTGGCGCAGGAGCTGCTCGATCGCTTTGGCGGCTTGGCCGGTCTGCTGCACACCGGAGCCGAGGCGCTGAGGCAGATCAAAGGCCTGGGGCCGGCCAAGCGGGCTGAGGTGGTGGCGGTGCTGGAGCTGGCGCGGCGCGCACTGCTACAACCTTTGCAGACGCGCGCCGTTCTTGAGAGCCCTCAGGCGGTACGGCAGGCTTTGCAGCTGCAGCTGGGCAGCCTGGCCTATGAGGTGTTCGCAGTGATGTTTCTAGACAGCCAGCACCGGCTGATCTGCATAGAGGAAATGTTTCGCGGCACGCTCTCGCAAACCAGCGTCTACCCACGCGAGGTGGTGCTGCGCGCCCTGACCCTGCAGGCCTCGGCGGTGGTGCTGGCCCACAACCACCCCAGTGGCTCCGCCCAGCCCTCGCGCGCCGACCAAGCGCTGACACAGGCCCTCAAAAGCGCCCTGGCTCTGGTCGATGTGCGGGTGCTGGACCACTTCGTGGTTACCGCCACCGAAGCGCAGTCCATGGCCGAGCAGGGCCTGATCTAGCGGCACGCCATGACCCCGGGGTCGCCCGGGCGGCAAGGCCTGGGCTAAAGTGGCGCTCATGAAATCTCCGGCCATCAAGGATTTGCGCGACCTCAAGGTGATTGCGCGCGACCTCGAACGTCAGGCCCGAGCGCAGGCTGAGCAGGCGGCGGCTGCGCTGCAGGTCGAGCGTCTGCGGCTTGCACAGGAGCAGCTGTTTGTGCGGGCGGTCGGGCCGGTGCGCTCCCTGCCGGCCAAGCACCTGAGCAAGGCCGCACCGCGCACCGAGCGGCCGGCGCCGCTGCCGGTGCAGCAGCGGCGCGACGAGCAGGCGGTGATGCGCGAGGCGCTGTCCGATGAATTCGATGTAGAGACGCTGCTCGACACCGACGAGGCACTGAGCTTTCGGCGCCCAGGCCTGGGGCCCGACGTGGTGCGCAAGCTCAGGCGCGGGCAATGGCAGCTGCAAGGCCAGCTCGACTTGCACGGTCTGCGCCGCGAAGACGCCCGGCTGGCGCTGGCCGAGTTCATACGCCATGCCCACAAAAGCGGCTGGCGCTGCGTGCGGGTGATCCACGGCAAGGGGCTGGGCTCACCGGGCAAGACGCCGGTGCTCAAGAACCGGGTCCACAGCTGGCTGGTACAGAAAAAGGAAGTGCTGGCCTTTGTGCAGGCCAGGCCGGCCGACGGCGGCGCAGGTGCGCTGGTGGTGCTGCTGGTACAGGGCTGAAGGCCGCCTCAGGCAGGCGTGCCGCGGTTACGCATCCAATCGGCGGTCTGGAAAAACGAGCTGTTCAGGCGCCGGCGCAGGGCGTCGTCCACCCCGGTTTCCTGCATCGCCTGGTCCATGCAGGCCAACCACTGATCGCGCTCGGCCAGGCCAATGGAAAACGGCATGTGCCGCATGCGCAGCCGCGGATGGCCGAAGCGCTCTGTGTAGTGCTGGGGGCCGCCCATCCAGCCGCATAAAAACCAAAACAGCCGCTGCCGCGCATGGGCCAGCTCGGGGCCGTGGGCATGGCGCAGCTCGGCGTAGTCGGGCTCGAGGTCCATCAGGTCGTAAAAGCGCTCCACCAGCGCGTGGATTTTTTCCTCGCCGCCTATCCAGGCATAGGGCGAGTCAAAGGGCGGATCGCCCGGTGGAGGTTCCTCGATGTGCATAGAGGCGATTGTCGCCGGGCAGGCAGGTGGGTGGACTGATCACTGCGCCCGGCGCAAGGTCTCCACCACCGGTGTGGTGAGCACCGAGCGCAAGCCCCACCAGCCAGCAGCCAGGGCCAGCAAGGCACCGGCCGCACTACCGGCAATCAGCACCCAAGGCGAGGCAGTCCACTCGAAGTCAAACACATAGTGCGCCAGCGCCCAGCCCACCGCCGAAGCAACCAGGGAGGCAAGCAGGCCGGCCAGCAAACCGACGCCTGCCAACTCAGCCCGCTGAACCTGGCGCAGCAAGCTGGCCCGCCCGCCCAGAGCCAACATGATGGCAAATTCACGGGTGCGCTCCTCGCGGGTGGCGGTCACCGCCGCAAACAGCACCACCAGGCCAGCGGCCAGTGTGAAGCCGAACAAAAATTCCACCGCACGAATCACCTGCCCGAGCACCCGTTGCACCTGGCCTATGCTGGCCGTCATGTCGACATTGGTGATGTTGGGAAAGCGCCGCACCAGCTGGTTGTCAAAGCTCAGCCGCCGGCCGTTTTCGACCCGACTGACGCCCTCGGGTGCGCGAAAGGCCGAGATATAACTGCGGGGCACATCGTCCATCGCAGAACGCGGGAAGATGACAAAAAAGTTCACCCGCATCGAGCCCCAGTCCACCTTGCGCAAGCTGGTGATGCGGGCGCTAATGTTCTGACCGGCGATATCGAAGCTCACTTGGTCACCCAGCTTCAGGCCCAAGGTGCGGGCCAGGCCTTCTTCGAAGCTCAGGCCCTCGCGCTCCTCGGGCGTCCAGCGACCGGCCACCACGGGGTTGTTAGCGGGCAGCTCGGCGCTGTGGGAAAGATTGAATTCGCGCTCGACCAGGCGCCGGGCCCGGTCCTCGGAATAATCCTGCGGCGTCACCAACTTGCCGTTGACGGCGATCAGCCGGCCACGGATCATCGGATACCAGTCGTAGCGCTGTACGCCCGCATCGCGCAAGGTTTGCTGAAAATCAGCCCCCTGCTCAGGCTGCACATTGATGACGAAGCGGTTGGGCGCATCGGCCGGCGTGGCCTGTTGCCAGCTGCGGATCAGGTCGGTGCGCAGCAAGACCAGCAGCACCAGGGCCAGCATGCCCACGGCCAGCGCGCTGACCTGCACCACCGCAAAGGCCGGCCGCGCCGCCACCTGCCGCGTGGCCAGCACCAGCCAGCGCGGCGCACTGACCTCGTTGACGCTGGCGCGCAGCGCCCAGACCGCCAGCGCACTGATGAGCGCAAAAAACAAGACCGCACCGGCGAAGCCGCCGACTGCGATCAGGCCAAGCTTGATGTCGCTGGTCACCGTCAGCAGCATGGCCGCAAAGCCGGCCACGCCCAGCAGCAAGACCAACAAAGAGGCCGGGCGCAACTGCCCCACCTCGCGTCGGATCACCCGCAGGGGCGGCACCTGCGCCAGTTGCAGCACCGGCGGCAAACCGAATGCGAGCATCAGGCTCAGCCCCATGCCCAGGCCCAGGGCGGCTGGCGCCCACGTCGGTGCCGGTAATTGCGATTCCACCAAGCCGGCCAGCAGGAGCACGAATACATGGTGCACCGCGTAGCCCAGCAGTACGCCCAGGGCGCTGGCGATCAGTCCGACCAGCAAAAATTCAAAAGCATAGGCCAGCGCCATGCTGCGCTGACTCTGCCCCAGCACCCGCAGCATGGCGCAGCCATCGAGGTGGCTGGCCGCAAAGCCGCGCGCCACGATGGCCACCGCCACGGCGCTGAGTAGCGCGGCCAGCAGGGCCACCAGAGACAGAAACTTGCCGGCGCGCTCCAGGGTCTGGCGCATCTCAGGGCGGCCGCTATCGAGCGACTCCAGCCGTATACCGCGCAGCTGCTGCCCGTCGATCTGCGCCTGCACCCAGCTCAGGAAGGGCTTGACCTGCGCGTCGGTGCCTGCCACCGCCAGCCGGTAATTGGTGCGGCTGGCCGGCTGTATCAGGCCGGTGGCCGGCACGTCGGCCTGGTTGATCATGACCCGCGGCGAAAAGCTCATAAAGCCGGCGCCACGGTCGGGCTCCTGGATGATGATCTTGGCGATCTTCAGGCGCGCCTCACCCAAAAGCAGAATTTGCCCAACGTCCAGCCCGATGGCGTCGAGCAGGCTGGGGTCGACCCACACCTCACCGGGCGCGGGCACCTCGCGGGTGATTCGCTCGCTTTGCCCGGGCGCGTCGGCCACCCGCAGGCTGCCGCGCAGCGGATAGCCCGCCTCGACCGCCTTGAAGGCTACTAGGCGGCTATCGCCACCGTCTTCATCGCGGGCGCGGGCCATGGTCGGAAAGCTCACCGAACGCGCCAGGCTCAAGCCTGATGCGCGGGCCTTTTCAATAAAGGCCTCGGGCGTCGGTCTGTCGCTGGAAATCACCGCATCGCCGCCGAGCAACTGACGCGCGTCGCGCTCGAGCCCGCCTTGCAGACGATTGGCAAAAAACCCCACCGCCGTCAGCGCCGCCACCGCCAGGGTGATGGCCACCACCAGCAAGCGCAACTCACCAGCGCGCCAATCGCGCCAAGCGTTTTTTAAGCCCAAGTGCCAGAAACTGATTCGCATCCCCACACCATAGCGCAAAGCTATGAACCTGCGGGCTCAGGGGGTCATGGAAGGGGGTTGATTTTTGTGGGAGCGCCGCCCTCGGCGCGAAGGGGCTTACGGAGGAGCTAGCCGCCCTGGAGCAAGCGCTGAGGGTGGCTAAAGCACAGGTAGCGCCGATTCAAGGCCCGGCCGATGGCGCACAGGCCCACCGTCTGCGCCACCTGATGGCCCATCTGGGTGATGCCGCTGCGCGAAATCACAAAGGGCACGCCCATCTGCGCCGCCTTGATAACCATCTCGCTGGTCAGCCGGCCGGTGGTGTAGAGCGCCAGCGGCCCAGCAACGCTTTGGGAGTTGAGCCAGCTCCAGCCAGCGATGGTGTCGACCGCGTTGTGCCGGCCCACGTCCTCAATAAAAAGCAGCATTTCGGGCTGCGCTGTGCTCAGCGAAAATAATGCGCAGGCATGGACCGAGCCGGCCGATTTGTAGGTACTCTCGCTCAGGCGTATGGTCTCGACCAGGCTGTGGATTTGCGCCTGGCTGATGCGCGCCGATTCAGCCAGGCGCAGGCCCTGCACCTGATCCATCAGGCCACCGAACACGCTGCCCTGGCCGCAGCCGGTGGTGACCACCCGCTGGGCAGTGCGCTCTTCAATCGCCTCAACGCCGCTGCGGGTCTTAACGGCCGCTGCGCCCACCTCCCAGTCGACCGTGATCGAGTCGAGCTGCGCCGCCGAGCTGATCAGCCCCTGGTTGCGCAGATAGCCCAGCACCAGCCATTCCGGGCGCGCGCCCAGGGTCATGAGGGTGATGAGCTCGCGCTTGTCCACATAAACGGTCAGCGCCCGCTCCACCGGTATGGCCAGGGTGCGCAATTGCCCGTTCTCGTCCATAGCCTCGATTTGGCAGGTAAAAGGGGTCCGCGCCTGGCTGAGCCGCGGCAAGGCCAGGGCATCATCCGCTGCGCAAAGTACAGCGCTCATACAGGCTGCAGGCTCAGGGCCTGGCCAAGGTAGCCGCGCTGCGCAGGCAGCTGGCCACCGGCTTGCACCTGGACTGCACAGTATTTGAATTCGGGGATCTTGCCCACCGGATCAATCGCGCCATTGGTCAGCACATTGGCCGCCGCCTCATGGAAGGCAAAGGGCATGAACACCGAGCCCTGGGGTGTGCCGTCATCGCGCCTGGCCTGCACCACCACCGCGCCCCTACGCGAGGCGATGGTGATCACCTCACCGGCGCTCACGCCCAGGGCCTGCAAATCGGCGCCGTTCATCGAGGCCACCGCCACCGGCTCAATGGCGTCAAGCATGCTGGCGCGGCGGGTCATGCTGCCGGTATGCCAGTGTTCGAGCTGGCGGCCGGTGATCAGCACAAAGGGGTAGCTCGCATCGGGCAGCTCGTCGGCACTGATGAGATCGGCCGGCACCAGATGCACCCGGCCATCCGGAGTGTCAAAGTGTTCGGTGAACACCGTGGGCTGACCCGGATCGTCCTCGCTCAGGCAAGGGTAGGTCACGCTGGAGTGCTGCTGCAGGCGCTGCCAGCTGATGCCGCTGATGACCGCATGCATGGCACGGCGCATCTCCTCGTAGACCTGCTCTACGCCATGGTGCTCGCCTGCGTAATTCCAGCTCAGGCCCATGCCCGCGGCCATCTGCTGAATGAGCCACAGGTCGGCCCTTGCATCGCCCGGGGGCTGCAGGCCCTGCCGGCCCATCTGCACCATGCGGTCGGTGTTGGTGACGGTGCCGGTCTTCTCTGGCCAGGCGGTGGCAGGCAGTACCACATCAGCCAGCCAGGCGGTCTCAGTCATGAAAATATCTTGCACCACCAGGTGCTCGAGGCTGGCCAGAGCGGCGCGGGCATGGTGGAGGTCGGGGTCACTCATGGCCGGGTTCTCGCCCATGATGTACAGGCCCCGCACCTTGTGCGGATCGCTGTCATCGGCCATGGCCTTGTCCATGATCTCGGTGACGGTATAGCCCGGCTGCGGATCGAGCGGGCTCTGCCAGAAGTCTTCAAACCAGGCGTGGGCCGCTTTATCGGCCACCCGCTGGTAGTTGGGGAACATCATTGGGATGAGCCCGGCGTCACTGGCGCCTTGCACATTGTTTTGCCCGCGCAGGGGGTGCAGGCCGGAGCCGGGCTTGCCGATCTGGCCGGTGATGCTGGCCAGCGCAATCAGGCAGCGCACATTGTCAGTGCCATGCACATGCTGGCTCACCCCCATACCCCAAAGAATCATGGAGGCCTTGGATGTGGCGTAGGCGCGAGCCACTTCACGCAAGCGCTCAGCCGGGATGCCGCAGATAGCCGCCATGGCCTCGGGGCCGTAGGGACGGATGCGCTCGCGCAGCGCTTGGTAGTCCTTGACCCGCTGCGCGATAAAGGCCGGGTCGGTCAGACCCTCTTCGATCACGGTGTAGATCATGGCGTTGAGCATGGCGACATCGGTATCGGGCTTGAACTGCAGGGTGCGCCAGGCATGGCGGCCGATGTCGGTGATGCGCGGGTCGGCCAGCACCAGCTTTTTGCCGGCCTGCACCGCGTTCTTCATCCAGGTGGCGGCCACCGGATGGTTGGCCGTGGGGTTGGAGCCGATCACAAAAATCAACTCGCTGTGCGCCACGTCGCTCACCTGATTACTCACCGCGCCCGAGCCCACGCCTTCGAGCAGCGCGGCAACACTGGAGGCATGGCACAGGCGGGTGCAGTGGTCCACGTTGTTGCTGCCAAAACCGGTGCGCACCAGCTTTTGAAACAGGTAGGCCTCTTCGTTGCTGCCCTTGGCCGAGCCAAAACCGGCCAGCGACTTGGGGCCGTGGGAATCGCGCAGACGCCTCAAGCCCCCGACGGCCAGGGCCAGGGCTTCCTCCCAGCTGGCCTCACGAAAAACATGCGACCAATCGGCCGTATTGCGGTTGAGGTTTTCGAGTGCGGCAGGGTCCTTGGCCACACCCTCGCGGCGGATCAGAGGCTGGGTCAAGCGCTGCGGACTGTGCGCATAGTCAAAGCCGAATCGACCTTTGACGCACAGCCGCCCGTGGTTGGCCGGCCCGTCGCGGCCTTCGACGCTGACGATTTTGTTGTCTTTGACCTTGTAGCTCAGCTGGCAGCCCACGCCGCAAAAGGGGCAGACCGAGTCCACGGTCTTGTCCACCACCTGCGAGCCGATCTGCGTCTTAGGCATGAGCGCGCCGGTCGGGCAGGCCTGCACGCACTCGCCGCAGGCCACGCAGGTGCTGGCGCCCATGGGGTCGGCCAAGTCGAACACGATCTGGCTGTGCGCGCCCCGACGGGCGTAGCCAATCACGTCATTGACCTGCTCCTCGCGGCAGGCGCGCACGCAGCGGGTGCATTGGATGCAGGCGTCGAGGTTGACGGCCATGGCCGGGTGGGAGATGTCGGCCTCGGGCTGCTTGCGGCGCAGGGCCTTGAGCGCGGGACGCACTTTGACCTGCATTCGCTCAGCCCAGAGGCTGAGCTCGCCGTGCTGGCCGACGGGCTGAGTATGGGACAGGCCGATGCCCTCACCCCAACCCTCTCCCAGAGGGAGAGGGAGTAAGTCAGGGCGCCCTTGCCCCTGCGCGGAACGGGGGTCCTCTTGGCTCCCTCGCCCCTCTGGGGAGAGGGCTGGGGTGAGGGGCAGCACACCGCCCCCATCATTCCACTTGTAGCCAGCATCCGGCATGTCCGACAGCAGCATCTCCAGCACCATCTTCTGGCTCTTGAGCGCGCGCTCGCTGCCCGACTGCACCTTCATGCCCGGCGCCACAGCGCGGCAGCAGCTGGGCGCCAAGGTCCGCTCGCCGGCGATCTCGACCACGCAGGCGCGGCAGTTGCCGTCAGGCCTCAGGCCTTCGCTGAAGCACAGGTGCGGAATCTCCACGCCCAAGCGCTTGGCCACGGCCAGGATGGTGTCGCCGGCCGAGGCCTGCACGGCCTGGCCGTTGAGCTCGAATTCCACGGTAGCAGGCTGCAGGTGCTGGGCATTGAGGGGCGCGTTCATGCGGCAACTCCGACTTCATGGGCAAAGTGCTTGAGCACGCTTTGCACCGGGTTGGGCGCGGCCTGGCCCAGGCCGCAGATGGACGCGTCCACCATCACCGCGCTCAGGTCCTGCAAGGTGGCCGCGTCCCACACCGGGGCGGCCATGAGCTGCGCGGCCTTGGCCGTGCCCACCCGGCAGGGCGTGCACTGGCCGCAGCTCTCGTGTGCGAAAAAATTCATCATATTCAGCGCCGCGTCGCGCGCCTTGTCCTGCTGGCTGAGCACGATCACCGCCGCCGAGCCTATGAAGCAGCCGTAGGGCTGCAAGGTGTCAAAGTCCAGCGGAATATCGGCGAGATGCGCCGGCAAAATGCCGCCAGAAGCGCCACCCGGCAGGTAGGCGTAAAGCGCATGGCCCTCGGCCATGCCGCCGCAGTGCTGGTCCACCAACTCGCGCAGCGTGATGCCGGCCGGCGCGAGTTTGACACCCGGGTTCTTGACGCGGCCGCTCACGCTGAAAGACCGCAGGCCCTGGCGGCCGTTGGCGCCCTGGGAGGCGAACCACTGCGGTCCGCGCTCGACGATCTCGCGCACCCAGTACAGCGTCTCAAAGTTGTGCTCCAGCGTGGGCCGGCCAAACAGGCCCACCTGCGCGATGTAGGGCGGGCGCATGCGCGGTTCGCCCCGCTTGCCCTCGATGCTCTCGATCATGCCCGACTCTTCGCCGCAGATGTAGGCGCCTGCGCCCCGGCGCAGTTCGATGCGCGGCAGCGGGAAAGGCGGGTCGGCCTGCAGCTTGGCAATCTCGGCGGCCAGCAGGCGCCGGCAGTCGTGGTACTCGTCGCGCAGGTAGATGTAGCAGGCCTCGGTGCCCACCACGTGGGCGGCGATCAGCATGCCTTCAAGAAAGCGGTGCGGGTCGCGCTCCAGGTAAGTGCGGTCCTTGAAAGTGCCAGGCTCGCCCTCGTCGATGTTGACGGCCATCAGGCGCGGCGCGGCTTGATCGCGCACGATGCGCCACTTGCGCCCAGCCGGAAAACCGGCCCCGCCCAGGCCGCGCAGGCCCGAGCCTTCAAGGGCGCGGATCACCTCGTCGTCGGGCAGCTCGCCGCTGACGATACGCCGGGCCAGGGTGTAGCCGCCTTTTGAGAGGTAGGCCGCGTAATCGACTTCCGTGCCCTCACCCCTGCCCTCTCCCAGAGGGAGAGGGAGTAAGACAGGGCTCACCTGTGCTGAAAGGGGCGCCGTCTGACTCCCCCTCCCCTCACTAGCGCGAGCCGCCACATGATTAGCTCGCCCCTCACTCGCAAGAGGATCTACATCGCTCCCTCGCCCCTCCGCCGAATGGGGGCCAGCATCACTCCCTAGTTCCTCCATCGCATGGAAGCCCGCATGACTCCCTCGCCCCTCTGGGGAGAGGGGCATCGCGTGCCCACAGACCTCGGCAATTTTCTCAACCCTGGCCCAAGGCACCGCCCGCTGCCCCACCAGCGCCGCCGGCGCCTGCTCACAGCGGCCAATGCACGGCGCAGCAATCACCCGCACCTCGCTCCCCAAAATGGCCGGCAGCCTCTCCAGCAGCGCCCGCGCCCCCTGCATTTCGCAGGGCAGTCCATCACACACCCGCACCGTCAGCGCCGCCGCCGATTCACCCTCGCGCAGGATGTCAAAGTGGTGATAAAAACTCGCCACCTCGTAGACCTCGGCCATGGGAATGTTCATCTCCCGGGCTAGCGCCACCAGGTGCCGCTCGTGCAAGCCCAGGTAGGCGTCTTGCAGCAGGTGCAGGTGCTCGATCAACAGGTCGCGGCGGTGGCCGCCTTCGGGGCGAGGGCCGATCAAGGCGCGCACCTCGGCCAGGGAGGCATCATCCGGCTGGCGGCCCTTGAGCTTGGCGTGGCGCTTGAGGCTTTGTCGCAGGCCGTCGAGCGGCACGCGGGTCACGGGGGGAGAGGCAAGAGAAGCAGTCATGCCCGAATGTCGCCTGACGCCCAACACCGCGTCAAATTTGCGAGGCATATGACTCTATTCAGAGACTGAATCAAAGTCCCTGGGAGCCAGGCCACGAAGGCTCAGTTTAGGTGGGCATCAGTGCCGCTCAATACCGCCTATGGCTTGATTTTTGGCTGGACACATAGCCTTGGCGCAGGCCCAGGAAGTCGAGAAGCTAGGGGCCTTCAAAAACCAGTGCCAGCGCGCCTTCGCTAGCAATTCATCGGGCGACTACAGGCCCTGCAGCCCGCCGCTGTGCGCAGCGGCTTGCGCCAGCCACTGCTCATCGGCCGCCAGCGCCAATGCCGCCTGCAGCACCCGCGAGGGACGCGACTGAGCCAAGCTGGCAAAAACCAGCGGCGTCAGCATCTCGGGCTCGACCAGGGGCAGGGCTTCGAGCTCGCCCTGGCTGCGCACCGCGCCCACCAAGGCGCCGGGCAGCACGCTGGCCACATCGCCGGCCTGCACCGCCAGCGCCAGGGTGAGCACCGAGTCGGTTTCCATCACCGGCCGTACTTGCACGCCGGCGCGCTCGAAGGCGCTGTCGACCAGGCTGCGGTTGTGCATCTCGGGCGTGAGCAGGCACAAGCGCAAGCTGCCCGCTTGGGCCCAAGGCATGGGCGCGCCCAGGCTCAGTTGCGGCGCCGGCCGCCCCGCCCGCCGCACCAAAAAATAATGCTCGGTGTACTGGGGCAACAACTCAAAACGCGGCGGCGCCTTGCCAGCGTCCAGGCGCTCGGCAAAGCCCAGGCCCAGGTCCAGGGAGAGGTTGTCCAGACCCTCTTCAATCTCGCGCGAGCTCATGGAGCGCAGCACCGGCGCAATGCCCGGGTGGCGAGCCTGCAATTGCGCGGCAAAACGGGTAGCAATCGGCACGGCGGTGGGCACCACACCCAGGCTGAGCCTGCCCTGCGGCCGCTCGGCGGTGCTGGCCAAGTCCTGCATGAGCAAGGCCTGCTCGTGCAGCATGCGCTGCGCCGTGACCAGCACCCGCTCGCCTTCAGGCGTGAGACCGGCATAGGTGCGGCCGCGCTTGACGATGGGGGTGCCAAACTCCTCTTCCAGGGCCTTCAAGGCGTTGGACAGGGCCGGCTGCGTGATGTGGCAGGCCTGGGCCGCGCGCCCGAAATGGCGATGCTCATTGAGCGCCAGCAGGTATCTCAGCGAGGCCAGGCTGCTCATGGGTTCCTGCAGGCGGTGATGGTCGGAAACAGGGTCGACAACACCGTGGTCTGGCCAGCAGCCGTGACAAAAGTACTCTTGGCGCTGAGCTTGGGCTCCAAGCCGCGCTGCAGGGCGCCCAGGAGGCGCTGGGGGTTTGCTGTCGATGCTGCGGCCATGAAAGGTAACTCCAGAGAAAACGACTCAAAGTCTAACGCCGGCCCCGCCCCACGCCAGCGCAGGGCCCGGGCGGGCGCTGAGCGCCAGTCCGGCCGCATAAAATCCCCTCTTCGCCCGCCGGCGGGCTTGGCCCCGCGCCACCCGCACCTCACCCCGCACACCCATGCCCCAGCGTCGCCTGTTCGTCACCACCGCCTTGCCGTATGCCAATGGCAAGTTCCACATCGGCCACATCATGGAGTACATCCAGGCCGACATCTGGGTGCGGTTCCAGCGCATGCAGGGCCACGAGGTGCACTTTGTCTGCGCCGACGACGCGCACGGCGCGCCCATCATGATCGCGGCTGAAAAGGCGGGCGTGACGCCGCAGCAGTTTGTGGCCGACATTGCCGCCGGCCGGCCGCCCTACCTCAACGGCTTTCACATCGGTTTTGACAACTGGCACTCGACCGACGCGCCCGAAAACCACGAACTGGCTCAACAGATCTACCTGGACCTTCAAAAGGCAGGGCTGATTGAGACCCGCACCATCGAACAGTTCTTCGACCCCGACAAGAACATGTTCCTGCCCGATCGCTTCATCAAGGGCGAATGCCCCAAATGCGGCGCAAAGGACCAATACGGCGACAACTGCGAGGTCTGCGGCGCGGTGTACTCCCCCACCGAGCTGAAGAACCCCTATTCGGCGCTGTCGGGCGCCAAACCGGTGCTGAAGAACTCGGAGCATTTTTTCTTCAAGCTCTCGGATGCGCGTTGCATCGAGTTTCTCAAGGCCTGGACCAGCAGCGGCGCGGTGCAAAGCGAGGTGCTCAACAAGATAACCGAATGGATCGCCCCGGGCGAAGACGGCAAGCCCAAGATGGGCGACTGGGACATCTCGCGCGATGCGCCCTACTTCGGCATTGAGATTCCCGGCGCGCCGGGCAAGTACTTCTATGTCTGGCTGGACGCGCCAGTCGGTTACCTGGCCTCGCTGAAAAACCACTTCGGCAAGACCGGCCGTGACTACGCCGCCTTCATGGCTGACCCGACCACCGAGCAGTACCACTTCATCGGCAAGGACATCATCACCTTCCATACCCTGTTCTGGCCGGCGATGCTGCACTTCAGTGGCCGCAAGGTGCCCAACCAGGTGTTTGTGCATGGCTTTCTGACGGTCAACAACGGCGAGAAGATGAGCAAGAGCCGGGGCACCGGGCTCGATCCGCTCAAATACCTGAGCCTGGGCATGAACCCCGAATGGCTGCGCTACTACCTGGCCGCCAAGCTCAGCGCCCGCAATGAGGACATCGACTTCAATGCCGAGGACTTCATGCTGCGGGTCAATTCAGACCTGGTGGGCAAATACATCAACATCGCCAGCCGGGCGGCCGGCTTTTTGACCAAACGTTTTGACGGGCGCTTGACCTCCCACTTCGATGCGGCCGGCGCCGCCCTGCTGCAGACCCTGCGCGAAGCCAGCACAGCGCTTGCCGAGCACTACGACAGCCGCGAGTACGGCAAGGCCAGTCGAGAAATCATGGCCCTGGCCGATCAGGTCAACGCCTACGTCGACCAAAACAAGCCCTGGGAGCTGGCCAAGAAGGAAGACAACAACGAGAAGTTGCACCAGGTCTGCTCAGTGCTGATCAACGCTTTCGCTACGCTCAGCCGCTACCTGGCACCGGTGCTGCCAACCCTGGCGAGCGAGGTGGAAAAGCTGGTCGGCCGCAAGCTCGACCGCTGGGACGATGTGCAGGACGTGGCGGCGATCGCGCCTTATCAGCACCTGATGCAGCGGGTCACGCCCGAGCAGCTCGATGCCCTGTTTGAGCCGCCGGCTGCGCAAGAACCCTCACCCCAGCCCTCTGCCGCAAGCGGGGCAGGGGGCGCGCCGGGGGGCGCGCCGGGAGGCGAAGAGATCGCGCCCACCATTGCCATCGACGACTTTGCCAAGATCGATCTGCGCATCGCCAAGATCGTGAACTGCGAGGCGGTGGAAGGCTCGACCAAGCTGCTGCGCCTGACGCTCGATGTGGGCGAAGGCAAGACGCGCAATGTCTTTTCCGGCATCGCCTCGATGTACCAGCCCGCCGATCTGCAAGGCAAGCTGACCGTCCTGGTGGCCAACCTGGCGCCACGCAAGATGAAATTTGGCGTGAGCGAAGGCATGGTCCTGGCCGCCAGCCACGCCGACGAAAAAGCCCAGCCCGGTATCTACATCCTCGAGCCCTGGCCCGGCGCCCAGCCGGGCATGCGCATCCACTGAGGCCTGGGCAGGCGCCAGCGCCTAAAATGTTGCTTTTACCGAGATTGCCAGCGCCATGCCCATCTTCCGCCGTCCCGACTACACCTCAGGCATCACCAACTTCATCGAGCAGCTCAAAGCCAGCGAGCCCGATTTGGAAGCGCGCCAGCGTCAGGGGCGCTCGATCTGGTGGGAGCAGCCTGTCGACCGGACTGATCAGCAGGAATTCGCGCAGGGCCGGGTTCGGCAAAAGGGCTATGTGTATCAAACCACCGGTCACCCCAACAGCCAGTAATTGACGGCTCACACCGCGCGCACCGCACCTCCCGAACCGCCCAGACTGCCGGCTGCATCTTGAACGTCGATCCGTCCCCGGGGCCGCTACCCGCTGAAAGCCCTGCGAGCTCGGCTCAGGCCGAGCTGCCCATGGCCCTGCCCGTGCCGGTCCAGGCGCGCGCCGAGGACACCCATGGCCCGGTGATTCCGGCCATGCCTGAGGTGGTGGACCAGGTCGCGCTGGCCCGGCTCTACGGCGAGCCGCTGTTTGCGCTGCCGCAGGACCTCTACATCCCGCCCGACGCGCTGCAGGTCTTCCTGGAGGCCTTTGAGGGCCCGCTGGACCTGCTCCTCTATCTGATCCGCAAGCAAAACTTCAACATCCTCGATATCCCCATGGCGGCAGTCACCCGCCAATACCTGAGCTATGTCGATGAGATCCGCACAACCCACCTGGAGTTGGCGGCCGAATACCTGCTGATGGCTGCGATGCTGATCGAGATCAAGTCGCGCATGCTGCTGCCGCCCAAAAAGACGGCCGAAGGTCAGGAGACGGAAGATCCGCGCGCAGAGTTGGTGCGACGTCTGCTCGAGTACGAGCAGATGAAGCTGGCCGCCCAGCGCCTGAGCGATGTGCCGCAACTCGGGCGCGACATCGTGCGCGCCCAGGTGTATGTGGAGCAGGCCTTGCAGCCGCGCTTTCCAGACGTGCATCTGGTCGACCTGCAGCAGGCCTGGCGCGACATCGTCAAGCGCGCCAAGCTGGTACAGCACCATGTGATCAGCCGCGAGCAGCTGAGCGTGCGCGAACACATGAGCATTGTGCTGCGTACCTTGCAAGGGCGGCGTTTTGTGGAGTTTGAAAATCTCTTCGATACCTCGCGCGGCATGCCGGTTTTGGTGGTGACCTTCATCGCCCTGCTCGAACTGGCCAAGGAGGGACTGGTCGATGTCACGCAGGCCGAAGCCTTTGCGCCCATCTATGTGCGGCTGGCATATATGCCGGTCTGAATCTGGCCCACCTGAACCGTGCCAGTCTGAGCCCGCACCCGCCGCAGGGGAAAGGCACTGGATCACAAGCGCCCGGCTGTATAAACTGCCTTCCCCCTGACTTGAAGATGCCGCCACCGTGAACGAAACCCCCTCCAACCCGTCCTCCCCCTACGGCACCCTGCCCCCCGCGAGCGTGCCCGCTTCGCGCCGCCCGGTGAGCCTGCCGCGCCTGCGGGAAATGCATGCCAGCGGCGAGAAGATCGTGATGCTCACCGCCTACGACGCCACTTTTGCGGCGGTGGCCGACGCTGCCGGGGTGGAAACGATTTTGGTGGGCGACTCCTTGGGCATGGTCTGCCAGGGTCTAAATAGCACGGTGGGCGTGAGCCTGGAGACCATGCGCTACCACACCGAGAGCGTGGTGCGCGGCCTGCGCCGGGTGCAAGGCACCGCCTGGGTGATCGGCGACCTGCCCTTTGGCACTTATCACGAGTCGCGCGAGCAGGCCTTGCGCAGCGCAGCGGTGCTGATGCAGGCCGGCGCGCACATGGTCAAGCTCGAAGGCGGCGGCTGGACCGCCGAGACCGTGCGCTTTCTGGTCGAGCGCGGCATTCCGGTGTGCGCGCATCTGGGCCTGACGCCGCAGACGGTACACGCCCTGGGCGGCTACCGGGTGCAGGGCAAGGGCGACGATGCAGCGGCCACCCTCAAACGCCACGCCCATGAACTGCAGGACGCAGGCGCAGCCATGCTGGTGCTGGAGATGGTGCCAGCCCGCCTGTCGGCCGAACTCACCGGCGAGCTCAAGCGCTGTGCCACCATAGGCATAGGCGCGGGCAGGGGCACGGCTGGCCAGGTGCTGGTCATGCACGACATGCTGGGCGTCAACCTGGGCAAGAACCCAAAGTTTGTGCGCAACTTCATGGAAGGCGCCAGCGGCGTGCGCGATGCCATACAGGCGTATGTCAAAGCGGTCAAGGATGGCAGCTTTCCCGTAGATGACACCCACGGCTGGTGAGGCCCTGGGCGCAAGGTACAGTCTGCGCATCGTCCACGAGCGCCTGATGGCGCCCATGCGCAGACCCCAGACATGTTGATCGTTCACACCCTTGCCGATCTGCGCGCTGCGCTGTCAGGCAGCCACAAGCCGGCCTTTGTGGCCACCATGGGCAATTTGCACCAGGGCCATCTTGATCTGGTCCAGCAGGCTCGGGCCCTGGGTGACATGACGGTGGCCAGCATCTTCGTCAACCGCCTGCAGTTTGCGCCGCACGAAGACTTTGACAGCTATCCGCGCACTCTCAGTGAGGACGCAGCGCAGCTCAAGGCCACAGGCTGCCAGGTGCTGTTCGCGCCTGCCGAAGCCGAGCTCTACCCGCAAGCGCAAACCTTCAAGGTGCTGCCCGACCCAGCCCTGGCCGATATTTTGGAAGGGCATTTTCGGCCTGGCTTTTTCACCGGGGTCTGCACCGTGGTGATGAAGTTGTTCCAGGCGGTGTTTGCCGGCAAGGCAGCGGGCGTGGCCCTGTTTGGCATGAAGGACTACCAGCAGCAGTTGGTGATCCGGCATATGGTGCGCCAATTTGCCCTGCCGATCGAGATCGTCACGGCCGCCACGCGCAGGGCTGATGACGGCCTGGCCTTGTCTTCTCGTAACGGCTACCTCAGTGCTGAGCATCGCATCGAGGCGGTGGCTCTGTCTCGCGCCCTACAGCAACTGGCGCTGCAAACACGGCAGAACGGGGCCGAGGCGCTGCCCGCCCTGGAAGCGCAGGCCCTGCAAGCCCTCAATGCGCGGGGCTGGCAAAGCGACTACCTGACGGTGCGCCGTCGCACCGATTTGCTGGCGCCTGAGGGCGCTCTGGCTGATCAGGCGCTAGTGGCCCTGGGGGCCGCACGCCTGGGCAAAACCCGCCTGATCGATAACCTCGAGTTCTGAGCCTCACAAAGAACCGCAATCGGGCTCAACCGTGAGCTTGGTTTGCGTCTTGGCCAAGGGCGGGGTCTACCCTGATCGGATCAACCCCTAAAGACAAAGGCTTAGCGTCAAGGCTATAAATCGGTCTTTGTTGGAGATTTGATTCGTGCAATTCGTGCAGCTGGTGATCAGCGGCGTCGCCCTGGGCTGCATCTACGGGCTGATCGCCCTGGGTTTCGTGCTCATCTACAAGGCCACCGAAACCGTGAGCTTCGCTCAGGGCGAACTCATGATGCTCGGCGCCTTTGGCGGCCTGGTGTGCATGACGGTGCTGGGCTTTCCCTTCTGGCTGGCGGTGCTGGCGGCCATGGCCGGCATGGCGCTGTTCGGCCTGCTGCTCGAGCGAGCGCTGATCCGGCCCATCTTGGGGCAACCCGCGTTTTCCATCGTCATGCTCACCATCGGTGTGGGCTATGTCGCACGCGGGCTGATCACCATGCTGCCCGGCTTCGGCACCGACACCCATGTGCTGCCCGTGCCCTACAAAGACCAGTTGCTGCAGGCCGGCGGCCTGATCGTTCCCATGGAGCACCTCATGGTGATGGGGCTGACCGCGGTGCTCAGTGCGCTGCTGTTTGCCCTGTTTCGATACACCAAGCTGGGCATTGCCATGCAAGCGTCCTCGCAAAACCAGCTGGCGGCCTACTACATGGGCATTCCGGTGCAGCGGCTCAATGGCCTGGTCTGGGCGCTGGCCGCGGTCATGGCCGCCATTGCCGGCTTGCTGCTGGCCCCCATCACCTTTGTGCATGCCAATATGGGCTTCATCGGCCTCAAGGCCTTTCCGGCGGCAGTCGTCGGCGGCTTTACCAGCCTGCCCGGCGCCCTGGTGGGCGGCATCATCATCGGCGTGGTCGAATCGCTGGCCGGCTTTTACCTGCCCGAAGGCTTCAAGGACATCGCCGCCTATGTGGTGGTACTGGTCATGCTGATGGTCAAACCCAACGGCCTGTTTGGCGAACGCCTGAGCAAAAAGGTATGAGCCACCCCGCCCTGCTGGAGACCCGCTGAGCCATGCGCTTTATCTTCAAGACCAGCTATGCGCAGGACCTGAGCCTGGCCAAGCACGAGGGCCATCGCTTCTGGTATGGCCTGTTGGGCCTGCTGCTGCTGGCCGCGCCCTGGCTGCTGTCGGAATACCTGCTGGCGCAGCTGACCTTCATCCTGATCTATTCGGTGGTCGGCCTGGGCCTGATGATGCTGGCTGGCTTTACCGGCCTGTTTTCCATCGGCCACGCGGCCTTCCTGGGCGTGGGCGCCTACACCCAAGCCGTGCTTACCAATATGGGCTGGCCCTTCCCGCTGGCCATGGCTGCGGCCGGCCTGCTGTCGGCTGCGGTCGGGGTGGTGGTAGGCCTGCCGGCGCTGCGGGTCAAGGGCATCTACCTGGGCATTGCCACGCTGTCATTTGGTTTCATCGTTGAAGAGGTGTTTGCGCGCTGGGAGAGCGTGACCGGCGGTAACACCGGCAAGACGGTGAGCGCGCCGCAGATGTTTGGCTGGGTCGCCGATACCGGCAGCTCGTTTTACTTTGTCTGCCTGGTGGTCACGGTGCTGGCCACGCTGGCCTGCCTGAACCTGCTGCGTTCGCCCACCGGCCGCGCTTTTGTGGCCATCCGCGACTCCGAAATCTCAGCCCAGAGCATGGGCATACACCTGGCCTACTACAAGACCCTGAGCTTTTCCTTTTCGGCCGCGCTGGCCGGCATAGGCGGGGCCCTGTACGCGCACCAGATCCGCTTTCTCACCCCCGATCAGTTCAACATCATCCAGTCCATCGACCTGCTGCTGATGGTGGTCATCGGGGGCCTGGGCTTCATTCACGGTGTTTTTCTCGGCGCTATCTTTCTCATTGGCCTGCCGCAGGCGATCTCGGTGGTTAAAGACTTCCTGCCCGAGGCCATAGGCGGCGCGCCGGGTCTCAAGGCCGTGGTCTACGGCGCGGTGCTGGTGGCTTTTGTGCTGTTTGAGCCCATGGGCCTGTATGGCCGTTGGCTCAAGATCCGCGCCTATCTGCAACTGTTCCCCTTCTACCGCCAGGGCATGTTCAAGCGGCAGAAGTCCTTCCAGAAATCGGACCGCCTCAAATGATGTCCCGCCCCCATAGCCCCTGCGGAGGGCAGCCGTGAGCGCCCCGCTGCTGCAAGCGCAGGGCCTGAGCGTGCGCTTTGGCGGCGTGCTGGCCGTCAACGAGGTGAGCTTTGAGGTGCAAGCCGGCGAGGTATTCACCTTGATCGGGCCCAATGGCGCAGGCAAGACCACAGTGTTCAACCTGATCAGCCGCATCTACACCCCCACCAGTGGCAGCATCAGCTACAGCGGTCCGCAGGGCCCGATGACGCTGACCGACATGCCGGCCCACCAGGTGGCCGGGGCAGGCATTGCCCGCACCTTCCAGAACATCGAGCTGTTTGAGCATGCGAGCGTGCTGCACAACCTGCTGATCGGCTGCCACACGCACCGACAGAGCAAGCCCTGGCATGACCTGCTGTTCACCCCCCGGGTCAGACAGGCCGAACTGCGGGCCCGCGAGCAGGCTGAAAAGGTGATCGAATTTCTCGACCTGCAGCATCACCGTGACAGCCTGGTTGCTGGCCTGCCCTACGGGGTGCGCAAGGTGGTCGAACTTGGCCGCGCGCTGTGTACCGAGCCGCGCCTGTTGCTGCTCGACGAGCCCTCATCGGGCCTGAATGTCGAGGAAACCGACGACATGGCGTTCTGGATCCAGGACATCCGGCACGAGCTGGGCATCACGGTGCTGATGGTCGAACACGATATGTCGCTGGTCTCTAGGGTCTCGGACCGGGTGCTGGCCATGAACCAGGGACAGGTGCTGGCCCTGGGTACACCGGCCCAAGTGCAAAGCGACCCGGGGGTGATCGAAGCTTATTTAGGCTCGGTCGACGATGTCGCCAGCCTGCGCAGGCCACAAGCGTCGCCCCAAGCTCCTACACCAGGACTTGCCCCGGCGCAAAAAGGGGCTCAGCGATGAGCCAGGATGCTGCTGCCGTGAACGACGAGCCGCTGCTGGTGCTGGCCAATGTGGAGAGCGCCTATGGGCCTATCCGCGCCATCCGCGGCGTCAGCCTCAAGGTGCAGCGCGGCCAAATTGCCACCGTGCTGGGCTCCAACGGGGCGGGCAAGACCACCATCCTCAAAACCATCTCGGGCATCATCGATCCGCGCAAGGGCCAGGTGCTTTTTCAGGGGCAGGACATCACCGCCCGCGACCCGGCGGAGATCGTGCGCCGCGGGCTCTCGCATGTGCCTGAGGGCCGCGAGGTCTTTCCCCTGCTGTCGGTGCGCGACAACCTGCTGATGGGCGCCTACACCCGCAGCGACCGCGACGCGGTGGCCAGCGACATGGAGACGGTTTTCGCCTACTTCCCGATCCTGCGCGAACGCGCCGGGCAGGACGCTGGCCTGCTCTCGGGCGGACAGCAGCAGATGCTGGCCATCTCGCGCGCCCTGATGGCCAGGCCTGAGCTGATCTTGCTCGACGAGCCCAGCCTGGGTCTGAGCCCGAAGCTGACCAAAGAAATCTTCGAGATCGTGGTGCGCATCAACCGCGAGCGTGGCACCACCATCTTGCTGGTCGAGCAAAACGCTAATATGGCGCTCAATGCGGCCGACTATGGCTATGTGCTGGAAAACGGCCGCATCGTCATGGAAGACAGCTGCGAGCGCCTGCGCGAGAAAGACGACATCCGGGAGTTCTACCTCGGCATGAAAGACGCCGGCGTGCGCGGCGAGCGGCGCTGGAAGAAAAAGAAGAACTGGCGGTAATGGCATGAACCTCTGGCAAGCCGATCAGATCGCGCCCGAAACCCGGGTGGTGCTCGCGGGCGAAACCCTGCCCGCCCTGTTCTGGAACGCGGTCACGGAGCGCAGCCATCAGGTCTGGCTGCGTCAGAAGGAGCTGGGCATCTGGCACAGCCAAAACTGGCAGGAAGTTGGGCAGGCGGTGCGCGAAATCACCGCCGGCTTGTTGCAGCTGGGCCTGGCCTGCGGCGAGGTGGTCTCCATCTTGGCCAACACCCGGCGGGAATGGGTGACGACCGACCTGGCCGTGCTCAGCTGCGCGGCGGTGAGCAATGGCATCTACCCGACCGATGCGCCCTCTCAGGTTCAATACCTCTGCGAAGACTCCGGCACGGTAATGCTCTTTGTCGAAGACGACGAGCAACTCGACAAAGCCCTGGAAGTGCGCGACCAACTGCCCCGGCTGCGCCAGATCATCGTTTATGACGACGAAGGCCTGCGCGGACTGCAAGACCGCATGGTCATCAGCCTGAGCCGGCTGCGCGAGATCGGGCGCGAGCACATGGCGCAGCAGGAGCCGGTGATGGCCCAGCGCTTGCAGGCCTTGCAGCCCGACGATCTGGCCATTTTGGTCTATACCTCGGGCACCACCGGCAGGCCCAAGGGCGCCATGCACAGCCACCGCGCCCTGGTGCACACCGTGCGCGGCTACAACACCCTGATATCGCGCAACACCGACGACGAATGCATGTGCTTCTTGCCGCTATGCCATATCGCCGAGCGGGTGGGCGGTGAGTATTTTTCGCTCTACACCGGCTGCAAGCTCAACTTCGTCGAGAACCCGGAAACCGTGCCCGAAAACGTGCGCGAAATCGCACCGACGGTGTTTACCGCCGTGCCCCGGGTCTGGGAAAAGTTCTACTCGGGCGTGATGATCGCACTCAAGGAGTCGAGCCGGCTACAACAGCTGGCCTATGCCTGGGCGATTGCCATCGGCTACCGGGTGGCCGATGCGGTGCTGGCCGGCCGGCCGGTGGGTGCGGCGCTCAAGCTGCAGTTTTTGCTGGCGCGCCTGCTGGCGCTGGACAACACGCGCAAGCTGATCGGCATACACCGGGCCCGCTACTGCGTGACCGGGGCGGCTCCCATTTCACCCGAGCTGGTGCGCTGGTACCTGGCCCTGGGTGTGCCCATGCTCGAAGTCTGGGGCATGACCGAGACTTGCGGTGCTTCCACCGGCAACCCGCCGGGGCGGATCAAGCCCGGCTCGATCGGGCCGGCGGCCGGATTCAACGAGGTGCGGATTGATCCGAGCACCGGCGAGATCCTGGTGCGCGGGACCAATGTCTTCAAGGGCTATTTGAACTTGCCCGACAAAACCGCCGAGGCGATCGACGCCGATGGCTGGCTGCACACCGGCGACGTGGGCGTGGTTGACGCCGACGGTTACCTTCGCATCACCGACCGGATGAAGGACATCATCATCACTGCCGGCGGCAAGAACATCACTCCGTCCGAGCTGGAAAACGAGCTCAAGTTCTCGCCCTATATCACCGACGCGGTGGTCATTGGCGACAAACGACCCTACCTGGTGGCCATCATCATGATCGACCAGGACAACGTGGAAAAATTCGCCCAGGATCGGGAAATCCCCTTCAGTAATTACGCCAGCTTGACGAGGGCGCCCGAGGTGCAAGAATTGGTACAGGCTGAAATGGATCGGGTCAATGCCAAGTTCGCCCGCGTTGAGCAGATCAAAAAGTTCTTCCTGCTCGACCGCCAGCTCAGCGCCGAGGACGAAGAGCTGACGCCCACGATGAAGCTCAAGCGCAAGCTGGTTGAAAAGAAGTATGCCGACCAGATCGAGGCCATGTACAAGTAAAGAGTAAGCTGCAATCTGACCCCCCCCCTCAAAGGAGAACCCCATGACCCCCCATACCCGAGTGCTCGCCGCCACCTTGTCGGCGCTCACGCTGGCGCTCAGCGCAGGCCTGGCCCACGCCCAAAGCCAAGGAGTGAGCAAAGACACCATCACCCTGGGCAGCATCCAGGACCTGTCCGGTCCATTGGCCGGCTTCGGCAAACAGGTGCGTGCCGGCATGCAGCTGCGGGTGGAAGAACTCAACGAGCAGGGCGGCGTCAATGGCCGCCGCATCCAGCTGCTGGTTGAAGACTCCGGCTATGACCCCAAGCGGGCAGTGCTGGGGGCGCAAAAGCTGGTCAACCAAGACAAGATCTTCGCGATGCTCGGTCACATTGGTACCGCCTCCAACCTGGCTGCCATGCCGGTGCAGTTCGAGAAGAACGTGGTTAACTTCTTCCCGGTCACGGCAGCGCGGGAAATGTATGAGCCCTTCCACCGGCTCAAGTATTCCTTTGCTGCCACCTACTACGACCAGATGCGCATGGCGGTACCCAAACTGGCCAAAGAGAAGGGCGCCAAGAAGGTCTGCTCCATCTACCAAGACGACGAGTTCGGCTTGGAGATCCAGCGCGGCGCCGACGAAGGACTCAAGTCCATCAACGTCACCATGGCCGAGAAGACCACCTTCAAGCGCGGCTCCACAGACTTTTCATCCCAGGTGGCCCGACTCAAAGCTGCTGAGTGCGACTTCGTGGTGATGGGCACGCTCATCCGCGAAACCATAGGCACCATCGCCACTGCCCGTCGCAGCGGCTACAACCCGATCTTCATCGGCTCCAGCGGCGCCTACACCGACCTGATCCACAAGCTCGGCGGTCCGGCCATGAACGGCCTCTATGCCACCATGACGGTGCAAAACCCCTACCTGGACGAGGCCTCGCAGCCCATCCGCTTCTGGGCCAACAAGTACAAGACCAAGTTCAATGACGACCCGACGGTGTTCTCGGTCTACGGCTATATGGTGGTCGACGCCTTCATCCGCGCCGCCCAGAAGGCCGGTAACAACCTGAACACCGACAGCTTCGTCAAGGCCATGGACAGCATGATCATCCCGCCCGACATCTTCGGCAGCCCCGAAATGCGTTTCACCGCTCAGCAGCGCCTGGGCAGCAACGTTTCGCGCCTGTCGCAAATCCAGGACGGCCGCTGGAAAGTGGTGTCTGATTACATGAAGTAAGCACAGCAGGGGGGCTACTGCATGGCCCCTCTGGCCTGGTCTGGACCCAAGCCTGTGGGAGCCGCGCCCTCGCGGCGAAGGGGCCCTTGAACAAGCACGGTGCTCAGCGTGAAGCCGCATCGTGCCGAGGGCGGCACTCCCACAAGCGCCGATAAAGCTGAGTGATCTGTGGAGGAACGCCGACTCAGAAGTCCGGCCCTGCACTGCCTCAGGCGATGATGTAGGCGCCCGCGCCGGTGGCCAGCAGTTGGCCGTTGCCGGCGAAAAATTCCATCTGCGTATTGGCCAGGCGCGAGCCCAGGCGGATCACCCGCGCATGGGCTTCAAAACGCGGGCTGATGGCTGGGCGAAGGTAATCGACGCGCAGATCGATGGTGCCAAGCTTGTCGAAATGCCTCATCCGCTGATCCAGTGGCTCGCTCTGGTGGCGCGTGCCCAGGGCAGCGATGCAGGCCATGCCAGCGATGACATCGAGCACAGCGCTAATCACACCGCCGTGCAGGCGGTCGTGAATGAAATTGCCCACCAGGTCAGGCCGCATGTCCAGGTCCGCCCGGAACCAGTCCGGCCCGGACGAATGCATGCGCAGTCCCAGCAGGCGGTTAAAAACAATCTGCTGCTCGAACAGGGTGCGCAGATAGTCGCTAAATTGCGGGTCGGCCTGCGCCGGCAAGGTATCAGGGGTCAAACTCATGGCCGCATTGTCGGGCAATCACTTCCGCGTCTGAGGGCGCCCGATCAGACCTTGCTGAAGTCGGGCAAGCGTTTGTCCATGAAAGCGGTGAAGGCCTCCTTGGCAGCCGCTTCGCCGAGCATGCGGCCGAAGATTTCCGACTCCTGGTTCATGCGCTGGGCCACCTCGGCGGCGCTGCCCATCTTCATCAGGCGCTTGGTCTCGAGCAGTGAGGCCAGTGGCTTGCTCGCGAGCTTGCGCGCCTGCTGCTGCGCCAGCGCATTGGCCTCGGTGGGCGGAACAATGCGATTGATCAAACCCCATTCCAGCGCGCTCTCGGCCGAAAACGGCTCGCCCAAAAGCAGGGCTTCAGCAGCGCGGGCATGACCCATGCGCTGCGGCATGAGCAGGCTTGAGGCCGCCTCCGGGCACAGGCCCAGGTTCACAAAGGGCGTGGAAAAAGCCGCGTTATCACCCGCGTAAACCAGGTCGCAGTGCAGCAGCAAGGTGGTGCCCACGCCCACCGCCGGCCCGCAGACGGCGGCCACCAGCGGCTTGGGAAAGCTGCTGATACCGCGCAAAAAGCGAAACACCGGCGCGTCCTGTGAGCGTGGCGGCGTGTTCAAAAAGTCACCGATGTCATTGCCGGCGGAAAACACCGTCTCATGACCCTGGATCACCACCACGCGGACCTGCGCATCGGCAGCGGCCTGGGCCAGCGCGTCGGCCATCTGTCCGTACATGTCTGCGGTCAAGGAATTCTTGCGCTGCACACGGTTGATGGTCAGGGTGCTCACACCGCCTTCGGTATGGACCAGGATATCGCTCATGAAATCACTCCCAGAAAATATTCGGATGCTGGCCGTGCAGACCAGAGTTAGAAGGCCGCAAGACTGCAGTATCGGTCAACAGCACGCCGCTAAAGGCCGGCGCCGGCGGCAAGGCTGAACAGAGCTTGGATGGCACGACCCGGCCCCATCAGACCCGCTCAAAAATACCGGCCGCTCCCTGGCCCATGCCCACGCACATGGTGACCATGCCGTAGCGCAGCTGATGGCGACGAAGGGCATGCACCACCGTGGCGGCGCGTATGGCGCCGGTTGCGCCCAAGGGGTGGCCCAGCGCAATCGCGCCGCCCAGAGGGTTGACCTTAGCGGCGTCCAGGCCCAGGGTATCGATGACGGCCAGCGACTGGGCGGCAAAAGCCTCGTTGAGCTCGATCCAGTCCAGCTCATGCTGCTGCAGCCCGGCATGGCGCAGCGCGGCGGGAATGGCCTCGATCGGGCCTATGCCCATGATGTGGGGCGGTACGCCCTTGCTGGCAAAACTGACGAAGCGCGCCAGCGGCGTGAGGCCATGGGTCTTGATGGCCCTCTCGCTGGCCAGGATCAGCGCGCCAGCGCCGTCGGAGGTCTGCGAGGAATTGCCGGCCGTGACCGAACCGCGGGCCGCAAACACCGGCTTGAGCTTGGCCAAGCCCTGCATAGAAGTATCGGCGCGCGGGCCCTCGTCCAGACTGACGGTACGCTCGCGCAGCTGCAACTGCCCGGTCTGCAGATCGGGCTCGCGCTCGGTGATCTGCATGGGCGCGATCTCGTCGGCAAACTCGCCCGCCTGCTGAGCCTTGAGGGCCCGCGCATGCGACTCGCAGGCAAAGTGGTCCTGCGCCTCCCGGCTCACCTTCCATTGCTGCGCCACCTTCTCAGCGGTCAGGCCCATGCCGTAGGCGATGCCGACATCGTCGTCGCGGGCAAACATGGCCGGCGACAGCGAAGGCGTGTTGCCCGACATGGGCACCATGCTCATGCTCTCGGTGCCACCAGCCATCATCACATCGGCCTCGCCCACCCGGATGCGATCAGCCGCCATTTGCACCGCCGACAGGCCGGAGGCACAAAACCGGTTGACGGTAATGCCGCCGACGCCGGTGGGAAGCCCGGCCAGCACGGCCGCAATACGCGCCACGTTCAGACCCTGCGGCCCCTCAGGGATCGCACAGCCAGCGATCACATCCTCGATGGCTGCAGGATCGAGGGTAGGCGCCTGCGCCAGGGCCGCACGCAGGGCATGCACCAACAACTCGTCAGGCCGGGTATTGCGGAAAAAGCCCCGCCCCGAACGACCGATGGGCGTGCGCGTGGCGGCAACGATGTAGGCGTCTTGAAGTTGTTTCATGAAATTCTCCAGGTATTGACTCCCTCACCCTTTGGGGGAGGGCCGGGGTGGGGGCAGCATCCGCCACCACTGTGGGCTGTTGAAATAAATCTGACGGCTGTCTGCGCGGACTTGGCGTGCATGGGGCTAGAAAGTGGTCCGTCGTGCCCCCTCCCCAACCCTCCCCCAGAGGGGGAGGGAGCAAAAAGGCTAGGCATCGCAAAAGCCTGATCGTCTTCAATCACGGGGAACTCCGGTTTCTCTCCCTCCCCCTCTGGGGGAGGGCTGGGGTGGGGGCAGCGTCCGCCAACACCCTCAGTTGTTCGCTAATGACCTGCAACACGCCCTCCATGTTTCGAAAGGGAGCGTCGGTCGGAAAACGCAGGACGGCAAAGCCCTGCGCCTTAAAAAAGGCATCGCGGCCAGCGTCGTATTCCACCTGGTCCGCGTGCTGGGATCCATCAAGCTCCACGATCAAAGCTGGCGCCAGGCTGGCGAAGTCAGCGATGTAATTTCCCAGCGGATGCTGCCTACGGAACTTCACACCCAACTGCTCTGCACGCAACTTGGCCCACAGAAGTCGCTCCGATTCGGTCATGCCTGCACGCAAAGCGCGGGCATGGCGTTGTGCCTTGATCGTGGACTGCTGTTGCATCGTGCCCCCTCCCCAACCCTCCCCCAGAGGGGGAGGGAGCGGGGAATTCAATTCCTCAGCGGCTTGCCGGTGCTCATCATGGCCATGATGCGCTCCTGGCTCTTGGGATGGGCGACCAGTTCGCAAAAGGCCTTGCGCTCTAGTGCCATCAGGTATTCCTCGCTCACCAGGGTGCCGGGCTCCACCTCGCCGCCGCAGACCACCTGAGCGATCAGCTTGCCAATGTGATAGTCGTGGGCGCTGATGAAGCCGCCGTCACGCATGTTCACCAACTGACCCTGGATGGTCGCCAGCGCGTGGCGACCGGCGGCCGCAAAAGGCTTCTTCAGCGGCGCGCGCCAGCCACCAGCAGCCATAGCGCGTGCTTCACTAAGGGCCACAAACAACAACTCATCCTTGTGCGCAACGATGATGTCGCTGTCCAGCAAATAACCGAGTTTGCGGCTCTCCAGGGCGCTGGTGCCCACCTTGGCCATGGCGGCGGCGGTAAAGCCCTCGCTTAAGAAGGACAGCAGGTCCTTGCTGGTGCTCAGTTGGGCGTTTTCCGCAGCCCGGCGGGCGATGTAGGCCAGGCCCCCGGCCCCCGGCACCAGTCCCACGCCGACCTCGACCAGGCCGATGTAACTCTCCAGCGCCGCCACCCGGCGGGCGCTGTACAAGGCCAGTTCGCAGCCGCCGCCCAGGGCCAGGCCGCGGATGGCCGAGACCACCGGCACGCTGGCGTAGCGCAGCCTGAGCATGACCTTCTGCAACTCATGCTCGGCCGCCTCAATGGCCGAGACGCCGGCCAGCATGAAGGCCGGCAGCATGGCTTGCAGGTCGGCGCCGGCGGAAAACACATCATCGGGCGACCAGATCACCATGGCCTGGTAGTTCTGCTCGGCCAACTCGACGCCACGCGCCAGGCCCTCGGCCACATCGGGGCTGATGGCGTGCATCTTGGTCTTGATACTGGCAATCAATACCTGGCCGTCCAGCGTCCATAGGCGCAGAGCCTCATCTTCATGCACCGTGGTGCCAGCGCGGGCGGCCGCGCGGGCTGGGGTGTCCATCGGAGCCTCGGGGAAATGCTGGCGCTCATGAACAGGCAGGCGATGCGGCGCCACGAAGCGCCCCGCTGCGGGCGACCAGGAGCCCTCGGGGGTATGTACACCGCCGGCCTCATCGACCGGGCCTTTGAACACCCAGTCTGGCAACGGCGCCTTGCACAGGGCCTGACCTGCAGCTATGTCTTCCTGTATCCACTTGGCGACTTGCCGCCAGCCGGCCTCTTGCCACAGCTCGAAAGGCCCCTGCTTCATGCCAAAGCCCCAGCGCATGGCCATATCGACATCGCGCGCTGTCTCGGCAATGGCCTGCAGATGCACCGCTGCGTAATGGAACTGGTCGCGCAATATGGCCCACAGAAAGCGGGGCTCAGCCCCCTGCGCATGACGCAGCAGGCGCAGGCGCTCGGCGGCCGGCTTCTTGAGCATGCGGCCCACCACCTCATCGGCCTTGGCGCCGCCGGTGACGTACTCCATGGTGGTGGGATCGAGGCGCAAGACCTCGCGCCCTGGCTTTTTGTAAAAGCCCGCGCCGCTTTTCTGCCCCAGACTCTTAGCCTCGATCAGCTTGGCCAGGACGGGCGGTGTCTCATACAGGGGCGCAAAGGGGTCTGTGGCCTCGGTGAAGTTGTCATGCAGCGTGCGGATCACATGGGCCAGCGTGTCCAAACCCACCACGTCGGCAGTGCGAAAAGTTCCTGAGCTCGCTCGGCCCAATTTCTTGCCGGTCAGATCGTCGACCACGTCATAGCTCAAACCGAATTTCTCGGCCTCGGCAATGGTGGCCAGCATGCCGGCGGTGCCTACCCGGTTGGCGATAAAGTTGGGCGTGTCCTTGGCGCGCACCACACTTTTGCCCAGGGTGGTGGTCACAAAGGTCTCGAGCTGGTCCATGACCGCCAGGTCGGTTGATGCGGTGGCGATCAATTCGACCAGCTGCATATAGCGCGGCGGGTTGAAGAAGTGGATGCCGCAAAAGCGCGGCCGCAGCGACTCGGGCAGAGCTTCGCTCAGCCGGCTGATGGACAGCCCCGAGGTATTGCTGGCGACGATGCAGTGTGCAGCCAGGGCCGACGCGATCTTTTGGTAGAGCTCAAGCTTCCAGTCCATGCGCTCGGCGATCGCCTCGATCACCAGGTCGCAGTCCTTGAGCAGACCCAGGTGCTCTTCGTAGTTGGCCGGCCGGATCAGGGCAGCGTCGTCGGCCAGGCCCAGGGGCCCGGGCTTGAGCTTCTTCAGGCCCTCGATGCCGCGCATCGCGATGGCACTCTTGGGGCTGTCGCTGGGCAGATCGAAGAGCAGCACCGGCACCTTGAGGTTGATCAGATGCGCTGCGATCTGCGCGCCCATCACGCCGGCGCCCAGCACCGCGACCTGTCTGACATGGAATCGATTCATGGAAGATCCTTGCTTCATTGCACCCGCTGCCAGAGCTGGTTGCGGAAAAACGGCCCGATATAGCCACGCACCTGCAGCGTCTTGCCGCCGTCGCCGACGATGATTTCTACCTTGGGCTTGCCGGTCGCATCGTCGATGCTGTGCCGGGTGCCGACCGGCGTCGTCCGGGCCTGCGCCGCCGTGCTCAGGGCGATGGCGAGCACAACAAAATACCGTGTCATGGGGCACCCTTTCAGGCCAGAGCGGCTTCGGTATCCATCAGCGGCCGACTGCCGGTGCGGGCGGTGCGCATCAAGGTGGCTGTTTCCGGGAACAGCTTGGCAAAGTAAAAGCGCGCGGTCTGCAGCTTGGCGGTGTAGAAGGGGTCGGTACTGCCTGCCGCGATCTGCCGCAGCGCCACCTGGGCCATGCGGGCCCAGAAGTAGGCGAACACCAGATGGCCGGCCACCCGCAGGTAGTCGACCGCAGCCGCGCCCACCTCGTCGGCGTTTTGAAAGGCCCGAAAGCCCAGCTCGGTGGTGAATTTGGTCATCTGCTCGCCCAGATAGGCCAGCGGATTGATGAACTCAGCCATCTGCTCATTGACGCCCTCCTGCTCGACCAGCGCAGCAATGAGCTTGCCGAATTTCTTGAGCGAGGCGCCGTTGTTGCCCAGCACCTTGCGGCCCAGCAAGTCCAGCGACTGTATGGTGTTGGTACCCTCGTAAATCATATTGATGCGGTTGTCGCGGGTGAACTGCTCCATGCCCCATTCCTTGATGAAGCCATGGCCGCCGAAGACCTGCAGACAAGCGTTGGTCGCGGTATGCCCGTTGTCGGTGATAAAGGCCTTGACGATGGGGGTGAGCAGGGCCAAAAGCTCGGCCGCGTCCTTGCGGGTTTTTTCCTCGGGGTGGTTGAGCTCCTGATCGAGCAACAAGGCGCAATAGGTCGTCAAGGCCCGCCCGCCTTCGGCATAGGCCTTGGCGGTCATCAGCATCTTGCGCACATCGGGGTGGACGATGATGGGATCGGCTGGCTTATCCTTGGCCTTAGGGCCAGTGAGCGAGCGCATCTGTACCCGGTCTTTCGCGTAGGCCAGGGCATTCTGGAAGGCCACTTCGGTCAGACCCAGCGACTGATTGCCCACCCCTAAGCGGGCCGCGTTCATCATGACGAACATCGCCGCCAAGCCTTTGTGCGGCTGGCCCACCAACTGGCCGACGGCGCCGTCGAGCACCATCTGGCAGGTGGCGTTGCCGTGTATGCCCATCTTGTGTTCCAGGCCGCCGCAGTAAATGCCGTTGCGCTCGCCCAGCGCGCCGTCGGGCATGACCCTAAATTTGGGCACGACAAACAGGCTGATGCCCTTGCTGCCGACCGGTGCATCGGGCAGGCGAGCCAGCACCAGGTGCACGATATTGGGCGCCAGGTCGTGCTCGCCGGCGCTGATGAAGATCTTGTTGCCGGTGATGCTGTAACTACCGTCGGCCTGTGGCTCGGCGCGGGTGCGCAGCAAGCCCAGATCGGTGCCGCAGTGCGGCTCGGTGAGGCACATGGTGCCGGTCCACTCGCCGCTGGTCAGCCGGGGCAGGTAGAGCTGCTTTTGCTCGGGCGTGCCATGCGCATGCAGGCATTCATACGCGCCATGCGACAGGCCTGGGTACATGGTCCAGGCTTGGTTGGCCGAATTGAGCATCTCATAGAGAAAATTGTTGATGGCAAAAGGCAGCCCCTGTCCGCCGTAAGTCGGGTCGCAGGACAGCGCGGGCCAGCCGCCCTGCACATACTGCGTGTAGGCTTCCTTGAAGCCCTCGGGCGTCTTGACCTCATGGCTTGTTTTGTCCAGGCTGCAGCCCTGCTCGTCGCCTATGCGGTTAAGCGGAAAAGCCACCTCGGCGGCGAACTTGCCGGCTTCTTCGAGCACCGCATTCATGGTGTCGGCATCGATGTCGGCATGCGGCGGCAGTTGCTTGAATGCGGCGGGCAAGTCCAGCACTTCGTGCATGACAAACTGCATGTCGCGCAGTGGCGGGTTGTAAACAGGCATGGGGGCTCCTTGAGGGGACTAGGGTTTGAATGAGATTGAGCGGTGAGCCACGGCGGCCAGCTCGCCGCGCTGCACATAACGCTGCAGGATGTTTTCGAAGGCGAGCAAGGCGCGCTCGATCGACCCTGGGTTTTTGAGAAAACGGTCTTCGTAATGCAGGCCGAGGATCAAGCCGTGGATCTCGAAAGCCATCTGGCGCTCGTCGGTGTCGGCCCGCAAATGGCCAAGCTCGCGAGCCAGCACAATGGCGCGGTGAAAGGCGGCCAGCCAGGCTTGGACTGAAGAAGCCAACGCGTCACGCACCGGCCCGGGCCTATCGTCAAATTCCACCGCTCCGCTGATGAAAATGCAGCCCGACTGCAATTCCAGCGAGACCCGCTTCATCCAGTTGGCAAACAGCGCCCGCACCCTCGGCAAGCCACGCGGCTCGGCCAGGGCCGGTACGAACACCTCTTGTTCGAAGCGGTGGTAGTACTCACGCACCACCGAAATTTGCAATTCCTCACGCGAGCCGAAATGAGAAAACACGCCCGACTTGCTCATGTGCATGAGCTCGGCCAGTGCGCCGATGGACAAGCCTTCAAGCCCAATGTGAGAGGCCAACCCTAGCGCGGCATCCACAATGGCCGCCCGGGTCTGCTGCCCCTTGGGCAAGGCTGGCGCCGCAGCGGCAGAGCTGCGCTCAGAATGGGGTGCGATGCTTAGTTTGGTAGCAACCATGCCAGCCGATCAAAAAAACGAACGATCGTGCTATTTTGTCCGAAATCAAGACCTTGTCAAGGTTAGGGGGTAGTCAGGGCAAGTGTCGTGCTTGGGTCGCCCTCGGACCGATGCGGCGGCAGGTTATCCTCGGGTGCCATGAGCACCACCGCCTGCCCGCGCTGCGGCCGCAGCTTTGACTGCGGCGCCCAAGACAGCAGCAAGCCCTGCTGGTGCGTGAGCCTGCCGGCTCTGCCCTTGGAAGAGCTGGGCCAGCAGGACGCCGGCTGCTACTGCCCCGACTGCCTGCGGACCCGGCTGGCCGAAGGGGCCCTACCAGGCCAGGAGAAGCCATGAGCGTCAATCTTGAAGGCCAGTTGGTGGTGGCGATTTCCTCGCGGGCCCTGTTCGACTTCGAGGAGGAGAACCGGGTCTTCGAGGAAGGCCTGCGCCACAGCGATACGACTGGCACTAAGCGCGATGCAGCCTATATGAAGCTGCAGCTTGAGCGCCTGGATGTGCCGGCCAAGCCGGGCGTGGCTTTTTCGCTGATCAAGAAACTGCTGGCCTTCAACACGGCCCCCGAGGGCATTGAAGAAACACTGAGCCCGGCGGGGCCGCAGCGGGTGGAGGTGGTGATCCTCTCGCGCAACGACCCGGTCTCTGGCATGCGGGTGTTCCGCTCGGCGCAGCACTATGGCCTAGACATCAAGCGCGCCACCTTCAATCGGGGCGAGGCACCCTGGCGCTACCTCAAGCCCCTGCACGCCAACCTGTTCCTGTCGGCCCACCTCAGTGATGTGCGCGCAGCGCTGGACGCAGGCGTGCCAGCGGCTCAGGTCTACCCCCAATCAGCGCAGGCCAGCCAGGCGCATCCGCATGAAGTGCGCATTGCCTTTGACGGCGATGCGGTGCTGTTTTCCGACGAGGCCGAGCGGGTCTATCAGGCCCAAGGCCTGCAGGCCTTTCAGCAGCACGAGCGTGACAAGGCCGAGCAACCCCTGCTGGCGGGCCCCTTCAAGCCCCTGCTCGAAGCCCTGCACCGGCTGCAGCAGGCGGGCACCTCGCGCATGCGGGTGCGTACCGCCCTGGTCACCGCGCGCAGCGCGCCCGCCCATGAAAGAGCGATCCGCACGCTGATGGACTGGAATGTGGAGGTCGACGAAGCCATGTTCCTGGGCGGCCTGGCCAAGGGCGAGTTTCTTCGCGAGTTCGAGCCCGATTTCTTTTTTGACGACCAGACCGGCCACGTCAACTCAGCCGCCGCCCACGTGCCGGCCGGCCATGTGGCCAGCGGAGTGGCCAACGGCCAGCGCGGCGACTGATCGACCGCCCCGCCCACTCAAGCGCCCCATCGCCGCGAGGGCGCGGCTCCCACTCCCACCCCACGCCCGGGCTGAACCCTGTGGGAGCGCCGCCCTCGGCACCGTGGCCTGGTGAGCGTTGGAGGGAGCGCCGCCCTCGGCGCGATGCGGCTTCAGCTCTGGAGGAACATCCGATACGCCGGGTTGTCGGTCTCTTCGACGTGCGGATAGCCCAAGGTCTGCAGGAACTGCTTGAAGGCGCCGGTGTCGGCCCTGGGCACTTGCAGGCCCACCAGGATGCGGCCGTAGTCTGCGCCCTGATTGCGGTAATGAAAGAGCGAGATGTTCCAGCCCGGGCGCATGGTCGAGAGGAACTTCATCAGCGCACCAGGCTTTTCCGGAAAGATGAAGCGCAGCAGGCGCTCGTCTCGGGACAAGGCGCTGTGCCCGCCCACCATGTGGCGGATATGCTCCTTGGCCAGATCGTCATGGGTCAGGTCTATCGCTTCAAAGCCATTGCGCTTGAAGGCCGCCGCGATCTTGGTACTCTCGCCGCGCGCCTGCGTGGTCAGACCCACAAACACATGCGCCTTGGCGCTGTCGCTGATGCGGTAATTGAACTCGGTGACGTTGCGCGGCCCGCCGGGTAATTGGCCAATCAGCTCGCAAAAGCGCCGAAAGCTGCCGCGCTCCTCCGGAATGGTGACCGCAAACAAGGCCTCGCGCTCCTCTCCCACCTCGGCGCGCTCGGCCACAAAGCGCAGCCGGTCGAAGTTCATATTGGCGCCGCACAGAATCGCCGCGTAGGTCTGTCCCTTTTTTCGCTGGCGGGCCGCATACTGCTTGACCGCAGCGACTGCCAGCGCGCCGGCGGGCTCAACGATGCTGCGGGTATCGACAAACACGTCCTTGATGGCGGCGCACACCGCGTCGGTGTCGACGGTGATGAATTCATCAACCAGCTCACGGCTGATGCGCAGGGTCTCCTCGCCCACCTGCTTGACCGCCGTGCCGTCTGAAAACAGCCCGACTTCGGGCAGCGACAGCCGGCGCCCGGCTGCGACCGACTGCATCATGGCGTCGGAGTCGTTCATCTGCACACCGATCACCCGCACCTCGGGGCGCACCGCCTTGATGTAGTTGGCCACGCCCGAAATCAAGCCACCGCCGCCAATGGCCACAAACACTGCGTCGAGGCGGTCGCCGGTGTTTTGAATTTGGCGCAACACCTCCATGGCGATGGTGCCCTGACCGGCAATCACGTCCGGGTCGTCAAAGGGGTGGACAAAAGTCAGGCCCTTTTTGCGCTCCAACTCCAGCGCATGCGCGTAGGCGTCGGAATAGCTGTCGCCATGCAGCACCACCTCGCCACCGAGGGCGCGCACCGCGTCGACCTTGAGCTGGGGCGTGGTCACCGGCATCACCACCAAAGCCCGGGTGCCCAGCTTGCGCGCGCTCAGCGCCACGCCCTGGGCATGGTTGCCGGCCGAGGCGCAGATCACGCCCTTCTTGAGTTGCGCCGGGCTGAGGTGCGCCATCTTGTTGTAGGCGCCCCGCAGCTTGAAGCTGAACACCGGCTGCTGGTCCTCGCGCTTGAGCAGTACCGTGTGCCCCAATCGCTCACTGAGGTTGCGCGCCACCTCCAGCGGCGACTCCACCGCCACGTCGTAGACGCGGGCGGTCAGAATTTTCTTGAGGTAATCGGCAGGCTGGAGGGCTGCCGTAGGGGTCTTTTTGGGCATGAGCGTACAGGGCTGAGCCTTGGATCATAAGGTGGCCGTACCGCATTCGGCGGCAGGCCTTCCATGCCAAAATCTCAGTGTGCGCCTGAACCCCCTACAAGTCGATCTCATCGTCCGCACCGCCAGGCAGGTGCTGGGGCCTGCTGTGCAAGTCACGCTGTTCGGTTCCCGGGTTCAGGACCACCTGCGCGGCGGGGACGTGGACCTCATGATGGAAGTGGCGCAGCCGGTCGACACGCCCGCCGTGCTCAGTGCCCGACTGGCCAGCCGCCTGTCGCGGGCCATGGATGGCCGCAAGGTGGATGTGGTCCTCAAAGCACCCAATCTAAGCGAACAAGCCATCCACCAGATTGCCAAGCAAACCGGAGTTGTTCTGTGCGGCTAGAGCCGGCTCTGATAGCCCGATTGCAGTTCCTTTGCCGAGTGGTGGGAAAAGAGTCCACCTACCTCCTGCAAACCGACACGCGCTTGTTTGCCGAACACTCCTTAACCGACACGCTTGAGCGGCTAGACATCGACCCCCTGCTGGCTGAGCGGCTCGATGCATTTGTCAGCCGCTTCGGCCGCCTTCAAGACACCGTGACAGACAAGTTATTGCCTGCACTGTTGCAAGCCATGGCCGAGCCCCGAGGGGCCGCCATCGAGAATTTGGACCGGGCTGAAAAGCTGGGCTGGCTCGACTCTGCAGACCAATGGCTCGAAATGCGAAACCTGCGCAACCAAATGGTTCACGAGTACATAGAAGACCGGGCCGTTCTGGCCGATGCCTTGCAGGCCGGGCATGCCTTCGTTCCGATGCTGCTGCTTGTGGCATCTCGGCTCATCGAAAAAACCCGGCAGCGCCTGTCCCTTCACTGAACCCGGGCCAGATCCAGCTTCACCAGAAAAAACAGGCCCGAACCTTGCGGTGCGGGCCTGTAAACCACCCTTTCGGAGGAGTGGAGGAGACAAGCGGTGCAACAATCAAGACCAGAGACTTCGCAGGGGCCTTGCTCGGAGCATGTTTTGATTTTACGGATGACTTGCTGCGCTGCAACATCTCGCGCGACACGCAAGTGACCTTTTGGGTTCTTTTCCGACCCTTATCAATAACTTGAAAGACCTTGATTCATGGAATGCATAGTCAGCTGGGGTGGCAACCCGGACCTGCCCGCGCAGGGATCGGCCATGTCTTTTGTGGCCCAGACCGGCAGCGGCCACACTTTCATGATGGACGGCGCGCCTGACGCTGCCAAACCAGAGAACGGCGGCGCCAACCTGGCCCCGCGCCCCATGGAAACCGTGCTGGCCGGCACCGGCGGCTGCACCGCTTATGACGTGGTGCTCATTCTCAAACGCGGTCGCCACGACGTGCGCGGCTGCAGCGTGCAGCTCAAGGCCGAACGGGCCGAGACCGACCCCAAGGTCTTCACCCAGATCCAGATGCACTTCGTGGTCACAGGCAAGGGCGTGCCCGCCACGGCCGTCGAAAGGGCCATTGCGATGAGCCACGACAAATACTGCTCGGCCAGCATCATGCTGGCCAAGACGGCAAACATCACCACAAGTTTTGAGATCCGGGAAGTGGCTTAAACAGTGGCGAAGGCCCCTGGCGCGGGGGCGGCGTCACAGAACCACACCCGATTGACGGGCGACGCGCAGCACGGGCTCATCGGGCGTATCGGGGTCGCTGAGCAGCACATCGATCTTGCGGTCGCCAAGTTCACGGATCAGGGCCACGTAGATCTGCCCCATCGCCCTCACGCGATTGCCGACGAGGTGCGGGGTTTCAAACAACAGATCAATATCACCACCACGCTGCTTGTCGTCGGTGCGCGAGCCGAACAGAATGACCCGAGCATCGTCACCCAGCACCCGCCGGGCGACCGATTTAATGGCTAGAACCTGATCTTGGGCAAGGCGCGTGCGGTAATTGTCCGAGAAAACCCCCGCCGCGCAAGCCCAGCACGCAACTCACGGTCCCCGGCTAAACCCGCTGCGCCGTCATCGTCATCACCTTGGCCGAGGCCTTCATCAGGGCTTGTACCGGCCAGGGCAGCGGCAAAGCGCCTGCTTTGCCGGCGTCAAACGCATGCCGGGCTTCATCGTCCATCATTTTTGCGACGATGGCGCGTGATGGCTGGTCGGCGGCGGGCAGGCGGTCGAGGTGGCTGGCCAGGTGGGCTTCGACCTGGCGCTCGGTTTCCTGCAAAAAGCCCAGACTCACCCCGTCCCCCAGCCGGCCAGCCGCCAGGCCCAGGCCAAAGGCGCCGGCATACCACAGCGGATTGAGCAACGAGGGCCGTGCCCCCAGTTCTTCCAGGCGCTGGTGCGTCCAGGCCAGATGGTCTTCTTCCTCCCGCCCGGCCTGCTCAAAATGACGGCGCAGGGCGGGACTGCGGGTGCTCAAGGCCTGGGCGGCATACAGAGCTTGGGCACAGACCTCGCCCACATGGTTGACCCGCATCAGGGCGCCGGCCTCGGCCTTGTCGGCCTGGCTCATTTCAAGCGGGGCGAGGCCCGCCGCCGGATTGGGCCGGCGGGCGCGGGGAGCCGCAAACAAGGTGCGCAGCGCACCATCGGCGGCGCTCAACAGGGTATCGGTTAGGGTCATAAAGAGGTTCTGGGGGGCATCCGCTGCGCCCCACTGATGAAACGTGGCAACGATAAATCCCCAGTTTAGGCCCCGGCATGCCTGAGTGCCGGCCCCCAGGCGATTAGCCTCGGCTTGACCTCGGAGGCCGGCCAAGACAGAACACAAGACACAGCCCACAAGACACGGCGCAGAAGAGGCAGGGCTCAAAGCAGGGCTCGAGGCGCTACCCTGTTTCAGGCCCAGAACGAAAAAAAGAGCCCAGTTCCCGGCACTCAAGCCTGGGTTCGCGCCCGCCAGCCCGGTGTTTGTTGCACACCCACAACGATTCCGGGCTTTTTTGGGTTCATTTCTTTGCCTTGCCCGCCCGGCTCTGTTGCAATAGCTTCAGCTTCCTCATCGGAGCTTGGCCCGGGAAGCTTAGTCCCGAGCCCGATGTTCAACTTTGGAGAACTCTCAAATGAAAAAATCCCTGATTGCTTTGGCTGCTCTGGCAGCCACCGGCGCGTTCGCTCAGTCGACCGTGACCATCTATGGCCGCGCCAACGTGGACGTGTCCAACTACGCCGCAACCGGCGCTACCGCTGGTGCTGCATCTGACCTGGTCGGTCGTACCCGTGTGGCCGACTCTGGCTCGCGCTTTGGCTTCCGCGTCAATGAAGACCTCGGCGGCGGCCTGCGTGCTTTCGTCGTGTGCGAGACCGGCATCAACATCGACAACGGTGGTGCTAACGGCCAGGGCGTGGGCGCTGCCAACGCTGTTAATTCATCCGCCAACTTCTTCTGCTCGCGCGAAGGCCATGTCGGCATTGGCAACGCCACTGCAGAGCTGCGCCTGGGTCGCCAGAACGTGTGGTGGTCGCATGGTGAGTTGAACCAGACCGGTGCAAACTTCACCTCGTTTGACGCCATCGGCGGCATGTACGCCCCTTCGTCGGGCATCTCTGCCGCGACCATCAGCCGCGAGTCCAACGTGATTCTGGTCCACGCAGGCAGCGCACTGGGCGCCTTCGCTGGCTCCCAGGCTTACTACTCGGTCAATGCCCAAGAAGGTGCTACCAACGGCACCGCCGCTGGCAGCCCCAACAAGGGCTCGATCATGGGCTTCAAGCTGAACTATTCTTCTGGCCCCATCGTGGCCATGCTTGACTACGCTGTTGGCAAGAACTCCGGCAACAACTCCACCTCTGCCACTGACTTCAACAGCAACAGCACCAAGGCTGGTGTCGGCTACAAGTACGCAGCAGGTAGCCTTGCCAGCTTCACTTGGTTTAACCACGAGCGTGAGTACAACCTGGCGGCTTCGAACACGGCTGCCCCGACCATCCTCAACCTGGCAGCAGGCGCTACTGGTGGCCGTGAGCAGTCGGGCTGGGCACTGAACCTGCAGCACAAAATGGGGGAAGTTAGCTTGTACGGTCAGTACGGCATCTTCAGCGATGCCAAGAACTCGGCTGGCGCAACAGTCGCCAACACCGGCGCCAGGGCCATCATGATTGGCGCACGCTATGACCTGAGCAAGCGCACCGCCGTCTACGGCGCCTATGCCAAGATTACCAACGAGTCGGCCAACGCCTTGAACTTCTCCGGCGGCGCTTACGCATCGGGTAACTCCGCTGTCGGCGCTGACCCCAGAGTCATGGGTGTTGGCATCATGCACAATTTCTGATCTGAGACTGGCCTAGCGCCAGTTTCAAGAGCAGTCTTGTGAAAACCCTGCCCGGGCAACTGGGCGGGGTTTTTTTATGGGCCAGACACGGGCAGGCTAGGCGCTGTTGCGCTGCCTAGCGGCTGCGCTGATGCCAAGGCCGGTTCACCACCAAGATGCGCTTGCCGGCGACCCCAACAGCCACCGGGGGCCGACTGCTGAATTGTACGGTCTATGCCCAAAAATGCTGGCTGGAATGCCAGTTTTCGATGAAAAATCGACCCCGTTCGATCTGAATAAAAATCGCCAATCTGTTGCTTTTTTGCAACTAATGCCCGTGAAATGATCGCGGGGATGACTGGGCGATACAGATCAAGTGCGTACGGGGGCCGTCCGTGGGGCCGTGGAGCAGTTCACCGCCCCCACCGATCCGGCTAAAGCCCTGCGCTGACCACAGCAGGCACATGATGGCGGCATTGCGCCGCTCCCAGCTGAGGGCGGTCAGCAGGTCCAGCCGGGTGGCTGCGCAGTAGAGGATATCCATCACACCGACCAAGTACATTCTGCGGCCAGAGCATGCTGAGGATAAGCCCGTCCCAACCCCATCATTTCGATAGCCACACTCCTACAGACATTCACTCAGAGGGCAAGAAACGGGATAGGCTACACGTTATACGCACAGCACAAAAGGAGCCAACCATGCATAAACGCATGACGATCACTCTGGACGAGGCCGTCTGCGATGGCCTGAACCGCACCATCGGCAAACGTCGGATGAGTCAGTTCATCGAGGATCTGCTGCGTCCTCACGTCATGGACACGGCGCTTGATGACGGCTATCGGGTCATGGCGGCCGACCTTGCTAGAGAAACCCAGGCGCAAGAGTGGTGCAACGGCCTGGCCTCATGTCTTCCGTCACCCGCTCAAGCCAGGCCACATCAGCGTGCCCCATCCAAAACTGGATCTAGGGGTAGGGCTGGTTCATAAGATTCTGAAGCAGGCTGGCTTGAGATAAAGGACAGTCCTATGAAATTTCCGATCGCACTTGAACCCGGCACGGCCAGTACCGCCTGGGGTGTCGTCGTACCAGATCTGCCTGGTTGCTTTTCGGCCGGCGATACCGCGGAGGAGGCCTTCACCCAGGCGGTGGAAGCGATTGAGGCCCACTGCGAACTGTTGGCTCAAGACAAGCTGGATATACCCATCCCACGCCCGTTGGCCGATTGGCAAGCTGACCCTCAGTTCGCCGGCTGGGCATGGGCTCTGGTGGATGTGGATGTGTCCCGCTTCGAAGGAAAGGCTGAGAAGATCAATATCACCATGCCCAGGCACTTCCTGGCCAGGGTGGACGATTACGCCAAACGCCATGGCCTGAGCCGCAGTGGTTTTCTGGTCGAGGCGGCTCGCAGCGCCATGCGAGATGGCGCAGGTGGCATTCCCCGGTCTTAAGGCTAAGTCAGAGGTCTGCAAAGATGCACGCAGCCATTTTTAACGGCGCACCAGGGCTGAATTCAACAAGAAATCGTCACTAACCAGCTCTGACTACCGATGTGCATCGCCAGCCGCTCAGGCCGTCCCCTCATCAAGCGCACCCTCGGCCAGATGCCCCACATCGCCCCAGCCCACCAGGCTAAAGCCCTGCGGTGACCACAGCAGGCGGTTGATGGCGGCATTGCCCAGCTCCCAACTGCGGGCCGCTTGCAGGTCGAGTCGGGTGGCGGCGCGGTAGAGGGTGTCCATCACGCCGCCGTGGCCGACGACTGCGATCAGCTCGCCAGGGTGCGCCTGAGCCAGCCGGGCGCAGGTGGCGACCACCCGCTCATGCAGCTGCACCAGAGACTCCCCGCCTTCGGGCACAAAGTGCGGGTCGCGCTTGCGCCAAAGCACCGCCTGATCGGGCAACTCGGCCTCGATGTCTTTGAAGGTGCGGCCCTCGAACAGGCCAAAGCCGCGCTCGCGCAAGCCGGGCTCGGGGGTGATGGATATGCCCGCGGCCTGCGCCAGATAGCGCCCGGTTTCAAAAGCGCGGCTGAGGTCGCTGGCATAGACCGCGGCAATGTCTTCCTCGGCCAGCGCTTGTGCCAGCCGCTGCGCTTGCCAATGGCCGCGTTCATTGAGGGGAATGTCCAGGTGCCCCTGGATGCGGGTATCGACATTCCAGGCGGTTTCGCCATGGCGGATGGCGATGATGCGGGTGGGTTGTTGCATGGGGCCGAACACGCTCAGGCAGCCTGACGCGCCTGCCAGGGCCTGATGGCCGCCAGATCAGCAGCGATGCCATCACGTGCCCGGGCCATGTCGAAATCGGCCTGCAGGCCCATCCAAAACTCTGCGCTCATGCCGAAGAATCGCCCCAGGCGCATGGCTGTGTCGGCGGTGACTGAACGGCGCTGCCGCACGATGTCATTGATGCGCGGCGCTGGCACATGCAAGGCCATGGCCAAAGCGTGCGCCGTCATGCCCATGGGAAGCAGGAACTCCTCGTACAGTATCTCGCCCGGGTGTATAGGGCGCATGCCATTGCTTGGCGCATCCATGGTGAAACTCCCCTCAGTGATAGTCAACGATCTCGACGTCCCAGGCATTTCCATCTTCAAACCGAAAGCACAGGCGCCACTGGTCGTTGATGCGTATGCTCAACTGGCCAGCGCGGTCGCCCTTGAGCAGCTCCAGCCGGTTGTTCGGTGGCACCCGCAGGTCCTCCAGTCGGGTGGCACGGCTGAGCATCTGCAGCTTGCGCTCTGCCACGCTTTTAAAGTTGGCCCAGCGCACAACGCCCTTGCCGCTAAACAGCTTGGCCGTGTCTTTGCACCTGAAGGTCTTGATCACAGAAGCGAAGTATTTAATGCAAGACGTTAAATGTCAAGCCATCGCCGATACACCTTGAGGCTCGCACAGCCCTTCAAAAGCCCCTCACAACCCTTTCAGCGCGCGATCTGCACATCGACCCGGCGCGGGCCCTGCGGCGGGTTCGGGAAGCTGCTCAGCGCGGCGTCGAGCATGGCGGGCAGCAAAGCCCTGGCATCTGACCAGGGGCCGCTGTGCCGTGCCCGGGTCTCATACACCACCTGGAGGCTGCGGCTGTCGCGCAGGATCAACTGCACCTCGCGCACATAGAGCGGCGGTTCATGGCGCATCATGGGAAAGGCCATGCCGATCTGGCTGCCGGCACTGCCCGCGCCTATGGAAACGATGGGCACCCCCGGCCAGCTGCTGGCATAACCCGGCTGTAAAACCGTGGTGGCACTGAGCTGAACGATGAACAGGGGCGCCTCAGGCAGATGGACCAGGCCGAGCTTGGCCAGCGCGGCCTGGGCCATGGCTTCAAGCTGATCCTGACTTTGCTCCTGCCGTACGGCCTGCGACTGCTGTGAAGGCAGGCGCTCAAAGCGGTAGGTATTGCCCGGCTCGGCCGGCTTGCCTTGCCAGCGGGCATAGCTGAGCACATCGTTGTCGACAAGGCGCAAGCCAGAGCAGCCGGCCAGCAGGGCCGCAGCGAGCAACAACAAGAGCGGAAGGGCGCGAAGGCGTAGGTGGTTCATGCTGCAAGCGTAAGCACGAAAGGGCGAAAGCTCGAAGCCTAGATGGTATCGAAATGAAACTTTGCGCACCAGCGGCGGAGGCTTGGTCGGCGGCATGCTTGAGCAATCCATCGCTGCGAGGGCGCAGCTCCCACACCCTCTTGCACAGGCTCTGGCTGATTTTGTGGAAGCGCCGCCCTCGGCGCGATGCCTTCAATCGACGAAGCGGATTGCCCCGGGCTGAGGTGCGAAGTTGTCGGGGTCGAAAGCCTTGTCGCCCTGCGGATCGGCCTGGCCGGTGGCGGTGATAGCGGCAAAGTCGTGCAGTTGTCTGTCCATGAGGTGCGAGGGCACCACGTTTTGCAGGGCGGTAAACATGTTCTCCAGCCGGCCTGGGAATTTTTTGTCCCATTCGCGCAGCATGTCGCCCACCACCTGGCGCTGCAGGCCGTCCTGGCTGCCGCACAGGGTGCAGGGAATGATGGGGAACTGGCGCACCTGGGCCCAGGCGATCAGGTCTTTCTCGTTCACATAAGCCAGCGGGCGAATGACCACGTTCTTGCCGTCGTCGCTGGCCAGCTTGGGCGGCATGCCCTTGAGCTTGGAGGCGAAAAACATATTGAGGAACAAGGTCTGCAGGATGTCGTCACGGTGGTGGCCCAGCGCGATCTTGGTGCAGCCCAGCTCTTCCGCCACGCGGTAGAGGATGCCGCGCCGCAAGCGCGAGCACAGCGAGCACATGGTCTTGCCTTCGGGGATGACACGCTTGACGATGCTGTAGGTGTCTTGCGTCTCAATGTGAAAGGGCACGCCCACGCTGGCCAGATACTCAGGCAGCACATGGGCCGGAAAGCCGGGCTGCTTCTGGTCGAGGTTGACCGCCACCAGCTCAAAGCGCACCGGCGCGCGCTGCTGCAGCTTGAGCAGGATGTCAAGCATGGCGTAGCTGTCCTTGCCGCCAGAGACGCAGACCATGACCTTGTCGCCTTCGCCGATCATTTGGTAGTCGACGATGGCGCGGCCGACCTCGCGGCACAGCCGCTTTTCCAGCTTGTGGTTTTCGCGCTCGCTGCGATCGGCCTGGCCGCTGGCGGGCTGCTCTGCTGCTGGCCGGATTGCAGGCTCTGCGGGGGGACGGAAGGCTTGCGCCTGGACGGTTGGGCTCATCACAAAACTCACTTCACGCCAAAGACTTCGCAGCCCACCGCTTCGCAATCGGCATACACATCAGGCTTGGCGGTCGATACCCGCGCGCCCTGCACCTTGGGGTGGGCCAGCATGGTGCGCAGCACGTCGTCGCAGAGGGTTTCTTGCAGATGAATATGCCCGAGCGAGACGCGCTGCATGATGGCCGAGCGGATGAAGTCGTAGTCGACCACCTCATCGAGCTCGTCGGCGATCGGGGTCGACTGGGCCAGAGGAATATAGAGGTCGACATTGAACAGCACCCGCTGCTCGCCGGTTTTTTCAAAGTCGTGCACGCCGATGTTGATGCGGACCTCGTAGTTGCGCAGGAACAGGCGGCGGCAGGTGGTGGCCAGCACTGCGCTGGGGTCGGCATTCATGGTGTGATTCCTTTGAGCAAGTCGTCGACCACAAACATGATGTCCCTGGGCAGGGGCACCAGATGCTGGCCGTTGTCCACGCTGAGCACCGTGCCGGTGATGCTGGCGGTGCTGGCGAGAAACAGGCAGCTGCGGGCGACGTCTTGCGGGTCGGTGGGGCGGCGCAGCAGGTTGGCACTGGCTGCACGCTCGAAATTATCCCTGGTTTGCGGGCCGCTCAAATACATCAGTCCCGGCGCCACGCCGCAGATCCGCAGCCGCGGCGCCAGCGACTGCGCTTGCAGCGCCACCGCCCGCTCCAAAGCGAGCTTGGTGACGGTGTAGCTGAAGTAGTCGGGGTTGAGGTTGTAGACCTTCTGGTCCAGGATGTGGATGGCGCAGCCTTCTTGGCCCTCGGGCATGTCACGCGCCATCAGGCTGGCCAGCAGCAGCGGCGCCATCAGATTGACCTGCAGTTGGTGCATGGCCTGCGCGGGCGCGAAGTCCAGCCCGGTATCGGGGAAAAAGGTGGAGGCGTTGTTGACCAGCGCATGCAGAGTGCCGGTGTATTCGCGCACCTGGGCCATGAGGGCCCGGCAGCCGGCCTCGTCGGCCAGACGGCCGTGCAGCGCATGGGCGCTGTGGCCCTGCGCACGCAGGCTCTCAACCAGAGCCTGGGCGGCAGACTGCGACTGCTCGTAGTGGCACAGCACCTGCCAGCCGGCCTGGGCGAAAACAGTGGCGATGCAGGCGCCCAGGCGATGGGCAGCCCCGGTGACCAGAACGGATTTTTGATGCATGGCTAGCCTTGATGCCCAGCGGCGACAATGGCGCCGCGCAAGCCGCATAGCTCAAAGCCGGGCTGCGCAACGACAAAACATGCACAGTTTACCGACCCCGCCTCCGCCCGCTCTGATACAGGCCATCGCTCAGGCCGGGGGTTGGCTGCCTTTTGATGCTTTCATGGCCCTGGCTCTTTATGCGCCCAACTGGGGCTATTACAGCGGCGGCCGGCGCAAATTCGGCGCCATGCCGCAGTCGGGCAGCGACTTTGTGACCGCTCCGGAAATGTCGCCGCATTTCGGGCGGGCATTGGCACGGCAGTTGGCGCAGGCCCTGCGTGCTACCGGCACCTCCGAGGTGTGGGAGTTTGGCGCCGGCTCGGGCGCATTGGCCGAGCAATTGCTGCGGGCGCTGGACGGGCAGGGTGTGCCCGTCCAGCGCTATGTGATCGTCGACCTGTCGGGCAGCTTGATGGCCCGCCAGCGCGAGCGGCTGGCCGCCTGGGGCGACCGGGTGCAGTGGGTGCAGGAACTGCCGGCCTCTATCGATGCGGTGGTGGTGGGCAACGAGGTGCTCGACGCCATGCCGGTCAAGCTGCTGCAGCGCAGCGGCGGTACCTGGCATGAGCGTGGGGTGGCACTGGCCGACGTAGCCCTTGGCGGCAATGCGCTGGTCTGGCAAGACCGGCCCACTGAACTGCGACCGCCCCTGCCCGTGCCCGGCGAGCACGACTACCTGACCGAAATCCATCCCCAGGTCCAGGCCTGGCTGCGAACCCTGGCCCAAAGACTGCAACGCGGCGCGGTGTTTTTGATCGACTACGGCTTTCCCGAGCACGAGTACTACCACCCGCAGCGCCACATGGGCACGCTGATGTGCCACCAGGCCCACCGGGCCGACCCCGACCCGCTGATGCAAGTCGGCCAAAAAGACATCACCGCCCATGTCGATTTCACCGGCATTGCCATGGCCGGCCAGGACGCGGGCTTACGGGTGCTGGGCTACACCAGCCAGGCCCACTTCCTCCTCAACTGCGGCCTGCTCGAGGGCATGGCTGAGGCCCCCTTGAGCGAGCGGGTCATGCTGCAAAAACTGATCAACGAACACGAAATGGGCGAACTCTTCAAAGTCATAGGCTTTGCCACCGACACCCCCGCCCACCCCTACGACGGCTGGCAGGCCATCGGCTTCGAGGCAGGCGATCGTAGTCATACTTTATAAATCCTTGCGGGACAGACCAGGCCGAAGGACTGCTCTGTCCCCAACTGACTGAGACTGCGGGACAGACCAGGCCGAAGGACTGCTCTGTCCCCAACTGACTGAGACTGCGGGACAGACCAGGCCGAAGGACTGCT
>JAIXOM010000059.1 GCA_027486755.1 Comamonadaceae bacterium | reverse complement strand
GCGAGTGCGAAACGTTCGTCGTTTGCAGTTAGTTTGTTTTGGCAGGATTTACGAGCACACCAAGCTCGACATGCACCACACCGCGTCCGAACCCACGTCGAAACCAATGCAGCCCCAAGCGACCTATCTTAAGGCCTGGGGAGCCATTTCAAGAGGTCGATTGCAGAATTGATGTGAGCATCGGCACCCCAGCGCAGGGTGTCGGCCTGCGCGCCGAGGTAGCCGTAGCAGGCCGCCACGGTGGGCATGCCCGCGGCCCGGCCGGCCACGATGTCGCGCTCATCGTCGCCCACGTACACACATTGCGCAGGTGCCAAGCCCATGCGACGAGCCGCTTCCAGCAAGGGGGCGGGGTGCGGCTTGGGGTGGGGTGTGGTGTCACCGCAAACGACCGTGGCCGCGCGGGTGAACAGCGGCATCTGGCGGGTCAGCGGCAGGGTGAAGCGCTCCATCTTGTTGGTGACCACGCCCCAGGCCAAGCCCACCTGCTCCAGCGAGCTCAGCAGTTCGGGCACACCCTCGAAAGCGAAGGTGCGGACGGTGAGGCTGGCTTCGTAGTTGAGGAAGAACTCCTCGCGCAGCGCCTCGTACTCGGGGTGATCCACGCCGTAGCCAAAGGCCACGCCGATCATGCCCCGCGCCCCGGCGCCGGCCATGGGCCGGTAGGCCTCGAGCGGCAGCGACGAAAGGCCACGGTCGGTGCGCATTTTGTCGGCGGCTGCGCCCAGGTCGGGGGCGCTGTCGATGAGCGTGCCGTCCAGGTCGAACAACACGGCCTTGATGCCCGGTGAAAAGGGCACAGTGGATTCGACTTTCAAGGCGGGCCTTCAGGTTTTCTGAAAGGCCAGCATGTAGTTGACGCTGGTGTCGCGGCTGAGCCAGTAGCGCCGAGTAAAGGGGTTGTACTCCATGCCCTTGGTCTCCTGCAGAACCAGACCAGCCGAACGGGCGTACGAGGCCAGTTCGCTCGGGCGGATGAACTTGGCGTACTCATGGGTGCCACGGGGCAGCAGGTTCAGCACGTATTCGGCACCGACGATGGCGAACAGAAAACTCTTGGGGTTACGGTTGAGGGTGGAGAAGAACACATGTCCACCGGGCTTGACCAGGGTGGCGCAGGCCCGCACCACCGAGGAGGGATCGGGCACGTGCTCGAGCATCTCCATGCAGGTCACCACATCGAAACTTTCAGGCTGCTCCGCAGCCAGGGCCTCGGCACTGACCTCGCGGTACTGCACCCGGGGCGTCTGCGCCTCCAGAGCGTGCAGTTGGGCCACCTTCAGTGCTTTGGTGGCCAGATCAATGCCCAGGACATCGGCGCCCTGGCGGGCCATGGCATCGGCCAGGATGCCACCGCCGCAGCCGACGTCTAGCACGCGCTTGCCGGTCATCGGCACGCGCTCCTGGATCCAAGCCAGGCGCAGGGGGTTGATCTGGTGCAGGGGGCGAAATTCGCTTTCGGTGTCCCACCAGCGGTGGGCAAGCTCGGAAAACTTGGCGAGTTCCGCCGGATCGACGTTGTCTGTGGTGTGCATCGGGGGATTATCAGGGGGCATAAAAAAACCGGCCACAAGGGCCGGTTTTCACAGGGCAACCGGGATTAACGGTTGGGGCGGGTGCCCACCACTTCGATTTCGACGCGGCGGTTCTTGGCACGGCCTTCGGCGGTCTTGTTGTCGGCCACAGGCGACTTCTCACCCTTGCCTTCGGTGTAGACACGGTTCTTCTCAATGCCTTTTGTCACCAGATAAGCCTTGACAGCTTCGGCGCGGCGCACCGACAGGGCCTGGTTGTAGGCATCAGCACCGACGGCGTCGGCGTGGCCCACAGAGATGATCACCTCCAGGTTGATGCTCTTGACTTTGGACACCAGATCGTCGAGCTTGGCGCGGGCCTCAGGCTTGACGGCAGACTTGTTGAAGTCAAAGAAGGTGTCGGCAGCGTAGGTCACCTTGGTGGCAGCCACGGCAGGGGCGGCGGGTGCGGCAGGCGCAGCAGCGCGAGGTGCGGGGGCAGCTGCGGGAGCGGGTGCCGGAGCAGGTGCGGGAGCAGCAGCGGGTGCGGGTGCGGGTGCGGGTGCAGGTGCCGGAGGACGCGGTGCCGGTGCCGGTGCCGGGGCAGGAGCCGGGGCAGGTGCGGGGGCAGCTGCACGAGCAGGGGGAGCAGCGGGTGCGGGCTGGGGCACGATGGCGCCATCGCAACCACGGGCGGCAGTGGCGGGGGTCCAGGAAGCATCACGCCAGCACAGTTCGTTGGTGCCGTTCCTCCAAACCAACTCGCCCGTGCCGTTTCTCCAGTTGTCTACGGTTTGCGCGCCAGCGGCCGTGGCGAGAACAGTTGTTGCAAACAACATTGCCACTTTATTGAGTTTCTTCATGGTCATCCTCTAGAGAAAATGTCAGCAGACAGTCTGCGTTGGCTTCGGATTTGTACGTTGCAGGTGAGCTCCACCCGTAACGTTCCAAACATTGTGCCACAGCGCTTTTGCACCTCGGCATAGGACAAACACAGGGATTTCCAGACCTTCCAAATGTTGCCCAGCTGTTGCAGGACAACCACAAGGCCGGGCAAGTCAGCAGCTGAGGTCGGGGCCTTAGAATCGAAAGTTTCCTGCGGCTGCCAAAACCGCTGCGATTGTTGGCCCCGCGAGAGCGGGGTGTTGACCCAGGCGCACCCATGACCCAATTTGCCAAAGAAACGCTTCCGATCAGCCTGGAAGAGGAGATGCGGCGCAGCTACCTCGATTACGCCATGAGCGTGATCGTCGGCCGCGCCCTGCCCGATGCACGCGACGGCCTCAAGCCGGTGCACCGCCGGGTGCTCTATGCCATGCATGAGCTGAACAACGATTGGAACCGGGCCTACAAAAAGTCGGCGCGTATCGTGGGTGATGTCATCGGTAAATACCACCCGCACGGCGACCAGTCGGTCTACGACACCATCGTCCGCATGGCGCAGGACTTCTCCATGCGCCACATGCTGGTGGACGGCCAGGGCAACTTCGGCTCGGTCGACGGCGACAACGCCGCGGCCATGCGCTACACCGAGATCCGCCTGGACAAGATTGCCCACGAGCTGCTGGCCGACATTGATAAAGACACGGTCGACTTCGGCCCCAACTACGACGGCTCGGAAAAAGAGCCCCTGGTACTGCCCACGCGCCTGCCCAACCTGCTGGTCAACGGCTCGGGCGGCATTGCCGTGGGTATGGCCACCAACATCCCGCCGCACAACCTCAACGAGGTGGTCGACGCCTGCCTGCACCTGCTGAAGAACCCCGAGGCCAGCATCGACGAGCTGATGGAGATCATCCCGGCGCCCGATTTCCCGACGGCGGGCATCATCTACGGCATGAGCGGCGTCAAGGAAGGCTACCGCACCGGCAGGGGCCGCGTGGTCATGCGCGCCAAGTGCCACTTTGAAGATATCGACAAGGGCCAGCGCCAGGCCATCATCGTCGACGAGCTGCCCTACCAGGTGAACAAGAAGACTCTGCAGGAGCGCATGGCCGAGCTGGTGCACGAGAAAAAGATCGAGGGCATCAGCCACATCCAGGACGAGTCCGACAAATCGGGCATGCGCCTGGTGATTGAGCTCAAGCGCGGCGAAGTGCCCGAAGTGGTGCTCAACAACCTGTACAAGCAGACCCAGCTGCAGGACACCTTCGGCATGAACATGGTGGCGCTGGTCAACGGCCAGCCAAAGCTGTGCAACCTCAAAGACCTGATTTCGGTCTTCCTCTCGCACCGCCGCGAGGTGGTGACCCGCCGCACGGTGTTCAACCTGCGCAAGGCCCGCGAGCGCGGCCATGTGCTCGAGGGCCTGGCTGTGGCGCTGGCCAACATCGACGAGTTCATTCGCATCATCCGGGAGGCCCCCACCCCGCCGGTGGCCAAGGCCGAGCTGATGACCCGCAGCTGGGACAGCCAGCTGGTGCGCGAGATGCTCACCCGCGCCAAGGCCGATGGCGACGTGATTAATGCCGACGACTACCGCCCCGACGGCCTGGAGCGCCAGTTCGGCATGGGCCAGGACGGGCTTTACCGCCTCTCGGACACGCAGGCGCAGGAAATCCTGCAAATGCGCCTGCAGCGCCTGACGGGCCTGGAGCAGGACAAGATCGTCAGTGAGTACAAGGACGTGATGGCCGAGATCGATGACCTGCTGGACATCCTGGCGCGTCCCGAGCGCGTCTCGATCATCATCAGCGAGGAACTCAGCGCCATTCGCCAGGAATTCGGTCAGACCAAGCTGGGCATGCGCCGCAGCCTGATCGAGCACAGCTCCTTTGACCTGTCCACTGAAGACCTGATCACGCCCACCGACATGGTGGTCACGCTCTCGCACCTGGGCTACATCAAGAGCCAGCCCCTGTCCGAGTACCGCGCGCAAAAGCGCGGCGGGCGCGGCAAGCTGGCCACGGCCACCAAGGAAGACGACTGGGTCGACCAGCTCTTCATCGCCAACACGCACGACTACATCCTGTGCTTCTCCAACCGCGGGCGCCTGTACTGGCTCAAGGTCTGGGAAGTGCCTGCGGGCTCGCGCGGCTCCCGTGGCCGCCCCATCGTCAACATGTTCCCGCTGCAGGAAGGCGAAAAAATCACCGTGGTGCTGGCCCTCACTGGCGGCGCCCGGAGCTTCCCGGCCGACCACTACATCTTCATGGCCACCTCCATGGGCACGGTCAAGAAGACGGCGCTCGACGAGTTCAGCAACCCGCGCAAGGCGGGCATCATTGCCGTCGATCTGGACGAGGGTGACTACCTCATCGGCGCGGCACTCACCGACGGCCAGCATGACGTGATGCTGTTCTCCGACGGCGGCAAGGCGGTGCGCTTTGACGAGAACGACGTGCGTCCCATGGGCCGCAACGCCCGCGGCGTGCGCGGCATGATGCTGGAAGACGGCCAGAGCGTGATTGCCATGCTGGTGGCCGAGGACGAGCAACAAAGCGTGCTGACGGCCACGGTCAACGGCTACGGCAAGCGCACGCCCATTGGCGAGTACACCCGCCACGGCCGCGGCACCAAGGGCATGATCGCCATCCAGCAAAGCGAGCGCAACGGCAAGGTCGTGGCCGCCACCCTGGTGCACACCGACGACGAGATCATGCTCATCACCGACCGCGGCGTGCTGGTGCGCACCCGCGTGGCCGAGATCCGCGAGATGGGCCGCGCCACCCAGGGCGTCACGCTCATCAGCCTGGATGACGGCACCCAGCTCTCGGGCCTGCAGCGCATCGTGGAAAACGACGCCAACGCTCAGCTCGGTGAAGACGACGCAGACGGTGTGCCGGCCGCCGAGTGATGCAGCGCCCCTACAACTTCTCGGCGGGTCCCGCCGTGCTGCCCGAAGAAGTGCTGCGCACGGCCGCGGCCGAGATGCTGGACTGGCACGGCAGCGGCATGAGCGTGATGGAGATGAGCCACCGCGGCAAGGAGTTCATCTCCATTTATGAGGCGGCCGAGCGCGACCTGCGCGAGCTGCTGGCCATCCCTGCGCACTTCAAGGTGCTGTTCATGCAGGGCGGGGGCCTGGCCGAGAACGCCATCGTGCCGCTCAATCTTTCGCGAGGCGGCGCCATGGACTTCGTGCTCACCGGCACCTGGAGCCAGAAGTCGCTCAAAGAAGCCGGCAAGTACGGCACGGCCCGCATTGCCGCCTCGGCACAAGACCAGGGCTTCCGCGGCATCCCAGCGCCTGCCTCGTGGCGCATCGGCGCCGATGCGCAGTACGTGCACCTGTGCAGCAATGAAACCATCCATGGCGTGGAATTCCAGGAGCTGCCCGACCTCCAAACCCTGGGCTGCAAGGCCCCGCTGGTGGTGGACTTCTCCTCCCATGTGTGCTCGCGGCCGGTGGACTGGTCGCGCGTGGGCCTGGCCTTCGGCGGGGCACAGAAGAACCTCGGGCCCGCCGGCGTGACGCTGGTGGTGGTGCGCGAAGACCTGCTGGGCCACGCCCTGCCCGCCTGCCCCTCGGCCTTCAATTACCAGATCGTGGCCGAGCACCAGTCGATGTACAACACGCCGCCCACCTACGGCATCTACATCGCAGGCCTGACCTTCCAGTGGCTCAAGCGCCAGGGCGGCGTGGCCGCCATGGAGTCGCGCAACATCGCCAAGGCCCAGCTGATGTACGACTTCATCGACGGCTCCGAGCTTTACAGCAACCAAGTCGAGCCCGCTGCCCGTTCCCGCATGAACGTGCCCTTCTTCCTGCGCGAAGAGTCCCTCAACGAGGGCTTCCTGGCCGGCGCCAAGGCCGCGGGGCTCTTGCAGCTCAAGGGCCACAAGTCGGTGGGCGGCATGCGGGCGAGCATCTACAACGCCATGCCGCTCGAAGGCGTGCAGGCCCTGGTGGCCTACATGCGCGAATTCGAGCGCCGGGCCTGATGCCCATGAACAAGGCCGCCCACGCGCGCGCCCTCACCCCAGCCCTCTCCCAAGGGGAGAGGGGGTAGGAAGATCGTATGACCCAACCTGTCCAATCCGACGCCCTGGGCGCGCTGCGTGTGCAGATCGACGCGCTCGACCAGCAACTGCTGTCCCTGCTCAACCAGCGCGCCCATGTGGCCGAGCAGGTCGGCGAGATCAAGCGCGCCGAAGGCTCGCCTTTCTTCCGGCCCGACCGCGTGGCCCAGGTCATCGACAAGATCACCCGCGCCAACCCCGGTCCGCTGCACAACGACCATGTCGCGTCCATTTGGCGCGAGATCATGTCGGCCTGCCTGGCGCTGGAAGCCCCCCAGCGCGTGGCCGTGCTGGGCCCGCAAGGCACCTTCTGCGAACAAGCGGCCGTGGAGTTCTTCGGCAGCGCAGCCAGCCTGATTTACTGCGCCAACTTCGACGAGGTCTTCCACGCCACCGCGGCCGGCACCGCGCAATACGGTGTGGTGGGCATGGAAAACTCCACCGAAGGCGTGGTGGCCCGCTCGCTTGATTTATTCCTGCGCTCACCCGTGCACGTGGTGGGCGAGGTGAGTCTGCTGGTGCGCCACAACCTGCTGCGCCAGTCCAACAGCCTGGAAGGCATTGAGGTGGTGCTGGCCCATCCGCAGGCACTCGCCCAATGCCAGGGCTGGCTCAGCGTGCACCTGCCGCATGCCGAACGCCGCGCCGTGGCCAGCAATGCCGAAGGGGCGCGCCTGGCCGCCTCCAACCCGGCGTGGGCCGGCATCGCCAGCGAACGGGCTGCGTCCCAGTTCGGCTTGCACTTGGTGCACCACGCCATCCAGGACGAGGCCTACAACCGCACGCGATTTGCCGTCATCTGCCTGCCGCAGACCCTGGCCACGCCGCCGGTCTCCGGCCGCGACTGCACCAGCCTGGTGGTCTCCGTGCCCAACCGGCCGGGCGCTGTGCACGACCTCTTGGTGCCCCTCAAAGAAAACGGCGTGTCCATGACCCGCTTCGAGTCGCGCCCGGCCAAGTCGGGCCAGTGGGAGTACTACTTCTACATCGACCTCGAAGGCCACATCTCCCAGCCCCACGTGGCCGCCGCCCTGAAAGACCTGCAGCAGCTGTGCGCCTTCTACAAAGTGCTGGGCTCCTACCCGGTGTCTGAGTAAGCCGCCATGGTGTTCGAGCATCTGGCGCTCATTGGCTGCGGGCTCATGGGGGGCTCCTTCGCGCTGGCGGCCAAGCAGGCCGGCCTGGTAAAGCGCGTGAGCGGCTACAGCCGCTCGCCCCAGAGCGCCCAGCGCGCACGGGCGCTGGGCATCGTCGACACCGTGGCCCCCACGGCCGAGGAATGCGTGCGTGGCGCTGACCTGGTGCTGCTGGCCGTGCCTGTGGCCGCCACCCAGGCCACGCTGAGCAGCCTGCTGCCCCGACTGGAGGCACACACCCTGGTGATGGACGTGGGCTCGACCAAACAAGACGTGGCACACGCCGCAGGCCAGGCCCTGGGTGAGCGCCTTGGCCAGTTCGTGCCGGCCCATCCCATCTGTGGCAAGGAACGGGCAGGCATCGAGCATGCCGATGCCGGGCTGTACAAAGGCCAGCAGGTCATCCTGACACCCCTGGAAGTCCACGCCGCCAAGACCATCGCGCAGGCGCGCGGCGTCTGGGAGGCCTTGGGCTGCAAGGTGCGCGAGATGCCCGCCCACCTGCATGACCAGAGCCTGGCGGCCGTGAGCCACTTTCCACACATGCTGGCCTTTGCGCTCATGCAGGGCCTGATGGCCCAGCCCGAGGGTGAGCACTACCTGGCCCTGGGTGGTCCGGGCTTTCGGGACACCACCCGCATTGCTGCAGGCGATCCAGAACTCTGGACCGACGTGCTGCTGGCCAATGCCACCGCAGTGAATGCGCAGGCGAAATGGTTCGAGACCTCGCTGCTCAAGATCCAGGGCCTGCTGGCCAGCGAAGACCGCGAGGGCCTGCGTGCGTTCATCACCCAGGCCAGCCAGCGCCGCGCCGATTGGCAGATGGGTGCGCAGGCACCTGATTCCCCAGCGCCCTCCTCCGACTGACCCACGGGCGCTGGCGCTCGACCAAGAAGCCATGTACCAGACCGACTTCCTCGACATCCCGCCCCTCTCGGGCGCCCACGGCACAGTGCGCCTGCCGGGCTCCAAGAGCATCTCCAACCGCGTGCTGTTGCTGGCCGCGCTCAGCCAGGGCGAGACCGTGGTGCACGACCTGCTGGCCTCAGACGACACGGCCGTGATGCTGGACGCCCTCAAGGCCCTGGGCTGCCACATCGAGCAGACCGGACACACCGCCGTGATCGGCGGGCTGGGCGGCCAGCTCATCCACCAAAGCGCCAAACTCTTCCTGGGCAATGCCGGCACCGCCATGCGGCCGCTCACGGCGGCGCTGGCCCTGCTGGGCGGCGAGTTCGAGATGTCGGGCGTGCCGCGCATGCACGAGCGCCCCATCGGCGACCTGGTTGATGCGCTGCGCCAGCTCGGCTGCGCCATCGACTACCTGGGCCAGGAGGGCTACCCGCCGCTGCGGCTGAGGCCTTATGCGCAGCTGCAACTGGACCGGCCCATCCAGGTGCGCGGCGATGTCTCCAGCCAGTTCCTCACCGCCCTGCTCATGGCCCTGCCCCTGGTGGCCAGCAAGGACATCCACATCGACGTGGTGGGCGAGCTCATCTCCAAGCCCTACATCGAGATCACACTCAACCTGCTGGCGCGCTTTGGCATCCAGGTGCAGCGGCAGGGCTGGCAGCGCTTCACCATCCCGGCCGGCAGCCGCTACCAGTCGCCCGGGGAGATCCACGTGGAAGGCGACGCGTCATCGGCCAGCTACTTCGTGGCGCTCGGTGCGCTGGCAGCGCCTGAGGGCCAGGAGATCGAGGTCTGGGGCATCGGCAGCGGCGCCATCCAGGGCGACATCCGCTTCGTGGAAGCCGCCCAGCAGATGGGTGCCCGGGTGGAGATGGCGCCCAACCACCTGCGCATCAGCCGCGGTGCCTGGCCGCTCAAGGCCATCGACCTGGACTGCAACCACATCCCCGACGCCGCCATGACCCTGGCCGTCATGGCGCTCTATGCCGACGGCCCCAGCACGCTGCGCAACATCGCCAGCTGGCGCGTCAAAGAAACCGACCGGCTCGCCGCCATGGCCACCGAGCTGCGCAAGCTCGGCGCCACGGTGGAGGAAGGCACGGACTTCCTGCGCATCAGCCCGCCCCAGGCCTGGAAGAGCGCCTCCATTGCCACCTACGACGACCACCGCATGGCCATGTGCTTTTCGCTGGCCGCCTTCAACCCGGCGCACTTGCCCTTGCGCATTGAAGAGCCGCATTGCGTGGCCAAGACCTTTCCGGACTATTTCGAGGCCTTGTTTGCGGTGGCGCAGGCCGAGGCCCGGCACATTCCGGTGATCTGCGTCGACGGCCCCACGGCCTCCGGCAAGGGCACGCTGGCCGCCCTCACGGCACAAAAGCTGGGCTACCACTACCTGGACTCGGGCGCGCTCTACCGCCTGACAGCCCTGGCAGCCCAGCAGGCCGGCGTGGCGCTGTCCGACGGGCCGGCGGCCGCCGCGATCGCCCGCACCCTGCCCGCACGCTTTGAGGGCGACCGGGTGTTCCTGGCGGGGGAAGACGTGTCCGAGGCCATCCGCACCGAATCGGCCGGCATGGCCGCCTCTGCCGTCTCGGTGCATCCCGAGGTGCGCGCCGCCCTGGTGCAGCTGCAGCACAGCTTTCGGCGGCTGCCGGGCCTGGTGGCCGACGGCCGCGACATGGGCACGGTGATCTTCCCGGACGCCGCGCTCAAGGTCTTCCTCACGGCCAGCGCTGCCAAACGGGCCGAGCGCCGCCATAAGCAGCTGATTTCAAAGGGAATTCCCGCTACAATCAGCGAGATTGAGTCGGACCTCCGGGCCCGGGACGAGCGGGATTCCTCCCGCCAGACCGCCCCCCTGAAGCCGGCCCAAGAAGCCCTGCTGCTCGACAACTCGGAACTGTCGATTGAAAAATCCACAGCCCTGATGTTGACGTGGTGGCAAGGCAAACGGTCCACCTGAATCCCGTCGCACCGCATGTGCATTGTTCAGGTGGTTGTTGAACCCAACCGCGGCCCTGTCCGCACACAACGCAAGCGCTGTCAGTCTTAGAAACGCCCGCAATCGTGCGGACGTCAACCTGCCTGCGATTTGCAAGGAAACCTCATGTCTGAATCTTTTGCCGCCCTGTTCGAAGAATCGCTCCAACGCTCCGAGATGCGTTCGGGCGAAGTCATCACCGCTGAAGTCGTTCGCATCGATCACAACCACGTGGTGGTCAACGCAGGCCTCAAGTCCGAAGCCTACGTGCCCCTCGAAGAGTTCAAGAACGACCAAGGTGAACTCGAAGTGCAGGTCGGCGACTTCGTCTCCGTGGCCATCGACTCCGTTGAAAACGGCTTCGGCGACACCCTGCTCTCGCGCGACAAGGCCAAGCGCCTGGCCTCCTGGATGGCCCTGGAAAAAGCGCTGGAATCCGGCGACTTCGTGACCGGCCAGACCACGGGCAAGGTCAAGGGCGGCCTGACCGTGCTGGTCAACGGCATCCGCGCCTTCCTGCCGGGCTCGCTGATCGACACGCGCCCGATCAAGGACCTGACGCCGTACGAGAACAAGACCATGGAGTTCAAGGTCATCAAGCTCGACCGCAAGCGCAACAACGTGGTGCTGAGCCGCCGCGCCGTGGTGGAAGCCTCCATGGGCGAAGAGCGCGCCAAGCTGATGGAAACCCTGAAAGAAGGCTCCATCGTTCACGGCGTGGTCAAGAACATCACCGAGTACGGTGCCTTCGTGGACCTCGGCGGCATCGACGGCCTGCTGCACATCACCGACATGGCCTGGCGCCGTGTCCGCCACCCGAGCGAAGTCGTTCAGGCCGGCCAGGAACTCACTGCCAAGATCCTCAAGTTCGACACCGAGAAAAACCGTGTCTCGCTGGGCCTCAAGCAGATGGGCGACGATCCCTGGATGGGCGTCTCGCGCCGCTACCCGCAGGCCACGCGCCTGTTCGGCAAGGTCACCAACATTGCCGACTACGGCGCCTTCGTCGAGCTCGAGCCCGGCATTGAAGGTCTGGTGCACGTCTCCGAAATGGACTGGACCAACAAGAACGTGGCCCCCAACAAGCTGGTGTCCCTGGGCGACGAAGTCGAAGTCATGGTCCTCGAGATCGACGAAGACAAGCGCCCCATCTCCCTGGGCATGAAGCAGTGCAAGGCCAACCCCTGGCAAGAATTCGCGCAGAACACCAAGCGCGGCGACCGCGTCAAGGGCCCGATCAAGTCCATCACCGACTTCGGCGTGTTCGTCGGCCTGGCCGCCGGCATCGACGGTCTGGTGCACCTGTCTGACCTGTCCTGGAACGAGCCCGGCGAGACCGCCGTGCGCAACTACAAAAAGGGCCAGGAAGTCGACGCCATCGTGCTGGCAGTGGACGTGGACCGCGAACGCATCTCCCTGGGTATCAAGCAGCTCGACGGTGACCCGTTCTCGACCTTCGCGGCCGTCAACGACAAGGGCGCGATTGTCACGGGCAAGGTCAAGACCGTCGACGCCAAGGGTGCCGAGATCGATCTGGGCGAAGACATCATCGGCTACCTACGCGCCAGCGAAATCTCGCGCGACCGTGTGGAAGATGCCCGCAATGTGCTCAAGGAAGGCGACGAAGTCACCGCTGTGGTGGTTAATGTGGATCGCAAGACCCGCAACATCCAGCTGTCGGTGCGCGCCAAGGACACGGCCGACCAGGCCGAGGCCATGGCCAGCCTGTCGCAAAACAGCGGCAACGCCGGCACCACCAGCCTGGGCGCCTTGCTGCGCGCCAAGCTCGACAGCGGCAGCTGATCGCCGGCCACAGCCCGGCTGCGCCCGACTCCGGTCGGCGCGCCGGGCCGGCATTTGACCTCGCGCCATGACCCGCTCCGATATCGTCGAAGAACTCGCCAACCGATTCCCCCAGCTCACCCACAGGGATGCTGAGGCGGCGGTCAGGGCCATCCTCGACGCGATAGGACAGGCCATGGTGCGCGGCCATCGCATTGAAATACGCGGCTTTGGCAGCTTCACCATCAACCGCCGGCCACCCCGCATAGGCCGCAATCCCCGCTCAGGCGAGAGCGTGGCGATCCCTGAAAAGCGCGTGCCCCACTTCAAACCTGGCAAAGCGCTGCGCGAAGCGGTAGACGAGCGCACCGAAGCGCTCAAACAGCAAAGCCGCCAAAGCGCCTGACAGTCCGCCGCATCGCCGCGAGGGCGTGGCTCCCACAGGCTTCATTCGAGGCCTCCTAAGGTTTTGTAGGAGCGGCGCCCTCGGCGCGATGAGGCCTTCGCTCGAGCGCCGCATCGCAGCCCAGCCCAGCAGGGCGGCTGACTACAATTGAGACAACACCCGAGGGCCCCGCGCTTGAAGTACCTCATGTGGCTGCTCAAGGCAGCCTTGTTTTTCACCCTGTTTGCCTTCGCTCTGAACAATCAGAACGTGGTGGCGGTGCATTTCTTTTTTGGTCAGCAGTGGCAGGCACCGCTGGTATTGGTGGTTCTGGCCGCCTTTGTGGCCGGCATGGCCCTGGGGGTGATGTTCATGGTGCCACGCTGGTGGCGCAGCCGCCAGGCGGCCCGCAAGTCCGGTACGGCCAGCCCTGCAGCGACCAGCCCAACTGCCAGCGACAGCGCCGGCCCGCCTCATGGAATTTGATGTCACCGCCCTGCTGCTGGGCTTGCCGATCGCCTTCGCGTTGGGCTGGCTGGCCTCGCGCCTGGACCTGCGGCAGATGCGGGTGGAAAACCGGCAGTCGCCCAAGGCCTACTTCCGTGGCTTGAACTTCCTGCTCAACGAACAGCAGGACCAGGCCATCGACGCCTTCATCGAGGCGGTGCAAAACGACCCGGACACCTCCGAGCTGCATTTCGCGCTGGGCAATCTGTTTCGCCGCCGCGGCGAGTACGACCGAGCGGTGCGGGTGCATGAGCACCTGCTGGCGCGCGGCGACCTCAAGCAAAGCGAGCGCGACCGCGCCCAGCATGCGCTGGCGCTGGACTTTCTCAAAGCCGGCCTGCTCGACAGGGCCGAGGCTGCGCTGAGCAAACTCGAAGGCACCGCCCATGAACAGGAAGCGCGGCTAGCGCGGCTGGCGATTTACGAGCGCTCGCGCGACTGGGCTCAGGCCAGCGCAGTTGCAGCCCGCCTGGACGAGACCAGCCACGGCAGCTTTGAGCCGCGGCAGGCACATTACCTGTGCGAGCAGGCTCAGGCCAGCGTAGCGGCTGGGCAAATCAGTCCGGCCCTGGACCTCCTGAACCAGGCCCGCAATTTGGCCCCGCAAGCGCCACGCCCCTTGATCGAAAAGGCCAAGCTGCTGATGCAGCAAGGCCGCTTGGATGCCGCCTTGCAAACTCTGATGGAGCTGCGCCAGGCCGCGCCGCAAGCCCTGCCCCTGGCTGCGGCCTTGCTGGCCAAACTGGCGCTGCAGGCGGGCAAGCAGCAAGAAGTCAAGGACTGGCTGATCCAGGCGCAAGAAGCCCAGCCCAGCATCGACCTGGTGCAGGCCATCGCCGAGCTCGAGGCCGACCCTGCCATTGCCCGCCAGTGGTTTGTGAACCACCTGCAGCGCGAGCCCTCGCTGATCGCCGCTGGCAAGTGGCTGGCCAGCGAGCGTTTTGCGGAGCCGCGAAACCAAGAGGTGGTGCAACGCGCCATTGACCGCGCCAGCGGCCCCCTGATGCGCTACCGCTGCGCTGCCTGCGGCTTTGAAGCCAAGCAGCATTTTTGGCACTGCCCAGGCTGCCAGGCCTGGGACAGCTACCCCGCCCGTCGCATCGAAGAGCTCTGAACCGCATGACCCCCAGCTTTGAACAGATCAGCCAGGCCCGCGTATTGGTGGTGGGCGACGTCATGCTCGACCGCTACTGGTACGGCTCGGTCGACCGCATCTCGCCCGAGGCACCGGTGCCGGTGGTGCGGGTCACCAAACAGGAGGAGCGGCTGGGCGGCGCCGCCAATGTGGCCTACAACGTGGTCAGCCTGGGGGCGCAAGCCTCGCTGCTGAGCGTGGTCGGCGAGGACGAGGCCAGCCATCAGCTCGAGGCCCTGGTGGCCAAGACCGGCATCACGCCGCACTTCGGCCGCGACGCGCAACTGAGCACCACCGTCAAGCTGCGGGTGATCGGCCGGCAGCAGCAGTTGCTGCGCCTGGACTTTGAGAGCAGCCCAGAAAAAGAAGTGCTGGCCTCGCAGACCGCCGCCTTCGCGCAGCTGCACGGCCAGCATCAAGCAGTGCTGTTTTCCGATTACGGCAAGGGCGGGCTGGCCCATATCAGCACCATGATCGAGCAGGCCCGCAGCAACGGCAAAGCGGTGCTGATCGACCCCAAGGGCTCGGACTATTCACGCTACCAAAAAGCCACTGTGATCACGCCCAACCGGGCCGAGCTTGAACAGGTCATCGGCCGCTGGGGCAGCGAGGCCGAGCTCATCCGCCAGGCGCAGGAGTTGCGCCAGCATCTGCAGCTGCAAGGTCTGTTGGTGACCCGCAGCGAAGAAGGTATGACGCTGTTCGACGAGCAAGGTCAACTGCATGTGCCAACCCAGGCGCGCGAGGTGTTTGATGTGACCGGCGCAGGCGATACCGTGATCGCCACCCTGGCCGCCATGCTCGCTGCCGGTGCCAGCCTGCGCGAGGCGGTGCCTGTGGCCAACCGCGCTGGCGGCATTGTGGTGGGTAAGTTTGGCACCGCCACCGTCAGTTACACCGAGCTGTTTGCAGCGCAGGAGAAACCTTTATGACCGTGGTCGTCACCGGCGCAGCCGGCTTCATAGGCAGCAACATTGTGCGCGGGCTCAATGCGCGCGGCATCAGCGAGATCATCGCGGTGGACGACCTGACCGAAGGCGATAAATTCCGTAACCTGGCCGATCTGCAGATCGCCGACTATGTGGATGCCGACGACTTCTACGAGCTCTTCGCTGAAGGCGCTTATGGGCCGGTCGAGGCTGTATTCCATGAAGGCGCGTGCAGCGATACCATGGAGAGCAACGGCAAGTACATGATGGACAACAACTACAGCCTGTCCTGCGACTTGTTCCAGTCCTGCCAGGAGCAAGGCGTGCGCCTGCTTTATGCATCCTCGGCCGCCACCTATGGCGGCGCCAGCGAATTCCGCGAGAGCCCCGACTGCGAAAAGCCGCTCAATGTCTACGGCTACTCCAAGCTGCTGTTCGACCAACGCCTGCGCCGCGAAATCAGCGCTGATTTCTCACAGGCCAGCGCCCAAGTGGTCGGCTTTCGCTACTTCAACGTCTACGGACCGCGCGAGCAGCACAAGGGCCGCATGGCCAGCGTGGCCTTTCACCAGTACCACCAGTTCCTCAAGGAGGGCCGGGTCAAGCTGTTCGGCTCTTATGGCGGCTATGCGGCCGGCGGCCAGATGCGCGACTTTGTCTTCATTGACGATGTGGTGGCGGTCAATCTCTGGTTTTTCGACCATCCCGAAAAAAGCGGCCTGTTCAACCTCGGCACCGGCCGGGCCCAGCCCTTCAACGATGTAGCGCTGAGCGTGGTGCAGACCCTGCAGCGCGGCGCGTCCGCACCGGCCAGCCTGGACGAAGCTTTGAAGGCCGGCTTGATCGAGTACATCGACTTCCCAGCCGCGCTGGCGGGCAAATACCAGTGCTACACCCAGGCCGACCTGGGCGCGCTGCGCCGCGCCGGCTGCGACCACCGTTTCGCCGATGTGGCCAGCGGCGTGTCTCAATACATGGACTGGCTGCAGGCCCAGGGCTGAGGTTTTTTCAGGCGGGCTTGCCACTGCCTGAGCGCAGCTGATCGCAGCACTGTGATCAAGTGTCAGAACGCTTGATCCTCAGCACAGCCTGAGGCACATTGGTGGGCCGATCAACAGGCTCTGAGTACCGATATGCCTCTTTCCTTACCTTGGGTGGCCGCTGCCTTGTGCGCGCTGGCCGTGATGGCGACGCCAGTGGCCAGCGCCGAAGCGGTCGATGTGAACAGAGCCACCGAAGCCCAGCTCGACGGCGTACTCGGCCTGGGCCCAGCCACCACCCGCCTGATCCTGGCCGAACGCGACAAAGCCCTGTTCAAAAACTGGCAAGACCTGATCGCCCGCGTCAAAGGCCTGGGACCTAAAGCTGCTGTCAAGCTCTCAGCCAACGGCTTGAACGTAGATGGCCAGGCCTATGTGCTGGCAACCAAGAAGGGGCCTTGAGAGCGGGCCTGCCGCTCCTGTCTTACCCCCTCTCCCAGGGGGAGAGGGAGCAAGAAAGAAGCATCGCGCCGGGGCGGCGCGCCTACTCGCCGTTCAGACCTTCTACGCAGCCTGCTCAAGCCTGACCAAACCCACCCCCACCCGGGGTTTGGATTTCAAAAACATCGCCCGGCTGCATCTGTACCTCGTCGATGTGCGCCAGCGTCTGTACCGAGCCGTCGGCGCGCAGCACCCGGTTGATGCCCACGGCACCCGGTGAGCCGCCAGCAGCGCCAAAGGCCGGGTGGATGCGGCCGTTGGAGAGGATGGCGGCGGTCATGGGCTCTAAAAACCTGACCCGGCGTATGCCGCCGTCGCCGCCCTTGTAGCGCCCAGCGCCACCCGAGCCCTGGCGCAGGGCGTAACTTTCGAGCCGGACCGGGAAGCGGAACTCGAGCACTTCGGGGTCGGTCATGCGCGAGTTGGTCATGTGGGTCTGCACCACCGAGGTGCCGTCAAAACCGCCGATCAACTCGCCATGCGCATCAAAGCGGCCGCCGGCAGCGCTACCGCCAGCGATGGTTTCGTAGTACTGGTAACGCTGATTGCCGAAGGTGAAGTTGTTCATGGTCGGCTGGCTGCCAGCCATCACGCCCAGCGCGCCGAACAGGGCGTTGGTGATGCAGCTGGAGGTCTCCACATTACCCGCCACCACCGAAGCGGGTGGCAGCGGGTTGAGCATGGAGCCTTCGGCCACGATGATCTTCAGCGGCTTGAGACAGCCGGCATTGAGCGGAATGTCGTCGTCAACCAGGGTGCGAAACACATAGAGCACCGCCGCCACACAGACCGCTTTGGGCGCATTGAAGTTGTTGCTGAGCTGATCGCTGGTGCCGGTGAAGTCAATCTCGGCGCTGCGCTCGTCCGCACGCACTCGCACCGCGACCTGAATCTGCGCGCCGTTGTCCAGGGGCAGGGTGAATTGCCCGTCCTTGAGGCGGGTGATGACACGCCTTACCGACTCCTCGGCGTTGTCCTGCACATGCTTCATGTAGGCCTGCACCACGTCCAGGCCAAACTGATCGACCATGCGCCGCAGTTCCTGCACGCCTTTTTCATTGGCGGCGATCTGGGCCTTGAGGTCGGCCATGTTCTGCTGCGGGTTGCGGCTGGGATAGGTACCGCTTTGCAGCAAAGCCACCATCTCGGCCTCGCGCAACTGGCCAGCATGAACCAGCTTGAAATTGCGGATCTGCACGCCCTCTTCTTCGATGCGGGTCGAAAACGGCGGCATGGAGCCGGGGGTGAGCCCACCCACATCGGCATGGTGGCCGCGCGAACCCACATAGAACACCGGCTGCTCAGAGTCATCCAGAAACACCGGGGTGATCACCGTGACATCGGGCAAATGGGTGCCACCGTGGTAGGGATCATTGAGCACGTAGACATCGCCGGGCTGCATCTGGCCGGCGTTTTCAAGAATCACCGTCTGTATGCTCTCGCCCATGGAGCCCAGGTGCACCGGCATGTGGGGTGCATTGGCAATCAGCTGGCCGGTGCTGTCAAACAGCGCGCATGAAAAGTCCAGCCGCTCCTTGATGTTGACCGAATACGCGGTGTTTTGCAGCTGCAAACCCATCTGCTCGGCGATGTTCATGAACAGGTTGTTGAACACCTCAAGCAGCACCGGGTCGACGGTGGTGCCCAGCGCATAGCGCTGCTCGCGTGGCACGCGGCGCTCAAGCAACAGGTGGTCGAGCGCGCTGAGGCGTGCCAGCCACTCAGGCTCGATCACGGTGGTGGCGTTTTGCTCGGCGATGATGGCCGGGCCAGTGATGACATCGCCCGGGCGCAGATCTTCACGCACCACCAGCGCCGCCTCATGCCAGCGCCCGCCACTGTACATACGTACCGTGTCGCGGCGCAGCGCTTCGCGCTCGGGGTGCAGGGCATGACGGGCTTCCGCAGGCGCCTCGCCGGCGACCACCGCTTCCACCGACACCGCTTCCACCACCAGGCGCTTGCCCTGCATCAAAAACGCAAAGCGCTGGCGATAGGCCTGCTCGAAGGCGGCCTCAATTGCAAGCGCATCGCCGAAAGGCACGACCAGCGCTGAATCGGTGCCTTCGTAGCGCACATGTACCCGGCGATGCACCACGAGCTCCGACTGGCTGGCCTGCTGGCTGCGCAGGTCGGCCTCGGCCTGCTGCGCCAGCGCCTGCAGCTGTGCGGCCAGCTGCGGCAAGGCCTGCTCATGAAGTGGCAGCTCCACCGCCTGCTCACGGATCAGGTTCTGATCGGCCAGGCCCATACCATAGGCCGAGAGCACGCCAGCCAGCGGATGCACCAGCACCCGGCTCATGCCCAGCGCGTCGGCCACCAGGCAAGCATGCTGGCCGCCCGCGCCACCAAAGCATTGCAGGGTGTAGCCGGTGACGTCATAGCCGCGGGCCACCGATATTTTCTTGATCGCGTTGGCCATCTGCTGCACTGCAATGCGGACAAAGCCTTCGGCCACCTCCTCGGCACTGCGGCCGGTCTGTGCGGCCAGCGTCTCGAACTGCGCACGCACAGGCTCTGCGCTCAGGGCCTCCTTGGCCTGCGGTCCAAACACCTTTGGGAAATAGGCCGGCTGAATTTTGCCCAGCATCACATTCGCATCGGTCACCGCCAGCGGACCACCGCGCCGATAGCAGGCCGGCCCCGGGTTGGCGCCGGCGCTTTGCGGCCCCACCCGAAAGCGGGCGCCGTCAAAAGCCAAGATGGAGCCGCCGCCCGCAGCCACGGTATGGATGCTCATCATCGGCGCGCGCATGCGCACACCTGCGACCTGGGTTTCAAACTCGCGCTCGAATTGACCGGCAAAGTGCGACACGTCGGTGGAGGTGCCGCCCATGTCAAAACCGATCACCCTGTCGCAGCCGGCGAGCTCGGCGGTGCGGGCCATGCCCACGATGCCGCCGGCCGGACCGGACAGGATGGCGTCCTTGCCGGCAAAAGCCTGCGCATCGGTCAGGCCGCCCGAGGACTGCATGAAAAACAGCTTAACGCCAGGCATCTCGGCAGCGACCTGGTCCACATAGCGCCGCAAGATCGGTGAGAGGTAGGCGTCGACCACGGTGGTGTCGCCGCGGCTGACCAGCTTCATCATCGGGCTGGTCTGGTGGCTGGCGCTGACCTGGGTAAAACCCAGCTCGCGCGCCAGCCTAGCCGCCGCCTGCTCGTGCGCGGTATAGCGGTAACCGTGCATGAAGACAATAGCCACGCTGCGCAGACCGGCGTCATAAGCGGCCCACAGGCGCTCGCGCAGATGGGCCTCATCGAGCGGGACAAGCACATCGCCGTGGGCGCCGACCCGCTCCTGCGCCTCGATCACCCGGGTGTAGAGCAGTTCGGGCAGCACGATCTGCCGGTCAAACAAGCGGGGGCGGTTCTGGTAGGCGATGCGAAGCGCGTCGCGAAAGCCGCGGGTCGTCACCAGCAGTGTGGGCTCGCCCTTGCGCTCGAGCAAGGCGTTGGTGGCAACGGTGGTACCCATCTTGACGCATTCGACCTGCGTCGGCGTCACCGGCTCGCCCGCCTTCAGACCCAGCAAGTGGCGAATGCCAGCCACCGCCGCGTCGCGGTACTGCTCGGGGTTTTCGGACAGCAGCTTGTGGGTGATCAAGCTGCCATCGGGGCGCTTGCCCACGATGTCGGTGAAGGTGCCGCCGCGGTCTATCCAGAACTGCCAGCGAGAAAGGGCCAGGGAAGCACTCATAGTCAGACTCACAGGGATGCGGCCGCACGCGCGGCCTGGTCGTACATGCCCGAAAGCACCCGCAGCAGACGGGCCAGTTCGCCGATGTCGCGGTTCAGGCTGTCATCGGCCTTGAGCGCGCCGATCAGGCAAGACTCACGAATTTCGCGATAGCGCTCGACGTACTGGCGGCCGTCCTCGGTGGCGGCATAGGTGACCTCCTTGCCATGCTTGTGGGAGGCGACCACGCCCAGGCCCTGTAACTTCTTGAGGGCGTAATTGACCAAGTGGGTGTCTTCAATATTCATGATGAAGCAGATGTCGGCCAAACGCTTGTCGCGCGCGCGGTGGGTCACATGGTGGAGCACCAGCACGTCCAGCGGGGTGAGGTCCTTCAGGCCTGCCGCCGACATGCAGTGGGTGACCCAGCGGTGAAAGGCATTGCCCGCAACGATGAGGCCAAATTCAAATTCGCTCATCTGGGCGCTGTCGGGCGAGACCAGATGCGCCGAAGACACGATGGGCTTGGAGGTGGGCCGGTCGGCCGAAGTCTTGCGGGGCATGGCATCAAGTTCCTGAAGACGGCTCAGTCTACCTATAACACCAACAAATTACCAACAAAATGTCGGTAATTAGGGAAATTACCGATCCATCTTCTGATTCCCCAGCCCTACAGTGAGACCATCGCCCGAGTGCCCTGCCCTTGCAGTCGCCAGGGCGCATACGCCGCGTTCGCCTACCCCACCCCATCTAGGAGCAGTTGCCATGAAACGTCGTTCTTTCCACCTCACCCTGGCCACCAGCGTCCTGGCACTGAGCAGTGCCGCGCTGGCCCAAACCAAATGGGACCTGCCAGCCGCTTACCCGGCGACCAACTTCCACACCGTCAATATCAGCCAGTTCGCGGCCGATGTCGACAAGGCCAGCGGCGGCAAGCTCAAGATCACGGTGCACGCCAACGCCTCCCTGTTCAAGGCACCCGAAATCAAGCGGGCGGTACAAGGCGGCCAAGCCCAGGCCGGCGAGATCCTGCTGGCCAATTTCAGCAATGAGTGGCCGATTTACGCTGCTGACGGCCTGCCCTTTCTGGCCGATAGCTACGACGAGGCACTCAAGCTGTACCGGGTGCAAAAGCCGCTGATGGAAAAAAAGCTGGCCGAGCAAGGCATGGTGCTGCTGTACTCGGTGGCTTGGCCGCCGCAGGGCATCTACAGCAAAAAACCGCTCAACAGCGCAGCCGATCTCAAGGGCATCAAATGGCGCTCTTACAGCCCGTCCACCGCGCGCATCGCTGAGCTGGTGGGCGCGCAGCCAGTGACGGTGCAGGCCGCCGAGTTCAGCCAGGCCCTGGCTACCGGGGTGGTGGAGTCGACCATGACATCGGGCGCCACCGGCGTCGACAGCAAACTCTTTGAGCACCTGAAGTTCTACTACGACGTGCAAGCCTGGCTGCCCAAAAACGCGGTGATTGCCAACAAGCGGGCCTTCGATGCGCTGGACAAAGCCACGCAAGACGCGGTCATGAAGGCCGCCGCCGATGCCGAATCGCGCGGCTGGGCCGAGTCGCGCAAGGTCAACGAAAGCACCCTGGCCACGCTCAGAGCCAACGGCATGACCGTGACCGCTCCCTCGGCCCAGCTCAAAGCTGACATGAAGAAGGTGGGCGACACCATGCTCAAGGAATGGCTGGACCGCTCCGGCGCTGAAGGCAAGGCCCTGGCCGACGCCTACAACCGCTAAAGCGCAGCACCATGCCTTCTCAGCCAGCGGCGCAGGCCGAGTCACCCGGCCTGACCCGGCGGGCGCTGGACGGCTTATATGCCCTCGGCGGCCAGCTGGCCGCCCTGTGCGTGCTGATCATCTTTGTGCTGATGATCAGCGCCTCGGTCGGCCGCTGGCTCGAGTGTCGGGTTTCATGGGTCAGTGATGTGGTGGCCTGGCTGTGCGCGGCGGCTGCCTTTCTGGGCATGGCTTACAGCTTTCGCAACGGTGACTTCGTGCGGGTGACGCTGGTGCTGGGGGCAGTGCCGGCCAAGACCCGCCGCTGGCTGGAGGTGATCTCGCTGTGCGTGGCCGCGGTCGCTATCGGCTACCTGGGCTTTTGGGCAGCGCGCTTTACCTACGAGAGCTGGGAATTTAACGACATCGCCGGCAATATGGTGGCCATCCCCATCTGGATCCCGCAGATGAGCTTTGTAATCGGTGCGCTTGTTTTTGCAATCGCGGTGATCGACGAGTGCGTCTGCGTGCTGCGCGGCGGCAAGCCCAGCTATGTGGCGCGGGTGGAAGAACGCCACGCTCGCGGCGATTTTTCCGAGGAGCTGTGATGGGGCTGCTCGAAATCGGCGGCCTGCTGCTGTTCCTGATGCTGCTGATGCTCAGCGGCGGTGTTTGGATCGCGATGACGCTGGCCATCGTCGGCTGGGTGGGTCAGGCGTTTTTCACCAATACTTTGCCCGGCAAGAATCTGTTTTCTTCCTTCTGGGAAACCGCCGCGAGTTGGGAGTTGGCGGCGCTGCCCATGTTCATCTGGATGGGCGAAATTCTCTACCGCACCCGGCTGTCGGAGCAGATGTTCGACGGGCTGGCGCCGTGGCTCTCAAAGGTGCCCGGGCGCCTGATGCACACCACCATTTTGGGCTGCGGGATCTTTGGTTCGGTATCGGGCTCCTCGGCTGCGACCTGTGCCACCATTGCCAAGGTGGCCCTGCCCGAACTCGAGCGGCGCGGCTACGACCGCAACATCGCACTGGGCTCTCTGGCGGCCGCTGGCGGCCTGGGGATTTTGATTCCGCCGTCCATCACCATGGTGGTCTATGCGGTGGCGGCCGATGCCAGCGTGATCCGTCTCTTCCTGGCGGGATTCCTGCCGGGCTTTTTGCTCATGGGCCTGTTTTCAGCCTATATCGCCTGGTGGAGCCTGAAGAATCCCGACAAAGTGCCGCCGCCTGAAGCACCTATGCCTTTGGTAGAAAAACTGCGCCGCTCGGGCAGTTTGATTCCCTGCGCCTTGCTCATTGTTTTCATCGTTTGGGTGCTGGTGGCCGGCATTGCCACGGCCACCGAATGCGCCGCCTATGGCGTGCTGGGTTCGCTGGCCATTGCAGCGGCCGGCAGGACCCTGAGCTGGAGCAGCTTCTGGCAGGGGCTGGTGAGTGCCACCCGGGTCAGTTGCATGATCATGTTCATCCTGGCCGGCGCTGCCTTTTTGACCAAGACCATGGCCTTTACCGGCATCCCCCGGGAGCTGGCCGAATTTGTGCACAGCCTGAACCTGTCGCCCTACGGCCTGATTGCGGTGCTGGTGGTGGTCTACCTGATCTTGGGTACCGCGCTCGACGGCATCTCCATGATCGTGCTGACCAGCGCGGTGGTGCTGCCCATGGTGCAAAAAGCGGGCTTTGACCTGGTGTGGTTCGGCATCTTCATCATCATGCTGGTCGAGATCGCCGAGATCACGCCGCCAGTGGGCTTTAACTTGTTCGTGCTGCAGAACATGACCGGCATCGATAGCAACCGCATCGCCCGCGTCACCCTGCCGTTTTTTGGCTGCATGATTTTAGGCATCGTGCTGATCACGGTGTTTCCGTCCATCGTTACCAGCGTGCCCAACTGGCTGATGGGCGTCGCGCGCTGAGTTCGACCCAAAGCGTGAAACAAGACTGGGTACCGTGCGAAGCGCTGCAGGCCTGATGGGCCCGAGAAGCCTCTGGGGCGCGCCTAGAAGCAGCCCATCAGGCAAGCTGTCTTCTCAGCGAGGGCCGCTTGGGCTTGGCCCTGGCCACTGCCCTGGCCCATGTGACAGGCTCGCTGCTGTTGACGCTGGCTGGTCTGAAGACCGTGACCCTGGTTCTGGACGCCTACAAGCGCTTGGCTTGAAGGCGGCAGACGCTCAAACGCATTAAGCGCTCTCGCGCACCCCGCAGACCAGCACGCCCGGGTCGTTGTGGACCACCGCGCGCTCATTCTTGGCGTGAGCCACCTGCATATCGCGCGGCAGCGTCACACCGTTCTTGACCGCCAGCACCTCGGACATGATGGACACCGCAATCTCAGCCGGGGTCTTGCTGCCGATGTAGATGCCAATCGGGCCGCGCAGCCGCTGTATCTGCTCGGCGCTCATGTCAAAGTGCTCGACCATGCGCTGATGGCGCACATCGTTGTTGCGGCGCGAGCCGATGGCCCCCACATAGAAAGCGTCAGTATTCAAGGCCTCGAGCAGGGCCAGATCGTCGAGCTTGGGGTCATGGGTGAGCGCAATCACGCAGCTGCGGCGGTCGGCGCGGAAGGCGGTGACCACATCGTCGGGCATCTGGCTGCTCAGCTCGACCCCCGGCACCGACCAGGCACCCCGGTATTCCTCGCGCGGGTCACACACCGTCACCGCAAAGCCAGAGAACAGGGCCATGGTGGCCAGGTATTCGGTGAGCTGTCCGGCGCCGATGAGCAGCATGCGGTACTCGGGGCCGAAGGTATTGACCAGCTCGTGCTCGCTCAAGGCCAATTCGGCCGGCATGGCGGTGGGGCTGAGCGTGACAGCGCCGTCGGACAGACGCACCGAACGCTGCATCAGCCGGCCGGCGCCGAGCGCGCTGACCAAGTCGGAGAGCAGCTGCGCCGACGGATCAAACTCGAGCAGTAGCTCGAGCGTGCCGCCGCAAGGCAGGCCAAAGCGATGCGCCTCATCGGCCGTCACACCGTATTTGATGAACTTGGGCGGACCCACCGGAATCGCGCGGCCGTCAGCAGCCTGGGCGGCACCCTTATAGGCCTGGGTGTATTGGTAGATCAAGTCGTCTTCAATGCAGCCGCCCGAGACCGAGCCGACCACCGAGCCGTCTTCGCACAAGGCCATGATCGAACCCACCGGTCGTGGCGATGAGCCCCAGGTGCGCACCACCGTGGCCATGAGGGCCCGTTTGCCGGCTGCGCGCCAGTCGCGCAGCGAACGCAGCACCATGACGTCGAGGTTTTCCATGGCTAACTCCTTCAGCGGCTAAGCCAGATCGTGCCGAGCAACACCACCATGAGCGCCGCGCCAGCCCCCGCAGCCAACACGGCAGGCAGCAGCACCGAGGCGCTGACTTGCGTCTGGGCAGGAGCAGGGGCGGCGGGGGCAGCAGTGGCAGCTTCGCCAGGGCCGTGGCGGCGCCGCATTTCCTCGTCGAAGCGGCGGAAAAAATCTTCGGCCAGCGAGCGCGCTGCACCATCAATCAGGCGCTGACCCAGTTGCGCCACCTTACCGCCTACGGAAGCGGTGACGCTGTAGGCCAGTTCACAGCCGCCGGCATTGGGCGTGAGGCTGACCTGCGCGCTGCCCTTGCCAAAGCCGGCTGGCCCGCCTTGCCCTTCAAAGCTGATCCGGTAGCTGGCCGGCGGCACTATGTCGCTCAGGCTGATGTGACCCTTGAACTTGGCCGAGACCGGGCCGATGCGTAGCGCCATGCCAATGTCGTATTCATTTTCGGCAGTGGCCTCGACCTTGTCGCAACCTGGAATGCACAGCTTGAGGACCTCCGGGTCATTCAGGGCCTGCCAGGCCTGCTGCTGTGTCACGCCCAATGCGCGGGTGGCTTGCATCTCCATAATGGATTGTCCTTGGGTTGTAGCGGAAAAATGGAAAGGGCTGATTTTGCAACAGCATCGCTGCCTTGGGCTGCATCAAGAGCGCAATAGCCTCGCCAGGTTGTCGGCAAGATCCTTTAAACGGCTCAAATTGTGAACTGCGAGCATGGCGTCGGCCTGCGCATGCAGCACAGCAGCGCCGCGGGCCAGTGGGGCGTAGGCATCAAAGCGCATCAGAGGATTGAGCCAGAGCAGGCGCCGGCTGTGCAGCCTGAGCCACTGCAACTGCTCCTTGAGCAGCTCGGGCTCGCCGGTGTCCAGACCATCGGTGATCAACAGCACGACGGTGCGCCGGCCGATCAGGCGGCGGGCATGCTGCTGGCGCAGCTGCAAAAGGCTCTGGCCCAAGCGGGTGCCGCAGGCGAAATCGGCGATCAGGGCATTGGTCTGCGCCAGCATGGCGTCGGTATCGGACAGGGCAAAGGCTGAGCGCAGGTCGGTCAGATCCATGCCGAAGGCCATCACATCGCGCCGCCGCTGGCTCCGGGTGGCCGCATGCAAAAAAGCCAGCAGCAGGCGGGCGTAGCGCTCCATGGAGCCCGATACATCGACCAGCACCATCAGCGGCAGCGCACTGCTGCGGCGCTGCAGGCGCGGCAACTCCAGCACTTCCCCGCCGTTACGCGCAGCGCGGCGCATCACGCCGGGCCAATGCGGCCGTGCGCCGCGCCAGCCCGGTCGGGTGCGCCGCGAGGGCAGCTCAGGCAAATGCAGGGTAATGTCACGGGCCAGGCGCTCGACCAGGGCGTACTCGTCGGCCGACAGGCTGTTGAAGTCGGCATGGCGCAGGCGCTGCAAGTCGCTGGCCGTCATGGTCGCGTCGAATTCAAACTCGCGGTCCTTGGCCTGAGGCTGAGCCAGGGGCTGGGCTGGCTTGGGCGCTTGCAGGGCGTCGCGCACCCGCGCGCGCCGGCGATCGGGCTCAGCCCGGCCCTCGGCGGTCGGCAGCAGCTGGGCCAGCAGCTTGTGAGCCATCTTGGGGTCGCGAAAGAAAGCGTCAAACAGTTCACGAAACACCGCTCTGTCCTGCTCACGCCCTACCAGCACCGTCTCCAGCGCCGCTGCCAGATCGTCGCGCTGGCCGATGTCGATCAGCAAGGCCGCTTGCTGCGCCAGCGCGATGCGGCTGGCGTCGACCGGCACGCCGGCTCGCCGCAGGGCGCGTCCGAAGGCGCTCAGGTTGCCGGCCAGCCGGCCAGAGCGGGCGTCACCGAGTTGCACGATGGCTCCTGGGGCTCATCAGGCGCAAGTCACAGAACAAAGCCCGCATCGCGCCGAGGCGGCGCTCCCACACAGGCCGATTCTTGCAGCTGAGCCCTGCGCAACACAGGTGCTCATGGGGCATCCTGGGCCTGCAAGATCTCACTGGCGAGATCGCTGCTCAGAGCGGCCACATCTTCGCGTTGCTTGAACAAGATGCCGGCGGTGTCGCTGGCCACTTCAGGATCGATCGACAAGGTGTCGAGGGCCACCAAGGCCTTGGCCCATTCCACGCTCTCGGCTATGCCTGGCGCACGCTGGAAGGCGTCCTTGAAAGGCGCCTGTCTCAGGCGGCCTACGAACTGCGCCACCTGATCGGTCAGCTGCTCGCTGGCCTGCGGCACCTGGGCGCGCACAATGGCCAGCTCGCGCTCGCGGTCGGGATAGTCCAGCCAGTGGTACAGGCAACGCCGCTTGACCGCATCATTGAGCTCGCGGGTGCGGTTGCTGGTCAGGATGGTGACCGGCGCGACAGCGGCGCTGATGGTGCCCAACTCCGGAATGCTGACCTGGTACTCACCCAGGTATTCCAGGAGAAAGGCTTCGAAAGGCTCGTCGGCGCGATCGACCTCGTCGATCAGCAGCACCGCGCCTGGCTCGGGTGCCTGCAGCGCCTGCAGCAGGGGCCGGCGGATCAGGTAGTGGCCGGTATAGACCTCCCGTTCGAGCTCGCCGACCTGCGCCTTGCCCTCGGCCGCACGCATGTGCAGCAGCTGGGCCGCATAGTTCCACTCATAAAGCGCCTCGCGCTGCTCAAGACCGTCATAGCACTGCAAGCGGATAAGGGCACGCTGCAAGGCCACAGCCAGGGCCTTGGCCAGCTCGGTCTTGCCGACGCCGGGCTCGCCTTCGAGCAACAGCGGTCGGCCCAGGCGCAGCGCCAAAAACACAGCCGTGGCCAGCCGACGGTCCGCAAAATAACCGGCCTGCTGCAAAGCCTGGCTGAGCGCGTCAATCGTGGGAAAGGTGGGAGGCGTCATGGTTCGATTGTGTACGAGCACCGGGAGCAGAACAAACAGCTCAGGCGCAGCGGTCATCTACTTTGTGGAGCCAAGCACATGGATGCGCGCGCCACCATGAGAAAAGCCCGCTCGCAGCGGGCTTTCTATGCGCCCAGCCCCGCAGGGGGCCAGGCCATGTGGTCGAGAAAGCTTTAGGCCTTCTTAACGTAGGCCGTGCACCAGCCAGCGGCTGCCACTTGCTTGCCCGGGAAGATGGAACAAGGGCCCGACTTGGAGCCTGCTGCGCCCGTGTAGAGCTGGCAGTTGCTGCATTTTTGAGCAGCTGCGTGTTTGGGAAACTTCTTGGCATCAACCTTGGTCGTGTCGGCTGCGTAGCCCAGGGAAACGGCTTGTGGGTCCTTCTCATTGACCATGGCCTGAGCCGATGCAGAAGCAGCAGCAGCCAAGGCGGTGCCACCTGCGGCCACTTGCATCATGAACACGCGGCGGTTTGTCGATTTCATAGGAGTCCTGTCGGAGTTGTTGCGAATGGCCCGCATGCTAGCACTGCCGCATTACCCGACCGCATTAGTCATGGATAGCGCCAGGTTATTTGCCCCGAAGGGCTGTAGCCCAAGCACACGGTTTTAGGACCGGGCCTGGGGCTATCATGCGCCTCCATGGAACCTGCCGACCGGATTGCCTTTCGACCCCATTTAAGCGGCAGCACCGTGCTTATTGACACTGCCGCCGGTCCGGTGGCGGTGCATACCGCAGGCTCGGGACCCCCGCTGCTGCTGGTGCACAGCGTCAATGCGGCCGCATCGGCCGCCGAGGTTCGGCCCCTGCACGAACACTATGCGGCCACCCACACCGTGTTTTCGCCAGATCTGCCCGGTTACGGCGCCACAGCCAGGCCTGACAGACTCTATACACCGCGCCTGATGACCGATGCTCTGCACGGCGTGGCCCGGCATATCCGCAGTCAATTCGCAAACCAGGCGATCGACGCCCTGGCGCTGTCGCTGTCCTGTGAATTCCTCGCCAGAGCGGCCAGTGAATCACCGGACGACTACCGCAGCCTGGCGCTGGTCAGCCCCACCGGGCTGAGCGGCAGCCGCCCCCGGCGGGGGCCAACTGGCAGCACTGCGGCCATGCCGCGGCTTCACCGTGCGCTGAAGTGGTTTGGGCCCGGACTGTTCGCTCTGCTGACCCGCCCGCAGGTGATCCGCTTTTTTCTGCGCAAGACCTGGGGCGGGCCCACGATTGACCAACAGATGTTTGAGGAAGCGGTGGCCACCGCACGGGTGAGCGGCGCCGAACACGCACCGCTGAGTTTTCTGTCGGGCGCCCTGTTCAGCAAAGATATCTTCAGCATCTACGAAAGCCTGAGCCTGCCTGTGTGGATGTGCCACGGCGTGCGCGGTGACTTTACCGACTACCGCCAAAAAGCCATGCTGGAAGGACGGCCGAACTGGCAGATGAAGGTGTTCCCCACAGGCGCGCTACCGCACTTCGAATGCCCGAACGAGTTCTGCGCTGCGCTCGATCGGCACCTGGGTGCCAGCGGCATGCCTGCAACGGCCCAACCAAGCCAAGCGCAGTAAGCGCAGCTACCGCTGGCGCCGCAGTCGCACAAGCCCCAACACGGAGTACGCCTTGAAGATCACCACCTGGAATGTCAACTCGCTGGGCGTTCGCCTGCCGCAAGTGCTGGACTGGCTGGCCAGCACCCCGGTCGATGTGCTGTGCCTGCAAGAACTCAAGTTGACCGAGGACAAGTTTCCGCTGCAGGCGATGCAGGAGGCTGGCTACCCTCACTGCGCAGTGTTCGGCCAGAAGACCTACAACGGCGTAGCCATCCTCAGCCGCCACCCGCTGGACGAGGTGCAGCGCAACATCGCGGGTTTTGAAGACGAGCAGGCCCGGGTGCTGGGCGTCACGGTGCATGCGCCCGGTGGCTCGCTGCGTGTGGTCAATGGCTACTTCGTCAATGGACAGGAGCCCGGCAGCGAAAAATTCGCCTACAAGATGCGCTGGCTCGAAGGTCTGCGGCTGTGGCTGAGCATGGAGATCGCCCTGCCCCGCCCACTGGTACTGGTCGGTGACTTCAACATCACCGCTGACGACCGCGACACCCATGACCCAGTGGGTCTGCACGAAACCATACACCACACCACCGAAGAGCGGCAGGCCTTTGCGGGCCTGCTGGGGCTGGGTTTGATCGACGCCTTCAGGATGTTCGAGCAGCCTGAAAAAAGCTACTCATGGTGGGACTACCGCGAGATGGCTTTCCGGCGCAACAAGGGCCTGCGCATCGACCACATCTTGGTGAGCGAGGCCCTCAAGGACAAAGTCAGCGCCTGCACCATAGACAGGCAGCCCCGCAAGAACGAGCGTCCCAGTGACCATGCGCCGGTGACGGTGGAGTTGGTGATTTAATCGCCCCATCGCGCCGAGGGCGGCGCTCCTACATATCTGTGCCAGGCCTCGGTCAAGCATGTAGGAGCTGCGCCCTCGCAGCGATTCAGCGCCTGATCAACAGCCCCATCGCGTCGAGGGCGGCGCTCCCACCCAAACTGGGACGAGCCTGACCTCAATGAGCGCCATCAGGTGCAGCAAGGATTACTCGAGACCGAGTTCCTGAATCTTGCGGGTGATGGTGTTGCGGCCTATGCCGAGCTTGACCGCCGCCTCGATGCGCCGGCCGCGGGTGTTGGCCAGGGCGGTCTGAATCAGCTTGGATTCAAAGCGGCGAGTCAGCACATCCCACACATCGGTATTGCCCGCAGCCAGGAGCGAGAGCGCTTCTGCCTCCAGGCCTGTTTCCCAGCCACTGCCGACCGCAGCCACAGCCGACCAGGCGGTGGCCGATGGCGCGGCTGCGCCGCCCAGGCTGGATGCACCAAGAGCAGGCGCAGGCACCACAATGGGCTCGGTTGCTGCAGCAGAGGGCAGCAGGGGCAGAGGCTGCGCACCAGCTGCAGACAGCACCTCGGGCGGCAGGTCTTTGACCTCGACCACCTGGGCCGGCGCCATCACCGTCAGCCAATGGCAGATATTCTCGAGCTGACGCACATTGCCCGGAAAATCGAAATGCGCCAGGTAGGCCAGCGCAGCATCCGATATGCGCTTGGGTTCGACCCCCAGTTGCTGCGCGCTTTGCTGTAGAAAGTGGCGGGTGAGCGCAGGCACATCCTCGCGCCGCTCGCGCAGAGCCGGCAGACGCAGCCTGATGACATTGAGCCGGTGAAACAAGTCCTCGCGGAACACGCCTTCCTTGACGCGTTGCTCCAGGTCCTGATGAGTCGCGGCAATCACCCGCACATGGGCCTTGATGGCGCTGTGACCACCGACGCGATAAAAGTGCCCGTCTGAGAGCACCCGCAGCAAGCGCGTCTGTAGGTCAAAGGGCATATCGCCGATCTCGTCGAGGAACAGGGTGCCGCCTTCGGCCTGCTCGAAGCGACCGCGGCGCATGGTTTGGGCGCCCGTGAAGGCGCCACGCTCATGACCAAACAGCTCAGACTCGAGCAGCTCTTTGGGAATGGCTGCGGTATTGATGGCCACAAAGGGCCCGGCCGCGCGGTTGGAGTGCTTGTGCAGGGCACGCGCCACCAACTCCTTGCCCGAACCCGACTCGCCCGTGATCATGACGGTCACATTGCTTTGCGACAGACGGCCGATGGCGCGAAACACATCTTGCATCGCCGGGGCCTGCCCGAGCATCTCGGGCGCCTCGGCCATGCGGTCCTCAGCCACTTGCTCGCGCTGGCTTTCCTCGACCGCACGGCGAATCAGCTCGACCGCGCGCGGCAGATCAAAGGGCTTGGGCAGGTACTCAAAGGCGCCGCCCTGGAAGGCAGAAACCGCACTGTCCAGATCGGAGAAGGCGGTCATGATGATCACCGGCAGGCCGGGTAGCCGGGCCTTGACCTTTTCGAGCAGTTCCAGCCCTGAGCCACCGGGCATGCGAATGTCGCTGACCAGCACCTGAGGACCGCCATCGTCGCCCGCGACATCGAGCGCGCTCAGCAGTTCCTTGGGATTGGTGAAGCTGCGGGTGGGCAGTCCCTCGCGCAACAAGGCCTTTTCCAGAACGAACCGGATGGACTGGTCATCATCAACGATCCAGATCGGTTTCATGCTTGTCTGCCCCTCTTTGTGACCTGCTGCTATTGGGACGGACGTCAAGGCAATGGGATCAGTATCTTGAAGTCCGTACGACCCGGGACGCTATCGCATTCGATCAAGCCGTGGTGTTGCTGAACAAAGTTTTGCGCCAATGTCAGCCCCAGTCCGGACCCACCGTCGCGCCCCGTTACCAGGGGATAGAAGATGCGTTCCTTGATCGAGTCGGGTACGCCCGACCCGTTGTCGATGACATGCAATTCCAATGCCAAGCGGTATCGCTGCTTGCCGAAGGTCACTTGCCGAGCAATACGGGTACGCATGGTGATCTGCGCGTCGCCCGCTGCCAATCTCTCGGCCAGGGCCTGCGCGGCATTGTGTGCAATGTTGAGTACGGCTTGTATGAGCTGCTCGCGGTCGCCCCGGATCTCCGGGATGGAGGTGTCGTAGTCGCGCCTGACCTTCAAGCCCTTGGGAAATTCGGCCAAGATCAAGGACCGCACCCTTTCACAGACCTCGTGAATGTTCACGTCACCGACCTGATGCGGCCGCCTGTGCGGAGCGAGCAGCCGGTCGACCAGCGACTGCAGCCGGTCGGCCTCATGGATGATGACCTGTGTGTATTCGGTGAGCTCGCGCGAGTCGATCTCCATCTGCAGCAATTGCGCGGCGCCGCGTATGCCGCCCAGGGGATTCTTGATTTCATGGGCCAGGTTGCGGATCAGCTCCTTGTTGGCCTGGGCCCGCTCCATCAGCCGCTCCTCGCGGTCCTGCTTGGCCTGCTGCTCCAGCGGGAGCAGCTCAACAATGGCCTGACCGGGCTGGTCGGACTGAGCCACCACCACATGCACAGGCAGCGGATCGTTGTTGCTGCGCTTGAGCCAGGCGTCGTAACGCAAGGCTGCAAACTCATTGCTGCCGGCGCCTTCGAGCGCACCTTGCATGATGACCGGCTCGGTAAAGCAGTCGGACAGCGGCGCGCCTTCGATCATGCGCCGTGAGGTGCCGAGTGCATCCTCGAGGGCCGCATTGGCAAAGATCACCTGGCCATCGGTCTGCACCACAGCGACCAGTGTGGCGAGCAAGTCAAAGGCCGCAAAGCGCTCGGCGGCGGGGTTGGAGTGGGCGGTCGTCACCCAGCTATTTTGACTGAATCGTGGCCCGACTCAGGGCTACCCTCACCCCTGCCCTCGGTCTCAAGGGGGAGGGAGTTAGAGAACTCATCGCGCCGAGGCGGCGCTCCCACAGGGGAGGGCCCCCCACGGGGGCACAGCCACGATAGAGGCCTGCCCAAAAAAAAGACGGCCTAAGCCGTCTTTTCCTGAGCAGTGGCCGAACAGGCCACGCCGCGCTGGATCAGAGCGAGTAGTACATGTCGTACTCGACCGGGTGCGGGGCCATGCGAAAACGCGTGACTTCGCCCATCTTGAGCTCGATGTAGGCATCGAGCATGGAGTCGGTGAACACGCCGCCCTTGGTCAGGAAGGCGCGGTCCTTGTCCAGATACTCCAGCGCCTGGTCCAGGCTGTGGCAGACGGTAGGCACCAGCTTGTCTTCTTCCGGCGGCAGATGGTAGAGGTCCTTGGTGGCGGCCTCGCCCGGGTGGATCTTGTTTTCCACGCCATCGAGACCGGCCATCATCAGGGCCGAGAAGCACAGGTAGGGGTTGGCCGAAGGATCGGGGAAGCGTGCCTCGATGCGGCGGCCTTTGGGGTTGGCCACAAAGGGGATGCGGATCGATGCCGAGCGGTTGCGCGAGCTGTAAGCCAGCTTGACCGGCGCCTCAAAGCCAGGCACCAGACGCTTGTAGCTGTTGGTGCCAGGGTTGGTGATGGCGTTGAGCGCGCGGGCATGCTTGATGATGCCGCCGATGTAGTACAGGGCGAAATCGCTCAGACCGGCATAGCCGTCGCCGGCGAACAGGTTCTTGCCGTCTTTCCAGATCGACTGATGCACGTGCATGCCCGAGCCGTTGTCGCCGGCGTAGGGCTTGGGCATGAAGGTGGCCGTCTTGCCATACGAATTGGCCACGTTCCACACCACATACTTGAGCACCTGCGTCCAGTCGGCGCGCTCGACCAGGGTGCTGAACTTGGTGCCGATTTCGTTCTGGCCAGCGCCAGCGACTTCATGGTGGAACACCTCGACCGGAATGCCCAGCGACTCAAGAATGAGCGACATCTCGGCACGCATGTCTTGCGTGCTGTCGACCGGGGGCACCGGGAAATAGCCGCCCTTGACCGTGGGACGGTGGCCGCGGTTGCCGCCTTCGAGCTGCTTGCCGCTGTTCCAGGGGGCCTCGTACTCGTCGATGGCGAACATCACGTTGCCGGGCTCGTTGCTCCAGCGCACGCCGTCAAAAATGAAAAACTCGGGCTCGGGGCCGAAGTAGGCGGTATCGCCAATACCAGAGGCTTTCAGGTAAGCCTCGGCACGCTTGGCGATCGAGCGCGGATCGCGGTCATAGGCCTTGCCGTCGCTGGGCTCGACCACATCGCACTGCAAAAACAGGGTGGTTTCTTCGAAGAAGGGGTCGATATTGGCGGTATTGGGGTCGGGCATGAGTTGCATGTCCGAGGCCTCAATGCCCTTCCAGCCGGCAATCGATGAGCCGTCAAAGGCGTGACCGGATGTGAACTTGTCTTCGCCAAAGGCCGACACGGGAACGGTCACGTGCTGCTCTTTGCCACGGGTATCGGTGAAGCGGAAGTCAACAAACTTGACGTCGTTGTCCTTCACCATGTTGATCACGTCTGCGACGGTCTTGGCCATCAATACTCTCCTGTGCTGGGTAGGGGTGGGTTAAAAGAAATCGGGAATGGCTCAAGCAGATGCAGTTTCTGTGCCAAAACGGCGCTGGTCGGCCCTGCGCGAAGCCCAACATTGTGCCTCGTTCGCTCGGCTACCCAGGAAGCGCCCAGAAGAAAATTGCAGGGACCATAGAATTGCACCAAATTAGTGCAGTTTTAGCGGGAATGATTTCATTTTGGTGCGTTCTTAGCGCACCAATTCAGGGCCCAGTTTGAGGCCAAAAGGGCTGAGCCCGGCCAGCAGTTCCGGGTAGGCCTTGTCCACCGCCGCGCCCTCGCCTTTGACCCCGAGCTCGATATGTCGGCCGTACTGAGGATGGTCGACGCTGGGCAGGCTGAACACCTTGACCGCCGGGTGGCCCGCCTCGATGGCCTGCATCAAGGGCGTCAGCATGCCTTCCATGCCCTCCAGAACGATGACCGACTTCTCCACCTGGGTACGGGAGCGGTGGAAGGTCCGGTAACGGGTGTCGAGCAGCCACTCCATCATGGGCCAGGCCATCACCGGAAAGCCGGGCAGGAAATGCACCGCGCCCGGCCCGGCCTCACAGGTAAAGCCGGGGATCTTGTTGTAGGGGTTAGGAATAACGCCTGCGCCTGCCGGGAACATGCCCATCTGCAGCCGGTGCTGGTTCTCGGGCCGGCTCACATCGAGCTCTATGCCCTGTTCACGGGCTACGTCGCGCATACGGTCGATGATGAGCAACTCAGCCTCGGGCTGTAGCGCCAATTCCACCCCCAGGGCCCGTGCGGCACATTGGCGGGTGTGGTCATCGGGCGTGGCGCCAATGCCGCCACAGGAAAACATCACCTCACCCCGTTCACGCGCCGCGGTAAAAGCCTGCTGGAGCAAGGCGGTGATGCGCTCGGGGTCGTCACCCGCATACTGAACCTGCGTCAAGGACAGCCCCCGCGCCGCCAGGATCTCGATGGCCCGGGCCATGTGCTTGTCAGCACGCTTGCCGGAGAGTATCTCGTCGCCGAGGATGAGGAGGGTGAAGGTGGGGGGCATGGACGAAGGCATCGTGAAATAGGGGCGTGACTCGATGAGTGTATCGGCCGCGATAGCAACCTTTTGACCACCCCCAATCAGGTCCTGCCTGGCCAAGAGTAGATCGAAGTTTTCTCAATGGACAGTCGCGAGGACCGCATCAACTCGACGAAAGCGGCGGCGCTGAGGCGCTATTGGGAGGTCGCGCATCAACCGGGTGCTGATCGACCAAGACGGGGGAAGGTGCAGGCGGCTGCGGGTGAAGCGGCGGCGCCTTGCGCAGCTTCTCCAGCATGGAAAGGCTGTAATGCGCAAACCAGAGCGAGGAAAAAGAGAACACCAAGGTGTAGACCCACACGGCCACCGGCACCAGCACCGGAGCCATGGCAATGAACATGGCGCCCGAGGCCCACAGCAGGCTGGGCAAAGCGCCCAGGTAGCCGGTCAGCAGCCCAATGGCCAGCAACTCAAAGCGGTGCTGCTGCATGAGCTGGCGCCGCTCCGCAGCGCTGGCATGCTCGGCCAGACAGTCGAAAGCCATGACGCGATAACTCAGCCAGCCCCAGATGAGCGGGGGCAGCACCAGCACCAGGGGGGGCAGCAACCACAGCGGCACCGACAGCGCCATGGCCAGGCAGGCGGCCAGGGTCGATCCGAGCGCCCAGGCCACGCTGGCGATGAGCGATGTGCCCTTCTTGCGTTCTAGACCGGGAAAGCGCCGCTCAGCCACCAAGGCAACCATGGCCGGGGTCATGAAGAAAGAGACCATGAGCAGGCAAACGATAACGATAAAGGGGATGGTGGCAAACAGCAGCAAGGCGGGGGCCATGACGGCACGCAGGCCACCCAGCCCTAGGGTGTCCAGAGCACCGGCGATCAGCTTGATCCAGGCCCAGGCCTCTAGCTCTAGCCGCAGCGCCTCGATGGCGTCGTTCCAGAAAAAATAGCCCAGCCCAAGCACCCCGGCGATGGTGATTGCCAGCGGCAGAAAGGACAGCGCAATGACCCGCGGATGCAGGCAATACGCCGCAGCGCGAAAGAAGGCGTCGAGCACCGAGCGCATCAGTCCTAGCCCTTACCGATCAGCCTGAGCAAACCCAGGCGCTGCTGAGCCCACAGTCCGTGGCCGTAGTCCCGCCCGCGGGTGATCTGGTCCATCACGCCAGTGGGGCCGAGCCCCAGGTCAAAGCGGGCTGTGCCAAACAGCATGTCCCACCAGGGCAGCAACACGCCGTAGTTGTGCTCCCCTGACTCGATGCTGTGATGGGCCCGGTGAAAGCGCGGCGTGACCCATAGACGCGACACCAGCGGGCCGGCCGACAGGCGCATATTGGCATGCTGCAGACTTTCGCTGAGCTGGGTTATTGCGATCAAGATCATGAATTGCTGCGGCCCCACGCCGATGAGCTGCGCGGCCAGCACCAGCAGGCAGTCGACGGCGATATCGTCCACTACATGGTTGCGGTTGTCGCTCCACAGAGTCATCTGACGCTGCGAATGATGCAGCGCATGCAATGCCCACCAGCGCCGCGAGCGGTGCTGGGCGCGGTGTATCCAGTAAGCCAGGAAATCGAAGGCTATCAGGTAGATCAAAAAACTCGCCAAGGCCTGGTCGGTCACGCCCGGCCAAATCTGGTCCAGGTGCCAGGTGGGTAGCCCCTGAGCGCGCAGCGCACCGAACAGATGCAGGAAAACGGGGTCCAGCGCGAAAAACAGGCCTAACCTGAACAGGCCCAGGCGGTGAACCAGGGTGTAGATCACGTCGCTGCGCACGGCGCCGCGGTCGGCCAGCGGCTCCAGCGGCCGCCAGCGCTGCAGCGGCGTGATCACCAGCAGCATCAGCGTCACTTGCAGCAAGCCCATCATGAACCAGCCGCAGGCGGCATAGGCGTCTTCGAGCATATGGCCCCAGCCCCAGTCAAAAAGCAGCGGAGCCAGCGGCTCGAACAGCGCACGCTGAGCGTTGCTAAAGGCCTCACCGAGCCAGGCCAAGCCTTGGTCAATCATGAGCGTTTTTCCTGCAGTCGGCTGTCTAGCCTGGGGCCGCCCTGCTCATCGATCCAGCGGCGATGCTGTGGATGATCGCGCAAGGTGGCAAAGCACAGGCCTTTGCGCTTGAGGCCGACGATCAGCGGCTCAAGCACCGCCGGTGCCCAGGGGTCTTGTCTGGACCAGATGCCCAGATGCGCCATGAGCACCTCACCGCCGCGAATCTGGCGCAAGGCCTGCGACAAGAGCTTGTCGTTGGGGAATTTGTCGCTGGGCAGTTCGTCGCCCAGGAAGCCGGCCGGTGCCCAGCCCACATGGGCATAGCCGCAGGCCTGCGCCGCTTTGATCAAGGCCGGCGAGGTCTTGCCCCCGGGTGCACGAAACAGCGGCAGCGGTGTCTGACCTGTCAATTGAGCCAAACGCCGACTGGCGCGGTGCAGATCTTCACAATACTGGGCCGCGCTCCAACTCAAGGTCTGGCCCTGCTGATCGCCCGCGCTAGGGCGGATCCGAAAATAATCATCGCCCGCGCGCCCAGGCAAATCCCCCGCCCAATAAGCATGGGCATAGGTGTGCGTGGCAAAGGCATGGCCTTCGGCGGCGCGCTCCTTCCACCAGGGCGCCCAGACTTGGCCCAGGCTGCCGTCGCCAGTTTGGGTGCGCTCATGGGCTGCAAAAAAAGTCACCCGCACATCATGCTTGCGCAGGACCTCGGAAATCAAGGGGGCCGTGCCCATGTGGCCGGTGTCGAAGGTCAGGTAGACGGTCTTGTCTGGCGCGGGGCACTGGGCCACTGCGGGGCTGAGCATCATCAGGCCAGCCAGTACGGCCAGCCCTGCTCGCGGCAGGCGGCAGCTCATGCCTGGCTTACCGGGGTGCATGGTCCAGGGTCCAGACGCCGTGCGGGCTCCTGCCCACTTTGACCTGGCGCACCATGCGGCCGCTCACCAGGTCCACCACCGACAGGCGCGCCGCCCAGCGGGAGGTCACATACAAAGTCTTGCCGTCGCGGGAAATGTCCATGCAGTCGGGGCCGGCCGGCACCGCAATGCTTTGCACCACCTGCAAAGTTTGCAGATCGACCTTGCAGATGCTGTTGTGAACCCGGTTGCTCACCCAGACATGGCGGCCGTCGCCGAGGGCGCGAAAGGCATGCGCGCCGGCAGCGGTCTTGATATGGCCGGTCTTGAGCGGGGCCGGGCCCGAGACGTCGAACAACTCCAGGGCATCGCTGCCGGTCAGGGCCACCAGCACATGCTTGTCACCCGGCAGGCCATATACATCGGCAGGCATCGCACCGGTGGGCGTGCGCCACTTGATGGTCTGGGTGGCCAGGTCTATGGCCACCAGCTCATTGCTGTCTTGCATGGTGACATAGACGGTGGTGCTTTTGCTGTCTATCCACAGATGGCTGGGTGTCTTCCTGGTCACGATGCGTTTGGCCAAGGCAGGCTGCGCGCCGTCCCAGTGGTAGATGTCGACATGGTCGAGTCGATTGGCGGCCGTCACGAACCACTTCATGTCGGGCGAAAAGCGCAGGTGGTAGGGGTCCAGAATACCGCGCAGGGTGCGCTGCACCTGGGCCGTACGAGGGTCGATGAAGGTCAGCGAATCGGAGGCCGCATTGCCCACAATGACCGACTTCTCGTCAGGCGTGAGGTAGAGGTGATGCGGCTCCTTGCCGGTGGCGATGCGCCTTTGCTCGGTGTAACTGAGGGGATCGATCACGCTGACGCTGCCATCGAGCGAGTTAAGGACAAACAAGGGCGGCGGGGACGCTTGCGCCAGCGCCAGACGCTGGCCCATGCCCACCAAACCCAGGGCGATCAAGGCCCGCCGACGACACTGCAAAACTGCCATTTTTTACTATTGATTCGGACTGCTTGATCAGCCCTGCTCGCCAGGGGTCAAAGAGCTCACAAACAGCTCGTGCAAGTGTAGCGGCAGGGCTGGCAGCACGGTGCGCGCCAGCCTATGCCCGCTGCGCCTGAAGTGAGCTCAGCCGCGATAGGCCAGCGCCTGCAACTGATCGGCCGTCAGCCAGCGCCACTGGCCGGGCGCCAGGTCGGCAGGCAAAGGCAGATCCCCGATGCGCGAGCGGTGCAGTTGCTCGACCCGGTTACCGACCGCCGCGATCATGCGCTTGACCTGGTGGTACTTGCCCTCGGTCAGGGTCAGGCTCAAGGCGCATGGGCCACTGGCCTGGCAGGCGGCGGCGCGGACCGGCTTGGGGTCGTCGTCGAGCACCACGCCGGCGAGCAGCGCGTCGATTTGCTTTTGGACCAGCGCGTGGCGCAGCGTGATCTCGTAGACCTTGGGCACATGGTGCTTGGGCGAGGTGAGCTTGTGGATGAAACGCCCGTCGTCAGACAGCAGCAGCAAGCCCGTGGTGTCCTGATCGAGCCGGCCCACCGCCTGCACGCCGGCCGCCGCGCTGCCGCCCCTCTCGCGCAGGGGCGCAGGCAGCAAGGTGTAGACGCTGGGCCAGGCACCGGCCTTGTGTGAGCACTCGAAGCCGGCGGGCTTGTGGAGCATGAGATAGGCGCGCTCCTGGTAAAGCCAGTCCACGCCCTGCACCCGAAACACCAGGCCTTCGGGATCGAGCTCCAGGCCCGGGTCATCAATAAGCCGCCCGGCGACCTCGACCAGTCCCTGCTGGACCAGGCCAGCACATACCCGCCGGGTGCCAAAGCCCTGAGAAAACAAGAGCTGCTGTATCTGCATGCATGGATTGTGACCGGCCCTGCCAGGGGCGGATCGATCAGTCGGCACGGAAGAACTATTGGAAATATCGAGGAAAAATTTAACGTTTTATTGACTGTTTATTAGCCCTTTATAGCTAAATTTCATGTTTCATTAATCCCAAATGCGAAATAAGTATAGATTTTATATCCTATTTGTCATCGAAGATCTTGAAATGTAAACATTCTTTATTCAATAATGTCTCCAACTGCAAACAACCATTGAGATTTGCAAATGAAAAGACATGGATTGATGACAAATCTAATGCTCCTGCTGGGGGCGGTCTCGCTGTCCTGCGCTGCCCAGGCGCTGACCTTGCACCGCGATGGCGGCGATCTGTATGCCAGCGGCGTGATTCAGATCGGCGACGATCTGGCCTTGCGCGCTGCCCACGCACAAGCGCCTGTGGAAAGACTGATCCTGGTCAACTCGCCCGGCGGCGCCCTGATGGCCAGCCTGCGCATTGCCCGGTGGCTGGAGGACCTTCGCATCACGACGCTGGCGGCCGGCCACTGCATGTCGGCTTGCAGCCTGATCTTCATGGCCGGCGAGCAGCGGCAATTTGCCAGCCTGCCCCGGCAGCCAGCCAGCGTGATCGGCATCCACGGCGCCTACAACGCCCGCACCGGGCAGGCCAGCGAAGCGGCAGCCCCGCTGATGCTGGACTACTACCGCCAACGCATGGGCGCCAATTACGCCGCAGCCATCATCGAGCAGGCCATCGTCCAGATGAAGGACCCCTCAGGTTTTTTGGTGGTTCCGGCCATGAGTACCGGCCCGGGTGAACAAAGGCCCCAGTACTGCCCGTCAGCGCGCGCCCCCCGCCACGAATGCACCGTGCACATGCAGCAATCTGCCCTGAGCCTGGGCATCGTGACCCGGGCCGAGACGGTCAGCCTGGCCGCTTTGCCGCAAGCCGTGGCACAGGCTATCGAGGCCGCGCCCACTCCGGCCGCGCCCAGCGCTTTCGACACCAGCGCCAAGGCCAGCACCCTGGCGCAGCAATTACCTTGATCAGGCCTTGTCCATCAGGCCAGGCAGGCTGATGCTGACCCGGGCCAGCCCTGATGCCCTGTCGATGTCCGTGTGCAATTGACCCTGGTGGCGTTCCAACACGGTACGCACAAAATCCAGGCCCAAACCAAAGCCCTGCGTCATGATGGTCTCGTCGACATCGGTACCGAGCGCGGCAATGCGGTTACTGACCGTGATCCTCACAGCGCTTGGCCCGGCAGGTTCGGCCAAGACGGTGATCTGTGTGCCCCGCTCGCCGTACTTAATGGCGTTGAGCAGCAGGTTCATGAAGACCCTGACCATCAGCGAGGTCGAAACCTGCACAAAGAAATAGCGTTCGCCACTTTCAAACTGGATTTGCATGCCGCGGGCGCTGGCCAGGTCACGCACCTGGGCCATCGCATCGTCGAGCAAGTCGTCGATCAAGCGCTGCGCCAAGTTCAGGTTCTGGCCGTGGGCCATGCTCTCAAAAAGAAAACCGTCCATCAAGCGCATGAGCTGATGGGCATGGCCCATCACACTGACTGCATCGGCCGCGCACTGCGCCGGCGCGCCCTCCAAGCTCTGCAGTTGCCGGCTGAGCGCCAAAATAGAAGCTACCGGCGTACGCATATCATGCGAGAGAAAGCTCAGTGCTTGATCGCGCTGAGCCTGGGACTGTTTGAGCTCGGTGACATCAAGCAGCATCAACAGGCGCAGTCCCTGGGCACCCTGCGCATCGAAGGTGGTGGTCTTGATGTAGACCGATCGTTCCCCCACAGGGCAGCGCACCTGAAGGCTGGCATCCGGCTGCGCTGACAGGGTCACAAGGGCATCCCATGTGTCTGCCGGCAAGCCCAATTGCTGGGCCAGATCCCTCAGGCTGATACCGCTGCGCAGACCGCCCCTGCCCAGGGCCTGCATACGGCCGTTGATCTGCACCACCATGCTGCCTGGGTCTATGACGGCCATCGCCTCGGGCAGGTGCTCCATCATCTGATGGAGCAGGTCGAGCTGGCGGCCTTGCAAATCGATGGCCCAATCGAGGTCTTGCTCCAGCCGCGAAATGCCGCCGGCACCGCGGACCTGTGGCCGCGATGGGCCGCCGACCTGCAGTTCGAGGGACTTGCGTTTGAGGTAGCGCAAGTTACTCTCCAGCCGCAGCCATACCCACATCAGCGCCAGGACGAACAGAGTCAGCCAGATCGGCACCAGGTCGACCCACCAGCCGCCACCGATCAGCGCCACCACCGAGATCACCGGCAAGCAAAGGGCGATGCTCAGGGTCATGACGCGCAAGCGCCTGGGGTGCCAGACCTGCAGCGCCAGCATCACCCCAAAAAGTAGCACCAGACTGCCCGCAAACACCCAGGCCTCGGGCACCACCCGCACCCAACGCCCGCTGAGCTGGGCATTGACGGCGCTGGCCAAGATAGCCACTCCGGGTGTGCCTGAGGCTGCTGACCCCGAGTAAATCGTCGCATGATGATCGCCCAGCAAAGGGTCGGTCACCCCGACCAATACGATCTTCCCCTTGAGCGCCGGCAAGGGCTTGCCCGCATCGAGCAGATCGGACAGGCGCAAGGTCGTAAACGGCCGCGCAGGATCGACCATGGGAAAGCGCAGGTAGTCGGCGTGCGGCCAGGCCGTCTGATTGGGCAGGCCGGCGGCCTCCATCAGCGCCAGCGAAAAATGGAGTTGCCCGTGCAGGCGGGTTTGTATGCCGCGCAAAATCCCGTCGCTCTCATAGCGCACATGGATATGTCCGCTCGCCCGCGCAGCTTTGGCCAACAAAGGCGCCGTCGCCTGCCACTGCGCCGCAGCGCTGATCCCAACGCCAGGCCCTGAACTCGAAAGCACGGCCGGCAGCACCACCGGCAAGCGCGCCATTTGCGCGGCCAGCACGACGTCGGTCTCGCGTTCATTGAGAAATAGCAGGTCAAAGCCGAGCACCGCCGGCGCCTGGCCCTCGTCGACCAGACGCTCGATCAGTCGCGCATAGTGCAGGCGGGAGACCGGCCAGCCGCCCAGTTCGCGCTGACTGTGCTCGTCGATGGCCACCAGCACCACCTCGGGCGAGGCGCGAAAACCCAGCAGCAACTCGAGCCGGTCATAAGCACGCTTGCTGATCGAACCGCCCGCATCGCTCCAGACCAATATGGCCAGCAGCGCAGTGCTGATGAGCAAAAGCGCAAGAACTTCACGGCCGCTGCCGATAAGCCAATATCGCCAGCTGCTCTGAGGACGGGCTGCTGTGCCTGCCGGGTTGGAAGGGGCTGACTCAGCCACGGTTGCAGGCAGACTTGCGATGGAACGACCTTAGTCGTCTTGGCCCACCGCTGCGTAGGTGATCAGTTGATAGCCAAAACCGTGGACCGAACGCAAGCGGATGTTGGACTGGCCGCTCAGGCCCAGGCGCGAGCGTATCCTGGAGATGTGTACGTCTAGTGTGCGCGAGAAGGGATCGTCCTCGCGCGACCAGACCTCCTGCATCAGGCGCTCTCGCGAGAGAGAACGGTCGGCATTTTCAAAAAGAAAGCGGGCGAGTTCAAACTCCTTGCCAGAAAACTGCGCCTGGCCCCCCTCCCAATTGATCATCCGAGACACCAGGTCGAAGGTATAGCCGTGGTGAGTCTGCGTACCGCCGGTTTGCTTGACCGGATAGATGCGCCTTTGCAAGGCCGCGATGCGGGCCAGGAATTCCGCTGGTCGCAAGGGCTTGACACAGTAGTCTTCGGCGCCGGCCTCTAGCGCATTGACGATGGCTTGCTCATCATGCATGCCCGTCAGAAAGATCACCGGCGTATCGCCCTGGAAGGACGCACGCAACTGCTTGAGCACCTTCAGCCCGTCCTGATCGGGCAATTTCCAGTCGAAGACCAGTAGGTCAAAGGTGTTTCTGGTCAGCGAGGACAGAAAGGACTTGGCTGTGTTGAACACCGCGCTGGTATGGCCCGCCGATTGAACCACCTTGGCCAGATGCTGGGCCAAGGTATCGTCATCTTCCAAAATGCCGATGTGCATGATTGAAACTCCTGAAAGCAGGTTCAGCGCTCGTTGAGCGCCCCGGAGAAAGTTTTGATCACAGGCTTGAGCAAATAGCGCAAGACGCTGCGGGTGCGGGTCTTGACATCAATGGTTGCGGTCATGCCGGGCTTGAGGGCGACCTTGGCCAGGGCCAGATTGTCTTGGACAGCATCGAGCTTGATCTGCGCCCGGTAGGTACTCGTCGACTGGCCGTTGGGGGCCTGCTCCACCAGCGTATCGGAGCTGATGTAGGTGAGCTTTCCAGAGAGCATTCCATAGACGGAGTAGTCAAACGCATCGAGCTTGATCTGGACCGGCAGTCCGAGTTCGAGCTGGCCGATGTCCACCGGGTTGATCTTGGCCTCGATGACCATTTCGCTGTCGGTCGGCGAGATCTGCATCAGCTCATCACCGGCGCGCAGCACCCCGCCCACCGTATTGACCCGCAGGTACTTGACGATGCCCGCCACCGGAGCGATCAAGTCGGTGTGCTCGAGCACGCTGCGCCGCTCGTCGAGCTTGTAGCGCTGCGAGGACAACTCGTCCTCCAAGCGGGCGACCTCCAACCTGGCTTCCTGCAGGTACTTGTTGCGCGCCTCACTCAGGCGCGCCTCCAGGTCACTGACTTGCCGCAAGGCCCGCATGACCTCCAGGCGGCTGACGTCGCCGGACTTGAGCAGTTTCTGGTTCATCTCCAGCTCTTCACGCGCCAGCTTGAGGGCGTCTTCGAGCGACTCAGTGGTGTCGAGCAGGCTGGCGCGCTTTTGGGCAAAGAGCCTTTCCTGCGCTGCCACAAAGTCGGGATAGGCCCGAACCGATGCGGGAAACACCGGCTTGCTGCTTTGCACGCCCTGCGATTCGGAGCGGGCGCGGATCAGGGCCGCCTGCAAGGCAGCCACTTTGGCCCGACTTTCCTCGAACGATGCGCTGCTGCGGTCCTTCTCCAGCATAGCCAGCCGCTGCCCCGGTTTGACCTCCTGCCCTTCCTGAACCAGGATCTGAGCCAGCACACCTCCGTCTGCCGCCTGGATGATCTGGGTGCGGGCGCTGGTGATGACCGAGCCCTGGGCCCGCACCGTCTGGTCGATCTCGAACCAGGCGGCCCAAGCGATGAAGACGGAAAACATCACCGCCAGAACAACAATGAGGGAAGGGCCGAAACCCGATTTGCGCTCGCTCATGCGACTGCTCCTTGCGCGGGCGGCGAAGCGCCGGCTGGCTGCGCCTGGTTACGGCCTTGGCTCAAGCGCTGCAGCACCGCGTCCTTGGGCCCATCCATGACGATTTGATGGTTGGCAATCACGATGATGCGATTGACCAAGCGCAGCAATTCGGGCTTGTGGGTGACCACCACCAACACATCCTCGGGCTGCAGAGATTTGGCCAGAGCCCCCAAAATATGCTGCTCAAGCGCGCCGTCCATCGAGGCAGTCGGCTCATCGAGCAACCAGACACGAGGGTGACGCAGAAACACGCGAGTGAGGTTGACCAGTTGACGCTGTCCCGACGACAGGCCGGTTCCACCTTCGTGAATCATCTGCTGCAAGCCCTGGGGATTGGGGCTAATGACCGACTGCATCAGACCGGTCACCCGCGCGGCCTCCAGGATCACATCATCACCCGGATCGATCAGACCGAGGATCAGGTTCTCGCGCAAAGTGCCAGCAAATAGGCGCCCCTCTTGCTGCAAATAGCCAACCCGCTCGGCCAGCACCGGCTTAGACACATGGGCCAGATCAAGCCCATCGATGCGGACCAAGCCCGTCTGCGGCTTGTACATGCCACTGAGCAAGCGCAGGAAGGTGGTCTTGCCCGCGCCTATGGGGCCGAGCACACCGATCTTCTCGCCCGGCTGAATCTGTAGCTCAGCAATGGCCAGTGCCTGGCCCTGACCATAGCTGGCGGCGACCTTTTCAAAGCTGTAATGGCCCTTGATGGTCTGCGGCGCGATCGCCTGCTCCTGACCGTGATGGTCATCCTGCAGTGACCAGATGCGATCAAGTCCTTGCAAGGCAGTGCGGGTATGGGCCCACTGGATCAGGCGATCCGGCAGGGCGGCTACCGGGCCAAGCACCCGGCCTGAGAGGATGGAGCAGGCGATCATGGCACCCATGGTCAATTCGCCACGCGAGATCTGCATAGCGCCAGCGGCAACCATCAAGATGTACGACAGCTGCTGCATGCCAGCGAGCATGAACTGGCTGTATTCACTGACCCGGCGCATCTCCTGCTCGACATCACGCGCCTCGTCGGTGGTGCCTATCCAGCGCGAGAGCATGCGCCAGCCGCTTTGGCCGGACTTGATGGTTTCGGCGCCTTCGACCGTTTCCACCAGCAAACCCGTCTTGAAGTTGCTGGCCGCATTGGCCTTCTTGCTCAGCACGTCAACCCGGCGGCGAAAGAACAAGCCCAGCGAGAGGGAGATAAGGAAGAAAACCAGGGGTATAGCGGCGAGCCAGCCGCCTACCCAAAAGATCACCAGCAGAAACAGCAGCGCAAAAGGCACATCGATCATGACGTGCGAGGTGACCGCCGTCAAAAAGCCGCGTACCGTCTCATAGCCTTTGAGCTGTGCAGCCAGCGAGCCAACGCTGCGCGGCAGTTGGTCAAGCCGGATGGACAGAAAGCGACTGTAGACCTCGCGCGCGAGCTTTTGGTCGACATGATCGACCAACTGCTCAAACAGGCGCGCGCGCGCCAGCTTGGCCAGGGTCTCGAAAAAAACCGCCAGCAGCACACCGGTGGTCAGTACCCACAGGGTCTGGCTGGCGCCGGTGGGCACCACCCGGTCGTAGACCTGCATGCTGTAAAAAGAGGTTGCCAAGGCGATGGTGTTGATGGTCAGGCCCGCCAGTGCGCCTTCGATCCAGATGCGCCTGCGCGAGAAGACCTCGCGCAGGATCAACTTGAACACCTCGCTGCCGGCCGCGTCATAGGGACGGGCCAGCTTGACCTTGAGCACCAGCCATTCACTCAAGGCATGGCGAGGCGTTTCGACCCAGCGGTTGGTCTGGGCGTCATAGGTCTCCGTCAGCCACTCGTTTTGCGCGGTGCGGCCGCGCAAGAGGGCCCAGCCCTGGTCCGGCCGGTGAATCAGACAAGGACAGGCGGCCGGATCGACAGAGGATGACTTGAGAAAGCGCGCCTTGGGCAGCTGTAGCGATTGCAGCACTTGCTCGATGAACTGGCGCGGCGAGGACGGCTCCACCGTCTGCTCCTGCTTATCGATTTGTTCGATGGCGGCCTGCAAGGCCAGTCGGTCTACCGGCTCCGACTGGATTTGCGCCAGGCGCATCAGCAAGGGAAAGAGTATGTTCATAGTGCCTGAAACGTCATGGGCGCATCGGGTTGCTCGCTGGCGTGGCCTGGATCGGCGCGCCCAATCCGCTGATGATGGCCGGCACGCCTTCGGCGAGCACAGCCAGGCGCCAGGTGGCCACCACATAGCCCACCTCGACCTCGGCCAGCGCGGTCTGTGCCTGCGCTAACTCGCGGGCTGCATTCATCACCTCAACCCAGGTCTTGCGGCCTGCCAGAAACTGCCGGTCCCAGGAATCAACCATGGCCTGGGTTGAGCTCAAGCCCGAGCGCAAACTGAGGCGTCGCTGTGCCTGGGTGAGCGCCGACACATGCTCGAGGCTGACTTGTTCAATCAGGCTACGGCGGGTGGCATCGAGTTCAGACTGGAAGGACTGCAAGCGGGCCACCGCAGCATCTACCCCCGAGAGGGCCGACAAACCGGCACCAGGAGTCGCCGACAGGCCAATGAAAAACCGATTGGCCGAGCTCGGACCGAAAGAGGTAAAACTGCCTTGCTGATGTTCGGCGCGGGCATAGACCTCGGGCAGCAATTGAGCCTTACGAATCTCGACATCGAGTTCCTGCTGCCGGACCTGGGCCCGCAACTTCATGGCAGTCGGGCTGTTCAGCCATGCGTTATCGAGCAAGGCGGCGAGCTGTCCGACCGGCTCGACCGCCGCGACCGAGTAAGCACTGACCTGTTCATCGGCCACACGCTGCCCCGTCAGCGATTCCAGCTTGGCCAGAGCCGCCGTCAGCTGCGACTGCGCAGCCATCGCATCGGCCAGCGTCTGCTCCAGGCGCCCCTGGGCCAGCACCTCGTCGGCCAAGGCCGAGACCCCTCCGTCAATGCGGCGCTGAATCAAGGCTACCAATTTCTGATGCGTCTGCACGCTACCACGTAGCGCAGCGAGCTTTTGCTGGCCGGCTTTCCATTCGCCCCAGGCCTGTATGGTGCGCAGCGCCAATTGCTGACGCGTCTCTTCCATTTGGGCCTGGGCGGCAGCCATTCCGGCTTCGGCCCGACCCACGCCGGCCGTCAGGCGGCCGCCGGTCCATAGCGGCTGCTGCAGCCTGAGCGTGAGCACCCGGCCGTCCTTGCTGTTGTAAGACGAATCGTTCTGCGAGGCGTTGACCTGTTCCACCGACACCGAGGGGGTTGGAAAGAACTGCCAGTTGGCCCCCCGGATCTCGGCCTGCGAGGCCTGCACCAGCTGGGCTTGGCTTCTGAGCGCAGGATTGCCCTGGAAAGTCAGGTTGAGCAAATCAATCATGCTCCCCGCCTGAACGGGCACTGCTGCTGAGCCGATCAGGCACAGCAGCCACCAGCATGAAAATTTAACGATATGCATGCGCTAAGGCCATCACAGGGTATAACAGCCGACACCAAGAAAAGCTTGGTGTCGACCCGGCATGCGGTCCACCGTGGAACCCGTACTTCAAATCATCAACAAGCAGAAATGCTCAACCAGTAGGAACTGATTATGTAGCAATTCGTAACGCATGAGGATGGCCAAAAGTTATCCATTGGCCACAATTTCGTTACAAAAGGAAAAGCCCGCGTCGCAGACAGCGGGCTTTGAAAAGATTGGTCGGTGTGAAAGGATTCGAACCTTCGACCCCTTGCACCCCATGCAAGTGCGCTACCAGGCTGCGCCACACACCGAAGCTGAAAATTATAGCTTGCTTCAGTGGGCCAGTTGAACTTCAGCGCTCAGGAGCCTGCGTATCTCCGAGAGCTCTCGGCGCATGAGCTCCACGCCTTCAAGGGACATGGCGGAAAAACTCGCAGCTACCGCATTAAAGTTACTCTCGAGCAAAGGCTCTGCCGCTAACGCGTCATGGCCTTCGACATCCACGCCTTCAAGCACGCCCTGACCCTGCCGACGACGGTCGCGCTCGGCCTGCATGAACTCCTGCAACTTGTTGCGCGCGCCGCTGATGGTAAAGCCCTGCTCATACAGCAGATCACGGATGCGCCGAATCATCAACACCTCATGGTGCTGGTAATAGCGCCGGTTGCCGCGGCGCTTCATCGGCTTGAGCTGCGTAAATTCCTGCTCCCAGTAGCGCAGCACATGCGGCTTGACGCCGCACAACTCGCCAACCTCACCGATGGTGAAGTAGCGCTTGGCTGGTATGGGGGGAAGGACAGTCTCCAAGTGCATCACCGCAGCGTCAAAGGAAGGAGGAATCTACTTCAAGTCGGCGCCGCGCGCAATTGATTCCAGGGAAATTTTTCTACCCGCCGTGCAAGGGTCTGGGCTGGCGCTCGAGCTGTGCTTTACACAGGGCCCTGGATCTGTTCCTTGAGCTTGGGGCTGGCGTGGAAAGTCACCACCCGACGCGCTTCGATGGGAATTTCCTGGCCGGTGCGCGGATTGCGCCCGGGCCGCGGTGCCTTGGTACGGATCTGAAAATTTCCGAAGCTGGAGATCTTGACATCCTGCCCCTCGACCAGGCTGTCAGAGATCAAGGTGAAGAAGGCGTCGACCATGTCTTTCGACTCGCGCTTGTTCAGGCCAATCTGACCGAACAAGAGATCAGCCAAGTCGGCCTTGGTCAGCGCCGGGGTTTCCAGGGTTTCGACAGACAGTTCCATGACAAGCGCAATCCATCCAGGGGTCGGGTCAGGCGCGCAGCCGCGCACCCAGCTGCGACTGCAAACGGTCGATCACCGCGCGCACCGCCTGATCAATCTGCTCTTCCGTCAGTGTAGCCTGCTCGTCACTGAGCACCAGGCGCACGGCCAGGCTCTTTTCCCCCAGCGCCATGCCAGCACCCGCCTCCTTGGCGCGGTAAATATCAAAAAGGGTTGCAGAGCGCAGCAGGCCCTGGGTGGGCGCTGAGTGGACCTGCGCCATCAGCTGCGCATGCGTCACAGACTCGCTGACGATCACCGCAATGTCACGCTCGACCGGTTGCAGACGACTGACGCCCGCAAAAGCGGGGACAGGCCGACGCAGCAGGGCTTCAAGGTCCAGCTCAAACAGCACCGGGGTTTGCGTCAGCTCATAAGCCTGGCGCCAGCGCGGATGGAGTTGCCCCACCACGCCGACGCGCTGCCCGTCTATGGTCAGGCTGGCGCTGCGCCCTGGATGCAGGGCCGGGTGCGACACCGGCTCGAACACGGCACGGGCCGGTGCCATCAAGGCCTCCAGATCACCCTTGATGTCAAAAAAGTCGACCAGGCGCGACTCCTGCGCCCAACCGGCCGACTCCAGCGGGCCGCTGGCCAAGCCGGCCACCCGCATGGGCTGGTGCAGACCCGCCACGGTGCTGTCGCTGCCGGCCACACTGGCATCGCGCAGGAACACCCGGCCCAGCTCGAACACCCGAACCCGCGCGGCCTTGCGGTCCTGGTTGAACTTGAGCACTTGTAGCAGCGAACCGATCAAAGAAGAGCGCATCACGCTCATCGGGCTGGCAATCGGGTTGAGCAGCTTGATCGGGTTCGGGTTGCCCGCCAGCTCATGCTCCCAGCGCTCCTGCACAAAGCTGAAGTTGATGGTTTCCTGGTAACCCAGTGCCGCCAGGCTGCGCCGCAAAGCAAAAGAGCTGCGTTCGGACTCGGGCCGCAGCCGCGCGCTGGTGGGGGCCAGCGGCGGGGATTCAGGCAGCGCGTCGTAGCCGACCATGCGCACCACTTCCTCAATCAGATCTTCCTCGATCTGCAGATCAAAGCGGTAGCTCGGCGGCGTCACTGTGATCGTGCCATCTCCTTGCTGCAGCGGCAGGCCCAAACGGGAGAGCGCGTCCACGCACTGCGCCTGCGTCAAAGGCATGCCAATCACCTTGGCCGCCCGTGCCACCCGCAGGGTCACCGGTGTGGGCGAAGGCAGCTGCACCTGCTGGTCGTCGATCGGGCCGCAGCGGGTCTGCTCGCCGCCGCAGATGGCCAGCACCAGTTCGGTGATGCGCTCGATGTGCTGCACGGTGGTGGCGGGATCCACGCCGCGCTCAAAACGATGCCCGGCGTCGGTGGAAAAATTGAAACGGCGCGAACGGCCAGCCACCGAGCGCGGCCACCAGAAGGCGGCCTCGACATAAACATTCTGGGTCTCGTCTGAAACAGCGGTAGCGTCGCCACCCATGATGCCGGCCAGCGACTCGACTTGCGCCTCGTCAGCGATGACGCCCACCTTGCCATCGACAGTGATGGTGTTGCCGTTGAGCAGCTTGAGCGTCTCACCCTCACGGCCCCAGCGCACGTCCAAACCGCCATGGATCTTGTCGAGGTCAAAAATGTGCGAGGGCCGGCCGAGTTCGAACATCACATAGTTGGAGATGTCGACCAGCGGGCTGACCGAGCGCTGACCACAGCGGGCCAGACGCTCGACCACCCAGGGCGGTGTCGCCGCCCGGGTATTGACGCCGCGGATCACCCGGCCCGAGAAGCGGCCGCACAGGTCCGGCGCGCTGATGCGCACCGCCAGCCGGCTGTCGTCGTTCACCGTGACCGCTTTGAAGTGCGGCTGCTTGAGCGGCGCGCCGGTCAGCGCAGACAGCTCACGCGCCACGCCATGCACGCTCAGGCAGTGGGCCAGATTGGGCGTGAGCTTGAGGGTAAAAAGGGTGTCATCCAGATTCAAATGGGTCCGGATGTCCTGCCCCAAAGGCGCGTCGGCGGCCAGCTCGAGCAGGCCGCCATGGTCCTCCGACAGTTTGAGCTCGCGGGCCGAACACAGCATGCCGTAGCTTTCAACGCCGCGCAGCTTGCCGACCTTGATCTCAAACGGCTTGCCGTCCTCGCCGGGCGGCAGCTGCGCGCCCACCAGCGCGCAGGGCACCCGGATGCCGACCCGGGCGTTAGGGGCGCCGCAGACGATGTTCAGCAAGGCGCCCTGCCCCACATCCACCTGGCAGACCCGCAGCTTGTCGGCGTTGGGGTGCTGCACCGCCTCGCGTATCTCGCCGACCACGATGTGGGAGAAGGCAGGCGCAACCGGGCGAAGCTCCTCAACCTCTAGCCCTCCCATGGTGAGGGTGTCAGCCAGTTGCTGGGTCGACAGCGCGGGGTTGCAAAACTCGCGCAACCAGGACTCGGGAAATTGCATGGCGTCGTTTCTTGTTCAGCAGTGACGATCGAAAAATGGTGAGGCGAAGCTTAGTGCGCTAGCAGTTCAATTGAACTGCGCCAGAAAGCGAATGTCGCCGTCAAAAAACAGGCGCAGGTCATTGACCCCATAGCGCAACATGGTCAGGCGATCCGGGCCCATGCCGAAGGCAAAGCCGATGTACTTCTCGGGGTCCAACCCCATGTTGCGCACCACGTTCGGATGCACCTGGCCCGAGCCGGCCACCTCCAGCCAGCGTCCAGCCAAGGGCCCAGCCTGGAACTGGATATCAATTTCGGCGCTGGGCTCGGTGAAGGGGAAAAAGCTGGGCCGAAAACGCAGCACCAAGTCTTTGGATTCAAAAAAGGTGCGGCAGAAATCGGTGAACACCACCTTCAGGTCCTTGAAGCTCACGTTCTCACCGATCCACAAGCCCTCGCACTGATGGAACATCGGCGAATGGGTGGCGTCGCTGTCGACCCGGTAGGTACGGCCGGGCGCGATCACCCGAATCTCGGGCATGAGTTCGCCCCGCTCGATCAGCGCGCGGTGCTTCTTGACATGCTGCACTGCGTAGCGGATCTGCATCGGGCTGGTGTGGGTGCGCAGCAAATGCGGCTCATCGGGCGTGCCACCTTCGACGTAAAAGGTGTCGTGCATCGAGCGTGCTGGATGATCGGCAGGCGTGTTGAGCGCGGTGAAATTGAACCAGTCGGTCTCGATCTCAGGGCCCTGAGCCACATCAAAGCCCATGGAGCCGAAGATGGCTTCAATGCGCTCCATGGTCAGACTGACCGGATGCAAGCCGCCGGGCATGCGCTGGCGGCCGGGCAGGCTCACATCCAAAGCTTCTGCTCTGAGTTGGGCATCGAGTTCGGCCTGCGCCAGGGCCTGGCGGCGCTCAGTCAGGGCCTGCTCAATGGCCTGCTTGGTTTGGTTGATGGCCGCGCCGCGGGACTTCTTCTCGTCCACGCTCAATGCGGCCAGGCCTTTCATGAGCTCGGTCACCCGGCCGGCCTTACCCAGGAAGACAGCTTTTGCGTTTTCCAGATCAGCGGGGCTCAGCGCCTGAGCAAAGCTGCTGCGGGCCTGGTCGACCAGATCATCAAGGATCGATTGTGAGCTCATGGTGTGTGCAAATTTCGGAGGGATTCACGGCCATGACAGGCCCATGAAAAAGGGCCAGAGCCTTTGACAAGCCCCGGCCCGCTGAGCCGCTGCACCGCCCTGCCGAGACACAGGCGGTACAGGCGCTGGCAGGATCAAGCCGCCAGGCTAGCCTTGGCTTGTGCCACGATGGCGCCAAAGGCGGCGCTGTCGTGGATGGCCAGATCGGAAAGTACCTTGCGGTCGATTTCGATACCGGCTTTTTTCAGGCCATTGGCGAACTGGCTGTAGGTCATGCCGAATGAACGGCTGGCCGCATTGATACGGGCGATCCACAACTGGCGGAACACGCGCTTTTTGGTGCGGCGATCACGGTAGGCATATTGGCCCGCCTTCATCACCGCCTGTTTGGCGACGCGAAAGACATTGCCGCGGCGGCCGCGAAAACCCTTAGCCAGGGCGAGAACTTTTTTGTGACGAGCGCGGGCGGTGACGCCACGTTTGACGCGAGGCATATGTGTACTCCTTGTTCGTCTGAATCAAATACCCATGCCAGGCAGCATCTGCGCCATGTGACCCATATTGGTCTCATGGACAGCGACCGCACCGCGCAGGTGACGTTTGTTCTTGGTGGTCTTCTTGGTCAGGATGTGACGCTTGAAGGCTTGACCGCGCTTGACGGTGCCACCGGGACGAACGCGAAAACGCTTTTTCGCGCTGCTCTTGGTCTTCATTTTGGGCATGACTGCTCCTTCTTCTTTGTGCTCGCGAGGCGCTGTGAAACCTTCCACAGAACTTGTAGGCCCCGAGCCACTTGTTCAGGTTCCAGGCCTTTCGGCCGGACCTGGCGAGACCGGAAAAACTTCCGGCCTCAGGGACAGCGCAACAGGCCGCCGCCCCGTCCACCCCGTCGGCGACCAACCGACCGGGCTTGTTCAATCCTTACACCTTCAGCCCTCAGGCCTTGGTCGTCTCTGCCGCCTCGGCAGGGGCTGCCACCTTGCCGCCACCGGCTTTTTTCTTGCCCGGGGCGATCATCATGATCATCTGCCGACCTTCGAGCTTGGGAAACTGCTCGACGATGATGCTGTCAGCCAACTCATCGCGGATGCGCGCCAACAAGGCCAAACCCAACTCCTGGTGGGTAATCTCACGACCACGAAACCGCAGCGTGATCTTGCACTTATCGCCTTCATCCAGAAACCGCCGAATATTGCGCAACTTGATGTTGTAGTCACCGTCGTCGGTGCCGGGTCGGAATTTAATTTCCTTGACCTCGATCACCTTCTGCTTGGACTTGGCTTCGGCGGCCCGCTTTTGCTCGGCATACTTGAACTTGCCGTAGTCAATCAGGCGGCACACCGGAGGAATTGCGGTCGGCGAGATTTCCACCAGATCCACATCGGCATCACCGGCCAAGCGCAGCGCTTCCATGGTGGAGACAATGCCTATGGGCTCGTTGTCAGGGCCCATAAGGCGAACCTCCGGGGCCATGATTTCTCGGTTCAGACGGTGCTTGCGTTCCTCGCGTTGGCGACGGTCACGAAATTCAGTAACGATGGCAGCTATCCTTCAAACAAGGCTACACCAGCTGTAGCAGCTTTGACCCGCAGACACCGCGGCCAAAGCGCCCCGCAAAGGGACACATTTGGTCGATTCAGGATTTGTTGGCAATGTCGGAAGCGATCTGCGCGGAGAACGCTTCGAGGGACATCACACCCAGGTCCTTATTGCCTCGGGCACGCACCGCCACCGAGCCAGCCGCTTTTTCCTTGTCGCCCACGACCAGGATGTAGGGAGGCTTTTGCAGCGAGTGCTCGCGTATTTTATACGTGATTTTCTCGTTTCGCAGGTCCAGATCGACCCTAAGCCCTTGATTTGTCAGAGTTTTGGCGATTTCCCGACAGTAATCGGCCTGCGCATCGGTGATGTTGAGGACGGCAATTTGCACCGGCGCCAGCCAGGTCGGCAGAGCGCCGGCGTGCTCTTCAATGAGGATGCCGATAAAGCGCTCCATGCTGCCGACGATGGCCCGGTGCAGCATGACCGGGCGGTGGCGGTTGCCGTCCTCGCCCACATACTCGGCATCGAGCCGCTCGGGCATGGAAAAGTCCACCTGTATGGTGCCGCACTGCCACTGGCGGCCCAGCGCGTCCTTGAGCGTGTACTCGATCTTGGGGCCATAAAAAGCGCCGTCGCCCGGAGCGATCTCGAACTCGCAGCCCGAGGCCTTGAGGCTGTCCATCAACGCCTGCTCGGCCTTGTCCCAGCTCTCGTCCGAGCCTATGCGCTTTTCCGGCCGGGTGGCGACCTTGTAGATGATGTGCTTGAAGCCGAAGTCGGTGTAGACCTTTTGCAGCAAGGTGCTGAAGGCCAATACCTCCGGCTGAATCTGGTCTTCGGTACAGAAGATGTGGCCGTCGTCCTGGGTAAAGCCGCGCACCCGCATGATGCCGTGCAGCCCGCCCGAGGGCTCATTGCGATGGCACTGGCCGAACTCGCCGTAGCGCAGCGGCAGGTCGCGGTAGCTCTTGATGCCCTGCTTGAAGATCAGGATGTGACCCGGACAATTCATGGGCTTGAGGGCGTACTCGCGCTTTTCGCTCTCGGTGGTGAACATGTTCTCGCGGTACTTGTCCCAGTGTCCGGTCTTCTCCCACAGGGTCTTGTCGATGACCTGCGGACCCTTGACCTCCTGGTAGCCGTTGTCCTGGTAGACGCGCCGCATGTACTGCTCCACGCCTTGCCACACCGTCCAGCCCTTGGGATGCCAGAACACCAGACCCGGGGCATGGTCGTCAATGTGGAACAAGTCCAGCTCTCGGCCGAGCTTGCGGTGGTCGCGCTTTTCGGCCTCTTCCAGCAAAGTCAGGTACTGCTGCAGGTCCTCTTTGCTGGCCCAGGCGGTGCCGTAGACGCGCTGCAGCATCTCATTGCGATGATCGCCCCGCCAGTAGGCGCCAGCCACCTTCATCAGCTTGAAGTGCTTGAGCTTGCCGGTGCTGGGTACGTGCGGGCCCCGGCACAGGTCCTCAAAGCCACCCTCTCGGTAGAGCGAGACCTCTTGGTCGGCTGGGATAGAGCCGATGATCTCAGCCTTATAGTGCTCGCCCATGGCCTTGAAACGAGCCACCGCTTCGTCGCGCGGCAGCACCCGGCGAAGTACCGGCTCGTCCTTGGCCGCAAGTTCGGCCATGCGCTTTTCAATGGCCTGCAAGTCCTCGGGCGTGAAGGGGCGTTTGTAGGAGAAGTCGTAATAAAAGCCGTTTTCAATCACCGGGCCTATGGTCACCTGGGCCTCGGGGAAGAGCTCCTTGACGGCGTAGGCCAGCAGGTGGGCGGTGGAGTGACGGATCAATTCCAGTCCGTCGGCGTCCTTGGCAGTGACGATGGACAGCTTGGCATCTTGCGCCACCGTAAAGCTGGTGTCGACCAGTTGGCCGTCGACCTTGCCGCCCAGGGCCGCCTTGGCCAGGCCCGCACCTATGGAGGCGGCCACCTCGGCCACCGTCACCGGCTGGGGAAATTGACGCTGGGAACCGTCGGGAAGCGTGATTTGGACCATGTTTGAAATGAGCAGATGAAAAACAAAAAACGCGGCAGGGGCCGCGCTTTCATGAGGGTGCGAGAGACAGGCGCGACCTGCCGGCCATCAAAGGCCCGCCAAGATCTCCGAGGGAGTTCGCGGTGTCATAACCATCATGCCTTTCTCGCTCTTGTGGGTTGACTTGAACGAATTTTCTCACAAACAGCTGGGACCGCACCGGCATACCGGACGCAAAAAAGCCCGGGGATCGCCCGGGCTTAGTGCTTGCGTAAGCGACGCGGGTGGCGCCGGGGCACAAAACTCAGTGGAACTGCTCTTCTTCGGTCGAGCCGGTCAGGGCCTTGACTGAAGACGTGCCGCCCTGGATCACGGTGGTCACATCGTCAAAGTAACCAGCGCCGACTTCCTGCTGGTGCGACACGAAGGTGTAGCCCTGCTCACGGGCGGCGAACTCGGGCTCCTGCACCATGTTCACGTAGTGCTTCATGCCCTCGCCCTCGGCATAGGCCTTGGCGAACTTGAAGGTGTTGAACCAGTTGATGTGGATGCCGGCCAGGGTGATGAACTGGTACTTGTAGCCCAGCGCTGACAGCTCTTCTTGGAACCTGGCGATGGTGGCGTCGTCCAGGTTTTTCTTCCAGTTGAAGGAGGGCGAGCAGTTGTAAGACAGCAGCTTGCCCGGGCAGGCGGCATGCACAGCCTGCGCAAACTCGCGGGCAAAGCCCAGGTCGGGCGTACCGGTCTCGCACCAGACCAGGTCGGCATAGGGTGCGTAGGCCACGCCGCGGCTGATGGCCTGCTCCAGGCCATTTTTGACGCGGTAAAAGCCCTCTTGGGTGCGGTCGCCGGTCAGGAAGGGCTTGTCATTGGCGTCGTGGTCGCTGGTCAGCAAGTTGGCGGCCTCGGCATCGGTGCGGGCCAGCACCACGGTGGGCACGCCCATCACGTCAGCAGCAAAACGCGCCGACAGCAGCTTCTCAATGGCCTCTTGCGTGGGCACCAAGACCTTGCCACCCATGTGGCCGCATTTTTTGACGGCGGCCAGCTGGTCTTCGAAGTGCACACCCGCAGCGCCGGCGGTGATCATGTTCTTGGTCAGCTCAAACGCATTGAGCACGCCACCAAAGCCGGCCTCGCCGTCGGCCACGATGGGCAGGAAGTAGTCGATGAACTCCTTGCTGCCGGGATCGATGCCACGGCCCCACTGGATCTCATCAGCGCGCTTGAAGGTGTTGTTGATACGGCGAACCATGGTGGGCACCGAGTCGTAGGCATAGAGCGACTGGTCGGGGTACATGGTTTCAGAGGTATTGCCGTCAGCAGCTACCTGCCAACCCGACAGATACACCGCCTCCAAACCGGCCTTGGCCTGCTGCATGGCCTGGCCAGCGCTGATGGCGCCAAAGGCGTTCACATAGCCCTTCTTGGCACCCCCGTTGATTTTTTCCCAGAGCTTTTCCGCGCCGCGCTTGGCCAGGGTGTGCTCGATCGGCATGCTGCCGCGCAGGCGCACCACGTCGGCGGCGCTGTAGCCACGTTTGACGCCCTTCCAGCGCGGGCTGCTGGCCCATTCTTTTTCCAGGGCGGCAACTTGTTGCTCGCGGCTGAGTTGTTCGGTCAGGGCTTGGGGCATGTGAAGACTCCAGAGAAGTTGAAGAAAAAACCAGATACCGGACGGCCTGAGGGAACACGCATAGCTTGTGCCCAGGGCCTCGGTTCGTGGATCTACTTTAAGTCTTCTACAAGACTATTAACAACTCTTGTGTCTTATATAAGACATAAATTTTCTCATTTGAAATCAACAATCTAATTTCAGAATTTCGGATTGAGAAATTCAATGTCTCATATTGAGAAAAAACGCTGCGCTGCAGCAATTGTAAATTTCACATAGAGAAAATAAAATATCGCCATGCGAAAAATAGCCGCAGCCCTGCAAGCACCAACTTCAGGCGCGGGGCCCCGCTCGGCGCCCCAAGTGGGTGAGCCAGTCACCGCATGCGATCTGCGGCCAGAGCCGCCCACGGCTGCGGTCCATCGCATAGACCAGGGCGCCATGGCTTTGAGCGCCAGCCATCACCAAAGCCCGGGTGCGCCGGTATAGACCGCTGCGCTGTGGCCAGACCTCTTCGAGCGCATCGAGTGCCGGCTCGATCTCAGGCGCTATCGCGTGCAGCTCACCGCTGACCCAATCAAGCCCGCCCAGCACCAGGCCCGGATAGTCACCCAGGTCATAGAGCCTTGCGCGAACCCGAGCTGGCCCCAACAGACGCGAGTAAGGCCCGAAGCGACGGATGTCATTGCTCCCGCCCATGCGCAAAGTGCCGTAGACGAACAGCAGTGAGACCGTCGGTGGTTTTGCGGCGTCCTCGGGGCGTTCCAAAACAGGATGATCTTGGGGCATGATCGCAGGCGGTCCGGCACAACACGCCGGAGGCTGAATCTGTATGCGAACGATTGTGGCGCAGGGCTGCCTGGCTCTGAGCATGGCCCTGGTGGGCAGCTATGTGGCCCTGTCCAAACCGCTGCTGGCAGTCTGGCCGGTTTTCTTGCTCGCCTGGCTGCGCTTTGGCATAGGGGCTCTGGCCATGCTGCACTGGCTGCGCCGGCCGGCCGAGGAGCCGCCATGGACGCCAGCCACTCACAGGCATTTATTCCTGTCGGCTTTACTGGGCAACTTCCTGTTTTCCATCTGCATGCTCTACGGCGTAGCCTTGAGCACTGCCACCGCAGCCGGAGTGATCATGTCGGCCATACCAGCGGCCGTGGCGGTGTTGGGGTGGCTCTGGCTGAAGGAGCACATCTCAGTGCGCCAGGCTCTGGCAACCGCGCTGGCAGTGGGCGGCATTGCGGTGCTCTCAGCCGGCGGAGCGAACCAAGGCGTGGCGTCTGACGCCCAGGCAGGGCGGGGCAACTTGGGACATCTACTGCTGGTGGGCGCGGTGCTGTGTGAGGCAGCCTATGCGGTGATGGGCAAGCGGCTGACGGGCGTGCTGTCGGCGCGCCGCATCACCGCCTTGATCAATCTCTGGGGGCTGGTGCTGATGACGCCATTGGGCCTGTGGTCCGCGCTACGTTTCGATTGGAGCAGCGTTCCCTTGTGGGCCTGGGCCTTGCTGCTGTTCTACGGCCTGGCGGCCAGCGTCTGGAGCGTCTGGCTGTGGATGAGTGGGCTGCGGGGCGTGAGCGCCAGCCAGGCCGGCATCTTCACCGTCATGCTGCCCATCAGCGCCTGCCTAGTGGGCCTGCTGGCCCTGGGTGAGGCTCTGGCGCCTGCGCAGTGGCTGGCCATGCTCATGGGCCTGGCCGCTGTCGTTCTGGCCACCTGGCCGGCGGGGCCAGCGACACCACGATCAGATAAGCTGTGAAAACCGCGCCCGATTGCGGTCGGACTGCAGATAGCGGTCAAACACCATGGCCACTGCGCGCACGAAAAACCAGCCCTGCGCGGTCACCATGATCCCAGAGGCGCCCACCTGTACCAGGCCTTGGGCCTGCAAGGGCGACAGGGCCTGTAACTCGGACGCGAAGTAGCTGCTGAAGTCGATCAAGAAAGCCAGTTCGACAGACTCAAACTGCAGCTCACCCTGGCACATCAGGGTCATGATCACAGTGCGTCGAATTAGGTCGTCGCGCGACAGGGCCAGCCCCCGCACCACCGGCAATCGCCCTTGATCGAGCAGGTCGCAATACTCCTCCAAGGTCTTGGCGTTCTGGCTGTAGGTAGCGCCCATGCGACCGATTGAGGAAACGCCCAGGGCGATCAGATCGGCATCGGGCTGGGTGCTATAGCCCTGAACGTTTCGGTGCATGCGTCCCTGCCGCCGGGCCATCACCAGCGCATCGCCGGGCAAAGCGAAGTGGTCCAGGCCGACATACTCGTAGCCGGCTTTTTCGAACGCGTCGAGCGAGCGCGCGAGCATCGTGATCTTGGCCGGAGCCGCCGGCAGCTGCGCCGCTTGGATGCGCCGCTGCGGCTTGAAGCGATCGGGCAGATGGGCATAGGCATACAGCGCCACGCGATCGGGCCGCAAGGCAGTGACCTGGGCCAAGGTGCGGTCAAACGACTCCGGGCTCTGCAGCGGCAAGCCATAGATCAAGTCGATATTGATAGACTCAAAGCCCAGCTGCCGCGCCTGCGCCACCAACTCGAACACCTGTTGGGCCGGCTGCAAGCGGTGAACCGCGCGCTGCACCGCCGCGTCAAAGTCTTGCACGCCAAAGCTCAAGCGCTTAAAACCCAACTCGGCCAGCACCGCCAGCCGCGCTGCCGTCACCGTGCGCGGATCGACCTCGATCGAGTACTCCCCCCCAGGCACCAGGTGGAAGCTGCGGCCAATCATGGCGAGCAAACTGCGCAACTCTTCGTCACTCAGGAAGGTGGGCGTGCCGCCGCCCAAGTGCAACTGACTGAGGGTCTGCCCGCTGCCCAGATGCGCCACATGCAGATCAAGCTCACGGCTGAGGTAGCGCAAATAGGGCTGCGCACGCTCATGATGGCGGGTGACGATCTTGTTGCAGGCGCAGAAGTAGCACAGCGACTCGCAAAACGGAATATGCACGTACAGCGACAGCGCGCTGGCGCGGGCCGGGCCGCTGCGCCGCTGTTGCAAGGCCTGCACATAGTCGGTGTCACCAAAGGCCTCGACAAAACGGTCGGCCGTCGGGTAAGAGGTGTAGCGCGGACCCTGGAGGTCCATTTGGCGCAGCAGGTCGGTTGAGACAAAGCTCATGGGTGAGGCATTTCAGGCGGTGAATGAACACTGTGCCGCGGGCGCCTGCAGCGCGCCTTGACCTGGGTCAAGCGCTGCTGTAAGGAACTGTGATTTTTTTACGGCTGTGCTGTATCAGTGCACACCCGCCCCGAGATAATTGCATCAAAAGGTTCAGACCGCCGGCGGGATCAGGAGAGGTACATGCTGAAAGAAACCATCAAAGTCGCTTGTTCCAATTGCAATCTGCGCGAGCTGTGCATGCCAATCGGACTCAAGGAGGTGGAGCTGCAGCGGGTCGATGACCTCGTGAGTCAGCGCCGCGGCATCAAACGTGGAGCCGCCCTGTTTCACAACGGCGAGCCCTTCACCTCGCTGTATTCGGTGCGCACCGGATTTTTCAAGACCAGCCTGACCACCGAGGATGGGCGCGACCAAGTCACCGGTTTTCAGATGGCTGGCGAGATCATTGGCCTGGACGGCATCGTCAACGAACACCACACCTGCGATGCTATCGCCCTTGAAGACGCAGAAGTGTGCGTCATGCCTTTTGACCGCATCGAAGAAATCTCCAGAGAAGTCGGCGCGCTACAAAAACATGTGCACCGCATCATGAGCCGCGAGATTGTGCGTGAGCACGGTGTCATGCTGCTGCTGGGCACTATGCGCGCCGAAGAGCGGCTGGCTGCCTTTCTGCTTAATTTGGTGCAACGACTTCAGGCCCGCGGCTTCTCACGCAAGGAACTGATCCTGCGCATGACGCGCGAAGAAATCGGCAGCTACCTGGGCATGAAACTCGAAACGGTCAGCCGTACCTTCTCGCGCTTTGCCGATGAGGGCATCATCGAGGTCAAGAAGCGCCACATCCACATTCAGGATGCAGAGGCACTCAAGCGCCTGGTCAATCCCCAGGTCTGCCACTGAGGGGCAGCGAGCGGGCTCACCCGCAGCGACTGCACCCCAGGCAGCCGGTCCAGCGCCCGCTGGGCCGTCAGGGCACAGGAGCCGCCAAGCACACAGTCCTTGACTTGGATCAAGCCCCAGCCGCTGTACGCGTCCTATGCTGGACAGACCAACAACTCAGGAGAGCCTCTATGTATCAAAGCATTCTCGTGCCGACCGACGGCTCCCGCCTGTCCGCCAAAGCGGTACAGTCGGCGCTCGATCTGGCCGAGCTCAGCGGCGCGCAAATCGTGTTTCTCAATGTGGTCCCGCGCTACCCCATGAGCTACTTTGAAGGCGGTATCACCGCCTCGATGACCGAGGTCGGCAAGATCGAGAAACAGTGGTCTGAGAAAGCGCAGGGTCTGGTCGATCAACTCAAAGCCAAAGCCGAAACACGCGGCCTCAAAGCCAAGGGGCTGACCATACGCTCCGATCTGGTGGCCGAAACCGTGATCGCCTGCGCTAAGAAGAATAAGTGCGATCTCATCGTGATGGCCTCGCACGGACGCAAAGGCATCAAGCGCCTGCTGCTGGGCAGCGAGACCACCCACGTGCTCACCCACTCACCGCTGCCGGTGCTGGTGCTACGCTGAGCCCTCTGGCGCAGCGTCTTACATCTCGGGCACCAGCATCGCGGTCGACGGCGGCATGAGCCAGCGCCATCAGGCGCGCTGAGCATACGGCTCAGCGCTGCGCCCGCGGCTCAAGACGCAAACAAGCCCTTGTGCTGATCGCGCAGCAGGTTCTTTTGCACCTTGCCCATGGTGTTGCGCGGTAACTCGCTGACCACATAACAACGCTTGGGGATCTTGAAGTTGGCCAGCTTGGCCTTCAGGCTGGCGATCACCGCTTCGGGCTCCAGCGCCGCGCCACTCTTGAGGGTGAGCACCGCTACGCCGACCTCGCCAAAATCGGGGTGAGGCACGCCCACCACCGCGCTTTCAGCCACGCCGGGCATGTCGTTGATATAGCCCTCAATCTCGGCTGGGTAGACGTTGTAGCCGCCACTGATGATCAGGTCCTTGCTGCGCCCGACGATGGTCACATAACCCCGCTTGTCGATCTGCCCCACATCGCCGGTCTTGAACCAGCCGTCGCTGGTGAATTCCTCGCGGGTTTTCTCGGGCATGCGCCAGTAGCCCTTGAACACATTGGGCCCGCGCACCTCAATGCCGCCGATCTCGCCGGCCGGCAGATCCTGCCCGGCATCGCCGCGCACCCGCACGCCCACGCCGGGCAAGGGAAAGCCGACGGTGCCGCCACGGCGCTCGCCCTCTTTGGCCTTGTAGGGGTTGGAGGTGAGCATGGCGGTCTCGCTCATGCCGTAACGCTCCAAAATCGTGTGGCTGGTGCGCTCCTGCCAGTCGCGGAAGGTCTCGATCAAGAGCGGCGCCGAGCCCGAGATGAACAGGCGCATATTGCTGCAGGCCTGGCGCTGGAGCGAGGGCTCGGCCAACATGCGCACATACAGCGTGGGCACGCCCATGAACACCGTGGCCTCAGGCAACTTGCCGATCACCCACTTGGGGTCGAACCGGCCCTGCCAGAGCATCTTGCTGCCATTGAGCAAAGCGCCATGCAGCGCCACAAACAAACCATGCACATGAAAAATCGGCAGCGCATGAATCAGCACATCGCCGCGCTTCCAGCCCCAGTAGCTCTTGAGCACCACCGCATTGCTCAGCAAATTGCCGTGCGTGAGCATGGCGCCCTTGCTGCGGCCGGTGGTGCCGCTGGTATAGAGAATGGCGGCCAGGTCGTCGGCTGATCTCTCAGCCACCGTGTGCGCGTCGCTGCAGTGCGCCGCCCGCTCGAGCAAGGTGCCGCTGCGGTCCTCATCCAGGGTGAATACCGCCTTGGCGCCGGCCTGGAAGGCCAGCGGGCTGACCCAGCCGAAATTCTTCTTGCTGCACACCACCACCGCCGGCTCGGCATTGCCGATGAAGTATTCAATCTCGGCGCTCTGGTAGGCGGTGTTCAGCGGCAAGAACACATAGCCGGCACGCAAGGTGGCCAGGTAGAGCATCGCCGCTTCAACCGATTTTTCGACCTGTACCGCGACGCGCGCACCGGGCTCAAGCTCGAGCGACGCGAGCAGATTGGCCATCATTGCGGTACCACGATCGAGGTCGCGCCAGGAGTAATTCAAACCGTTGTCGGTCTCGATGGCGATGCTGTCCAAGTCAGCGGGAAAGGCCGCCCTGAGGGCGGCAAACAGATTGGTGGAGCTCATGGTCGTCGAAGGGGGATAAGAAAACGTCAGGAAAAACGGGCCGGCCTCTTTTGCATGAAGGCACTGACGCCCTCATGGTGCTCGGGCGTATCGGCATAGTCGTAGGCCGTCTGGACCAAGCCGGGCAAGGCCGCAGGGCCTGTCTGCGCCAGGGCGCGCAAAGTCGCCTTATTCATGCGCGCGGCCTCAGGTGCCAGTTCGGCCATGCGCCGGGCAAGAGCAGCGACTGCCTCGGACAAGGAGGATGCAGGCAGGATTTGCTGCAGGAAGCCGCGCTGTAAGAGCGCGGGCGCCTCAATCACCTGGGCCGCCAGCAGCATGGCTCGGGCTGTGGATTCGCCAGCCACGCGTGCCACCAGCGCCGCCTCACGGGGGGCCATCGGAAAACCCAGCCTCGCAATCGGCGCGCCAAAGCGGGCGTCCTCGCTGGCCAGCCGGATGTCGCAGCAGCAGGCGATCTCTACCCCGGCGCCCATGCAATTGCCCTCGATCTGCGCCACGATGGGCAGGTCGCACGACAGCACGGCGTTCAGACCGCCCCAGACCTCGTCTTCATGAAAGGCCCGCAGGGACTCTGGCTGGAATCGAAAGTCGGCATATTCGGCAATATCGCCCCCGGCACAAAAATGGCCGCCCTCGCCGCGCACCACCACCACCCGCAGGCTGCGATCACCGTGCAGCTGCTCAAACACCTGCCGCAACTGGCGCCACATCGCGCGCGTCATCGCATTCATGCGCTGAGGGTGGTGCACAGTGACCTGAGCGATCGGCCCCTCAATCTGGCAGTCGATTGCCCCACTCATACGCTGCCAAGGTGATGACTGAAAGGCAAACCGGCTACCCCTGGCGTCAATCGAGTTTGGCGCCCGAAGCCTTGACCACTGTGGCCCAGCGCTTGATCTCGGCACTGACGAAACCGCCAAACTGGGCCGGGCTCAGGCTGCCGAACTCGGCGCCATTGGAAGCCCAGACCGCCTTGAGCTCATCGCTGTTGCAGGCCCGCCGCACCTCATCAACGATGCGTGTCTGCACATCGGCGGGCGTGCCCTTGGGCGTCCACAAGCCGTACCAGGTGGTCACGGTGTACTCAGGCAAGCCCAACTCAGCGGCGCAGGGTACATCCGGGAAGGCCGGGTTTCGCTTGCCGCCGGACACCATCAGCGCCTTGATGCGCCCGCCCTTGATATGCTGGGCCGAGGAGCCCAGGCCGTCGAACATCATGTCCACATTGCCGGCAATCAGGTCCTGCAAGGCCGGGCCAGCGCCGCGGTAGGGAATGTGGGTGATGAAGGTCTTGCTCTGCTGCTTGAACAGCTCGCCAGCCAGATGGTGAGAGGTACCACCACCGGCCGAGCCGTAGTTGTAGCGGCCCGGTGCTTTGCGCACCCGCTCCAGGAATTCCTTGAAGTCGCCCGGCTGGTTCTTGGGGTTGACCACCAGCACCTGCGGCACATTGGCCACCAAAGCCAGGGGGACGAAGTCTTTTTCGATGTCGTAGTCGAGCTTGGCATACATCGAAGGCGCGATCGCATGGTGCACCGCGCCCATGAACAAGGTGTAGCCGTCAGGCGCGGCCTTGGCCGCCACGCCCGCGCCCAAGGTGCCTCCGGCACCCCCCCGGTTCTCAATCACCATCTGCCGGCCGGTCAATTTGGCAAACTGCGCCGACAGGGGCCGCGCGAAGGCGTCGGTGCCGCCGCCGGCCGGAAAGGGCACCACCAGGTTCACGGGCTTGCTCGGCCAGGTGGATTGGGCCCGGCTGCCCAGACTGACTGCAGCCAGCGCGGAGGCAGCGTACTGCAGCACTGCGCGGCGGGAATTGGAATGCGGGAATGGCTTCATCTTGTCTCCAATTTTTAGGACGGAAAGCAGCCCAGATTCGCCTTCTGTGGGCGTTTGCGTGATGAATGCGTAGCCAGGGCCGCGAAGCTACAGCTGAATCATTGTCGTGGCAGTCGCGCACTGACTGCGCTCTGGGGTCACTACCCGGCCTTGCCCAGCCCTACCCGGCCTTGCCCACCCCAGAACGCCCCGACCAGACCCACAGCGCCAGTCCCGCTGCCACCATGGGCAGACACAGCCACTGCCCCATGCTCAAACCCAGGGTGAGCAAGCCCAGGTGGTCGTCGGGCTGGCGAAAGTATTCGGCGACGAAGCGGAAAACCCCGTAACCCACCAAGAAGGCCGCCGACACCCGCCCCTGCGGCTGCGGCTTGCGTGCCAGCAGCCACAGCAGCACGAACAGCAGCAAGCCTTCGAGCAGGAACTGATAAATCTGCGAAGGATGGCGCGGCGCCGGCCCCGCTCCCGGAAAGACCATGGCCCAAGGCAAAGTGGGGTCGGCCACCCGGCCCCAGAGCTCGCCGTTGATGAAGTTCCCCGCCCGGCCCGCGGCCAGGCCGGTGGGCACGCAAGGCGCGATCAGATCCATCACCTGCAGCCAGGGCCGGCCGCGCGAGCGGGCAAACCACCACTGCGCCAGCAGCACCCCGATCAGGCCCCCATGAAAGCTCATGCCGCCTTGCCAGATGGCAAACACCTCCAAAGGATGCGCTGCGTAGTAGCCCGGTTTGTAAAACAGGCAGTAGCCCAAGCGGCCACCCGCCACCACACCGAGAACGCCCAGAAACAGCAGGTCTTCCACATCCCTGACGCTCCAGGGCGCGGGTGTGCGAATCGAGGCATAGGGCTCATGCTTCAGGCGCTGGCGCGCCAGCAGAAAGAACAGGCCAAAAGCCGCCAGATAGGTCAGTCCGTACCAGTGAATGGCCAGGGGACCGATCTGCAGGGCCACGGGGTCGATGGTGGGGTGCATCAGCATGGTCGCGCATTGTAGGAGTCGGGATTGGGGTCGGACTGGGTTGCTGGGTGGCGGTTGCGGTTCGGAGAAATACGGTTCGGGGTGGGCATTGCAGGGGGTAGCCCCCACGGCCTCATGCTGGGGTACCAGAAATCGGCCGTGGGGGCTACCCCCTGCAATGCCTGGACGGGCCAGGCCGGCCAAGAACAGTTACGCGCCTCCAAGTGGGTCTCGGGGTGGGGCGGCCGGCGATTTCTGGTACCCCAGCATGAGCCGGCCGCCCCACCCCCAGACCCACCACCCCCGGAACTCCCCACACCCGGAGCGCCCCACACCCGGACCGACCGCCATACCCAGCCCTCGCCCACCAAGCCGCCAGCCAAAGGCAATACCTACAATGCGCCCAACCGATCCACAACCGCCCTGAAGAGCCATGAGCGACAAAATCATCCCCATCACCCCCATCAACCGCCGCAGCGCCAACATCACCGAGGGCAAGTCGCGCGCGCCCAACCGCTCCATGTACTACGCCATGGGCTACGAGGAGGGCGACTTTTCCAAGCCCATGATCGGCGTGGCCAACGGCCACAGCACCATCACCCCCTGCAACAGCGGCCTGCAAAAACTGGCCGATGCGGCCGTGGCCGGCATTGAAGCGGCGGGCGGTAATGCGCAGATCTTTGGCGTGCCCACCATCTCCGACGGCATGGCCATGGGCACCGAGGGCATGAAGTATTCGCTGGTCAGCCGCGAGGTCATCTCCGACTGCATCGAAACCAGCGTGCAAGGCCAGTGGATGGACGGCGTGGTGGTGGTCGGCGGCTGCGACAAAAACATGCCTGGCGGCATGATGGGCATCTTGCGTGCCAACGTGCCCGCCGTCTACGTTTACGGCGGCACCATCCTGCCCGGCTACTACAAAGGGCAAGAGCTCAACATCGTCAGCGTGTTCGAGGCGGTCGGCCAAAACGCCGCGGGCAAGATGAGCGACGAAGACCTCAAAGGCATCGAGCAACACGCCATTCCGGGGCCCGGCTCCTGCGGCGGCATGTACACCGCCAACACCATGAGTTCGGCCATTGAGGCCCTGGGCATGTCGCTGCCCTATTCCTCGACCATGGCCAACACCCACGACGAAAAGCTCAACTCGGCCAAGGATTCGGCGCAGGCCCTGATGGAGGCCGTCAAAAACGACCTCAAGCCGCGCGACATCGTCACCCGCGAGGCCATCGAAAACGCGGTAGCGGTGATCATGGCCACCGGCGGCTCGACCAATGCGGTGCTGCACTTCCTGGCCATGGCACACGCCGCCGGCGTGGCCTGGACCATCGACGACTTCGAGCGCGTGCGCACAAAGATCCCGGTGATCTGCGACCTCAAGCCCAGCGGCAAGTACATGGCAATTCACCTGCACCAAGCCGGCGGCATTCCGCAGGTCATGAAGGTTCTGCTCAAGGCAGGCCTCCTGCACGGCGACTGCATGACCATCACCGGCAAAACCGTGGCCGAGAACCTGGCCGAGGTGCCCGATACCCCCCGCGCCGACCAGGACGTGATCCGCCCGATCGACAAGCCCATGTACGCACAGGGCCACCTGGCCATCCTCAAAGGCAATCTCTCGCCCGAAGGCGCGGTGGCCAAGATCACCGGCCTGAAAAACCCGGTCATGACCGGTCCGGCCCGCGTCTTTGACGACGAGCAATCGGCCCTGCAAGCGATTCTGGCTGGCAAGATTAAGGCCGGCGACGTGATGGTGCTGCGCTACCTGGGCCCCAAGGGCGGCCCCGGCATGCCTGAAATGCTGGCCCCCACTGGCGCGCTGATTGGCGCCGGCCTGGGCGAGAGCGTGGGCCTGATCACTGACGGGCGCTTTTCCGGCGGCACCTGGGGCATGGTGGTCGGCCATGTGGCGCCCGAAGCCGCGGCCGGCGGCAACATCGCCTTCATCCGCGAGGGCGACTCCATCACCATAGACTCGCACCAACTGCTCCTGCAACTCAATGTCAGCGACGCAGAACTGGCCGAGCGCAAAAAAGGCTGGCAAGCCCCGGCACCGCGCTACACCCGCGGCGTGCAGGCCAAGTTCGCCTTCAACGCCTCGAGCGCCAGCAAGGGCGCAGTGCTCGATTTGTATTGAAGGGCAAAGCCAGCCTGACCCTGAGCCCGTCAGGGCCAGGCTGGCGCAGCCGCCAAGTTTGAGAAACAATCTGACAGCTGTGCGCCTTATCGGCGCATCGGCAAAAAAGGCAGATTTCCCTCCTCAACACGTTTAAAAAAGCGCATGAAAACCCCTCTGATCATCGGCCTGCTGGCCGCCAGCTTCAGCCTCCACGCCCAAGCCGACCAGGCACTGGCCCAGTCCAAGAACTGCATGGCCTGCCATGCTGTAGAAAAGAAATTGGTAGGCCCCTCCTACAAGGACATCGCCAAGAAATACGGCGGTCAGAAAGATGCGGCTGCGATGTTGGCCACGAAGATCATCAAGGGCGGCTCGGGCAACTGGGGTGCGGTGCCGATGCCGGCCAATCCCCAGGTCAGCGATGCCGAAGCGGCCAGGCTGGTGAGCTGGATCATGTCGCAGAAATAAGCGAGCCTGTGGCGGTTCGCTTTCGCGCAGCCGCCACGCTTCATAGACGTCTAGGCACTCCGTCGCGCACCGCGCCACACACCGCAGCGGCTGCATCGCCAAGTCAGCAGCTCAGGGTGTTCCTCCTTGCCATCGCTGGGCCCAGGCCATCCATTCACCTTTAAAGCTGCAGCCCATCGAGCTCGATCGACGCAGGCGACGGGTTGGAAGGATTCCTGATCCATCAGCCTGAGCTCGGCCCATGCGTTCGAGTCATCGACCTGCGGCGATCAGCAGCAGGAGGTAAATCTGCGGCTGTCGCACAAGGCTACACCTATACTTTGAAGGCAACATCGATCGGGCCGACAAGACAAGTGCGATCCCTTCCCTCAACCTGTGTGATCAGTGCAACCTTTGCACGGCAAGCGTCGACGGCTTTTATCAGGGTCCGACCCCGATGAGCCCAGACCCCTCTGTGGCCGTCAATGGTGGGGCCATGAAGATGAGCATGTGGTCCATCGAGCCAAGCCAAGCCGGTCGCTTCGGCCGGCCTTGGGCGCTGGCCGGCGTACTGGGCGTGCACCTCGCCCTGGCCTGGCTGCTGATCAGCGCCACCGGCCAGCGCCTGGTCGAGCAGGTCGTGGTGCCGGTGCGTTTGCTGCTGAGCGACACTGCACCGCCTCCTCCGCCACCACCACCACCGCCGCCCAAGCCCGTCCCCAAACCGCCGGACGCTCCACCGCCTGTACCGGCTTCCACGCCTGCTCCCACGCCCGCGCCGGCTCCCGCACCGGCACCGGCACCAACGCCCGCTCCGGCACCTGCTCCGGCACCTGCTCCGGCACCTGCTCCGGCACCCACACCTGCTCCCTCTCCTGCGCCCAGCCCTGCGCCAGCACCGGCCATGATCAGCGCCCCACCCGCCGCGCCGGCGGTGGCTGCGCCGCCAGCCGTGGCCAGGCCCGTACCGGCACCCGCGCCGGTGGCTACGCCCGCACCGGCGCCCGCTCCTTCACCCTCCCCAGCGCCCGCACCGGCCGTCGCAGCCAGCCCACCGGCAGCGCCCGCGCGCGCCGTCGGCGCGGTGCGCCCGGGCAGTTGCCCCGCGCCAGCTTACCCGACCATGTCCAAGCGCATGGACGAGGAAGGCACGGTGGTGCTGCGCTTTTTGGTGAGCGCTGAGGGCAAGGTGCTGCAGGCCGAGGTGAACAAAAGCTCGGGCTACAAACGCCTGGACGACGCGGCCCGCAACGGCTTGTCTGCCTGTACCTTTGAGCCGGCCACCGTCGACGGCAAGCCGCAGCAGGCCTGGGCGCTCATTCCCTATACCTGGCGCATCGATTGAAACCCACCGATTTCACAAGGACCCGATGATGATTTCCAAACCCCTGCTCTGGTTGGCCGCACTGGCTGGCGCATTTGCCGCGCCTGCCTGGGCGCAAGGGCCAGCCGCCGAGGCCAACCCCTACGGCCTGGCATCCCTGTGGGCGCAAGGCGATGCGGTGGCCAAGTTCACGCTCTTGATCCTGCTGCTGATGAGCCTGGCTTCCTGGTATGTGACCCTGCTCAAACTGCAGGAGCAAAGGCAGATGGCCCAGCAGCTCAAGCAGGTGCAGGAAGGCTTCTGGCAGGCCGCATCGGTAGAAGAAGGCCTCAAAAGCCTGGGCGAGACCAGCGCGCTACGCTTTATCGCGCAAAAAGGGCTGGACAGCGCGCACAAGCATCAAGGCATGGTCGGACGGATTGACTTTCATGAGTGGCTGGCGATGAACCTGCAGCGCGCGCTCAGCGTGGTGCAGGCGCGGCTGCAGCGCGGCCTGGCCCTGCTGGCCACGGTGGGCTCAACCGCGCCTTTCGTAGGCCTGTTCGGCACCGTCTGGGGCATCTACAACGCGCTGGTCAAGATCGGCATCAGCGGGCAGGCCTCGATCGACAAAGTGGCCGGGCCGGTGGGCGAGTCGCTGATCATGACCGCCATCGGCTTGGCCGTCGCGGTGCCGGCGGTGCTAGGCTACAACTGGCTGGTGCGCCGCAACAAGGCGCTGAACGACGAGCTGCAGGCCTTTGCCTCGGACCTGCACGCGGTGCTGCTGGCCAACCCCCGCCCATGATCGGCACCCGCGCCCACCGCCGCTCCTTGGCGCTGCAAAGCGCGCCGGTCGAGCAAGAGGTGATCAGCACCATCAACACCACGCCGCTGGTCGATGTGATGCTGGTGCTCCTCATCATCTTCCTCATCACCGTGCCGGTGGCCACCGCGTCGATGTCGGTGCAACTGCCCAAGGAGCGCAGTGAGCAGCGGCAGGTCACACCCAAGACGCTCAATGTCAGCGTGGACCGCCAGGGGCGGCTGTATCTGGGGCAGGTCCCGGTGGCCGACGCTGCTGAGCTTGGCCGGCAGCTGCAGGCTCTGGGCGACCCAGACCGGCCGGTTCACCTGCTCGCTGACAGGGACGCGCCCTACGGCAAGGTCGAGCCGGCCCTGCAGGCCCTGCGCAGCGCCGGCATGCGCCAGGTCAGTTTCGTGACCGAACCGGCCGCGCCATGAGGAGCACACCATGGCCATGATGCTGCCCGATGGCGCCGGCGATGACGAGTTGATGGTCGAGCTCAACACCACGCCGCTGATCGATGTGCTGCTGGTGATGCTGATCCTGAGCATTCCGCCGCAGTGGCATGCGGTCAATATGGGCCTGCCGGTCAGCGCCAAGCCGCCAGAAATAAAGCCGCAGGTGATCGTGCTCGAGATCCTGCCCGGCGATGGCCTGCGCTGGAACGGGCAGGCGCTGGCTGGCCACGAAGAGCTCCAGGCGCAAATGGCCCAGGCTGCGGGGCAAGCCACCCCCCAGGTGCTGCACATCCGCGTCCACCGCCAGGTAGCGTATTCGGCCGTCGCCCATGCCCTGAGCACCGCCCAGCGCCAGGGGCTGAAACAGGTGGCGCTGCTCGACGGGTTTGATTGAGCTTAGGTTTTTGAAGCCGCATCGCCGCAGAGGGTGCCGCTCCTACAACCAGTCAAGCAACCGCCGCAGAGGGCGCGTCGCTCGCACCACCAAAGGACGAGCGGGTGGGCGCTGCGCGGCGAGGTAGAGGAGGAGCCGAGGCGGGGGACACGAGCGGCGCAGTGCCCACCCGCATGCCTTTCTTTGACGCGCACTGGAAATGGCTGCGCCTCATAAAAGAACGCCACAAATTTTTTACCTGAGGCTGTTCCTGCAAGGGCCTGAGGAGCGGCCGGTGCATCGGGCCTGCCTTCGCGGCTGTCCCCCGCCTCGGCTGGCGCCTCGGCTCCTCCTTGATGCCGCTGCGCCAGGCCCGACGCACCGGCCGTGGGTTAATGCTGCAAAGGCTGCAGGCTGCGGCCAAACCCGGGCGGCTGACTTTTCTAAACAGAGGGCGCGTCGCTCGCACCACCAGAGGGCGTGCGGGTGGGCGCTACGCGGCGAGGTAGAGGAGGAGCCGAGGCGCTAGCCGAGGCGGGGGACACGAGCGGCGCAGTGTCCACCCGCTCGCCCTTCTTTGATGCGCACTGGAAATGGCTGCGCCTCATAAAAGAACGCCACAAATTTTTTACCCGAGGCTACTCCTGCAAGGACCTGAGGCCTCAGTTGTTCTGCGCCAGCTGCTCCAAAATCGCCGGGTTCTCCAGGGTGGAGGTGTCCTGGGTGATGGCTTCGCCCTTGGCAATGCCGCGCAGCAGGCGGCGCATGATCTTGCCGGAACGGGTCTTGGGCAGGTTGTCGCCGAAGCGGATGTCCTTGGGTTTGGCGATCGGGCCGATCTCCTTGCCCACCCAGTCGCGCAGCTGCTTGGCAATCGCCTTGGCCTCCTCGCCGGTTGGGCGCGATCGCTTGAGCACCACAAAGGCCACGATGGCCTCGCCGGTCAGATCGTCGGGGCGCCCCACCACAGCCGCTTCGGCCACCAGATCGGTCTTGGAGACCAGGGCCGATTCGATCTCCATGGTGCCCATGCGGTGACCCGAGACATTGAGCACATCGTCAATACGGCCGGTGATGCGGAAATAGCCACGGTCGGCGCTGCGCACCGCGCCGTCGCCGGCCAGGTAATAGCCTTTGAGCTCATCGGGGAAGTAGCTTTTCTTGAAGCGCTCCGGATCGCCCCAGATGGTGCGAATCATCGAAGGCCAGGGCCGCTTGACCACCAAAATGCCGCCGCTGCCATTGGGCATGTCATGGCCCTGCTCATCGACGATGGCGGTGGCGATGCCAGGCAGCGGCAAAGTGCAAGAGCCGGGCACCAGCGGGGTGGCGCCGGGCAGCGGGGTGATCATGTGGCCACCGGTCTCGGTTTGCCAGAAGGTATCGACGATGGGGCAGCGCTCGCCGCCCACATGCTTGTGGTACCACATCCAGGCTTCAGGATTGATCGGCTCGCCGACCGAGCCCAGGATGCGCAGGCTGCTCAGGTCCGAGCGGCTGGGGTGAACCTTGGCGTCGCCCTCGGCGGCCTTGATGAGCGAGCGGATGGCCGTCGGTGCGGTGTAGAAGACCGTGACCTTGTGGCGCTCGATCATCTGCCAGAAGCGGCCGGCATCCGGGTAGGTGGGCACGCCCTCGAACACCACCTGAGTGGCGCCGGCCACCAGCGGACCGTAGGCCACATAGCTATGGCCAGTGATCCAGCCGATGTCGGCGGTACACCAAAACACATCGCTGGGCCGGATGTCGAAGGTCCAGTCCATGGTCATCTTGGTCCACAGCAGGTAGCCGCCAGTGCTGTGCTGCACGCCCTTGGGCTTGCCGGTTGAGCCCGAGGTGTAGAGGATGAACAGCGGGTGCTCGGCGCCCACCATCTCGGCCGGACAGTCGCTGGACTGGCCCTGCATCACCTCGGCCATGGTGCGGTCGCGGCCGGCGACCATCTTGCAGGCGGTGGCGGTGCGCTGGTAGACCACCACGTTCTTGATGCTGTCGCAGCCGCCGAGGTCCAGCGCCTCGTCGACGATGGATTTCAGGGGCAGCTCCTTGCCGCCGCGCATCTGGTAGTTGGCGGTGATGACGGCCACCGCGCCTGCGTCTTGAATGCGCTCTTGCAAGCTCTTGGCCGAAAAGCCACCGAACACCACCGAATGGGTGGCGCCGATGCGGGCGCAGGCCTGCATGGCCACCACGCCCTCGATGGTCATGGGCATGTAAATGACAACGCGGTCGCCTTTTTGGATGCCCATGGCCTTGAGCGCATTGGCAAACTGGCAAACCCGCTGGTGCAATTGGCCAAAGGTGACGTTGGTGACCTGGCCGTCGTCGCTTTCAAAAATGATGGCCTTGCGGTGCTCGGTGGGAGTGCCGAGGTGGCGGTCCAGGCAGTTGTGCGAGGCATTGAGCTGGCCGTCGGCAAACCACTTGTAAAACGGCTTGTTCGAATCGTCGAGAACCTGGGTAAAGGGCTTGTGCCAGACCAGGTGGTCCCGGGCGGCTTGCGCCCAGAACCCGTCAGGGTCAGATTCGGCCTGCCGGCACAGGGCTTCATAGGCGGCCATGCTGGGTATGCGGGCGCCCTGGCTGGCGGCAGCCGGCGGCGGGAACAGGCGGTTTTCAACCAACACGGATTCGATGGCGGATGAACTCATGACTTTGTCTCCTCAGGGGCATTATTTGGCGGACAGAACTGTCAGGCAGGGCTCTTACAGGCTACTGACGCAAGCCTTTAGCTTACACAGAACCGGGCCGGGTTCCCTGGGTCAGGCCCTACAATTTGTTGGTCTAAACGTCTAGCCTGCCATGTCCGACCCTCAAAACCCCACCCCCCTGCGCATGCCACCCCTGTCCAGGCTGATTTTCGCCAGCCGCTGGCTGCAACTACCTCTGTATCTGGGCCTGATCGCCGCACAGGGCGTCTACGTCTACCACTTCCTGGTGGAATTGGTGCACCTGATTGAGGCGGTGTTCGGCAGCCAGGCGGCGCTGCAGGCCCTGGTCACCAGCATAGGCTACAAGTCCGATGTGCCGCTGGCCGCGCTCAACGAGACAGTGATCATGCTGGTGGTGCTGGCGCTGATTGACGTGGTCATGATCTCCAACCTTCTGATCATGGTTATCGTGGGCGGCTACGAGACCTTTGTCAGCCGCATGAATTTAGAAGGCCACCCCGACCAGCCCGAATGGCTCAGCCATGTCAATGCCTCGGTGCTCAAGGTCAAGCTGGCCACCGCCATCATTGGCATCAGCTCCATCCACCTGCTCAAGACCTTCATCAACGCGGCCAACTATGACACCAAGGTTCTGCTGTGGCAGACCCTCATCCATATGGCCTTCCTGCTCAGCGCACTGGCGATCGCCCTGACCGACCGGCTGATGTCCCAACCCGCGCAAGACCAGAAGCACTGAGTCAGACACACCGAAGCGAAGGCCCCTGCCTCTGAACGAGCGCTAGAGGCTTGAGGGGCTTCAGGGCGTTGAGCGGCTTTCGCGGACTACGTTGTCCAGCCGTCCGATCCGGTCGATCTCACAGACCACCCGGTCGCCGTCCTGCAAATAGCCCTTGGCCGGCACCATGCCATCGGTGCCGCTCCAGCGCCCGCCCAGCTCGGCATCGGTGGACCAGGCGGTGCCGCTGGGCGTGCCGGTGATGATGACCATGCCCGGGCGCAGGGTGACGTTGACCGAGAAGAAATGCACCAACTCGGCCACCGTCCAGATCATCTGCGAGGTGCTGCTGATCTGGCGCAGCTCGCCGTTGACCCAGGAGCGCACCATCACGTTTTGTGGGTCGCCCAGCTCGTCTGCGGTGGTGATGCAAGGGCCCAGGGGTGCAGCGGAATCGAAGAATTTACCGCGGCCCAATTCGTACCAGTAGCTGCCATCCGGGCGGCGGCGCACCTGACGGTCGCGCGCGGTCACGTCGTTGACGATGGTGTAGCCGAAGACATGCTCCAGCGCCCGGTCTTTCGGAATATGGCGGCCGGGCTTGCCTATCACCACCGCCAGCTCGACCTCGCCGTCGAGCTTTTGGGTCAGCACCCGGTCGAGCACGATGGGTGCGTCTGGGCCGACCACGCAGTCACCGGTCTTGATGAAAAACTCCGGCTCCTTTCCGCTGGTATCGGCGTTGGCTTTCTCGGCGTTGTGGCTCAGGTAGTTGCTGCCCGAGCACAAGATGGTGCTGGGAATCATCGGGGCAAGCAGCCCGGCCTGAGCAACAGCAAGCCGGCCTGCCCCCGTGGCTCTGCTACGGGTTACGGCCTGTTCAAAGCCTGCACGCAAGATCTCCCAATGGGCAATCACCGAGATGGTATTGCCCAGATGGGCCCAGGCCTCGCCGCTGAACAGCGCCTGGTCCTGGTGCACTGCAAACACATCGACAACATGCTCGCCATCGAGTACGCCCACGCGGGGGCCGGCAGGCGACTGAAAACTAACGATCTTCATGTATCTGTCCTGGTCATTCGGCAGTCAATGGAGGCCTTGATGGGAGGCTTACTCGATCTTGCCCATCTTGGTCAGCACCGCGTCCAGCCGGCGGGTATCGGCCTGCAGGAAGCGCGCGAATTCCTCGCTGTCCAGGTACTGGATGGGCGTACGCTGGGAGGCCATGGCCTGGGTGAAGGTCGGGTGGGCCGCACCTTCCCTGACGGCGGTGCGCAGCCGGGTGACCACCGCATCGGGCGTGCCCGCCGGGGCGAACACGCCCGTCCAGAGGTAGAACTCTCCGTCGTAGCCGAGCTCGCGCGCGGTCGGCAAGTCAGGCAGGGAGGGCACACGGTCGCGGCTCATGGCCGCCAGCAGGCGCAGCCTGCCCGATGCAATGTGCGCTGCAATCGCGCCCGGGGTCTGCATGGTGGCGTCGACCTGACCGGCGAGCAGCGACTGGATCTGCTGGCCACCGCCGCCGAAGGGAACATGGATCATCTGCAGGCCAGCGACGTTGGCCAGGATTTCCATGGCCACATGGGTGGTGCCGTAGATGCCAGAGGAGCTGTAAGAGATCTTGCCAGGCTGGGCCTTGGCATCGCGGATGAAGTCGGCCAGGGTGTTCCACTTGCTCTCGGCGCGCACCGCCAGCACCGTGGGGTCGGCCGTCAGGCGCGCGATGGGGCGGAACTGGTCGGGCTGAAAGCTCGCCGCGCGGCCGCTGATGCGGTCTGAAATCGGGATGGTGATCAGGCTGGGCAAGGCCATCATCAGGGTGTAGCCATCGGGCCGGGACTTGGCCGTGGCAGCCATGCCGATGGCGCCGCCAGCGCCGCCCTTGTTGTCAATGACGACGGTCTGGCCCAGGTTGGCCGCCATGCCGATGGCCAGCGGGCGGGCAGTGATGTCGGAGACGCCGCCGGGGGTGAAGGGCACGATCATGGTGATCGAGCGCTCAGGAAAGCTCTGAGCCTGGGCGCTGAAGCCCAGGCCGAGCGCGGCCGCAGCCAGCAGAGGCGTAATGCAGGTGGAAAATTTCATGAATCGGCTCCCGATAAAAAACGATTAGCTCGCTTTGATTCTGGCACACTCCAGCCGACTGATAAGAGCGGGAAACCCCCGAACGCCACCCCCCAGAACGGCCATCCCTCACCCGCCGTGACGGACCGCCGCGCTGGTGCCTCTGGAATAATCCCCCCAGGCATTTGACCCACACTCCACACCATGTCCACCCAGATTACCCAAGCCGACCTGATCGAATCCGTCGCCGCCGCCCTGCAGTACATCAGCTACTACCACCCGGCCGACTACATCGCCCACCTGGCGCGCGCCTACGAACGCGAGCAAAGCGCGGCGGCCAAGGACGCGATCGCGCAGATCCTGACCAACTCCAAGATGAGCGCCACCGGCCATCGGCCGATTTGCCAGGACACCGGAATCGTCAACGTCTTCATCAAGATTGGCATGGACGTGCGCCTGACGGGCTTTACAGGCAGCCTGGAAGACGCCATCAATGAAGGCGTACGCCGCGGCTACAAACACCCCGACAACATGCTGCGCGCCTCGGTGGTGGCCGACCCGCAATTTGCCCGCAAAAACACCCAGGACAACACCCCGGCGGTGATCTTCACCGAGCTGGTGCCGGGCAAGCAAATCGACGTGACGGTGGCAGCCAAGGGCGGCGGCTCGGAAAACAAGTCCAAGATGGTCATGCTCAACCCCAGCGACTCGGTGGTCGACTGGGTGCTCAAGACCGTGCCCACCATGGGCGCCGGCTGGTGCCCGCCAGGCATGCTGGGCATAGGCATAGGCGGTACTGCAGAAAAAGCCGTGCTGATGGCCAAGGAAAGCCTGATGGACGACATCGACATGTATGAGCTGCAGGCCAAGGCCGGAAAGGGCGAGACGCTCAGCCAGGTTGAGGAAATGCGCCTGGAGCTCTACGAGAAGGTCAATGCCCTGGGCATAGGCGCGCAAGGCCTGGGTGGCCTGACCACGGTGCTGGACGTCAAGATCAAGATGTACCCCACCCACGCCGCCTCCAAGCCGGTGGCCATGATCCCCAACTGCGCCGCCACCCGCCATGCGCACTTCGTGCTCGACGGCAGCGGCCCGGCCTACCTCACCCCGCCCAGCCTGGACCTGTGGCCCCAGGTCAACTGGCAGCCCGATACGCAAAAGAGCAAGCGCGTGAACCTCGACGCCCTGAGCCCGGCCGAGGTGGCCAGCTGGAAGCCGGGCGACACCTTGCTCCTCAACGGCAAGATGCTCACCGGCCGCGACGCCGCGCACAAGCGCATCCAGGACATGCTGGCCAAGGGTGAAAAACTGCCGGTGGACTTCACCAACCGCGTCATTTACTACGTGGGTCCGGTCGATCCGGTGCGCGACGAAGCCGTGGGCCCGGCCGGCCCGACGACGGCCACCCGCATGGACAAGTTCACCGAGATGATGTTGGCGCAAACCGGCCTGATCGCCATGATCGGCAAGGCCGAGCGCGGCCCGGTCGCCATCGAGGCCATCAAGAAGCACAAGAGCGCCTACCTCATGGCCGTGGGCGGCGCCGCCTACCTGGTTTCCAAAGCCATCAAGACCGCCAAGGTGGTCGGCTTTGCCGATCTGGGCATGGAGGCGATTTATGAATTCGATGTGGTCGACATGCCAGTGACGGTGGCGGTCGACGCCGGCGGCACCAGTGCCCACATCACCGGCCCGGCCGAATGGAGCCAGCGCATCGCCTCGGGGGAATTCAAGTCCATCCCGGTGGTCTCGGCCTGAGCCTGATCACCGCCACAGCGCAGCAACGGTGATCGGCGTCTACGACAGCGGCATCGGCGGCCTGAGCATCCTGCAGGCCCTGCGGCGCGAACTGCCCGAGCAGGACTTCATCTACCTGGCCGACAGCGGCCACGGGCCTTATGGCGAACGAGAGACCGACCATGTGCTCGAGCGCGCCCGCCGCATTACCGAGCACTTGCGCGGGCGCGGCGTTCAGGCCCTGGTGGTGGCTTGCAATACCGCCACCGCCGCGGCCATCGAACACTTGCGCAGCGAGCATCCGGACCTGCCCATCATCGGCGTGGAGCCGGCCCTCAAGCCCGCGTTGGCGCTCAGTCGCAGCCGCCGCATCGGCGTGTTGGCCACCCGCATGACCCTGGCCAGCGACAAATTTGCACGCCTGCTTGAACCGCTGCGTGAGCAGGCGCAATTTGTGCTGCGCGCTTGCGATGGCCTGGCCCTGGCCATCGAAAACAGCGTACAGGGCAGTGCGCAAGCACAAGCCGAATTGCTGGCTTGCGCCAGCGAACATATGCAGGCCCTGGGCGAATGGGGCACAGGCAGCGGCCAGATCGACACCTTGGTGCTGGGCTGCACCCACTACCCTTTCATCGCGGACCAGTTGCAGGCGCTGGCCGGCCCGCAGGTGAGTCTGGTCGATACCGGCGCTCCGGTGGCCCGGCAAACCCGCATCCGGCTGGCCGATTTGGCCGATGTGCCCGCGCCGGCGCCCAGTGGGCACGGACATATCGAGCTCATCAGCACCGGGCCCAGCGAAGGCTTGCAGGCGGCGGCGCAGCGCTGGCTGGCGCCCGAGCTGCACGCCAGCACGGTGGACCTGCCCTGAAGCCGCTACGGCCGACCGACGCCCTTGTCCCAAGGATGCCCCAGATGATCAAAGTCACCCTCCTCGGCCTCATTGGCTTGATCGGCGCAGCAGTTGCGTCGGCTCAAAGCATCGAAGTCAAAGATGGACGGCCCAGCTTTCTGTACCTGCAGCAACATGTGCAGGAGCTCAAGCCGCTGCTGCACCAGGCCGGCATTTCGCTGATGACGGTGGTCGGCGGCAACCGCTGGTCCAGCGTCTGTGGCAAGGCCAGTTACCACAGCTATTCCGAGCGCAGCGCTCAAGTTGGCACGGCGCTGGTGCGCTGGATGAACGAGGGCGTGATCACGCCCCTGATCAAGGGCGAGGGCGATTGAAGGCCAGCGGCCGTGCCCGGACGCCGGCGCTCAGTGCAGATGCCGCGGCTTGCGACCGCCGCCGTGGCTGCCCGATGACCCTCCCGCACCGCGAGGCGGGCGGCCCAGTTGCATGGAATTGGCCAGATCGTTCAGGCGCCTGTCGAACAGGCGGTCGATAGCACCGACCACCTCGCCGAGCTCAGAGCTGTCAAAGTGGCGCTCGAGCAGACCGATGGTGTCTTGCACCAGCAGATCGCGCTGAACCTGCATGATGGCCGCAGGCGTTGGGCCCACAAAATACATCGCAAAATCATCGCGCGCCTGCGCTGGCTCGCCCTCCTCGCCCGCTTCCTCGTCAAAGTCGGTGTCGTAGAAGGTCACCTCAAGGGCTGCGCCGGTGCAAGCCAGGTCGTTGAGGGCCATGCACACCTCTTCGAGCACCTGCCTGAAGTCCTCGTCGCCGCTGACCGTCCAGCACATCTGCAGCAGCTCTTCCTTGGCGTCAAAGCGTATGCCGGGCTCTTCCTCATAGGCGCTGACGGCACCGGCGGCCAGGGAGCGGGCGCCGGCGTATTTCCACAGTGGCTTGAGCGCTTCCTGCAACTGATCGTAATTAACATCCGGACGCAGGGGCACATCGCCATGGACGTGGATCTCAAAGGGCGTGGAATAGTTCGACATAGCCAGATCTTAACCCTGAGGTCCAACGCCGATCAAAGCCCCAGTCGCGCCTTGGCCAGGCCATCGCGGATCTCCTGGGCCAGGTTAGCGGGCACGATGACTTTATTGAACGGCAGGAAAGCCACCCGGATCAGCTTCCAATGCCCGCCGATATTAGGGATGGTCACGATCAAAAAGAAGAGGCAGAGGTTGGCAAAAGAGGCGGCCAGATGAATCAGGGCGAGCATCCAGCCAAAGGTGAGCATCCACAGCACATTGAGCACCGCGCTGACGTTTTTGAGCGTGCTGTCGATGGCAGAGCCGTCCCCGCCGCCGCCCTTGATCTGACGATAGCGATCGAGCTGCGCGCGCGTCACCACATCCCGGCCAAAGGGCCACAGGGCGTAGAGCGCCAGCCGGAACAAAGGAATGAACATGGGGAAGAACAGAATCGCTCCCAGGGCGTATCCGAGAAACAGCGCCCAGCCCCCCAGGAAAAACCAAATGATGTTGCCCAGCAAGGCCATGGCGAAATCTCAGCAAATGCAATGATCGATGGATTGTTACAGACATGGCTCAGTGCAAGCCGCAGAGGCTTCGAAAGAAGGCGTGGGAGCTGTGCCCCTCAATCGGCCTTGGCTCCCGAGGTTTTCACCACCCTGGCCATGCGCTCAAAGTCTTGCCGCAGCAACTGGCCAAAAGCTTCCGGTGTCATGCTGCCGGCCTCGATGCCCTGGCGCGTCAGACGTTCAATCACCTCGGGGCGCTTGAGCACCTTGCTCATTTCCGTGTTGAGCTTGTTAACGATATCGGCCGGCGTGCCGGCAGGGGCGAGCAGACCGAACCAGCTGTCGAACACATAACCGGGCAAGGCCGCAGAAATCGGCTCGACGCCAGGCACAAAGGGCGAGGCCTTGTCGGAGGTCACGCCCAGCAGGCGCACACGTGAGTCCTTGGCAAAGGGCAGGGCCACGTTGTTGGCGTTGATCATCACCTGCGAGCGCCCGGCCAGCACCTCGGTCATCGCATCGCCGGCGCCCTTGGTCGGGATGTGCACGATGTCCAGACCGGCCATGCCGCTGAAATAGGCCATGGCCAGATGGGTGGCGCTGCCGCTGCCTGCGGTGGCGTAGTTGAGCTGACCCGGCCGGGCCTTGGCATAGCTCACAAACTCGGCCACGCTCTTGGCCGGCACGCTGGCGCTGACCACCATGATGTAGCTGGTGTTGCCGATGTAGGCAGCGCCCACAAAGTCCTTGACCGGGTCGTAGTTGAGCTTGGAGTAGAGCGAGCCGTTGATGTTGTGGCTGGCCGCCGCCAGGATCAGGGTGTAGCCGTCAGGCGCCGACTTGGCCACCGCATTGGCAGCTACCGTACCGCCCGCACCCGGGCGGTTTTCGACGATCACCGGCTGGCCCAGGGCAGCGCCCAGCTCATTGGAAATCGAGCGCGCCAGGGTGTCTTGCACACCGCCGGTGGTAAACGGAATCACGACCCGTATCGGCTTGACCGGCCAGGGGTCGGCCGCTTGCGCAGACAAGCCCACCAGCGCAGCAGCGAGCAGCAGACTCCGGCGAGCCGATTGGAAGAAATAGGGATCAGAAAGCATCTTCATGGCACAACTCCTTCATATAACTTGAACATCCCTGGACCTCAGGCCGGCCCAGTCAGAAAAGCCTGTACTTCGTCGACATAGCGCGCCGTCTGCGTCTGCGGCAGAAAGTGCCCGCCTTGCAACTCCACCATGGCGGCCTGCGGCAGCCGGCGCGCCAGGTCATGGCTGTGGCTGATCGGCACGATGGCATCGTCGCTGGCGCCGACGATGAGCGTTGGCGCGCGCAGGCGGCCCAGTTCCTCGGCCCGGTCGAAAGCCAGCAGCATGTCTATGCGCGCCAAGGCGGTGGCCAGATCGCCGCCCGCGTCAAAGTCAATCGGCGAGGCGCTGGCCAGATTCGCCTCGTACCACTCGGGAGGATAAGCGAGCAGCTTGGCCACCGCGTTGTAGGCACCAAAGCCAGCGCGTTCGAGCACCACGCGGCGCGTCATGAAGAGATCGCGAAAGCGCCGGTCCGGCCGCGCCCAGGTCGCGCTCAAGACCATGCGGTCGACCCGCTGCGGGTGATCGAGCGCCAGAACCTGGGCCACCAAACCACCGGTGGAATGCCCGACAAAATGCGCAGAGGGCAGTTTGAGTTGATCGAGCAGCCCCAGCACCTCACAGGCGATGTGTGCGATCGAATGCTCTGCCGCCGGCGGACTGCGTCCCATGCCGGGGTGGTCGAAGGTGATGCACAGGTGCCGCTGCGACAGCCGCTCCATCACCGGCCGCCAGAAGACCCCCAGCCCGCCCAGACCCGCCATCAGCACCACCGGATGCCCCTGACCTTGAAGCTCAAAATGCATGAAACAAAAAAACCTGTCCTCGATGGCATGGGCCTGTGGCTCACGCCTCATGCAAGGGCTGCTGCCTCGGGCGAAGTCAGTACTTCCCGGGTGGTGGCCCGGCGCAGTTCGCGGCGCTGCGACAGGTCAAAGTGACGGCCCCGGTGCACCGTAGCGGTATTGTCCCAGATGACCAAGTCCCCCTCGGCCCACCGGTGGGTATAGACGAACTGGCGCTGGGTGGCATGCTCGAGCAGGTCCATCAGGAGCAGCCTGGCCTCGGCCAGCACCATGCCTTCAATGGCGCAGGCATGCGCGCCCACGTAGAGGATCTTGCGACCCGTACGTGGGTCGGACTGCACCAAAGGCCAGACCACGGGCGGGAAAGCATCTTTCTGGGCCTGGGTGTATTCGGTATCGCCAAGCAGGTAGCGTGAATGCAGGGCGAAGTGGACCGCCTGCAGGCCTGCGATCTGCTCGCGCCGCCAGCCGGGCAAGGCGTCGTAGGCCATGCGCAGATCGGCAAATTCGGTTTCACCGCCCAAGGCTGGCACCACAGAGGCGGCCAGCATCGAATACTTGGCCCGCGGCTTTTGAAAGGAGCTGTCCGAGTGCCAAAGCTGGTTGGCCAGGTTGCTCACAATCTTCTGATGGTCGCGTGCGGCCACCTCACCATCGACCGTGACATTGGAGATATCGGCCAGCTCCTTGTACTTGAGGCGGTGGGCGCCGCCCCGAATGCGGCGAAAGCCCAGCTCCAGCGGTCCCAGGGCGCTGGCCAGAGCCATCTGCTGGTCCTGGTCGAGGTGCTGAGCTGGGAACACCAGCACCGCATACTGGTCCATCGCAGACTCAATGGCCGCAAGCGTCGAAGGGTTCAGTGGCTCACGCAGGTCGACGCCGCTGACGCGGCCACCGCAAGGGCTGAGGGCCTCAATGTTCATGGGATGAAGCTCCACCGGCGCATCAATCGACCTTCAGGTTGGCCGTCTTGACGAGCTGGGTCCAGCGCTCGATATCGGTCTTGATGAGCGCGTCAAACTGCTCGGGGGCAATCGGGTTGGGCTCCAGCCCCAATTCGGCCAGCCGCGCCGTCACCTCAGGCCGGCGCATCACCTGCACCACGTCGGTGTAAATCTTTTGCACCACAGGCCTTGGTGTGGCGCTGGCCACCACCATGCCGAACATGCTTTGCACATTGAAGCCCGGCAGCGTCTCGGCCATGGTGGCAATGTCTGGCGCCAGCGGTGAGCGGCGAGAGGCGGTTACGGCAAGCGGCTTGAGCCGGCCGGCCTTGAGGTGCGGCAAGCTGGAAAACAGCGGGTCGATCAGCAAGGCGATGCGGCCCGACATGACTTCGGGATAGGCCGGGCCCGAGCCCTTGAAAGGCACATGCAGCAGGTCCATGCCGGTGCGCTGCTTGAGCAGCTCGACTGCAAAATGCATGGAGCTGCCGCTGCCCGGGCTGGCATAGGCGTACTTGCCCGGGTTCTTTTTGACCAGATCGATCAGCTCGGGCAAGGTGCTGACCGGCAGCGAGGGGGTGGCCGACAGCAGCACATTGGAGATGCCCAGGATGGTGATGCCCGACAGGTCGCGGGTGGTGTCAAAGGGCATCTGGCGGATTGCCGGATTGATGACATGGGGCGTGGCCACCAGGCACAGGGTATGCCCATCGGCCGGGGCCTTGGCCACAAAATCGGTGCCCACCACCGTGCCGGCGCCCGGCTTGTATTCGACCAGCACGGTCTGGCCCCAGGCGGTCTGCAGGTGCTGCTGCAGCGAGCGCGCCAGGATGTCGATCGCGCCGCCCGGTGCATTGGGCACGATCAGCGTGACCGGCTTGCTTGGAAAAGTCTGCGCGTTTGCTGGCAGCGTGGAAAATCCGACTGCAGCGCCCAAAGCAGCGACAGCGGTCTGGTGGAATTGGCGGCGGGTCTGATCGAGTTTCATAGGTTCTTGGGAAAGTGCGTGGTCAAAGTGTGAAAGGCAGATGCGCACTCAGGCGGGGGCGCGCACAGGCCAGGCGGGTTAACACATTCATGGCGACCCTTTCAAGAAGAGGCCTTGGACCGCTGGGCGGCCTTGGTGATCTCAACCAGGCCGCGGTCGGCATCGACCCGAACCCAGTCGCCAGTCTCGATCAGCGCCAGCGGGTCGCCGTCAAAGTCGGTCAGCGCAGGCGCACGGGTGACCACCGCTCCCAGAGCGATTTTGGTGGTCATTTCAGTGAAAAGCATGGCTGCGGGGGCGACGCCAAAGGTGCGGGTCAGGTGAAAGGCATTGGACCACCCGGAGGAGCCTTTGGCCCCCGGAAAAACCAGCACCTTACCGGCAAAACTGACCCCACGCAGCGCATGGCGGACCTCCACGATGGTGCCGGTGCGCGAATCGATGCCGCCCCAGCCCGAGATGCGGTCATGGGTGACGAGCGCCTCGCCCTCGGCCACGCCGGGGACGACACAGCGCCCGCGCAAGGTCAGGTGGCTGGTATTCATCCGGCTAGCTCCTGCCAGCGGCCGGCACAGGCCGCCTCGACACATTGCGCGGTCGAACCAAACCAGGCTTGCACGCCCAAGATCGCCGGCAGGTAATGGGTCTGTTTGGCCGAATCCAGTGCCACCACCCGGGTACCGGTCGGCACAGCGCGGCTCATGGCTGAGCAGCTGTCCGACAGGATATGCCCGCCAGCATCCTCAATGATGCGGGTGTAGCCGCTTTGGTCGCACAAGAACTTGGTGGCCCGTGCGGTGAACACCCACAGCTGCACATCGGCATGGATGCGTCGGCCCTCGAGCAGCTGCGCCAGCTCCCACATCTGCTCCAGGCTGTAGTGCGGACAGCCCAGCATCACATAGTCGATCTTGGCCTCGCGCCCAGTAGCGTTGAGCCGCTGCAGGGTCTCGCGGCGCTCGCGCAGGCCATAGCGCAGGGGCTGGTTCGGTACCTTGCGCCGGCCAAAAGCCTGCTGCAGGCTGGTCGCCTCAGGCGTGATGCCCACCAGGTGGTACATCTCCACCCCGCCCGACGACGAGGCCGAAGCGCCAAAGTGCTTGAGCCGGGCCAGGTTGGGCGTGCTGCGGATGCCGGTGATCACCGGCACCTGCTCCTGCACCTGCTCTCCCATCCAATAGCCCAGCAGGCCCCAGTCGGCGGTGCTTTGCACATCGGTATCGACTTCAATCCAGTGACTGCCCAGACGGTTTTCATCGAGGTGATAGCCCCAGTAGGGAATGCGTCCGGTGAGCATGGCTGCGCCTACGCTCTCGCGGCCCTCGGTGTTGGTGCGCGCCCCCAGCACCGAGTTGCAATAGACCACCGCCGACGACTCCATCCAGGCGCAGTGCTCGCCGCGCACCGGGATGTTGCCCACCTGATAGGGCGTGCAGGTGTTGGTGGCCTGTATGCCCAGGCCGGTGGTGAAGGCTTCGCCCTTGCGAAAGAACTGCACCGTCTGCTCGTCCACGCCCATGCGCTCGGCCTGCGCCGGATCGAAGCCGAGCTGCGTGTGTACGGAAAAGGTACGCACCTTGGGAATGCTCACCACCTCGTCGCTGTCGAGGCTGAACTGCGAGAACACCGCTTCCATGCCCCCATGCTGGCTGGCGAATTCGCGCATGAAGGGCGTGCTGGCGCTCACCGACGCGACCACATTGTGGGTCTCGACCAGTCGCTCGGCGCCGAGCGCGCGGCCATAGCGCAGCAAGAGGTCCATGGCCTTTTGCACCGCCGGGCCATCGCGGCCGTCGAGCATGGCCTGCTCGGCGTCTGTGAGTTTCATGCGCCAGCCACTGCGCTGGCGCGCACGGGCTCACCGGGCTGCTCACTGCCCTGCCCTGCCTTGCGCAGGTACACGCCCTGGGCCAGCAAGAGGTCCTGCAGCTGGGCAATATTGACCGCGCGCGGCGGGACGCCAGAGCGCACGGCCAGGGCGGCCGCCGCGCCGGCAGCCTGCCCGGTGATCCAGCACTGCGGAATCTCGCGCATGAAGCCGTGGGAGTTTTTGTCGCAGGAGATGTGCCGACCGCAGGCCAGCAGGCCCTCGAGCGTGCGCGGCACCAGCGCGCCATAGGGCACCGAGATATTGGGGAATGTTGGAGAAATCGCGGGCGAGACGCCGATTTCGTCAGGCAGGGCCAGGCCCTGCGGCCACTGCGAGCGCAGCACCGCGCCGACGCCGCGCAGGCGGCGGGTGTGGCGCACGCCAATCTGCGGCGCGCTGAGCATCATGTAGGCGCCCTCGAAGCCCGGCGCATGCGCGCGGTAGAAGGCCAGATGCTTGTCCATGGCCCGGTGCGAACGGATCTCCACCGTGGTGAGGTCGTCCACATCGAGCGCGTTGTAGCCGGTCTGGCGCGGGCCCATGAACAGCGCCACATCGTTGCGCCAAGACACGAAGGGCCGCTCAAACAGGCCGCACTCCTGCCGGCCCCGCGCCATGAAGGCGTTGAAGGCTTCGGGCTGGCCGGCCTTGAAGGCAATCCAGCGGTTCATGTCGACCCCGGCGAAGGTCCAGGCGGTGTTCATGGCGTGGTGGATGTCAGCCGGCTCGATGTCGTCGTCGAATTCGGCGCCGGCGCGGCCGAACAGATCGCCGTCGCCGGTGGCGTCGATCACCACGTCGGCCATCAGCGCCATGCGCCCTTCCTTGCTCTCAAACACCACGCCCTTGACCGCACCGGCCTCGACAATGGGCAGCGCCGCCCAGGTGTGATAGACCAGGTGCACGCCGCTCTCAAGAATGATGTCCTGACTCAGGAGCTTGAGCCGCTCGGGATCTATGGTGGGCGACCAGGTCACCACGCCGTGGTAGGCGGCGGTGCGCTGAGACCAGTGAGCGGCCCGGGCCGGGTCTTTCGAACCCCACTCGGTGGGATCGGGCCCGGCAATCGCATCGGCCGGTAGCCGATCGAGCAGTTCCTTGGCCAAGCCCTGGATCACCAGCTGGCCCTGCCAGTCGCTCATGCGGTCGATCCAGATCACCAGGCCGCCGGTCGACAGCCCGCCCAGATGGTTGTAGCGCTCCAGCAGGGTCACGTCGGCGCCGGCGCGCGCCGCTGCCACCGCCGCCGCCGTGCCCGATGGGCCACCGCCGACCACCAGCACCTGGGTTTTGCGGTAAATCGGCACTTGCCGACCCTGCTCCTGCCAATACCCGAGGTCGGCGCGCTCGGGCTTGCTGTCGTCGCGGCCGAAGGTGTCGGACACCAAAATACGCTCGTCGTTGCGCTGGCGGTCCAGCACCGAGTAGTCAATGATTTTCTTGTCGCTCATGCTTTATGGGATTCAGTTCAGGGCTTGCCGCCTAGGGGCGACTGCACCAGTACAGCGCCCTCGCTCAAAGGGCGCACATTGCGCCGGTAAATCTGGAGCCAGCCGCGGTCATAAGGCAGGGCCGGGGTGCGCCAGGCTTCACGCCGGCGCTGCAACTCGGCTTGCTCAACCTGCAGGTCGCAGCGATGTTCATCAAGGTCGATCTCGATCGGGTCGCCGTCTTGCACCAGAGCCAGCGGGCCGCAGACCGCGCCCTCGGGCGCCACCTCGGCCACCACCAGGCCCTTGCACACCAAGCCCGAGAGGTGGCCGTCGGTGACCATGGCCACCTGCTCGCCCAGCCCGGCGCCGTCGATGGCAAACACCACCCGCGAGGCGCCGCCGCCCATGCCCGGCCCGCCGGTCACACCCGCGCCGCGCATCACCACCACATGGCCGGGGCGTATTTCGCCGCGCTGCAAGGCACTGATGGCCGCATCGGAGCTGTCGAAGCACAGGGCCGGCCCGGTAAAACGGCGCGAGGCCCGCTCCACAATGCCGGCCTTGACGATGCCCCACTGCGGCGCCAAGGTGCCGCGCAGCATCACGATGGCGGGGCGCTCGGCCCAGGGACGCGCCAGCGGCCGGATCACCGTCTCGTCGGGCGCCGGCGCTTCGTCCAGATGCTCGCCCAGGCTGCGTCCACTGACGCTCAAGGCCTGAACATCGAGCAGGGGGCGCAGCTGCCGCATCACGCCTTGCGCGCCGCCTGCGGCCTCGAAAGCTTCGATGGTGTGCGCACCCACCGGCCGCACCGCCGCGAGCACCGGGGTCTGCACCGACAGGCGGTGCACCAGTTCATAAACATCGATCTCGACCTCAGCCTCTGTGGCCACCGCCTGCAGATGCTTAATGCAGTTGATCGAGCCGCCGACGGCCAGCAAAGCCCGCACCGCATTGGCAAAAGCCTGGGCGCTCATGATTTTGCGCGGGCGCAGGTCCTCGCTGACCATGCCGACGATGCGCTGGCCGGCGCGCCGCGCCGCATCGAACATCGCCGGGCTGTTGGCCGCCACTGGCGTGCTGCCGGGCAGGGCCATGCCCAGGGCCTCGCAAAGGATGTGCATGGAATTGGCCGTGCCCATGCCGGTACACACCCCGGGACCACGGATGGCCTCGCGGCTCATGCCCACCAAGCGCTCCATCGGCAGCCGTCCCATCTGCGCATGCATGGCGCCGATGAACACGTCTTCAATGTCGACATGCTCGCCCTCATACTCACCGCTGGGCTGGTAGCCACAGGCCAGCATGAGGGTGGGAATGTCGAGCCGGGCCGCAGCCATCAACTGGCCGGGCACCGTCTTGTCGCAGGAGGTGAGGCACACCATGCCATCGAGCATCGGGCCCTCGACCGCCACCTCAATATCGTTGGTCACCAGATCGCGGCTGGTGAGCATGTAGGCGCCGCGCGCGCCCGGCGCAAAGATAAAGTCGCTGGGCGCCGAGGTACGCACCTCGAAAGGCACCCCGCCTGCAGCTCGGATCGCCTCTTTGACCGTCGGCACGATGCCATCGAGATGAGAAAAACAAGCGGCCAACGACGACGAGCTGTTGACGATGGCGATCTTGGGCTTGTCGCAGTCCTCCTCGGCAATGCCCAGGGCGCGCCAATGCGCGTTACGCACAGCCCAAGGGTAGGAGCCACGCGGGAAATTGCTGCGAAGGGGACGGTTCATGCCGGTGCGGTGCTGGGGCTCAAATGCCGTCAACCCCAGGTCGGCGAGCAAGGCCTGATGGGCGGAATCGTCGCACCCTTGTCATTGATCTGTCAATGAGAGCATGCCACTAGGGGCAGGCTGGAGCCAGATCTCTGGTGCCCCGGGCCGGAATCGAACCGGCACGCCCCAGTTACGGAAGCGACGGATTTTAAGTCCGCTGTGTCTACCGGTTTCACCACCGGGGCCAGAGCCGATTGTCGCCAAATTTGGGGCAATGCCAGCGCACCCGGCCCCGAGAACAAGCCGGACAGCGCCTGCGCGCTCATAAGCTCATGCCCCGGCGTTTGGTTTGGGCTCTTAGAATGCGTCGATTCTTTGACCGCTACAAGGAGATTTCATGACCGCTACCAAAACCTTCCAGCGTCTGTCGGCGCTGTCCGTTCTGTCCCTGTCGCTGCTCGGCGGTGCGCAGGCGCAGACCGAATGGAAGTTCAACAACAGCTACGCACCGACTCGCCCCGAGTCGGTGCAGATTCGCGCATTTGCGGCCGATGTGGAAAAGCGCACCGGCGGCAAGATGAAGATCTCGGTCTCTGAAGGTGGCGCCCTGGGCCTGAAAGACGCCGACGCCCTGCGCTTCATGCAGGTGGGCACGCCCGAGCTGGGCTTTATCTGGCCGCCCTTTGTGGGTCGCGACGCGCCAGCCCTGGCCAATTTGTATGTTTACGGTCTGGTGGCCAATGCCGAGGAGCACCTGAAGGCGCTGCCAGCGCTGAAGGCGGTCCTGAAAGAAGGCGTTGCCAAATGGAACATCGAAGTGCCTGGCTTCCTGGGCTTTTCCATCGTGGACGCTTCACTGTTTTGCCGCGAGCCGGTGCGCACGCTTGAAGAACTCAAGCGCAAGAAGCTGAGGGTGGGTAGCCGTGAGCAGGTCGAGACCTTCAAGCGCCTGGGCGTGGCCGCGCAGATCGTGCCGCAAAACGAACTGTATTCGGCCATGCAGACCGGTGTGGTCGACTGCGCCTTGTATGCACCGCGCTTTGCCAACACCATCTCGCTGCAGGAAGTGGCCAAGCACATTACACCGACCGGCTTTCCCTTCCCGCCGGCGCCTTACGCCCTGCTGGCCCACAAGGGCAAGTGGGCGGCTTTGCCGGCCGACCTGAAAAAGGGCTTCAATGAGGCGGTGGCCGAGTTGGAGAAGGTGAGCTTTAACTTTGACGGCGACGCCGCAGCCGAGAGGGCCGCGCGCGAGAAGCTGCAAAGCCAGGGCGTGACCTTCCACCCGGTGATGCCGGCAGCCGACCGCGCGGCCCTGCGCAAATCGGCGCTGGAGACCTGGGACGTACTGGCCAAAGAAACCGGCGGTGACGCCATCACCTACCGCCAGCGCATCTTGCAAGCCTTGCCGCAATGACGACGGCGGCGCCCGGCGGCATCATTGACAAAACCTTGCGCGCTGCCGCCGGCGCGCTGGCGGGCATAGGCGCCGCCGCACTGGCGGGCATTTTTGCGCTGGTGCTGGTGGCGGTGGTGATGCGCTATGTCTGGGGCCGGCCCTTTGACTTCACCGAGGAGCTCTCCGGGCTCTTGATGACACTGGCCGTCTTCACCCTGCTGCCCAGCGTGGTGCTGCGCGAGATCAACATCCGGGTGACGGTGATTTCCGAGCAACTGCCAGCGCGGCCGCAGCGCTGGCTGTTCCTGTTCGGGCAGTTGCTGCTGCTGGCTTTTTGCGCGGTGTTCGTGCGCGAAGCCTGGGGCATTTATGAATTTACTGCCAAGCTCAATCTGATGAGCGAGCAGTCGCGCCTGCCCTTGGCGCCCTTCCTGCTCGTCTCGACCCTCTCGGTGGCCGCTGCCGGCCTGGCCGGCGCCTGGCGCGCACTGCGGCCCGTCACGCCGCAGGCCGGCGAGGAGGTGCACGCATGATCTGGTCCATTTTGCTAGGCCTGCTGAGCATCACCGTGCTCTCGGGCGCGGTACTCGGCGCGGCCTTGGGCCTGACTGGCTTTGCCATCTTGCATTTCTTTGGCGGCGGCGCGACTCGGCTGGGCGTGCAGGCGGTCTTTAATGTGCTCGGTGAATTCACCCTGACTGCCATTCCGCTGTTCATCTTGCTCGGCGATGTGCTGGTGGCCAGCGGGCTGGCCGGCGGTATTTACAAAGCTATGTCGCCGCTGTTTGCACGGCTGCGCGGCGGCCTGCTGCACACCAATATCGCGGTCTGTACCGTCTTTGGCGCGGTCAGCGGCTCGTCGATGTCGGTGTCTGCCGCGGTCGGTTCGGTGGCCTATCCGCAGCTGGTGCGGCGTGGCTATGAACGCAAGATGGTGGTGGGCACGCTGGCTGCCGGCGGCACCTTGGGGCTCTTGATTCCGCCAAGCCTGTCGCTGCTGATTTATGGCGCGCTGACCGACACCTCCATAGGCAAGCTGTTTCTGGCCGGTGTGGTACCGGGCCTGATGATGGCGCTGCTGTTCATGATCTACATCGAGTTCAAGACCCGGCGCGAGCCCAGCCTGGTGCCGCGCGAGCAGGCTCTGCCCTGGGGCCCGACCCTGCGCGCAGCCCTCGCAGTCTGGCCGATTCTGGTGCTGATCCTGGCGGTGCTGGGCAGCTTGTTTGCAGGCATTGCCACCCCCACGGAATCGGCGGCGGTGGGCGTGGCCGCTGCCGTCCTGATGGGCTTTACCCAGGGCGACCTGACCTGGCGCAAGCTGGGTCAAACCTTTTTGAGCTCAGCGCGCACCTTTGCGGTGATTGCCTTTGTGTTTTTAGGCGCGGTGATCCTGGCGCAGTCGATCAGCCTCTTGCAGCTGCCGCAAAAAATGCTCGAAGGCGTTTCAGCCCTGGGTCTGTCCCGGTATGCGCTGCTGGGCGTGATCGTGCTGATCTACCTGCTGCTGGGCATGATTTTCGACGGCCTGTCGATGATGGTGATGACCCTGCCGGTGGTGTTCCCGCTGATGACCGGCCTGGGCTTTGACCCCATCTGGCTAGGCGTGGTGGTGACCATCATGATCGAGATCGGCATGCTCACCCCGCCGGTGGGCATGAACCTGTTTGTGCTGGTGGGCATCAGCAAGCACGAGGTGAGTTTGGCAGAAGCCTCGATCGGCGCCCTGCCCTTCTGGCTGCTCTTGATGCTGGGCGTGCTGCTGCTGACCCTGGTGCCGGACATCGCCACCTGGCTGCCCACCCTGTCTTACGGCAAATAGGAGCCCTGGCCATGAGTGACGTGCCACGCCAACGCGCCCAGCGATTGCTGCGCGAGGCCGCCATCGACGCCCTGGTACTTGCCAAGCCCGAAAGCTTTGCCTGGGCCACCGGCGCGCCGCCGGGCGTGGCCTCTTTCTTTCGACGCGCAGGCTCGGCCCTGGCCTTGGTGCCAGCGGCCGCTGGCGAGCCGATTGCGGCGGTGGCCACCGAGTTGTTTGCCCCGCATGCACGGCGCGCCTTGGGCCAGGCGCAGGTACTGACCCACAGCGACTGGGTCGAAACCGCCGACATCCGCCCCTGGCTGGACAGCAGCGAAGGCGCGGCCGAGTTGATGCAGCGCGCTTGGCGGGCCGATGGCCGGCCCGCCGGTTTTGCCCGGCCTGCGGCCTTTGATGCTCGCCGCTCCTTCGAGCAACTCGGTGTCCTGCTGCGCGAGCGGGGCCTGGCCGATGCGCGCATCGGGCTGGACCTGGACTTCTGGCCAGCCAGCGACTTTGCCCTGCTGCAGGAGGTCCTGCCCGGGCTGCGCTGGGTCGATGCCAGCGCGGTGATCGCCCGCATCAAGGCGGTCAAAAGCGCGCGTGAAATCGCTTTGCTGCAGCAGGCCGCGGCCTTGGCCGAAGCCGGCATGCGCCGCGCGGTGGCCAGCGTGCGCACCGGCATGCACCGCGATGCGATTGCGCAAGCCTGGAAGGACGGCGTGGCCGCCGAGGTGCAGCGCCGGGGCGTGCGCCTGTCCGGCCAATGGGAATACACCACGGTGGGACCGCTGCCCTGGCAAGGGGGCGGGCAGATCGCTACGGGCGATGTGCTCAAGTTCGATGTCGGCTGCCTGATCGAGGGCTATAGCTCAGACAGCGGCCGCACCTATGTGCTGGGCAAGGCCAGGCCCCGCACCCGCCAGATCATGCAGGCCCTGGAAGACGCTTTTGCTGCTGGCATCGAAGTGCTCAAGCCCGGCCATCTGCTCAGCGATGTGCATGCCCGCGCCACGCGTGCCATCCACAAGGCCGGCTTTGCTGGCTTTAGCCGTGGCCACTACGGCCACAGCCTGGGCCATGACACGTTTTGCGAGGTGCCGCCCTTCATTGCCGCGCAGGCCCATGAGGCTATCGAGGCGGGCATGGTGCTGGCCTTTGAGACGCCGGTGTATGTCGACGGCGAAGGCGGCTTCATCATCGAAGACCAGTTCCTCATCACCGAACATGGCGCCGAGCCGGCCTGGAGCCTGCCGCGCGCTCTGATCGAGTTGCCCGAACAAGGGCTGTGACCCCCGCACATGCTCGGCGCAATCAGCACAAAGCCTGCGCCACCCGCCAGCCCAGACCAAAGGCCTGCGCCAGACCGTTGCCGGGCAGATAACCGTCGGCGCCCCGGCCCGACAGGCCGGCCGCGCAGCCGCCAGCCGAGAACACGCCAGGTAGGCGCTGACCACTTTCGTGCAGCACCGCGCCATGGGCATCGGTGAGCAGACCGCCCTGGGTGTGCGAGAGCGCCCCGGTCACCCAGGACGCCCTCCAGGGCGCGCCAAGCACGCGGGCAAATGAGCGCCGACCCAGGCGGTCGGCTTGCCCTTGCGCGCAAGCGGCCACCTCATCCAAAGTGTGCTGTAGCACCGCTGGGTCTATGCCAGCCAATGCCGCCAATTCAGGCAGGGTCTGCGCACTCATCACGCAGCCAGCCTGCCGCGCCTGCTGATAGGCCGAGTGGTTGCCCAACTGGTCTTCAATGGCCTGGTCAAACAGCTCCAGCGCGATACCGCCGCTTTGCGCCAGCACCTGGGGCGCGAGCGCCGAAGGGCCGATGTCTTCGGCCACGAAGCGCCGTCCCTCACGGTTGACCAGAATGCCGCCCAGCGAGGGGATGCCCATGCCCAGCCGGGTGACGCCGCCCGGGTTGGTATGGCCCTGGCCCTGATAGCCATCCATGCCCCAGAGCTGCGCGCCCCAGCGCAGACCCAGGGCGATGGTGCTGCCGTCGTTGGTGGCCGAGCCGTTGTGCAGCGCCCCACCCATGCCGGGGATGTACTGCGCAACCATGGCCGTATTGGCGCCAAAGCCGCCGCCCGCCAGCACCAGTTGATCAGCTCGCAAATCAGCAAACAGACCCTGAGGACTGCTTAACTCAAAGCCGACACCGCTGCGCTCGACCTCGGCACTGGCTTCCAACCAACTGATGCCCGGCGCGCTGCGCACCGCCTGGCGCAACCACTGATGCAGTGCCAGGCCTGAGGCCGGCTGCACACTGTGAAAGCGTCGCTGGCCATGGCCGGGGGCCACCATATCGGGCAGAAAGCGCAGCGGCGCGGCGCACTGGGCCTGCAAAAAGTCGCAGGCTGCGGGCAAGGCCAGCGCCACAGCCTCGGCAATCTGTTCATTGACCATGCCCGGAGCAAATTGGCGCAAGTCGGCCAGCCAGGCCTCGGGGCTGTCTGACACACCGGCTGCACGCTGCAAGGCAGAACCTGCCACCGGCAGCAGCCCACCGCTGATGGCCAGGTTATTGGGCAGGTCGGCCCGAGGCTCGATCAGGGCCACGCGCAAGCCGCGCGCCTGCGCAGCGAGCGCCACGAACATGCCGGCTGCGCCGGCACCCAAAATAGCCAGATCTTGTTTCAAACACTCATTGCACCGAAATATTGGCGCTCTTGATGGTAGTGGCCCAGCCGGCAGTCTCTGCGCGAACCAATTCCTGCAGGGCAGCGGGAGGAAGGTAGCGTATCTCGAGCCCAGCCGCCCTGGCCTTGGCGATGACTTCCGGCGTCTCCACCGAGGACTTGACTGCCGAAGCCAAGCGGCTGACCGCTTCGGCCGGAGTACCCGCCGGGGCAAACAAAGCCACCCAGCCTTCCAACTCAAAGCCAGGCAGCCCCGCCTCGGCAGTGGTCGGTACCTGCGGCAGTCCGGGGTGACGCGTCTTTCCTGTTACCGCAATGCCCTTGAGTTTGCCGGCCTGGATGTGCTGCATCACCGAAGGCGGGGTGGTGATGAACAACTGCACCTGGCCGGAGAGCATGTCCTGGATAGCAGGACCCGAGCCTCTGTAAGGCACATGCACCATGCTGGTGGCGGTCTGGGCCTTGAAGATCTCAGTGCCAACATGGGCCAAGGAGCCCGAGCCTTGTGATGCGTAGGACACCTTGTCCGGGTTGCTCCTCAGATAAGCGATCAGCTCCCCCAGGGTGTTGGCGGGTATCGAAGGATGCACTGCAATCACATTGGTCGCCGCAGCGGCCATGGCGATGGGGACAAAATCGCTCTGGGCCCAGCCCGGCTTGGGAAACAGCGAGGGGTTGCCCAAATGGAAAGCGGAGTAGGAGGTTAGCAAGGTGTAGCCATCGGCCGAAGCCCGTGCAGCATGGCTGTAGCCGATGTTGCCGCTGGCGCCACCGCGGTTATCAATCACCACCGGTTGGCCGAGTTGGCGCGACATGGCCTCGCCCAGAAGCCGACCGGTCGCATCCACCACGCCGCCCGGTGGCGCAGGCACTACCAAGGTGATGGCCTTGTTGGGAAAAGCTTGCCCAAATGCCGGCATGCCGAGCCCGAGCAGCAGAAAAAAAGCGATCAGACTTTGGCCCAGAACAAAACGCTTCATGAAGAGACCTTCGTTGATGACAAAACGATCAAATCTAACCGAAGCCCGATCCAGGGTGGCTGTGCACGGGCAAGCCCTTATGTAGTTTCGGGTCATGTCCGTGTACGACTCAGGGCCAGAATGAGAAATCTTCGGTCTTAACCAACTGCATCTGGCGCCAGAAGTCCACCGTGCTGAACGGCCAGTTCTGCGTCACCCGACCGGTGGCCGATTTGTACCAGTTGCTCACCCCGTCGACGCCGTAAGCCATGCGCCGGGTCTGGGCATCGATCCGCTCGTCATAGCGCTGACTGGCCGCTGCGCTGACTTCCATCGCACGCGCACCGCGCTGCCCCAGACTCGCCAAGCAGCGAAGGATGTATTCAATCTCAATCTCGGAAAACAGCACCAGGCTGCCATTGGTGATCAGGTTGGTGTTGGGCCCGTAGAGCATGAAGAGATTGGGAAAATTGGGCACGCACACGCCTTGATAGGCCTGCGCGTCCACGCCCCACTGCGCATGCAAATCGACGCCGCCACGGCCTGTGACCTGCAGCGAATTGAGGAACTGCGAGGCATGAAAGCCGGTGCCGTAGATGATCACGTCGAGCTCATGCACGCTGCCGCCACGGCAAACCACCGCGCTTTCAGTGATGCGCGCAATCGGCTCGCTGACCACGGTCACATTGCTGCGTTTTAGAGCATCCGACCAGGTGCCGTCGTCACGCAGCATGCGTTTGCCGTAAGGCGGATAGTCGGGCGTCATGAGCCGGCGCAGATCGGGCCGACCAGCGTAGGCCTGGTCGAGCTCGGCCTCGAGCATTTGGCGCAGCTGCTGGTTGAGCGCCGACACCGAGCCCGCTTGCTGCCAATCGGGATCGACCACCGAATAGCGCCGGCGGCCTTCAACCGCCACCCAGAACTGCTCAAAGCGGTACCAGGCGTTGTAGCCCGGCAGGCTGGCGAGCAGCCAGTGCAGGCCGGCCGGCAGCTCCTGGTTGTAGGCCGGTGTCTTGATCACCCAAGGCGGCGTGCGCTGAAACACAGTGAGCGACTGCACCTCACCCGCGATGCGTGGGATCACCTGAAAGGCGCTGGCCCCAGTGCCAATGACGCCGACCCGCAAGCCCTTGAGCGGTACATCATGGCGCCAGCGGGCGGTATGCCAGGCGGGGCCGGTAAAGCGTTCGCGCCCTTCAATGTCGGGCAGGCGCGGCTTGTTGAGCTGGCCGACCGCGCTGATGACCGCATGGGCGCGCAAGCTGCGCCGCTGCCCGCCCTGCACGATGTCGATGTGCCACAAGCACTGGGCCTCGTCGTAGCGCAGGGACTGCACTTCGGTGCTCAGCTGAATATGCCTGAGCAGACCTCGCTTGGCGGCGAGCTCCTGGAAGTAGCGCTGAACTTCGTCGCGCGGCGAGAAAAAATGGCGCCAGCCCGCATCCTGTGCGAAGGAGTAGCTGTAGCAGAAGTTGCTGGTATCGAGCCTGGCGCCAGGGTAGTGGTTCTCAACCCAGACGCCGCCGATCTCGGCTTGGCGCTCCAGCACCGTGTGGGCAATGCCCAGCCGCTGCAGATGCCAGGAGGACACCAGACCCGACATGCCGGCACCGATGACCACCACCTGAAAGTCGGCCGGTAGACCCAGGCGCTCGGGCACGCCCACGCCCTCGCCCACCGGTACGGCCATGCCCAGTTCGTGCAGGAGCAGGTCTGCCACCTGCGGGTCTACCGCGCCGGTGACAAAACCCATGATCTGCTGGAGCACCGGCAGGGGCAACTGGGGCGCGCTCGGACACCCCTGGGCCTGCCAGCGGCTGAGCAACAGTTCAGCCCGCTCGCGCGCCAGCTGCTGGGCTTGGGCCGACAAGCCGCCTTGCGCCTGCGGGCGCTGGGCCTGGTCGGCCAGATCAGGCTGCCAGGCGGGATCGAGCGCCGACAAATCGCCGGTCAGGCAGGCAATCGCCGGCATCAGGGCTGGCAGGTGGGCCTGTGCCAGCGCCTGCCGCAGGCCTTGGCCGGTGAAAGAAAAATCAGCCGTGTCGCTCAAATGAGGCCCTTTAAAAACGCAACAAGCGCAGGCAAGGCCCTACCAAGGCAGGGCCAGACCCTCGGGCCGTGCGCAGGCGGCCAACTCCTTGCACAGCGCCGCCGGCAGCGGTATGCCATCGCGCAGGCGCTCGGCCTGGCATTGCAGACCCCGGTCACCGGGCATGCGCACGGGCTCGCCCGGGACACTGGCCGGCAAGCCGGCCAATGCGGCCACGGTGCGAGCAAGCTCCTGCTGGTAATGCGCCACATCGCCGAAGCGGCTGATGTCGATGGCCAGCAGCCAGGCGTTCTGCCGGTGCTTGCGCCCGCCCGGCTTGTCGCTGAGGAAATCGGCAATGATGGGGTTACCCACCACCAGGGAGCACAGCAGCTCAAACATCAGCGCCAAGCCCGAGCCCTTGGGCCCGGCCATAGGCAGCACGATGCTGGCTTGCTGCGGGTCGGTGGTGGGCTCGCCCTGCTCGCTCAGCGCCAGGCCAGCGGGCAGCGGCGTGCCGCTTTGCTTGGCGGCGCGCAGCTGGCCCATGGACATCGCGCCACTGGCCATGTCCAGAATCAAGGGCTCGTCGGCAGCACCCGGCACAGCAATGGACAGCGGTGCGGTCGACACGCCAGCCGCCTTGGCGCCGTGATAGGCCATCAGCGGAATCGAAGCGGCCAGCGCAATGCCCACCATGCCCTGCCGGGCCAGGGCCTGGGTGTAGCAGCCCAGGGCCCCGGTGTGGGTGGTGCCGCGCACCATCACCAGGCCCAGGCCCAGGGCACGCGCCTTGAGCGCGGCCTGCTCGGCCGCATGGAACATGGCCACCGCGCCAGCGCTGGCGTCGGCGTCAAACACCTGCACCGCTGGCGTTTCATGCAGCACGCGCCGCTGCGGCTGCACCTTGATCACGCCCTTTTGCATGAAGTTCAGATAAAACGCCACCCGGCTCACGCCGTGGGTGTCGATACCGCGCAGGTCGGCCCAGATCAGGGCGCGGGCCACATCGTTGGCGGCCTGCGCTGACAGCCCGGCATGCACAAACAGGGCTTGAACAAAATCTTGCAGGCGCTGGGCCTGCACCGCTGCTGCTTCGCTCATTGCCGCTCGATCTTGCGTGAATCAATCACCTGGCGCCACTTGCGCAATTCGGCGGCCACAAAGCGGTTCATCTCTTCGGCCGAACTGCTCTGCGGCTCGCCGCCCAATTCGAGCAGACGGCGCGCCATATCGGGCTGCTCGAGCACCTTGCGCATCTGCGCATTGAGGTACTGCACCACTGCATCGGGGCTACCGCCAGTGGTACCCAGGCCGATGAAAGAGAAAACCTCGTAGCCAGGCAGCGACTCACTGACGTTGGCTAACTCGGGCATGGGCTTGTAACGCTCGCGCCCAGTGGCCGCCAGCGCACGCAGCTTGCCGGTCTTGATGAAATTGAGCGAGAGGGTGGGCGCCTCGAACAGGTAGTCGACCCGGCCGGCCAGGGCTTCGCTCAGGGCGGTGTTGCCGCCTTTGGTCGGGATGTGCACTGTCTCGATGCCGGCCATGGCGTTCATCAACTCGGCCGACAGATGGCCGATCGATCCCACCCCCGAGCTGGCGTAGTTCAAGACGCCCGGGTTCTTTTTGGCATGGGCCACAAACTCAGCGAAGGTCTTGAACGGCGACTGGGCCGGCACATTGATGATGAAGGGATAGGAGGTCACCATGGAGATCATGCTGACGTCCTTGAGGTAGTCAAAGGACGCAGTGGTGGCCAGTGCGGCTGCGGCCGGGTAGGCGCCGGTGACCAGCAACAGGGTGTGGCCGTCGGGTCTGGCCCGCGCCACCGCCGCTGCGCCCACCAGACCGCCGGCGCCGGGCCGGTTTTCAACCACCACCGGATTGCCTATGGCCTCACTGAGCTTTTGCGCCAGCAGCCGCGCCATGATGTCGGCCGAGCCGCCAGCGGCAAAAGGGCAGACCAGGGTGAGTGGGCGGGCCGGATAGCCCGCAGGCGCCTGGGCCCAGGCCGATGAGGCGCTCAGCGCGCCCATAGCGGCGAGGCCGGCCGTGGCGCCAAGCAGAGCGCGACGGGCCGAGGAAAACGCAGTTGAAAAGGTCATGACAAGAACTCCGGTTATTGCAGAAGGGTTCACGCAGGCAGCAGGCCAGCAGCAATCAGCGCGCGGCGGATGCGCTCGATCTCGTCGGCCGGGATTTTGACCAGCGGTGGTCGCACCACCGCTCGGGGCAGCTTGCCCATGAGCACCAGCGCCTCCTTCATGCGGTTGTGCATGTCAACGAAGGGGTCGCTGTAGAACACCTCGGCGGTGTGATAGATGCGATCGTGAATCTGCTGGGCCAGCGCCAGATCCTTGTTTTGCACCGCGCGGAACAGCTGCGCCTGCAGATCGGCGATCACCGAGCCACTGCCCGAGAGCAAGCCCTTGCAACCGAGCACCAGAGAGCTGAACAGCCAAGCACTGTGCGTGCTCAGCACATTGACCGGCCGCTCACGGCTTTGCAGCGCGCGGATCTGCCGGTCGGCCAGCTGCGCGCCGCCGCTCCAGTCCTTGATGGCCGCAATCGTCGGCACCTCATCGACCATGCGCAGCAAGGTCGCCAGCGGGTAGCCCTGGCCGCCGGCCGGGTTGTATTGGAAGACGATCAGCGGCAGGTCGGTCACCGCGGCGATGCGCTTGAAATGCTCAATGGCCATTTCCGGTCGCTGGCCGAAGGTGGTGATTCCGGAAGGAAACACCAGCAGGGCCGAGGCGCCGCCCTCATCGGCCATGCGCGCCAGGCGCTGCGCCTCTAGGCTGCCGTCGCAATAAATGCCGTTGACGATGGGCAGGCGCTCGCCGACTTCGTCCTGGGTGATGGCCAGCACCCGCTTTTGCTCCTCGAAGGTGCAGGAGCCCGCTTCGGTGGAGTGGGCGTTGATGGTGATCGCACTGATGCCCGGCACGCTGGCCACATCGCGCAGGTGCGAGCGAAAACTTGCCTCGTCGATGCTCAAGTCGTCGAAGAAGGGCAGCAAGACGGCGGGGATCACGCCGTGCGGTTTGAAGGAGTGTCGTGCGGGCATGGCGAGTCGGTGGCGATGAATAAAAGAGCGAAGCGGGTAGGATAAGGCATGGCCGCTGCGATGTCCGCGCGGCTTGCCCCTATTTCTTATTGAGCAAGCATGACCTCTCGCGATACGACGACTGCCGTGGTGGACGGCCTGCGCCTGGCCCGCCCTTTTCAAGTGCGCCGCCTTGGGCACTTTGGCATTAACGTGGCCTCGGTGGAGCGGGCCATGGACTTTTATGGCCGACTGCTGGGACTGGAGATCTCCGACGAACTCGACTTCGGCCCGCGTGTGCCGGCCGAACTCAAGGCCCAGGTCGGGCCCACCGTCGGCTATTTCACCCGCCACGGCACCGACCATCATTCTTTTGTCTTATTCCCGCAAGCGGCCATGCACGCCAGCAACCCGCACTACGGCGCCCACCCCAGGCTCAACGTCAACCAGATCACCTGGCAGGTGGGCAGCCTGCGCGAGGTGGTCCAGGGCATGGGCTGGTTTGAATCACGCGGCTGCAAGATCATGCGCTCAGGCCGCGATACGCCGGGCTCGAACTGGCACATCTACCCGGCCGATCCGCAAGGCCATATCAACGAGCTCTACTACGGCATCGAGCAGGTCGGCTGGTCGGGTTATTCCAAGCCCATGGCCATGCACGGCATACGCTATATGCAGCCGCCCGAACTGCCGCACCGCTCTGAATACGCAGAGGTCAACCAGGCGCTGGCCCAGGGCGTGGCCAGCGATGCGGGCTGCCGGCGCGGCACCGATTGGCCAGAGACCCATGACGTGGGCGGCGTGCTGCTGGCGCGGCCCTTCAAGATCACCCGCATCGGGCCGGTGCGCCTGCTGGTTGAAGACATCGAGGCAGCGGTGGGTTTTTACCGGGACACCCTGGGCCTGGCTTTGACCGAAAGCGTCGAGATCATGGGCCAGCGCTGCTACTTCCTTCGCGCCAACACCGAGCACCATGCGCTCGCGCTCTACCCCGAGGCCCTGCGCGGCGCCCTCGGCCTGGGCCATGAGCGCAGCCTGCTGGGCTTTGGCCTGCAACTGGGCAGCTATGCGCAGCTGCGCGCAGCGGTGGCGTTTTTGGGCCAGGCGGGCTACACACCCTGGCTGCTGCCGCAGGCGCTCTCACCTGGGCTGGGTCACCATGTCTGGCTGCGCGACCCCGACGGCAATGCAGTGCAGCTGTATTGGGAAATCGAGCAGATCGGCTGGAGCGGCCAGCCCCGGCCAGCCGAACAGCGGCGCCAGTGGCCCAGCGATCCGGCGGCCTGGCCCGAGGACATCGATGCGCAGACCGACAGCCTGATGGGCGAGGTCTTTCTCGGCCCATTAGGTTGATGAGAGGGTGGACCCCGTGAACTGCGACATCCTCATTCGCAGCGGCACCGTCTATGACGGCAGCGGCTCGCCGGGCTTTGTTGCCGATGTGGCGATTGCAGACGGCCGCATCGTGGCCATTGCCCCAGAGCTCACGGTCTCGGCCACGCGCACCATTGACGCCCGAGGCCTGGCGGTGGCGCCGGGCTTCATCGACATCAAGACCCATTCAGACTTCACCCTGCCGATCAACCCCAAGGCCGAGAGCAAGCTGCGCCAAGGAGTGACCACCGAGATCATCGGCCACTGCGGTTTTTCGGTCGCGCCCTGCCTGCCCGGCAAGGTCGAACTGCTGGCCGACTACCTCAAACCCAGCGCGCCCTGGCTGCCGTTTCGCGAAATGGGTTTTGGGCAGTACCTCGACAGCTTCCCGGCCACTGCGGTCAACGCGGGCATGCTGGTTGGGCACAACACCTTGCGCCTGATGGTCATGGGCATGGCCCAGCGCCAACCGACCGAAGCCGAGATGCAGGCCATGGTCGATCTGCTAAACGAAGGCCTGCAGGCTGGCGCACTCGGGCTGTCGAGCGGCCTGTTCACCTCGCCGGGCTCTTATGCGCAGCCTGAAGAAATGCTGCGCCTGGTGCGCCAGCTCGAACCCTGCCGGGGCGCTTACTTCACCCACCTGCGCGATGAATCCAATGGGGTGCTGGCAGCGCTGCAAGAGGCCATAGACATAGGCCGTGCCTGCAAGGTCCATGTGCAGGTGGTGCACTTCAAATGCTCGGGCCTGGACAACTGGGGCCAGACCGCCACTGCGCTCGAACGCATGCAAGCCGCGCGCGAGCAGGGCGTGGACATCGACTGCGACGCCTACCCCTACACGGCCGGCAGCAACCCGCTGAAAAACATCCTGCCGCAGTGGGTGCAGGCCGGTGGTGTCGAGGCCATGCTGGCGCGCCTGGCACTGCCCGAGACGCGCGTGCGCATCGCGCAGGACATTGAGCGCGACGGCTTGAACAACTGGGGGCGCATCGAATCCTGGGAGGCGATCCGCATCTCGATCACGCCCCTCCTGCCCCAGCATGCGGGCAAGACCATTGCGGCACTGGCGGCCGAGCGCGGCATCGGGCCGATTGACGCGCTGTGCGACTTCCTCATCGAAGACCGTGGCGGCACCCGCGTGCTGGTCACTTCGATCTCAGAGGAGGATGTGCGCACCTTGCTGCGCTCGCCGCAGGCCCTGGTCGGCTCCGACGGCAATTGCGTGGCCGATTACGGCACTGTCAGCCAGGGCATGCCGCATCCCCGGTTTTACGGCACTTTCCCCCGGGTCCTGGGCCGCTATGTGCACCGCGAACGGGTCAGCAGCTTGCAGCAGGCCATCTTCAAGATGACCGGCGCGACCGCCCGAGCCCTGCGCCTGCGCGACCGCGGCCTGCTGCGCGTGGGCCTGTGCGCCGATGTGACGCTGTTCGAGCCGGATGTGTTTTTGGACCTGTCGACCTATGAGGACCCACACCGCTATCCGGCCGGCGATCGCACGACGGTGCTGGTCAATGGCGTGGTGGTGATCGATCAGACCCAGCACACTGGGGCATTGCCGGGGCGGGTGCTGCGGCGGTCTGGCGATGGAAGTGTGGGCTGAGCAAGGCTGACTTGTCTTGACCCTCTCCCTTCAGGGGGAGGAAAGAATGGCGCATTACGCCGAGGGCTGCGCCCCTCCTGGCTCTACTGCGCCTGCCCAGACAACAGCAACCAGGCTTGACGCGGGCTCAGGATCTGCAGCGCTCCTGACTCCGGGCCCCAGCTTAGGACGCGCCGGTCGCCGGTGACGAACACCGCAGCGCCTGCCGCTTGCGCAGCGCGCACCAGCCGGGCGTCGTTGTCCTTGGCAGGCTCATCCACATCCGCCACACACTCAGCCTGCGACCAAACCGCATCGAACAGCGCCGGTGCATGGCTGAGATGGGGAAATTTACGGCGCAGCACCGCGTGGGCCTCCTGCTGGACCAAGCGGGTCGTCAGCAAGCGATGGCGTTGATGGCTCTCGAGCACGATGGCCTCGCACAGGCCCGCAAACACGGTAGCGGACAACCAGACATTGGTGTCCAGAAAAACCTTCACCGAACATCCTGCAAGATGTCGTCCTCGGTCAACCAGCCCGACTGCCGCGCCGATGCACTCAGCTCCGCATGGGCCTGCTGCAAGGCCTGGCGCAGACGGTAGGTTTTCAATGAATCGGACAGGAGTTCGCGCACCACTTCGCTCTTGCTCTTGCCGGACTGCTCGCAGGCCAATTTGAGAGCCTGATCTTCAACATCGCTCAGACGAACGGTCAATGTGCTCATGGGACTTCTCTGAATGGGAATGGCTTAATATTACATTGTAATACGGCCACCTCAGGATAAACCGCCGATGATGCCCAAGGCCTGCTGCCCCGCGGGCTCAGCCTAAGTCACCGGCCACAGCCCCTTGAGCAGCTTCTTCATGTCGAGCCGGCCTGCGATGCGCTCGGCCGCTTGACCTACCTCGCGCATCAGCGCGTCATGGTCGATGCGGGTCAGGCGCCCGTCCTTGAGGACCTGCTCGCCGGCAATGAAGACATGCTTGACGCTGCTGCCAGTGGCGCTGTAGACCAGGTTGGAAACCGGGTTGTACAGCGGCTGCCATTCGGGCTGGGTGGCATCGAAGAGCACGAAGTCGGCCTCCTTGCCCACCTCAATCGAGCCGATGCGGTGGGCCAGCCCCACGCCCTTGGCGCCGTTGATGGTGGCCATCTCGACGGCCAGCTCCGGCGGCATGACCCGGGGGTTCATGCGCACTTCCTTGTACATGCAGGCGGCCATGCGCATCTCCTGCGCCATGTCCACCACGCCCGAACTCGCATGGTCCGAGCCCAGGCTGACGTTGACGCCCATGGCCATCAGCTCCGGGTGCTTGCCCGCGGCGATATAGCCATAGCCGTTGTGCAGCGATGAAGAGGGGCTGCACACCAGGGTGGGCTTGCGCTTGACCAGCAGGGCCAGTTCCTGCGGTTCGAGCCAGCCCGAGTGCACCAGGATCATGTTCTCGTCGAGCACGCCCAGGGCTTCCAGGCGCTCGATTTCGGGCTTGCCGTATGCAGCCACGCTGGCGTCATGGGTCTGGTAGCTGAAGCAGGCATGGGTCTGCAGCTTGACCTGGTGCTTGTTGGCCAGATCTTTCAGGCCGGTGATCAGCTCATCGCTGGCATTGTTCATGCCCCTGAAGGAGGCCGACAGGGTGAGCCGGCCATGGTGCTGGCCCAGATAGCGTTCGAACAGGGCCTCGGTTTTTTCCAGGCAGGCACCGGTCGACTCGATCATGCTGGCCGGCAGCAGCCCCATCACCGACTTGGTCTTGTCAAAGCAGGAGCAGGCAGCCACCAGCCGCATGCCGGTGCCCATCACCGCTTCAATCGTTGCCTCCGGGTGGTAGTTGCCCGGATCGGTAAAGCAGGTCACGCCATGGCGCAGCAACTCAAGCGCAGCAAATGCCGAGCTGACCTGCACATCCTCGCGGGTGTTGGCCGCCTCGTAGGGGTACATGTGCTCGAACAGAAACTGCTGGGCATTGGCCTCGTCGGCCAGGCCGCGCGAGAGCTGAAACGAGGCATGCAGATGGTTGTCGATCATCCCCGGGGTGACCACGCTGCCGCTGGCATTGACCACCCGGCTGGCCTGGTAGCGCTCGAGCAGGTCCGCGCTCTTGCCGACGGCTACGAACAGGCCGTCCTTGACGGCCAGCGCCGCGTCGCGAATGACGCGCCGCTCGGTGTCCACGCTGATCAGCCAGTCGATGTGGGTGACCAGCAGGTCACAGCTTTGAGGTTCTGTCATGGGTGTCGCATTGGAGAGGACGGGGACCTTCAGTCGGCCTTGATGTTGTTGTCGCGGATGACCTTGCCCCAGCGCGCATGGTCGCGCTTGACCACCTCAGTAAAGCGCTCGGGCCCCAGGTCGGAGGGCTCCAGGCCGAGCTCGCGCAATCTGGCGCTGGTCTCTGCCGAGCCGATCACCTTGCGTATCGCCTCGGCCAGCAGATTGACCACCTCCTTGGGGGTGCCTGCCGGGGCGAAGATGCCGTGCCAGCCCTGTATGCCCGAGCCCGGAAACAGGCTGTCCATGGTCGGCACATTGGGCAGGGCCTGCAGCGGCTTGGCGCTGCTGGTCATCAGGGGGCGCAGGCGGCCGGACTGCACTTGCGGCAACATGCCCAGGGTGGTGTCGAACATCAGGTCGACCTCGCCGGCCAGCAGCGCCTGGATGGCTGGCGCGTTACCCTTGTAGGGAATGTGCTGCAACTGGATGCCAGCCGCGCTGCGTGCCAGCTCCATATACATGTGCTGACCCGAGCCCGTGCCAGCGCTGGAATAGTTGAGCTTGCCCGGCTGCTTGCGCGCCTGCTGCACCAGATCCTGCACTGTGTTGATGCTGGACTTGCTGTTGACCGCCATCACATAGTCAAAGGTGCTGACCTGGGCCACTGCCGCCATGTCGCGAAACAAGTCATACGGCGTGGGCTGCAAGCTGACCACGGTGACCATGGGCGTGGCGGCATTGAGCACCAAGGTGTAGCCATCGGCCGGGCTCTTGGCCACATGGTCCACGCCCACCACCCCGCCAGCGCCGGCGCGGTTGTCGACCACCACCGGCTGCTTGAGGCTGTCTTGCAGCTGCCGAGCCAGCAAGCGGGCCACCACATCGAGCGTGCCACCGGGCACAAAGGGCACCACCAGTTTAATCGGGCGATTGGGGTAGGGGCCGGTCTGGGCCAGGGCCTGGCCGCCCAGGCTCAAGCCAGCGATCAGCGCGACCGCGAGTTGCTTCAGGCTCAGTCGTTTATTTGTCTGCATAGGAGTCTCCAGTGTTGATGGAAAGAGAAGGCATCAAGCCAAGGGCAGGTTCTTTTGCATCCAGCTGGTCACCAAGTCGATCACCAGCGCATTGCCCTCGCCCAAAATGAAATGGTCGGTGTTGGCAAACAGGTGCAGGTCGGTGGGCTGGCCGGCGTGGGCGAAGAGGTCAACGGACTGTTCGGTGGGCGTCACCGTGTCCTTGGAAGGATGCACCAGCAAGAGCGGGCGCGGCGCGATCTGGCCGACCACCTCGTTGGCGCGAAAGTTGTACATGCTCTCGACCACCTCGTAGGGGAACTCGGTGATCGAGCCGGCGGCGAGCTGATTGCGCAGGCCGGGTTGTATCGGCACGATGTCGTAGCGCGGCACCATCATGGTCTCGCCCCGGGCCAATCGGCGCCGACCCTCGGCCATCATGTCGGTGAACTTCTTCCAGGCCTCGTCGCTTTCATGCTGCTTGCGGAATTTTTTCTCGCCGTCGCCCCAGCCGCCGGTGGAGACGCAGGCGGCCACCCGCTTGTCGACGCCGGCGGTGTAAATGGCCACCGCCGCGCCAAAGCTGTGGCCCATCACGCCGATGCGCTCAGGGTCCACCTCGGGGCGGCCCTGCAAGAAATCGATCGCGGCCTGGGTGTCTTGCACCTGCTCCAGGCAGATCACCTTGCCGCGTTGACCTTCGCTCTGGCCGCAGCCCCGCATGTCAAAGCGCAGCGTGATGTACCCCAAAGCGGCAAACAATTGCGAAGCGGCCATGGAAATGCCGCCATCCTTGTTGCTACCAAAACCGTGCAAGACCACCACCGCAGCGCGACGCTGACCGGCCGGCAGGTCATCAGGAATGTATAAGAGACCGGCGAGCTTGAGGCCGCTGGAGGTGAAGTGAATGGGAGTTTCCATGGTGATTTGGCAAGGGGGAAGGGTCAGGCCGAAACGGCGAGCCGACTATACACAAGGGCGGCCGAAAGGCGCCAACGAAACACGCCAGACGCATCGCCCTATCTGCGCTTGCCCCGGTAAAACTCCGGCCAGAACCTCAGCACCAGTTCGCGCTCTTCCCCGTAGGCATAGCAGCTGTCGATCTTTTTGGGGCGCCCGGATGCATCCAGGGGCTCAGGCCTGTTCTTGCGCAGACCGGCAATCGCCTGGTAGGCCGTCGTGGCCATGGGCATGAGCAACTCCCTGAGGTGGGTGCAGCTGCGCGCGCCGGATACGCGCTCACGCACCTCCTTGCCCCAGCCGCTGCTCATCTTGACCCCGACCATGGCTTGCAGCGCGTGGCCACCGTCCCAGCAGTCGTCAACCGGCGCAGCGTCAGTGAAGGTCGACACCGCGGTGACCGTGAGGTCCTCGTCAAAGACCAGCCTGATACCCATGTCATGCAGACTCTGGCCCGCAGGGACGAATTTATCGGTGCGGGGACGCAAAAAGTCCGCTGACTTTTGGTCGGTCAGACGCGACTCGACCTCGAACAAGCCATCACTCCTGCGCCAGGCACGCATATCGATGCGCCTGTGATGCAGCTCTTGCCGGGTAAGTTGTGTGTCTTGCATGTGCTCCTTCATCTGCCATCGCTGTGGCTGGGACAGTAGTACCTTAGGCCGATGGTGCCAAGGCCACCATTTTCGCGGCCGATCGTTGAAGGCGCTGTCGCGCAAGCAGCGTTACGGCAGCGCCGCCCGAGCGAGCCGCTCAGGAACTCCGCACCGATTTCCAAGGTCGGTGAAAGCGCTCATGTGCATTTTGTGTAGCCCTCGATGAAGGCACAATCTGGCTCCGCGAGGGGTTTGTGCGTCAAGGCCCGAGCCTCATCCACACCACACCACACCACAAGGGGAGACTCCACCATGAAACTGCTGCACTTCAACGACTTTCGACTGGGCGTGCTCAAGGGCGACCAGGTGGTCGATGTCACAGCCGTCATCGCCAACATCCCGCACAGCGGGCCGGGCGACCGCATGAACAGCGTGATCGCCAACTTTGCCGATCTGCGCCCGCGCATCGAAGCGGCTGTGGCCGCCGGCAGCGGCGTGCCAGTAGGCTCGGTGCGCATCCGCCCGCCGGTGCCCAAGCCGACCAACATTGAATGCATGGCGGTCAACTACATGGAAGACGGCACGCTCAAGGAGCCGGCGGCCATCAACGCCTTTCACAAGTCCCCTGGCTGCATCATCGGCCACGGCGACACCATGGTGCTGCCCGATTTTCCGGCCTCGGTCTTCGAGGGTGAGGCCGAGCTGGGCCTGGTGATCGGCAAGCCCACCAGCCGGGTGTCAGCCGCCAATGCCATGGACCATGTGTTCGGCTACATCAACTTCATCGACGGCTCAGCCCGCGGTGTGGTGCCGCCGACCAATGTGTTCTATCAAATGAAGTCGCGTGCCACCTTCGCGCCGATCGGGCCTTATCTGGTGACCGCCGACGAAGTGCCCGACCCGCAAAAGCTGCAAATCAAACTCTGGGTCAACGGCCAGCTCAAGCAGAACTTCAACACCGACGACATGGCACACAAGATCCCGCGTTGCGTCGAATGGGTCTCGCACATACACGACCTCGAACCCGGCGACATCATCGCCACCGGCACCAACCACCGCGGCCTGTCGTCCTTCCAGGACGGCGATCTGGTTGAGCTTGAATGCGAAGGCATGGGACGGCTACAAATCAATGTGCGCGACGAGCTCAAGCGCACCTGGTCGCGCGAGACGCGCCTGGAGCGCACCCAAAAGGGCCTGGAAGGCCTGACGCCACAGCTCACCGGCAAGCACGCCAAGGTGGGTTGAGGCCAGACCCGCAAGCGCAGGCGGCGCTGCACTGCGCCGCCTGCGTTCACCTCTTCTTGATGTAGACGACTTTTTGGTAGAGGAAGCCGTCAACATGCTGCGGGCCACCCTTGTTACCGTAGCCGCTCATCTTGTAGCCGGCAAAGCCTATGCTGGGATCGAGCAAGCCGTAGCAGTTGACCCAAACGGTCCCCGCCTTGATGCCGTCGGTCATGCGCAGGGCGGTCGACAAATTCTCGGTCCAGACCGCGCTGCCCAGGCCGTAGGGTGTGTCATTGGCCATCTTGAGCGCGTCGTCGATGCCGTCAAAAGGAATCACCGAGACCACCGGGCCGAAGATCTCCTCGCGCGCAATCGTCATGCTGTTGTTGACCTGGCTGAAAACGGTTGGCTCGATGAAATAACCCTTGGCGTGGTCGCCACCCAGGCGCTGCCCGCCGCCGGCCAACTGGGCGCCTTCCTTCTCGCCGATCTTCACATAGTTCATCACCTTGTCGAGCTGCTTGCCCGAGATCAGCGGGCCCAGCTGAACATCGGGATCCAGGCCATTGCCCAAACGCAAGGTCTTGCTGAAGTCAACCAGCCGCCGTACGAACTCGTCGGGGATCGAGCGCTGCAAGCGCGCCAGATGCTGACTGGCGGACCATTATTTCTTTCCGTCTGTTTGTTCCGAAAGAGGAACTGTCTCGACCGAAAATCCGCCATCTACGCTGCGCATCAAAGGAAAAATGGCAACAGGAAAAAATTCCGAATTCAGAACTCGTTTGATCTAATTCAGAATACCGGCCATGTTCGCTGCAGCTCTGTCCACACCCAAAGCGTCAGCCCCCGGCATAGCCCGGCGCTGGAATTTCGCCGACGTCTGGGAGACGATTGCTATGCTGCAGCCCGAGTCCATTGCACAGCAGCATGGACAGCGCAGCCAGAGCTGGGGCGAGTTCGACCAAGGCGCCAATGGTGTGGCGGCCTGGCTGCTGGCCGCTGGCTGCCAGCATCAGGACAAAGTGGCTCTGTATATGTACAACGGGCCTGAATACATGCAGGCCGCCTTTGCATGCCTGAAGGCCTCGCTGGTGCCGGTGAACACCAATTACCGCTACACCCAAAACGAGCTGCACTCGCTGTGGGACAACGCCGACGCTGCGGTGGTGGTCTTCGACGCGGCGCTGCGCCACACGATTGAAGATATCCGAGCCCGCTGCACGAAGGTGCGCGCCTGGCTGTGCGTCGGTGAGGTCTCCGACTGCCCGGTCTGGGCCAGCCCCTGGCAGGCCCAAGCCCAGCCGCTGCCCGAGCCGCCGCACACCGCCTGGGACCGCTCGGGCGACGACCTGATCCTGATCTACACCGGCGGCACCACCGGCCATCCGCGCGGGGTGATGTGGCAGCAGCATGACCTGTACATGGCCTCCAACACCACCGCAGACCCACCCGAGGCCGACATGGAGCTGGTACGCCAGCGGGTAAGCAACAGCGCCCAACTGCCGGTAGGACTGCCCGCCGCGCCACTGATGCACGGCACCGCCTTTGTGTTCGCATCGACGGTGCTCAACCGCGGTGGCAAGGTGGTCACGCTCACCCACCGCCAACTGCAGATGGACGAACTGCTGGACGCCGTGGACGAGCGCCAAGTGAGCGAACTGTGCATCGTCGGCGACGCGTTTTGCCGGCCCATGGTCGATGCGCTCGATGCCGAGCCCGGGCGCTGGAAGCTGGCCAGCCTCAAGGCCGTCTCCTCCTCGGGCATGATGTGGAGCCAGCCCAACAAGCAGCGCCTGCTGCAGCATGCCAAGGCGGCAGTGCTGGTCGACTTTCTCAACAGCAGCGAAGCCAGCGGCATGGGTCGGGCAATTTCCTCGCGCGAACGCGGGGGCGAGGCCGCGCAGTTCAAACCCGGCAAGCATGCGGTGGTGCTCGACGCGCAAGGCCGGCCCCTGCCGCCGGGCAGCCCCGAGATCGGCCGCATTGCGGTGCGGGGCAACGTGCCGCTCGGCTATTACGGCGATCCGGAAAAAACCGCCGCCACCTTTCCGGTGATCGACGGCGTGCGCTATGCCATCCCAGGCGACTACGCGCGGCTGGAGGCCGACGGCTCGATCGCCCTGCTCGGTCGCGGCTCGGTGAGCATCAACACCGGCGGCGAAAAAGTCTTCCCGGAGGAGGTGGAGGAATGCATCAAGCTGCTGCCCCAGGTGCGCGACGCGGTCGTGGTCGGAGTGCCGCATGAGCGCTTTGGCGAGAGCGTCAGCGCGGTGGTCGAGCTGCAGCCCGGCCAGATGCTCTCGCTTGATGAAATCACCAACCATGCACACGGCCGCCTGGCCGGCCACAAGGTGCCGCGCCACCTGATCGTGGTCGAGACCATTGGCCGTGGCCCTAGCGGCAAGGCCGATTACCCAGGCCTGCGCCGGCTGGCGCAAGAGCGCGTTCTAGCAATTTCTTGAAAGCAACAGAGCCATGCAGCAGGGACAAGAGCCATGTCGGACCTGATCGTTGAACGCCGCGGCGAGGTGGCCCTGGTCACCCTCAACCGGCCCGAAAAACGCAATGCCTTCTCGCCCGAAATGGTGGTCAAGCTGGCCGCCTTCTGGGACGAGGTGGCGCAAGACGACGATGTACGGGCCATCGTCATCACAGGCGCCGGCGACAAGGCGTTTTCTGCCGGGGGTGATATGGGCAGCCTCATCCCCTTGATGATGCGCACCCGTGCGCCGGTCGGCCCCTGGGAAGAAAAATTCTCGGCCGACCGAAAAGCGCTGGGCCGGGCCCTGCTGCGCGGCGCCCGTTTCTTCAAGCCGGTGATTGCGGCCATCAACGGCCATGCCCATGCGGGCGGCGCCGAGCTGGTGCTGGCCACCGACTTGAGGGTCATGTCCAGCCAGGCCAAACTGGCCGTCACCGAGGTGCGCCGCGGGCTGATTGCCAGCGGCGGCTCGCTGGTGCGCATGCCGCGCCAAGTGCCCTGGGCCCATGCGATGGAACTGCTGATGCTGGGCGAGCCGGTGTCGGCCGAGCGGGCCCAAACCATGGGCCTGGTCAACTGGGTGGTGCCGCCCGAGCAGGTGCTGGACAAGGCGATGGAGTTGGCCCGACAGGTCAGCCTAGGCGCGCCGGTGGCGCTGGAAAAAACCAAGGAGGTCATGGTTCGCACCAGCGGCCTGCCGCTGGAAGAGGCCTTTGCCATCGAGACCCAGTGCACCAAGGAAAACGCGGCCATGGACGATGCCAAGGAAGGCCCGCGCGCCTTCATGGAAAAACGAGCTCCGGTGTTTCGCGGCCGGAGGACCCACTGATGGCGCCCGGTGCACTGGCTGGGGTGCGGGTGGTCGAGATGGGCCTGTGGGTGGCCGGCCCGGCGGCCGGCGGCATCCTCGCCGACTGGGGCGCCGAGGTGATCAAGGTCGAGATGCCCGGCGGCGATCCGATGCGCAGCCTGTTTGCTGCGCTCTCGGGCTCCAAAGAGTCACGCTGCCCGCCGTTTGAGCTCTACAACCGCGGCAAAAAAAGTCTGACCCTCGATATCAATCAGGCGCAGGGGCGCGAGCTGATGCTGCGCCTGCTGTCCACCGCCGATGTCTTCGTCACAAACATGCGGCCGCAGTTCCTGGCCCGCGTCGGACTGGATCCGGACAGCCTGCGCAGCCGCTACGACCGCCTGATCTATGCCAGCCTGACCGCCTACGGCCTGCAAGGACCCGACAGCGACGCGCCGGGCTATGACATGGCCGCCTTCTCCGGCCGCAGCGGACTGGCTGAGCGGGCCACGCCTGCGGGCGGGCAGCCGCCCATCCTGCCCGGCGGCCTGGGCGACAACGTCAGCGCGCTGTCGCTGGTCTCGGGCATCTGCGCGGCCCTGTTTCACCGCGAACGCAGCGGCCAGGGTCAGCTGGTAGCTACCTCCTTGCTGCGCACCGGCATCTACAGCATAGGCATGGATGTGTCCTCGCGCATCGGGCTGGGCCGCGCGGCCTCGCCTCCGCCGCGCACCAAGCCGCAGAACCCCTTGATGAATCTGTACTGCGCCGGCGACGGCAAATGGTTCTGGCTGGTCGGCGCGCAGTCGGAGCGTCACTGGCCAGCGATCGCCTCGGCCCTGGGCCTGACGGCGCTGATGGATGACGAGCGCTTCAAGACGCCGCGCGACCGGAGGCGCAATGCGCCGGCCCTGGTGGCCGAGCTCGATGCCGCCCTGGCCCAGCGCAGCCGCGCCGAATGGGCAGAGATCTTTCGCGCGCAGGATGTCTGGTGGGCGCCGGTGCAGTCCATTGATGAGGTCATCGTCGATCCGCAGGCCATTGCCGCCGGTGCCTTTGTGCATGTCCCCGATGCTGCCGAGCCGGCTGCGGCCAGCGGCGCCGACGCGCCGGCCAATGGCGTGGCCACTCCGGTGGACTTCAGCGCCACGCCGGCAGGCCCAGCCGGCGCGCCGCCGGGTATAGGCGCCGATACAGACACCATCGTCAGCGCGCTGGGCTACAGCCCGGCCGATCTGCAGAAATTGCGCGAGGACAAAGTACTTTCATGAGCAAAGACAGCCCCGTTGACATCGGCCCATTGCGCCCGCTCCAGGGCGTGCGCATTGCCGACTTCAGCTCCAACATGGCCGGCCCATTTGCCACCATGATCTTGGCCCAGCTGGGCGCGGATGTGATTAAGATCGAAGCGCCCAAGGGCGACGACGCGCGCGCCTGGCCGCCCATCGTCGATGGCCTGAGCCTGACCCACCGGCACATGAGCGCCGGCAAGCGCGGCCTAGCGCTCGACCTCAAAATTCCCGAGGCTGTGCAGGTGGCTCTGGATGTGATGGCGCACTGCGATGTGGTGCTACAGAGCATGCGTCCGGGCGTGGCCGACCGGGTGGGCATCGGCGAGCAGGCCGCCCGCAGGGCCAATCCGCAGGTGCTGTACTACGACCTCAGCGCCTTTGGCGCCGGTCCCACCGGCCAGGCCATGCCAGGCTACGACCCGCTGGTGCAGGCCTATTCCGGCATCATGCAGATGAATGGCCACGAGGGCATGCCGCCCACCCGCTGCGCGCCATCGATGATCGATCTGGGCACCGGTCAATGGATCGCGATGGGCATCCTGGCCGCCATCATGGCGCGTCGCCAGGGTCAGGCGGTCAAGCACATGGAAACCGCCCTCATCGACACCGCCTTCAGCGTGGTGCCCTACCAGGCTAGCGCAGCGCGCATGAGCGGCCAGCGCCCGCCCAAGGCCGGCTCGGGCAACCCGATTGCGGCGCCCTACCAGTGCTACCCGACCCGCGACGGCGAGCTGATGCTGGCTGCGCCCAGCCAGCGACTGTGGGAGGCCGTCGTGAAGGTACTACAAGCCCCCGAGCTGGCCAGCGATGCCCGCTTTGCGACCGTCGCGCTGCGCTCGCGCCATATCAAGGAACTCGAGACCGAGATCAGCCTGCGGCTGGCCAGCGACGACGTCGACAACTGGGTGGCCCGTTTTACCCAGGCGGGTGTGCCGGTCACCCGGGTCAGCGGCCTGGAGCAGACCGCGCGCGGCCCGATGGCGCAAGAGCGCCAGACCTTCATCGAGTCCGAGGGCGTGCCGCTGGTCCGACTGCCCTGGCTGGTCGACGGCCAGGCACTGCCCTGGGTGCGGCCCGCGCCCCGCCTGGGCGAGCACAGCCTGCAGGTGCTGCAGGATCTGGGCTATGAAGAGAGCCGCCGCAACGCCCTGGTGGCCAGCGGCGCGGTGCTGTGCGCCACATGAAAGCCCATCACGAGATGAATGACTGTACCGCCCTATTCAACCCACCCCCCACTGGAGGAAATACCATGCAACGTCGTCAATTCAATCAATGGATCACCGGCCTGAGCGCAGGCACACTTTCAGGCCTGGCCACGGCCCAGGCGCCTTACCCACAGAGCCCGGTGAAAATCATCATCGGCTTCGGGCCAGGCAGCGGCACCGACATCATCAGCCGCCTGATAGCCGAGGAATTGCGGCAGACTCTGGGGCAGCCCTTCGTGGTAGACAACCGGCCCGGCGCCTCGGCGCAGATCGCCGCCACCGCGGTGGCCAAATCTGCACCCGACGGCTACACCCTGATGCTGACCTCCAACACCACGCATTCGGTCAACCCCCACCTGTTCAAGAAGCTGCCCTACGACCCGATCGCCGACTTCACGCCCATAGGCGGGGTGGCCTACTTCCCCTTTATTTTGGCGGTCAATGCGAGCCTGCCGATCCGCACCGCGCAGGAGCTGGTGACGTATTCACAGAACAACCGAGGCAAGATGTCCTACGCCTACGGAACGCCGACGGTGCAAATCCCCTGCGAGGCCATCAACCGACTCAAGCAGCTCGGCGCAGTGGGCGTGCCCTACAAGAGCAGTCCGCCCGCCCTCAATGATGTGGTGGCCGGTCTGGTTCAATTCCTGGTGGTCGATCTGGCATCGGCGCGGCCGCACCTGCAATCGGGCCGCCTGCGCGCCCTGGCCGTGACCTCGGCCAAGCGCTCGGCCCTGGCGCCCGAGTTGCCCACCGTGGAAGAAGCCCTGGGCCTGAAGGACTTCGACCTGGCCGCCTGGACCGGCATGTTCGGCCCGGCCGGGCTGCCCAAGGAGGTGGTCAGCAAGGTCTCGACCGCGCTGACGCGCAGCCTGGCCAAGCCCGAGGTGCGCGAGCGCATCACCGCCCTGGGCGCAGAGCCGACTCCCTCGGACACGCCGGCCTTTACCGAGCTGGTCAAGCGGCAGCTGGACATCTGGGGCCGCAACCTCGCGCTGGCCGGAATCCAGCCTGAATAATGCGTTGAACCCCGCCCATGTTTGAGCTGCAAGGCCTGGACGGCTCCAACAGCGGCCCGCGCGCCATTGTCCGGGTGCTGCAGGTGCTGGGACATCTGGCCCAGCACCCGCAGGGCTGCACTCTGACCCAGCTGTGCCAGACACTCAGGGTGCCCAAGACCAGCTTGTTCGTCATGCTCAAGACCCTGCAGGCCGGCGGCCACCTGGTACTCGATCAGGGGCTGTACAAGCTCGGCGCACCCTCTATCGCGCTGGGCGCCCAGATGGCCGAAAGCGCGCGCAGCAGTTTTCCGCAATGCGCACATGAGCAGCTGCAAAATCTTAGCCGCCGCACCGGCGAAACCAGCTTTCTGGCCGTGCTCACCGATGACGGCCTGCATTGCCGCTACCTGTCGGTGGTGGAGTCGGGCAACTGGCTGCGATTTAGCGTGCAGAGCGACTCGCTCAAGCCCGCCTACGCCACTGGCACCGGACATGCGATGCTGGCCTATTTACCCAAGCCCGATCTGGAGGCCATCCTCAGTCGGGTGCAATTCGAAAAAATCACATCCAAGACAGTAGGCTCACGACGCAGCCTGCTGAGCGCGCTGGCCAAGGTCAGGCGCGAGCAGGTCAGCACCACCGACAGCGGCACCGTCGCACAGGTGATGTCGGTGGCAGCGCCCATCTTCAACGCCCACGGACGGGTGATGGCGGCGGTCAGTGCCGGCGGGCCCACCGTGCGCATGGCACCGCAGCTCGGCGCCATAGCCCGCCTAGTGCGCAACACCGCTGAAGAAATTTCCAACAGCCTGGGCTGGCTCGGACCCTGGCCACCCGCACCCTAATTGATGACACAGGTTTTCTCTCTCGAAGGCCGCATCGCCCTGGTGACCGGCGGCTCGCGCGGCATCGGCCGCATGATGGCCGGTGGCCTGCTCAAGCATGGTGCTACCGTCTACATCTGCTCACGCAAGGCAAAAGACTGCGAGACCACCGCCCGCGAGCTCTCCAGCCTCGGGCCCTGCCATGCGCTGCCGGCCGACATCGCCACCGTCGAAGGCGCGCGCACGCTGGCGCAGACCCTGGCGGGCCGCGAAAGCAGGCTGGACATCCTGGTCAATAACGCCGGTGCAGCTTGGAGCGCGCCCTTTGAGCGCTTTCCCGAAAATGGCTGGGACAAGGTGGTCGATCTGAACATGAAGGCGCCATTTTTTTTGACCCAGGCGATGCTGCCCCTGCTGCGCGAGAGCGCCAAACAGCGCTGCGCCAAGGTGATCAACATCGCCTCCATCGATGGCCTGTCGACCACCGCCTGGGAAACCTTCCCGTATACGGCCAGCAAAGCCGGCTTGATCCACCTGACCAAGCGCCTGGCGCTGGCGCTCGTCGGTGAGCGCATCGTGGTCAACTGCATCGCACCGGGCGCCTTCGCCTCCGACATGAATGTGCTGGCCCGAGACCATGAGCAGGCCATGGCCAGTCAGGTGCCGGCCGGGCGCATCGGACAGACCGAAGACATTGAGGCAGCGGTGGTTTACCTGGCCTCACGGGGCGGCGATTATGTGGTCGGCTCGACCCTGGTCATCGATGGTGGCTGGACCCACACCCGCACCTGAGCCACTCTGACGCCCGCCGACCTTTGGCAAGGGCACCGGGCGGTGGTCCGGATCAGCGAGGCATCGCTCAGGGCAGCAGCGCCTGATCGGCCACCTGCACCTGACGGCCCACCCATTCTTCTTGCTGCAGCCGTGCCACCCAGCCTTCCTGCTCGGTGGTGGCCAAGGCGCGTTGACCCCCGGGCAGGTCGACCAGCACGATACCGCGCGGCGTCTTGCCACGGCCATGCACCACCGTGCAGGCAGCCACACGCGCCGGCCCGGTATAGCCATCGACGACCTCCCGGGCCTGGGTCTGCGCAGCCACCTGGTCGCTCAGATCAGCATGAAAAAAATCATCCGGTGGTGGCGTCATGCCCCATAGGCCAAAGCCCTGCTTGGTCAGAATGCCCGACACGCAAGACACCAGAGCATTGCGGCCACGGCCAGCGCGCAACAGCTCGGCCGCACGGGCAGTGCTCTGGAACTCATAGTTGTTGAAAGGGCCGCCAGCAAACGACATACCCCCGGTCAGCGTGAGCTCGCGCTCCATGCTCAGCCCCAGTGCCTGCGCGTACGACAGGACCGCGATCGGAAAGCAGCTGTAGAGCTCGACCAAATCCAAGTCCTGTGGAGCCAGGCCTGCGCTGTCCATGGCAGCACGACCGGCGACACGGGCGCCCACACAGTCATGCAAACTCGCCCGAGCCGACAACGCCAGCATATGATTGGACTCGGTGCTAGCCCAGGGATAGACCCAGCGCGCGGGGTCTATGCCCAAGTCGCGGGCCCGACCCGCTGAGCACAAAAGCAGCGCGCTGGCCTGATCCACATTCCAGCTGGCGCAATGCAGGCGGGTATAGGGAAAAGCCTGCATCGGGTTACGCGACGAAGCCTCGCGTATCGCATCGGCGTCGAGCTCCTGCCGCAGCCAGGCATGCGGATTAGCCGCCGCAACCTTGCTAAAGCCCGCATAAAGGCGCGCGAGCGCATCGCAATGCTCGGCCACACTCAAACCCTGGGCATGGCGGTAGGCGCTGTCAAGCAGTGCATATAAGCCCACCGGCATTTTCAAGCCAGCGCGGCGCTCCACCGGGTGGCGCAATTCCTCGGCGGGCTCCCAGTATTCATCGGGCGTGCCCTGATCGGTATCTTCACCAGCAGTTTGCCCGGACATTTGAGCGCGCAGCAAACGGTATCCGGCGTCCGATCCAGCCACCAAAGCGGTGTGTACATCACCTACGGCAATGCGCTGGCAGGCCGCGCCAATCAGGGTCTGCTGCAACACGCCGACGCTGGTAAGCACCGTGGTGGCCTGGCGGGCGCCGACCGCGCGGGCAATTGCACCGGCCGGGTTGGTGTAGGTCCACCGGCCACGCGGCACCGCAATCCATTGCGCGCCGGCCAAAGCCGATGCGCTACCGCTGTCCTGCCCGGCGGCGCGCACCGCATCGAGCATCAGGCCCATCGGCTCCTTGGCTTGGCGCCAATCATCCTCGCGCTGGGTCGTCACACCCACGCCCACCAGCACCGGCGTTCGATCGGGCACCCTCACCGCGCACCACTCTGATGAGCCTGCGCCCGTGAGGGTTTGGCGCCATCTCCACCTTCGCAGGATTGGGGCACAGAGGACGGACTCAGGCCTAGGCCTAGAGCGAATAAACCGCGGCGACGAATGAAGGACTGCATCGCCAAATCCTAGCATCGCGCAGTCTTTGCAGGATACGGCTTGGGGCATCGTCCAAGTTTTAGGCGCTGGGGCGCTTAGATTTCATGAAAGCCCCGGCCCGCCCCCCGGGCCAGCATCCTTGACAAGCTCAGGCCCGCATGTGAAGATGTCCAGACGTACAGACATCCGGATGTTTAAATGAATCGAACCGCTGTTCCGCCCTCGGCAGACACCGCACCTTCATCTGCCAGTGCTGGCCTGGCCGGCGCCCTCGAGGGCCTGCGGGTGCTCGACCTCACGCAGATGCTCGCCGGTCCATTTTGCGCACAACTCATGGCCGACCATGGCGCCGAGGTGATCAAGGTCGAGTCGCCCGAGGGCGACATGACCCGCGCCTTCGGCCCCTACTGCGATGACGATCAGGTGCGCAATATGGGCGGCTACTACCAGAGCGTCAACCGCAACAAAAAGGGCGTGGTCATCGATCTGAAGTCCGAACAAGGGCGGGAGGTGCTGCTGTCGCTGGTCGACAAGGCCGATGTGCTGATCGAGAACTTTCGGGCCGGTGTGCTCGACAGGCTCGGGCTGTCGTATGAAAAGCTGGCCGAGCGCAACCCCCGCTTGGTGTACGCCTGCATCCGCGGCTTCGGCGACCCGCGCAGCGCCAGCAACGACTACACCGACTGGCCAGCCTTTGACGTGGTGTCTCAGTCCATGGGCGGCATGATGGGCGTGACCGGCGCCGAGGACGGCGTGCCGATGAAGGTGGGCCCCGGCGTGGGCGATCTGATCCCGGCCACCTTGTGCGCCTTCGGCGTGCTCGCTGCCGTCATGCGTGCGCAGCGCACCGGGCGTGGGCAATTCATTGACGTGGCCATGGTCGACGGCGTGCTGGCCTTTTGCGAGCGCGTGATCTACCAATACTCCATCAGCGGTGTGATCCCCAGGCCCCAGGGTTCACACCACCCGATGTTCGTCCCCATGGGGGTATTCCCGGCGGCTGACGGTTGGGTCACGGTCGGCAGCCCCAACGACGGCTTTTGGATCAAGCTGTGCAAGCTCATGGGGCGGCCCGAGTTGGCCGAAGACCCCCGTTTTCGCAGCAACGACGACCGGGTGCGCAACGCCCCCGCGCTCAAGGCCGAGCTGGGCGCCTTTACCAGCGCCCACACCAAGGAGCAGCTGCGGCAACTGCTCGGCGGGCAATTGCCCTTCGGGCCGATCTACGACGCGCAGGACATCTTCACCGACCCCTACTTCGCCGCGCGCGAGATGCTGGTCGAAGTCGAGCAACCGCACAGCAGCAAAAAACTCACCATCGCAGGCGTTCCGATCAAGATGTCTGAAACACCGGGAAGCGTCCGTACCCGGGCTCCTATGCTCGGTGAGCACACCCGCGAGGTGCTGCTGGCCGCGGGCATGACGGCGGCGCAGATCGATCAACTGACGGCCAGCGGCGCGGTGCGCTGCGCAGCTTAAGGCGCTTGAGCAATGAAGCCGGCACAACGGGCCTGCCCACGCTGGCTTTATGCAATCGACCTCAGGCAGCCGATCTCAGGCCGCCCAGTTGAGCCGGTAACGGATCGAGACCTGAAAGCGCGACTGCGGGTAGATGCTGACCGAGTTGGACAGTCCCGAGTCATTGGCGCCCCGGTAGCGGCGCACCACCAGCAAGCCGGGTGAATTCGGGCGGCATTGCAGCTTGCGCGCCATCGCAGTGGGAATCGACAGGGCGCTGACATCCATCTGCAGGTCTTGCACCTTGTGACCGTAATGCTTTTCAATCAGCTGGTAGACCGGGTGATTGACCTCGCCAAGGTACTGCCGGATCCCCTCATAGGCCGGCGGTATGTAGAGCACGGTGTGCGACAGCGGCTGCTGGTCGTTTTGCTTGTAGCGATAGCTGCTGACCTTCAGCCAGCGCTGACCCACCTTGCAGTCGAGCAGGCGGGCGAGCTGGTCGTCGGCACTGACCCAGCCTTCTTCATAGATTTCCAGATAGGTGCCGCCTACATAGCTGAACAGGGCCTCCAGCGAGGTGGCGGCGGAAAAGTTGTTGGGGCCGACCTGGGCCGAAATCACCTTGGTACCTACCCCCTGCTGGCGCGAAACCAGCCCCATGTCCACCAGCTTGCGCACCCCTTCGCGCACCGTATGGCGGCTCAGGCCGTAATGCGCGCACAACTCTGGCTCAGGCGGCAGCAGCGCGCCCACCGGATAGCGGCCCGACTCAATGTCAGCCACCAGGGAGTTGGCAAACATTTCATAACGGGTGGTGCTCTGCGACAGGTGGGAGCGCGCCGGTGCTGCAGCGGCCTTCGTAGGCGCTTTCTTTCTGGTTTTCTCAAGGGTGACTGGCACGGTGCCTCAATCCTGGTTCAAGACGAATCGGCCCGGATGTTAGCCTGCTTGAGCATGGGACCGCAGGCATCGAGCTCACGCCGGATTTCAGCAGCAAACTGATCGAGCCGGATCAGGGTGGCGGTGATGCCCATGCCGGCCAGCTTATCGCGTACCTCAGGGGAAGCGAGCAGGGCATTGAGTTCGCTGTTGAAGCGCTCGACCACCGCCTGCGGCGTGCGCGCTGGCGCGAAGATGCCGGCCCAGGGGTTGGCAGCAAAGCCGGTCACGCCCGCTTCCTCAAAGGTAGGCACATCGGGCAGGGTCGGCGAGCGGCTGGCGCTGGGCAATGTGCGCACCACCCCATAGATGTCATCCAGGATCGCAATCTTCATCGGGGCTTCAAACCATGACATACGGTTGTCTGAATGTCCGGATGTTTGGACTAAGCTCAAACCGTGTCACGAGGGTTTTCCCTCTGAGTGACTTCTCACGGTTGACAAATCGGCTGGCCCATGAAAGGATTAAGTCATTCAGACGTCCGGACGTTTACGGCCAGAGAGCGAATACCCATGCCACCTACTCCCCTGCGCAGCGCCGACGAAATCCGTCAGGCTGCGGTCCTGTTGCCCAAGGGCTGCTACTTCGAAGACTTCGAGCCCGGCCGGGTTTTCGAGCACCACTGGGGCCGCACCCTGACCGAATCGGACAACAGCTTCTTCTCGACGATGACGCTGCACTTCAACCCGATCTATTTCAATCAGGAGCATGCCCAGTCGCTGGGCTACGAACGCTGCCCAGTCAACCCCTACCTGGTGTTCAACCTGGTCTTTGGGCTGAGCACCGAAGACCTGAGCGAGCTCGGCGGCGCCTTCCTGGGCGTCGACGACATGGTGTTTGAACAGCCGGTGTATCCCGGTGACACCCTGGTGGCGCGCAGCACCGTGGTCGACCGGCGCAACTCGTCGAGCCGCAAGGACCAGGGCATCGTGACCTGGCATACCGAGGGTCTGCGCAAAGGCCAGCGGGTGATCCACTTTCGCCGCACCAACCTCGTGCTGCGCAAGAACGCCGCGTGAACCCATCAAGGACTGCCATGACCTCGCTCACCCTGACCGGCACCAGCAACTATTTTGAAGACTTTCAAGTCGGCCAAGTGCTGCGCCATGCGCGCGGCAAGACCATCGGCGAAATCGACAACACGATGTTCGCCCATCTGGTGATGAACACCGCCCAAGGCCACTTCAACGAACACGCCATGAACAAGGGCGCCTTCGGTCAGCGGGTCTACTTTGGCGGCCTGACCACCTCGATGGTCATAGGCCTGGCCGCCCAAGACACCGCTGAAAACGCGCTGGCCGAATTGAGTGTCACCGGCATACGTCTCAAAGCCATGGTGTTTCACGGCGACACGCTCTATGCCTACACCGAGGTGCTCGACAAGCGCAATGCAGACCGCCCTGACGCTGGCGTCGTGGTCTTCCGTCATCTGGGCTTCAACCAAAAAGACGAGCAGGTCTTTGAAGGTCAGCGCACCGTGCTGATCCGGCGCCGCCCTGCCGGCCTGCAGGCCTGAGCCCTTTTTAATTTTTCCATCCTCACCAGAGAAAGCTCCCATGCACCTGCCTCCCAGCAAGCGGCTGCGCCGCTCCGAACTCGCCGTTCCCGGCAGCAGCGAAAAAATGATGGCCAAAGGCGCCGCCAGCGCGGCCGACTTTGTCTTTCTGGACCTCGAAGACGCGGTCGCACCCAGCGCCAAGGCCGAAGCGCGCGGCAAGGTGGTCACCGCTCTGAACACGCTGGACTGGGGCAAGAAAACCCGCTGCGTGCGCATCAACGATGTGGAGACCGAATACTGCTACAACGACATCATCGAAGTCGTCGAAGGTGCCCGCGAAAACCTCGATGTCATCATGATCCCCAAGGTCCGCCACCCGCGTGACCTGCACTTCGTCGAGACCTTGCTCAACCAGCTCGAGCTAAAGCTCAAGCTGAAAAAGCGGATCGGCCTGGAGGTCTTGATCGAGGAGGTCGAAGGCCTGATCAATGTTGAGCAAATCGCCCGCTGCAGCCCGCGCCTGGAGGCCCTGATTTTGGGCATGGGCGACTACTCGGCCTCGCAGGGCATGGACCAGAAAGAGATCTGGGGCTCCAAGGACTACCCGGGCGACCTCTGGCACTACCCACGCTACAAAGTGGTGATCGCCGCGCGGGCCGCCGGCATAGACGCGATCGACGGCCCCTTCGCCGACTTTCGCAACGCCGCCGGCTACGAAATTGAAGCGCGCCGTGGCGCCATCATGGGCTTTGTCGGCAAGTGGGCCATACACCCCAGCCAGATCGAGCCAGCCAACAAGGCGCACACCCCCCTGCAAGCTGACGTGGACAAAGCGCGCGCCATGGCCGCCGCCTATGCCAAGGCGCTGGAGCAGGGCCTGGGCTCCATCGCGCTCGACGGCTCGCTGGTGGACGTGGCCACAGTGCGCGCCCAAAGCGGCATCTTGCACCGCGCCGACCTGATCGGTATGTAACAACACAGAAGGAGACCCACCATGACCAAGAACGCCCTGAGCCGCAGGATCTTCGCTGCGCTTGCACTTTCCATCCCTGCCTGGGCTGCGGCCCAAAGCTATCCGAACAGAACCATCGAGATCATCGTCCCGGTCAGTGCGGGCGGCCCCACCGATACGGTTGCACGGGTGATGGCCCAACGCCTGACCGAGCGGCTCGGCCAGGCGGTGGTGGTCAAAAACATCCTGGGCGCAGGCGGGGTGGTGGGCACCGAGCAAGCCTTTCGCGCCAAGCCCGACGGCTACACCCTCTACATGGGGGTGAACTCCATGGCCATTTACCCCAATGTGCGGCCGCCCAACAACCCCCTGCCCTTTAACGTGACCGACTTCACCCCGATTGGCGGCGTGGCCGATTCGGCGCATGTGATGGTGGTCAGCAAGGCCAGCGGCTTGCGCAGCGTCAGCGATCTGGTGGCCCTGGCCAAGAAAAGTCCGGACGCGGTCAGCTATGGCTCGGCCGGTGTCGGTGGCACCACCCACCTGCCGCCTGCACTGTTCGCGCACCAGGCCGGCATCAAGGTGCTGCATGTACCCTACAAAGGCGCAGCCCCGGCCCTGATGGACACCATCGCCGGGCGCGTCACACTCTCAGCCCCGGGCTATTCGGGCGCGCTCGACGAGCCCATCAAGAGCGGGCAGTTGATACCTATCGCTGTGACCTCCAGCAAGCGCCTGCCCTTCCTGCCCGATGTGCCTACCCTGGCCGAGCAGGGCTACCCCGACCTGGTCTTTCCGATCTGGTATGCGCTGTTCGGGCCCAAAGGCCTGCCTAGCGATGTGGTCCAAAAGCTCAGCACCGAGTTGCAGGCCATGGCTCAAGAAGCCGAGTACGCCAAGAAGCTCTACCTGCAAGGCAATGTGGCCAACTACATCGCCCCAGCCGCGCTGGGCAAGATCTTGGTGGACGACACGCGTCGCTTGGGCGAACGTATTCGCGCCTCTGGCCTGAGTTTTGCCGAATAAGGTGACTGTGGACGCAGCCTCGGTGAGGCGCAGCGGTGGCGAAGGCCTGACCGCCTATTTGGTCGAGCAGGCGCTGGCTTTGCGTCTGGACGCGCTGAGCGCTGACGCCCTCGAAGTGGCCCGGGCCTGCGTCACCGACTGGCTGGCCTGCAGCTTTGCCGGTTTGAGCGAGCCGCTGGCCACCATCCTGGCTGCGAGCATGCAGGAGGAAGGCGGCAGGCCGCAAGCCACGCTGATCGGCCAGGCCGAGCGCGGCACGGTGCTACAGGCCGCGCTCTACAACGGCGCCTTGTCGCACGCGCTCGATTACGACGATGTCAATCTGGCGGTGCCCGGGCATATGTCGGCAGCCATCTTGCCAGCGGTCATCGCGCTGGCCGAGCACCGAGGCGCCAGCGGCGAGCAGGTGATTGCAGCCTTTGCGGCCGGCTATGAGGCGGCCTGTCGCATCGGCACACTGGTCGAGCCGGCCCACTACGCCAATGGATTCCATGCTACGGCCACCATAGGCGGCATAGGCGCGGCCATCGCCTGCGCCCGCCTGCTTGAACTGCCGGCCGAGCAGGCCAGCCACGCTGTGGGTATTGCCGCCACCCAATCGGCCGGCCTCAAAGCCATGTTTGGCAGCATGACCAAACCGCTGCATGCCGGCTTGGCCGCACAGGCCGGGCTGCGCGCCGCGCTTTACGCCCAGCGGGGTATGAGCAGTCGGGGCGATGCCATCGAATGCGACAAAGGCTTTGCGCGGCTGCACGGCAGCGACTTCAATGTCGATGCGGCCTTGAGCGCGCCGGCTGGCCACTGGCATCTGACGCACAACCTGTTCAAGTTTCACGCCGCCTGCTACAGCACCCACTCGACCATCGAGGCGGTGGGCGAGCTGCGCCAGGCGCAGCAATTGACAGCGGATGCGGTTGAATCCATCGCGGTGGTGGCCGGCGAGGGCTGCAGCATCTGCAATATCCAGCAACCGCGCACCGGCCTGGAGGCCAAGTTCAGCCTGCGCGCGACCGCCGCCTTCGCGATGCTGGGCATAGACACCGCTGACCTGCACACCTGGGACCGGGTCACAGAGCCCGAGGTGGAGGCGCTGCGCCAGCGGGTAGAAGTGACGCTGGTGCCCGGCATGAGCTTGAGCGAGTCGCGGGTGAGTATGAAACTCAAAGACGGCCGCATGCTCGAGCGCCACTTCGACTGTGGCACCCCCAGCCCCGATAAGCAGGCACAAACGCTCAAGCTGCGCGCCAAGTTCAAGGCCCTGGTCACGCCGGCAGCAGGCGCAGACAAAACTCAGGCCCTGCTCGGCGTCCTTGAAAAGTTCGAGCAAGCGGCCGATCTGCAAGCCCTGCTGCGCCTGTGCCGACCCGATGCATCCCCGGCCAGTGCCGGACTTCAAACCCCTGAAAAAACAAGCCGATGACCTATCTCACCGAAGAGCGACTGATGCTGCAGGAGGCGACGCGCAAGTTCGCCATGCAGGAAGTGCTGCCCATTGCCAACAAGCTCGATCCGGAAAAAGGCGCGATCCCGATGAGCTTGCGCGACAAGATGGCCGAGTTGGGCTACTTCGGCATCAAGATGCCGACCGAATACGGCGGTCTGGACATGGGCTGCTTCGAGTACTGCCTGATCTCCGAAGAACTGGCCCGCGCCTGGATGAGCGTCTCGAGCATCATCCGCCATTCGATGGCGCACAGCATCATTCCGGGCTCGGCCTTCTCGCCAGCGCAGAAAGAAAAATACTTCAAGCGCATGGCCAGCGGACAGTTTCTGGGCGCGCTGGCCATGTCCGAGCCAGGCACGGGCTCGGACATCTCGGGCCTGGCCACGCGGGCGCGGCGCGAGGGCAATGACTGGCTGATCACCGGCAACAAGTACTGGTGCACCTTCGGCGATGGCGCTGACTTTCTGGTGGTCATCGCCCGCACCGACCCCAACATCGATCCCAAGCGCCGCCACCTGGGACTGAGCGCCTTCATTGTGGAAAAGCCGCGAGGCGCCTGGCCGGCCGGCATCCAAGGCCATCCCATCCCCAAGATCGGCTACTTCGGCTGGAACACCTGCGAGCTGGCTCTGGACAACGTACGCGTGCCGGCCGAAAACATGCTGGGCGAAGAAGGCAAGGCCTTCTACCTGGTCACCTCCGGCCTGGAAAGCTCGCGCGCACAAACCGCAGCCCGCTCCATCGGGCTGGCACGCGGCGCCCTGGAGGACGCCATGGCCTATGCCCAAGACCGGGCGCAGTTTGGCCAGCCCATCGCCAACTTTCAGGCCATACGTTTCAAGCTCGCCCACATGGCGGCGCAGATCGAGTCCTGCCGCCAGCTGATGTATTCGGTCTGCACCAAGATCGACGAAGGCCAGCGCTGCGACACCGAGGCCGCCATGGTCAAGTACCTGGCCGCTGAAATGGCCGAGGAAGTCACCAGCGAAGCAATACAAATACTCGGCGGCGCGGGTTACACCACACATTTCGCGGTCGAGCGCTACTGGCGCGACGCGCGCCTGACCAAGATCTTCGAGGGCACCTCGGAAATCCAGTTGCGCATCATCTCCGACGCCCTGCTGGGCAAGGTCAAGACCCCCGAGCTGACCAGCAAGCCGATTGAAACCTCGGCCTAAATGGCCTAGTCCTGACTCACCCAGGCCTGTATCAAATCCCCCTGAACCCTGCCATGCAAACCTGCCAACTGCTGATCAACAACGAATGGCTCGCCCCCGACTCCGGCCAATACTTTGACGCGCTCGACCCTTATTCCGGCGAGGCTTGGGCCCAGGTACCGCAAGGCAATGCCAAAGACGTCGACAAGGCGGCCAAGGCGGCTGCCGCTGCCTTGCAAGGGCCCTGGGGCCAGATGTCGGCCACCGACCGTGGCGCCCTGCTCTACAAGCTCGGCGCCCTGATCGATAAAAACGCGGAGCAACTGGCCAAGATCGAAAGCCGGGACAACGGCAAGCTGCTCAGCGAGGTGCTCGGCCAGGTCAGGTATACCGCCAAATACTTCTACTACTTCGGCGGCCTGGCCGACAAAATTCAAGGCGCGGTCATCCCCATCGACAAGCCCAAGGTCTTCAACTACACCCGCTACGAGCCAGTCGGTGTGGTGGCCACTATCACGCCCTGGAACTCCTCGCTGCTCTTGACCGCCTGGAAGGTCGCCCCGGCGCTGGCCGCTGGCAACACCATCGTCGCCAAGCCCTCGGAGCACACCTCGGTATCGATGTTCGAGCTCGGCCGTCTGTTTGTCGAGGCCGGCTTTCCGCCCGGCGTGTTTAACGTGATCACCGGCTTTGGCAAAGAAGTGGGCGAGCCGCTGATCGCCCACCCCGATGTGGCGGCGGTGGCTTTTACCGGCGGCGACGAAGGCGGGCGCCGGGTGGCTGTGCAGGCTGCTCAGCACCTCAAGCGCTGCACGCTTGAGCTCGGGGGCAAGTCACCCAACATCGTGTTCGACGACGCCGATCTGGCCAACGCCGCCAATGGCGTGGTCACCGGAATTTTTTCGGCCGGTGGACAAACCTGCATGGCCGGCTCGCGCCTGCTGCTGCAAGAGAGCATCCACGACGAATTCATCGAGCGGCTGCTCGCCATCTGCAAGGACGCAAAAATTGGCAACCCAGCCGAGCCCGGCATACAGGTGGGGCCGGTGGCGACCAAGCCGCAGTTTGACAAGGTGATGAGCTACATCGACATCGCCAAGGCCGAAGGCGCGGTGGTGACCCTGGGCGGCAATGCACGCACTGGCCCGGGCTATGGCGCGGGCCAGTTTGTTGAGCCCACCATCTTCACCGGGGTGAGCAACCACATGCGCATTGCTCAGGAGGAGGTTTTTGGACCGGTGCTGTCGGTGCTCAAGTTCAAGGACGAGGCCGACGCGGTGCGCATCGGCAACGACATACGCTTCGGGCTGGCCGCCGGCGTCTGGACCCGCAGCCTGCACCGCGCCATGCACATGAGCGCCAAGCTGCGCGCCGGCACCGTCTGGATCAACAACTACCGCTCTACCAGTTTCACCACGCCTTTTGGCGGCTACAAAGACAGCGGGCTGGGCCGCGAAGGTGGGGTTGAGGCGGTCAAGGAGTTTCTGGAGGTCAAGAGCGTGTGGATCTCCACCGAGCTGGAAATGCCCGACCCCTTTATTCGCAAATACTGAGCCGCTTTGGCAGAGGCAGTCAACCATGTATGAGAACCCGTCTTTTGACAGCAGCTTCGACCTGCTGGTGATCGGCAGCGGCATCGCCGGCTTGTCTGCGGCGGTGGCTGCCGCTGCCGCCGGCGCCAAGGTGGCGGTGCTCGAGCGCTCAGCGCCCGAAGAGTTCGGCGGCAACACCCGCTGGACCGAGTCTTACTTTCGCATGAAGAACGAGGATGAAGTCAGCGACGACTTCGAGGAGCTGCTGGTGGCCAATGCCGGCCACCACATCGACCCCAACGTGATCGAGGCGGTGTCGCGGGACTATGCGCAGTGGCCGGGCTATGTGAAGGCCCATGGCATGCCCGACCCCGAGCTGGTGTCGACGCTGTCGACACAGGCCGGCCCGACGGTGCAATGGCTCAAGAAATGGGGCGTGCGCTTTGCCGCCCTGCCGACCTACTTTGTGACGGCGGCCGCGCCGCGGCTCATGCCCGTAGGCGGCGGGCTGGCGCTGATCGAGGCGCTGCAGGAGCAGGCGCGCAAGCTGGGCGTGGCCCTTTATTTTGAGACCACCGCCCACCAGCTGACCCGGCGGGACGCGCAAGGCTTTTTGCAGGTCGGTGTGGTCAGCCAGGATGGCCAGGGCCATCAGATGGCGGCCCGCTCGGTGGTGATTGCCTCGGGCGGCTTCGAGGGCAACCCCGAAATGATGACGCACTACATCGGCCCGACCGCCCGCTACATCCGGCCGGTGGCGCGCGGCGGCTACTACAACAAGGGCGAGGGCATACGGCTGGCTCTGGCCCTGGGCGCGGCTCCAGCGGGTGACTTCAGCTCCTTTCATGCCGAGCCACTGGACCCGCGCTCGCCGCTGCCCGAAGCGCTGGTGATGAACTTCCCTTACGGGATTCTGGTCAACCGCCAGGGCAAGCGTTTTGTGGACGAGGCGCCTGGTCCGGTAGACGTCAACTACGACCACATTTCGCGCGCCATCAAAGACCAGCCCGACGGCATTTGCTGGGTGGTGTTTGACCAAAGCATCGACGATGTGCCCAACTGGAAACGCAGCATACGCACCGACCAGCCGCCGGTGCAGGCCAGCAGCATCGCCGAGTTGGCCGAGCTGATCGAAGTCGATGCGCAGGGCCTGCAGCAAACGGTGGACCAATACAACGCGGCCTGCAGCAAGGGCGAGTTCTCGCCGCTCAAAGTGGACGGACTGGCTACCCAAGGGCTGGAGCCACGCAAGTCCAACTGGGCCCGGCCCATCGCCCAGGGCCCCTTCCTGGCCTACCCCATCATCGCAGGCGTGTGCTTTACCTACGGCGGCATCAAGACCAACAGCCGCGCCCAGGTGGTCGACAGCGACGGTCGCACCGTCCCAGGCCTGTACGCCGCCGGTGAGGCCACTGGCTTGTACTACCAGGTCTATACCGGCGCCACCTCGGTGCTGCGCGGCGCGGTGTTCGGAAAAATCGCGGGAGAGGACGCTGCACTGCAAGCGCGCAGCGCGCAGCCATGAGCGGATTTGGCCAGGGCGTGGCGGTGGTCATCGGTGGCAGCGGCGGCCTGGGGCAGGCCATCTGCCTCGAACTGGCTCGCCAGGGCTGTCATGTGGCCCTGAGCTACCGTAAAAACGCCCAGGCGGCGCAGGAGGTGGTCGCTTCGCTGCAGGCACTGGGCGTGCAGGCCCACGCTTTCGCCCTGCAACTGTCCGAGCGCGAGCAGGTGGCTGCGGCCTTGCAGGCTGTGCACCAGCAATACGGCCGCATTCATACGGTGGTGTTTGCTTCGGGCGCCGACATCAGCATGGTGCATGTGGCCCACATCGACCCTGATGAATGGCAACGCACCATGGCAGGCGATCTCGATGGTTTTTTCTATGTGGTCAAAGCCAGCCTGCCGCTGATGCGCGCAGACGGTGGCGGCTCCTTCGTGGCCATCACCAGCGCTGGCATTGTTCGCCACCCGCCCATGGACATCCTCTCGACCGTGCCCAAAGCTGGCATCGAAGCACTGGTGCGCGGCATTGCCCGCGAGGAAGGCCGATACCAGATCCGCGCCAACTCGGTGGCGCCAGGCATCGTCGACGGCGGCCTGTTCCTGCGCCTGAAAGAGCAGGTCAAGCCTGAGTTTGTGGATGCGATGCGGCGCAACACCGCGCTGCGCCGCTTCGGCACCGCCGAGGAGGTGGCCAAGGTGGCGGTATTCCTCGCCTCGGATGCGGCCGCCTATGTGACCGGCCAGCAATTGGCGGTGGACGGCGGCTATTCGGTATGAGCTCACAGGCCAGCGACACGCTGCGCCAGCGCCTGGAAGGCGCGGCCATCGTTCCGCTGGCCATGACGCTGCTGCAGCTCAGCGGCGACGAGCAGCTGCTCGAAAGCCTGCGGCCCCATGTTCGGGGAGCCTGGGAGCATCTGGAAAAAGTGCCCCCCGAGCTGGCGGCCTCCATCCGCGACCGACTGGCGCTTGAACTTGAGCGCGTCGCCGCCGGCGGCGCTCCCGCCTGCCCCGTGCCGCCGCCCGAGCTGATGCAGCGCATGATGACGGTGGCCGTTGGCGAAGCGGTGCATGAGGAATACATTCCCATGCTGCTCGAGCACATGCGCCTGGAGGGCCTGGACACCCCGCCACCGGCTGCTGCAAGCCAGCCATCGCGCCTGAGCGCGATCGTGATTGGCGCGGGCGCCTCCGGCATCTGCGCGGCGGTGCGGCTGGCTCAAGCGGGTATGGCCTACACCGTGCTTGAAAAGAACCCTCAACTGGGCGGCACCTGGTATGAAAACCGCTACCCCGGCTGCGCGGTCGATACACCCAACCATTTCTACCAATTCAGCTTCGAGCCTAACAACGACTGGCCCGACTACTTTTCACGCCAGCCCAGCATCCGTGCCTATTTGGAGCACTGCGCCCGCAAGTACGGCTTGCTGCCGCATCTGCGCCTGGGCTGCGAGGTCGAGGCGGCCTACTACGACGAGGCGCGCAAGATCTGGCAGGTGCGCGCACGCACGGCCGAGGGCAAGACCGAGACCCTGGAGGCCAATGTCCTGATCTGCGCAGTCGGTCAGCTCAATCGTCCGATGATTCCCGCGCTACCAGGACTGCAAGACTTTGCCGGCCAGGTGCTGCACACCGGGGCCTGGGCTGAGGGCAGTTCGGTCAAGGGCAAGCGGGTGGCGCTGATTGGCACCGGTGCGAGCGCGGTGCAGGTGGGCCCGGCCATCGTCGACGAGGTGCAGGCGCTGCATGTGATGCAGCGCTCAGGCGCCTGGGTGGTGCGCAGGCCCGGCATCGACAAGGCGGTCAGCGAGGACAAAAAATGGGCCCTCAAGTACCTGCCCTACTATGCCGCCTGGTACCGCTTCCAATTGTTCTGGGCCTTCGGCGACGGCTTGTTTGAAGCCCTGAAAATCGACCCCGACTGGGACGGCGGCAACCAGTCCATCAGCGCCTACAACGCGCAGCTGCGTGAGGCCATGGTTCGCCACATGCGGCGCGAGCTGCAAGGCGATGAGGCCCTGCTGGAAAAAGTCATCCCCAGCTATCCGCCGTTTGGCAAGCGGGTGCTGGGCGACGCCGGCTGGTACCGCATGCTGCGGCGTGAGCATGTGGAGCTGGTCACCACCGACATCCAGCGCGTCGAGCCCCAGGGTCTGCGGCTGAGCGACGGCCGCCTTGTCGAGGTCGACACCCTTGTTTTTGCCACCGGCTTTCAGGCCGGGAAAATGCTCTGGCCTATGGACATACGCGGCCGTGGCGGTGTGTCAATACGCCAGGTCTGGGGCGATGACAACCCGCGTGCCTACCTGGGCATCACCGTGCCCGACTTCCCCAATCTCTTCGTCCTCTACGGCCCCAACACCAATGTGGGCCACGGCGGCAGCGCCATCTTCCTGGCCGAATGCCAGGTGCGCTACACCCTGAGCGTGCTGCAGGGCCTGCAAGCGCAGGGCGCACGCGAAGCCGAAGTGCGCCGCGATGTTCACGACGCCTACAACGTCCTCATCGACAACAAACTCAGCCAGCTCTCCTGGAGCCACGCCAGCGTCACCACCTGGTACAAAAACACCCAAGGCCGTATCGTCACCAACCAGCCCTGGCGTCTGGTCGACTACTGGAAGCTGACGCTGAGCGCAAAGATGGACGAATACCGCTTGAGGGCGTGAGCAAAGGCCCATGCCCTCACCCCCGCCCTCTCCCAGGGGGAGAGGGAGTAAGAAGGCTGCATCGCGCCGGGGCGGCGCAAGCGCTCACCCCAGGGCGGTCGCCTCCACCTCCAGCGCGCAGCCGTAGTGCAGCGTCGGAACCGGTACGACCGCGCGGGCAGGACGCGCCGTGCCAGCCCATTGTGCGTAGATCGCATTGAAGGCCGGCCACAGCGCCATATCGGTGATGTAAACGCGAACCTGCAACAACTGGCCGATCGAGCTGCCTGCGCCCTGCAACGCCGCTGCGACGTTGGCGAGCACCTGCTGCGCCTGCACCTCGAAAGTTGCGTCATGGAGCACGCTACCGTCTTGCGCGACGGGCAGTTGCCCGGAGATAAAAACCAGCCCGGCCCCGCTCGTCGCATGGCTGTAGTGCCCGCGGGAGGCGGCCATGCCCGCTGGCTCGTAGTAGGTGGGAATGGAGTTGCCACTCATTGTCTGTCTCCTGATGTGAGTCAATGATCGAGCGCCTGCGCCACCCGGACACCACCGATGCCATCATGGCAAGGCGCGGTCAGGCGCGCACGCAGACAGGCCGAAGGCCTGGATGCCAGCGAATTTCCAGCGTCAGGGTCTGTCATAAAATTGTGAAATGTCACGAGCTTTGCCGCCTCTGAGCGCTCTTCTTGCCTTCGAAGCCACCGCACGCCATCAGAGCTTCACCCGCGCGGCCATCGAACTCAAGCTGACGCAGACGGCCATCAGCCATCGGATCAAAGAGCTGGAAAGCCTGCTGTCGGTGCAACTGTTCACCCGCAAGCAAAACACGACCCGTCTGACCGACGAGGGCCGCACCTACCTGGAATGCATACGACCGGCGATGGCGCAGATTGCCGCCGCCACCGAGAGCGTTTCTTCCGTTCACGACAACCGGCTGACCATCGCCTGCCTGAGCGCGTTTGCCGCCAAATGCCTGGTCCCGGCGCTGCGCGACTTCCGTCAGCGCCACCCTCAGTTCGAGCTGCGGCTGACGCCGCTGGCGCCGACCGACCGGCTCGAGCAGCGCGAATTTGACGTAGCCATCTGGCATGGCCTGGATCAGTGGAAGGACTTCGAAGGGCAGCGCATCGCCGACGAGGAGATTTTCCCAGTCTGCGTGCCTGCTTTGCTGCGCGATGGCCCGCCCCTGCGTACGCCTGCAGACCTGGCGCAGTACCCGATTGTGCGCACCGTCTCGCCCATCATCACCGACGACTGGCCGGTCTGGCTGCAACACGCCGGTTGCGAGCAGGACGCTTTCAGCAGCGAGATCTACTGCGCAACCTTGTCCTTCTCGATGTACGCCATCATGGAGGGCTTGGGCCTGGGCATAGGCCGATCGCTGCTGGTGCGCGACGATCTGGCCGCCGGCCGTCTGGTGGCGCCCTTCGGCCTGCGCTGCACCTCGCCCGCCGGCTACCAGGTGCTGAGCCGACCCGAGCGATCGGCGCTGCCGAAGGTGCATCTGTTCAAGCAATGGCTGCTGGCTTATTTCGCCCAGTCCTGATCAATCTCACTCGGCGCGGATCTTGCCGTCCCGCACCACTTCCTTGTAGCGCGCCGCGTCCTTGCGGATGCGATCGGCAAAGGCTGCAGACGACATGCCGCCGACTTCAGCGCCGGCGTCGGCAAAGCGTTTCCTGACATCGGGCTCGGCCAGGATTTTTGCCACTTCAGACTGCAGCTTGGCCAGGATATCTGCCGGCACGCCCTTGGGGGCAAAAAGGCCCACCCAGTTGGAAGCATCTACATTCTTGACGCCAGCTTCATTGGCGGGTACCCAGTCTTTGTTGTAAGTGGCGCGCTTGGCCGTCGTCAGGCCCAGCACTTTCACGCGGCCCGACTGCACATGGGGCATGACCGCAGGAATGGCAACCACACCCAAGGGCACCTCGCCGGCGGCAACCGCTGCGACGGCCGGTGCGCCGCCCTTGTAGGGGATGTGCGTCAGCTTCGCGCCGGATTCGATCGAGAACCATTCACCGGCCAGGTGATTGATGCTGCCGTTGCCCGGCGAGGAGAAGGACAGCTTGCCGGGGTCCTTCTTGGCTGCGGCAACCAGCTCCTGAATGGTGTTGTAGGGCTCCTTCGCGTTGGCCACCAACAGCATCGGGGTGTCGCTGATCATGGTGATCGCGGCAAAGTCACGGTCGAGCTCATAGGGCACGTTGGGAAAGAGCGCTGGGTTGACCGCAAACTCGCCGGTGTGCGCAGTCAGCAAGGTGTAACCGTCGGGGGCGGACTTGGCCACCTGGGTCACCGCGATAAAGCCATTGCCGCCCGGCCGGTTCTCCACGATGAAGTTCCAGCCCAGACGCTCGGTCATCTTTTGCGTCAGGATCCGGGCGGTCACATCGACCACACCGCCCGGAGCAAAGGGCACCACCACCCGGATCGCGCGCGAAGGATAGTCCTGTGCCTGGGCCGCCGCCGTGCCGGCAATAAAGGGGTGTGCCAGCAAGGCAGCGCCAGCCAGTGCCAGCGTGCGGCGCGAAAAAATCCTATGAGTCATTTCATCTCCTTGATGCATCTTGGTGTTCAGGCTTGTAGGGCAATGGTAGCGATGCTCGGCGATAGGGCTGCAACGGTCAAATGACTTTTTTGCCTGTCGGTCATCAAAAGCCTTCATGCGCCGAGGAGCCGGCCCTAGATCCGGACCCAGGGTCATGAACAGTTTTCATCGGCTCCCCACAAATTTCTCGTTGGACGCGCAAGGCGGCGGGGCCAACAATGCCCTAACCATGACGCAAGAATCAGCTCCCCGCATTTTGGAGGCCAGCGACGGCACGCGGCTCGCATACCGCCTACGCCAGGCAGCGCCAGAGGCGCCGGTCATCGCCCTTGTTCATTCGCTCGGGATGGACCACCGCTTTTGGGATCCGGTTGCGCTCAGCCTGGCGGGCCGCGCCACCCTGGTCACCATCGACGCCCGGGGCCACGGCCGCTCCGGCCTCGGCCAGACGCCCGTCACCGCACAGCGCATGGCCGACGATCTGGCCGAGGTGCTGGACCACCTGGGGGTGCCCAGCGCCATCGTGGGCGGTGCCTCGATGGGCGGCTGCATCGCCTTGCAGTTCGCTGGCAGCCATCCGCAGCGAACCCTAGGCTTGGCGCTGATGGACACCACCGCCTGGTACGGTCCTACAGCGCCCAAGGACTGGGAAGACCGAGCTCTGAACGCCCAGGCCAAAGGCCTGGCATCCATGGTCGACTTTCAGAAAACGCGCTGGTTCAGCGACAGCTTTCGCGCCAGCCACCCAGAGATTGTCCAGGCGAGCGTCGATACCTTTGTGGCCAATGAGCTGCAGGGCTACATGGCCGCCTGCCGCATGATGGGCGGCTTCGATGCCCGTCCTGTGCTGGCGCAGCTGCGCATCCCGACCCTGCTGCTGGTCGGCGAGGAAGACTACGCCACCCCGGTCGCCATGACGCAAGCCATGCACGAGGAGATTGCCGGCTCGCGCATGGAAGTGATCCTCGGCGCCCGCCATCTGACGCCGCTGGAAGTTCCCGATCGCGTGGGCGCCGCCCTGATCGATCTCTGTTCACAGGTGCTGCGATGACTCCTTTCGAATTCCTGCTTCCCTATTCCCTGGAGGAGGCCCTGTCCCTGCTCGACCCTGAAGATCCCGGCATCCGGCCGGTCTCGGGCGGCACGGCGGTGATGCTGATGATGAAGGCCGGCGTGCTGCGACCGACACGGCTGGTCAGCTTGCACAAGATCGGCCAGCAGCATGCAGCCATCGAGGTCAAGGCCAGCGGTGAACTGGTGATCGGCGGGCAGGCCAAGCTGGCGGACATCGAATGCCACCCTGCGGTTCGCGCGGGCTGGCCGCTGCTGGCGCAGGCGCTGCGCGGCGTGGCCAACGCGCGGGTGCGGGCTGTCGCCACCCTGGGTGGCTGCATCAGCCATGCCGACCCGCACCTGGACATGCCGCCAGTGTTGGCGGCTCTAGAAGCACGCATCGCCATCAGCGGGCCGCGCGGCGAGCGCATGGTTCGTGCAGAAGACTTCAGCACCGGCTACTACGAAACCGTGCTCCAGCGCGACGAACTTGTCACCGGGATCTTCGTGCCCCCGCAAGCCGGCCCCGGCGCCTACCTCAAGATGACCACCCGCGCCGCCCACGACTGGCCGGCGCTGGGCGTTGCCGTGGTGCTCAAGATGAACGGCGAGCAGGTGCAGCGCGCCAGCGTCTTCACCGGCGCGGCCACCGACAGGCCGACGCGGCTGCTTCAGGCCCAGTCTGTCCTGGAGCAGCGCGGCCTCGATGCAGGCGCCCAGCGCGCGGCGGCTCAAGCCGCTGTGGCCGAAGCCCCGCTGATGGGCGATGCACACGGATCGGCTCCTTACAAGAGCCAACTGCTAAGGGTCGCCCTGCCCAGGGCCATTGAAGCGGCGCTGCGTCGCAGCCGGAGCCACGCATGAACGACACCAACACCCCAGAGCGCCAGGTCGGCCGGCGCATAGACCGCCTCGAATCGCGCTCCAAGGTCACGGGCACCGCCGACTACACGCACAACGTGGTGCTGCCCCGGATGCTGCACGCCAAGATCGTGCGCAGCGTGCACGCACACGCCCGCATCCTGTCCATAGACACGAGCGCGGCGGCGGCAGTCCCCGGCGTTGTTAAAGTGGTGACCGCACAAGATGTGATGCGGGTCATCCCCGACCCCTATTACGGCCCGGCCTTCCACGACCAGCCCATCCTGGCCATCGACAAGGTGCGCCATATCGGTGAGCCGGTGGCGGTGGTCTTGTCCGACGACGTGCACATTGCCGAGACTGCTGCCGCGCTGGTGAGCGTGGAGTACGAAGTTCTGCCGGCGGTTTTCGACGAGGTTCAGGCGGCCAACAACACCGACGTGCTGGTTCACGAGGTGCTGCGTCCGGCCGGCACCTTCCCCGACCTCAAGCATCTGGCCGGCCGCAAGGGCACCAACGTCGCCCTGGACTACCGGCTTCGGCACGGCGATGTGAAAACGGCCTTCGCCCAAGCGGCGCACGTGTTCGACCATACCTTCCGCACGCAGCAGGTGGTGCATGTACCGCTCGAGCCCATGGTCTCGATCGCGCAGCCGCTGGACAGGCGCATCATCATCCACACCGCATCCCAGAGCCCCTCGTTTGTGCGCCTGGAAATCGCGCGCTTGCTGGGCTGGGCCGAGAACCAGGTGCAGGTCAAGACGCGACTGCTCGGCGGTGGCTTTGGCGCCAAGCTCTACATCAAGCTCGAAGCCCTGGCGGTGGCGCTTGCGCTGATCGCGCACCGACCGGTGCGGGTTGCGCTGACCATGGAAGAGCAGTTCTACATGGTCACCAAGCATGCGACCACCTTTCGCATCCGCAGCGCCGTGGACGCCGATGGCCGCATCACCGCCCGCCACTGCGAGGTGTATTGGAATGGCGGCGCCTACGCCGATATCGGTCCGCGGGTGACGCAAAAGTCAGGCTTCACTGCCGGCGGACCGTATGACATCGCCAACCTTGACATCGACTCCTACCAGGTCTACACCAACTTGCCGCCAGCGGGCGCCTTTCGCGGCTTCGGCATCACCCAGGTGGTCTGGGCCTATGAGTCGCAAGCCGACCTGATTGCACACAAGCTGGGCATGGATCCGGTGGCCTTCCGGCGCCTGAACCTGCTGGAAAACGGTAGACCCCATGCCACCGGCACCGTCCTCAAGGACGCTGGGCTGCGCTTGGTGCTCGATCGCGTGGCCAGTGCCATGGACTGGGACAAACCGCTGGACCGTGGCACGGGCACCGTGCGACGCGGCCGCGGCATCGGCCTGGGCTTCAAGGCGCTGGTGGCACCGACCACCTCGGTGGCGACGATCACAGCCGGCGGCGACGGCAGCTGCACCCTGCTGATCTCCACCGTCGAAATGGGTCAGGGCTCGGACACTGCGATGGCCATCGTGGCAGCCGACGTGCTGGGGCTGCGCGCCGAAGACATCCGCGTGGTCAACCCAGACACCGACGTCACGCCTTACGACATGGCCACGCTGGGCTCGCGCTCGACTTTTTCCATGGGCAATGCGGTCAAGCAGGCCGCGCAGGACTTGCTGGACAAGGTGCGCGCGCTGGCCCAAGAAGTGGGTTTGCCCTTCGAGGGCACCCGCAATATATCGACGCTGCTCAAGAAGAAGTTCGGCATGCAAGCCGGCACCGTCGTGGGCACGGGCAGCTTTGTCCCGCCCTACCAATCGCCTGACGCGGACGGCCGATCGCCTGACATCACCCCCAACTGGATGGTCGGGGGCACCGGCATTGAAGTGGAAGTCGACACCGAAACCGGCCAGTTCCGCATCGTGCGCATGGAAAACGTGGTCGACTGCGGCACGCCCCTGAACCCCAAGGTCGTACAGACACAGATCACTGGCGCTGCCATCCAGCAACTGGGGGCGACCTTCCTGGAAAAAATGGAATTTGACGCCGAGGGCCAGCTGCGCAACGCGTCCTTCTCGGAGTACAAGATTCCAGGCATCCTGGACCTTCCCCACCAGATGGGCTATGCGGCCGTGGATTCACAGCAAAGCACGGGGCCGTTCGGCGCCAAAGGCCTGGGCGAGAGCGGCTGCTTTGGCGTGGCCTCGGCGATGGCGCAGGCCATAGACGATGCGGTCGGCGTGCGCATCGTGTCGCTGCCCATCACCCCAGAGGCGGTGTACCGCGCACTGGCCGAACAACGCGGCGAGCCTCTGGCCAACACGGACTCCACACCATGAGCACGACCAGCACCTTGATCCAATTTCGCCTCAATGGCGAACTCGTCTCCCGCCAGGTGGAGCCCCACCACACCCTGCTGGAGCTCGTGCGCGAATGCGGCTTGCACGGCGCTCGCGAAAGTTGCGGACAAGGCCTGTGCGGCTGCTGCACCATCGTGGTCGACGGACAGGCTGTGACCGGCTGCATCTATCCGGCGATGCATGCCGAAGGGGCCGAGGTCGGGACGATCGAAGGCCTGGAGCAAGACGGACAGCTAGACCCTGTACAGCAGGCCTTCATGGACGCCGGCGCGCTGCAGTGCGGCTTTTGCACGCCGGGCTTCATCCTCATGGCCCGTCAACTCCTGCAGCAAAACAGCGAGCCCAGCGACCACGAGATTCGGCATTTCCTGGCGGGTAATTTGTGCCGCTGTGGCGCATATCCCGAAATCATCGAGGCCGTCAAACTCGCCGGCCAGCGCATGCGGGCCGCGGCCTGAAAGAAGAAAAGCTCATGGACGTCCAGGGAGAGAAAATTCTTGCAGCGCCACGCAGCCAGGTGTGGCGGGCACTGAATGAGCCAGCCGTTCTGCAACGTTGTCTGGCCGGCTGCGACACCTTTGAGGCCGAGGGCGAGAACAAGTTCCGGGTGGCCATGCATGCCTCGGTTGGCCCGGTGCGGGCGCGTTTTGCTGGCAAGCTGCAACTGCTCGACCTGGTGCCTGAACAATCCTACGCCCTGGCTTTTGAAGGCTCTGGCGGAGCAGCCGGCTTCGGCAAAGGCAGCGCCCGGGTCACGCTCGATGATGTGGCCGAGGGCACGCGCTTGCGGTACACGGCGCAGGCCCAGGTTGGCGGCCGCTTGTCCCAGGTCGGCGGTCGGCTGATCGATGGAGTCACCCGCCGCATGGCTGATGAGTTTTTCAGCCGCCTGGTCACCGATCTGGCGTCTTCTGCGCCGGCGCCCGCTGAAGTGCCAGTTGAGGCGGCGCTTGAGACAACGGCTGAGGCGGCGGTTGCAAGTACCCCGCCGAGCGTGCAGGCGCCCGCGTCTCCAGAAATTCGCTCACAGCAACTGCCGCCCGCCCCTGCGGCACAGCCGCCCCAACAGCCGCCCCAACAGTCGACCCAAGCAGCCACCCAGATTACAGTCATCGCTGCGGCAGTCGCCGCCACCGCAGCAGCCGTGGCGGTGCTGGCAGCGGTGATGGCCATCCATCTGTCGCGCTAATCCTCAGGACGCCCTCCGACAGACCATCGGTCAGGACGCCCGGTGGCGCCAGGGCGGTCATTGGGACGCGTACCAACAGTACCAGGCTGGCGTCGTCAGCGAATGTGGCATCGCGCCGGGGATGCGCATTTTTATCTTGTCCCCTCTCCCCCTGGGAGAGGCTTAGGGTGAGGGCATCAGCGCACCGCCATCGGGCCGCAGCCTCATAAGGGCCCAGACCCTCAGTCGGCCGTGACCTTGTAGCGCTGCGCGGCCCCTACCCAACGCTCAATCTCATCGCGCAAAAAGGCCTGTTGTTGAGCGGGCGCGATATTGAGCAGGCGCCCGCCGTCGCGGTCGACCCTGGCGATGAATTCAGGCTCACGGTTAATGGCTGCCAGCGTCTCGCGCAAGCGAGTGACCACCGGCGCCGGCGTGGCTGCAGGCGCAAACACGCCAAACCAGCTTTCGCCTTCGAAGCGGGTCAAGCCCGACTCATTGACTGTGGGCAATTGCGGCAATTGCGCGCTGCGCTGGGCCGAAGACACCACCAGACCCTTGAGCCGGCCGGCCTGGATGTGCGGCTTGGCGGCGGAGATGTTGTCAAACATGATGTCCACACGCCCGGCCATCATCTCCTGGTGCGCCGGTGCCGCGCCCTTGAAGGGCACGTGCACCATGTCTAGCCCCAAGCTGCTGGTGAGAATCGCGCCCCAGACATGCTGCAGCGTGCCCATACCACCAGATCCGTAGGTGAGCTTGCCCGGCCTGGCCTTGGCATAGGCCACCAGTTCGGCCAGGGAATTGACCGGCAGGTCGGCGCGCATCAAAAGCACAAAGGGATAGGCCGACACATAGCCCAGGCTGACGAAGTCGTTCTCCGGCGAGTACGACAGGTTTTTGACCAGAGCCTTGTTCATCACCATGTTGAAGATACCGCCCATCAGCAGGGTGTAGCCGTCGGCGGGCGCGCGGGCCACGAACTCGGTGCCCACCAGGGAGCCGGCGCCGGTGCGATTTTCAACCACCACACCCTGCTTGAGCAGCTCAGTCATGCGGGCGGCCAGGTTACGTGCCAGGATGTCGGTGCCGCCGCCTGGCGCCTGCGGCACCACGATGCGTATCGGCTTGCTCGGAAAGTCCTGGGCCGAGGCAGTCGCCGACCAGGCGGCGCCGGCACCAGCAATCAGCAATTGGCGACGCGAAAAATCCGAGTTCATAACAGGCTCCTGTCTTCTATCCATGATGGGGTGCGCGAAGTCTAAGAAGGCAGGCGCTGCGAGCAACTGGCATTTACCCGCAGTCGGGGGAGATACCGAGGCGCGGCGGGTGAAAAAATCTTATGCTTACACATCATTTATCCGAAGGGTGATGCATGAAACTGGCCAGCGTAGAGCTGCGTGGCAAGCCAACTTTTGGCGTGATCAATGAACGGGGCTTTGTGGACCTGGGCCGGCGCCTGGACCCTGGCTGCCGCGACCTGGTGGCCCTGTTTGAGAACAGCCTGCTCGATCAGGCCCGCCATCTGGCACAAGGCCCGGTGGACGCGTCTTTGAGCGAGCTGCAGTATCGGCCGGTCAACCCGCGCAGCGATATGCGCATGTTTGCCCTGGGCTGGGCCTACAAGGCGCACCAAATGGAGGCGGGCAAGGAAGATCTGACGCATCCCAATATGTTCAGCAAGCATCCGCAGTCGCTGGTCGGCCATGATCAGCCCATCGTGCGCCCGCGCCTGTCCGATCGCTTTGACTTTGAAGGCGAAGTGGCCATCGTCATCGGCAAAGGCGGGCGCCACATCCCGGCCGAGCAGGCCATGTCCCACATCGGCGGCTACAGCATCGTCATGGACGGCTCGGTACGCGACTACCAAAAGCACAGCGTCACCGCAGGCAAGAACTTTGATGCCAGCAGCTCCTTCGGTCCCTGGCTGGTCACCCCCGACGAGGTGGGCGACCCGAAAAAACTGGTGCTGAGCACCCGTCTCAACGGCCAGCTGATGCAACACAGCGGCTTTGACCTGATGGCCTGGGACCTGGCCGAGCTGGTCGCCTACATCTCAGGAATCTGCGCCTTGGTGCCGGGCGACGTGATCTCCACCGGCACCCCAGGCGGGGTAGGCCACCGGCGTGACCCTCAGATTTTCATGAAGGCCGGCGATCTGCTCGAAGTGGAAGTGAGCAACATCGGCGTGCTGCGCAACCGGGTGGTCGACGAAGCCGCTTGAGCCAGGCAGGCCCAAGGCTGCGGGCTGCATCAACAGCTCGCCGGCTTGGCCACTATTTTCAAAGGCCAAGGCCTCTTACTTGATGAACTCGTAATCTTCCGCCTTGAACCGGCCCGTCAGATTCCAGTAGTCCAGCATGCCGAAGGGCCAGGGCTGAGAGGCGCGTCCTTTTGCATTTTTGTACCAGCTCCTGGCGCGGGGAGAGCCCCAGGAGCGCTTCAAGTTGCCTGCGTCGACCCACTTGTTGTAGTCCACAAACGGGGCCTCTTTGCAGTTCAGCGCTTTTTGTCCCGTCTCGAGCAGGTAGCGAATCGCCCGCAGGCTGTATTCAACCTGGCACTCCGAGGAGAAGATCGAACTGCCGTTGATGACGACCGCCGTGTTCGGTCCGCCCGTCATGAACAGGTTGGGGAAGCCCGGCACGCTGATGCCCAGATAGGCGCGGCAATCGCCGTCCCAGCAATCGCGGTGCAATTGCCGACCGCCTGAGCCCGTGATGGTCATAGGCGCCAGGAAGTCGGAGGCCTTGAAACCGGTGGCGCAGATGACCACATCAAAGGCGTGAAGCACGCCATCCTGAGTGCGAATACCCTCGGGGGTGAATTGGTCTATGCCCGTGGTGTTGAGTTCAACGTGCGGCTTTTTCAGCATGGCTGCCCACACGCCGTTGTCGCGCAACATGCGCTTGGAGGTAGGCGGGTAGTTCGGCGTCATCTTCTCCAGCAGGTCCGGCCTGTCCTGGTACTGGGAGGTGATCCACTTCAGGCAGCCCTGGCGCAGTTCCTCGTTGTCGCGGCCCACAGACACTGGGTGGTCCCAGTCGTCCTCGACCGCGGTCAGGGGAAAGCGTCCTTCGATGGAAATGCAGAACTGCCAGAACCGCAGCCACCGGCCGTAATACGGAACGTGCTTGAGCAGCCATTGCATGCCGGGCGCAATGTCATCGTGGTAGGTCGGCGTGGGCAGCATCCAGGGCGGACTGCGCTGGAAGATTTTGAGACCGGCCACCTGGTCAACGATGGAGGGGCCAATCTGGAATGCGCTGGCTCCCGTGCCCACCAGTGCCACCCGCTTGCCCGCCAGGTCCAAGTCCTCTGGCCAGACCGCTGAGTGAACGATGCGGCCCTTGAAGGTGTCCAGCCCTGGAATGTCTGGCAGGCTGGGCCGACTCAAAATGCCAACCGCCGTGATGACGGCGTTGAACTCCTCCTCGGTCACCCCACCGCTGCGGTCCCTGATGGTGAGGGTCCAGGTGGCGCGATCTTCATTGAAGCGCATGGCATCGACCTCGGTGCCAAAGCGGATGTGGCGCTTGAGTCCAGAGGCACTGGCCACCGTGGCGAGGTAGGCCTGGATTTCCGGCTGGCGGGAGAACTGCTGGGGCCAGTCCTGCTTTTGCGCAAAGGACAGGCTGTAGGCGAAGTTGGGCGTGTCCAGGCGGCAGCCCGGGTAGCGGTTCTCCCACCAGACGCCGCCCACCTCCTCATTCTTTTCGTAGATGGTGAAGTCAAGCTGGGTCTGCTGCAGGCGGTATCCGGCGGCAATGCCAGAAAAGCCCGCGCCGATCACGGCCACGCGGAACTTCACACCGGGCGCCACGCTGTCCCGCGTCCAGTCGGGCGCGCCCGGATCCTTAGTGAACCCCATTTCGTGCTCCAGCAAGGGCCGCAACTCGCCGATGTCGCGCGGCAGCAGGTACTGCATGCACTGGGTCAGCAGCTCGGCCGAGGGCGGGGGACAGCCCTGCTGCCCGCTGTCGCGGTAGGCAATGAGCGCCGCCGTGGCCAGGCGCCTGGCCTTGACCTGCATCTCCTTGCTCATTCCGCCTTGCTGCGCGATCTCCACGCGCATGGGTGGCACCGGCGGCTTGACATCCGGTCCAATCAGCGAGGTGTCGCCGGTCACCATGGCGAGCGTCACCATGAGGGACGGCAGGTCGGCCTGCTCGACGGCTTGACGGATGAATTCGTCGGAAGCGGCTATAGGCTCCACCCGGTTGAATACCTTCATGTCTCCCCCGAGTTCGTGCTCGGCGGGGCGTGTCGCTGACATCATGCTTTAAATCCTCTGTCGTTCATTGTTCGATGCACGGTGCGACCGGCAGATCGTCTGCCCGGTCGCCCGTGATCCATTCACCACGCTGTGGGCTAGACCTCGTTGTGCGTGCCCCTGACGGCCACCGTCATCTCGCCGATCTGGTCGATTCGGGCGTGCATGGTGTCGCCAGGAAGGACGGGCGCCACACCCTCGGGTGTGCCCGTCATGAGGATGTCGCCCGGGTACAGCGTGTAAGCCTGGCTGGCGTAGGCAATGAGTTTTTGCACGTTCCAGATCAGCTGGGCTGTGTTGGCTTTTTGCCGGGTCTGCTGGTTGACCTGGAGTTCAAAGTCCAGCTGATTGGGATCGCTGATTTCGTCGGCGGTCACCATGTGCGGGCCGAACACCGTGAAGGTGTCCAGGGACTTGCGAAAGGAGCGGTCTTCGGTGCCGCGTATGGTCATGTCCAGGCCTATCATGTAACCGGCCACATGCGACAGCGCCTGGCCTTCGGTGATGCGAAAGGCTTTTTTTCCAATGACCAGCGCCAACTCGATTTCGTGGTCAATGCGGCGCTCGGCCCAGTCGGCCACCACGGCTTGGCTGGCGCCAATCATGGAGCTGCTGGCCTTGAGGAACACGCCGTAATCGGCAATGGTTTTGACCTGGGTGCCAAAGTTGATGGCTTTGTCGGCGCGCGACTCGTCCAGGTGCAGTTGGTAGTTGACCGGCGCCGCAACGATCTTGCCCGGGTTGCCTACGGGCGAGAGCAAACGGACCGATGACACGGGCATGCCCGGCATGGCATCGGCCAGGGCCTGCATGCGCGGCCGCAGGGCCTCGAAATGGTTGAAGAAGTGGTCGCCTTGTGGAGCCGGCCAGCGCAAAGCAGGCAGGCTGTCCAAAGCGGCGGTGACGTCGTGGACCTGAGTGCCCCGGACCACGCCGAGTCGGTTGTCATTGAAGCGGCAAAAACGCATGTGTGTTCATCCTAGTGACCGATGCGCCGTGCGCATCGGTCTGTTGCTCTATCAGGGCCGGCCTGATGCCGAGGCGGCCGACACCCGAGCGATGTCCTTGCGGCGGTCTGCCAGCCCCACCGCCGTGACAAGCACCGCCAGCACGGCGCCCAGCACGTTGGCATAAACCACCCAGCCCGCCATACCGAGGGGTAAGAGCAAGAGCGCGCCGGCTGTGATGGATGCGGTGCGCAGCCAACCGCTCATGAGGCGCAGCCCGTAGCCGACCATGCCCGCAGACACAAACCAGACTCCGCCAATGGCCATGGTGATGCTGAAAGCGGTCTCTACCCAGGAGGTGCTTTGCAGCAGCAAGCTTGGTGAAAACACAAAGATGAAGGGCACGATGTAGGCGGTCCAGGAAAACCGCATAGAGACCCAACCGGTGCGCATGGGGTCGGCGCCGGCCAGGTTGGCGGCAAAAAAGGCCGCAATCGCCACGGGCGGCGTGACGAAAGACATCATGCCCAGGTACAAGATGAACATGTGCGCGGCCATGGGCGAGACGCCCACCTCCACAAAGGCCGGCACAAAGAGCACCGCCAGCAACACATACACGCCCAGCGTGGGCATGCCCATGCCCAACACGATGCACAGCGCGCCCGAGATGAGCAGCAGCAAAAAGACATTGCCCTGACCCAGCTCGACCAGGTAAAGCGTCAGTGCAAAGCCCAGACCGGTGATTTGCAAAATGCCCATGATGAAGCCGGCCGCCGCCGAGATCAAGATGATGTCGGCCGAGGACACGCCGGTGCGCACCACGCATTGCCACAACTCTTTGAGCGACAAGCGGTCTGCACCATAGCCGAAGGCAAAGCCGATCAGCATCACCGCCAAGCTGGCGAAGATGGCGGCGTTTTCGGGTTCCCGGTTTTCCCAGAACAGGGCATAGATCAGCACGGCAAAGGGCAGCATGAACAGCCAGCCTTTGGCCAAGACCTGGAGCATCTTTGGAATGTCTTTGGCCGGCACCCGCAAGATGTTGCCCTTGGCTGCCTCAAGGTCGGCCTGTATGAACAGCGCGATGTAGTACAGCACTGAAGGCACGAGCGCCGCAATGGCCACCTCGGCATAGCTGATTTGCAAGAAGTCGGCCATCAAAAAGGCCACGGCGCCCATGACAGGCGGCATCATCTGCCCGCCGTTGGAGGCGGTCGCCTCGACGGCTGCGGCCTGCTCGGGCTTGAAGCCCGAGCGTTTCATCATGGGGATGGTGACCACGCCCGTGGCCAGGATGTTGGAGACCACGATGCCGTTGATGGAGCCAAACAGCGAGGAGGCCAAGATGGAGATCTTGGCCGCGCCGCCGCGAAAGCGGCCCATCAGGCCGATGGAAATGTCGTTGAAGAAATTCGCGCCGCCAGACGACGCCAGCAGCTGCCCGAAAAACACAAAGGGGATGACCACCGTCACCCCAATCAGCAGCACCAAACCAAACAGCCCGCTCGAGTCCAGGCCGAGGTAGACCAGCAGGCCGCTCAGATCGACCTCGCGGGTTTGCAGCGCCCCGCCGACCTTGTGGCCAGCCAGGGCGTAAGCAAAAAACACCAAGACTACGATCACCAGCGCCCAGCCCGAGGCCCGGCGCAGGCCTTCAACCACCAACACAAACAGCAGCGTGCAGGACACCACCACGTCCAGCGGTGAATTGAAAAATTCACCCAGCATGCGCGGGTAGTGCCAGCTCAGGTACACGCCCAGGGCCACCGACCCAAGAGAAAGGATCCAGTCGTACCAGGGGGCCGAGGCCCGCGTGGGGCCGCTGCTGCTGCGCAAAGGCTTGATCAGGAAAACAATGCCCATGGCCAGCCCGAGCACCACCGCCAGGAACTGCTCGGCCAGGAAATTCCAGCCCACCATGCGGTAGAGATCGGCCCCCCAGGCGATGCCGCCCAGGCCGATGAGTGCGCCCATCGCGGTCGTGGCGACCGACATGGCAGTCCCCGAGGGGGGTTGGAGGTCTTCTTCTCCTGGCATGGCCATGGTTTATCTCCTGATTGAATGTTGTTTTGGTGGATGGAGTTTGGCGTTCACTTGACCGGCCAGATGCCGACTTCTTTGTAGTAGCGGATCGCGCCCGGGTGGTAGCTCACACCAGGCTGCTGCAGGGCCAACTGAGCCGGATCCATGGCCATGAACGAGGGGTGGGTGGCGACCAGCTCGGCCTTGTTCTGGTGCAGGGCCTTGACGACCTTGTAGACCGACTCCTCATCGGCGTCGACGCTGGTGCCCACCGTCATCGCGTACTGCATGAGGTTGGTCGTGCCTATCACCCCGTTGAGCGGGGGTGCGGGCGTTTGTGAGGCCACGGTGTACTCGGGCCGGATGGCGGCCATGGCGGCCTTGGCCTTGTCGCTGTTGTCCAGGCTCAAAAAGCGGATGCCCACAGCGGAATCGACTTCGGCCATCTTGGGCGCGCCAATGGCGAACAAGGTAGCGTCCAGGCGGCCGGCCTTGAAGTCGTCGGCGGCGCGCAGCAGATTGGCGGTGGGCACACCATCGACGTCTTTCAAAGATAGCCCGGCAGTGGCCAGCATGGCATTGGCCAGCGCAATGCCTTGCGGAAAGCCTTGCCAGCCGGTGGGGAAGCGCTTGCCCTTGAGGTCGGCCACCGAGTTGATGTTGGAGTCTTTACGGACCAGGATGCCTATCTTGAACGGGAAGACGACAGCGGCCAGGCGCAGCTTGTCCATGGGCTTGCCCTGGTGCTCGTCCCTGCCGCGCACCGCAATGCCCAGCTCGTCGTTGGACATGAAAGTAAAGGCCGCCTGGCCAGCTTGCACGGCCCCCATGGAGGCGTGGGGGGAATTGAAGGTCACCACCCGCATCTGCATGTCCGCGGCCTTTTGCACCACCTTGGCTATCGCCTGGGTCTGTACATTGTTGACCGAGCCTGGCGGCAAGGTGGAAATACTGACGGTTTGCGCCCAGGCCGCACCCGACACCACGCAAGCGGCACTCAGGCTGGCCGCGCGAAGAAGAAACGATTTCATGCTCTTTGTCTCCAGTTGTCCCGCCAAAGCGGGGGATTGATTGAATGCCAAGCAGCGCGCGGCGGGCCTTCGCCTGCCACGCGCCACTGGAGCTGCACCTGATTGAACGCAGGGATGCTGCGCATCCATCAGGCTCCGACCGCGGCGTTCGACTGCGCCGCTTCCCTATGCTTGCGCAGCACCTGCTGCGCCACCGAACTCACCCACCTGGCCCTGCGGGCCAGTCGACTGATGAACGCGCGAGCTGTCATTCAGCTCTTCTCCTTGGCGTGGCGCGCTGCCGTGGTGGCAAGGCGCTCTGCTTTGTCGAATGCGGCCGAAATCGCGGCATGCCGCCTGTCCAGCCACTGCCGGGTGTCTGGGTGAGTGAAGATGTACAGGTCCCCGGACTCAATGGCATCGACCACCCGGTCGCCGACCGCGTCTGGCGGCATGCTGCCCTTGAGCAGGTCGCCCATGAAATGGTTTTGCGGCCTGACGGTGGCGCCACCCAGGCGCTCGGGCCGGCTGCGCTCTGACAAATGGATGCGGGTGTCGACGGCGGCAGGCGCCAAGATGGAGACGCCCACTTGCGTGCCCTGCAGCTCATTGTGCAGGCCCTCAGAGAGTGCGACCACTGCGTACTTGGTCATGGAATAAGCGGCCGTCAAGAAATTCGGGTTGACCTGAAAGCCGCCTATGGAGGCCGTGTTGACCACATGCGCAGGCCGCTGGGTGGCCAGCATGCGCGGCACCAAAGCCTGGATGCCGTGAATGACGCCCTGGATGTTGACCCCCATCACCCACTCCCAATCGGCCGCTGTGATCTCGTGCAGGGGCACGCCGTGCAGGGAGATGCCCGCGTTGTTGCACGCGATGGCAATGTCACCATAGGCCCGCTCGACGGCCACCACCGCCGCTTCGACCGATGCGCGGTCAGACACGTCCACGCCAACGGCCATGGCTTTGCCACCGGCCAGCTCAATCTGGCGGACGGTGTCGGCCGCATCGCTGCCCCGGATGTCACAAACACCCACATGCACACCCCGACGCGCCAGCGCCAGCGCCATGCCTCGGCCTATGCCCGAGCCAGCGCCGGTCACAAAGGCCGCCATTCCTGGCTCAATGATCATGAAGCACTCCTTTGAACCTCACAATGTCCTGGCCGAGGGCCAGGGCAGACACGGCCTATACTGCGGCCCGCCAAGAAAGGCCAGGCCCTGGCCAGAGCCTTGTACACCTTCAATTGCCGACGCCACACCGACGCATGACCCCACAGGACAAGGCCACCAGCCGCGCCAGCGAGAGCAGCGGCGCCGTCGAGAGCGCGTACCGGCATATCCGGGGCACCATCATCCGCGGTGAGCTGAGCTCGGGTGAGGTCCTGCTGGAGTCCCGCCTGGCCGAGCGCATAGGCGTGAGCCGCACGCCCGTCAGAGAGGCGCTGTCGCGCCTGGCCAACGAAGGGCTGGTGGTGCTGGGGCGCTACCGAAGGGCCCAGGTCGCCAGCTTTTCCATGGCCGACGTGGCCGAGGTATTCCGGCTGCGCGGCAAGCTCGAAGGGCACGCCGCGCGGCGCGCCTGCCTGCGCATTTCTGAGGCCGACATCGAGCGGCTCGAGGCCATCGAGGACGAGCTGGAAGCGGTTTTTGCCGAGCTGGGCTGGCACAAGCACCTGCCGCGCTTTGATGAGCTCAACAACGAGTTCCACGGCATCATTGCCCGCGCAGCCGATAGCCCGCGGCTGGAAAAAATCCTGGCCTCGTCCCTGGAGCTGCCCGCGTCCATCTTCAACCACTACACCGAAAGCTTTGACGAGCGAACAGCGCGCACCCACCGCCAGCACCGCGAAATCATTGCAGCGCTGAAGGCGCGCAATCGGGACTGGGCTGAAGCGGCGATGAGTGCGCATCTGTTTTCTATCCTCAACGACCCAGCACCCGCAGACCCTGAGTGAGCTCGGTCTCGCCCAATCGCTCATGGCGAGCCTGGCGCCAGCCTGGCATGAGCCCGGGCCGCAGCGGTATCGAGCAGCGCGTCAAGAGGCCACCCCCTGGGTAAAGTCAAGCAGCTTGCGGCAAAACTCTGGCGCCTTTTCCACGTGGGGCAAGTGCCCGCACTGCGCCAAAATCTCCAGCCTGGACGAGGGGATCAGGTCCCGGTAGGCCGGCCCATAGGCCACGGGCAAGACCTGGTCGTCATCGCCCCAGATGATCAAGCTGGGCACCTTGATGCGGTGCAGCCACTTGCGCAGATGTGGGTTGTGCATGCGCGTGCTCCAGCCCAGCTTGGCCGTTGTCAGCCTGTTTTTCAGCGCCCGCAAGAGCTCGTCATCGGTGCGGGGCATGGGCGCGGCCTTGGCGAGTTCCGGGTCATGAAAGAGCTTGCGGCTCAATTCCTCAGGCGACCACATGAACATGTCTGGCCTGTGCACGCCAGCCACCGACAGGCCCGCGGGCGCCACCAAGGTGAGTGATTGGAGTTGTTCGCAGCTGCAGCTGGCCAACTCGGCGGCGATCCAGCCGCCCAGGGAGGTCCCCACCAGGTGCACCCGGTCCAGGCCGAGGTGGTCCATCAAGTCGCGGTAGAAATGGGCCAGGTCTGTGACCTTGTCCAGCCAATCGGGCATGTCAGAGCCACCAAACCCAGGGTGCTCGGGAACGATCACGTCATGGCTTTGCGCCAGGGTTTCCATGAAAGGCAGCCAGCGCTGCGCACCGGCGGCGCCATGCAGAAAAAGCAGGGGCTCACCCTGACCCCCACGCATGAGTCGAATGCGGCATCCGGTGACTGTCTCAAATGTCTCCCTGTGCGCCATGGCGGTCTGGGTCTCCTGGTGAACGCTGCACTTTGAGCCATTGGCGAATTCGCCAATCTGCAAAAAAGTGTACATCTTTGCGACGGATCCTCCATCCAAAAAGAACTTCATGAAAACCCTGATTTTTTCCTTACGTCGTTTACATATCGGCGAAAAAAGGGTCTGCGGATGGGCTTTTTTCCGCAAACTACCCAGCTGAAAGAAGTTGTATATTTGTATACCTTTTGAGGAGATTGCCGATGATCAAAGATTTGTTTGACATGCAAGGCCAAGTGGCCGCCGTCACGGGGGCGGCCAGTGGGCTGGGCCTGGCCACGGCAGAGGTGCTGGCCCGTGCAGGCGCACGGGTGGTGCTGCTGGACGTGGACGCACGCGGCCTGCAAGCTGCCAAGCAAGCCATTGAGTCCGAGGGAGGGTTTGCTGAGACGGCGGTGCTGGATGTATCAGACCGGGCAGCCATACGCACCGTGATCGACGATATCGCCCTGCGCCACGGCCGCCTTGATGCGGTGGTCGCCAATGCGGGCGTCTCGGCAGGCCCCGGCTACCGCACCGAGATCGGCCAGATCAATGCCGTGCAGGACGAGCAGTGGGACCGCGTGCTGGCCATCAATCTCTCAGGCGTGTTCGTGACCTTGCAGGCCGCCGCAGCGCACATGAAAAAGCAGCGCTCGGGCCGACTGGTGGCCATGGCCTCGGTGGCGGGGCTGAAATCTGAGGTCATGTGCGGCTATGCCTATACCGCGACCAAGGCCGCCGTGGTGAACCTGGTGCGGCAGGCGGCGATGGAGATGGCGCCTTACAACGTCATGGTCAACGGCATTGCGCCAGGCCCGTTTCGCACCCACATCGCCAACGGCCGCATCCGCCAGCCCGAAGTGGCGGCCGAGTTTGCCTCCATGGTGCCGCTGGGCCGCATCGCCCAACCTGAGGAACTCAAGGGGCTGGTTTTGCTGCTTTGCTCCCCAGCGTCGAGCTTCATGACCGGAACCACCGTGCCTATAGACGGCGGCATCATGGCCAAGTAAGGTCAAGTCAGGGCAAGGACCTGGTCTTAAAAACCGCATGGGTGGTAGGGCGTGGCGGACTTGAACCGACGACCAAAGGATTATGAGTCCTCTGCTCTAACCAACTGAGCTAACGCCCCACGCCCTTGATTTTAGCCCCGGGATGACTGAGGCCAGGTTCTGGCGAGGCCGACGCCTAGGTGACTCGAGGCTGCGTCCCTTGAGTGCCCGGCCGCTGCGGCACTGGCATAGTCACAGCTCAATTGAGGACGAGATCTGGCCCGCGATCGACGAGGTCAGCCCGGCCCCGTTTGAAGGACCCTGACATGAACACCCCAAAAATCGACATCTCAACCGTGCAAACCATCGGGGAGGATTTGCGCCGGCCTGAAAGCGTGGTGGTCACCGCCAAGGGCGAGATTTTTGTGTCGGACCAACTCAGCGCGGTGCGCCAAGTCGGTCAGCCGCGCAAGACCCTGGTGGGCATGCCCGCGGGCTTTTTGTCCAACGGCATTGCGCTCACGCCCGAGCGCGATTTCCTGATTGCCAACCTGAGCCCGGCCACCGGCGGTGGCATCTGGCGCATCGATGCGCAGCACCAGGCCAGTCCCTTGATCATGGAGGTCGAAGCTCAGGCCTTGAGCAATGCCAACTTCGTCACCACCGACCTGCAAGGCCGCATTTGGATTTCAGCCAGCACCCGTTTGGTGCCGCGCGAGCGCGCCTTCAACGCGCAGACCTCCGACGGCTTTATCGCGGTGATCGACCGCCATGGCGCACGCATCGTGGCCGATGGCATCTCCTTTACCAATGAATGCCGCATGGATCCCACCGGCCAATGGGTGTATGTCAATGAGACCTATGGCCGCCGCCTCTCGCGTTTTCGCGTCCTGGCGCAGGACCCCTGCCAGCTGGGCCCCAAGGAGGTGGTGCATCAGTTCAGCGACGGCGATTTTCCCGACGGCCTGGCCTTCGATGCCGAGGGCGGTGTGTGGGTGGCTTGCGTGGTGTCCAACCGGATTGTGCGCATCGTGCCGGGCGAAGGCGCGAGCGTCATGCTCGCCGACGCCGACCCGGCGCTGTGCGCCACCGCCGACGCCCACTATGCCGAAGGTTTTCTGACCCGCGAGGATATCGACGCTGGCGGCAAGAGCGTGCTGGGCAACACAGCTTCAGTGGCTTTCGGCGGGCCGGATCTGCGCACCGTCTACCTGGGCAATCTGGCCAATCCCCACCTGTGCAGTTTCCGCTCGCCGATTGCGGGCGCGGAACCTGCCCACTGGCGCTACTAAAAAAAGTCTGCCTCAGCGGCTATGGCTGAGGGCCGAGCTGACCAGCTTGGAGGTGATGTCCACGATCTGGATCATCTTGTCGTAGGGCATGCGGGTCGGGCCAATGACGCCGAGCGTGCCCACCACCTGCCCGTCGACCTCGTAAGGCGCGGTGACCACCGACAGCTCTTGAAAGGGCACCACCTGGCTTTCACCGCCGATGTAGATGCGCACCCCTTCAGCGCGGCTGGAGACGTCGAGCAGACGCATCAGCTGGGCTTTTTGTTCGAACAGGTCAAACAGCTTGCGCAAGCTACCCATGTCGCTGGAAAAATCACTGAGCGTGAGCAGATTGCGCTCGCCGGCGATGACCACCTCGTCGCGCGATTCGATGGCCTCGGAGCCGACTTGCACCGCCGCCTGCATGAGACTGGCGATTTCGCTGCGCAAGGCTTCGACCTCGTTTTTCAGCCGCTCCCTGACCTCTTCCAGACCCAGTCCCGCGTAGTGAGAGTTCAGGAAATTGGCCGCCTCAATCAGCTGGGTCTGGGTGTAATCGACCTCGGTGAACAGCACCCGGTTTTGCACATCACCGTCGGGCGAGACGATGATGACCAGTAGCCGTTTTTCCGACAGGCGCAAGAACTCGATATGCCGAAACACCGAAGAGCGGCGCGGCGCCATCACCACGCCTACATAGTGCGACAGGCTCGAGAGCATCTGCGCTGCATTGCTGATGACCTTCTGCGGCTGATCGGGCGCCAGTGTGGGCTGGGCCATGGCATCGAGGGCGCGCGGATCGCGCTGGGCCATGACCATGGTGTCAACAAAAAACCGGTAGCCCCGGGCCGTTGGAATGCGGCCAGCCGAGGTATGGGGGCTGACGATCAGGCCCAGCTCCTCCAGATCGCTCATCACATTGCGTATGGTCGCCGGCGAGAGCTCCAGCCCGCTGGCACGGCTGAGCGTGCGCGAGCCCACCGGTTGCCCATCGGCGATGTAGCGTTCCACCAGGGCCTTGAGCAGCAGTTTGGCACGTTCATCGAGCATGGGCCGATTCTACGAAGCTGCGCGCCTTTGCGCGCAAGTCTGTCAAACCGCAGCTGCCGCGCCTTGGACGGCGTCCCGGCAGACCTTGGCACAGCAGGCGCTGCAGGTACTGGCCCTGTGATGTAATTTACCCATGACCTCCCGCTTTCGCCATATTGTGCTGATCGGCAAGTACCAGGCCGCTGGCTCGCGCCTGGCCCTGCAGGACATCGCCCACTTTCTGCACCGCCAGGGTTGCGAAGTAGCACTGGAGAAAGAAACCGCCAACAACACCGGGCTGAGCGATATGCCGGCGCTGAGTGTGGAGGAGATCGGCCGGCAATGCGACCTCGGCCTGGTGCTAGGCGGCGACGGCACCATGCTGGGCATAGGCCGGCGGCTGGCGCCGCACGGCATACCGCTGATCGGCATCAACCAGGGGCGGCTGGGCTTCATCACCGACATCCCGCTCGACGGCTACCAAGCGGTGCTCGGGCCCATGCTGCAGGGCCAATATGCCGAGGAAGCCCGAGCCATGATGGAGGCGCGGGTCATGCGCGATGGCCGCTGCGTGTTTTCCGCCACCGCCATGAACGATGTGGTCGTCAACCGCGGGGCCACCGCGGGCATGGTGGAGTTGCGGGTGGAGGTCGATGGCCGTTTTGTGGCCAATCAGCGCGCCGACGGCTTGATCATTGCCACGCCCACCGGCTCGACCGCCTACGCCTTGTCGGCGGGCGGGCCGCTGCTGCACCCTTCGATCGCCGGCTGGCTGCTGGTGCCAATTGCGCCGCACACCTTGTCCAACCGCCCCATCGTGCTGCTCGATCACGGCGAGGTGGCCATCGAATTGGTGGCCGGCCGCGACGCCAGCGCCAACTTTGACATGCAGTCTCTGGCCACGCTGCTGCACGGCGACCGCATCGTGGTGCGGCGTTCGCCCCATCAGGTGCGGTTTCTGCACCCGCAGCGCTGGAATTATTTCGACACACTGCGCCGAAAACTCCACTGGAATGAAGGGGGCGCTTAACAAGGCCCCGGCTGTCGCTTACGATTTGCGACAGCGTCCACTTTGCCGCTTGCAGCCCGTCCGCCATGAGCCTCAAGAGCCTGTTTCTGCGTGATTTCGTCATCGTGCATCAACTCGAGATCGAGTTGGCCGGTGGCTTTACCGTGCTCACCGGAGAGACCGGCGCTGGCAAGTCCATCCTGATCGATGCGCTGCAACTGGCCCTGGGCGCGCGCGCCGAGGCCAGCGTGGTGCGCGAGGGCGCGCCGCGCTGCGAGGTCTCAGCCTGCTTCGATGCCCCGGCTGGACTGCGCCTTTGGCTGGAAGAGGCAGGCTTTGCGACCGCCGAAGAACTGCTGCTCAAACGCACGGTCGACAGCCAGGGCAAGAGCCGGGCCTGGGTCAATGGCAGCCCGGCCACTGCCACCCAATTGCGTGAACTGGGCGAGCGGCTGGTCGACATTCACGGCCAGCACGCCTGGCAGAGCCTGACCCGGGCCGACGAGGTCAAGGCCTTGCTTGACGCCTATGCCGGCGTTTCCACCGATGCGCTCAAGGCCCGCTGGCAGGACTGGCGACAGGCCAGCCGCAGCCTCGAACAAGCCCAACAGGCACAGCAGACGCTGGCCAGCGAGCGCGAGCGTCTGAGTTGGCAGATCGGCGAGCTGAGCAAGCTTGCGCCCGCGGCCGGCCAATGGGAGGAGCTCAATGCCCAGCACAGCCGCCTGTCGCATGCGCAGGCCCTGCAAGACGCGGTGCAGGGCGCGATCGATGCGCTGCAGCAAGCCGATGCCAATGCCGCCGGCCTGCTCAGCCGGGCGCTAGATCTGCTGCAGGCGCAGGCGCAGATCGAGCCCCGCTTTGAGCCCATCACCGAAGTCCTGGCCAGTGCCCTGGCCCAGGCCGAGGATGCGGCGCACTCGCTCAGCGGCTATGCGCGCCATGCTGAGCTCGACCCGCAAAGCCTGGCCGAGCTCGACGAGCGGCTGGCCCTGTGGATGAGCCTGGCCCGGCGCTATAGATGCGCGCCGGCCGAATTGCCCGCCCTGCTAGAAGGCTGGGAGCAGGAATTGCGCCGGCTCGACGCCGCCGCCGACCTCGACGCGCTCGAGCGCGCCAGTCAGGCGGCAGAGCGGGCCTACCGCGACGAGGCCAAAACAGTATCCAAAGCGCGTGCCAAAGCAGCCCCCCAGCTTGCGCGCGCCATCACGGCGGCGATGCAGGGCCTGGGCATGCCCGGCGGCAAATTCGAAGTCGCCCTGGAGCCGCTGACCGAGCCCGAGCAGCACGGTATGGAACAGGTGCAGTTTTTGGTGGCCGGCCATCCCGGCGCCACTCCCAGGCCGGTGGGCAAGGTGGCATCGGGCGGCGAGCTCTCGCGCATCGCCTTGGCCATTGCAGTGACCACCAGCGGCCTGGGGCAGGCGCAGACGCTGATCTTTGACGAGGTTGACGCTGGCGTAGGCGGCGCTGTTGCGCAGACGGTGGGCCAGTTGATGAAAAAGCTAGGCTGCGATCGTCAGGTGATGGCCGTCACCCATCTGCCTCAGGTCGCCGCCTGCGCCGACGCCCATCTGCTGGTGAGCAAGGAAAGCCGCGGCCAGAGCACCGCCAGCCGGGTGCAACCGATCGAAGGCCCGCAGCGGGTGCAGGAAATTGCCCGCATGCTCGGCGGCGAGCGCCTGTCCGAGACCAGCCTAGCCCACGCCCGCGAGATGCTCAGCCCATGACAGCCGCCGATACCTCACCGATGGAAATGGTGCTGATCACCGGCATGTCCGGCTCCGGCAAATCGGTGGCCCTGCATGCGCTGGAGGACGCCGGCTACTACTGCGTTGATAACCTGCCGCCCGAGTTGCTCGACAGCTTTGTGGCGCTGGAACGCCAGCACGGGGCGCGCAAGGTCGGCATCGCCATGGATGTGCGCAGCGCGGCCTCGCTGCCCATCGTGCCCCGTCAGCTGCATGCCCTGCGCGCGCAGGGCGTGGCCATCACCTCGATTTTTTTGGATGCCAGTACCGAAACCCTGGTGCGGCGGTTTTCGGAGACCCGCAGACTGCATCCGCTGTCGCAGGTCGAAAAATCCGATCAGCACCGCGCGCTGGTCGAGGCGATCGAGCTCGAGCGCGAGCTGCTGGGCGAGCTGCGCGAGCAGGCGCATGTGCTCGACTCCAGCATGATCCGGCCCTCACAGCTGCAGGCCTCGATCAAGGCCCTGATTTCGGCGCCCAGTTCGCGCCTGACCCTGGTCTTCGAGTCCTTCGCCTTCAAGCGCGGCGTACCGATGGACGCCGACTATGTGTTTGATGTGCGCATGCTGCCCAATCCGCACTATCTCCCCGAGCTCAAGCCGCTGACCGGCAAGGACGCGCCGGTGGCGGCTTTCCTCAAGGCCAGCACCGAGGTCGATGCCATGTTCAATGGTATTCAAGGCTTCTTGCAGCATTGGCTGCAAGCCCTGGCGCGCGACCACCGCAGCTACGTCACCGTGGCCATCGGTTGCACCGGCGGCCAGCACCGCTCGGTCTACCTGGTCGAGGCCCTGGCTCAGGCCTTTGGCGCGCAATGGAACACCCTGAGGCGGCATCGCGAGCTGGACGCCACCAGCGCCTAAAGCGTGCCGAGGTGGCCCTCCCACATCGCTCCAAGCACATCCAGCAGGAAAGTAGGAGCGGGAGCCGCACCCTCGCGGCGATGCGGCGCTTGATCAGGCGCCGAGCAATTTGCGCACCGGCGCCGGCAGGCCCAGGCCGGCCAACTCCTTGTGTGCCCACCATTGGCCGGAAGGCAAACCCCGGCTGGAGCGCAAATCCCAGGGCACGCGTACCGGATGCAGATGCAAGTCACGGTGGGTCAGCACATGCAGGAAGCCCGGCAGCTCCTGAACCGACTCGCGCGCACGGCCGGGCACCGCAGCACTGAGCTGATCCAGGGACTCAAACACCGGCAGGCATTGCAGCCCGCCCCAGATGCCCTGCTCGGGCCGGCGCTCGAGCCAGACCGAACCGTCGGCCCGCTCGGCCCATAGCAGCCACAGGCGCTGACTTGAGCGCTTGAGCTTGCGCGACTTGACAGGGTAAAGCTCGGTCTGACCCTGGCGCTGGGCCACACACAAACCGCGCATCGGGCAGTCGGTGCAGCGCGGCTGGCGCGGCAGGCAGACGGTGGCGCCCAGATCCATGATGGCCTGGCTGTACAGCGACATCTGCGCGGCCGGGGGCAACAGTTGTTCGGCCCAGCGCTGCACCTGCTTTTGCGCCGGCGTGGCAGCCAGATCGCCGTCATAAGCCAGTAGCCGGGCCAGCACCCTGCGAACGTTGCCATCCAGGATGGCAGCACGCTCGTCAAAGCAAAAAGACGCAATGGCCGCAGCGGTCGACGGGCCTATGCCCGGCAGCTGCTGCAACTGCTCGGCGCTACCGGGAAAGCTGCCGAACTGGCTCACCACCTGCTGCGCGCAGCGGTGCAAATTGCGGGCCCGGCTGTAATAGCCCAGACCGCTCCACAGCCCCAGCACCTTGTCGAGCGGGGCAGCCGCCAAGTCTTGCACCGTGGGAAAGCGCGCTAGGAAGCGCTGGTAGTAATCGATCACGGTCAGCACCTGCGTTTGCTGCAGCATGATTTCCGAGAGCCAGACGCGATAAGGGTCACGGGAGTTTTGCCAAGGCAAATTGCTGCGCCCATGCACCTCCTTCCAGGCCAGCAGACGCGGTGCAAACCCGCGCCTGATTTTGACCGGCAGGACCAGGTCAGGGTCAGCTTTGCCGCCGGGACTCACGGCCTCGCCCCTGGATTCAGGGTTTTTGGCATACCGGGCAGAAATAGGTAGAGCGCTGTTGCTGGACGATGCGGCGTATCGGGGTCTCACAGCTCAGACAGGGCAGGCCGGCCCGGTCGTAAACCTGGGCCGAGAGCTGGAAGTGCCCGGTCTGGCCCATGGCGTTGGAGAAATCGCGCAGGGTACTGCCGCCCTGACTGACCGCCTGGGCCAGCACCTGACGGATGGCCGCATGCAGGCGTGCAGCGCGCGGACGGCTGATCTTGCAGGCGCGCAGGCTAGGCCGTATGCCGGCCAGAAACAGCGCCTCCGAGGCATAGATATTGCCCACACCCACCACCACCTCACCGGCCAGCAGCACCTGCTTGATGGGCGCTTTTTTGCTTTTGAGGGCCTGGTGGAACAAGCCCGCATCAAAGCCTTCGCCCAGGGGCTCAACCCCCAGGCCGGAAAGCAGCTTGTGCGCCATACCCTGATCCTGGCCGGCGGCATGAACCACCGCGCCGAAGCGGCGCGGGTCATGCAGCCTGAGCGTGCCCAGGCTGGTGACCAGATCAAAATGATCATGCCGGCCCGGCGGCGGCAGGTAGCGGTCAAACACCACACTGCCCGACATGCCCAGATGCATCACCAGCAGGCCACCCGGTTGATGGTCCAGCAGCAGGTCCAGCAAGAGGTACTTGCCGCGCCGGCGGACCGCGCCAACGGTATGCCCTGTCAGGTGTTCGGGGTCGCAGCCCAGGGGCCAGCGCAAAGGCTTACCCAGTCGGACCTCCAGCACCCGGGCACCGGCAATCCGATCGGCAAAACTCAGTCGGGTGACTTCAACCTCGGGAAGTTCAGGCATGCAGCATCAAGGGGTGTGATTGCACAGAGTCATCCATTATCATGACCCAATGAAAAAAAAGCTGATCTGGGCCCTGCTGGGCCTGAGCCTGACTTGGCCTGCGGCGCAGGCCCAAGGCACCCCAGGCACATCTGCTGCCGCGAGCAGCGCACCTGTCGATGGCCGCCGGCAGGCGGCCAATACCGCGCAGATTTTTTACCAGGTGCTGCTGGGCGAGATGAGCGCAGCCAATGGCGATACCGGCTCGGCCGTTTCGCTGCTGCTCGACGCCGCCCGCAAGACGCAAGACGAGGCGCTTTTCCAGCGCGCGGCCGATCTGGCCTTGGGTTCGCGCGCGGGTGATACGGCCTTGCAGGTGGCGCGCAGCTGGCGCCAGCTCATGCCGCGCTCGCTGCAGGCCAGCCGCTATGTGCTGCAAATCCAGCTGGCGATGAACCGGGTGGGCGACAGCGGCGAGGCGCTCAAGTCGGTGCTTGAGCTCACGCCTGAATCCGAGCGTGCGCCGCTGCTGATGCTGCTGCCCTCACTGTACGGCAGGGCCAGCGACAAAAAACTTGCCGCCTCAGTGGTCGAGCAGGCGCTTAGCGCTGCGCTGGCCGATGTGCGGACCGCCAGCGCGGCCTGGTCGGCGGTTGGCCGTGTGCGCCTGGCCGCAGCCAACAGCACAGGCGCACTCGAAGCGGCGCGGCGCTCGCTCAGCGCCGATGCCCGCAACCCGGTGGCCCTGGGCCTGGCGCTCGACCTGATGAGTCCCCAACTGCCTCAGGCCGAAGCCCTGATTCAGAGTTATCTGCAAAGTCCCCAGCCGGCCGACGCGGCGGTGCGTCTGAACTATGCCCGCAACCTGCTGGACAGTCAGCGCTATGCCGAGAGCGCGCAGCAGTTGCAGCAACTGACCCGCGAACACCCGGATTTTCCGGATGGCTGGCTGCTGCTGGGCTCGCTACAAATGGACCAGCCGCAGGCCGCGCCGGCCGAGGCCAGCCTCAAACGCTATCTGGCGCTCACAGAAAAACAGCCCGAGGCAGCCAGCAATCGACGCGGCACAGGCCAGGCCCAGCTGATGCTCGCGCAAATTGCCGAGCGCCGCGGCGATCTGGCCGGCGCCGAACAGTGGCTGGCCCGCATCAACGACCGCGAGTTACTGGTCCAGACCCAGAGCCGGCGGGCCTCGCTGCTGGCGCGCCAGGGCAAGATGAGCCAAGCGCGGGCACTGATTCAGCAGCTGCCCGAGCAGACGGCACAAGACGCGCGCCGCAAGCTGCTGGCTGAAGTCAGCCTGTTGCGCGACTTCAAGGACCATAACGCCGCCTACGAGCTGATGAGTCGGGCGGTGGAGGCCGCGCCCAAGGACCACGAGCTCCTGTATGAACTGTCCATGCTGGCTGAAAAGCTCAATCGGATCGAGGAGATGGAAAAACTGCTGCGCCAGGTGATGCAGCTCAAACCCGATTACCACGCGGCTTACAACGCGCTGGGCTATACGCTGGCCGACCGCGGCCTGCGTCTGCCCGAGGCCAAGCAGCTGATTCAAAAGGCGCTCGAGTACGCGCCGGCCGACCCCTACATCCAGGACAGCCTGGCCTGGGTCGAGTTCAGAATGGGTCGCACGCAGGAAGCGGCGCGCATTATCGAAGCGGCTTACAAGGCCAAGCCCGACGCCGAAATCGCAGCCCACTATGGCGAGATCCTCTGGAGCCTGGGTGAGCGCGACAAGGCCCGTGCGATCTGGCGCGAAGGCCTGCAACTCAATGCCGATAACGACACGCTGCTCGAAACCCTCAAGCGTCTGCAGGTCACGCCGTAAATGAAGGATAGATCCAGGCCAGCCCTGCCCCGACGCAGCCTGCTGCTGGCTGCGGCCCTGCTGGCCAGTGGCTGCGCCAGCCGCCGACCGGCCGACGGCAGCAGTTTCTGGAGCGGCCGGATGAGTCTGCAGGTGCGATCGGATCCGCCCCAGTCTTTTTCTGCCAGCTTTGAGCTCAGCGGCAGCGCCGATCAGGGGCAGTTGTTGCTCAACTCGCCGCTGGGCACGGCTGTCGCCTCAGCGCGCTGGAATGCAGCCGAGGCGGTGCTCAAGTCGGGGCAGGACGCCCGACTTTTTCGGTCGATGGACGAGTTGCTGGCCCAAGCCACCGGCGCCGCCCTGCCACTGCCGGCGCTGTTCGATTGGCTGATCGGCATCAACACACCCGTGCCGGGCTGGCTGACCGACCTGTCGGGCTTGGCCGAGGGCCGGCTGGTGGCGCGCCGGCAAACGCCGGTGCCAGCAGTGGAGTTGCGCATCGCGCTGGACCGATGATGCAGCCCTGGTACTGCGCCATGTGTAAGCGCCACCGCGGGAGCCAGGAATGAAGGCCCTTTACGACGTGCTGGCGCCGGCCAAGCTCAACACCTTTTTGCATGTGGTCGGCCGACGCGAGGATGGCTACCACCTGTTGCAGTCGGTGTTCATGCTGATCGACTGGTGCGACACCCTGCACCTGGAACTGCGCCAGGACGGGCAGATCAGCCGCTCGGACGAAGGGACCGATCTGGCCCTGCCGGCTAATGACCTGTGCGTGCAAGCTGCGCGTGCGCTGCAAGCGGCTACCGGCACCTCGCTGGGCGCGCACATCCACCTGCACAAGCGCATCCCGGCCCAGGCCGGCATGGGCGGTGGCTCATCGGATGCGGCCGCCTGCCTGCTGGCGCTGGCCCGGCTGTGGCAGGTGGCGCTGCCCCGCCCCAAGATGGCGGAATTGGCACTGCGCTTGGGCGCTGACGTGCCATTTTTCCTTCTGGGCCGGCACGCCTGGGTCGAGGGCATAGGCCAGAGCCTGCAGCCAGTGGCCCTGCCCAGCGCCCGGTTCTGGGTGCTCAAGCCGCCGGTGGGGCTGTCGACGCCGGCCATCTTTGGCTCACCATCACTCAAGCGGGATAGCGAAGCTGCTACAATCTCGCGCTTTGCTGCGCTCGGGCCGGACCAAATCTTCAAATTTGGCCGAAACGACCTGCAGCCGGTGGCGCAAATGCTTTGCCCCGAGATCGACCAAGGCCTGAAGTGGCTGGACGGGCTCGGATTGCAAGGTCGCATGACCGGTTCAGGAAGCGCGGTGTTCGCTCACCTTCCTGGTGAAGGCCGTGCTGACACCGGCTTGGGCAAGCCCGCTAGCGGTTGGACCGCGCAGGTGTGCAGCACGCTTGAGGCACATCCGCTGGCCGATTGGTAGACCGCTGCCCGCCAGACGATGTGCCCACGCAGGGTTTACGGGTTCGGGCCTGAAAAGGCGCGGGTCCTGTGTAGGGGAGTAGCCAAGTTGGTCAAGGCACCGGATTTTGATTCCGGCATGCGAGGGTTCGAGTCCTTCCTCCCCTGCCAAATTCCGTGGTTACGAGTCGTGGGCGCTGAGTATTCAGTCTCCAAGACCTGTGTCCAAACCAGTTCGAGTCCGTTGCGGGCATACGCCGTCCCTCATCAGCCAAGCTTCGAATTCAGTGCTAACCCTTCCTGCCCACGCCCGGCCTGACATGCAAGTGCTCCCCTCCGACTTCATGGTTTTCACCGGCAACGCCAATCCGATCATGGCGCAGGAGATCGCCGCCGATTTGGGTACCACCCTGGGCGCTGCCCATGTGGGTCGGTTTTCAGACGGCGAGGTGACGGTCGAGATTCAGCAAAACGTGCGCGCCCGCGATGTGTTCGTGGTGCAGTCAACCTGCGCACCGACCAACGACAACCTGATGGAATTGCTGATCATGGTCGATGCGCTCAAGCGCGCCTCGGCCGAGCGCATCAGCGCGGTGATTCCCTACTTCGGCTACGCGCGCCAGGACAGGCGCCCGCGCTCGGCTCGGGTGCCGATCACTGCCAAAGTGGTGGCCAATATGCTGCAGGCCGTCGGCGTCTCGCGGGTCTTGACCATGGACCTGCACGCCGATCAGATCCAGGGCTTTTTCGATATCCCGGTCGACAACATCTACGCCTCACCGGTGCTGCTGGGCGATCTCACCCTAAAAAACTACACCGACCTGATGGTGGTCTCGCCCGACGTTGGCGGCGTGGTACGCGCTCGGGCGCTGGCCAAGCAGCTCGGCTGTGACATGGCCATCATCGACAAGCGCCGTCCCAAGGCCAATGTGTCGGAGGTCATGCATGTGATCGGTGACATCGAGGGACGCAACTGCGTGATCATGGACGACATGATCGATACCGCCGGCACTTTGGTCAAAGCGGCCGAAGTGCTCAAGGAGCGGGGCGCGCGCAAGGTCTACGCCTATTGCACGCACCCGGTATTTTCCGGGCCGGCCCTTGAGCGCCTGTCCAAGGGTGATTCGCTCGACGAGATTGTCATCACCAACACCATACCGCTGAACGCCGCCGCCAAGGCGTGCGGCAAGATACGCCAACTCTCGGTGGCGCCGCTGTTTGCTGAAACCATACAGCGCATCGCCCGCGGAGAGTCGGTCATGAGTCTGTTTTCGGAGCAAGACAACCTGTTTTGAGCCGGGGACGATAAGCCGGCAGCGCAAGCTGCCATTGTTGTTACGGGGTGAGACTGGTCGCGGTCCACCTCTTCAGGAGAAAACCATGAAATTTGTCGCTTTCGAGCGCAAGCTGCAGGGTACGGGTGCGAGCCGCCGTCTGCGCATCTCGGGCCGCACGCCCGGTATCGTTTACGGTGGCACCGGCGAGCCTTTGCTGATCGAGCTCGATCACAACGCCCTGTTCCACGCCATCAAGAAGGAAGCCTTCCACTCGTCCATCCTCGAGATGGAACTGGGCGGTGCATCGCACAAGGTGCTGCTGCGTGATCTGCAGATGCATCCCTACAAGCCGCAGGTCCAGCACATCGACTTCCAGCGCGTGGAAGCCACCACCCGCATGACCGTCAAGGTGCCGCTGCACTTTAGCGGTGAGGAAAATTCGCCAGCCGTCAAGGCCGAGAAATGCCTGGTCAACCACGTGGTGACTGAGCTGACCGTTTCCTGCCTGCCGGCCGACATTCCCGAGTTCATCGCGATCGACCTGAGCGGCATGAAAAAAGGCCACTCGCTGCACGTCAACGACGTCACCCTGCCCAAGGGCGTCAAGGTGGTGACCAAGGGGCAGGTCAACCCGGTGCTCGCATCGGTCACGGCGATTGCAGAAGAGGCCGAGGCGGCGCCTGCTGCAGCCGCAGCCGATGCCAAGGGCGCAGCCAAGCCAGCCAAGGGCAAGAAGTAATTCCTGCCGGGCAGCATCGCTGCAAAGGCCCGTGCACTCGCAAGAGGCACGGGCCTTTTCGCTGGGGCCGCGCCATCACGCACAATGAAGAAATGATCAAACTCCTGGTCGGCCTGGGCAATCCGGGCAAGGAATACGAGGCCACGCGCCACAACGCTGGCTTTTGGTGGCTCGAGGACGTGGCCCGCGAGCTCAAGGTCGCGCTAAGCCTGGACAAGGCCTATCACGGCCTGGTGGGCCGCACCCAATTGCAGGGTCAGTGCCTATGGCTGTTGCAGCCGCAGACCTTTATGAACCTGTCGGGCAAATCGGTCTCGGCGCTGGCGCGCTTTTTCAAGATCGCGCCCGAAGAAATCCTGGTCGCCCATGATGAACTGGACCTGCCGCCCGGCCAGGCCAAGCTCAAATTCGGCGGCGGTCACGCCGGCCAGAACGGCTTGCGCGACATACATGCCCAATTGGGTACCGGCGACTACTGGCGCCTGCGCATAGGCATAGGCCACCCGGGCGTCAAGTCAGAGGTTTCGAACTGGGTGCTGGGCAAGCCGATGCCCGAGCAGCGCGCCGCGATGCAAGAAGCGATTGCGCGCAGCGTCAAGGCGGCCACGCTGATCGTGCGCGGCGAGATGGAAAAGGCGATGCAGCAGATCCACACCGAGGCCCCGCCGCGCCCCAAGCCGCCGCGCAAGGAGCCACCGCCGAGCGCACCTGCGCCTTGAATCAGCTCAGGCGCCAGCCGGCTTGGCCAAGCCCGCCGCCAGGCTTTGTAGGCGCTGGTATTTGAGCAGCAACTGATCGCGGCCTTCCACATGCTCTGGGTGCACGGGAATGCACGAGACCGGGCAGACCTGCACGCACTGAGGCTCGTCAAAATGGCCCACGCACTCGGTGCATTTGGCCGGATCGATCTGATAGATCTCGGGGCCGAGAAAGATCGCCTGATTCGGGCACTCGGGCTCGCAAACATCACAGTTGATGCATTCGTCGGTGATCATCAGTGCCATGACGAACTCCTGGCCAGCTCGGCCTCAGCCCTGAAACAAGCCATCGCCACCGGGCTCAGGCCGATGGGGCCTGCGCTGCGCGCAGGTCCTGGGCGATGGCCGGGCTCACCATCTGGCTGACGTCACCGCCGAGCTTGCTGATCTCGCGCACCAGGGTGCTGCTGATGCACTGCAAATTAGCCTCGGGCAATAAGAACACCGTCTCAACCTGCGGGCGCAGCTTGCGGTTCATTGCCGCCATCTGCGCTTCGTAGTCAAAGTCGGTGATGTTGCGCACGCCGCGTACCACCGAACAAGCCTGGTGGGCGGCACAAAAATCCATGATCAGGCCTTCAAAAGGCAGGGCCTGCACATCGCCCAGACCCTGGCAGGCCTGCATCACCTGACGCACCCGCTGCTCCAGGCTGAACAAGGTCTTCTTGTGATGCGCCACCGCGACCGCCACGATGAGCCGGTCGAACAGGCCCATGGAGCGCCGCACCACGTCGGCATGGCCCAGGGTGAAGGGGTCAAAAGTTCCCGAATAGACCGCGATGCGGGGCGCTGAAGAGGACATACTCCAATTATGCCCCTGGGCCCACATCGCCCAGCAGGCGCCCCAGCAGGTGAAAGTGGACCGCGCCAGCGCGCCCCTGACGTATCAGCTGCAAGCCCAGTTCGGCCAAGGGCTCGGCCGTCCAGGCCGCGGGCGACTCCAGGTAGATCAGACCGGCATCGGTCAAGGCGGCGCGGGCGGCGCCCAAGGCAGGGCCGGCAAGATCGGAGTCGAAGGGTGGGTCGAGCAGCACCAGATGCTGGCTGGCCGGCGGCAGGCCGCGCAGCAAGCGCAGGCCGTCACCGCGCACCACGCTCAGGCCCTGGGCCTGGAGCTTGTCCTTGAGGGTCTGGATCTGCCGCGCCAGTTGCGCGTCTTGCTCAAAGGCTTGCACCCGGGCCGCGCCGCGCGATACGGCTTCGAGCGCGAGCGCGCCGGTGCCGGCAAACACATCCACCACCTGCCAGCCGGTGAGGTCCTGGCCCAGCCAGTTGAACAAGGTCTCGCGCACCCGATCGGGCGTGGGCCGCAGGCCGGTCAGCGGGGCGACCGGGATGCGGGTGCGTTTGTAGATGCCGCCGATGATGCGCACCTCGCCCGGCGGTCGGCGTGCTGGCGTGGGTGGGGCTGCAGGCCGACGTGCTGTCATGAGCCAGCGCCCAGCACCAGCGTGACCATGCGCTCGGGCTGCAGCTTACGGGCGAAGGCTGCACGGATGTCGGCCGTGCTGAGCTTTTCGACTTGAGCGGTCCAGGTATTGAGATAGTCCAGCGGCAGGTCATGCCAGGCAATGTTGGCCACGTTCTCCAACAAGCGGGCATTGCTGTCCAGGCGCAACACAAAGCCACCGATCAGGCTTTGCTTGGCCTGGCTCAACTCGTCCTCGCTCGGCCCCTGGGCCAGAAACTCACGCAGCACCTCACGCACCACCGTCACCGCCTGATTGGCCTGGTCGGGACGGGTACGCAAGCCGATGGTGAAGGAGCCGGCGTGCAGACCCGGTGAGAAACCGCTGTAGACGCTGTAGCTCAGGCCGCGCAGCTCGCGCACCTGGCGCGTCAGACGCGATGTAAAACCGCCGCCGCCCAGGATGTAATTGCCAACGGTCATGGCAAAAAAGTCCGGGTCGGAGCGCTTAAAACCTGGCTGCCCGATCAGCACTTGGGCTTGCGCAGCCTTGAAGGGGATGCGCAATTGAGCCTCCTGCTCCAGGGGCTTGACCTCGGGCACCGGCTGCAGGGCCTGCGCCGCTCTGCAGACCTGCTCAGGCAAACGCGCAAGCAGCTGGCGCACCAGTGCATCGGCTTGCTGCCGGTCTATCGCACCAACCAGACTGACCCGGGCGCGGCAAGCGCCTACATGGTCGCGGTAGAAGCGGCGCATGTCCTCGGTGCTGATCTGCTGCAAGGTCGCCTCGGTCATTTCATGGCCGTAGGGATGATCGCCATAGACTGCCTTGACAAACTGCCGCCCGGCCACACTGGTTGGGCGGGTATAGGACTCCTTCAGGTCGGCAGCGTAGCGCTGGCGCACCCGCTGCCAGACCGGATCCGGAAAGGCCGGATCGGCGAGCTGGCGGGCCGCCAGCGCGACGGCTTTGAGCAGCAAGTCGGGCTCGGTCAAGCTGCGCATCGAAAAACTCAAGCGGTCTGCGCTGGCGCTGGCTCCGAAACTTGCGCCCAGATCGACCCAGGCCTCGCTGACCTGGTTCTCATCGAGTGGCGGCTCCGTGCCGCCGGCCTGTATGCCCTTGCCCATCAATTCGGCCATCGCGCTGACCAGACCCACCTTCTGTCTGGGCTCGCGCCGCAGGCCAGCGTCGAAGTCGATCTGCACATCGAGCATGGGTATGGAGGGACTGCGCACCAGATACACCCGGGCGCCGCTGGGCTGCTGCCAGTGTTCAATCGGTGCGGCAGCTTGCGCGGGCAGCAGATGCAAAGCCAGCGCCAGCAGCACCAGCGGGCTGCGCGCCAAAGGATGGAAAAACCTGCGCATCAATGCTCCCTGCCTGGCGTATCGCCCATGTCGGGCCGGCCTCGCCGCGGCGGCGCGCCCTCGCCGGCCTGTGGTACCAAGATCGCCTCGGTCATCTGCTCATCTCCAAAATACTTCTTGGCCACCGCCTGCACCTCGGCCGCGCTGATGCTGCGCAGATGGCGCACCAGGCGGCTCCCGGTATCGAGCGGCAAGCCCAGCAACCAATACCTGCCCAGCTCATTGGCCTGGCTGAATAAGGCATCTCGCTTGTAAGTCTCTGCGGCCACCCATTGCGTGATGACCCGGTTGAGCTCGGCCGGGCTGACGCCATCGCGGGCCACCCGCGACACCTGTTCCAGCAAGGCCTCTTTGAGGACTTGGGTAGAGGTGCCTTCGGCGGGCACACCGTCGAGCACAAAGGTCTGCGGACCACGGCCGAACATGCTGTTGTAGGCGCCAGCGCGCAGGGCCAGACGCTTGTCGCCCTGGGTCAGGGCCCGATCGAGGCGGGCGGCGGAATGACCGTCGAGCACCGCAGCGAGCACCGTCAGAGCCAGCGCTTCGCGGCTGGGTCCGGGCGGCAGGCTGTCCTGGGCCAGGGCCTGAGCGTCGACCTGGGGCACCTTGAACAACAGGCTCAAATAGGATTGGGAGCTGCGGGCCCGGTGCTCGATGCGCCTGGGCCCGGTCTGCGGCGGCTCCAGCCTGGGCTTGCGCTCGGGCACAGCGCGCGGCGCAATCGCACCGTAGTACTGCTCGGCCCACTGCCGCACCTGCTGCACATCCACATCGCCGGCGACCACCACGGCGGCATTGGCCGGCACATACCAACGTTGATAGAAATCACGCACGTCTTGCGGCGTCATGGCGTCGAGGTCGTTCATCCAGCCGATGATGGGCCGCCGGTAGGGCGAAGCGGTGAACATCACCGCCGACGCCATCTCATAGAGCTGGCTGCGCGGCGAATCATCCACCCGCTGGCGCCGCTCTTCCTTGATCACCTCAATCTCGCGGCGAAATTCATCATCGACCCAGGTATTGCGCTCAAAACGGTCGGCCTCTAGCTGCATCACCTCGCGCAGGCGCGCGGCCGGGATCTGCTGGTGGTAGGCGGTGGCGTCGCGGCTGGTGAAGGCGTTGTCACGGCCACCGAGTGCAGCGATGCGCTTGGAATACTCGCCCGGGCCTAGGCTGGGCGTGCCCTTGAACATCATGTGCTCGACCACATGGGCCACGCCAGACGTGCCGTCGACCTCATCGATGGAGCCCACCCGCAGCCAGACCATGTGCACCGCCGTCGGCGCGCGCCGGTCGACCTTGACCAGCACCGTCATGCCATTGGCCAGCGTAAAGCGCTCGACCTCGGCAGGGGCCGCCTGGGCCGAAGCAGTCGTCTGCGCCGCTGCAGCGGCTTTGGCGGGCGCGGCAGGCTGAGCCTGGACCGCCGCGAGCAGCAGCGCCAAGGCAGAGCCGCACAGCCCCGTTTTTAAAAATACATGCATGAACCGACCTTTCACAGCAGCTCCCATCCATGGCAAAGCGCGTTCCATAGAATAGGGCCAGTGCAATAGACCTGCTCCATGTTCAGTTTTTTCAAGAAGCTCATCTCACCCGCCTCGGCAAAGGCCGAACCGCCTGCCCCGATCGAGCCGCAGCAGGCCGCCCCGCGGGAAACCCCGCCCGATCTGCACACCCCTGCCGCCAAGGACCTGGGGGCCAGTGCGCCCCCACCGCAGCGCCAGGGCTGGCTGGCCCGGCTGCGCAGCGGACTGCGCAAGACCGGCAGCAGCATCGCCAGTGTATTTGTTGGCAGCCGCATCGACGACGAACTTTACGAAGAGCTCGAAACTGCCCTGCTGATGGCCGACACCGGGGTGGCGGCCACCGAGCATTTACTGGGCGATCTCAAGCGCCGGGTGCGCGAGCAGGCGGTCAGTGACCCGGCAGCCATGAAAGCACTGCTGGTCGAGGCCTTGACGCAGTTGCTGGAGCCGCTCGAGTGCGGCCTGGTCATCGGCCAGCAGCAGCCGACGGTGATCATGGTGGCCGGCGTCAACGGCGCGGGCAAAACCACCTCGATCGGCAAACTTACCCACCACCTGGCCGACGAAGGTGCATCGGTGCTGCTGGCAGCCGCGGACACCTTCCGCGCTGCGGCGCGCGAGCAGCTCATGGTCTGGGCCGAGCGCAGCGCGGTCGACATCGTCAGCCAGGAAGACGGCGATCCAGCTGCGGTCAGCTTTGACGCGGTCAGCGCTGGCAAGGCGCGCGGCAAAGACGTGGTGCTGGTCGATACCGCTGGTCGTCTGCCGACTCAGCTGCACCTGATGGAAGAGCTCAAGAAGATCAAGCGCGTGATCGCCAAGGCCGATGCACAGGCGCCGCACGAGGTTTTGCTGGTGATCGATGGCAACACCGGCCAGAACGCGCTGGCCCAGGTCAAGGCCTTTGACGAGGCGCTCGGTCTGACCGGCCTGATCGTCACCAAGCTCGACGGCACCGCCAAGGGTGGCGTGTTGGCCGCCATCGCCCTGTGGGCGCGCGAGCGCAGCCAGAACACGCAGGACAAGCGGCCTCTAGCGGTGTACTTCGTAGGCGTGGGCGAAAAACTCGAAGACCTCGAGACCTTCAAGGCGCGCGAATTCGCCCAGGCGCTGCTGGGCTAAAGCTCAAGCGGCGGGCAGGTTCATCGCCTGCCAACGCAGCCAGTCGGCCGGCCGGTCCAGGTCCCAGAGCGTGGGCATCTCGCTGTAGCAAAGGCCCAGGCGCTGCAGCCGCTCTCGGGTCTGAGCCATCACCTGCTCGGTGCTCCATACGATGTCCTCAAAGAGCGCAGGCACCGGCCGGCGCAGACCGACCAGCACATAGCCACCGTCTTCGGCCGGCGTGAACACCGCCTCGTCACCGGCCAGCAAGCGCCTAGCCGCCTCCCGCAAATGCGCCGCTTCCAGCACCGGACAGTCGGTGCCGATCAGCAAAAGCGGCGCCGGGCTGCGGGCGCAGTGGTGGACGAAGGCCGCATGCATACGAGCGCCGATATCACCTGCCGGCTGGGCCAGCGTCAGGCAGCCTTGGACCCGCAGCAAGGCCTTGAAAAACCGATGCTCCGCCGGCTCGCCCCACAGCTCAAGGCGCAGGCCGGCAAGCTGTACTGTTTGCAAGGTGCGCAGCACCAGCTGCCTGTGCACCCTGGCCGCGCCAGCTGCCCCCAGGGTCGCGGCCAGGCGGGTCTTGGCATGGCCGGCCACGGGCGCCTTGGCCAGCACCGCCACGCTGACATCAGGGATGTAGAGCTCAGCGTGATCGAGGTCGGTAGCCATAACGTAAAGCCAGGGCGTCGGGATCGGCACCAAAAAAATACGCCGCCCGCAAGCGCCACATCAGCCAGATGGTGGGCCAGATGCCGTGACGCAACCAGCGCCGCGCCGAGGTGATCACCGGTGTGCGCAGGCACACAGGCCGGCCCTGGGCCTTGAGCTTGCGCGACAAGGCGATGTCCTCCATCAGCGCAATGTCCGGAAAACCGCCCAGCTTTTCAAACACCTCCCGGCGCACGAACATCGCCTGATCGCCCGTAGCAATGCCGCTCAGGCGCGAGCGCCAGTTCATCATGAAGCCGACCAGGGCCAACAGCCAGTGCGGATCGTCAATGCGCACATCGAAACGGCCCCAGAGGCTGCCGGCGGGCAGTTGCTCAAGCTCTTGCCAGGCCTGCGCAGGCAGCCGTGTATCGGCATGAACAAAGAGCAGCCATTGCCCGCGGGCCACAGTGGCGCCCGCGTTCATCTGCACAGCGCGTCCCCGGGGGGCAGACAAGGCCAGGTCGGCCCATTGCTGCGCCAGCGCTAGGCTGGCATCGCTGCTGCCGCCATCGACCACGATCAGCTCTACCCCTGGCCTGGCTGCCAAGGCCTGCAAGGCCGACTCCAGGGCGGGGCCCTCGTCGAGAACCGGCACGATCAGGCTCAGCCAGGGCGTAACTGCTTGCATCACAACATTGTCGACGCCCGAGCGCCGCCTTAGAGCGCGGCACAGCATGGGCCATGACCCTTTTTGTGGCCCAGGCAATGCATGGCCCGCGGGCCGCCTACCTATACTGGTCGCCGCCCCCCAATTGCCCCAGCCATGACCGACCCACTGTCCGCACCTGTGCGCCGCATCGACCAGTTGCTGGCCCATTACGGCCTGAGCCACCAGCACCCCCGCAATGAGGCCATCCATCTGCTGGCCATCCCCGTGATCATGCTCAGCCTGATCGGCCTGCTCTATGCAGCCCATCCCTGGCTGGCCTTGGGCTTCGTCGGTGCCAGCCTGGTCTACTACCTGCGCCTGTCGCTGAGCTATCTGCTCATCATGGCCCTGGTGTCGGGGTTGATGCTGGCTGCGGTACACGCCATGGGCGATCAGCGCCTGAGCCTGTGCACCGCGCTCTTTGTCGGCGGGTGGCTGGCCCAGTTTGTGGGTCACAAGATCGAGGGGCGAAAACCTTCTTTTTTTGAAGACATCCAGTACCTCTGGATAGGACCTTTGTTTGTGCTGAACCGGCTGGCGGAGCGCCGGGGCCGGGCCGAGTAGGACGCGCAGCCATGCAAATCATCGATTTTCTGGTGGGGGCGGTGCTGGCGCTTGTACGCTTTTTCCTGCGCTTGCTCGGCCTGATGCTGGCCCTTGTTCTGGCGATTTTCATACTGGTTTTCATACTGATCTGGACCCTTTTGCGCCTGCTCAGCGGCCGCAGACCTGCCATCAATGTTAGCGCCCACTTTTCAAGGGTGCGCACCTTTACCGATCTGGGCCAGGCGATGAACAGGCGCCGATCCTGGAGCACGGATGAGACGGTGGCCGCCCAGCCCCTGCTGCGGCGCCAGAGCGGCGATGTGCAGGACGTGCAGGCCCGCGACCTGCCACCCGAGCGCGGACCAGACGGCCGCTGAGCAGCCAGACCCCAGGCCACCGAGGGCTTGTTAGCACTCGAGCTTAGAGAGTGCTAAAATCGAGCCATCGCAAGAAAGGAGCCTCTCATGACAAGTCTGTCTGTGAACCCCGGCGCCCTGGCGGTCTCCAAGTCCTGGGCCGGCGCCAGTTTGCTGCCGCCACTGGGCAATCTGGAAGCCTACATCAGCGCGGTGGGCCGTCTGCCCATGCTGACCCTAGAAGAAGAACAGGACTGCGCCCGGCGGCTGCGCGATCAAAACGACCTGGAAGCGGCCAGCCGGCTGGTGCTGTCGCACCTGCGCCTGGTGGTGTCGGTCTCCCGTAAATACCTGGGCTATGGCCTGCCGCACGGCGACCTGATTCAGGAAGGCAACATCGGCCTGATGAAGGCGGTCAAGCGCTTTGACCCGGACCAGGGCGTTCGCCTGGTCAGCTACGCTCTGCACTGGATCAAGGCGGAGATCCACGAGTACATCCTGAAGAACTGGCGCATGGTCAAGATGGCCACCACCAAGGCGCAGCGCAAGCTGTTCTTCAACCTGCGCTCGATGAAGCAAGGCTTCAAGGACGATGCCGATGTGGCCACCCACCGCGACACGCTCAGCCAGGAGCAGATCGATTCGATGGCGCGTACCTTGCAGGTCAAGCGCGAGGAAGTGATCGAGATGGAGCAGCGCATGGCCGGCGGCGATGTGTTGCTCGACCCCAGCCCGAGCGAGGATGGGCAGGAGGCTTTCGGTCCCATCTCCTACCTGGCCGACGCCAGCCATGAGCCGACCGCGCTGATCGAGTCGCACCAGAGGGACCGCCTGGCCAGCGACGGTATCGCGGCTGCTCTGGAGGAACTCGATCCGCGTTCGCGCCGCATCGTGCAGGAGCGCTGGCTCAAGGTCAAGGACGACGGTTCGGGCGGCATGACGCTGCACGAGCTGGCTGCCGAATACCAGGTCAGCGCTGAGCGTATCCGCCAGATCGAAGTGGCGGCCATGAAGAAAATGCGCAAAACGCTGGCGGCCTACGCCTGAAGACTGCACTTGGCTGACGCAACAACCCGGCTGCGGCCGGGTTTTTCATGAGCGGCCGCTGACACCGCTAGCCATACACTGCTTGACTCCGGGCCCCGGTGGCCCCCACGCCTTTTGTGCCTGAGCCCCATGAATACTTTCAATACCAAGCGCCGCCAACTTTTAGTGGGACTGTGCGCACTGGCTGCCGGCTCTGCCCATGCCGAAAACTGGCCCAGCAAACCGGTACGGCTGGTGGTGGGCTTTCCGGCCGGCTCCAGCCCCGACCTGAGCGCGCGGCTGCTGGCCGAGCCCCTGTCTAAAGCCCTGGGCCAGCCCGTGATCGTCGACAACAAGGTCGGCGCCGGCGGCAACATCGCAGCCGATGCGGTGGCCAAAGCCACCGACGGCCATACCCTGGGCCTGATGATCAACGGCAATATGACGATTGCCGGCCTGCTCAACCCCAAGCTCAGCTATGACCCGCTCAAGGACCTGGCACCGGTCAGCCTGATCGGCACCGCCCCGCTGGTACTGACTGTGCCGGCCGACGCGCCAGGCGCCGACGCGGCGCAGTGGCTGGCGCAGATGCGCAGCAGCGGCGCGCAGGCCAACTACGGCTCGCCGGGCATAGGCACGGTGGGACATCTGGGCATGGAGTTGCTCAAAGCCCGCACCGGCATCGCCCCGGTGCATGTGCCCTACCCTGGCAACCCGCAGGTGATCACCGCCCTGCTCGGCGGGCAAATACAGGCGGCCTTGCTGCCGCCAGCCCTGGCAGCCGCGCAGGCGCGCACCGGCAAGCTGCGCATCCTGGGCAGCACCAGCAGTGGCCGCAGCATCCTGACCCCAGACCTGCCCAGCCTGAGCGAGGCTGGGGTTAAAGACTTCCAGCTCGAAATTTGGAATGCGGTGGCCGCACCAGCATCTATGCCGGCGGCTCAGGTGAGCCGACTGAGCGCCATCATCAGCGAGATCGTTCGCTCGAGCGAGATCCGCGCCAAGATCTTCCAGCAAGGCTGGCAGGCGGTGGGCTCGGCGCCCGAGGGCCTGAAGAACCGCATCCTGGCCGACACCCAGGCGCTGGGGCGCATCATCAAGGATCAGAACATCCAGCCCTAAAGTGCGCCGCTGTGGCGGCCAGCTGGCCTTCAGCGCAGCAGGATCTTCAGGTCTTCAGTGATCGCAGCAGCGCTCATGTTCTGGCGCACATAAAGCCGCACCCGGCCCTGGGTATCGAACACATAGCTGCCTGCCGAATGGTCCAAGGTATAGCTGGTGGGCGTCTTACCCTCGTTTTTCTTGTAGAAAATTTTGAAGTGGCGGGTCAACTCGGGCAATTGTTCAAGGCTGGGTCGCAGCCCTAGGAAGCCAGCGTCAAAATTGGCGATGTAGGCCTTGAGAATTTCAGCACTGTCACGCTCCGGATCGAGCGTGATGAAGAGCGCCTGCAGCTTGTCGCCATCCTTGCCCAGCATTTGCTTGACTTCTACCAACTGCGCCATCGCGGTGGGGCAGACATCGGGACACTGGGTGAAACCGAAAAACACCACCACCACCTTGCCCCGGAAATCGGCCAGGCTGCGCTCCTGGCCGTTGTGGTCGGTGAGCCTGAAATCGCGCGCGTAATCAGCCCCGGTGACGTCGATGCTGCGAAAGTCGGGCTTGCCTGGCGAACAGGCAACCAAGGCAGCGGCAGCGAGCAAGGCTGCACGGCGAGAGATCAGCGCGCCCATGGGATGTAGTGGTCGATCAAAAAGGCCGCAAACAGCAGCGAGAGGTGGATCAGCGAAAACCGGAAGGTGCGCCGCGCCAGGCCGTCGGAGTACTGGCGCCACAGCGCCCAGCCGTAGGCGCAGAAAATCAGGCTGAGTACCGTCGCTGCAAACAAGTAGAACCAGCCACTCATGCGAAACACAAACGGCATCAGGCAAGCGGCAAACAGCACCACGGTGTAGAGCAGGATTTGCAGGCGGGTGAATTCATTGCCGTGGGTCACCGGCAGCATGGGCAGGCCCGACTTGCGGTAGTCTTCCACCCGATAAAGTGCCAGTGCCCAAAAATGCGGCGGCGTCCACAAGAAGATGATGAGAAAAAGGATCAGCGCCTCAGGTCCCACCTCGCCAGTCATCGCAGCCCAGCCCAGCACCGGCGGCATCGCACCTGAGGCGCCACCGATCACGATGTTCTGCGGCGTCAAGGGCTTGAGCACCACGGTATAGATGACCGCGTAGCCGACGAAGGTGGCAAAAGTCAACCACATGGTCAAGGGGTTGACCCAAACATACAGCACCACCGAGCCGAGTATGCACAACACGGCCGAGAACAGCAGAGTCTGCGTGTTATTGAGTTGGCCCTTGGCCGTAGGCCGCCAGGCGGTGCGCCTCATACGCGCATCGATGTGCTGCTCCACGATGCAGTTGAAGGCCGCCGCCGCGCCAGCCACCAACCAAATACCGACGCAGGCGATCAGGGCCCGCCTCAGGTCGGCCCAAGCCGGCACACCGGGGACGGCCAGCACCATACCGATGAGCGCGCAAAAGACGATGAGTTGCACCACCCGGGGCTTGGTCAAGGCATAGAACTGAGACCAAGGCGAGGTCAACGGCAGGGCCACTGTAGAGGAAGCGTCGGAAGAACTCATGCGGACGGGGCAGGGGTAAGGAGACGGGCGCCGGCACTCGACGCGCTGCGCGATTGACAGACAGTAGCGCTCAGGACGATGACCAGGGCCGCAGCGCCGCCCGTATGGGCCAGCGCCGCCACCAGGGGCCAGCCCAAGACCACATTGCTCAGACCGCTGAAAAATTGCCAGGCCACCAAAGCCAGCACCCAGTGGCCCAGGCGCCGGCTCGCCGGATCGCGGGCCAACAGGCCCGCCAGGACCAGTAGAACCAGCATCACCACATAAGCAGCGAGCCGATGGACATAGTGGATGGCCGTCAGGGCTGCAAAGCTGATGTGCCCACCATCGCCGGCCGCGCCCAACTCCCGCCACAAGGTAAAGCCCTGCCGGAAATCCATGGGCGGCCAGACCGAACCCTGGCAGGACGGGAATTCGGTGCAGGCCAGCACCGCGTAGTTGGTACTGACCCAGCCGCCTAGGGCAATCTGCAGCCATAACATGACAAAGGCCAGCAGCAGGACTCGGCGCACGGGCACAGGCAAGACCATCATCTGAGTCTGACCACCAGCCAGGGCGTAGCGGCTGGCCTGCGCCTGCAGCAAGGCCAGCAGCCCCATGCCGCCGAGCAGATGCAAGGTGACGATGGCGGGAAACAGCTTCATCGTCACGGTGAGCGCCCCAAAGGCGCCTTGCACACAAACCCACAGCAGGGTCAGCGCTGGCCACCAGGGCGACAGCGGTATCGCTGCAGCCCCGCTACGCTTGCGCACGGCCCACGCGGTGGCCACGGCCAGGGTCAGGATGAGCACCCCCACGCCTGTGGCCAAATAGCGATGCACCATCTCGATCCAGGCCTTGCGGTGGGTGACCGGGCCGGTGGGCATGGCGGCTTGAGCCTGCGCAATCTCTGCGCGCGCGCCCAGCGGGCTGGCGCTGCCGTAGCAACCTGGCCAGTCAGGACAGCCAAGGCCCGAGTCGCTCAGCCGGGTAAAGGCGCCGAACAGCACCAGATCAAAAGTCAAAAACAAAGTCAGCAAAGTCAGTGTGCGCAAGCGCTGCGCAGGTGCGCTAGAGCGTCCCCGCAACCAGACCCAGGCCAGCGGGCCCAGGGCCAGGCACAGCCCGGTGAGCATGAGGCGCAGCGTGGGTCCGAAGTCGTAGAGGGCGGTCTCAGGCATGGCTGGGCTCTATCGTCCAGGCTGGTCCCAGCTGTTGGAGGCGCGCAGCAAGCGTTGCAGGTCGCGTTTGACCTTGCCAGCAGACTCCACCGAGAGCTCAGGGGGAAAGCGCATCATCCAGTGGCCCATGGGGTCGACCAGATACAGGTGATCGGGCAGCTGCCTTCCGGCCGCAGGAAGCAGCCAGGCATTCAGGGCCTCAGGGGCCACACGCAGCACGGTCGCTCCCTGCATGGCCGCCTGCAGTACAGGGTCCACCGGCGCCTCGTCGCTGATCAGCCAGACCCGGTCTAGCCTGTCCTTATCACGACCGATGGACTCGCGCAACTGGCGCTGCAGGTAGAGCAGGTTCTGGCAGCTCGCCTCACAGGCGCCGCCGGCGACGGCCAGCAGCAGCCACTGCCCCTTCAGGCCCGGCAAGGGCTGCACCTGGCCCTGCAGGCTGCGGCCGTCGACCGCCGGCAGCGGGCGCTGCGGGTCGATCAGCTCACCAAAGCTGCGCCGCCCCTCAGGCCGAATGACATAGTAGGTCAGGTAAGACGCGATCACCGGTGAGGCGCAGACCAGCAAGATCAGCAACATCCGCCAGCGTCCTGCACGGGCGGCCGCTCCGCTGGCCCGCTCAGGCGAGGGCAACTCGTGGACCGTCAGGCCCAGGGGCTGATCCTGAGAGGAAGGGGGGAGCATAGGAGCCGGGGAAGACATGATCAAAGCCTATTCTTGCGACGGCGCGGAGCGATCCACTGAAACCAGATGTAGAGAACCACCAACAAACCCGACAGGGAGAACCACTGGAAGGCATAGCCATGATGCTTATCCACCCCCAGTTGGGGCGCGTCCCAGGAACGCGCCAAACCTTCGCTGGGTGCCCCGGTCTGGATCACCAGCGCATCGAGCAATGCCAGTCCTGTTTCGGAACGGAATTGGGAGATCTCGAGATTTTGCCGTATCAGACCCGGTACGTCGGGCTCGAGTTGGTATAGCTTGCCTGGCGTAAGGGCCAAACGACCGTTGACCTGAACCGACCCTTCGGGCGTCTGCACCGGCGCCAGCCGCTGCCTGTCCATGAAGTCGCGCCCGATCCAGCCGCGTTGCACCAGCACCACCTGGCTACTGCCTTGCAATTGCAAAGGCGTGATCACCCAAAAACCGGCGCGCCCACCCATGGGCCGGTTGTCCAGATAAACGGTGCGCTCGGCCAGCCAGCGACCTTGCAGCTGCACCGACCGGTGCAACTGCAAGGCCAGTTCGGTCTGGGCCAGCAAGGCCGCCTGATCGAGTGCCGGCTCGCGCGTGCGCGCCTCTATGGCCGCGGCCAGGCCCAGCTTGTAGTCAGCCCGGTTCATCTGCCAGCGGCCGAGCGAAAAGGTCAGGCCGATCATGGCCCAGGTGGCCAAAGTCAACAGCCACCAGCGGCCACTGCGCAGCGGCGGCGAGCCTTCGGGATCGACGGGCTTCATAGTCGGATAATAGTGCTCATGTCATATCTCATCGGTCTGGCCTTCGTGGCCATCCTCGGCGCCTTGGCCAGTGCCATGTATTTCATGCTCAAGGGCGGTCAGCGTAGCTCCAAGACCAATCACATGGCCCGTGCGCTGGCATTCCGGGTGGGATTTTCCATCCTGCTCTTCTTGTGCGTCCTGCTGGCCTGGAAGCTAGGCTACATCCGCCCGACCGGGCTGCCGGTGGGCAATTAGAGCCCCCTGCTGAAACAAAAAAGCCGCTGATCGCGCAGCGGCCCGTACTAGATGCGGCATACCTCTTGTTCGGCTGACACAAAGCCCGCCGAACAAGCGGCCTTCACAACCAGTAAACCAGGATGTACAGGCCCAGCCAGACCACGTCCACAAAGTGCCAGTACCAAGCTGCGCCCTCAAAGCCAAAGTGGCGCTCCGCGGTGAAGTGGCCCTTTTGCAAGCGCAGGGTGATGAACAAAAGCATTAGCATGCCGACAAACACATGAAAGCCGTGAAAACCAGTCAACATGTAGAAGGTCGAACCATAAATGCCGGAGGTCAGCTTGAGATTCAGATCTCTGTACAGATGCAAGTACTCGTAGCCCTGCACGCCCAGGAAGACCACGCCCAGAAGCACGGTGATCCACATGTAGCTGATAGTCTTTGCCCGGTGGCCTTCCCGCAGCGCATGGTGGGCAATGGTCAGCGTCACGCCCGAGGTCAAGAGTAAGGCGGTGTTGATGGTGGGCAGCCAGAAAGGGCCCACCGTGGTGAAAGGCTCGACGATACCGGCCGGCGAGGCAGTGGCACCGGCTTGCATGGTGGGCCAGATCGCACGAAAGTCAGGCCAGAGCAGGGCGTTTTCCAGACTGCCGAGCGCGGGCACTGAGTGAGCACGGGCCCACCAGAGCGCAGAGAAGAAGGCGCCGAAGAACATCACTTCCGAGAAGATGAACCAGCTCATGCTCCAGCGGAAAGAGGCGTCAATGCGGTCGCTGTACAGGCCACCCTCGCTCTCGGCCACCGCATCGCGAAACCACTGATAGAGCACGCCCAGCCACCACAAAAGACCGAACAGCAGGCTATAAGCTCCCCAGCCCGCACCGTTGATCCACTGGCCTGCGCCCAGGATCACAAAAAACAGGCCGATGGCGGCCATCACCGGATGGCGCGACGGGCCAGGCACGTAGTAGTAAGGCGTGGTGCCGTGTGTAGCTGAAGACATGCTCTTTCCTCTTGGACTCAAAACGCTGCAAAAAACCTAGGCGTTCCGGCGCGACCGGCTACGCATTAACCTGGCACGATCCAATGGACCAGGGCGACCAGGGCGCCCACCAATACAAAAACACCGACCAACCCAGCCGCCAGCACTTGCAGGGGCTTGAGCTGCTGCACATCGTGCTCCAACCCTTGCCGTCCGCGCAGGCCCAGAAAAGACCAGGCAATTGCCTTCACGGTACCCATCAAGCGGGCCGCGCTCATACCCCCGCGGACCGCGCCAGCGCGACTGAAGCAGATTTGTCCAGACCACCTTGAGGCGCCGCCGGCGTCTTGCCACCCACTTCAAAGAAGGTATAGGACAAGGTGATGGTGGTCACGTCTTTGGGCAATTTTGGATCAATCACAAAAGCCACCGGCCACTGCTTTTTCTCGCCAGGCGACAAGGTGTACTGGTTGAAGCAAAAGCACTCGAGCTTGTTGAAATGGGGCGATGCCTGGCGCGGCGCATAACTCGGAATGGCCTGCGCCGCCATGGTGCGGTTTTGGACATTCTGAAACTCATACATCACCGTGGTGAGCTCGCCGGGACGCACCTGGAGCGAGCGCACCGCCGGCTTGAAGTCCCAGGGGCCACGGGCATTGGCGTCGAACTCCACCGTGATGGTGCGCGAGGTATCGACCTGGGTGTTGGCGGCCCGCGAGGAAGTGACGCCGGGAATCAGCTTGTCGCTCAGAGCCAAGACATTGATGCCGGTCATCTCGCAAATCGCGATGTACAGCGGCACCAGGGCGTAGCCGAAGCCGAACATGCCCAGCGCGATCACGCATAGCTTACCAAGCATACGCAGGTTGTCACGCCGAGCTGTCATCTGTGCCGTCTTTCTCGTGCTCTCAACCGCCAAGCAAGACCATGCGCACCATGAAGCCGAGCAAAAACACGAGCGCCACCGTGGCCAGGATCCAGCCCAGGCGTCGGTTGCTCTTGTCTTGCTGCGGTGTCATTGTGCAGATCAGCCGACCACCCGGGTGGCGGTGGCGTCCAGCTTGGGCGGGGTTTCAAAGGTGTGGAAGGGTGCCGGCGAGGGTACTTCCCACTCCAGCCCTTCGGCCGCTTCCCAAGGCTTGGCTGGCGCCTTTTCACCGATGCCACGCATGGTCGGCCAGACGATGAAGAGGAAGAAGTAAACCTGAGCGATACCGAAAGCGAATGCACCAACCGAGGCCCACATGTTGAAGTCGGCAAACTGCATGGGGTAGTCAGCATAGCGACGCGGCATGCCGGCCAGCCCCAGGAAGTGCATGGGGAAAAAGGTCACGTTGAAGGAGATCAGCGACCACCAGAAATGGATCTTGCCGCGCGTCTCGTTGTACATCACACCGGTCCACTTGGGCACCCAGTAGTAAAAACCAGCGAACATGGCATATAAGGAGCCAGCCACCAACACGTAGTGGAAGTGGGCCACCACGTAGTAACCGTCTTGCAACTGGGTGTCGACAGGCGCGATCGAAAGGATCAGCCCGGTAAAGCCGCCCATGGTGAACACGAAGAGGAAGCCGACGGCAAACAGCATCGGGGTCTCGAAGGTCATCGAGCCCTTCCACATGGTCGCGATCCAGTTGAACACCTTCACCCCGGTCGGAACCGCAATCAGCATGGTCGCGTACATGAAAAACAGCTGACCGGTCACCGGCATGCCGGTGGTGAACATGTGGTGAGCCCAGACGATGAAGCTCAAGATGGCGATCGAGCCGGTCGCATAGACCATGGAGGCGTAGCCAAACAGGCGCTTGCGGGAAAAGGCCGGAATGATGTGACTGACGATGCCGAAGGCCGGCAAGATCATGATGTAGACCTCGGGGTGGCCGAAGAACCAGAAAATATGCTGGTACATCACCGGATCGCCACCGCCGGCGGGATTGAAGAAGCTGGTACCAAAGTGACGGTCGGTCAGCGTCATGGTGATGGCACCGGCGAGCACGGGCATCACGGCGATCAGCAGATAAGCGGTGATCAGCCAGGTCCAGACAAACATCGGCATCTTCATCAGCGTCATGCCAGGAGCGCGCATGTTCAGGATGGTCACGATGATGTTGATCGAGCCCATGATGGACGAGGCGCCCAGGATGTGCAGCGCAAAGATGCCGGCATCCATGGACGGGCCCATCTGCAGGGTCAGCGGAGCGTACAGCGTCCAGCCCGCTGCCGGTGCGCCACCGGGCATGAAGAAGGAGCCGGCGAGCATCAGCGCGGCCGGGATCATCAGCCAGAAGCTGAAGTTGTTCATGCGGGCAAAAGCCATGTCAGCCGCGCCGATCTGCAGCGGGATCATCCAGTTCGCAAAGCCCACAAAGGCCGGCATGATGGCGCCGAACACCATGATCAGGCCGTGCATGGTAGTGAGCTGGTTGAACAGCTCCGGATTGACCACCTGCAGACCGGGCTGGAACAGCTCGGCGCGGATGATCAGCGCCAGCACGCCACCGATCATCAGCATGGCGAAGGCAAACAGCAGGTACAGCGTACCGATGTCCTTGTGATTGGTGGCAAACACCCACCGGCGCCAACCGGTCGGTGCATGATGGTCATGGTCGTGATCGTGTGCGTGGTGATCGATAACTGCACTCATGGCTCTACCCTTTTTGTTGGACTCGTACGACTCTGATAATCACTTGCGTGCGGCCTGAACCTGCGCCGGCTGCACCAGCTGTGCGGTCTTGTTGGACCAGCTGTTCTTGGCATAGGTGATGACGGCCGCGATTTCGGTGTCGCTCAACTGCTTCCAGGCTGGCATGGACCCGCCGCCCGCGCCGTTGAGCAAGATGTTGACCGTCTTGAGGTGATCGGCATCGAGCACGATGGCCGAGCCGTCCAGCGCCTTGATCGGGCCGGCACCCTTGCCGCTGGCCTGATGGCAAGCAGCGCAGTTGGCCGCATAAACCTTCTCGCCGCGGGCGACCAGGTCGGCCTGTTGCCAAACCTTGCTGGGATCGTCGGCCAATGCCGCAGCCTCCTTCAGACGCTCCTTGGTCCAAGCAGAATACTGCTCCGCCGTCACCACCTTCACATGGATGGGCATGTAAGCATGCTCCTTGCCACACAATTCTTGGCACTGTCCATAGAAATCACCGGTCTTTTCAGCGCGGAACCAGGTGTCGCGCACGAAGCCGGGGATGGCGTCTTGCTTGATGCCGAACTGCGGCACCGCGAAAGCGTGAATCACATCGTTGGCGGTGGTGATGATGCGGATTTTCTGATTGACCGGCACCACCAGCGGCTTGTCGACCTTGAGCAGGTAGTCGCTGACGATTTCACCCTTCTTGGGGCCGCCTGCATTGGACAGGGCGCGGTGACCGGCGTCCAGGGTGGACACGAAAGCGATGCCCTCGCCCTCGCCTTTGATGTACTCATAGCCCCATTTCCACTGGATGCCGGTGGCCTTGATCGTCAGATCGGCATTGGAGGTGTCTTTCTGGGCCACCAGCAGCTTGGTGGCCATCAGGGCCATGCCGATGACGATGAGGAAGGGCACGACAGTCCAGGCGATCTCGACGGCGGTGGACTCGTGGAAGTTGGCCGGCTTGTGGCCCACCGATTTGCGGTGCTTCCAGATGGAATAGAACATGACGCCAAAAACGGCGATGAAGATCACCAGGCAGATGATCATCATGGCCCAGTGCAACCAGTTTTGCTCAGCCGCCAGACGCGTGGCGGGATCGGGCAGGTTGAGCTGGAAGGGCTGCGGACCGCCCGGGAGGTTGTAAGTGCTTGCCGATGCGGCGCTGGTCAGACCTGCGCCGGCCAAAGCGATCCAAGTGCTAGCCTTGGACATCATGTTCAACGCTGAGGGGATGAGCGCCTTGACGCTTGGCCTGCCGGGGCCCTGAATAAAGTTCATCTTCATTTCTTTTAGAGAGTAATCAACCGCCAAAAAAACCTGCTGATTATAAGCAGTGCCCGAGCCCACACCGCCAAAGACTGCAAGTTTGGTGTCAGATGTTGAAGATCAGACCCCACGCAGGGCCAGCCTCATTTCGCGGGCCAAAACAGGTCGCAATTGCGGCTGCAAATGACGCCCCACCACCACCTTGCGGCCCTGCCCCGACACCTCAATCAGAGAACCGTCACCATTGCGCGGTTCGACCTTGACCCAGTCACGGACAAACTCGGTGCGTTCGGTATGCCCGCCATGTTCACACTCAACCACCAGTAAGCGGCCTTGCAGGGTGATTCTTTCACCGTCGCGTGCGTGACGCGCATACACCAGCAGCGCGGCGCCAAGCACCAACACTTCCAGCCAGGCAAAGGGCATGACCAGGCGCGCCCCCATGAACCAAAACATGGTGGCAATGCCCAGGGAAACCGCACAAATACCGAGGTAAAACCGCAACAACTGAGCCGGCGACAGCGCGCAATTGCGCTGTAAGGACCACTGCAGAGCCGGTTCCTGGCCAGCATCGGATGGCTGGTGAGAAGCAAGTCTGAAGGAAGCAAGAACCAAGGCAAGCACCTTATCGCGCTCTGGGGCGGCGCTGCCGCCCGCGTCGGCCGGACCATACCGGCTTCGAGACTGTCAAAGTTTACCGCCTCGAGCGATGACCTGTCATCAGCGAGGGCGATCGCGCTGCAGCATCTCGCGCATGGCCTCGACCGAGACGGTACTCAGAGGCCCGAGCTTGGGTCCAGCGGCGCTCTTGAGCGCATGCCCGTAGACCAACTCCACGGTCAGAGTCAGTCGGCCATCGGCCTGCCTAGGCCAGTGCTGCTCGATGGCGGCGACCAACTGCGAGCGCCAATTGCGCCCCCGCAATGCTTGAAAACGCTGCGGATGCACATTGCGCCCCCATTGCCGCAGCTCAGCCAGCAGGGCCTCGGCACGGGCAAAGGTCAGGGTCAGCCTTTCCATGTCCATCACGGGCTCGGCAAAGCCGCTGCCCACCAACATGTCACCCCAGTCGTGCATGTCGGTGAACTCGGCGCCAGCCGGCGGCCAGCCCAGATCCTGGTAGAGCTGGCGCAGCTCTAGCGCGGTGTCGGGCCCCAGGCAGGAAAACATCACAAAGCCATCGGCGCGCAGCAGCCGCTGCCACCGCTGCAGCAAGTCCCGAGGCTCAATCTCGGTGTGCAGCACCATATTGGCCCAAATCAGGTCCTGCGTATGCGGCGCCGGCTCCTGCCAGGACAGGGACGGGCCGCGCCAGCGTTGCCACCAGGGTCGCTCAAAAAGCGGTCTTGCCAGGGCCAGACGTCCTGGCTCGGCCTGGACCATGCTCGCCGGCGCATCGCACCAGAGCATGAGCGTGCGGTGCGCAGCCTCACCGCTGTTCAGCGGGCTCCAGTGGGTCCAGGCCCGAGGCTTGTGGCGTATCCACTGCAAGCGCTCGAACATCCGGCGGGCCACCTCCTCATGGAGCCAGGGCGTGAGCCGCGGCGCCACCTGAGACCAGCGCAGCACTGCCGGCCGGTCGTAGGTGGGGGGAGTCTGGGGCTGGTTCACGTTCGCAGGACGAAAATCTACGCCGCACCACCCACTGGACAGCGCGCTCAAAGGCGGCCAGTATAGAAGTCTGATGTGGTCCCGACTGCGTTCACTCATCCCCAGCCAGTGCGTGGTCTGCCGCAGCTGGCCCGGCCCACTGCTGTGCCCAGACTGCAGCGGGCGATTCGCCAACGCGCGGCCGCGCTGCCCCCGCTGCGCCCTGGCCTGGTCGGCCACCGCCGACATGCCCACCTGTCCGCAGTGCCAGGGTCAGGCCCTGCCCATGCAAGCGTGCTTTGCAGCGGTCGACTACGGCTACCCCTGGGCAGAACTGCTGGGCGACTACAAGTTCCGGCAAGGCACCGGCTTGAGCGCATTGCTGGCCCAGTTGCTGCTGCAAACACCCGGGGTCGGTGCAACGCTGGACCAACTGGGGACGCAGGACCTGCTGCTGCCACTGCCGCTGTCCAAGCAACGCCTGGCCGAGCGCGGCTTCAACCAAGCCTGGGAGCTGGCGCGAGCCCTGCACCGCGCCAGCGGCTGCTCAGCCAGGCTCAGCGCAGGACTGCTGCTCAGGCTGCGTCATACCCAGGCGCAAAGCGAGCTGCCCCGCAGCGAAAGGCTGAGCAATGTGCGCGGGGCCTTTTTGGTCGAGCCTGTGCGCAGCCTGGAGGTACGCGGTCGGCAGGTGGTGCTCGTCGACGATGTGATGACCAGCGGTGCCTCGCTCAGTGCCGCCACGCTGGCCCTGCTGGAGGCCGGCGCCTGCGGGGTACAGGCCATGGTGGTGGCGCGCACGCCACCGTGAGCTGCAGACGACGCTTCAAGCGGCTGCGGATAATCGGGCCCATGTTCAACATCGTCCTGGTCCACCCGGAGATACCGCCCAACACCGGCAATGTGATCCGCCTGGCGGCCAACACCGGCTGCCGCCTGCATCTGGTCGAGCCCCTGGGTTTTGACATGGATGACCGCCAGCTGCGGCGCGCTGGTCTGGACTATCACGAGTACGCCAGCGTGCTACGCCATGCCAGCTGGGCACAGCTGCTGGCTCAAGAGCAGCCACCGGCCCCGCGCACATTCGCCTTGACCACCCGCGGCTCACGGTCGGCCTTCGAGCTGAAATTCATGCCCGGCGACTGGCTGGTTTTTGGCAGCGAGACTTCAGGCCTGCCAACCGAGCTGCGCGAGAGCTTTGCGCCGGCCCAGCGCCTGCGTCTGCCCATGCGCGAAGGCCAGCGCAGCCTGAACCTGTCCAATGCGGTGGCAGTGACCGTGTTCGAGGCCTGGCGGCAATGCAGCTTTGGCGGCAGCGCGCAGTCTCCAGCCTGAATAAAGGCTCTGCGCTCAGCGCAGCCCGTCCCACAGCAGCTTAACGCCGGTCAGGAACATGCCGGCATAGATGAACTTGTAAAACAGGTTCTGGTTGATGCGTTTGGCCATGTTCACGCCGATAAAAACACCGAGCGGCACCAGCGGCAGGAGCACCACCGAGGTCAGCATATTGCGCATATCCAGGAGTCCCAGGAAACCATAGGGGACCCACTTGGACAGGTTGATGACGAAAAAGAAAAACGCCATCGTCGAGGTGAACAAAAGCGGATTGAGCTTGAGCGGAATCACATAAGCGGTAATGGGTGGGCCGCCGGCGTGCGCAATGAAGCTGGTGAAACCCGAGGTCGTGGTCAGCAAAGCGCCGACCCAGCGCGGCGGCGGCGGTGCGTCGGGCTTGGGCGGAAACATCAAACGCTGGGCTAGGAAGAGCAAGGTAAAGCCGCCCACCAGAGCCTCCACCACGCTCGAACTGAGCAGGCGAAACAGCAAAAACCCCAGCACCGTCCCCACCAGGCCGCAGGGCACCAGGAACCTGAGCAGGCGCCAGTCAAGGTGGCTGCGCAAAAAGGCCAGACCCAGGATATCGGTCAGAAGCAGCACCGGCATCATGATCGCCGCCGCCTCGGGCACAGTCACCGCCAAAGCCATCAGCGGCACCGCCAACGAGCCAAAGCCGGTACCAAACCCGCTCTTGCTGATGCCCATCAGCAAGACCGAAGGAATGGCTACCGCGTAAAAGAAAGGGTCGGTAATCAGCGGCAGGGCCATGACCGTCAATTCTGAGCCCCGCCCCGCCTGGGCCTCGTCGCGCAGGCGCTACCAGCCCGTGCAAGAGCGCTCAATGGGCTTCCAGACCCAAATACGCTTTTTGAATTTCCGGCCGGTCCATCATCTCGCGGGCTGGACCCTCGGCCACGATGCGGCCTTCTTCCATCACATAGGCGCGGTCGGCCGTCTCCAGCGCCATGGCCACATTCTGCTCAACCAACAGGACCGCCGTGCCTTGGGCATTAATTTGCTTGATGGCGGCAAACATGTCGAGCACGATGGAGGGTGCCAGGCCCAGGGACGGCTCGTCCAACAAGAGCAAGGACGGACCCGCCATGAGCGCACGGCCTATGGCCACCATCTGCTGCTGGCCGCCCGACAGCGAGCCGGCCAGGCTGTGCAGCTTGATTTTGAGCACTGGAAACAGGTTCAGCACCTGCTCCAGCCGCTCGGCCCGGCGGGCCTTGGCCGATGCAATAAAACTGCCCAACTCAAGGTTTTCCAACACCGTCATTTGGGTGAACAGGCGTCGACCTTCGGGAACGATGGCGATACCGGCCTCGCAGAACCGATGACTGGCCAGGCGAGTGATGTCCTGGCCCCCAAAGCGCAGTGCCCCGCTCTTGACCGAATGCAAACCGGCCACCGCGTTGATGAGGGTGGTCTTGCCGGCGCCGTTAGGACCAACCACGCTGACCAACTCCGTGTCACCGCAGGTGATGGACACATCCCACAGGGCCGGGGCGGCGCCGTAATTGACCGCGATCTGTTTGACTTCAAGCATGGGGCTTCCCCAGGTAAGCGCTGACAACTTGCGGATCACTCATCACCTGCTTGGCCGGACCCACCGCAATGAGCTTGCCGTGATTGAGCACAGCCACCCGGTCGCAAAGCGCCATGACCGCGCGCATGACATGCTCAACAAAGACGATGGTCGCACCCTGGTCGCGGATGCGCCGGATCAGCACAATCGCCTCGTCGATCTCGCTGGGCGTCATGCCCGAGAGCACCTCGTCGAGCAACACCAGGCGCGGGCGGGCGGCCAGGGCCCGCGCCAGCTCCAGGAACTTGCGCTGATGCAGATTCAGGTCGTCGGGCAGACTGTCGGCCTTGTGCGCCAAACCGGTGAACTCCAAGCAGCGCTTGGCTTCTTCGGTGGCCTGCGGCCGGCTCATGGCTGCCCCGCCAAACATGGACGACAGGATGACGTTTTCCAGAACCGTCATGTTCATGAAAGGCCGCGGGATCTGATAGGTGCGGGCAATGCCAGACTGCGCCACCTCGTGGGCCGCCTTGCCCACCAGCTCACGCCCTTCGAAGGCATAGGTCCCGCCCGTGGCCGCATAGTGACCGCTGACCACATTGATGAAGGTCGACTTGCCAGAACCGTTTGGACCTAGCAGACCCAGGATCTCGCCCTTGTAGACCTGCAGATCGACTTCACTGAGCGCCTGCACCCCCTTGAAGGCCTTGGACAAACCGCGCGCCTCCAGCAAAGTTTGACCGCTGGGCTCGGCGGTCGGCACCTGCACAGCAGGCGGCTTGGCCGCCTCGGGCGGCAAGCCCGCGTGCACGCCCGAACCTAGGCTCTGCTCGATTTCACGGCTGCGGCGCGCGGCCGCCTGCGCGCGGCGCTTCATGAAGTAACCCATCACGCCGTTGGGCATGAACAAAATCACCACGATGAGCACCACGCCCACCAAGGCCTTGCCCAAGACTGGGTTGTTGCCAGCGGTAAAAAAGTACAGCATCGACGTGATCAGCACCGCCCCGACTGCAGGACCGGCCCAGTGGCGCGAGCCGCCCAGGCAGCTCATCAGCACCACCGTCAGCGGCACGGTGATGTTGAAAGTCTCACCGACGGTGACGTACTGCACGAACAGCGCATGAATGCCACCGGCCAAGCCCGCCAGGCCGCTCGAAAGAGCCAAAGCCAGCAACTTATAGCCGTAGGTGGGCACACCCATGACTTCGGCCACATCTTCGTCGTCATGGATGGCTGACAGGCCCACGCCCAGCTTGGACTGCTGAACCTTATAGGCAATCAGTGCCGTCAGCACCGCGCCAAAGAGCGCCATCAGGTACAGCGACGACGAGGCTGAGGGTCCGAAATTGGGCACTGCGACGGACATCAAATAAACGCCCGGACCGCCATCGATACGGGTGTTGATGATGATGGTGGCCACCACGAAAGTGACCGCCAGCGTCAAAAGCGCAAACAGCTCGCCGCGCACCGCCTTGACCCGAAACACCACAGCGCCGAGCAACACGCCCAGAACGGCGGGGATCAGCACGGCCATCGGCAAGGTGGCCAAGAAAGGCCAGTCAAGCTTGCCAGCCAGGCCCGCCGTGGCATACATGCCCACGCCATAGAACACGCCATGGCCAAAGGAGAAATAACCCGAATAGCCCGACAGGATGTTCCAGGACATGGCCAGGATCACCCAGTGCGCGATCAGGTAGAGGAAAGACTCGTAGAAGGCGGGCAAGCCCAGCCAGGGTACGACGGCCAGCAGCGCGCCAGCGGCCAGGATGCCGGAAAACGTCTTGTTCATGGCGATCAGCCCTTTCCGGGCCGCAGCAGCAGCATGATGATGAGAAGGGAGAAGGAGACGATTGGCGCCCATGAAGGTGAGGCCACCGCCATGGTGATGGCTTCGCTCACGCCGATGATGATGCCCGCCACCAGCGGCCCCAGCGGACTGCCGAGCCCGCCCAGCATCACCGCGGCAAACACCACGCCCACCCAGGCAAAAATCTGCGAAGGCGCCAGCGTGAACGTCAAGGCCAGACAAACTCCCGCTATAGCCGCCAGCGCGGCGCAGACGCCTGCCAAAATCAGGGACAGGCCCTTCTGATTGATACCAAAGGCCGCCGCGATCGGGCCGTCTTCAGCCATCGCCCGCAAGGCCTTGCCCAGGTCGGTGTACCGCATGGCCGCCCAGATGGCCACCGCAATGCCGACGGCCAGGCAAAAGGTAATCAATTCAGGCACCGGCACGAACAGGCCGAAGACCTTGAACTTGAGGTCGTTATAACCAGACTCCAGGCGCCGGAAATCGGCCGTCCAGATGCCCTGGATGATGGACTCGAGCACCACCGTCAAACCAAAGGTGGCCAGCAAGGAATTGAAGGGCGTGATCGAAAACTTCGACAGCACCCACTGCATGAGCACACCGAACAGAAAAAACAGCGGCGGCAGCGCCAGCAGGGCCAGCAAGGGATCGATCTGGCCGACCGTGGCCATCTGATAACTCAGATAGGCGGCCAGGAAGACCAGACCGAAATGCGCCAGATTGATCTGGCGCAGCAAGCCCCAGGTCAGGCCCAGCCCGAGGCCGATCAAGCCATAGAGGGCACCGATGAAGACCCCCGAGAGGATGGACTGCAACAGTAAGTTAAGGCTCGGAAGCGTCATAGATGCCCTGCTGTTTTTTCTAAAGATCGACCCGCACTGAATTACTTGAGTTGCAGTCGGGTGCCAGGTGCCGCAAACTGCTGGGGCCAGACCACCTGCCACTTGCCGTTTTGCACCTGCTTGATCTTCATCAGGTCATCGCCGTAGTTGTTCGGCCCATCAAAGCGCAGGCGGCCATGGATGGTGTCGATGCGGTTGCCCTTGATGAAGGCAGCGATGGCCTTGTCGTCCAGGCTGTTGGCACCCTTGACGCCAGCTTCCAAAATTTGCCAGGCCGAATAGGAGGCGGCTGCCTGCGTCTCCACGCTGGTGTCGGCCAGCTTGGCGGCGGTAGCCCGCTCATTGAAGACCTTGACGAACTGCGCGCCGGCCTGATTGCTCAGGAAAGGCTGGTGCTCTTCAAAGATGGTCAGCGACATGGCGCCACGGCCTTCTGGGGACTTGGACATCGGGCCCGGGGCCGGATAGAGATGGAAGTTCATCGGCGGCGTGTAGTCGATCTTCTTCATCGCGTCGAGCAACATATTGCCTTCCAGCCCGATGTCACCGACCCAGACCAGATCGGGCTTGGAGTCCTTGATGCGCGCGGCGATCGGGCCGAAATCGCGGTTGCCAAATTCCCACTCGAGGAACAGCACCTCCTGCAGGCCACGCTTTTTGGCCACTTCGCGCCCGCCCAGCGAGAGGAAGTGGATGGACGGGAACTTGCTGGTGACGATGGCAATCGTCTTGGGCGGCTTAGGCGAAGCCGCCAGCATGTCGAACAAGGTGTTGGGCACGGTGGTCTGGGGCGTCGGGCCCAGCGACCAGGCCGGGAAATGCATGTCGTACTTGGCCAGCGAAGGGATGCCAAAGGTGTGATGCACCAAGACCTTGTTGTAGCGCTGGGCCACGCCCATGGCCGACAAGATGGCGCCGGTGGCATATGGCCCCATGATGAGTTCGACCTTGTCGGTGGTAATCAACTGCTCATACAAGGTGCGAGCCAGATCCGGCTTGGACTGGTCGTCCCGGCAGATCCACTCGACCTTGCGACCGAGCAAGCCACCGCGCGCGTTGAGCTGCTCCACATAAATATCACCCACCAGTTTGTGGGTCAGGCCGGTGGCCGACAAGGGACCGGTCAGGGCCAGGGTGCTGCCGATGCGAATCGGCGCGCCTTGCGCGCGGGCGCTGGGGGTCATCGCCAGGGCAGCACCGGCAGCGCCAGCCGCCAGCACCGAGCGTCGATCGATTTTCTTCATGGGAGTCTCCTATTGCAGTTGAAAAATAAAAACGCGGGTTCAATCCACCTGGGCGCCCGATCGCCTGACCAACTCGGCCCACTTGGCCAACTCGCTACGGCCAAAGGCCGTCATCTCTTCGGCGCGCATCGCACTGAGCTCGAGCCCCTGGGCCTTGAGCCGGCTTGCAATGTCAGCATTGGCCAAAGTCTGAGCCGCGGCATCGCGCAGACGCGCCAGCACCGGCGCAGGCGTTGCCGCTGGCGCGTAAACCATGAACCAGGCCACCAGATCAAAGTCGAAGCCGGCCTCGGCGATCGCGGCCACCTCGGGCGCGGCCGGGCTGCGCTTGGCACTCGAGACACCCAAGGCCCGCAACTTGCCGCTCTTGATGTGCGGCAGCGCAGCGGCGGGGTGATAAAACATGAACTGCACCTGCCCGCTCATGACATCGGACAGCGCCAAAGCACCGTCCTTGTAGGGGACATGGGTCATCTCACCACCCAGCCTGGCCTTGAGCAGCTCGCCAGCGAGATGGCCAGAGGTGCCATTGCCGGCCGACGCAAAACTCACCCGGCCGTCGGGGCGGCGGGCCTGGTCGGCCAAGTCCTTGAGCGACCTGGCCGGCGAGGAGCCGGAGACCACCAGCAAAGTGGGGGTGTAGCCGGCAAAAGCCACGGGCGCAAAGTCGCGCTGCGGATCGTAGGCCAGCTTCTTGAACAGCGTGGCATTGATGGCGTGCGTCCCCACCGTGCCCATCAATATGGTGTAGCCGTCGGCCGCCGACTTGGCCACCGCCTCCGCACCAATGCCGCCGCCGGCCCCTGCACGGTTTTCCACCACGACGGGCTGGCCGAGGGTACGTGCCATGCCTTCGGCCATGACGCGGCCGACGATGTCAGTCGTGGTGCCGGCACCAAAAGGCACCACCATGCGGATCGGCTTGGTGGGAAAGTCCTGGGCCTGAACAAGCCCGGCGGCCAGCGCCAGGGCCAGAACGGCCAGAGCAGTTCTGCGTGGAGACGAATGCGCCATCATGCGGTCCTGCTCACTTTGCGGGCCGCGCAGGCCAGCCTGTCTTGAACTCTTCATTGTGCTGGCCCAGCAGCGGCGGAGCGGTCACCTCGAGCGGACGCTCGCCGTCATAGGTGACCGGTGAGCGCACCGTCTTGAACATGCCTTTGACGGGTGAAGGTGCCTCGACAAACATCTGCAGATGCTTGATCTGCGGGTCTTCGGGCACCTCGGCCGAGTTGTACATCGGCGCGTGCGGCACATCCTCGGCCAGCAGGCGGTTGCACCATTCGGTGCGGGTCCGGTGCTTGAACACCGCCTGCAGCACCTCAATCATCGCCTCCTGGTTGTCGGTGCGCGCTTCGCGGGTGGCAAAGCGCGGATCCTCGAAGATGTCCGGCTTGTCCATGGCCTTGGCCAGGCCTTCCCAGAACTTGGGCGGCGAGGACATGTGCAGCGCCACCCACTTACCGTCCGAGCACTCGAGCACATAGGACTGAGAAACGCGCGCCCGGCTGAAGGGATCGACCACCTGCCCGATGGTAAACAGGTGGGTGAAGGCGTCGAGGTTGAAGTGCGTCATCGCCTCGATCATCGAGACCTCAACCAGACGGCCTTGGCCGGAGACGTTGCGCTCATGCAAAGCGCCAAGGATGCCGTAGGCCGAGTAAAAGCCGGTCATCGCATCGGCCAAGGCTGGGCCCACCACCCGCGGATCGTTGGGGTTGACCAGCAGGCCGAGAAACCCGCTGTAGGCCTGCGCCACCGAGTCATAGCTGGGCCGGTCGCGGTAAGGGCCGTCACGGCCAAAGCCGCTGATGGCGCAGTAAATCAGGCGCGGATTGATTTTCTTCAGACGCTCATAGCCAGAGCCGAGCTTTTCGGCCACACCCGGGCGGAAATTCTGGATGTAGACATCAGCCTGCGCGATCATCTCGTCAAAGCGCGCCAACTCGGCCGCATCCTTGGTGTTGAGGGTGATCGAGCGCTTGTTGCGGTTGACCGATTGAAAGTGCGGGCTGTAGAGCTCGCCCCGGTAGGCCCGGAAGGGGTCGCCGGTGCCAGGCAGTTCGACCTTGACCACGTCGGCGCCCAGATCCGCCAGCATCATGCCCGCAAAGGGGCCGGTGATGAAGGTGCCGTGCTCGACGACCTTGATGTCTTTGAGTACCTGAACCATGGTCAATCCTTCACAGGGGTGCCGGTGTATTGCTGCTGGGACACCGCATGGTTGGCCAGTGCAAAACCAATGGGGTCAGCCATCTCTTCATTGAGGTGAGCGATCAAACTGGCCACGCGCGCGAGCATCGGCACGCCCTTGAGCGCGGTCACCGGAAAATTCACACCCATCAGCACCGCCGGGATGGCCCCGGAGACGTTCATGGCCAGCTCCCTGCCAGTGACCTCGGGGATCACCGACTCGATGATGCGAGCCAGTTCCACATATTTCTGGCCGCCACCGACCTGGGCCGACAGATTGAATAAGGCGCCCACCCTCGGATCGGCTGTCTTGTGTTCGGGGTGACCGTAGCCGGGCACGATCTGCTTGTTCGCGCGAAGGTCGGTGACCACCGCCTTGGCGGCCGCCTTGAGGTCACCGCCGTGATGGGCAGCCGCCTCCGCTTCGACCCGCAGGAACAGCTTGCCGGCAGTCTCCGAAGCGCCAAGCACCACCGAACCGGCGCCCAAGATGCCGGCGGCGACCGCCCCTTGCATCGCGTCGGGTGCCGCAGCCAAAGTCATGCGCGCGGCCTGGTTGCTGGGCACCAAGCCGTGCTCGGCGATGGCCACCATGGTGGCGTTGACCAGCGCACTGGTCGCCGCATCGGGCATCTGCCCAGTCAGCAGGAGGAAGAAGTAGTCGCCGAAATTGACCTTGCCGATCAGATCACGCGACAAGTCCAGCCCCCGCACCACGATGCGCTGCTCGTTGGATGTGCTGATGGCGGTGTGGGGAACGATGTTTTTTCCGATTTTCACTTCTTACCTCCCGTTGATGATGAATTACGCTGGCCAGCTGCTGCCGGTTTGACGGCCTCAGAGGACCTGGCAGGCCTGCTCGAAGCTCAGGCGCGGATTGCGCTCAAACAGCTTGCTCTCGTCCATGTAACCCAGGTTGATCAGGAAATTGGCCTGATAGCGGCCGTCAGGGAAAAACTCCGCATTGACCTTGGCCAGGTCGACGCCGCTCATTGGGCCGCAAGCCAGATCCAGAGAGCGAGCCGCCATGATGAAATAAGCGCCACCCAGGGTGCCGTTACGGGTTGCGGTGGCAGAGGCCATGGCTGGATTGCCCTCGAACATCGCCTGCGCTTCCGGCCGGTGCCAGATCTTGGGCATGTACTCATAAAAACGGGTGTCGGTGGCCACGATCACGCAAACCGGTGCAGAGCGGGTCTTGTCCACATTGGTCGGTGACAGGGCGGCAATGACGCGCTCGCGAGCCTCTGTCGTGGTCAGGAACACATAGCGGGTGGGCTGGGTGTTCATCGAGGTCGGCGCCATGCAAGCCAGCTCGTAAACTTGCTTGAGCAGGTCGGCGGGAACCGGCTTGTCGATAAAGCCGTTGGCGGTGCGGGCCTGGCGGAAAAGCTGGTCGAGGCTGGCGTCAGAGATGGGCATGGCAATTCAATTCCTAGAAGTTAAAAAACAAGCAGCTTAGCGGCCGCGAAAAAACCTGGGGAGTATCGGTCAGCGAAAGACACTCACTCGGCCTTGATGCCCAGGTCGCGGGTGATCTTGGACCAGCGGTCCACATCGCGCTTGACCAGCGAGCGTGCCTGCTCGGCGCTGAGCGCCAGCGGCTTGCCGCCAGCCTTGCGGAAAGTCTCCACCAGGTCGGGCGCCGTAATGATGCGCGCCAGTTCACTGCGCAAGCGCTCCTGCACATCGGCCGGTGTCTTGCTCGGCACAAACAGGCCGAACCAAGACTCCAGGTCCAGGTTGGCCACGCCGGTTTCGAGAATCGTGGGGACTTCGGGGTGAAAGGGCAAGCGGGAGCTGCCCGAGACCACCAGGGCCCGAAGATTGCCCGACTCGACCTGCGGCCTTGCGGTCGGCGAAAGATCAAAGAACACGTCAACACGACCGCCCAGCAGGTCCTGATAGGCCGCCTGCGCACCCCGATAGGGCACATGCACCGCCTCGACACCGGCCAGGTTCCACAGGGCTGCAGCCAGCACATGCTGGCCCGAGCCACTGCCGCCGGAGGCGTAGGTCAGCTTCTTCGGGTTGGCCTTGGCATAGGCAATGAGCTCGCGCAAATTGGCAAAGGGCAGATCCTTGCGCGCCACCAGGGTGTAGCTGTAGGCCACCGCCAGACCCACCGGCTCAAAGTCACGCAGGCTGTCGTAAGGAATGTTGGGGTACAGGCCCGGATTGAGCGCCAAATTGGAGACCGAGCCGACCAGCAAGGTGTAGCCATCGGCCGGCGCCTTGGCCACCAGGTCGGTGCCCACCAGGGTGCCCGAGCCGGGCCGGTTTTCCACCACCGCGCTTTGGCCCATGGCCTTGCCCAGGCGGTCAGCCAGCAAGCGGCCCACCACATCAAAACCGCCGCCGGGCGGTTGAGGCACCACCACACGCAAGGGCTTGCTCGGAAAAGCTTGGGCCCATGCGAGTCCGCCGCTCATGGCACCGAAACAGCCGACGACCACTGCCTGAATAAAAGATCGCTTGTTCATGGTTTTTGTCTCCTGATAAATCGAGTCTGCTTCAGCGCTCGAGCGCACCGCCGGCCAGCCAGCGGCTGCCGCGTTGGTAAAGATTTTCCACCCCGGCGCCTTTGAGCATGGGCATGTCCATCTTGACCTTGTAGCCGATGCGGGTCTGGATGTAGGCCAGATGACGATAACCCTCGGGGTAGCTGGCCAGGGCCTGCTGATCGAGCTTGAGCACCGCCACCGGATCGACCGGGTCTATGCGGTCTTTTTCGTAGATGGGCTGACGGTGCAGCAGCTTCCAGCGTCCTTCGTGACGGCTGACAAAATCATAAAAGCGGCCGGTGCACACCACGTCGCACAGGACCGGGCCGTCAGCGCCCTCGACCATACCACGCTGGGAAATCGTCATCTTGGTCTGGGCGATTGCCCGGTCACCCGCCACTTCGACTGCGCTGCCGCCCAGAAAATGCAAAATGCTCACCCCCTTGGCCCAGCCCTCCTGGGTGACGCGGATGAAGTCCTTGAAAGGCCCCTGAAACCAGGTCGCCATCATCACCCCGTCGGGGTGCCAGACGGTGGCAAAACGGTCCCAGTCGCCGGCATCGCGCCAAACGGCCCAACGCTCGACCATCTGGCGGATTTCCAACTCATCATGCATCGCTTGATCCATTGCTGTGACTCCTTAAATTCAGACCGGCTCAACCCGGTAATCGACCTGGTGACGCGCAATGCGCAGGTCGGCCAACTCTTGTTTGACCCGCAGGTGCTCGGGGTGCAGCGCGTAGGCATCGAGCGCGGCCTGCGACTCGAACTCCGAGTAAAGCACCACGTCACAGGCGTAGTCGATGCGGCTGGAATCGACCCCGATTTCCAGATGCAGCAGACCCGGAATGCGCCCACGCAAAGACTCGAAGCTGCGCTTGAGCAGCTCGATGGCGCGGGCCTTGGCCTGGTCCGTGTCGCCGCGCAAATTCCACATGACGATGTGCTTGATCAAGCGCTACTCCGGTTCAAACCTGGGGCGCGAAGCCAGCGCTTTGCGGCCACAGGTTCACAAAAGCATGAACGGTGATGCTGCCGTACAGGCCCGCGCGGGTGAAGGGCTCGTCGGCCAGCCAAGCGTGGGCTGCGTCGCGCGATTCAAAGTCGATGGCCAACAAGCTGCCCAGCATGGTCTGCCCGTCATCGGCGACCAAGGGGCCCGCAAAGGCAATGCGCTGGCCCACCTGGCCCAAGTAAGCCTTGTGCTCAGGACGCAGGCGATGGCGCAGCGCCTGGGTATCGGGCTTGTCAATCAAGATGAAGGTGAAAATCACAGGGCTCTCCGCTGAAGCACAAAATCAAATTCAATCCGGTGCATGCCCTGGCCGTCGTCCACCCAGGGCGCAATCAGCGAGTGCCGCACACCGTAGACCGCATCGCTGTCCAGGTAAGGATCGTCCTGCCGATAAACATGGGTGGTCAGCGGTTCGTAACCGGGCGCGCTGATTTTGAAATGCATGTGCGCCGGCCGCCAGGGATGGCCGCCAGTGGCACCCAGCAGTTGCCCAACCGGCCCATCGACCGGCACCGGATAAGGCAGGGCCAGCACGGTGCGCAGCTCAAACCGGCCGTCGCTGCCGCTGCTGAGCACGCCACGGGCTCGGTGCTCGTCCAGGTCTTCGTATTGCACGTCATAGCGGCCCTCAGCATCGGACTGCCAAAACTCCACCTCGGCGCCGGCCACCGCCGCGCCATCGAGGGCGCAAACGCGGCCTTGCACCAGGCAGGGCTGGCCCGGCGCGCCACGGGCCAGATCGGCACCGTTGGGCAAGCGCGGCGCATCGGCCACATAAAAAGGGCCCAGCACTGTCGATTCGGTGCAGCCGGCCGGTTTGTCGTGGTTCATGGCCACCGTGAGGGTCGACAGGCCCAACACATCGGACAAGAGCACAAACTCCTGCCGGGTCGGGCTGCACTTGTGCCCCACCGCCGTCAGAAACTCGATGCCCATCTGCCATTCCGGCTCGGTCAGCCGGGTCTCGCGGGCGAAGGCGTGCAGGTGCTGCACCAGGCTGGTCATCAGCTCCTTCAGACGCGCATCCGGCGTCTGCGCCAGGCGCGCAATAACGGCCTGGGTGATGGTCTCCTGGTTCAAATTGCGCAAAAGCCTGTCCCCGCTGCTGGTTTTTTTAGCAGACGGGACTATAGATTTTCAAAACCGGAAGAAAAATAGCGAAGGCGTAAATGACATTTCCGCCAAATGGAATAAAGCGACACAATCTCCCCCGGCCCTGCCCGGCCGACCGAACAAACTGCGCGCCGACCCGACCCTATGGACCGCTGGACCGAAATCGAACTTTTTGTGCAAGTTGCCGAAACCGGCAGCTTGAGCCGTGCAGCCGAGGCTCTGCAACTGTCCAACGCCGCCGCCAGCCGTCACCTGGCGGCGCTGGAGGCCCGACTCGGCGCGCGCTTAGTCGAGCGCAACACCCGGCGCCTGTACCTGACCGACACCGGCCGAGAATTTCACAGCCGGGCCCGTACCATCGTCTCTGACCTGCGCGACGCGGAGTCGGCCGTCAACGCCACCGCGCTCAACCCCACCGGCATCCTGCGGGTGACCGCCTCGCTCTCATTTGCAATGCACCATGTGGCGCCGCTGCTGCGTGAATACACCCAGCGTTACCCCAATGTGCAGGTGCATCTGGAGGCGGCCAACCGCTACTTAGACATCATTGACAACAACATCGATGTGGCCATCCGCAACCGCGAGTCCGAGCCCGATTCCAACATCACCATCCGCCGCATGGCCGAGACGCGCCGCTTGATGGCTGCCTCGCCCGGCTACCTGGCCAGATACGGCACGCCGCAATCGCTGGAAGATCTGCATCAGCACAAGCTGCTGATCTACACCCATGCCAACAACCCCAATGAGCTGCGGTTTTCCAAGGCCGGCCTGAGCAGCACGCTCACCGTCAAGGGCCTGCTCGAATCCAACGACGGCCAGATCCTGCGCGCCGCGGCCCTGGACGGTCTAGGCATCCTGGTCCAGCCCACCTACATCCTTTATGACGACATCGTGGCCGGCCGCCTGGTGCCCGTGCTCGACGACTGGGACCTGCCCCGCCTGACCATCAACCTGGCCTACCCCAGCCGCAAGCACCTCTCAGCCAAGGTGCGCACCTTCATTGACTTCATGGTCGAACACTTCGCCCGCATGGACTACGAGCGCAAGTGGACCGGGCGGTTTGGGATGTGAGGGGTCGCACACCCCGGGATTTCGAGGGGTGGCGGTGTGAGTTGGGGCAGGGCCGGGAGCCTCATGCTGGGGTACCAGAAATCGGCCCCCGGCCCTGCCCCAACTCACACGGCAGCACGGTTAGAAACCCGGACTGGCGCGGCCGTGAGCAGTCTGGCTTGGGGTGTGCCCGGCCGGCGATTTCTGGTACTCCAGCATGAGCCGGCCGGGCACACCCCAAGCCAGACCACCCCGATCCGTGCATTCACACCGACCCTCAACCGGGCTGACCGAGGAAAATGCTCAGTCCGGCCTCACGCCCGCCCAGGCGTTCTGAAACAACTGGCGCAGCGCCGCGCGGTCCAGGGCCCGCGGGTTGGGGTACTGGTTCTGCACCGCAATGTCGCAGGCTTTGTCCAGGTCGGTCTCTTTGAGGCCCAGGTCGCGCAGGGCGACCGCCGCACCGTTGTTCCTGGCCAGGTCGAACACCGCCGCCGGGCCGCTGCTGCCGCCCAGGGCCTGGGCGATCTTGGCCATGGCTTCAGGCGCAGCCGGTGCGTTATAGGCCAGGGCATGCGGCAGCACCGCAGTGTGCGTCTCAGCATGCGGCAGGTTGAAGGTGCCGCCCAGGGTGTGGCAGAGCTTGTGGTGCAAGGCCATGCCCACGCTGCCCATGACGATGCCGCACAGCCAGGCGCCATAAAACGCATCGGTGCGCGCCTGCATGTCGCGCGGGTCGCGGCAAATGGCCGGCAGCGCCCGGCCCAGGGCGGCGATGCCGTCGCGGGCCATGAAATCGATCACCGGGTTGCGGTCAGCCGAGTACAGGCCCTCGGCCGAATGCGCAATCGCGTTGATGCCGCTGGTCAGGCTCATGGCCGCCGGCAGGCTGAGCGTGAGTTCGGGGTCGTAGATGACCGCGCGCGGCACCACCTTGGCGTCCTTGCCGGTTTTCTTGATGCCGCCTTCGGTAATGCCAAAGACCGGCGTCATTTCCGAGCCGGCGTAGGTGGTGGGAATCGCGATGATGGGCAGGCCCGAATCCAGCGCAATGGCCTTGCCCAGTCCGGTGGTCGAACCACCGCCTATGGCCACCGCGCAGTCGGCGCCCAGACGGCGCGCCACTTCGCGCGCCTCGCGCGCGGTCTCGATCGGCACGTGCATGACCGCACGGTCGAACACGCCGGCCGCACGTGGGCCCAAGAGCGTGGCCACCATTTCAGCCGAGTCGCGCTGCTCGGGCGTAGACAGCACGAGGGCGCGGGTATAGCCCAGGGTGTCGATCTCGCGCTCAAGGTGGCGGATGCTGCCGGCGCCAAAGACCACCCGGGCGGCGTAGGCGTTGTAGATAAATTCGTTCATCAGGACTCCATGTCGGTGGCAAGCCCAGCGCTGCGCTCGACGGCCTTGATGATGGCGGCGTAATCGTCAAGGGCCTCGCCCTGCGCCACCGCCGCGTGCATCAGTTGCAAGGTAGCTGAGGTCTGCGGCAGCGGAGCATGCACGTCGCGTGCGGCGCCCACAATCAAGTCCAGGTCCTTGATCATCTGCTCCACGGTGAAGGTGGGCGTGAAGTCGCGCTGACTCAGTTGTACAGCTTTGGCCTTGAGAATCGGCGAACCCACCGCGCTGGCGCCCAGCACCTGCCACATTTCCTGCCAATCGAGGCCGCCCTTGCGGCCTAGCGTCAAGCCCTCGGCGAGCATGGCACTGGTCTGCGCGATCAAGAGGTTGACCACCAGCTTCATCAGCCTGGCCTGCTCGGCATCGCCCAGGTAAAAACGCTGCGGCCCCCAGCAAGCCAACAGCGGCTCGCAGCGCTCATAGGCGGCGCGCGGGCCAGAGGCCATGACGGTCAGCTGCGCGGCCTCGGCCATCTTGTTGTTGCCCGAGACGGTGGTGCGCAAATACGCGATGCCGCGCGCACTGCACAGATCGGCCACCTGGGCCGATGCCGCCAGCGATACGGTGCTGGTATCGACATAAACAGCGCCGGCGCTGGCGCTTTGAGCGACCTGCTCGCCCACCGCCTGCAAGGCCGCGTCATGAGGCAAGGACGAAAACACAAATTCGGCCTGCGCCAGTGCGCCGGGCTCGGCCACCGCCAGGCCAGCGCTACGCGCCAGGGCAAGCCGCTGCTCGCTGGGGTCGGTCACCGTCAGCGCATGGCCAGCCGCTTGAAGGTGGGTGGCCATGGGCAGACCCATCTTGCCCACGCCCAGAAAGTGAATGCGGGCCATGCTCAGGCGGCCTTTTCCGTCGCCTGCGCCGCTTGTGCGGCAGCGGTTGCAGCCGCAGGGGCCAAGCCCCCCGAGGTGCTGCCCATGAAGCTGCCGTGCTGCAGATTGAGCAGCCGGTTCCAGCGCTGCTGACCCATGGTCAGGCCGATGAAAAAGCCCAGTTCCACAATCTGCGGCACCTCCAGATGCGCGCGCAGGGCTTGCCACATCGCGTCGGTGGAGTCCAAGCCCCAGGTCATGGCCTCGGCCAAGCGCAAGGCCGCTTTCTGCCGCTCGTCAAAGCGGGCGGACTTTTCAAATTCAAGCAAATCGCGCACATCGTCTTCCACCAAACCCTGGGCCTGCGCCTTGAGCGAGCGCTGGTTGCCGCAGTAATTGCAGTTGACCGCCTGCGAGACATAGAGCCGGCACAGCTCCTTGAGCGCATGGTCACACACGCCGTTGACGAAGGTGTCGTTCCAGGCGTTGGCAAAAGACCAGAACACCGCAGGCACATGGGCGCGGATGGCATGGCTCTCGGGGCGCGGCGCGCCCTCGCGGGCGGCGCGCTCAAACTCGGCGCGCATGGCCGGGTCGGCAATCGCCGCGGCGTCCACATAGGGCAGGCGCTGTGGGGATGTGCTCATGCTGGTCTCCGGTATCAGGCCAAGGCCCGGGCTTGCTCGTAGGCGCTCAGGTCCAGATAGCGCTCAGGCGCCGGTGGCACCCCGCCCCACATGCCCTCCATCTCGGCGCGGATCGTGAGCACACGGACAAAACCCTCGTGGCTGAAAGCGGCATCGGGCGCCAGGCCCGAACCCGCGGTGAGCAAGGCCTCATAGGTGTTGCGGGCGGCCTGGCCTTCAAGCTTGAAGTTGGCACCGAGCAGCTCGATCATCGCGCTTTCGTTGGCTCGGTCCATCACCCGACGCTGAGCGCGGATGTAAGCCGTCAGGTAGCGGCGCAGCAGATCGCCATGAGCCTGCGCCCAGCCGCGCATCACATAGGCGCCAGTGGCCTGATAGGGGCCCAGCAAATCGTACTGGCTGCCCAGACTCTTGAGGCCCTGGGCCCGCAGCTTGAAGTTAAAGGGCGGGTTGATCATGCCGCAGGCCAGATCTGGGTCACTGGCCATGGCCGCCGCACGCGGTCCGGTGCCACCGGCCAGCTTGATCTGATAGTCGCGGCCTTCGAGCAAGCCGCGGTCTTTCAAGATTTTTTTGGCCGCCAACGCGTAAGCGGTGTTGGGCGCGTCGACCGCCAGCAGCTTGCCGCGCAGGTCTTCAAAGCTGCTGATCTCAGGGCGCACGATGAAGTCGTTCAGTCCAGCATCACCACCGCAGACGATGACTGCGTCGGCACCCGACTCGATCAGGGCCACCGCGTTGTCGAGTGCCGCATGCGCAATATCGAAGCGGCCCGCCGGCAGACCCGCGCGCTGCTCGTCGGAATTGGGCGTGTGCTGCACCTCGATGTTCAAGCCCTGCTCGGCAAAGTCGCCCGCCTGCAAGCCGGCCAGCAAGGGCAAATTGCTCGAGGTGTTGAAAATATTCACACGCAAGGTGTTCATGGGGTCTCCAGACAAATCAGGATGCCAGTGCAGCGCGGGCAACGGTCTCAGCGTTGATCGGCATGCTGCGCATGCGCACGCCAAGGGCGGCATACACCGCGTTCGCAAGGGCTGCAGCCACCGGGCCGTGGCTGGCCTCGCCCACGCCCAGGCTGGGCTGCTCGGGCCGGTCTATGAATTCCACCGCCACAGGCGGCACTTCGGAAAACTTCAGAATCGGGTAGCTGTCCCAGCTGTTCGAGGTGATGCGGGTGCGGTCAAACACCACCTGCTCGCGGGTGACCCAGCTCAACGTCTGAATGGCGCCGCCCTCGACCTGGTTGCGCGCCCCGTCCGGATTAACCAGCCGCCCGGCATCGACCACCAAGTGCATCTGCTCAATCGCAAAACGCTCGCGCAAATCGACCCGTGCGACAGCCGCGCACCAAGCACCAGTGTTCTTGTAGCGACTCAAGCCCAGGCCCCAACCCCGGCCCTCACCGGGCCCTGTGGGGCTCCAGCCGGCCACAGCAGCGGCGCGTTCAAGCACCGCGCGGGCGCGCTCATCGCTGAGGTGGCGCAGACGGAAAGTCAAAGGATCGGTGCCGGCCAACTCGGCCAATTCGTCCATGAAGCTCTCGGCCGCAAACACATTGAGGTGGGCCCCGAGCGAGCGCAGCGAGGAGGTACGGATCGGCATGCGCAGCGCGCGGTGGCTGATTACCTCGTGGCTGACGAAGTCATACAGCGGAACCGCATTGCGCTCAGCCCCGCCGCCAACGGCCAGCGGCATGTTGATCGCCACCTGGCGCTCAAACGGCGGCTCGATCATGGAAGCGGCGCGCAGCACCGGAATCGGACTGCGGCCAGGCCGCATGCTGTGCCCGGTCGACCAGACCTGATGCTGCCAGCGGCTGATACGGCCTTGGTCATCCAGATCGGCCTGCAAATCGGCCACCATCGCCGCCCCCAACGGCGCGCAGCTGAGCTCATCCTCGCGGCTCCACTGCAGCCGCACCGGCCGCCCTGGCACCGCGCGTGCCAGCAGGGCGGCGTCACCGGCCACATCGTCGGCACCGTTGTGCCCATAGCAGCCGGCACCATCGGCATGGCGCACCCGCACCGCCTCGGGCGCCAGACCCAGCATATTGGCCAGATCGGCGCGCAGATTGAAAACGCCTTGCGTATGACTCCAGACCTCCAGTTGCGTGGTCTGGTCCGGCGTATAGGTGGCAATGGCGCAGGACGGCGCGATGGAGGCATGCGCCAGAAAAGGCCGCTGGTAGGACGCACTCAGGCTTGGGCTTGGGCTTGGGCTTTGGCTCTGCGCAACTGCTGAGCCCTCGCCCGCCTTGAGGCTGACGGTGAGGGTATCGACCGGGCCCTGACGCAGGTGTTCGGCCAGGGCCTGCATCTCGGGCAGGCTGGGCTCTTCCTGCCAGTGCGCCAGTGCAGCCAGGCGCTTGCCGGCCTGCAGCGCTTGATACTCAGTCTGAGCCACCAGCCCTACAAAGTTGCCGCTGCGCAGCACCGCCACCACGCCGGGCAGGGCTTGCGCGGCTTGCAGATCGACGTCCAGCAGCCGCGCCAACGGCGAAGGCGCTTGCACCACCGCGCCGTGCAGAAGGCCGGGCAGTTCCATATCGTGCACAAAGCTGGGCTGGCCCAGAACCTTGGCCGGCAGGTCCAGGCGCTGCTGGGCCTGCGCCGCCGAGCCTGAGAAATCCGCGGGCAAAAGCTCACCGGCCGGCCGCTCGAGCAAGGCCGGATCGGCCAACAGCCAATAGCTGGTCAGTGCAGGTGCGTCGGGCAGGCCGATTTGGCCATCACGAACCTGTAACTGGGCCCGCTGCTCGGGCCCCAGGCCGAGTTGGCGGGCCGCTGCGTCCAGGTAGAGCTGCCGGACCTGCGTGCAGACCTGGCGCAGCGCGCCGCCTGAATCGGTGATCGACAAGCTGCCCGCGGTCACACCCTCGTTGGGTGACATGGCCGTATCGGCGCTGACCATGCGCACACGAGACAGGTCGACGTCCAGCGTCTGGGCCACGATCTGCGCCAGCGCGGTGCGTATGCCCTGACCAATCTCGACCTTGCCGCTGCGCACCGTGACGCTGCCATCAGACCCCAGGGTCAACCACTGGCCCAGGCGCGGATTGGCTTGCAGGCTGGCCAGGGGCTTAGGCAGAGGCTTGGGCGGCGACAAAGGCGTGCTCACGCTGGGATGCTTTGCATGCGCTGGGCCGCCAGCAGCACCGCGCGCACGATGCGCTGGTGCGAGCCGCAGCGGCACAAATGGCCGTCGAGCGCCTGGCGCACCTGCTGCTCACTGGGCTGGCTATCGCGCGCCAGCAGTTCGCTGGCGGTGATCAAAATGCCCGAAAGGCAGTAGCCACATTGGGCGGCCTGCTCATCGAGGAAAGCTTGCTGCAGCACACCGGGAACACCTCCCTCGGCCAGCCCTTCCACAGTGGTCACTTGCTGACCTTGCACAGACGAAAGCGGCGTGTCGCAGGCCGGCCGGCTGCGGCCCGCTATGAGCACATGGCAGGCGCCGCACTGGCCGGCGCCGCAACCGAAGCGGGTGCCCTTCAAGCCCTGCTCGCGCAACGCATAGAGCAGGGGCATGGCCGCCTCGCCTTCCAGCCGGCAGGGCTGCCGGTTGAGCTCTAGCGTGACGCTGATCTGGGCCATGACTTCGCCTAGCGCTTACTGCTTGGGCGCCGAGCGCATCACTGCGCCTAGGGTGTTGAACTCATCCTTGATGTAGGCGTCAAACTGGTCGGGGCTCATGGGCATGGGCTCGGCGCCCAGGGTGGTCATGCGCTCCTTGACCTCAGGCAGCGCCAGGATGCGGGCAATCTCGCCGTTGAGCTTGGCCAGCACAGGCTTGGGCGTCTTGCTCGGTGCGAGCATGCCGATCCAGAAGTCGAACACAAAGCCAGGCAAGCCAGACTCGGCCACAGTGGGCACATTGGGCAGGGCCGAGGAGCGCTTGGAGGTGCTCACCGCGATGGCGCGCAGCCGGTTTTCGCGGACCGCTGGCAGCGAAGCCAGGATAGGCGTGAACATGAAGTCGGCACGGCCGGTGCTCACCTCCACGATGGTCTCTGGCGTTCCCTTGAAGGGAATATGGGTGATCTGCAAATTGGCCAAGGCGCGGAACTTCTCCGCATTCACATGGGTGGCGCTGCCAACACCAGCTGAAGCGTAGTTGAGCGCGCCGGGCTTGGCGCGGGCCGCCGCCAGCAATTCAGCCACGGTCTTGATGGGGCTGCCGGCACCGACCACCAGCATGCTGGGCAGCGCAGCCAGCGGCGAGACGCCTGAAAAGTCACCCAGGGTGTCGTACTGGATGCCGCTGTAGAGCACCGGGTTGACCACATGACCGGTAGACACTACCAGCAAGGTATGGCCGTCGGCCTCGCTCTTGGCCACTTGGGTCGCACCCAGGGTACCACCGGCGCCAGGCCGGTTTTCAACCACCACAGGCTGGCCCCAGGCGGCCTGCAGCTTCTCGCCGACCACCCGGGCCATGATGTCGGTGGCACTGCCCGCGGTAAAGGGCACCACGATCTTGATGGTCTTGCTGGGGTAGGTCTGGGCCCAGCTGCAAGCCACGGCCAGAGCGGCGGCGGCACCAATAAACAAACGCTTCATGTGAGTCTCCTGCTTGGTTCTTGCGAAAAATTCAAATGCGACTGCCTTCAGGCCAGGCCCATGGCCTGGGTGATTTTGCGCCCTGAGGCTTGCAGCTGCGCTATCAGCGGCGCGAGTTCGACGCCCAGCAACTGGCCTTGGCGCTTTTTCCACTGGCCGGCCACCATGACGCTGTCGATATTGGCCAGCGTGGTCTGAAACACCACGCTGCTGACCGCATCGTGGACCGGCTGCATGTTCAGGTCGCTGGCACGGATCATCACCAGATCGGCCTGCTTGCCGGCCGCCAAGGTGCCGATGCGGTCAAGCTGGCCGAGCATGCGCGCGCCCTCGACCGTGACCCAGCTCAGGGCCTCGCGGGTGGTGATGGTCGATGTCGGCGGAATGGTGCCGTGGGCCTGGCGGTGGGCGACGTTATCCAGCGAGCGCTGGATGCCCAGGGCAATGCGCGCCTGGCTAAGCATGTCGCCGCCGAGCACGCTCTCCAGGTCCGCGCCCAGCGATGGCGCGCGGCCCAATTGACGCAACCGTCCGGTCAGCGGATGGCCGTGGCCCTGGGTCATCTCGTTTTCGGCAGCGGCTGAAAAGCTCATGCCCAGCTCGCAAAAGCGGCGCAGTTGGTCGTCGTCCAGGGCGTGGCCATGCACGATGTTCACATGCTCGCCCAGCAGCCCCTGCTGCTGCAGCACCTGCCAGCCTTCGGGCGTGCGGGGCGGCCCGCCGCCTTGGTGCAGCGAGGCAATGATGCCCAGCTCGCGGGCCATGGCAAAGTCATGCAGGGCCACCTCCAAGGTGGAGTAATGCGGGCCCAGCACGGCCGCGTGAATGCTCAGCAAGTCCTTGCCCTGATGGGCCTTGAGCAGCCGCTCGACTTCTGCGCGCGGGTGCGGCACTTCCCAAAAGGGCTTTTCGCCGGGCTTGGGGTCGGGCTTGGGCGTGCCGTGAAAGAAAGCAGCGCGTATGCCCGAAGCAAGCAGGCCTTCGATGGCCGCATCGTTGTGCGCCGGCGTCGGGTTGTTATGGCACCAGTCCACCAGGGTGGTGCTGCCGCAGTTGATCTGATTAAGCGCCCCTACCAGGGTGGCAATGTGCAGGTCTTCGGGCTTGAAGACCGTGGCCAGACCGGCATGCATCTTGGCGAAGTATTCGAGCAGCGTCCAGTTAGAGGCCAGGCCCCGCAGCGCCGTCTGCCAGGTGTGCATGTGGGCGTTGATCAGCCCCGGAATGATGATCTGTCCGCTCGCGTCGATCACCTCGGCCGAGTCGGACGCAATGCGCGGAGCGATCTCGGCGATCTGCTGGCCGCACACCAAGATGTCAGCGCAGGGCAGATCGCCCTGGCTGTCCATGGTGATGACGGTGGCGCCGCGTATCAGCGTATCGCGCATGGGCTCAGGATTCCAGGCCGTCGCTCATCTTCACATTCTCGGACTTGAGCTCCAGGCCCGAGTCGGCCGCCATTTCCTTGAGCAGCACCGCAAAGTCGATGTCCTCATAGCCACGGCCGACCATGCGCGCAATCGATTCGCGGGTGGCGGCGGCCGCCGGCATGGGCACGCCGTAGGCCTTGGCCGCGCCCAGGCCCAAGTCCATGTCCTTGAGCAGCAACTTGGGCGTGAAGGTCACCTGATCGAAGGTCAGGTTGGTGAGCATCGGCGTCTTGTAGCGGGTGTACATGGAGCCGACCACCGAATCGTTGATGCTCTCGAGGAAAACATGGCGCGGAATACCGGCTTTTTCAGCCATGACGGTGATCTCGCACAGGTTCTGGATCACCACGCCAAACATGGTGTTGTGTGCAATCTTCCAGACCCGGGCCAGCTCGCCCTCGCCCACCCACATCACCCGGCGGGCCATGGCCTGCAGCATGGCTTCGACTTCTTCATAGAGCGCCTTGGGGCCGGAGGCAACCAGCAACAATTTGCCGGCCTTGGCCACCTTGGCATTGCCTGAGACCGGCGCGCACAGATAACCCACGCCCATGGCCTCAAGCCGCTCGCGGATCTCAGCCGAGCCTTCCTGCGAGATGGACGACGAATCGATCACCATGCGCGGTTTGCTGGCACCGGCCACCAGGCCGCCCTCGGCAAACAGCACCTCTTTGAGGTCGTCGGTGGTCGAAACCATGGTGAAGACCGCCTGGCAGCTGGCCAGGTCCTGCTTGCTCGCAACGATGGTGGCACCGGCCTCGGCCAGGGGCGCCGCCTTAGAGGCAGTGCGGTTCCAGACGTTCACATCATGGCCGGCCTTGATCAATTTCTTGGCCATGGCCTCGCCCATGCGACCCAAGCCTATCCAGCCTACGCGGTTGCTCATGCTTGTCTCCAGCGGATTTCAAAAAGGTGACAGTGTGTCGCAGCCGCCCCACTGCGAACAAGGAAGGCGGCGGAAATCAGTTTTTCCAGCAGTGGAAAAGCAGCCGAATTTGCCAGCGAATGCGCCCGGCAGGGCGAAAAACCACCGTCCAAACCGGCGCTGCGAATTCAAACCCTTTCCAGGATCAGCGCAATGCCCTGCCCGACGCCTATGCACATGGTGCACAGGGCGTAGCGGCCGCCGGTGGCGTGCAGGCGGTTGACCGCCGTGGTGGCCAGGCGGGCGCCCGAGGCGCCCAGGGGGTGGCCCAGGGCGACGGCGCCGCCCCAGGCGTTGACGCGCTCGTCATCGTCTTTGAGGCCCAGCATGCGCAGCACGGCGATGCCTTGCGCGGCAAAAGCTTCGTTGAGTTCGATCACGTCCATCTGCGCGAGCGTCAAGCCCGTGAGTGCCAGCACCTTCTCCGTGGCCGGGGCCGGGCCTATGCCCATGATGCGCGGGGCCACGCCGGCCGTGGCCATGCCGACCACCCGGGCCTTGGGAGTGAGGCCATTCTTGGCGGCCGAGGCTTCATCGGCCAGCAGCAGCGCGCAGGAGCCATCGTTCACGCCCGAAGCATTTCCAGCGGTCACGCTGCCCTCGGGCCGCACCACGCCCTTGAGTTTGGCCAGGGCTTCCAAGCTGGTCTCGCGGGGATGCTCGTCCTTGTCGACCACGATGGCGTCGCCCTTTTTCTGCGCAATGGTCACCGCGCAGATCTCGCGGGCCAGATGGCCGGCTTTTTGTGCGGCCACGGCGCGCAGCTGGCTGTTCATGGCCATGCGGTCCTGCGCCTCGCGCTCGATCTTGAAGTCGACGGCCACGTTCTCGGCGGTCTCGGGCATGGAGTCCACGCCATACTTTTCTTTCATCAGCTTGTTGATGAAGCGCCAGCCTATGGTGGTGTCGTACACCGCATTGGCCCGCGAGAAGGCGCTTTCGGCCTTGGGCATGACGAAGGGCGCGCGGCTCATGCTCTCCACGCCGCCGGCAATCATGAGGCCGGCCTCACCGGCCTTGATGGCACGGGCGGCCGTGCCTACCGCGTCCAGGCCCGAGCCGCACAGGCGGTTGATGGTGGCACCGGGCACGGCGATCGGCAGGCCGGCCAGCAGACTGGCCATGTGGGCCACGTTGCGGTTGTCTTCACCGGCCTGGTTGGCGCAGCCGTAGATCACGTCGGTCACGGCCTCCCAGTCGACGTTCGGGTTGCGCGCCATCAAGGCCTTGAGAGGAATGGCGCCCAGGTCGTCGGTACGCACAGAAGACAGCGCGCCGCCGTAGCGGCCAAAAGGCGTGCGGATGGCGTCGACGATGAATGCGTTTTTAGTGGTCATGGGATCCTCCTCTTATAAAAAAATTCAGGCAGCGGGTGCGATCGGCAGGCCCACGAGTTGTTCAAGTTCGGCGCGGCTCAGGCCATCGACGGCATCGATCAGGCGCAGTCCCTGCGGGGTGCATTCCAGCGTGGCGATGTCGCTATAAATGCGCTTGACGCAGCCTATGCCGGTCAGCGGGTAGCTGCACTGGGCCACCACCTTGGACTCGCCCTTCTTGGTCAGCAGGTCCATCATCACCCAGGTTTGCTTGGCACCGATGGCCAGGTCCATGGCGCCGCCCACGGCGGGGATGGCGCCGGGCTCACCGGTGCTCCAGTTGGCCAAATCGCCGGTGGCGCTGACCTGAAACGCACCGAGCACGCAGATATCGAGGTGGCCGCCGCGCATCATGCCGAAGCTGTCGGCATGGTGAAAGAAGGCACCGCCAGGCAGCAAGGTCACCGGCTGCTTGCCTGCGTTGATGAGGTCGTAGTCTTCCTGGCCTTCGCTGGGGGCCGGACCCATGCCCAGGATGCCGTTTTCGCTGTGCAAGATGACCTCAATACCGGCCGGCAGGTGGTTGGCCACCAGCGTGGGCTGGCCTATGCCCAGGTTGACATAGGCGCCGTCGTGAATGTCACGCGCCACCCGCTGGGCCAGCTCGTCCTTGCTGCGTCGTGTGTAGCTCATGCTCAAGCCGCTTTCTTGATGCCGCCAGCCTGGGTGGCCACGCGGGGGATCTGAACAATGTGGGTCACAAAGATGCCGGGCGTCACGACATGCTCCGGATCCATCTGCCCCAACTCAACAATTTCGTGGACGGTGGCCACCGCCTTCTTGGCGGCGGCGGCCATGACTGGCCCGAAGTTGCGCGCCGCTTTGCGGTACATCAAATTGCCCCAGCGGTCGCCACGCTCGGCCCGGATGAGCGCCAGGTCGCCGTGGATGGGCATCTCCAGCACATACATCTTGCCCTGGATCTCGCGGGTTTCCTTGCCCTGGGCCAGTTCGGTGCCATAGCCTGTGGGCGAGAAAAACGCGCCGATGCCGGCGCCGGCAGCGCGGATGCGCTCGGCCAAATTGCCCTGGGGCGTGAGTTCGAGCTCAATTTTCCCGCTGCGGTACAGGCCGTCAAAAATATGGCTGTCGGCCTGGCGCGGAAAGCTGCAGATGACCTTGCGCACCCGGCCCGTCTTGAGCAGGGCGGCCAGGCCGCTCTCGCCATTGCCGGCATTGTTATTGACGATGACCAGATCGCGGGCGCCCTGGGCAATCAGGCCGTCGATCAGTTCATTGGGAATGCCGGCGGTGCCAAAGCCGCCGATGAGCACGGTGGCGCCATCTGGCAAGCCAGCCAGAGCCGCTTCGACAGAAGGGGCGATCTTGTTGATCATAAAGAGGAAACTTTCGATGGACAGCAGCCAACACCTGCCTGAGCGGTCGCTGACTCGCCCCATGGGGCTGCTTGCATGCCGATGAGAAATGTCAGCTCAAATTCTAGTCTCGTGCCCACCGGCCGATTGCGGCTGGTCGCCAATCCAGACTGGAGCTCGTTTAAGCTCGCACCATGTTCACACCCTCGCAATCCGATGTGCGCAAGTTCTTCTGCGCGGTCCATGCCAAGTCATTGGCCGGCGAGCCGATGACCGCGCTCGAAACTCTGGCCGGCCAGTGGATCGCCGAGCATCCTGAGTACCACGCCGATCTGTCTGACCAGGAGCAGGCGTTAGGGCGTATGTACCAGGTCGAAGACGAGCGCAGCAACCCGTTCTTGCATCTGTCCATGCACCTGTCCATCAGCGAGCAGTGCTCGATCGACCAGCCGCGCGGCATACGCCAGGCCATCGAACTGCTGGCGGTGCGGCGCCAATCCTTGCACGAGGCCCACCACGAGGCCATGGACTGCCTGGGCCGCATGATCTGGGAAAGCCAGCGCGCGAGCCGCCCGCCCGACGGGCAGGCCTATCTGGACTGCGTGCAGCGCCGCGCCACGCGGGACTGAGCCCAGACACAAAAAAGCCGCCCGAAGGCGGCTTTTTTGAAATCCAGAATGACTCAGCGGAACCGGCTTTGCGGCACCACTTTCATGTCGCCGTCTAAAGAGCCCAGATAGTTGGCGATTTGCTTGAGTTCGGCGTTGGTGAACTGCTTGGCAAAGCCGGCCATGATGGCGTTATTGCGCCCGACCACCTGATTGGCATCGTTCTTGTAGCCCTTGAGAGTGACAAACAGGTAGTCGGCATGCTGGCCGGCCAGCTTGGGGTAGGACGGGTCAATGGGCGTGCTGTAGTTGGCGCCATGGCAGGAGGCGCAGTTGGCCTTGTTCAGCAAGGCGGCCACCTGAGCGCTTGGGGCCTTGACCTCTTTCGGCGCGACAGACTTGCCGCCAGGCAGGCCATGCTCGCTGTAGTAAGCGGCCAAGTCGGCGATGTTTTGGTCGGTCAAAGTCTCCGAAACTCCGCGCATGGTCGGGTGCTTGCGCTCGCCCTTTTTGTAGGCATTCAGGGAGGCGGCGATGTACTTGGCGCTTTGGCCGGAGATCATTGGCACCCGATAAACCTCGGGAAAGCTGGCCTGGTAGCCCTTGATGCCATGGCAGCCTATGCACATGGCGTTGATGCCTTCACCGGCCTTGGCATCGCCCTTGAGATCCTGGGCCATCGCCTGCGTCCCCAACGAGACAAACGCAGCGAAAATCATGGAAAACAGCTTCGTCATTTTGAGCGCACAATCTATGGGTCGACTAAAAAAACCCGCGAATTATAGCCACCGGCCCGCTGCCGACCTGAATCCCTACTGACACCTGTGGCACCCGCTCCAGACCGAGCGGCGCCTGTACTTGACCCGCCCCACACCATGAAATTTAAAGGCTCAGACCAATACGTTGCTACCGACGACCTGATGCTGGCAGTGCATGCCGCTTCGACCCTGAAAAAGCCCCTGCTGGTCAAGGGCGAGCCAGGCACCGGCAAGACCATGCTGGCCGAAGAAGTGGCCGCCGCCCTGCAAATGCCACTGCTGCAGTGGCACATCAAGTCGACCACCAAGGCGCAGCAAGGCCTGTATGAATACGACGCCGTCTCCCGCCTGCGCGACTCACAACTCGGGGATGAAAAGGTCAAGGACATTCACAACTACATCGTCAAGGGCGTGCTCTGGCAGGCCTTCACCGCCGACGAGCCGGTGGCCCTGCTGATCGACGAAATCGACAAGGCCGACATCGAATTTCCTAACGATCTGCTGCGCGAGATCGACCGTATGGAGTTCTATGTTTATGAAACCCGCGAGCTAATTCGCGCCAAACACCGGCCGCTGGTGTTCATCACCTCCAACAACGAGAAAGAGCTGCCCGACGCCTTCCTGCGCCGCTGCTTCTTCCACTACATCAAATTCCCCGACGCAGAGACGATGAAAAAAATCGTCGATGTGCACTTCCCCGGCATCAAGCAGGAGCTGCTCAGCGCAGCCATGAAGACCTTCTACGATGTGCGCAATCTGCCGGGCCTGAAGAAAAAGCCCTCGACCTCCGAGCTATTGGACTGGCTCAAGCTCCTGCTGGCCGAAGACATCGGTGCCGAAGTCCTTCACAGCAAGGACGAGAAAGTCTCGGTGCCGCCTTTGGTGGGCGCGCTGCTCAAGAACGAGCAAGATGTGACCCTGTTTGAAAAGCTGGTTTTCATGAACCAGCGCAACCGCTGAACCCATAAGCTTGGGGACGGCGATGGCAGGCAGGCACTCACCCTGGCTAGAAGGTTTCAGCGACGCGATCGGCTTTGTTGGTGGCGCGCTACTGGGCTTTGGCGCTGGTCAGGTCACCGGGCTGGACCTGTTCGCCCCCGGCTACGGCGTGGCCTCGATGGGCGGTATTGTGCTGGTCGGCCTGGGCGCGGGCCTGGGCAAACGCTGGGCCCGGCAGTGGCGCGATAGCCGTCAGAGTGAAGACACATGATCACCATTGGGTACCCAGTGATCGCCAGCGGCCGCCGTGAGTGGCAGCCGGTAAGCGCGACACACAAGCAGCGGAGGCCTCAAAGATGCTGATCGATTTTTTCTACACCCTGCGCTCGGCCAAACTGCCGGTGTCGGCCCATGAAATGCTCAGCCTGCTCGAGGCGCTGCGCGCAGGCGTGGTCGGCCCCAAGAGCGATACCCAAGGCGAAGGGGCCTGGAAAATCGACGACTTTTACTTTCTCAGCCGCGCCATCATGGTCAAGGACGAGAAGCATTACGACAAGTTCGACCGGGCTTTCGGCGCCTATTTCAAGGGCGTGGAGATGGTGGCCGACTTCACCAAGGACATTCCCCTGGAGTGGCTGCGCAAGACGCTAGAGCTCGAACTGAGTCCGGAAGAAAAAGCCAAGATCGAAAAACTGGGCTGGGACGAGCTGATGGAGACGCTCAAGAAGCGCTTCGAAGAGCAAAAAGAGCGCCACGAGGGCGGCAGCAAGTGGATAGGCACCGGCGGCACCTCGCCCTTTGGTGCCAACGGCTACAACCCGCAAGGCATACGCATAGGCCAGGAGAAGGGCCGCAACCGCAGTGCGGTCAAAGTCTGGGACCAGCGGGCCTACAAGGACTACGACGACAGCCAGGAACTGGGTACGCGCAATATCAAGGTGGCGCTCAGACGCCTGCGTAAATTTGCCCGTGAAGGCACCCAGGAAGAACTCGATCTCGACGACACCATACGCTCGACCGCAGCCAATGCGGGCTACCTGGACATCAAGATGGTGCCCGAGCGTCACAATAACGTCAAAGTGCTACTGCTCATGGACGTGGGCGGCACCATGGACGAACACATTGCGCGGGTGGAAGAGTTGTTTTCTGCCGCCAAGACCGAGTTCAAGCACCTGGAGTTCTACTACTTCCACAACTGTGTCTACGACTTTATGTGGAAGAACAACAGGCGCCGTTTTGCCGAGAAGTTCCCGACCTGGGACATCATCCGCAAGTACAACAAAGACTACAAACTGATCTTTGTGGGCGATGCCACCATGAGCCCGTATGAAATTCTGCAACCCGGCGGCAGCGTTGAATACAACAACGAGGAAGCTGGCTCGCAGTGGATAGGCCGGCTCACCAACGCCTTCCCCAAGTTCGCCTGGATCAACCCCGAGCCGCAGGGCGTCTGGCAGTACCGGCAAAGCATTTCCATTGTTCAGCAACTGATGAACCAGCGCATGTATCCCTTGACGCTGCGCGGACTTGAAGACGCGATGCGGCTGCTGACCAAGTAGTCCGGATCTAAACTTCGGGCGTGAAATACGCCACCCTGATCGCCTGTGCCCTGAGCTTTGCCGCTGCGCAAGCGCTGGCCCAGAGCGCGACAACAAGTTTCGATCTGCAGGTGCAAGCCCCCGAGCCGGTACGCGCCCTGCTCGAAAAGCATTTGCAGCTTCAGCGCTACCGCGCCGTTACCGATCTGGACGCGCGCGAGCTCGAGCAGCTGCTCACCCTGGCCAGGCGCGATGTGGAAGAGCTGCTGGGCACCCTGGGCCACTTCAGCCCAACCATAGCGCTGCGTCTGAGCCAGGGTCCCGCCGGGCAGCCACGCATAGAGGTTCAGGTTGAGCCGGGCCCGCCCACTAGGGTGCGCCGCATTGATCTGAGCCTGATACCGGCCGCAGACCCAGCCGATGCGCGCCAACGCATCGAACTGCGCGAACGCATCGAGCTCAGCTGGCGCCTGCCGGTAGGCCGGCCTTTCACACAGGACAACTGGGATGAGGCCAAAAACCAGGCCCTGCGCGAGCTGGTCAGCCAGCACTACCCACGAGGGCGCATCAGCAGCAGTGCGGCGAACATCGATGCCCAGGCGCATGCCGCCGATCTCAGCTTGAGCCTGGAGCCCGGGCCCCTGTTCAGGCTAGGCCAACTCCAAGTCAGCGGCTTGCAGCGCTACGACCCGGTGCTGGTGCCGCGGCTGGCGCGCCTCAAGCCCGGGCAGGACTACGACCAAAATAAGCTGGTGCAGGCCCAACAAAGGCTGGTCGGCAGCGGGTATTTCAGCTCAGCCTACGTCAGCCTGGACACCGACAGCGCCGAGCCGCTGGCTGCGCCTGTGCAAGTGCAAGTGCGGGAGGCGCGCTTGAACAAGCTGGTCCTCGGCCTGGGCTTTGCCACCGACAGCGGACCACGCGCCTCGATCGAGCACATCAACAACCGTCTGCCCGGCCTGGGCTGGCGTGCCAGCACCCAGGCTCGACTCGACCGACGCTCACCCCTGATTCAGACGGTATGGGCCTCACTGCCCGACGAGGCGAGCTGGCGCTGGGTCGGATCGGCCCGGGCCCAAAGGCTGCAAGATGGGGGTCTGATCACCGACACCCAAAGCTGGCGCTTTGGACGCAAGCAGCTCGGTGAGCGCATCGACCGCAGCCTAGAGCTGCAGTACGACCGCAGCCAGGTATCGGGCCAGGGCGAGATCGGCAGCAGCAAGGCTGCCACTGGCGAAGGTTCCGCGCTGAGCCTGCACCACATCTGGACCGGCCGCTTTTTTGACAGCCTGCCCTTTCCGGAGCGCGGCTATGCCTTTAGCGCCGACATCGGTGGCGGCAGCACGCTCAGCGGCACGGCCCAGCCTTATCTGCGTGCCCTGGGTCGGCTCACCGGGGTCCTGCCTCTGAACAGCGAGTCGCCACGCAGCCAGCGCTCGCACCTGGCCCTGCGCCTAGAGGCAGGCAGCGTGCAGGCCAAGGCCACGGCCCAGGTGCCCACTACCGAACTTTTTCGCGCGGGTGGTGACACCAGCGTGCGCGGCTATGGCCTGCGCGAGATCGGCGTGCGCCTTCCCAACGGCACCACCGCCCCAGGCCGTCATTTGCTGGCCGCCAGCATCGAATGGCAGCGCCCCTTGACCAGCCCCGCACTGGCCGGCAGTTGGGAGGGCACCTTGTTCGCAGACGCCGGTCAGGTGAGCGAGCGCGGCAACGAGCTCGGCCGCGATCTGTCCGTCGGCGTGGGTGCAGGCGCCCGCTGGAAAAGCCCCGTCGGGCCCCTGCAGATCGACCTGGCCTACGGCCTGAAGGTGGAAAAGCTGCGCCTGCACCTGAACCTGGGCTGGGTCTTCTGATGGACCAGCCCGCGGCCGAACCCGCTCCGGAACCCGCTATTGCGCCCCGCCGCAGCCTGCTGCGGCGCCTGCTGTGGCTGGGACCTTTAGGCTTGCTGCCTATCCTTTTAGCGCTGCTGGCCGCTGGCGTTGCAGGCCTGTGGTGGTGGAGTGCCCAAGAAGGCTCGCTGCGCACCGCCCTCCAGTGGTGGACACCCGCAGGGCTGGGCGTCGAAGGCGTCAGCGGCAGTCTGCGCCACGGCGGCAGCGCCACGCGAGTGCGCCTACAGCAAGGCAGCCCGGCCTGGCAGATCGAGGCCGAGCAGGTGCAGGTGCAATGGGACCTGGCGCTGGCGCTTGAACAATGGGCGCGGGGGCAAGCACAGCCGCAACTGCGCCTGGCACTGCTTGGCGCGCAGCGGCTGACCATCAAGCAGCCCGTCAGCGCTACGACGCAGGCACCGCCCAAAAGCCTCGCCCTGCCCCTGACGATCGCGCTCGATCAGGTCCGCATCGCCGAACTGCTCTGGCAAGGCGGCAGCGAGCTCGCGCTGCAGGATATTGACGCCAGTTACGACTACCAGGCGCGCCAGCACAGCGTGCAGTTGCGGCAGCTTCGCCTGGCCCAGGGCCGCTATGCAGGCCAGGCCAGCGTGCAAGACCATGGAACGATGCAGGTGCAGGCAAGCCTGGAGGGCCAGTGGCATGCCCGCTTACCCGATGGCCGCAGCCTACCCTTGAACCTGCAAGCCAGCGCCAAAGGCCCACTCGAGCGCATCGAGCTGCAGGCCCGCCTGGCCGGAAGTGCGGCGGCGCGCGCCGAGGTGCAGGCCATCGTGACCGCCTGGCACAGCCAGATGCTGCCGCAGGCCGATGCCAGCTTTTCCCAGCTGGACCTGGCGCTGCTGTGGCCCAAAGCGCCACACACCCGGCTCAGCGGCAAGGTGCAAGTGGTGCCGCAAGGCGAGCAGTGGGGCTTGGCCGCACAGCTGAGCAATGCCGACAGCGGCCCGATCGACCAAGCTCGCCTGCCGCTCGATGCCCTGACCCTACATGGCCGTTGGCAAGCCGGGCAATGGCTGCTGGAAAGCGCCCAAGGCCGGCTGGGCGCAGCGCGCGTGCAGGCCGATGGCAAGGTGGGCGACGGCGCAGGCAGCTGGCAAGGTCAGGCGAGCTTTGAAGGCCTGCAGCCCTCACGACTGAACAGCCGCTGGCCAGCGCAGACGCTCAAGGGTCAGGCCCAGGCCAGCTTGAACGGACAGACACTGAACTTTGAGTTGCGCCTGGACGGACGCGGCCAGACCAGCGCCGCGCTGTGGAACCTGCAGCAGGCCTGGGCCCAGGGCCAATGGAGCCAAGGCCTGCTGCGGCTCGACCAATTCGGCGCCAGCTCGACCGACGCCCGCATCGAGGGCTCGGGCCGCTGGCAAGCCGCCACCCAAAACGGCAGCGCACAGGTGCAGCTGCAAGCGCCGGGGCTCAAGCTGCAGACCCAGGCTTCCTGGCCCTTAGCCCAGGAAGCCGGGCAGCTTGAAGCCAGCAGCAGCGATGCCCAGGCCACCTTGCGCTGGTTGCGCGGCTTGCCGGGCCTGCCCAGTGAGGTAAGGCAGCTGCTGCGCACCCTGCAGGCCCGCGGCAGCAGCGATCTGCGCCTGCAATGGCAGGCGGGGCTGCGTGAGGCCCAGGTCCAAAGTCGCACCGCACTGAGCAGCCTGGCCTGGGGGCAAGGCGCGCAGGCCACCTCCCTCACTGATGTGGCGCTGGACTTGCAGGGGCCGCTGAGCGCAGCGGCCGTCAAGGCCCAGCTGCAATACCAGGACGGCGCCCGACGCTGGCGTGCTCAGGGGCGTGGCCAAGCGGCGCTGGGCGAGAACCTGAGCCAGAAAGGGGCCTCAAGCCCTTTGAACTGGCGCGGCCAGATCGAGCAATTGCGCATCGAGCTGGACGAGCCAACCACCGGCCGCTGGCAAGCGGACAGCCTGGCAACGGTGGGGCTACAGGGCCGCGGCGGGCAGTGGCAGGTCGATCCCGGCCGCTTGCAGCTGCTGGCGCCGACCCGCACTCAAGCCGCGCCGGTGGAGCTGGCCTGGAGCGCTCTGAACGGCCAAGGTGCCAGCCAGTGGGCCAACAGCGGCACGCTCACGGGATTGCCGCTGGCCTGGCTGGCGCTGCTGGCCGGCCCGACGCTCACCCGCAGCCCCTGGAGCGGCGACCTGATCTTCGATGGCCGCTGGGACCTGCGCCTGGGCCGCAGCCTGGAGCTCGACGCCCGCCTGAGCCGACGCAGCGGCGACCTGAACCTGCAAGGCGAGCTGGCCCAGGGCCAGCCCACCACCCTGGCCGCCGGGGTGCGGGTGGCCGAGCTGCAGCTGCGCGGTCAGGGCCAGGATCTGAGCCTGGACCTGCGCTGGGACAGCGAGCGGGCGGGTCGCGCCGACGGGCAGTTGCGCACCCGCCTGGAACGCCAGGGCGAGCAGTGGAGCTGGCCCGAGCAGGCCATGCTGCAAGGCCAGCTGCAGGTCCAGCTGCCTCGCCTGGGGCTGTGGAGCGCCTTGGCGCCGCCCGGCTGGCGGCTGCGCGGCTCGGTCGGCGCAAACCTGCAGATCAGCGGCAGTCGCGCACAGCCGCAGCTCGGCGGGCAGGTGCAAGCCGACGATCTGGCGCTGCGTTCGGTGGTTGACGGCATCGAGCTGGGCCGCGGCCGCTTGCGCGCGCGCCTGGACGGCCAGCAAGTGCTGATCGACGAGTTGAGCCTGCGCGGCGGCGGCGACGATGGCGGATCCATCACCGCCCGAGGGCAGATGCAATGGCCGGGCGGTAAGCCCAGGTTAGAGGCGCAGGCGCAGATCGAGAAACTGCGCGCCAGCGTGCGCAGCGACAGGCTGGTGACGCTCTCGGGCCAGCTCAAGGCGGTGATGGCGGGCCTGCCCAGTCAGCAGCCGGTGGACATCACGGGCTCGCTGCGCATCGACCAGGCGCGCATCACCCTGCCCGAAGAGGACCGCCCTCAGCTGGGCAGCGATGTCCAGGTGCGGCGCGCCGGGCCGGTGGCTGCGCCCTTGCCTGCGGCGGCGCCCGCGAGCAAGTCGCCACCGCTCAAGGTGGCGGTAGCCCTGGACCTGGGTTCTGACTTTGCGATCGAGGGCCGGGGGCTGAAAACGCGCCTGCAGGGTCAGCTGCAGGTCAGCGGCGACGGCCAGCAAGCACCTCGCGTGCAGGGCCAGCTGAGCAGCGCGCAGGGGCAATTCAAGGCCTATGGACAGAGCCTGAACATCGAGCGCGGCCTGCTGCGCTTTAGCGGCGCCGTCGACAACCCGGCGCTCGACATCCTGGCCCTGCGCCCCAACCTGACCCAAAAGGTCGGCCTGCAAGTCAGCGGCAGCGCCTTGCTGCCCCGGGTCAGCCTGTATGCCGACCCCGACCTGCCCGAAGGGGAAAAGCTGGCCTGGCTGGTCCTTGGCCGCGCCGGCAGTGCCGGCGGGACCGAAGGCGCCTTGCTGCAACAAGCCGCTTTGGCCCTGCTGGGCAACCGCAACGCCCAAAACCGGCAGTCCCTGGCCAACTCACTCGGCCTCGATGAGATCACGCTGCGCGGCGCCAGCACCCAGGCCGACGGCAGTAGCAGCAGCGCCGGCCTGGCCCTGGGCAAGCGCCTGTCCAGCAACTTCTACGCGCTCTATGAAAGCGGGCTGGGCGGCGCCTTGGGCACGCTGTTTTTGTTCTACGACCTGTCTCAAAAACTCACCGTGCGCGCCCAGACGGGCGCGCAAACCGCCCTCGACCTCATCTACACCCTGTCCTTTGATTAAGCTTGCCGCTGCCGCGACGAGCGTCGGCCATGACAGCGTCATATTCAGCAGGCATACTAAAACTCGTATCTATTTCCACACCCAAGTCCATGAAGCCCCACATCCACCGCCGCCACCTACTGACCCTTGGCGCCCTGGCACTCACGCCCTGGGCCGCCCACGCCAACTGGCCACAGCGGCCGGTGCGCATCATCGTGCCCTTTGCGCCGGGCGCCGGCACCGACGCCATGGGCCGGCTGCTGGCACAAAAGCTCGGTGAGCTGCTGGGCGCCAGCTTCGTGGTGGAAAACCGGGCCGGCGCCTCCGGGGCCATCGGTACCCAGCATGTGGCCCAAAGCGCCCCCGACGGCCACACCCTGCTGCTGATTGCGGCGCCCTTCACCACCGTGGCGGCGGTGCTGCCGCAGGCCGGCTATGACCCGGTGCGCGGCTTTGAGCCGATCAGCATGGTGGCCCAGGGGCCGCTGCTGTGGGCTTGCAACAAAAACCTTCCGGTGGCCAATTTGCGCGAGCTCATTGACTATGCGCGCAGCCGGCCCGGGCGCCTGAACTACGGCTCGGCCGGCGCGGGCGGCATCAACCACCTGGCCCTGGAGGGCCTGAAGGCGCGCACCGGGGTGTTCATCACCCACATTCCCTACCGCGGCATCGCGCCGGCCACGCTGGACCTGGTGGCCGGACAGCTCGATCTGATCACCGGCACCATCCCGGCCCTGGCCCCCTTCGTGCGCGATGGACGCATCAAGGCGCTGGCCGTCAGCACACCCAAGCGCACGCCAGCCCTGCCCGATGTACCCGGCATGAGCGAGGTGGGTCTGGCCGACTTCAGCGTGAACAACTACTTCGGCCTGGTGGCCCCGCGCGGCACGCCGCAGGCGGTGATTGAACGCATCAACGAGGCCCTGCCTCGGCTTTTGGCCGCGCCCGACGTACAGGCGCGCTTCAAAACCGATGCGCTGGAGCCGGCCAGCCTGGGCTCAGCCGCCCTCGGCCAGTTTCTGGCGCAGGATTACGAAGGCTGGCAAAAAGTGGTGGCCGCTCAGGGCATCAAACTCGACAGCGTCTGAGCGCGTAGCCTCAAGACTGGCCGGCTGCAGCCGATACTTAAGCACCGATCCAGGCCGACCCCGGCTTGGCCACCGCCATCCCATTGACACTGCCATGCCCCACCTGCGATTGCTGTCGGCCCTGCTCTGGCTCTTGCTGGCCGCCATCAGCGCGCAGGCCCAAAATCCGCCACCCGCGCGGCCGGCCGCTCGCCCACAGGCCCGACCGGCCGAGCCGCCCGCCAACTGCCTGGTGACCGAGTTTCGTGCCATGGCCCTGGGCACCCACGAGCTCAAGGAACGCGCCGCCAAGGCCTCGGAATGGCTGCGCCGCCACGCCAGCGCCTGCTCCGACGACCAGCTGCGCCTGATCTACGCCAACCGCTCCAACTGGCTGGGCAACGCTGAGTCCATCGAGCTGACCTCGCAAATCGAAGGCGCCCTGGAAAATCGACTGAAAAACAAGCCCGAACAACTGGCGCAACTGTTTGGCGCGCCGCCCCGGCCGGCCCCGGCGGCCAGCGAAACCCTGCGCGCTGGCGATCTGGCGCCACGGCCAGCGCCGGTGGTCGCACCCGGCACACCCGCCGTCGTCCAAAACACGGCGGTGGTGGTGCCACCCGGGGCAGCGCCCGCAGGCGGGGCAGGCCCACGGCCGCCAGGTGGGCCAGGCGCGGCACCCACGCCGCCAGACAAAAAGCCTGAGCCAGGCAAATTCTTCGAGCCAGCCCTGCGCAAGGCGGTACAGGACTACTTCACCGCCAACCGGGGCAACGGCCCTTGCCCGGCCGAACTCGTGCTCAAAAGCGGGCGCTGCGAGTCGCCCACCAGCAATCGCAGCTGGAAGATCGGCCAGCCCCTGCCGGCCAACCTCAACCCCAAGCCTCTGCCGCCACGGCTGCTAGAAGCCATGGGGCCGGCACCGCGCGGCCATGGCTATGTGCTGGTCGAGGGCGACATCTTGCTGCTGGCCGACGAAGGCAAGACCGTGGTCGATTCGGTGCTCGACCTCGGACAGGTCACCCCAAAAAGCTGACGCCTCGGATTCAAAAACCGGCGTCGTCCGCCCATGTCGCGCCCGATCCGGGCGATCGGGCAATCAGGGGAGTCCCCGATGGGACAGACTGAGGCCTCAGGCCATACTTGAAGGTCAGCAAAACTGACCTTCAAGGACACCATGATCAAACTTCCCCTCCTGGCCCTGTTCGCCGCGCTCAGCCTGGCCGCACCCCATCTGCACGCCAAGACCTTCAAATGGGCCAGCGCTGGTGAAATCTCTACCTGGGACATCCACTCGCAAAACAACGCCCTGCAAAACGGGCTGCATGCGGCGGTGTATGAGTCGCTGGTCTACTACAACAGCCGCAGCTTCAAGATCGAGCCCATGCTGGCCACCTCCTGGAACCTGATCGGCCCCAGCCAGCTGCGCTTGAACCTGCGCAAGGGCGTGAAATTCCACGACGGCTCAGACTTTACTGCCGACGACGCGGTCTTCTCCCTGAACCGGGCGATGGCCAAGACCTCAAACTTCACCCCCTACGTGACCGGCTTTGACCGCATTGTCAAAGTGGACGCCCATACCATCGACATCTTCACCAAGGGTCCCAACCCGGTGCTGCTCAATCAGATGACTGAGCTGCGCATGATGAGCAAGGCCTGGGCCGAGAAGAACAACTCGGTCGAGCCCAAGGACCTGCGCAATGTGTCGCAGGAAACCTTTGCCAACCGCAATGCGATGGGCACCGGGCCCTTCATGCTCAGACAGTGGGTGCCGGACCAGCGCATGGTCTTCGCCCGCCACGCCAACTGGTGGGGCAAGATGGAGGGCAATGTGACCGAGATCGTCTACACACCGATCAAGTCGGAAGCGACCCGCATCGCGGCCCTGCTCTCGGGCGAGGTTGATCTGGTACTCGACCCCAACCCGGCCGACCTGCCCCGCCTGCGCAGCAACGCCAACCTCAAGGTGATTGACGGGGTGGAAAACCGCACCATCTTCCTGGGCATGGACCAGTTCCGCCCCGAGTTGGCGGGCTCCAACATCAAGGGCAAAAACCCCCTCAAAGAGGTGAAGGTGCGCCGCGCGCTCTACCAGGCCATCGACATCAACACCATCCAGCGGGTGACTATGCGCGGCTTGTCACAGCCCACCGGGGCACTGGTCTCGCCGCAGGTGGCCGGCTGGAGCGAGGGCGTGCATCAGCGCCTGCCCTATTCGGTCGACGAGGCCAAGAAGCTGCTGGCCGAGGCCGGCTACGCCGACGGCTTTGAGGTCGACTTTGCCTGCCCGAACAACCGCTACATCAACGACGAGGAGATCTGCCAGGCCATCACCGCCATGTGGGCCAAGGTGGGGGTGCGCGCCAAGCTGCGGACCTTGCCGCTGGCCACCTATTTCCCCATGATCCAGCGCTTTGAGGCCAGCATCTACATGCTGGGCTGGGGCGTGCCGACCTTTGATTCCCTCTATAGCCTGCAGTCACTGACGCGCAGCGTGGGCACAGGCGGCGACGGCAACTACAACCTGGGTCGCTACAGCAATACCCGCATGGACTACATCGTCGACCGCATCAAAACCGAGACGGACGAACCTGTGCGCCGGCGCCTGTCGACCGAAGGCTTGCAGCTGCAAAATGACACGGTGGCCCATATCCCCCTGCACAACCAGGTCATCCCCTGGGCCATGAAAAAAGCCATAGACGTGGTTCACCGCGCCGACAACCGCATAGACTGGCGCCTGGTCCAGATCAACTGATAGCCCCGGCTCCGTACCGCAGCGATCGCCTTGATCGCTGCGGCTTTTGTGTTTTTAACACCGCGCACCGCCACCGTCCTGATGCTTGCCTTCATCATTCAGCGCCTTCTGCAGTCCGTGCTGGTGATGGTGACAGTAGCCTTTATCGCCTTCTTGCTGTTTCAATATGTGGGCGATCCGGTGGTGTTTTTGCTCGGGCAGGACGCGACACCGCAGCAGATCGCGCAGTTGCGCTCCGACCTCGGCCTGGACCGGCCGTTTTTTGTGCAGTACGCCCATTTCCTCTGGAATGCGGTGCACGGCGAATTTGGCCTGAGCCTGCGCCAAGGCAGCAAGGTCTCGAGCTTGATCGCCGAAAGACTGCCAGCCACCATCGAACTGGCCCTGGTGGCGGCTCTGCTCGCGCTGCTGGTGGGCATTCCGATGGGGGTTTATGCCGCGCTGCGCCGGGGCAGTTTTACCAGCGGCTTGCTCATGACGCTGTCCCTGCTGGGCGTCTCCCTGCCCACCTTTCTGATTGGGATCTTGTTGATCCTGGTGTTTTCGGTCGGCCTGGGCTGGTTTCCGAGCTTCGGCCGCGGTGAGGTGATCCAGCTCGGCGCTTGGTCCACCGGGCTGCTGTCGGCCAAAGGCTGGCAGCACATCACGCTGCCGGCCATCACCCTGGCGGTGTTTCAGCTGACCCTGATCATGCGCCTGGTGCGCGCCGAAATGCTGGAGGTGCTGCGCACCGACTACATCCGCTTTGCGCGGGCGCGCGGGCTGTCGGACCGAGCCATCCATTTCGGCCATGCCCTGAAAAACACCCTGGTGCCGGTGATGACCATCGCCGGCCTGCAGTTGGGCGGGCTGATCGCCTTTGCCATCATCACCGAGACGGTGTTCCAGTGGCCGGGCATGGGACTGCTTTTCATTCAGGCGGTGACCTTTGCCGACATTCCGGTGATGGCCGCCTACCTGTGCCTGATCGCACTCATCTTCGTGGTCATCAACCTGGTGGTGGACCTGCTGTATTTTGCGGTCGATCCGCGCCTGCGGGTGGGCCGGGAAGGCGGGCATTAGCATGAGCAGGCTCCAGCGCTGGCTAGACAGCGACGTCGGTCACAGCTTTCGCAGCACCCCAACGGCAGTGGCTGCGGCCGCTGTGGCCTTGGTCTGCCTGTTTGGCGCGGTGTTCGCCCATTGGGTGGCGCCGCACAATCCCTTTGACCTGGCCACGCTGGAGCTGAGCAATGCCCGCCTGCCGCCGGCCTGGAGCGAGGGCGGGCAGCTGCAATTTCTATTGGGTACCGACGACCAGGGCCGCGACATCCTGTCGGCCCTCATCTATGGCTCGCGCATCTCGCTGGCCGTCGGCCTGGCCTCGGTGCTGCTGTCGGTGCTGATCGGCGTCAGCCTGGGACTGGTGGCCGGCTTTCGCGGCGGCTGGCTCGACGCCTTCCTGATGCGGCTGTGCGACGTGATGCTGTCCTTCCCGGCGATTTTGGTGGCCCTGCTGATCGCCGGCGTCGGACGCGCGCTGTTCCCCAATGCCCACGAGTCGCTGGCCTTTGGCGTGCTCATCCTGTCCATCACCCTGACCGGGTGGGTGCAATACGCCCGCACCGTGCGCGGCGCGACCCTGGTCGAGCGCAACAAGGAATATGTGCAGGCCGCCCGGGTCACCGGGGTGGCGCCGCTGCGCATCATGCGCCGCCATGTGCTGCCCAATGTGCTCGGGCCGGTGCTGGTGCTGGCCACCATACAGGTGGCCACGGCCATCATCACCGAGGCCACCCTGTCCTTTCTGGGTGTGGGCGTACCGCCCACCTCGCCCTCGCTCGGCACGCTGATCCGGGTGGGCAATGACTTTTTGTTTTCCGGCGAATGGTGGATCACCGTCTTCCCCGGCTTGATGCTGATCCTGATTGCGCTGTCGGTCAACCTGCTGGGCGACTGGCTGCGCGACGCCCTCAACCCGAGGCTGCGATGAGTCTGCTGCAAGTCAAGAACCTGGTGGTGGAGTTCCCACACCGACGCGGCACGCTCAGGGCGCTGGACGACATCTCCTTTGAGATCGCGCCGGGCGAAATTTTGGGCGTGGTGGGCGAGTCGGGCGCGGGCAAGTCGCTCACCGGCGCGGCCATCATCGGCCTGCTCGATCCGCCGGGGAGAGTGGCCAGCGGCCAGATCCTGCTGCAAGGCGAGCGCATCGATCACCTCAGCAGCCAGCAGATGCGCCACATCCGGGGCCGGCGCATCGGGGCGATCTTCCAGGACCCGCTGACCTCGCTCAATCCGCTCTACAGCGTCGGCCAGCAGCTGATTGAAACCATCCTCGCCCATCTCCCGCTGAGCGAACAACAGGCCCGCCAAAGAGCCATCGAGCTGCTGCAGGACACCGGCATCCCGGCGGCCCAAGAGCGCATCGACCACTATCCCCACCAGTTCTCCGGCGGCATGCGCCAGCGGGTGGTGATTGCGCTGGCGCTGGCGGCCGAGCCGCAGCTGATCGTGGCCGACGAGCCCACCACCGCGCTGGACGTCTCCATACAAGCGCAGATCATCGGCCTGCTCAAAAAGGTCTGCAAAGACCGTGGCGCTGCTGTCATGCTGATCACCCACGACATGGGGGTGATCGCCGAAACCTGCGACCGGGTCGCGGTTTTATATGCCGGTCGCCTGGCCGAGATCGGACCGGTACGGCAGGTCATCGGCCAGCCAGCTCACCCCTACACCCGCGGCCTGATGGCCTGCATTCCCGACATGGACAGCGATCGCCCCAAGCTCAGCCAGATCGACGGGGCCATGCCCCGGCTGAACGCCATTCCCAGCGGCTGCGCCTTCAACCCGCGCTGCCCGCAGGCCAGCGATCGCTGCCGCAGCCAGCGGCCCGAGCTCATGCCCGCCGGCGTCACCACCGCGGCCTGCTGGCTGCACACACAGGAGGCCACATGAGCGCGCCGCAGCCCCTGGTACGGGCGCATGAACTGGCCATGCGCTTTGATGTCTCGCGGCCCTGGCTGCAGCGGGTGATAGAAGGCAAGCCGCGGCAGTGGCTGCAAGCGGTCGACGGGGTGAGCTTTGAGATCGCCCGCGGCCAGACCTTGGCCCTGGTGGGCGAGTCGGGCTGCGGCAAGAGCACGGTGGCCAGGCTGCTGGTCGGGCTTTATGCGCCCAGCCGCGGCAGCTTCCACTTTGACGGCCAGGACGCCCACGCGGCCTACCAGTCAGCCGATGCACGCGCCCTGCGCCAGCGCATCCAAATGATTTTTCAGGACCCTTATGCGAGCCTGAATCCGCGCTGGACAGTGGAGGCCATCGTGGGCGAGCCCTTGCTCGAGCATGGCCTGATCAGTCGCCCGGCTGAGCTGCGCGAGCGGGCCGCCGAGTTGCTGGTCTCGGTGGGGCTATCGGCGCAGGACCTGGGCAAATACCCGCACCAGTTTTCCGGCGGCCAGCGCCAGCGCATCTCGATTGCCCGGGCGCTGGCCACCGCACCGCAATTTCTGGTCTGCGACGAGCCTACTTCGGCGCTCGATGTGAGCGTGCAGGCCCAGGTGCTCAACATCATGAAGGAGCTGCAGCGCAGCCGCAGCCTGACCTACCTCTTCATCTCGCACAACCTGGCGGTGGTGCGGCATGTGAGCGATCGGGTCGGCGTGATGTACCTGGGCCGCCTGGTCGAATTGGCCGACAAGCACACCCTGTTCAGCCAGCCGCGCCACCCCTACACCCGCATGCTGCTCGACGCCATCCCCAAGATGCAGGGCAGCGGCGCCGCCCGCACGCCCGTTCAGGGCGAGGTGCCCAACCCGCTGAACCCGCCGACCGGCTGCACCTTCCACCCGCGCTGTCCACAGGCCGACGAGCGCTGCAAGACCGAGCGCCCCGCCCTGCGGCAATTCCAGGGCATACAGATCGCCTGCCATCAGGTGTGAAAGCTTGGCTGGCTGGGCTCCAACAGGCCCTGGCCGCCGCGAGCACTCCCACCTCAAAGTTCTCCAACCCCGCGCAGCACCGCCTGAATCACCGCCGCGCTGATCCGAAAGTCAGACCCGTGCAGCCGTTCAAAGCTGGCCCGGGCCGATGTGATGAGCCCACGCTTTTTAGCCAGGCCAATGACTGCTGCTGTGCCGGCCATCTGTACTCCAAGTTCTTGGGCAATTGCGCGCCCTGCACGCTCGTCCATCAGGAGAAGGACCTGGGCAGCCCCCTCGGACAGCGCGATGCGAATGCAGTCGGCCTCGCCCTCGTCCAAGTCTCCGAAGTCGACTGCAGCAGCAGACGGAGCCTTGCGCCAGACGCGCAAGCCCTTGGCTTTCAGGGCTGCGGCCACCTCCCGCTCCCCCCGGGCGTTGACGCCGGGCAGCACTTCGCGTTGTACTGAGGCGGGTATCCAGACGGTTCCAAACAAAGCCGGTAACCACCCCAGACCGTCAACGATCGCAAGCCCAATCAAGGGGCTTGCATCGCTTACGACGCAGCGAGCCATTGATCCAGGGTTTCCATATCCCGCGCGACTTCCTGTGCATCGTGGCTCACCACCGCAATGCCCAGACGCGAGACATGGGTGATAAACGATGCCAAGGGCATCTGCGCCATGCGGGCGCTTCGAGCCAGCGACAGGCCACCGTCGCGAAACAGCGCTGTCGCCAAGGCCGCGCGCGCGCCAGGTTCGGACAACAACTTGCCAGACTGCAGGCCGATCATCACGGCGTCTGGCTGGTCTCTGTTCATGACCACCACCAGATCATCGCGCGCATTGCGCAGAGCCTCGCTCGGGTTGTTTTTGAGTCCGGAGACATTGACGGCATGCATGTGATTCCCTTTAGATATAGGAATGTTCTACAGGATTATTGCACGGGCACCCACGATAGGCTCTGCTTCGTCTGGAACAGAGTCCCCGGCCGATACAGCTTCCGACGGAAACAAAGCCCGCAGCTACTGCCACCCCACTCCACCCTGCCTCCCCTTCACCATACCCAGGCCAAGCACCAAAAACCCTAGAATCCATCTTCTGCCGGCATAGTTCAATGGATAGAACGAGCGCCTCCTAAGCGCTAGATACAGGTTCGATTCCTGTTGCTGGTACCACACACTCTGGCCGGTCAGGACGAAGTCCTTGACCGGCTTTTGCGTTTTTTTCAGAGGTAAATGCACAAAACCTAGGGTTTTCACTTAGCAACAGGATGTGTCAACTTAAATTGACTTCTGCATATGTCAATTTATGATGACACCAGGAACTCTCGAGTTCACCTCATTCGTGGCCTCAAGCCACGGATACCCCGTGCGGGTTCAGCACGTCTTCTTGCAAGGAGAAAGCCATGTCAGACCATGACAAGGTAGGGCCTACGGGATTGACCGTGGGCGAGTCGGAGGAGATTCACCGCAGTCTCATCCAGGGTACGCAGATCTTCGGCATGATTGCCGCTCTCGCCCATCTGCTGGCCTTCATCTATTCACCCTGGCTCAAGTGAGGGAATTGCCATGATCTACGGAAAAATGTGGACGGTCGTCAGGCCGCAAGTTGGCATCCCCATGTTCATCGCTGGTGTCGCGATTGCATCGTTTAGCGTGCATCTGGCCCTGACCCTGAACACGACCTGGGTGAAGAACTTCCTCAACGGTGGCGCCGCTAAGGTTGCCGTGGCAGCGCCGGCAGCGGCGGCCGAACCCGCGAAGAAGTAGAAGCAGGCTTGTACTGCGACCCGGACCGACCGCTTGCGGTCGGTCCTTTTGTCTCCTCATGAATTCAAGCCACCGCCGCTGGGTAAGCGCCTGGGCCAGTTTGGGTCCGCGTTTTCTCCCCTTTGCCGACGCTGCCAGCGCCGATTTGCCGCTGTCGCGCCTGCTGCGCCTGTCGCTGTTTCAAGTTTCTTTTGGCATGGCCGTGGTCATGCTGGTGGGCACGCTCAACCGGGTGATGATCGTCGAGCTCAAAGTGCCATCGGCCCTGGTGGCTCTGATGGTGGCCCTGCCGCTGCTGGCGGCCCCGTTTCGCGCCCTGATCGGCTTTCGCTCGGACCGCCACCGCAGTGAACTGGGCTGGCGCCGTGTGCCCTACATCTGGATGGGCACCATGCTGCAATTCGGCGGCTTTGCCATCATGCCTTTTGCCCTGCTGGTCTTGGCCGGCGCCGGCCAATCGGCACAGGCTCCAGCCTGGGTGGGGCAGTTGGGCGCAGCCATCGCATTCTTGCTGGTCGGTATCGGCATGCACACCACGCAGACCGTGGGCCTGGCTCTGGCCACCGACCTGGCGCCGCCGCAAACCCAACCCAAAGTGGTGGGGCTGATGTATGTGATGCAGCTGGTGGGCATGATGCTCAGCGCCTTGCTGTTTGGCGACCTGCTCACGGACTACAGCCCCGGCCGGCTGATCCGGGTGATTCAGGCGGCGGCCATCATGACCTTGGTGCTCAATGTGATCGCCCTGTGGAAGCAGGAGGCGCGCAGCCGCAAGCGCCAGCCGGGAACGGCGGAGGACGAATCGTTTTCTGCCGCCTGGCAGCGCTTTTGCGCCGGACCCCATACGCTGCGGCGTCTGCTGGGCGTGGGCCTGGGCACCATGGCTTTTTCCATGCAGGACGTCTTGCTCGAGCCTTATGGCGGCGAGGTGCTGCACCTGAGCGTCTCACACACCACCTACCTGACTGCCACGCTGGCCCTGGGCGGGCTGATCGGCTTTGGCACCGCTTCACGTGTACTCGGCCGCGGCGGTGACCCCTACCGCATGGCCAGTTGGGGCGCCTGGGTGGGTCTGCCGGCTTTTGCAGCGGTGATCGCCTCTGCGCCGCTGAATTCGGTGCCGATCTTTGTGCTGGGTACCTTTTTAATTGGCCTGGGCGGTGGGCTGTTTGCCCATGGCACCCTGACTGCGTCTATGCAACAGGCCCCCAAGGAGCAGGTGGGCCTGGCCATGGGCGCCTGGGGCGCGGTGCAGGCCACTGCGGCTGGTCTGGCCATGGCCCTGGGTGGGGTGATGCGCGAAGTGCTCAACGGCCCGCTGGGCGCGCAGGGCGCATATACCAGCGTCTACGGGCTTGAATTGCTGCTGCTCATCCTGACCCTGCTGGCCATGGCACCGCTGGTGCGTAACCGAGCGCCGGCGTAGGAATTGAACCCGCCCGACAATCCCCCCTCCAAATTCAACGATCACCCGCCTGTTTCAAAGGAAAGCGCCATGCAAACCCATCACGTCCTGATCATCATGTTCGTTGTCTTCGGACTGTTCGCGCTTGCCAATTGGTTCAACCGCCCGAAGAAATAAGCCCCCGTTCACGCAGCCGGACTCTCTTTGGCCAGTCCCATGTGTCGCTAGGCGCGGAGAAGGCGCAGGTTCAAGCCTTGCTGCGCAAGGTACGGCTGAGCAAGATCACCGGCAGTAAACCGACGGCCACCAAGGCCAGGGCCGGCAAAGCTGCCTCTCCCAGGCGCTCGTCACGGGCCAACTGATACGCCATCACCGCCAAGGTGTCGCTGTTAAACGGCCGCAAAACCAGGGTGGCAGGCAGTTCCTTCATCACATCCACAAACACCAGCAAGGCGGCGGCCGCGGCCGAACGCTTGAGCAGGGGCGCGTGTACTCGCGTCAGCAGCGCCCAGCCCGAGACGCCGAGCATGCGGGCGCTGTCGTCCAGGCTCGCGGGAATGCGTGCATACCCGCTTTCCAAGGACTGCAGCGCGACTGCAGAGAACCGAACCAGGTAGGCCCACACCAAGCCCAAGGAGGTGGCGGTGACCAGCACGACGGCCTGCGGCGCCAGGTCTTGCAGCCAGCCCACCGGCAGCAAGAGCCCGACCACCACCACAGCCCCCGGAACCACATAACCCAAGCCAACAACACGCGTGGCCAGGCGCTGCAAGCCTTGCGGCTTTTGGCGGCTGCCAAAGGCCAGTAGCAGGGCCAGACCCGTGGCCAAGGCAGCCGTCAGGCCAGCCAGCCAGATGCTGTTGAACGACCACTGCCAGAACAGCGCCCATGACAACTGGCCCCAGCCCTCAAGCAGCGGACGCGCCATGAACAAGACCGGCAGACCAAAACCCAGGGCAATGGGCAAAGCACACACCCACCAGGCCAGAGCGGCGCGGGCGCCGGTCAAGCGCGCCGGCTGGGCTTCGGCAGAGCCGGAACGGGCACCCCGGCCACTGGCAAAACGCTGACGCTGCTGCGCGGCTCGCTCGGCGCTCCACAACACCGCCACGATGATCAGCAAGACAGTCGCCAACTGGGCCGCCAGCCAGCGGTTGTCCATGGCCAGCCAGGCCTTGTAAATGCCGGCGGTAAAGGTCTGAATGCCAAAGTAGCTCGAGACGCCAAAGTCGGCCAGCGTCTCCATCAGGGCCAGGCCCACGCCAGCGGCCAGCGCCGGCCTGGCCAGCGGCAAGGCCACCTCGCGCAGGCGACGGCTCAGGGGCGCACCGAGCAGGCGGGCCGCTTCCATCAGGTGCACCGCCCGCTCAGCCAGGGCCGAGCGCACCAGCAGGTACACATAAGGGTAGAGCGCGACGGTGAAAACCAGCATCGCGCCCCACAGGCTCTGCACATCGGGCAGCAGCCGCCCCTGCCAGCCCGTCAGCTCGCGCAGAGTGCTTTGCAGCGGCCCCGAGAACTGCAAAAAATCGGTGTAGGCGAAGGCCACCACATAGGCCGGCATGGCCAGCGGCAGCAGCAAGGCCCATTCAAAAGTGCGCTGGCCCGGGAAGTCAAACAATGTGACGGCGCAAGCGGTGAGCGAGCCCAGCACAGTCACGCCCAAGGCCACTGCCAGGCACAGGGCCAGGGTGGTCAGGGCGTAATCGGGCAAGACGGTGGCAGCCATCTCGGCCAACAGGCCCCAGCCCGGCCGGTCGATCTGCAGCCACGAGGCAAATACAGCCAGCACCGGCAAGCACAGCAGCGCCAGCAGCAGGCTCAGCAAGACGGGGGGCAGCAGGCGCTTGAGCATCAAGGTTGGGTCGTATCACTGCACTGGCGCCGGGCAAGCGCCAAGGGCGCTGGGCACAGGCCACTGAGCCCACCGGCTCTACCCTGGACCCTTGCCCCATTGGGCGAGGCCGGCCTCGCGCTAAGGCGGGCGGCGGTGAAACCCACACCAGTGCAAATGAGAATTGTACGCATTTACCGCCGCCTGACCCTAAAATGCGGGAATGTTTCTGGAAGTCACCGAACTGAGCGTGCGCTACGCCCAAGCGCCCAAGGCGGCGGTTGATACCGTCAGCCTGGGCCTGGCTGCCGGCGACATCGGCGTGCTGATCGGCCCATCGGGCTGCGGCAAGACGACACTGCTGCGGGCCATCGCTGGCCTAGAGAAGGTGGCGGCCGGCCAAATCCGCCTGGGCGGGCAAACGGTGAGCAGCGCGGCCGGGCATACAGCGCCTGAAGCGCGGCGCATCGGCATGGTGTTTCAGGACTACGCCCTCTTCCCCCACCTGGACGTCGGTCGCAATGTGGCTTTTGGCCTGCAGGGCTTGAAGGCGGCCGAGCGGGCCGCGCGGGTCACTGAAGTACTCAAGCTGGTCGGCCTGGAGGGCGCAGAGCGCCTACACCCACACCAGCTATCAGGCGGCCAACAGCAGCGGGTGGCGCTGGCGCGGGCGCTGGCGCCCCAGCCGCAACTGCTGCTGCTCGACGAGCCGTTTTCCAACCTCGACGTGGAGCTGCGCGAGCGCCTGGCCCACGAGCTGCGCGCCATCCTCAAGGCAGCCGGCGCGACCGCGCTCTTCGTCACGCACGACCAGCTCGAAGCCTTTGCCATTGGCGATGTCATCGGGGTCATGCACGAAGGCCGGCTGCACCAGTGGGAGGATGCCTACAGCCTCTACCACCGACCGGCCACCCGCTTTGTGGCCGACTTCATTGGCCACGGCGTATTCACCCCCGCCAGCTTGCACGAGGTCGACGGCCAGGTGGTGGTCGACACCCCCGTGGGCCGACTGAGCGATGTGAGCGAATGCCCCCTGCCCGGCGCCTTTGAAGGTGGCCAGTGCGATGTGCTGCTGCGTGCCGACGACATCGTGCACGACGACGACGCCCCGGTCAAAGCCGAGATCATTCGCAAGGCATTTCGTGGCTCGGAATTCCTCTACACCTTGCGCCTGGCCAGCGGCCACCAAGTGATGGCCCATGTGCCGAGCCACCACGACCACACCCTGGGCGAATGGATAGGCATACGCGCTCAGGTCGACCATGTGGTCACCTTCCAACGCGCCTGCAGCCCCAGGCAGCGCGAGCTCTGCCAACTGGCCTGCGAGCAAGCCGGCCAGTGCGCGGCTGAGACGGGGCGGTTTATGCCGGCTGGGGCAGCCTCGCTGCTGGCACCATCGGCCTGAAGTCGGGGACCGAGCCTTGCGCGGACTAGCGCTCAGGCCTTGACCAGCCTTATCGCTGACTCACCAAATGTCCACTCACATACTTGTGAAGCAAGCTGGCTGCAAAAGTTTGATAAGGAACTCCCTCCTCCAGAGCGCGAGCCTGCAGGTTTTTTAAGTCCCGACTTGAGATTCGGATGTTGAGCCGCTGATCTTTTTTGAACGTCGCCTCGGCTGCGGCCCGGTGAGACTTGGCCTGCTCTGCCGAATCGGCAACAGGTCGAAGCGTGCCCGTCTCCCAGGCCTTCAATATCTCCAGTTCTTCTTCGTCGTATTTTGCTTTTGACTTCATCATGGGCTCCGGAATTGCCGCTTGGCCTTGCGACTTGGGATGATGGTTTTAAGAAAAATTTCCGTCTCGGTTTCAACAAAGGGCACGGCGTAAACGTAATCGTCAACCTGCACCATTGAAATCCTTTGACCCGGATATTTGTCCTGATTAGGGTGTTCAAGCACGGCCCGTTCATTGCCGATGCTGATCTCAAAGACTATTCGTTCAAAAGAAATTCCGCGCTCTTTCAACAACAACTGGTTTTTATCGGCGTTCCAATTATAGGTTTTAGACCGAATCATGTGTGCATTTTAAGCACACGTTACCGACTACGTCAATACGACAAGTCTGACCGTCTTGATGGCAGAGGAAGGTGAGACAAGACAGATCCCCTTGGCGTTGGTGGTCACCGTGCCCCCGATCAGTTTCGCACCCATGCCGCCCGCGGCCCAGGCCACGGCCACGGCCAACAGCGCCGCCCCGGCGGGCGTCAGCCCCGACTGGCTGTAGCTCCACTGATCGTGTGCGAGTTGGACCGCCTGCCAGTTCACGTCTTTGCGCGCCACCAGATCGTTCAGGTAGCCCATGCCGGGCTGAGCTGACAGACTTTGAATCTGGCCCTTCAGCTCGCCATCCGGAATCTGCACGCTGATGCCCCCAGGGACGCTGAAGGTGCCGCCGCCTGCAAAGCTGGGCAGGGCCCGCATTCGGAGTTGCTACCCAGATAGAGCCGCGTCTTTTGCCAGGCGAAGCGGGCGCACTGCTGAAACGCACGTGGTGGTATTTTCCTTTAGGGCCTGAGGCGCAACTTGTCGTTGATCCAGTTGGCGTACAGATTCATGGCCGGGTAAAAGAGTTCGCCTCTGACGTCGTTCCAGATGATGGTGTCATAACTGCCATCGAACAGCACACGGCCCTGCGTGGAGTCTTGGGCCTGTATGCGCACATAACGACGGCTGCCATACAGGAAACCATAATCGACATTCAGCACCAGGAACGGGCCAAGTTCGATTTCTGCCAAGGGCCATTCACTGGGATCGGGCTCTCGGTCAAAACTGAACTTTACGCCTCGCGCTTGGAGCAAAGTTTGCAGTTCGCTGCTGCTTATCGGGCGCCGCACCCCTAAACGCTGTAGGGCGTTCAGCACCGTAGCAACGTGTTGTTCGCGACTCTCGGGCCGAATGCCTGGTGGCGTAGAGACCCTGTAAAACACCACCTTGGCTCTCACCGCTGTAGCCTCTGTGATGGGGTCGGCGATGGAGACAAAGGCTCGGTTTTCATTGGGTAAACCGCTGCCGAAAAAATCTTTTGCTAACTCCACCATGGGCATGGTGCGCGATTGAGTAGCACAGCCTCCGAGCCCTAGATTTAGCAAGACCAGCCCAGTCAGGAGGATTTTCCGGCGCTTCATTTGAGCACCATCCTATCGACGCAGTCGCCGGTGTTGTTGGCAGAAAAGCCGACAGCGGCGGGTGTGCGCAGTTTGTACTCTGCCGCCAGGCGCGCGCCGCATCAAGGTCATTCGCACGGTTTGCAGGCGGCCCGCCTCTAGCTGGTTGATCGCTGGCTCAATAGGGCTGGCCGTCCGGTTAGGCAGCAACTTCGAATCCTGACATTGCTCGGGCCGCCCATAGGCACTGAGGATCACATAGCTATCTGGAGGGCTGCCAGGCGGCATGGCCACCACCAATTCAGCACTGGGGCGACCTTCGGGTAAAGCGTGGTACTTGACGGGGGCGCAACCAACAGCAAGAAGAACTGCGCTGCAAGCCGACGAAAGGATAAAAAAATGGCGCAATATGTGGATTTGCATATTGGGATTGATCAGGATGGTTAAGTGATGTCACGCGGGGACCTTGCAGCAACTGATTGCCACTGCAAAGCCTTGGCTCAGGGCGTCACCGTCACGCTCGGCAAGCTACCCTCGAGCTCCACCTTGTCCAGGCCGGTCAGAGTGAACTGAACAGGGCTGGCGGCGGCAGTGAATTGCTTTTGCGCTTCAAAGGTACACGCGGTGGTGTTGGCCGGAACCACCACGGTGGCGATGAGGCTTTGCCCGCCCACGCTCAGCGCCGGTGTGGTGCAGGGCGCAGAAAAGGAAAACGCGCTGTAACCCACTCCGCCGGCCGGGTAGTTGAGCGTGAAGCTCACCGTCTGATTCACCGCCGCCGAATTGCCCAAGGCAAGGGTAAGTGTGCCCGGCTGGTCCACGGCCAGGGTGGCGGGCGTCAGCGTCACCTTCAGCTTGGCTTTGGCTGCACTGGCGTCACAGCCCACGGTACAGGTGCATTGCGAACAATCACCCGCCCGGCACACATCGTAGGTGGACTGGCTGGGACAGCTGTAGGTCGTTCCCTCCCAGTTTCGAGTGACGGTATAGGTGCTACCGCCGTCGCCGCCACCGCCGCCGCAGGCGACCAACAAACTGGCCAGGGCCAGAACAAGCATGGGTTTGAAATTGAGGCTCATGATGTTGAGAAGCTTGATAGATTAAAAGTTTGAAGATCAGTCAAGGCGATGCGCAATGGCTTTGTCGGGAGACTTGAGACCCGAACTCAGTGGACAAGGCACCGATACACCAGCACACCAAGCAATATAGCTAAAACGATTTAAAAATTTTATTTCTGATTTTTTGAAGGGCTACCTGCTAGCTTCACCCCGAGTCATCACGATGAAGATCGAACACCGTGGTTTTGAATGTCACTTCCCCACACAAAGCTCGCCCTTGCCTTGGAGCCACTGGGAAATCGTTGGCATGGCTGCCTGGCTTTGGGCTCGCTCCAGGCTGCACCGGTCCTGGGATCTGGCGCTGCTGGAGCAGGAGGTGATGAGCAGCGTCCAACTGAATCAATTTGTTCTACTGACGCAGCAAGACCGCCCGGCGGGCTATTTATCTTGGGGGCATCTGAGCGAGGAGGCTGAAGTCAGCTACATCGCTGACCCACACAGCCTGTCACTGCAAGACAAATGCAGCGGGCCTTACCTTTGGTTGCTGAACTGGGTCGCACCACAGGGAGGGACCGAAGCCTTCACTTGGTTGGCTCGGCATCGGCTGTTTCACAGGAGCGTGGGGCATATGCTGCGGGTCAAGCCCGGCAACCGCGACATGGCCCGCCTGGTGTCGGGGCGCGGAAGCGAGGTGTCCCGAGAAGACTTCGCCCAAGAGGTCATGCGGATGCACAAGAGCTTTCAGCGGGCCCAGGGCATTCGGCAGGCGCTCAAGCTACAGCAGCGTGCCTGAGCGATTCGGGATGCAGCAGGGATGCATGCGGGTGCAACAAGGCGGCGCTTCCCTGACGCCATAGGAATTTAACCTTGTATTTTCGGCATTTGAATGCATAAGATACGAGGATGATTGAAAGAGGTGTCTTTTCCAGCCTCTCACCAAAAGTAGACCGCGGTTTTTACATCGCCTGCGAGGACCTCAAGCCCAGCCGCCAGTGGATCGTCTACCCCGGACAAGACAGCTTTGCACTGAGTCCGGGCACCGAGGCTGTGCCATTGGCACAGCTGTGTCGCCAGCTTGCCCTCAAGGCTTGAGCCTACAGAAAGCAAAAAACTCTAGGCGCTGCTCCAGGGATCTGCGCCTGTCGCGCAAGCCTCACCCCGCCGACCCGTCTGCCCTGAGCGCATGCACCCGCTCGCGCAGCTCTTGTGCCCACTGCCGGCGATCACGGCCGGCGTGGTGCTCGGGCTCGCCGGTGACCACCTGGGCGCGCAGCTGTCCAGCGGCCAGGGTGCGAAAGACCGAGCCGACCAAGGTGTCGTCGTCGATGAAGCGCGGGGCGTGGCTGGTCTGGCCGGTGGCACCATCGACAAAGCGCAGCGCCACCGGCTGCACCGGTGCGCCGGCCAGGATGGCAGCCTGAATCAGGTTGGCGTGAAAGGGCTTGAGCGCAATGCCGTCGCCGGTGGTGCCTTCAGGAAAGACGGCCAGCACATCGCCCGCTTGCAGGCGCTCGGCCATGTGGTGCACCACCCGGTGTGCGTCGCGCCGCGATTCGCGCTCGATGAACAAGGTGCCAGCGCCGTCGGCCATGAAGCCGATCAGGGGCCAGCGCCGCACATCGGCCTTGGAGATGAAGCGGCAGTAGCCGCTGGCGTGTAGCACCAAGATATCGAGCCAGGAGATATGGTTGGCCACCAGCAGCAACGGGCCTTCGGGCAGGCGCTGGCCCTGGTGGTCGAGCTCGATACCCATGGCGCTGAGCATCTGCGTGGCCCAGCGCTGCACATGGCGCTGCTGCTCTGTGGGCTCAAGCCTCGGAAAATGCAGCCGGATGATCCAAAAGCCGCGCAGGATGTGCACCAGGATCAAGGCCAGCCTGAGGGCCACGCGCGGCCGCCAGCCGTAGCGCACGGCGCTCACCTCAGCCCTCCTCGTAGGCGATGCGGCCGCCCACCAGCGTCCAGCGCACCCGCGCCGCCAAGGCATGGCCTTCAAACGGGGTGTGGCGGCTGCGGCTGCGCAGGGCAGCGGGCTCGACCGACCAGCCGGCACCAGGGTCAAAGACGCACAGATCGGCCAGCGCACCGGGCTGCAGTTGGCCGCAACTGCCTTGCAAGCTGCCGAGCGCGCTGCCCAGGACCCGGCCCGGCCCGCTGCTCACGCAAGCCAGGGTCTGCGCCAGACTCAGGCCCTGCTCCTGACCCCATTTACAGGCCAGTCCCAGCAGCAGTTCAAGGCCGGTAGCGCCGGGCTCGGCCTCGGCAAAAGGCAGGGCCTTGGCGTCGTCTTTGACGGGGGTGTGGTCAGACACCAGCGCGTCGATCACACCGTCCTTGAGCCCCAGGCTCAGGGCATCGCGGTCGCGCTGCTGGCGCAGTGGTGGCTCCAGTCGCATGCGGCTGTCGAAGTAGCCAATGTCGGCGTCGGTCAGCAGCAGATTGTTGATACTCACATCACAGCTGACCGGCAGACCTTCGGCCTTGGCCGCTGCCACCAAGGCCACACCGGCCGCGCTGCTGATGCGGCACACATGCAGGCGCACCCGGGTCACGCGCACCAGTTCAAACAGGGTGTGCAGCGCCACCGTCTCCGACACCACCGGCACGCCGCTCAGGCCCAGGCGGGTGGCCAGCGCGCCGCTGGCGGCCACGCCCTTGCCCAGCCAGGGGTCGCGCGGGCGCAGCCACACCGACAGACCAAAGGTGGCGGCGTACTGCATCGAACGCTGCAGGACCTGGGTGTCCTTGAGCGGCACCTCGGCTTGGCTGAAGCCGACGCAACCGGCCTCGGTGAGCTCCATCATTTCGGTGAGCGACTCGCCCTTAAGGCCGCGGGTGAGCGCGCCCAGGGGCAGCACACGCGCGCCTTGCAAGCGCTCGGCGCGCGAGCGCAGCATGTCGACCAAGCCAGGCTCGTCGAGCACGGGGTCGGTATCGGGCGGGCAAACCAGGCTGGTCACGCCGCCAGCCAGGGCTGCGGCCAGTTCGCTGGCCAGCAGACCCTCGTGCTCATGGCCGGGCTCGCCCAGGCGGGCCGACAGGTCAACCAAGCCCGGCGCGACCACCAGGCCGCTGGCGTCGATGCGGCGCTCGGGCGCAAAGCCAGCCGGGGCAGCGCCTATGCTGAGAATGCGACCGTCGGCAATGGCCACATCGGCCGGTTGGTCGCTGCCGGTGGCCGGGTTGATGACGCGGCCGTTTTGGATGAGGATCTTCATGCTTCGTTCCCCGCCACCATGCTCATGACCGCCATGCGCACCGCAATGCCGAAGGTGACCTGCGGCAAGATCACGCTCTGGCGGCCGTCAACCACCGCCGAGTCGATTTCAACGCCGCGGTTGATCGGCCCAGGATGCATCACGATGGCGTCGCTCTTGGCCAGTTGCAGCTTTTCAGGGCTCAGGCCAAAGCTCTTGAAATACTCCTGGCTCGAAGGCAGCAGCGCGCCGCTCATGCGCTCGTTTTGCAGGCGCAGCATGATGATGACGTCGGCCCCGCGTATGCCTTCTTCCAGGGTATGGCAGACCCGCACACCCATGGGCGCCATATCGGCCGGCACCAAGGTTTTGGGGCCCACCACCCGCACCTCGGGGCAGCCCAGGGTGGTCAATGCATGAATGTCCGAGCGCGCTACCCGCGAGTGCAGCACATCGCCGACGATGGCCACGGTGAGATTGGAAAAGTCTTTTTTGTAGTGCCGGATGGTGTACATGTCCAGCAAGCCCTGGGTCGGGTGGGCATGGCGACCGTCGCCGGCGTTGATGACGTGTACATGCGGGGCCACATGCTGGGCAATCAGATAGGGCGCGCCCGACTCGCTGTGCCGCACCACAAAAATATCGGCTGCCATGGCCGACAGGTTGGCGATGGTGTCGAGCAGCGACTCGCCCTTGGAGGCCGATGAGCGGGCAATGTCCAGGGTGTAGACATCGGCCGACAGCCGGGTGGCGGCAATGTCGAAGGTGGTGCGGGTGCGGGTGGAGTTTTCGAAGAAGAGGTTGAACACGCTCTTGCCGCGCAGCAGCGGCACCTTCTTGACCTCGCGGTCGCTCACGCTGACGAAATTGGCGGCGGTATCGAGGATGCGTAGCAGCATGTCGCGCGGCAGGCCCTCGATGGACAGCAGATGAATCAGCTCGCCGTTCTTGTTGAGTTGGGGGTTGCGTCGGTAAAGCACGTCTTAGGCTTCCTGCACTTCGAGACTGAATCGGCCCTGCTCGTCGCGTTCGAGCTGCAAGGAGCAATGGGCTGGGAGATTGACCCTGGCCATCGCCAGGTCGGCTTGCACCGGCAGCTCGCGCCCGCCGCGGTCGACCAGCACCGCCAGCCTGACGCTGGCCGGGCGCCCGTAGTCAAACAATTCATTAAGCACCGCGCGCACCGTGCGGCCGGTGTAGAGCACATCGTCGAGCACGATGAGGTGCGCGCCGTTGACATCAAAAGGCAGCCGGGTCTGCGCGCTGCTGGCCAGGCCGCGCTGGGCAAAGTCGTCGCGGTGCATGGCCGAAGACAGCACCCCGACCGGGCCCGAGCGCTGCAGGTCGCGCTGCGCTCGCTCGGCCAACCAGACGCCGCCGGAGGCCACGCCCACCAGGTGCGCTACTTCTTGCGGATCGTAAGAGGCCAGCATCTGCTGCAGACCGCGCAGCAGCTCGGCGTACAGGGCCTCGGCATCGAGCGTCAGGCTGCTCATAGCCAGATGCGGGCGCGCGGTGGCGCAAGGCAAGGGACACTCATGGCAAGCTCCGTAAAAATTGCTCAAGGATTATGCAGGCAGCACCGGCGTCGGCATCGCTGTGGCCCTGCGTTATGGCCTCGGTGGTGCTGTAGCGCTCGTCGACCTCAAACACCGGCAGACCGAAACGCCCACGCAGCTGGCGCGCAAAGCGCTGCGCCCTCTGGGTGTTGTCGTGGGCTGCACCATCGGGGTGGTAGGGAATGCCGACCACCAGCGCGTCAGGCTGCCAGTCGCTGATGCGCTGGGCCACGGCCGGCCAACGGGCGTCGCCCTCGGCCACCAGGGTACGCCCCGGTGTGGCGGTGCGGGTCAGGCGGTTACCGGTGGCCACGCCGGTGCGCTTGAGGCCAAAGTCAAATGCAAGAAAGGTTTGAAGCTGGTCATGCAGCGGGCCCGAGGCCTGGCTCATGCGTGACCCACCCCCGAGGCGAGCATCCAGCTTTGCAGACCCAGCAGGCCCAGGGCTTTTTCGTAGCGCTGCTCGATCGGGGTGTCAAAAATCAGGGCCGGGTCGGCCTGTACCGTCAGCCAGCTGTTCTCGCCGATTTCAGACTCCAGCTGGCCTTCGGCCCAGGCCGAATAACCGAGCGAGACAAAAATCTTGCGCGGGCCGGCGCCGGTCGACAGCGCCTCCAGAATGTCTTTGGAGGTGGTCATCTCTAGGCCGCCGGGGATGCTCATGGTCGAGCCATAGGCCGACTCGTCGGTACCGGTGACCATGGTCTCGTGCAGCACGAAACCGCGCTCGACCTGCACCGGGCCGCCCTGGAACACCGGCGCATTGCTCAGGTCCTCGCGGCGAAGAGGCATGTCGACCTTGTCGAACAGGCTCTTGAGGCTGATGTCGCTGGGCTTGTTGATGACCAGCCCGAGCGCGCCGCGCTTGCTGTGCTCACACATATAAACCACGCTGCGCGCAAAAGGCTCGTCACTGACCCCGGGCATCGCAATGAGAAAGTGATGCGTGAGGTTGGTGGGTTCTAGGGCCTGGGCCATGGGCGCATTTTAGGGGTCGGCGCCCGAGCCAGGCCAGCGCGAGGCCAGAAACAGCCCTGCAAAGTACTCTGGCGCGGCCGCGCTCGCCAGCAGGGTCGACACCACAGCCCTACGATAGGGCGATGACTGCCACCTTTGAACGCGGCCTGGTATGGCTGCGCCGCGACCTGCGCGCCCACGACCAGCAGGCCCTGCACCAGGCCCTGATCCATTGCAAGCAGGTGCTGTGCCTGTTTGTGCTCGACCGCGAAATCCTCGACCCCCTGCCACGCGCCGACCGCCGGGTGGAATTCATTATGGGATCGCTGGTCGAACTCGATGAACGCCTGCGCGCGCTCGCCGCGCCCCATGGGCGACAGGCCGGCCTGTTGGTCGAACATGGCTGGGCGCGGCAGGCGCTGCCGCAGTTGGCGGCGCAGTGGCAGGTGCAGGCGGTCTTTGCCAATCACGACGACGAGCCTCAGGCCATAGCGCGCGACGCCCAGGTATCACAAGCACTCGCGCAGCAAGGCATCGCCTGGCACAGCTACAAAGACCATGTGATTTTCGAGCGCCAGCAGGTGCTGACCCAGCAAGGCCGGCCCTATGGCGTGTTCACGCCCTACAAGAACGCCTGGCTCAAGTCTGTGAGCCAACAGCAGTTGGAACCCTGGCCCATCGAGCCCCACGCCGCCGCCCTGGCCGACCGACCGCAGTGCCCGCAAGCACGGGTACCCAGCCTGGCCGACATCGGCTTTGAGGCCACCAATCTGCTCGCGCTGGGCATAGCTCCGGGAGAGCGCGCCGGTCAGGCGCTGCTGGATGACTTTCTCCAGCGCATTGACCTGTACGACGATCAGCGCAACTTCCCGGCGGTCAAGGGACCGAGCTATCTGGGGGTACACCTAAGGTTTGGCACGGTCTCGATCCGCGCACTGGCGGCCCGGGCGCTGGCCCGACCGGCCAGCACGGGCGCGGCCACCTGGCTGAGCGAGCTGATCTGGCGTGATTTTTATGCCCAGATTCTGGCCAACTTCCCGCATGTGGCCGAACGCGCTTTCAAGCCTGAATACGATGCCATTGCCTGGGAAAGCGGCCCGCAGGCCGAGGCCCTGTTTGCGGCCTGGTGCGAAGGCCGCACCGGCTACCCGCTGGTCGATGCAGCCATGGCCCAGCTCAATACCAGCGGCTATATGCACAACCGGCTGCGCATGGTGACAGCCTGCTTTCTGATCAAGGACTTGGGGATTGATTGGCGCTGGGGCGAGCGCTATTTTGCGCAGCAGCTCAATGACTTCGATCTAGCCTCTAACAATGGCGGCTGGCAGTGGGCCTCCAGCTCAGGCTGCGATGCCCAACCCTACTTTCGCATCTTCAACCCGGTCAGCCAGAGCGAAAAATTTGACGCCAAGGGCAAGTTCATACGGCGTTACCTGCCGCAACTGGCCGGCCTTTCGGACCAGGCCATCCACGCGCCCTGGGATGCTGCTCCGCTGGAGCTGACCGCCGCCGGCATCAAGCTCGGTGACAACTACCCCCGCCCGCTGGTCGCCCATGATCAGGCGCGGGCGCGCACGCTGGCCAGGTACGCGGTGGTCAAGAAGGCGATCTGAGGGCCGGCCAACCAGGCCGCCCTCGGGGAGTGTGGGAGCCGCGCCCTCGCGGCGATGCGGCGATCGATCAAAGGACTCAATCGCGCCGAGGCGGCGCTCCCACTAAGGCAGCTGCTCCCAAACGGGTAGCGCTCTGCTCTTCAGAGCTGAACCATCTCGAAATCTTCCTTGCGCGCGCCGCATTCTGGGCAGGTCCAATTCATCGGCACATCGGCCCAAAGGGTACCGGCGGCGATGCCGTGTTCGGGCGCGCCTGCGGCCTCGTCGTAGATCCAGCCGCAAATCAGGCACATCCAGGTGGTCATGGGGTCGATCCAGTCACTGCGTGTTCAAGGGTTCCAATAGAATGCACAGATTGTATCGGCCAGCCTCGTGCACCCGGCCGAGGGCATACTCTGACCCATGGCCTCTCCTCTCAACGCTGCCGATCCATCCCCCGCACCCAGTGATGCGGACTCGCCCTCCGGCCCGGCCTGCGTCATGAGCTTTAATGCCAGCGACCCCAGCGGCGCCGGCGGCCTGTCCGCCGACCTGACCGCGATGGCCTCGACCGGCGCCCACGCCTTGCCCGTGGTCACCGGCGCTTACAGCCGAGACACCGCCGAGATCTTCGACCACTTCGCCTTCGACGAAGACGCGGTGGCCGAACAGGCGCGCAGCGCCCTGGAAGACATGGCGGTAGAAGCCATCAAGGTGGGCTTTGTGGGCACACCCGAGATCATCAGCACGATTGCCGAAATTACCAGCGACTATGCCGACGTGCCGGTCATTGCCTACATGCCCAACCTGTCGTGGTGGGACGACGCGCAGATTGACAGCTACCAGGATGCGTTTCGCGAACTGCTGCTGCCACAAACCACGGTTTTGGTGGGCAATCACAGCACCCTGTGGCGCTGGTTGCTGCCCGACTGGAGCGGCGACAAGCCCCCGAGCGCCCGCGAGATCGCCAAGGCGGCGGCCGAATCAGGCGTGGCCTACACGCTGGTGACCGGCATGCCGCTACACGCCCAATACCTGGACAACGTGCTGGCCAGCCCGCAAGCGGTGCTCTACAGCGAAAAATTCGAGCATTTTGAGGCCAATTTTTCGGGCAGCGGCGACACCCTGTCGGCGGCACTGACTGCCTTACTGGCTTCGGGTCTGGACCTGCAGAGCGCCACCGCCGAAGCCTTGAATTACCTCGACCACTGCCTGGATGCCGGCTTTGCCCCGGGCATGGGTCACCTGCTGCCCGACCGACTGTTCTGGGCCCAAACCGATACGGACACTGAGGGCTCAGAGCCTGAGGCCGATTCCAGCACCCGCCCCGCTTCCAGCGACTACTTTGAACTCCCTCCCCATGGCACCAAGCAATAAACCCTCGATGAACGACACGCTGTTTGAGCGCGCCAAGGCCGTCATCCCCGGCGGCGTCAATTCCCCGGTGCGGGCCTTTCGCGCCGTGGGCGGCACGCCCCGCTTTGTGCAGCGGGCGCGGGGCGCCTACTTCTGGGATGCTGACGGCAAGCAGTACATCGACTACATCGGCTCCTGGGGTCCGATGATCCTGGGCCACGGCAACGCTGCGGTGCTCGAAGCGGTGCAAAAGGCGGCGCTAGACGGCTTTTCTTTTGGCGCGCCGACCGAGCGCGAGGTCGAACTGGCCGAGGCCATCATTGCGCAGGTGCCTTCGCTGGAAATGGTGCGCCTGGTCAGCTCGGGCACCGAAGCAGGCATGAGTGCGCTGCGCCTGGCGCGCGGCGCCACCGGACGCAGCAAGATCATCAAATTTGAAGGCTGCTACCACGGCCATGCCGACGCGCTGCTGGTCAAGGCCGGCTCGGGCCTGGCCACCTTCGGCAACCCCACCAGTGCGGGCGTGCCGCCTGAAGTCGTGGCCCAGACTCTGGTACTGGAGTACAACAACATCGAGCAGCTCGAAGAGGCCTTCAAGCTGCACGGGGCCGAGTTGGCCTGCCTGATGATCGAGCCGATCGCCGGCAACATGAACTTCGTGCGCGCGAGCGTGCCCTTCATGAAGCGCTGCCGCGAGCTGTGCAGCCAGTATGGCGCGCTGCTGGTGTTTGACGAGGTGATGAGCGGATTCCGGGTGGCTCTGGGCAGCGCGCAAAGCGTTTACGCCAAACTGATTCCCGGCTTCGAGCCCGACATGACGGTGCTCGGCAAAGTCATTGGCGGCGGCATGCCGCTGGCAGCCTTTGGCGGCAAGCGCGCCGTCATGGAAAAGCTCGCCCCACTGGGCCCGGTCTACCAGGCCGGCACGCTCAGCGGCAACCCGGTGGCCACCGCCTGCGGCCTGGCCACGCTGCGCGAGATCAGCAAGCCCGGCTTTTACGAGACCCTGGGCGCCCGCACCCAACGCCTGGTGGCTGGCCTCACGCAAGCCGCGCACGCAGCAGGCCAGCCCTTTTGCGGCGACAGCGAAGGCGGCATGTTCGGCTTCTTCCTGATGGACACGCTGCCGCAAAACTACGCCAAGGTGATGACCACCGACGGCCCGAAGTTCAACGCCTTCTTCCATGGCATGCTGGACGCGGGGGTGTACTTTGCGCCGGCCTTGTACGAAGCCGGTTTCGTGAGCGCGGCGCACACCGACGCCGACATCGACGCCACAGTGGCTGCCGCGCGCGAGCACTTTGCACGCAGCTGAGCTTTCCAGGGGAAGCGCCGTCTTAGGCAGCCCCTGGATTCGAGGCCTGCAGAACGAGGCAGCGATCCAAACCAAAGCGCTCGAAGTCCCGGTCAAAGCTCACCATGCGTAGGCCAGCGCATTGCGCGGTGGCAGCCAGACACAGATCGGTCCACATACGGGCTGGTAGCGCCTGCGCCGCCATCATCCGGGCAATGGCCGGATCTAGACCCGATGGATCCGGCAGCAGGTCTACGCCTTTTGCGGCCAGCCACTTTTGATACGCCGCCCAGGCTTGCGGAAGGCTCATCACGTCTTCCCCCATCAGCGAAGGCTGCACCAGCAAGCGCACCAAGCCCATCATGGTGGTACGGCAGAACCACAACAAGGTACCCGCCTCGCAGACCGATTGCCAGTACAGCGAGGCGGCCTCATGGCAAGGATGGCGCCTGTAGGAAAGAGCCAGCCAGACATTGACATCCGGCAGATCCCCGGCAGCCGGTCGCCAAGCGGCCGAGGCTTCAGCGACCCGCCATGAACTGACGGGCTCGCTCATCGTCGTCCCCATGAATGAGCTCATCCCGGCGTACCGGGTCCATGACTTGCAGCATCTCCGGGCGAACTGGCCCGGAGCCGAACACAGGCCGTGCCACCAGCCGCTGCTGAGGATCGAAGGCCGCTTGCGCCCGCAATCCCTTTTCCACCAAATCCACCACCAGGTCGCGCAAAGTCCGTCCTTCCAGCGCCGCACGGGCCTTGAGGTGCTTGAGCAGCATATCGGGGATGTCGACGGTGGTACGCATAGGCGCATTTTTGCATCAAAGCATCAAGATGTGCAATAGGGCGATACAAGTCGGAGTAAGCCCAGCCAATGCCTGAGCTGTCCTGAAATTTGACAGCTTATGGCTGTGAAGGCGAGCCAGTGGACCCGCTCGTGCCCAGCCGCTGCCGGCAGTGCCGCATCAGCCCCTCAACCCCATCTTCCACCAGATCAAGCACCCGCTCAAACTCGTCCGGCCCGCCGTAATACGGGTCAGGTACCGCAGTGTCTGAGTGGCGCTGAAAGAACTCAGCCAGGCGCCTGACCTTTCTGGCATAGGCCGGCGGGCACAGGGACTCGGTCAAGGCCTGGTTGTCCCAGTCCATGGTCAGGATCAGGTCAAAGCGGCTGAAGTCGGCCTGCAGAATCTGCCGCGCGCGCAGGGCAGACAGGTCATAGCCGCGCAGGGCGGCATGCTTTTGGGTGCGCAGATCGGGCGGCTTGCCAGGGTGGTAGTTGTGCGTGCCAGCCGAATCAACGTGGATGCGATCGGCCAGGCCCTGCTGCTGCAGGTGCTGGCGCATCACGCCCTCGGCGGTGGGACTGCGGCAGATATTGCCCATGCAGACGAATAGAAGGTTCATGATCGATGGGGAATGGATCCGGAGTCAGCGGTGAACCGGCTATTGTCTTGGCAAGGCTTGATTGTCGAAGAGCTTCAAATGGGGAAGGTGCTTGTACCGAACGCCAAGCCGAGATCCCTGAGCATGCTCGTGCTTTGATTTTTATGCGCTAGCGCTGAGCTCGAGCGCCCCTGGGACAGGTGATTTGGACTATCCTGACCCTCCGCCCTCTGGGTTGCGACCGATGCAGGACATTGGGCTTGGCGCAAGCCGAGCTTGACCTCGACACAGTGACGGGGCCAACAGATGGTGAGGCTGGCCCCGTGAAGACCGACCCTCAAAGCACCCCTTAATCCATGAGTCCATGGTGATGCCGCAGAAGGAAAAAGTCGTGCCGGCCACTGCGCCGGTGCAAGGCAAGGAAGTGCCTCGTCTACCGAGGCCAGAAGCCAGCGCCCTGGTGCCTTTGGACAATACGCGCAAACTTTTCGCCACCATCGATGAAGAGCTCGAGATGTTGCGGCGGCGAAGTGGCGAGCTGCTGAGCGGCTCGCCGACGGCGCAGGTGCCCATCAAAGACATGGAGCGCCTGGAGGCGCTGGTCTTGGACCTGAGAGAGGCCAATGCCAGCCTGACCCTGGCCTCACTCGACGCGAGCACCCGCGAAAGCGCGGCTGTCGACTCGCATCAACGGCAGACTCTGTTTCTGGCCATGCTGGCCCATGAGCTGCGCAATCCCCTGGCGCCTATTGTCACCAGCGCAGACCTGCTGGGCAGGATGGAAGGTACTTCCCCAGAGGTTCAAGCGCTGCAGGGCATCATCAAGCGGCAATCGAGCCACCTGAGCCGCTTGGTGGACGACCTTCTGGACATCAGCCGCATCAACAGCAACAAGTTCAGAGTCTGCAAGCAAGCCCTGCTGCTGAACCAATGCCTAGATCAGGCGCTAGAGACCTGTCAGCCTGAACTGATGGCGCACAAGCAAGCATTGCGTCTGAGCCTTGCCATTGACGGGGTCTGGGTTTACGGCGACCCCACCCGCCTGACTCAGCTGTTTTCCAACCTCATCCTCAACGCTTCGAAGTTTTCACCCGAAGGCAGCCCCATCTATCTGTCAGGGCAACAGGAGGGCCAGCAGGTCCGGGTCTCGGTACGTGACGAGGGCATCGGTATTTCGCCCGACAAGCAGCCTTACGTCTTCGACCTCTTCACCCAGGGCGCTGTGGGCCAGGGAATGATGGCCAAAGGCCTGGGGCTAGGCCTGACCTTGGTGCGAACCATTGCGCAACTGCATGAGGGAAGCGTCAGCCTCAAGAGCCGCGGCGAGGGGCTGGGCAGCGAATTCCTTGTGACGCTGCCTGTGATGGCGCCACCAGCCGAGCACGCTCCGGTGCCGGCCGGCCAAATGGCGCCCGCAGCGCCCAAGCCTGCGGTGGAGCGGTCCAAGCACATCTTGCTGATTGATGATCATCCAGACATCAATCAGACGCTGGGTATGCTTTTGAGAGGAGAGGGCCATCGCGTAGATTGCGCGATCGACGGCCCCAGCGGCCTGCGCATGGAGCAATTGGCGCATTACGACGTCGTCTGCTGCGACATCGGTTTGCCAGGCATGAGCGGCTATGAAGTCGCCAAGAATTTGCGCGCTCGCCCATCGAAGGCTAGGCTGATCGCCATCAGCGGCTATGACCAGCAAGAGCAAAAGGACCGAGCGATGGCGGCCGGCTTCGACCACTACCTGGTCAAGCCGATTCTTGGTGACGAGCTTTTGGCACTTATCGCCCATGACTAAGGCTGCAGCAGACCCACAGCTTGTAGACCTCCCGGCGCTGGCGGCTGAGATGATCCGCCAAAGCCCAGGCCCCATCGCCGAAACTGCCATCGGGATGCTCCTGGCCCTGTCCAAAAACCTGACGGTCATCATCGGCCACAACGGGTTCAAAGCGCTGTTTGACCGGAGCATGCACACTGCCGGCAAAAAGTACCCCTGGCTGGTGGCGGCCGAGGATTCATCCGATCGCCTCTGGGGCCCTGAAAGCTTGAAGGCCGCCCTCTGCGAGCAAGAGCCGCACGAAGCCGGCCAGGCCACGGCCCTTCTTTTCTCCACGCTGCTGGACTTGCTTGTCGCCCTGATCGGTCAGGCCCTCACCCTCAAACTCTTGAGCGCATCTTGGGGCATCGCCTTTGACCAAGCTGTGCAGGGAAGCACACAATGACCCACAAAGTAACAATCCGTCGCTTGGCTACGGGGGTGCACGGCCTGGACGAGGTGCTCGGCGGCGGCATCCCGGAGCTGTCCTTCAATCTGATCGCCGGCGCCCCTGGAAGTGGCAAGACGACGCTCGCGCATCAGATCATGTTCTCCCTGGCCTCGCCAGAATGCAAGACGCTGTTTTTCACCGTGGTGGGCGAGCCCCCGCTCAAGATGCTCCGGTATCAACAGCAGTTTCCATTTTTTGACACCGACCAGGTCAACAAAACCATTCGCTATGTGAATCTGGCCGATGTCTTGCGGGAGGGCGACTTTGATCAAGTTCTCCAGCGCATCACCGAAGAAGTGCGCAACTTTGATCCGCGCCTGGTGTTTGTGGACTCCTTCAGGTCGGTGGTCCAAGCAGGCAGTGCCAACGGCGCCCCGTCAGAATCCTTGAAGCACTTCATCCAGCAACTGGGGCTGGAGATGACCAGTTGGCAAGCAACGACTTTCCTGATCGGCGAGTACACCGCGCCTGAGGCCGACCTGACTCCGATCTTCACCGTGGCCGACGGCATCATCTGGTTGTCGCAGCTGACGCATCACGACTCCATCGTCCGCAAAATTCAGGTGGTGAAGATGCGAGGGCAATCTCAAAAAATGGGACTGCATACCTATCGAATCGGATCGCAGGGCATCGAAGTCTTTCCCCGCATGATTCTCGATTCCGGCGCAGTCCATGTCAGCGGCGACAAGCGGCTGTCGCTGGGCGTACCCGTGCTCGATCAGATGATGGGCGGCGGGCTGCCAGCGGCGTATTCGATGTTGTTGGTCGGACCGTCCGGGTCGGGCAAGACGGTGCTCGCCACCGAGTTTCTGCAGGCTGGCGTCAAGCTCGGCGAGCCTGGCGTGATCGCCGCCTTCGAAAAGAGCCCCAACCAACTGCTGAGCCAAAAGCTCAAACGATTGATCACACAGGGCCATGTGGGCCTGATTGATACCCGGGCCTTGGACCTGACCATCGACGAAATCCTGCATGACTTGGTGACCCTGATCAAGAAAATGGACGCCAAGCGCGTGGTGATTGACTCGCTCTCAGGTTTCGAACTGGCGCTGGCTCCGGTGTTCCGAGAAAACTTTCGCGAGACGCTGTACCGGCTGGTGGCCGTGCTCACCGGCATGGGCGTGACGGTGGTGATGACGGCCGAACTGGAAGACCGCTACACCGACCTGCGCTTTAGCGCCTACGGCAATGCCTTCTTGGCCGACGCCATCGTGATGCAACGCTACGTGGAGCTCCATGGGCAATTTCGCAAGATCATTTCTGTCGTGAAAGTCAGGGCCAGTGAGCACAGCAAAGAGCTGCGCTTTTACGACTTCAAGGACGGCGAGATGCGGATCGACCCAACCGCGGTGCCCTACAGCAACGTCCTGTCCGGCCGGGTCGATCCAGGGCTGGGGCTTCCGGTGGCCTGATATCGACTTGGACTTCCTTCCTTTTGATGGGTACGCCGGAAGGGGGCAGGTCACCTGAGGCTGCGCTTGCGCGAGGGCCTGGGCTGGGCTGGGCCTGAGCTGGGGTCTGGGGCCTCAATGCTCACCAGCGGTTAACTTCAAGCCGACTAAAGCGGTAACCAGCATCAGCAGAAACAAGATTCTCCACGGATTGATCGGATCGCCAAGAAACGCCATGCCAATGATTGCGACGCCTACGCCGCCAATTCCAGTCCAAATGGCATAAGCCGTTCCGATGGGCAGCGACTTCGCTGCCTCCTGTAGAAATCCGAAGCTCAGGATGACACAGACGTAGAACACGACTGTCCAAGGAAGATTCTTGTGGCCATCCATGAGCTTGATGGAGACTGCAAATCCAATCTCGAACAGTCCAGCAAGAAGCAGATACAACCAAGCCATAACCTTGTTCAAATTTGAGGTGGGGGGCCCTGGCGGTGAGTCCATCAATGCCGAAAGTGCCGCACCCCAGTAAACACCATGGCCACGCCGCGCTCGTTGGCTGCGTCTATGACTTCCTGATCGCGCATCGAGCCGCCGGGCTGGGCCACGCAGGTGGCGCCTGCCTCCACCACCACATCCAGGCCGTCGCGAAAAGGGAAGAAGGCGTCGCTGGCCACCGCAGTGCCCTGCAGCGACAAACCGGCGTGGCCGGCCTTGATGCTGGCAATGCGGGCTGAATCGAGCCGGCTCATCTGGCCCGCACCGACGCCCATGGTCATGCCGTTCTTGCAGAACACGATGGCGTTGGACTTGACGAACTTGGCCACCTTCCAGGCGAACAGCAGATCGCTCAGATCATCAGCGCTGGGCTGTTTGACGGTGACGATTTTCAGATCGGCCAGCGCCAGCTCATGGTTGTCCGCGCTTTGCAGCAGCAGGCCTGAGCCCACGCGCTTGGTCTCCAGCGCATTGCGCACCTTCCCATAGTCGATGGGCAAGGCGATTTTCATCAAGCGCACATTGACCTTGCTCTTGAAAACTTCGAGCGCTTCGGCACTAAAGTCGGGCGCCATCAGCACTTCAACAAACTGCTTGCTCACCGCCTCGGCAGCGGTCTTGTCCACCGCGCGGTTGAAGGCGATGATGCCGCCGAAGGCGCTGGTCGGGTCGGTCTGGAAGGCTTTGCTGTAAGCCTCCAGCGGGTTTGCGCCCAGGGCCACGCCGCAAGGGTTGGCGTGCTTGACGATGACGCAAGCCGGGGTGTCAAAGCTCTTGACACACTCCCAGGCCGCGTCGGCGTCGGCAATATTGTTGTAGCTCAGCTCTTTGCCTTGCAGTTGCACACCGGTGGCCAGCGAGCCGGCAGCGGGAGCGAGGTCGCTGTACCAGGCCGCTTGCTGGTGGGCGTTCTCACCGTAGCGCAGGTCTTGCACCTTCACATACTGCTCGTTGAACTGGCCAGGGAACTGGGCGCGTTCGGGCTGGTAGTTTTCGCCCAGCTTATCGGCCTCGAGCTTGACGCTCGACAGGTAGTTGCTGATCGCACCGTCGTACTGGCTGATGCGGTTGAAGGCGGCCACCGACAACGCAAAGCGGGTGGCGTCGCTCACCTTCTTGTGCGCCTTGAGCTCGCCGAGCACGCCAGCGTACTGCGAGGCGTCGGTAAGAACAGCCACGTCCTTCCAGTTCTTGGCGGCGCTGCGCACCATGGCGGGCCCACCGATGTCGATGTTCTCAATTGCATCGTCCAGGGTACAGCCGGGCTTGGCCACCGTGGCTTCAAACGGGTAGAGATTGACCACCAGGATGTCGATGGTGTGGATGTTGTGCCGGCGCAGCGCGGCCATGTGCTCGGGCAGATCGCGCCGGGCTAGCAGGCCGCCATGTACCTTGGGGTGCAGGGTCTTGACGCGGCCGTCGAGCATTTCGGGAAAGCCGGTCATATCGGCCACCTCGGTCACGCTCAGGCCCTGCTCAGCCAGCAGCTTGGCAGTACCGCCTGTGGACAGCAGGTGCACACCGAGCGCGTGCAGCTCACGGGCAAAGTCAACAATGCCGGTCTTGTCGGAGACGGAAATCAGGGCGTATGTAGCCATACTCTTTTTTTGGAATCAGGGGTTCGCAGGCACGCCCGCTTACTTGACCAGCTTGTGGTCGAGCAGCTTCTTGCGCAAGGTATTGCGGTTCAGGCCCAGCCACTGCGCGGCACGCGACTGGTTGTGGTCAGCTTGCTGCATGACCACCTCGAGCATAGGCTTTTCCAGGGCCTGAACCATCATGTCATACAGGCCAGCAGGCTCGGTGCCGCGCAGGTCCTTGAAGTAGCCTTCCAGGCTGAGGCGAACACAGTCTTCGATGTTTTTCTTACTCATGCACAAGCTTTCTCTTGTTCTTGTTGGCCCGTCTGCCAGGGTGCGGGCGGTAATCGGTCCATGCGCTGAGCCAGCGCATCAAAAAAAGTCGCCACCGCCGCCAACTGGGCCTCGGCGGTCTCAATCGCATTGACCTGCTGGCGCAGGGCCTCGCCGCCGGGCAGGCTGCGCAGGTACCAGGCTATGTGCTTGCGCGCGCTGCGCACGCCAGCGTACTCGCCGTAGAGACCATGGTGTTCACTCAAGTGATCGAGCAGCAAGCGCCTGACCTCGGCCACCAAAGGCGGTGCGAGCATCTCACCCGTAGCCAGGAAATGCGCCACCTCGCGAAAGATCCAGGGCCTGCCTTGGGCGGCGCGCCCAATCATCACCGCATCGGCACCGGTGCGCGCCAGGACATCGCGCGCCTTCTGGGGCGAATCAATATCGCCATTGGCCACCACAGGCACCGCTACCGCCGCCTTGACAGCGGCAATAGTGTCGTACTCGGCTTGGCCTTTATAGCCTTGCTCGCGGGTGCGGCCATGCACGGTGATCATCTGTATGCCCACGCCCTCAAAGGCGCGCGCCAAGGCGACCGCATTTTTATGCTCGCCCGACCAGCCGGTGCGCATCTTGAGGGTAACGGGCACGCCATGCGCTTGGCAGGCTCGCACCACCGCGCTGGCAATCTCGATGGCCAGGGGCTCGTTTTGCATCAGGGCCGAACCGGCCCATTTGTTGCACACCTTCTTGGCCGGGCAGCCCATGTTGATGTCGATGATCTGGGCGCCGCGCTCCATGTTGTAGACCGCAGCATCGGCCATCATCTGCGCCTCGGTGCCGGCGATCTGTACCGCAATCGGCGCAACCTCGCCTTGGTGGTCGGCGCGGCGCGAGGTCTTGAGGCTGTCCCACAAATCGCGCCGCGAAGTCACCATTTCGCTGACCGCATAACCCGCACCGAGCGCCTTGCACAGTTTGCGAAAAGGCCGGTCGGTGACCCCCGCCATGGGAGCGGCGAACACGCGGTTCGCCAGGGCATAAGGGCCGATGTACATGAGGGAAAAACAGATGGGGACGGGCAAAGGGAAGCGGATTCTACCTGCCTGAAATTTCAGCAGAAGGCGCTCAGCCCGCTCTTGGCTGAGGGCATGCACCGCTGCACCGGACACCAATTCGTGCTAGGCAAGCGCCGGCCATTTGCCGCTTGCCATAGCCCGTCGCTCATCCGAGCCTGCCTGCCTATACTGGGCTGAAAGGCGCTGCAACGCTAGCGACTCCGCGCACAACAAGAACGGGCACAGATACCCAACACCCGGCATGGAAGATACGCTCAAGCACATCCTGCAATGGCTGGCCCTGCCCGAGCACGGGCTGAGCACCGTATTTGTGGTGTCTTTTGTTTCAGCAACCCTGTTGCCGCTGGGCTCGGAGCCCGCGGTCTTTGGCCTGGTCAAACTCAAGCCTGATCTGTTCTGGCCGGCGGTGCTGGTGGCCACGGTAGGCAACACCCTGGGCGGCGCACTGGATTGGGCGATGGGCTACGGCGCCAACAGGGTCAAGCGCAACTACTCTGAATCGAACAGCCAGATGCGGGCGCTGCGCTGGCTGGAAAAGCTAGGCCCCAAAGCCTGTCTGCTGGCCTGGCTGCCGGCGGTCGGTGATCCGCTGTGCGCCATAGCCGGCTGGCTGCGTCTGCCGTTTTGGCCCTGCGTTCTTTACATGGCGATCGGAAAATTCGCCCGCTATGTGACGATGACCGCCGCGCTGATGTGGGTCTTCCCGGGCGGCCTGGTGCTGGGTTAGCAGCCGCGAGCGAGTGCTTCAGTACTTCTCAAGCAGGCTGCCAAAGCCGGCGACCTTGTCGGTGATGCCGCTGTCGCGCAGCGCATGCCAATAAATCGCGGTGTTGATGGCGATCACCGGCTTTTTGAACCAGACCTCGGCCTGGGCGGCCAAACGGGCCATGGCCAAGTTGGTGCCCACCTGTACCAGCGCGTCGATGTCGTCGCCATCGAGTTCGCGCAGGCTCTCCATCAGTTGGCGCTCGCTGGTGTGGGCAATCAGCACCGGGCTGGCACAGCGCAGGCCCTTGATGCGGCGCACCTGGTAGCCTGATTCCTCAAAGAAGCGGGCCACGTTCTTGTCGCCCACCGGCATATAGGGCGTGATGACCGCAATGCGGCGTATGCCCATGGCCTCGAAAGCGGCGCTGCATGCGTCTGAGCCCATGGATACGGGCAAGCCGGTGGTGGTCTCAAGCCTGGCGCGCAGCGCGCGGCTGGCCTGCAGACCGTCCCAAAAGGTCTCGGCTGAGATGCCCAGCACCAAGCGGTCGGGCTCGCAGGACAGGATGGACTCGACCGCTTCGTCCTGCGCGGCATCGATGAGGGCGATCAGACGACTGAAGTCCTCGTCATTGTTGAGCGCGATATTCGGGATGCGCAGACGGCTGGTGTGGTTGGTCACGCCCGGCGGGCTCATGGCGTCGAATTCCGGCTGCACACTGGTATTGGTCGATGGGATGAGTACGCCAAACTTCTGGCGCCATCCTAGGCTGTCGCGGGTGGAGGTCATACCTTGTCATTCCGGTCACAAGCGGTGACCCGCAGGTGCCGCATTAAACTTTAAAAACCGGCGTTCCAAGGCTGCAAAGAGCTGGCCATGCCGGAAAAACCAAACTATCGTACCCGATGAGCTCAAGCCCTCCGCTGCTACCCCACGAATGGATCGCTGGCCTGGAAAAAGGTCTGAGCGTGATCGAGGCTTTTGACGCCGAGCACCCCCGCATGACCGCCACAGAGGTGGGCCGGCGCTGCAATATGACACGCACCGCAGCGCGGCGTTACCTGCGCACCCTGACCCACCTGGGCTATGTGAGCAGCGACGGCAAGCTGTACTGGCTGATGCCGCGCACCCTCAGGCTAGGCCATGCCTTCATCGATTCAACCCGGCTGCCCAAGTTGGTGCAGCCGCATCTGCAGCGCATCACTCAGGGCACTGACGAGATAGCCTACCTGGGGGTGCTCGACGGTGATGACGCCATCTTCCTGGCCCGCAGCGGCAGCCCGCGTCACACCGCTGGCGGCTACTGGCCTGGCACCCGGGTGCCCGCCCAGGTCACTGCCGCCGGCCTGGCCATCCTGGCGTCCTGGCCCGATGCAGCCCTGGACGCCTGGCTGGACGGCCGCGCCCTGCCCGCCTTCACCTCCTATACCCTGGCCAATACCGAGCAACTCAAGGCCGCACTCAAGCAATTCCGCCAGCAGGGCTGGGCGCTGTCAGAGCAGCAACTCGATCTGAACTACCGTGGCGTGGCTGTGCCCCTGGTCGACAAAAGCAATCAGGTTCAAGGGGCCATCAGCGTGACCATGCCCATCAACCGGGAGGAGTCCGACCACGCGCTCGAGCGGGTGCTGCCGGTGATGCTGGAGCTTGCCAAAAACCTGCGGCCCCTGCTCTGAATTGAGCCCACCTCAAGCACAGGCGCGCCGGTATATGCCCCACCCATCTTGGGCAGATCAATCGCTCGCATGGCTGAGGTCTTTTTAGAAAGTGGCCTGGATGGCCGCTCGCAGCTCGGGGGTGATCTCGGGCATCACGCCGAACCAGGCTTCAAAAGCCGGGCGCGCCTGGTTGAGCAGCATGCCCAGGCCGTTGACCGTGCGGTGGCCCCGGACACGGGCGGCGGCCAGTAGCGGGGTTTCGAGCGGAATGTAGATCGCGTCCGAGACCAGGGCCTGCACCGGCAGCGCGTCCAGCCGCAATTCCAGCGGGCTCTGCCCATGCATGCCCAGCGTAGTGCTGTTAACCAGCAGGCTCACGCCAGCCTGGGCGTCTTCGCGTTCGGCCCAGTCCACCACCTTGACCAGCGGGCCAAACTCGTCGGCCAGCACCTGTGCCTTGTCCCGGGTGCGGTTGCAAATGCGGATCTCGGGCGCGCCTTCGTCCAGCAGCGCCACCACAATCGCGCGGGCTGCACCGCCTGCGCCCAGCAGCAGCACCGGGCCGGCGTCACCGCGCCAGGCGGGGTCGGCGTCGCGCAGGCTTTGTACATAGCCGGCGCCGTCGTTGTTCATGCCGTAAAGGCTGCCGTCCTCGCGGACCACGATGGTGTTGATGGCCTGCATGCGGCGAGCTACGGGATGGAGCTCGTCCATCAGCGCCATCGCTCGCACCTTGTGCGGTACTGTCACATTGCATCCCGCAAAGCCCAGGGCTTTGAGGCCGCGAATCGCGTCCTCCAGGTTCTCGGGCTGGACCGGCAGTTGCACGTAGGAGCCCTTGAGCCCGTGCTTGGCGATCCAGTGCTTATGAATGACTGGCGAGCGGCTGTGCGCCACCGGCCAGCCCATCACACCGGCCAGCACGAAACGTTGATCAGACATGGCAGGATCTTTTTTTCTACAGGACTAATTCTTTGTTCAGCGCAGGCAGAGTTTCGGCCACCACCACCACCACCGCCTTGCCGCCGCGCACCTCGGTCATGAAGCTCTCACGGTCGATGTCGCCCTGGTCGTCAAAGCACACATCCACCAGCACGCCGGGGTGATGCTTGGCGCTAAAGCAGCTGTTGCCGACCGCGGCGGCTGCAGCCTTGCGGTCGAAGCGGCCCGCGTTTTCAATGCTGGCCTCAGGGATGCGGCGCCGAGTGTAGCCCTTGACGCCATTGTGGTCGGACACCGTGTTGTGGGCCGCCTGGAATTTCTTGTACCAGGCCTGCAGTTGCGGGGCCTCGACCGTCAGACCCACATGGGCCACGGGGCCATTGGCGGCTTTACCCGCGAGCTCGATCACCTTGGAGCTGGTCAGCACGGTCTCGCCGATGATGGGCTGCTTCCAGCCTTGCTCGCGCAGCAAGCGGGCCGATTCTTCCTCGTTGGTGCAGGCAAAAATGGCGTCGGCGCCCGACTGCCTGGCCTGGATCACGGCCGCGGATTAGTCGACCTGGCCCGACTCGGTGGAGACCTCGGCCACGATCTGCGTGGTCGAGGCAGTGAGCAGCCGCTCAGACGTTGAACAAGAAATTCATGACATCGCCGTCCTTGACGATGTATTCCTTGCCTTCGCTGCGCATCTTGCCCACGTCCTTGGCGCCCTGCTCGCCCTTGAAAGCGATGTAGTCTTCAAAAGCGATGGTCTGGGCGCGGATGAAGCCGCGCTCAAAATCGCCATGGATCACGCCAGCGGCCTGCGGCGCGGTATCGCCTGTGTGTATGGTCCAGGCACGCACTTCCTTCACGCCGGCGGTGAAGTAGGTTTGCAGGCCCAGCAGATTGAAGGCTGCGCGGATCAGGCGATTGAGACCGGGCTCGCTTTGGCCCATCTCAGACAGGAACAGCTCCCTGTCCTCTTCGCTCATGTCGGCCATGTCGGCTTCCATCTTGGCGCAAATCGCCACCACCGGCGCGTTCTGGCCGGCCGCGTAGTCCTTGAGCCGGTCCAGGAAGGGGTTGTTTTCAAAACCGTCTTCGCTGACGTTGCCGACGAACATGGCGCGCTTGGCGGTGATCAGGCACAGCGGCTTGAGCAAGGCGTGCTCTTCATCGGACAGATCCAGCGTGCGCGCTGGCTTGCCCTGGTCGAGCACAGCCTGCACCTTGGTCAACAAGGCCACCAGCTTGGCCGCTTCCTTGTCGTTGCCACTCTTGGCGGCCTTGGTGTAGCGCTGCAGGCCCTTCTCGACCGTGGTGAGGTCGGCCAGGCACAGCTCGGTCTGGATGACCTCGATGTCGGCAATCGGGTCGACCCTGCCGGCCACGTGGATCACGTTCTCGTCTTCAAAGCAGCGCACCACATTGACGATGGCGTCGGTCTCGCGAATATGGGCCAGGAACTGGTTGCCCAAGCCCTCGCCCTGGCTGGCTCCGGCCACCAGGCCCGCGATGTCAACGAACTCCACAATGGCCGGGACGATACGCTCGGGCGAGACAATCTGCGCCAGTTGCTGCAGGCGCGGGTCGGGCACCTCCACCACGCCGGTGTTGGGCTCGATGGTGCAAAACGGATAGTTCTCGGCCGCAATACCGGCCTTGGTCAGGGCATTGAACAGGGTGGACTTACCGACATTGGGCAGGCCGACGATGCCGCATTTCAAACTCATGGGAATTCCTTAGGATGCCAGCAAACGGGCTGGTCTGCCCGCACACGCGCTTGCTGGAGGCAGACGCAGCGCAGGGCAAATGATGCGCGCGGCAAGCCACTTACGAGGCCTGCCGGGCGCAAATTGTAATGATCGGCCCGGCGGTCCGAATTTGCGGGTGCAGCCTCAGTGGCGCCCCACCGCAGTACGCGCCAGCATGGCATGGCCGAGCAGGGCCATCAAGGCCATCAGCAGCATGAGCGTGGACAGTTGCAAAAAGCCCTGGTGATCGACCAGCCCGACCAGATAGCCGCCGAAAGCACCGCACAGCTGCTGCAAGCTGCCGCTGATGGCAGCGGCGGTACCGGCCAAGGCAGGTAAGGCGCCCACCGCCCCTGACAGCGTGGGCGGCACCAGCAGGCCATGGCCTACCCCCATGATGGCCAGGGGCAGCAGCAGCGCCCAGGCCGAGCGCACATCAGCGATGGCCAGACCCAGCATCAGCACCAAACCCGCCAGAGTGCCGACCTGACCCCAGAGCATGAGCTTGCGGTCGCCGTGACGATGAATCAGTCTGCTGGTCAGGACATTGCCCAGGACATAGGGCAGGGGCACGGCCATGATGAACCAGCCCAGCGACTGCGGGCCCACGCCAAAGGCCTTGAGCACAATGGGCGCCCCGGCAAAATAGGTGTAGGCGGTGGCCGAAGTGGTGGCCAGGATCAGCGCATACAGCAAAAAGGACCGCTGCCCCATCAGCCGAAGGTAGGACGTGCCGGCCTGCCGCCACCAACTCGCTGCTTCGCTGCGGACCGGACGGGTATCGGGCAAGAGGCGCCAGACGGCCACCAACAACAGCAGGGCCATCAGCAGCAAGACCAGGAAATTGCTCCTCCAGCCCCAGGCGACATGCATCTGGCCGCCCAGCAGCGTGGCCAGCGGCGGGCACAAACCCATGGTCATGCCGACGTAAGCCATCATGCGGGTACGGTCACGGCCCACGAACAAGTCTTGCACCAGCGCCCTGCCCACCACCATGCCCGCAGCACTGCCTGCGCCTTGCAAGGCGCGGGCCCACAGCAGGGCCTCGAGGCTGTCGGCCAGCCAGGCCGCCGCGCTGCCCAGCACCGCCAGGAACAGCCCGCCCATCAACACGCGCTTGCGGCCGAGTCTGTCGGACAGCGGGCCATAGACCAGCTGTACCAGCCCATAGGCGGCGACGTAGAAACTGAAAGTCAATTGCACCTGGGCCTGCGATGCAGCGAACTGCTCAGGCCAATCCTGCATGGACGGTATGCACAAGGTCATGGCCAGCAAGCCAAAGGCCATTTGGGCCAACAGCAGGGCCACCAAAGCAGGCCGCACAGCACCGGATGGGGACTCTGCCATGGTCGCTGGGCTCAGCTCACACGCTTGGCTGCAAGCTGGCCGCAGGCACGCGCGAGGGCCCGATCAGCGGCAGACCGGCTTGCACTCAAAAGCGCCAGGTCCAGCCGCCGGTCAGGGTGCGCGAGCTCGCCCGCGGCTGGTCGTCGTCCGTGCTGCGGATGAGGCCCAGGGCCCAATCCTGGGTTTTGCTGGGCGAGTACACCGCCCCCAGCTCCACAAAGCGCGCGCGCAGGACAGGGCCCTCGCTGCGCCGCGTGGACTGCTGACCTATATCGACGGCGAGCTTCCAGGACGGCTGCACGTCCCAGATGAGCGCGCCGGAAAAACGCTGGCGGCGCTCGTCGTCCTGAGCGTCACGGTGGCGCTCACGCCCCATCTGCGCGTTCAGATGGGCCGAGCCAAACGGCAGCTCCTTGGACGCAATCAGGCTCAGCGCATAGGAGGTCTTGCCTGGCCCTAAACCACGGCTTTCTTGCGAGCCGCTCACCGGCAGGATCACCTCGGGCTTGAGAGCCAGGCTGGTCTGGCTGGAGCCCCACTCCAAAAAGCGCCATTTGGCGCCTATGCTCAGATTGCTCCAGCCCGAGGTCGATGGCTGGCCTGCCAGCCCCAGATACGCGGTGGCCAGAAAAACATCGACCTGCTCATGCACACCTACGGTGTAGGTCAGGCCACTGGCCCGGTTGCTTCTGCGATCGGCGCCCTGTCGCACACTCTCTGAACTGTGGGCCAACTCCAGCTGCTGCCCGCCCTGCCCCTGCGTGCCGCTGTCGTCGGTGATCAGGGGCTGGGCCGCCTGCAGCGGAGCCAGCAGCGTGCCGGCCGTCAAAACACAAATCAGTGCGGACTTGATCATGGGATTTAGGGGGTGAGTCGTGGGTGAGGCGGCGGTAGGTAGGCGGTGCTTAGGCTGTGCTTAGGCCTTAGGCCGGGCTCGGGTGAGCCTCAATGGCCAAGCTGTCGGCAGATCCATGCACACACCCAGTCCCCACTTTAGCCTCAAACTGTCTTCAACCCTGCAGCAAGCGCGACACTGGTGTGATCCAGTGGCCACAATCGGCCAGGACCGATCTAGGATGGCGGCAGGCCACGGCAGGCTAGGACCCGCATGATCTTGCAGCATCAACCCTTTACAAACCCCGCAGCTTGAACCTGATGAAAAACTGGCTGTTTTTGCTTCTCGCCGCCTTCAGCCTGGGCACGCTCAAGCCCCAGCCAGCCCCTGCGCAAAGCCGGCCAGGGTCTGGTTGAAGCGCTCAGGCGCCTCCACTTCGGCCAGGTGGCCCACGCCCGGCCACAGCTCCAGCCTGGCTTGAGGCAAAGCGGCCAGCAGCAGGTCGGCGTTTTCCTGGCGCGGATTGATGTTGTCTTCTTGGCCCTGCACCATCAAGAGCGGCATGCTCAGATGCTGCAGATGGTCCAGACTGCAAAAGCAAGACAGGCGAAAGGCGGCAGCGTTTTCCAGGCCGCGTCGGTGCAGGCCACGCGCGACCTCGGTCAGCCACACCCGCAGGGCCGCCGGCGCCTGCCCGCCCACCAGGTGATCGACGCCGCGGTCACCGTACTGGTAGGCGCCCAGACGGATGCGGGCAATGCGATCTTCATAGGCCTGGCGCCGCTGCGCCGACAGCTCACGCTGTCCGATACCGGCACCGCTGAGAAGCAGGCCGCGCACCCGCCCAGGCTGCGCGATGGCAAAAGCCTGGGCGACCGCCGATCCAAAAGAATGGCCGGCCAGCAGGCAGGTCTGGATCTGCAGGGCCTCGAGAAAATCAGCCAGCGCCTGCGCATAGTCAGCGGCCTGCGGCTGCTCACAGCGCAAGTCATCACTCAGGCCGTAGCCAGGCGCATTCCAGGCGATCACCCGCCAGCGGGCAGACAGAGCGGCCAGCTGAAAGCGGAAATAGTCGGCATGCGCACCGATGCCGTGCAGCATGACGATGCAGGGGGCATCCTTCGGCCCGCTTTCGAGATAGGACCAGCGGTCGCCCAAGTAGCGCGGCTGCGCCAGCGGCGCAATACGCGCCAGCCGCAAGGGCGGCAGCGCGGGCCAGAAGTCGGGGTTGGCCGCTGCGTGCCCATACTCATGCCCCCGCACCGGCTCCGATTCCTTGTCCTGCCTAGAATGTGTAAGGCCGCTGGGGCTTGTGACGGGAGACAACTTCAATGACATATCGCGCAATAGTGCGGACCCTGACTTTGGTGCTGGGGCTGCTCAGCAGCCTCGGACTGGCGTGGGCCCAGAGCCCCGAATGGCCTAGCCGGCCGGTGCGGCTGATCGTACCGTACCCGGCCGGCGGCGGCGTCGACATTCTGGCCCGGGCACTGGCGCAAAAGCTGCAGGAGCGCTGGCAGCAGCCAGTGACGGTGGACAACCGGCCTGGGGCCAACACGCTGGTCGGGACCGAGCTGGTGGCCCGGGCCAGTGACGGCCACACCTTGCTGCTGACCACCGATGCCACCTTCACCATCAACCCGCATTTGTACACCCGACTGCCCTATGACTTCGAGCGAGACTTTGCGCCGGTCTCGCGCATGGTCTCCTTCAGCCAACTCTTTGTCGCCACCGCCGCACTGCCAGCCAGCACGCTGCCAGAGCTGATCGCATTGGCGCGCAAGCAGCCAGGCCAACTCTCCTACGCCTCCTACGGCGCCGGCAGCCAGCCCCAGCTGGCCACCGAGATGCTCAAGCAAAAAGCCGGGGTGTTCATCGTGCACATTCCCTACCGCGGCATCCCTCAGGCGGTCAGCGCGGTGGTCAGCGGCGAGATCGCCCTGACCTGGGCCGGTATTCCTTCAGCACGGCCACATCTGCAGAGCAAGCGCATCAAGGCCCTGGCCTACGGCGGCAAGACGCGGCACCCGGCCTTTCCGGACGTACCCACCGTGGGCGAGCTGGGCTACGCAGAAGTCGATGCCAACGTCTGGGTCGGCCTGTTCGCGCCGATGGCCACGCCGCCAGCAGCGCTGCAGCGCATGGAACGCGATGTGGCAGCTGTCTTGCGCGACCCCGGCTTCAAGGAACGTGAAATCGACGGCAAGGGCTATGACCTGGTCGGCGGCAACGGGCAGGAGCTGGCGCGTCACATACGGCAGGAGTTGCAAACCCGGGCCGGGCCCATCCGTTATTCGGGCAGCCGGGTCGAATGAGCGCGCCGCAGGCGCTTGCGCCCAGCACGCGGCGGACGGTGCTGCTGCTGTCTCTGGCCTGCTTTGCCAGCATGGCCAGCCAGCGCATCTGCGATGCAATGCTGCCGGAACTTGCGCGGCAGTTTGACAGCACCCTGGCGGCAGCCGCACAGGTGGTCTCCCTGTTTGCGCTGGCCTACGGCCTGACGCAGCTGATCTTTGGCAGCCTGGGTGACCGCTACGGCAAGCTAAAGGTGCTCAGCTACGCCATTTTGGGCTGCGGGGTCGGTAGCGCGATGGCCGCCTTGGCCGGCAGCCTGCAAGACCTGGTGCTGGCCCGGGTGCTGGCGGCAGCCTTTGCGGCGGCCATCATTCCGCTTGCACTGGCCTGGACCGGCGACGCGGTGCCCTACGACAAGCGGCAGGAGACACTGGCGCAGGTTGGCCTGGGCACCACCCTGGGGGTGTTCGGCGGCCAGGTGCTGGGCGGCCTGTTCACCGACACCCTGGGCTGGCGCTGGGCTTTTGTGCTGATGACGGTGGTGTTCCTGCTGGTCGGTGCGCTCTTGCTGAACCACCGCCGCAGCGCTCAGGGACCCGGCGATGGGCCGGCCCAAGCCGGGCCACAGACGAGCATGCTGAATCGAACCCGGCAGCTGCTGCGCGATGCCTGGGTGCGCAAGATCCTGGGCTTTTCGATTTGCCAGGGCGCGGCGGGCTTTGGCAGCATGGCCATTGCCGCCTCGCACCTGCACCAACACCTTGGCTTGGCGCTGTCATCGGCCGGCGCCATCGTCGCCCTGATGGGCCTCGGGGGCATGGCTTACATGAGCCAGGCCAAGCGCCTGGTGCCGCGCCTGGGGGAGAGCGGGCTGGCCATCAGTGGCGGTCTGGGCATGGCCTTGGCTCTGCTGACCCTGGCCTGGAGCCCCTGGTGGCTACTGACCGCTGCATTCATGGTCTGGGGTGGCTTTTCTTTTTTCATGCTGCACAACACGCTGCAAACCTTGGCCACGCAAATGGCGCCTCATGCACGCGGACTGGCCGTGTCGATGTTTGCCACCGCCTTGTTCTTCGGCCAAGGCGTGGGTGTGCTACTGGCCACCGCCCTGATGGAGCACTGGAGCGCCAGCGTGGTGCTCAGCGGAGCAGCCGCCATGATGGCAGGCATCGGCGCGACGGTGAGGTGGCAGTTGCGCCAGCGGCGCGCTAGCCAGGGGCAGCAAGAGTTGGCCCAGGCCGACTCACCCGTGCGCTAACACCGCCTGACCGACTTCCAGGCTGTGATCCAGCCCTTCGAGCACGATGAGGTTCATGCCGAAGCTGACCGCACCATCGAGCCGGCTGTCGCGGCGATAGCCGGCCAGTGTGCGCAGCACGGGCTGGCCCGGCGCGCCGGTCTGGGGATCGACATCGACCATCTGGCAACGGCTGCAGGGCTTGACCGGCTTGAGCCGGATCAAGCCGGTGGCGGTGCTGATGACCAGCTCCTGGGCGCGGTCTTCGTCGTGCGCCTGCCAAGTCCCGGCCTCGCCGGCCGAAAGCACGATGTTGGGCCGAAAGCGGCCGATGTCCACCGGCGCCTGCCCGGCCGCAATCAGTCTCTGGTTCAGCCCGTCGAGCGAAGGCTGGCTGATCAGCAGCAGTGGAAAGCCGTCGGTGAAGGTGTTCAAGGCGGTATGCCCGCCAGTCCAGCGGCGGTCGGAAGGCCGCTCGAACTGCGGGTCAAAGCGCACCAGGCGGGCCGGCCGACCCAGGAAATCGCTGAACCACTGAGCCGCTATCGGCCCCATGTCCCAGGCCTCAATGGCCTCGTCCCAAAGCCAGACTTTCATCGCCGACTCCACGCCCTCGAGCGCCAGGTGCAAGGACAACATGCCCGGGGCGCGCAGCACCAGGTCCGACAGGCGCAGCTGCGGCTGCACCAAGGCCAGCCGCGGCTGCTCGCGCTGCGAGATGAACTGGCCCTGCTCGTCCACCACCATCCAGCTGCGGTCTAGGTCCAGGCCTTGGTCGGTCAGCTGCGCCTGCTTGAGCACCACGGGAGCACAAGACTTGATCGGGTAAATCATCAGCTGCGAGATGACAGCCTGTGCGAATTGAGTGTGTGCGCTCATGAATGTGTCTTTTGGTAAGGCCGGGGACATGATTTTCACCGGCTTTCTACAATGCGCCATGACCCTGCGTTTTGATGTCTGCATCCGTGGCGACGGCATCGTCGGCCGCAGCCTGGCTTTGCTGCTGGCGCGCGAGCGGCTCAAGGTGGCGATCGCGCCGCTGCGGCCGGCTTCGCCGCAGGCCGATGTACGCGCCTATGCGCTCAACCAGGCCTCGCGCGCGCTGCTGGAGCCGCTGCGGGTCTGGCCCCAGGACAGCGAGCTGACCGCAGTCAGCGCCATGCAGGTCTGGGGCGACGAGGGCGGGCACCTGAGCTTTGATGCGGCCGGCGAGCTGGCTTGGCTGGTGGCCTCCAGCACCCTGGAGAGCCTGCTGGAGCAAGCGCTGCATTTTGCGCCGCAGGTCAGCCGACTCGAGCCCGGGCAAAGCGCTACAGCGGCCTTGACCGTGATCTGCGAAGGCCGCGACAGCAGCAGCCGGCGCGAACTGGGCATAGGCTGGGACCAACGCCCCTATGCGCACAAGGCACTGGCCGCACGACTTCACAGCACGGCGCTGCATGGCGGCGTGGCGCGCCAATGGTTCAGAGGCGCTGACATCGTGGCGCTGCTGCCCCTGGGCGGCAGCCACGGCGACGAGCTGGCGCTGGTGTGGTCACTGCCGCAGGAGAAGGCCGATGGCTTGCTGGCCTTGCCGGCCGCAAATTTCACCCGCACCTTGCAAGATGCAGTCGACCCGCAGGTCGGCTCGCTCAGTCTGTGCAGCCCGGTGATGGCCTGGCCGCTGCAGCTCGCCCGGGCCGAGCGCTGGGTCGGCCCCGGCTGGGCGCTGGCCGGCGATGCGGCCCACACCATTCATCCCCTGGCCGGGCAAGGCCTGAACCTGGGCCTGGCCGATGCCCGCGAGCTCGCCCGCGTGATCAGCGAGCGCGAATATTGGCGCCCGCTGGGCGACATCCGCCTGCTGCGCCGCTATGAGCGCTCGCGCAAGGCCGACGTGCTGGCCATGGGCTTGCTCACCGACGGCCTGCAAGGCCTTTTTGCTCAAACCGACGCCCGCTGGCAGACCCTGCGCAACTGGGGCATGAATGCGGTGCAGGGCAGTGGCTTGATCAAATCCTGGCTAACGCGCCGGGCCATGGGCTGAAGACCCGAAAGCACACCATGAAAACCCTGGTCACCCAATTTCTGCGCGGCGCGGGCCTGACCGCCGCCCTGCTGCTGCCCCTGCTGGCGCTGGCGCAAACCCCGGCGCAGGAAGCCGCCATCCGCAAAAATCTGGTCGAGCGCTTGCCCGGCCTGCCCAAGATCGACGAAATTCGCCGCACGCCGATGAACGGCCTGTTCGAAGTGCGCATGGGCAACGAGATCGTCTATACCGACGCCGACGGCTCGCACCTGATTCAGGGCCAGCTGGTCGATACCCGCAGCCGCCGCGACCTGACCCAGGAACGCCAGGACAAGCTCAATGCGATTGCCTTCGACAGCCTGCCGCTCAAGGACGCCATCACCATCGTGCGCGGCAATGGCAAGCGCAAGCTGGCCCTGTTTGAAGACCCCAACTGCGGCTATTGCAAGCGCTTCGAGCGCGACCTGCAAAAAGTCAGCGACATCACCATCTACCTGTTTCTGATGCCCATCCTGGGCGCTGAATCGACCGAGCAGTCGCGCAATGTCTGGTGCAGCAAGGACAAGGCCAAGGCCTGGAGCGATCTGATGACGGCCGACAAGCCGGTGCCACCCTCCTCCCCAGGCTGCGACACCAGCGCCTTGACCCGCAATGTGGAATACGGTCGCAAGATGCGCATCACCGGCACGCCCACCCTGATCTTTGCCAATGGCAGCCGGGTACCGGGCGCGATCAGTTCGGCCCAGGTCGAAAAACTGCTGGCCGAGGCGCAAACGCCCTGAGCCGCCACGGACCTGCTTGGACCTGAGCGCTGGCGCTGGCTGGTTCACTGATCCGGGCTGCGGTATTCTTCTCGCATGCCCAAAGCCTCCACCCGCGTCCCGCCCGAAGCCTGTGTCTACCGCGTCGAGGTGGCCGACCTTCAGGCTCACCTGTTTCGCATCACGCTCAGCGTACCCCAGCCGGCCGCCGAACAGGCGCTCAGTCTGCCGGTCTGGATCCCGGGCAGCTATATGGTGCGGGAGTTTTCGGGCCAGTTGCAGGGCCTGCAAGCCCGGCAAGGCCGGCGTCGGCTCAAGCTCAAGCAGCTCGATAAGTGCAGCTGGCAAGTGGCCAACCGGGCCGACCAGATGCTGGAAATCAGCTACGAGGTCTATGCCAACGACCCCTCGGTGCGCACCGCCATGCTCGGCCAGGAGCGTGGCTTTTTCAATGCCACCAGCCTGTGCCTGCGGGTGCACGGACAGGACCACCTGCCCCAGGTACTTGAGATCGCCGCGGCGCCCGGGCACAGCGACTGGACGCTGGCCACCGCAATGACACCCCTGAAAACCGACCGCCGCGGCTTTGGCAGCTACCTGGCCAGCGATTACGACGAGCTGGCCGACTGCCCGGTGACTTTCGGACGGCTCTGGAGCGGGCAGTTCAAGGCCGGCGGCGTGCCGCACCGCTTTGTGGTCAGTGGCGCGCCACCCCACTTCGACGGCCAGCGCCTGCTCGAGGACACACAGAAAATCTGCGAGGAGCAGATTCGCTTCTGGCAGGGTCGGGGCAAGCCGCCCTTCAAGAACTATGTCTTCATGCTGCATGCGGTCAGCGACGGCTATGGCGGGCTGGAACACCGCAATAGCACCGCACTGATCTGTGGCCGCAGGGATTTGCCCGGCCAGGGTGCTGCACAGGTCAGCGAGGGCTACACCACCTTGCGCGGCCTGATCAGCCATGAATACTTTCACACCTGGAACGTCAAGCGCCTGCGGCCGGCCGAGTTCGAGCGCTACGACTACAGCCGCGAGAACTACACCGAGCTGCTGTGGTTCTTTGAGGGCTTTACCAGCTATTACGACGACCTGCTGCTGCGCCGCTGCGGCCTGCTGGACAACGCCGGCTACCTCAAGCTGCTGGGCAAGACCATCAACCAGGTGCTGCAAACCCCAGGCCGGCAGGTGCAGTCGGTGGCGCAGGCGAGCATGGACGCCTGGGTCAAGTACTACCGGCAGCATGAGAACACGCCCAACGCCACCGTGAGCTACTACACCAAGGGCGCGCTGGTGGCCATGTGCCTGGACCTGTCGCTGCGCGCGGGCTCGCCAGCCAGCGATCTCGACGCGGTGATGCGCGGCCTGTGGCAGCGCTGCAAGGGTGGTCCGATGCGCCAGGCCGATGTGCTGGCGCAATTGCAGGACAGCAGCGGGCGGTCCTACAGCGCCGAGCTGCAGCACTGGGTGCACAGCACGCAGGATCTGCCACTGCAAGAGCTGCTGCAGGCGCACGGCGTGGCGGTGCTCAAGGACAAGGACGCCTGGGCCCAGCGCCTGGGCCTGCGGGTTGATGAAAGCCAGGGCGTCAAAATCAAGACCGTGCTCCACGGCGGGCCGGCCCATGCGGCCGGCCTGAGCGCCGGCGACGAATGGCTGGGCCTTGAAATTCCCGGTGGACAGGGCTGGCGGCTGCGCAAGTTAGACGACCTGCCCCTGTACGCCCAAGCCGGCGACAAAATCACCGCACTGGTGGCGCGCGACGAGCAAGTGCTGCGCCTGCCCCTGCGCATGCCCGAGCCCGGCGTCACCTGGCGCCTGGCGGTGCAGGATGCTGCCCTGCTCGAGCGCTGGCTCGCAGGTGACAAGCCGCCCTCGGCTTAAGGCGCAGCGACTGAAAATACAGACTTTTCTGATCAGCCACTTCCGACAAAAGGCCCAACCATGAGCACCCAATACGAAACCATCCAAGTCAGCACCGAAGGCCCCGAGGGCCAACAGGTCGGCATCGTCCGCCTGAACCGCCCCAAGCAACTCAATGCCCTGAACGACCAGCTGATGGACGAGCTCGGCGCAGCCCTGCACGCCTTCGAAGCCGACGACGGCGTTGGCTGCATGATCGTCACCGGCAGTGAAAAAGCTTTTGCCGCTGGCGCCGACATCGGCGCCATGGCGAGCATGAGCTTTGCGCAGGCTTATGGCCGCAACTTCATCAGCCGCAACTGGGAAAAAATCGGCGATGTGCGCAAACCGGTGATTGCCGCTGTCAGCGGCTTTGCCCTGGGCGGCGGCTGCGAGCTGGCCATGATGTGCGACTTCATCATCGCCGCCGACAACGCCCGCTTCGGCCAGCCCGAAATCAAGCTGGGCATCATCCCCGGCGCCGGCGGTACCCAGCGCCTGCCGCGCGCGGTGGGTAAATCCAAGGCCATGGACCTGGCCCTGACCGGCCGCATGATGGATGCCGCCGAAGCCGAACGCGCTGGCCTGGTCAGCCGCGTGGTGCCCTTGGACAAGCTGATGGACGAGGCCCTGGGCGCAGCCCTGCAAATTGCCCAGTTCGGCCGCCTGGCAGTGATGGCCACCAAGGAATCGGTCAACCGAGCCTTCGAAAGCCCGCTCAGCGAAGGCCTGAACTTCGAGCGCCGCCTGTTTCACAGCCTGTTTTCCACCGAAGACCAAAAAGAGGGCATGGACGCCTTCGTCAACAAGCGCCCAGCCAACTTTAAACACCGTTGATCAAAGCCGCTATAATCTGCGCCCTACGGTGATATAGCTCAGTTGGTTAGAGCGCAGCATTCATAATGCTGATGTCGGTGGTTCAAGTCCACCTATCACCACCATATGCAAGGGCCCGGAACACATCCGGGCCCTTTTTTATGTCCGAGGTCATAGCCAGCCGGACGTAGGTCACCAGGGCCAGGGGCGAGGGTCGGGCCCAGCGGTAGGCGTCCACATGGGCCCAAGCGGCCAGAGTCCCGACCCCGGTAGCGGGCTGCGTGTATAGTCCGGCGCTTCTCGCCAACAGTACCGCTTGCGATACTTGTGCCTTAAAGCGAGCGCAAAATCGCTGACCCCTTTCCCCCAGCCTCTGGACACACACCATGAACCGCTGCGAACCGAACCCCTCCCCCCGCCGAGCTGCCGTATGAGCAAGAAGGTCTATATCAAGACCTTCGGCTGCCAGATGAATGAATACGACTCGGGCAAGATGTCCGACGTGCTCAACGCAGCCCAAGGCTATGAAGCCACCCAGGACCCCGAAGAGGCCGACCTGATTCTTTTTAACACCTGCTCAGTGCGCGAGAAGGCGCAAGAAAAGGTGTTTTCAGACCTCGGCCGCGTCAAGCACCTCAAGGCCAAAGGCGTGCTCATTGGCGTCGGCGGCTGCGTGGCCAGCCAGGAGGGGTCCGAGATCATCGCCAGGGCGCCCTATGTGGACGTGGTGTTCGGCCCGCAAACCCTGCACCGGCTGCCGCAGCTGCTCGATGCGCGGCGCGCGCAGGGCCGGCCGCAGGTGGACATCCGCTTTCCGGAGATCGAGAAATTCGACCATCTGCCGCCCGCGCGCAAGGACGGTCCTGCTGCTTTCGTCTCCATCATGGAGGGCTGCTCCAAGTTCTGCAGCTACTGCGTGGTGCCCTACACCCGAGGCGACGAGGTCTCGCGGCCGCTCGATGGCGTGCTGGTGGAGGTGGCCGAGCTGGCCGATCAGGGCGTGCGCGAAGTCACGCTGCTGGGCCAAAACGTCAACGCCTATCGCGGCGCCATGGGCGAGAGCGCCGAGATCGCCGACTTTGCCACGCTCATTGAATATGTGGCCGAGATTCCGGGCATCGAGCGCATCCGCTACACCACCAGCCACCCCAATGAGTTCACCCAGCGGCTGATCGATGTTTATGCCAAGGTGCCCAAGCTGGTCAACCACCTGCACCTGCCGGTGCAGCACGGCAGCGACCGCATCCTGATGGCCATGAAGCGCGGCTACACCGCCTTGCAGTACAAGAGTACGGTGCGCAAGCTGCGCGCGATTCGGCCGGACCTCGCCATGAGCAGCGACTTCATCGTCGGCTTTCCAGGCGAGACTGACGAGGACTTCGACAAGCTGATGCGGCTGGTCGACGAGGTGGGCTACGACACCTCGTTTTCCTTCATCTTCAGCCCACGGCCGGGCACGCCGGCTGCCAATTTGCACGATGACACGCCGCACAGTGTCAAACAGGCGCGCCTGGCGCGGCTGCAGGCCACCCTGGACGAGCAGGTGCGCGCCATCAGCGCCAGCCGCGCCGGCACGGTGCAGCGCATCCTGGTCGAAGGCAGCTCGCGCAAGAACAAGCAGGAGTTGATGGGCCGCACCGAATGCAACCGGGTGGTCAACTTTGAAGGTCATCCGCGCCTGATCGGCCAGATGATCGATGTGCAGGTGACCGAGGCCATGCAGCGGGCCCTGCGCGGGCGGGTGCTTGAGGCGGCTGCTGTCTAGCTTACAGAGCTAGAGCCCGGCGGAGCCGATCGCTCAGAACTTGGGCATGCCCGGCATGCCCTTCATGCCGGCCATACCCTTCATCCCGCCCATGCGCTTGAGCATCTTCATCATGCCGCCGCCCTGCATTTTTTTCATCATGCCCTGCATCTGCTCGAACTCATTGAGCAAGCGGTTGACGTCTTGCACCTGAACGCCGGCGCCCAGGGCGATGCGTTTCTTGCGGGTGGCCTTGATCAGCTCAGGCTTGGCGCGCTCTTTGGGCGTCATGCTGTGGATGATGCCTTGCTTGCGCGCGATGTCTTTTTCGACCTTGCCCAGGTCCATGTCGGCGGCCTTGGCCGACAGCTGCGAGGGCAGCTTGTCCATCAGGCTGGACAGTCCGCCCATCTGTTTCATTTGTTGGATCTGGGCCAAAAAATCATTGAGGTCAAAACCGGCGCCGCTCTTGACCTTGGCAGCAAGCTTTTGCGCCGCTTCCATGTCGACACCCGCGCTGACCTGCTCGACCAGGGCCAGAATGTCGCCCATGCCCAGAATACGACCGGCGTGGCGCTCGGCGTCGAACACCTCCAGGCCGTCGATCTTTTCGGAGACGCCGGCGAACTTGATCGGCGCGCCGGTGATCTGCCGCACCGACAGCGCGGCGCCGCCGCGTGAATCGCCGTCGAGCTTGGTCAGCACAATGCCGGTCAGCGGCAGCGCCTCGCTGAAGGCCTTGGCGGTGTTGATCGCGTCCTGACCCTGCATGGCATCGACCACAAACAAGGTCTCGACCGGCTTGAGCTGGGCATGCAATGCCTTGATCTCGTCCATCAGCGCTTGGTCGATGGCCAGACGGCCGGCGGTGTCGACCAGCAGCACATCAAAATAGTGACTGCGGGCATATTCCAGCGCAGCCCGGGCGATATCCGCCGGCTTTTGATCGGCGCGGCTCTCAAACCACTGGGCGCCGGCCTGGGCGGTCACCATCTTGAGCTGTTCGATGGCGGCCGGCCGATACACGTCGCCGGAGACGGTCAGCACCTTCTTCTTGCGCTTTTCAATCAGGTGCTTGGCCAGCTTTGCCGTCGTGGTGGTCTTGCCGGCGCCTTGCAGGCCGGCCATCAGGATCACTGCCGGCGGCTGCACCGCCAGATTGATGTCGGCCACGCCCTCGCCCATGGTGGCGGCCAGTTCGCGATTGACGATGCCCACCAGCGCCTGTCCCGGAGAGAGCGAGCCCAACACCTCCTGGCCCAGGGCTTTTTCCTTGACGCGGGCGATGAAGTCGCGCACCACGGGCAGCGCCACGTCGGCCTCGAGCAGGGCCATGCGCACCTCGCGCAGCATGTCCTGCACATTGGACTCGGTGATGCGCGCCTGGCCACGCAATTGCTTGACCAGGCGGGTGAGTTTGTCGCTAAGGGCTGAGGCCATGGCTGGCGGCGCAAGGGCAAGCTCGGCGCCGAGGTGGGTGGAAGGCTAAACTGTGCGCATGATTCTAGCCTTGAGCCCCGCCTGGGCTTATGTGATTGCAACCGTGGCCGCCCTGGCCTATTTGGTGCTGGCTATCGCGAGCAAGCGCCTGGGCAAGGGCCCCAGCCGGGCCATTTTTGTGCTGGCCTGGCTGCTGCACGCCTTGAGTCTGGCCGAAGGGCTGTTCGGGCAGCCGCCGCGCTTTGGCTTTGCGCCGGCCCTGTCGATGACGATCTGGCTGGTGCTGGCGGTTATTGCGATTGAAAACGAGCTGCTGCCCCAACTGGGCTCGGGCTCCCCCCTGTCCGGTGTTGGAACGGTGGCGGTGCTGCTGCCCCAACATTTCCCGGGCGTGAGCTACGAGACGATAGCCTCGGCCTGGCTGCCCCTGCACTGGGCTTTGGGCATCGCCTCCTATGGCCTGTTTACCGCAGCGGTGTTGCACGGTTGGCTGATGGCCCGCTCTGAGAAACGGCTGCGGGAAATGGCCGACATCGACCGAGGCATGCCGCTGCTCACGCTCGAACGCCTGACCTTTCGCTTTGTGCAAGCGGGATTTGTGCTGCTGACTGCCAGCCTGCTGGCGGGTTGGTACTTTGCCGAAACCGTCTATGCAGGCCGGATGCATGCGGCCCTCAACCACAAAACGGTGTTTTCGATGCTGGCATGGTTCATCTTTGCAGGGCTGCTGATCGGCCGCCGCCTGCGGGGCTGGCGCGGCCGGCAGGCGGTGCACGTACTCTATTTAGGAGCGGGCCTGTTGTTGCTCGGCTATCTGGGCTCGCGCTTCGTGCTGGAAGTCATCCTGCAAAGAGGCTGACGGCGCATGAAATACCTGTTGCTGATCGCGCTGGCCCTGCTCGCACTGTGGTGGTGGCGCTCGCTGGCAGGGCGTGGCACCGAAAGAAGCCAGGCGCCCAAGCAGCCGCCGGCCCCACCGCCGCCTCAGGACATGATCGCCTGCCGCCACTGCGGCGTGCACCTTCCTGGCGCTGATGCCATCGCAGGTGGCAAGGGTAGCTACTGCAGCGCAGCCCACCGGCAGGCGGCTGAGGGACAGTGAGAGGCAAACCCGACGCCGGTGCGCAGACCGGGCTCTGGCATGAGGGCTGGTACGGCTATGCGCGCCGACTAGACTCGCCCAACTTTGGTGCACGGCCTGAGGGGGTGGCGATAGACCTGATCGTCATTCACGCCATCAGCTTGCCGCCCGGCCAGTATGGCCAGGGCTACGTGCAGGAGCTGTTCACCAATCGGCTGGACTGGCAGGTCCACCCTTACTTTGAGTCCATCCGCGGCCTGCAGGTGTCGGCGCATTTCTTCATCGCGCGCGATGGCGCGCTCTGGCAATTCGTGGCCTGCCCCGATAGGGCTTGGCATGCCGGACAGTCGCACTACCTGGGCCGGGACAACTGCAACGACTACTCCATCGGCATCGAGCTCGAGGGGGTGGACGACGGGCCATTTGAATCCGCACAGTATGAAACCCTGAGCAGCCTGTGCGCCGCGCTCTTGCAGGCCCATCCGATCGAGCATCTGGTCGGGCATGAACATGTGGCGCCTGGGCGCAAACAAGACCCCGGTCCGGGCTTTGACTGGCCCCGCCTGCAAAAGGCGCTGGGCCTGCCTGCGCGCTGTTTCCCGAAAAATTTTCCTCGATAAAACCCGGACAGGCGCGGCGGCCTGCGCGTAACAGCTTTCAGGGGGTGCATTGTGGCGACTTGATGCCAGCGGCCTGGCCCTGGAAGCCAAGCTTGATGCGGTCTAGCGGACCGAATCACGCCGCGATCGGCATGAATCAAGGCTTGCGCTGTGCGAGTTCACATTTTTAAACGCTTGCGCCGGCAGTCGGGATCTGAGCGAGACTCCGACCCCTGAATCCGCATGTCGACCGACCCGTTCAACAGCCCGCCGCCCGGCAAGGGTCTGGATTGCAAAAACGCTACATCTAGTGCTTGAATTCCCCATGGACCCTAGGTATAGTGCTTAAGCGCTGAACAAACACCCCGGTCGATGTCCGCCCCACCCCCGATATTTCAGACCCGTGCGATCCCGGCCTGCAGCGATGGGCACGATCTCTGCACACTTTTTTTGGATTCATTTTTTTACGTTCACTCTGCACGCAGGGTGCAAGATCAGCATCCCTGCGCAGCCAGGCAGCCTAAGTCCCCTAGGGCACCCGACAAGAATTGAAAACAGTCAGAGGACACATGCAAACCGCCACCCAAGCTCCCCTCACCGGCTCCAGCAACCCCGGCTTGAGCACGCCGATCGAAAGCCCCCCGGCCTCGGTCTACGCCAGCTACCAAATCATTCGCCGTAACGGCGCAGTGGTGCCCTTCGAGCCCAACAAGATCGCCGTGGCCATGATGAAGGCTTTTCTGGCGGTACATGGCACCCAGGGCGCCGCTTCGGCCAGCGTGCGCGAGACGGTCGACCAACTGACCCAAGCGGTGATCCGCGCATTGATGCGCTCGCGCCCGGGCGGAGGCACTTTCCACATAGAGGACGTGCAGGACCATGTCGAGCTCGGGCTGATGCGCGGCGGCCATCACGAGATCGCCCGTGCCTATGTGCTCTACCGCGAAAAGCGCACCCAGGAAAGGGCTCGCCAGGGCACCCCAAGCGCTGTCGCTCAGCCCACCCTCTATGTCACCGACCGCGGCCAACGCGTCGCGCTCGACATCGAAGGGCTGCACCGCCTGATCCAGGAATCCTGCGCCGGCCTCGGTACCGACGTCAAGCCCGAGCCCATCGTTGCCGAGACCAAACGCAATCTGTACGACGGCGTTCCGATCGACGAGGTCTACAAGGCGGCCATCATGGCCGCGCGCACTCTGATTGAAAAGGACCCCGACTACACCTACGTCACCTCGCGCCTGTTGATGCACACCATCCGCCGCGAGATCCTGGGCGAAGAGGTCAAACAAGAAGAAATGGTCAGCCGCTACCCGGATTACTTTCCGCAGTTCATTGCCAAAGGCGTGAAAAACGAGCTGCTCGACGAGCGGCTGCAGCAGTTCGACCTGGCCCGTCTGGGCGCCGCCCTCAAGCCCGAGCGCGACCTGCAGTTTGACTACCTGGGCCTGCAGACCCTGTATGACCGCTACTTCCTGCATGTGCGCAAGGCGCGCATCGAACTGCCGCAAGCCTTTTTCATGCGGGTGGCCATGGGCCTGTCGCTGGGTGAAATCGACCGCGAGGCGCGCGCCATCGAGTTCTACGAGCTGTTGTCGTCCTTCGACTTCATGTCGAGTACGCCCACCCTGTTCAACAGCGGAACGCTGCGCTCGCAGCTGTCGAGCTGCTACCTGACCACGGTGCCCGACGACCTGGACGGCATTTATGAGTCGATCAAGGAAAACGCGCTGCTGTCCAAATTTGCCGGCGGTCTGGGCAACGACTGGACCCGGGTGCGCGCCCTGGGCTCGCACATCAAGGGCACCAACGGCGAATCGCAGGGCGTGGTGCCTTTCCTGAAGGTGGTCAACGACACAGCCGTTGCGGTCAACCAAGGCGGCAAGCGCAAGGGGGCGGTCTGTACCTATCTGGAGACATGGCACCTGGACATCGAAGAGTTCCTGGAGCTGCGCAAGAACACCGGCGATGACCGCCGTCGTACCCACGACATGAACACGGCCAACTGGATCCCCGACCTGTTCATGCGCAGGGTCATGGAAAAAGGCCAGTGGACCCTGTTCTCACCCTCCGACTGCCCGGACCTGCACGACCTCTACGGCGAGGCCTTCGAGAAAGCTTATGTGGCTTATGAGGCCAAAGCCGAGCGGGGCGAGATCAAGCCCAGCCGTAAAGTGGGAGCCACTGACCTGTGGCGCAAGATGCTGTCCATGCTGTTCGAGACCGGCCACCCCTGGGTGACCTTCAAGGACGCCTGCAATGTGCGCTCGCCCCAACAACATGTGGGCGTGGTGCATTCATCCAATCTGTGTACCGAGATCACTCTCAACACCAGCGACACCGAAACCGCGGTCTGCAACCTGGGCTCGGTCAATCTGGTGCGTCACCTCAAGGACGGCCAGATCGACCAGGACAAGCTCAAGAAGACCATCACCACCGCGATGCGCATGCTCGACAACGTGATCGACATCAACTACTACGCGGTCAAGAAAGCACGCGATTCCAATATGCGTCACCGCCCGGTGGGGCTGGGCATCATGGCCTTCCAAGACAGCCTGTATGAACTGCGCATCCCCTATGGCAGCGAGCAGGCCATCGAGTTCGCAGACCGGTCCATGGAAGCGGTCTGCTACCACGCCTACTGGGCCTCGACCGAACTGGCGCGCGAGCGCGGCAAATACTCGAGCTACAAGGGCTCGCTGTGGGACCGCGGTATCCTGCCGCCCGACACCCTGGACCTGCTGGCGCGCGAGCGCGGCGGCTACCTGGAAGTCGACCGCTCCAGCACCCTCGATTGGGATGCGCTGCGCAAGAAGATCGCTCAGGACGGCATGCGCAATTCCAACTGCGTGGCCATTGCCCCGACCGCGACGATCTCCAACATCATCGGGGTTGACGCCTGCATCGAGCCCAGCTTTGGCAATCTGTCGGTCAAGTCCAATCTCTCGGGCGAATTCACCGTGATCAACAGCTACCTGGTGCGTGACCTCAAGCGCCTGGGGCTGTGGGACGATGTGATGGTGGTCGACCTCAAGCATTTCGACGGTTCGCTGCGCCCCATTGACCGGGTACCGCAAGAGATCAAGGCCCTGTACGCTACCGCCTTCGAGATCGAACCACAGTGGATCGTGGAGGCCGCGGCCCGCCGCCAGAAGTGGATCGATCAGGCGCAGTCGCTCAACATCTACATGTCCGGCGCTTCGGGCAAAAAGCTCGACGACACCTACAAGCTGGCCTGGCTGCGCGGTTTGAAGACCACCTACTACCTGCGCACCATGGGCGCCACGCACGCCGAGAAGTCAACCGTACAGGCCGGTCAGCTCAACGCGGTGTCCTCAGGTTCGCCCACGGCTGCTGCTGCCGCAGCGACCAGTGCAGCCAGCGCGATCGAGGCAGCTGCTGCCGCAGCGCGTGCACAGATGGACAGCACGCCGGCCACTGACATCAAGTTCTGCGCGATTGACGACCCCGGCTGCGAAGCGTGTCAGTAAATCAGCATCGGCGCGAGTGTGCGCTGATGCCGCTGATGTGCGGCATCCCAGGCCGCAGTAAGCCGACTTGTCGCGATGCAATTGAGCAACAGGTTTTTGGTGCCGAGCAAAAGATTTAGTTTTCTTTATTCGCGTACCTTTCTACAATCGGAAGAATTGGATTTTTGTATGTTGTCCTGGGACGAAGAAGTCAAACCCTCTGTGCAAAATGTCGGCGCCATGCCAAATGGCCGCCCGGTTGAGCTTCCCCCCGAGTTGCCCGCAACGCGCGTGCTCCACGACGGCGCCATCGCCCCGGCGATCATGCCAGCGGCAGCGCCCATCACTGCCCCCGTCAAAACAGAAAGCGCTCGCCGCATCCGTGCGGCTGACAAGCGCATCATCAATGGGCAGACCGACGTCAACCAACTGGTGCCCTTCAAGTACAAGTGGGCCTGGGAGAAATACCTGGCCACCTGCGCCAACCACTGGATGCCGCAGGAAGTGAACATGACGCGCGACATCGCGCTCTGGAAAGACCCCAATGGGCTGACCGAAGACGAGCGCCGCATCGTCATGCGCAACCTCGGCTTCTTCGTCACCGCCGACTCGCTGGCGGCCAACAACATCGTGCTGGGCACCTACCGGCACATCACCGCGCCCGAGTGCCGTCAGTTCCTGCTGCGTCAGGCCTTTGAAGAGGCGATTCACACCCACGCCTATCAGTACATCGTTGAGTCGCTGGGGCTCGATGAAGCCGAGATCTTCAATGCCTACAACGAGGTGCAGTCCATCCGCGACAAGGACCAGTTCCTGATCCCCTTCATCGAGGCGATCATGGACCCGAACTTCCACACCGGCACCACCGAGACCGATCAGTCCCTGCTCAAGTCCTTGATTGTGTTCGCCTGCCTGATGGAAGGACTGTTCTTCTACGTCGGCTTCACCCAGATCCTGGCGCTGGGCCGGCAGAACAAGATGACCGGCGCTGCTGAGCAGTACCAATACATCCTGCGTGACGAGTCCATGCACTGCAACTTCGGCATCGACCTGATCAACCAGCTCAAGCTCGAAAACCCACATCTGTGGACGACCGAGTTCAAGGAAGAGATCAAGGGCTTGTTTATGAAGGCCGTCGAACTCGAATACCGCTACGCGGAAGACACCATGCCGCGCGGCGTGTTGGGCCTCAACGCCTCCATGTTCAAAGGCTATCTGCGCTACATCGCCAACCGGCGCGCCACCCAGATCGGTCTGGAAGCGCTTTTCCCCCATGAGGAAAACCCCTTTCCCTGGATGAGCGAGATGATCGACCTCAAGAAGGAACGCAACTTCTTTGAGACCCGTGTGATTGAATACCAGTCGGGTGGCGCGCTGTCCTGGGATTGACAGGCTGCCTTCAACCCCACCATCCATCCAGGACAATGCATCCGACTGAGACGCCAAGCCCATCGCTTCTTGCCCGAGAAGTACAGCTTGGCTTTACCGTGTTCGCGGCGCTGGGCCAGCTTCGGCAGCCCAACCCCGTGGATCGCTTCACGGTTTCCTTCCGTGAAGTGCTCTTTGCAATGTGATCAAGGAGAAAACTATGGCAACTGCAAAACAACCCGCAGCTAAAAAAGCTGCTGCACCGAAGAAGGTCGCTGCTAAGAAGCCGGCCGCTAAGAAGCCCGCAGCCAAGAAGGCCCCGGCCAAAAAAGCTGCTGTGAAGAAGGCCCCGGCCAAAAAGGCTCCTGCCAAGAAAGCCGCTGCTGCTAAGCCTGCTGCAAAAAAGGCCGTAGCGAAGAAGGCCGTAGCGAAGAAGGCTCCTGCCAAGAAAGCCGCTGCTGCTAAGCCTGCCGCGAAAAAGGCTGCTGCCAAGAAGGTAGCGAAAAAGCCTGCTGCGAAAAAGCCTGCTGCCAAGAAGGCCGCTGCGAAAAAGGCTGCCAAAAAGCCTGCCGCCAAAGCACCCGCTGCCCCGGCCGCCCCTGCGGCTCAGACCACTCTGAACCCGCAAGCAGCTTGGCCGTTTCCCACGGCCGGCAAGCCCTGAGCAGTAAGGTAATTCTGCCCATGAGCCCAACATCGCAAGATGTTGGGCTTTTTAATTGATGGCTGCGAGGCAGAGTTGTTGCGCGCGCTGGCCGACATGCTGGGCCTGCATGCGCGTGATCTGCACATCCACCCCGGCCATGTCAGCCGGCTCAAGCAGGTAGGTGCACACCCCTGCCGAGGCTGTTGCCCGCATCGACTGCAGCGCGCTGCAAGGTGCCCTGCAGGCCAGAAGCCGACTCAGGCCGGGCGCAGATGCTCCAGGGTGTAGTTCTGGCAGCCCGGTGTGGCGATCTTGTGGGCGCCGACCCGGTTACCGAGCTCACAGCAGCGCACCAGCGACCAGCCGCGCTCCAAGCCATAGAGCAAGGCGCCGCGAAACGCATCACCGCAGCCGGTCGGATCCACCAGCTGCTGGGCCTGCACTGGATCGACCAGGGTCTTGTCACCGTCGACCCAGACCTCACAGCCCTGGGCGCCGAGGGTGACCACCAGGCCTTCGACCTGCTTGGAGACCTGAGCCATGTCCAAGCCCATGCGCTCGCTGAGCAAACGGGCCTCGTAATCGTTAACGGTGACCCAGGTGGCCATTTTGACGAACTGCGCCAGCTCATCACCATTGAACATCGGCAGACCCTGGCCTGGGTCGAAGACAAAGGGAATGCCTGCTGCATGAAGCTGCTGGGCATGCTCGAGCATCGCGTCACGCCCGTCGGGCGAGATGATGGCAAGCTTGATGTCGGTCCTGGCCTGCACCGGGGTCTGATGAGCCCAGCTCATGGCCCCGGGGTGGAAGGCGGTGATCTGGTTGTTATCCTGATCGGTCATGATCATGGCCTGCGCGGTGTAGCTATCGGCCAGCTCGCGGATGAACTCCGTGCTGATCCCCATCTGCTTGAGCCGCTGGGCATAGCCTGCGCCGTCGCTGCCCACCGTGGCCATGGGCAGTGGCACACCGCCGAGCTGATGCAGGCTGTAGGCGATATTGCCAGCGCAGCCGCCGAATTCGCGGCGCAGTTGCGGCACCAGAAACGACACATTGAGGATGTGCAGTTGCTCGGGGAGGATTTGCTGGGCGAAGCGGCCCGGAAAACTCATGATGGTGTCGAAGGCAAGCGATCCGCAAATCAGTGCAGGCATGGTCAAAACCGAGGTGAAGTCAAACGAAACGCCCCGAGGCGGGGCGCAGAAAAAAACAGGTCAAACCTGCTGTTGAAGAAGATTGTAGGCTGGGCTCTTCAGAACTCAGCGTTCATCAGCACCCAGCCGTCTTCGCACTGGGCCACCCGTAAATCGCAATACGGCGCATAGGCGGCCTGCAGCTCTTCGGCCTGCCGCTCAAGGATACCGGCCAGCACCAGGCGACCGCCGGGCGCAACATGCGCGCACAGCAGCGGCGCCAGCACCTTCAGCGGAGTAGCCAGAATATTGGCCAGGACCGTGTCGTAGCGACCCTGGGCCAGGGAGGGCAAGCCGGCGCTGAGGGTCACCGCATTGGCCAGGGCGTTGTCGCGTGTGGCCTGCACCGCCGCTTCGTCGATGTCCACCGCGTCAATCGCACCCGCACCGAACTTGGCCGCTCCGATGGCCAAAATGCCCGAGCCACAGCCGTAGTCCAACACCCGGCCCAGCTTGGGCACTTGGGCGCCCTGCTCAGGCAGGCCGCCGGCGATCCAAGCCAGGCACATGCGGGTGGTCGGATGGGTGCCGGTGCCAAAAGCCAAGCCGGGGTCTAGCCGGATGATCTGCTGCGCCTGCGCGGGCGGTTCATGCCAGGTGGGCACGATCCAGAAATGCTCGGTGATCGCCACCGGCGCGAACTGCGACTGGGTGAGCCTGACCCAGTCCTGCTCGGGCACCGGCGCCTGCGAAATGCAGGCGCAGCCCTCGAAAAAATCCTGCAGGGCCAACAGTTGCGCCGCTTCAGAGGCCTGCGACGCTTGCTCGAACAAGGCCACGACCCGCGAGCGCTGCCAGCCTGGTTGAGGCGGTGGCATGCCCGGCTCGCCGAACAGGGCCTGCTCGGCCTGGGTATGGGCATCAGCGTCTTCGACCGAGACGCTCAATGCTTCGAGCGCTTGCAGTGCGTCACTGATCAGCTCGACCTTGTCGGCCGGTGCCAGCAAAACCAATTCAGTCAGACTCATGAAGTCATCAGCGATCACGCTTGGACAGCCAGTCTTCCAGGTAGTGGATATTGGTGCCACCGCCCATGAACTTGGCATCGACCATCAGCTCGCGGTGCAAAGCAATATTGGTGGTGATGCCCTCGACCGCCGTCTCACTCAGGGCAGAGCTCATGCGGGCCAGCGCCTGCTCGCGGGTGTCAGCGTGGACAATGATCTTGCCGATCATCGAGTCATAGTTGGGTGGCACAAAGTAGTTGGCATAAATGTGCGAATCGACCCTCACGCCCGGTCCGCCCGGTGCATGCCAGGCGGTGATGCGCCCTGGCGAGGGGGTGAACTTATAAGGATCCTCCGCATTGATGCGGCACTCGATCGCATGACCCTTGATCTCAATCTGGCGCTGGGTGAACGGAAGCTTTTCGCCGGCGGCAACCAGGATCTGGGTCTTGACGATGTCCACGCCCGTGACCAGCTCGGTCACCGGATGCTCGACCTGCACCCGGGTGTTCATTTCAATAAAGTAGAACTCGCCGTTTTCATAGAGGAACTCGAAGGTGCCGGCGCCGCGGTAGCCTATCTTCTTGCAGGCAGCCACGCAGCGCTCACCGATCTTCTCGATCAGCTTGCGGGGGATGCCCGGCGCTGGCGCTTCCTCGATGACTTTTTGATGGCGCCGCTGCATGGAACAGTCGCGCTCGCCCAGCCAGACCGCGTTCTTGTACTGGTCGGCCAGCACCTGAATCTCCACATGCCGGGGGTTCTGCAGGAATTTCTCCATATAGACCTCCGGGTTGCCGAAGGCAGCGCCGGCCTCGGCCTTGGTGGTCTGCACCGCATGGATGAGCGCCGCCTCGGTGTGCACCACCCGCATGCCCCGCCCGCCACCGCCTCCGGCGGCCTTGATGATGACCGGGTAGCCGACCGCCTTGGCGGTGCGCTTGATGATCACCGGGTCGTCCGGCAGAGCTCCTTCTGAGCCGGGCACACAGGGAACGCCGGCCTTGATCATGGCCTGCTTGGCCGAGACCTTGTCGCCCATGATGCGGATGGACTCGGGCGTCGGCCCAATGAACTGAAAGCCGCTTTTCTCAACCCGCTCGGCGAAATCGGCGTTCTCGCTGAGAAAACCGTAGCCCGGGTGTATGGCTTCGGCATCGGTCACCTCTGCGGCCGAGATGATGGCCGGCATGTTCAGATAGCTTTGCGCCGACGCCGCTGGTCCTATGCACACCGCCTCGTCGGCGAGCTTGACGTACTTGGCGTCGCGGTCGGCTTCGGAATAAACCATCACGGCCTTCACGCCCATCTCACGACAGGCACGCTGTATGCGCAGCGCAATTTCGCCCCGGTTGGCGATCAGTATCTTCTTGAACATGGTCGTCCTCGGCTCAGCCGCCCTGAGGGGCGGGCCATACAGTAGCTCTAGCGCAACTCACTCGATCACCAGCAGGGTCTGGCCGTATTCCACCGCCTGGCCGTTCTCGCACAAGATCCGGGTGACGGTGCCCGACTTGTCGGCCTCGATTTCATTGAGGATCTTCATCGCCTCGATGATGCAGATGGTCTGGCCTTCCTTGACCACTGAGCCGACCTCGACAAAAGGCTTGGCACCCGGACTGGCCGAGCGGTAGAAGGTACCGACCATGGGCGACTTGACCGCGTGACCGGCGGCCTCGGCAGCCGCTTCAGCCGCCGCTGCCGAACTCGCTGCCGCCTCCGCGGCGCTCACCGCAGGCCGCTCAGCCACCGGGGCGGCGGCCATGGCCACGGGTGCCACAGCGACCGGCGCCATCATGGGCGCACCGCCGCCCTTGACGATACGGACTTTACCTTCGGCTTCGGTGATTTCAAGTTCGGAGACGTTGGACTCCGATACCAGGTCAATCAGAGTTTTTAGCTTACGCAAATCCATTTTTTCCTCCGCAAAGGCTGATGCATTGTGACCTTCCAGGGCCTCTCGGGGCCCTACAGGGGCCCGCCCCCCTGAACCGGCTCGTAAGCCGCCTGCCCAGCCGCCCAGGCTTGGCTGGCCAGAGATTGTCGGCCATCCCAGGGAAGCTAGCGGCACTGCCGAGCTGAAAATCCGTTAATTGATAAATATTTGCAGTCAACCGACCGCATTGTGCCACTTACCGAGATCGAGGCAGCAGATATGGAGGAGCTGATCGAGTCCGCACAGGGCTTGGGCCTATGCCTGCCCTTGGCTGTCCTATCGACCCGCGCTGAGGAAGCAGGCCTGTGATCCACGACCTTCCAGTCCTGAATCATCCGAAGATGAAGACATTTGGCGGCAGTTAAATAAGATTTCTTGTAAATTCAAGCCTGGGAAGCCCAAGCATTCAAATCAGCCGGCGAAAGTTGGCCCAACTTGCGGGCTCTGACCTCGCCCTGGGCAGAAAACACCACTGAAAACGGCAGACCGCCACTGGCATTACCCAAGCGCTTACTCATCTCCGAGCCCTCAAGGCCGCCGAGGGCCACCGTAAAGGACAAGGGCGAGCGCTGCAGCCACTGCCGCACCGCACTGGGTTGATCAATAGCAATGGCCAGCACCTGCCAGCCGCGTGCTTTGTTCTGCTGGTAAAACTGCTCAATCAGCGGCAATTCCTCGATACAGGGCGGACACCAGGTTGCCCAGAAATTGACCAGCAAAGGCTTGCCCTGCAAACTGGCCAGCGCCAGCGGCGTGCCTGAGGGGGTATCGAGCTGCGCGCCCCAAAAGGCTGGATCGCCACCCAAAACTGCTGCAGGCCGACGAGCCCACCAAGCCAGGCCCAGGCCGGCCGCAGCGGCGGCGCCAGCCACCGCACCATAAACAAGTTTGCGCCGATTCATGGGGCCGGGCCCTCCAGCAGTTTTTGCACCGCAGCCAGATCGCCCCGCGGCGTGCGACCCTGCGCGTCCGGCCTGAGCGCGCCGCGCAAATCGTCCAGGTCATAGATCATCAAATGCACCCCCACGCTTTCTTGCAGCGGCTTGCACACGCTGTGTATGCTGAGCACGTCCACACTCTGCCCATGAAAGCCGGGCAGGCTGCGAACCTCGTAGTCAACCCGGCGGTCGATCAGCGCCAACTCGGCCGACTTGGGATCATCGCAAAACAGCTGCAGGTAAACATCGAACAGCCGGGTGGCTGTGCCGTGCCAAACCGCGCCGGCCAGGTGCGGGCGAAAAGCCACCAGCCGCTGCATCCAGACCAGAGCCAGTTCACGCAGCGCCCGCAACTCGGTCGGCTGGGTGTCGGCGCAAAACAGGGCAATGTGCTCGCGCACTGCCGCCTCGATCAAGTCGTTGCCCGGCAATTCGGTGCGTGACGGCAGGCCCATTTGCCTGACCGCCCGGCGCTTGGCCGGCCCGTATTCCAGACCTTCTTCCACCACCAGGGTGGCGGCCACCTGGGCCAAGCGCTCCTTGAGGCTACCCACTTGCTCCATCTCTGTCATAGCCCAATTGTGCCCGCTTGCCCCCCGGCCCCAGCGAACCAGGGGCCAAGCGGCGGGACCCACCCCACAAAGCGGCCTCCTACAATTTGCCCATGCATATTCATATCCTGGGCATCTGCGGTACCTTCATGGGAGGGGTCGCCGCCCTGGCCCGCGAAGCCGGCCACCGTGTCACCGGCTGCGACGCCGCCGTCTACCCGCCGATGAGTGATCAGCTGCGTGCCCTGGGCATAGAGCTGATCGAAGGCTATGAGGCGGCACAACTCGACCAGCCGGGCTTTGCGCCCGATGTGTTTGTGATCGGCAATGTGATTTCCCGGGCGCAAAACCCCGACGGCACAGCCCGCTACCCCCTGATGGAAGCAATTTTGGAGCGCGGCCTGCCCTATACCAGCGGGCCGCAATGGCTGGCCGAGCAGGTGCTGCAAGGCCGCCATGTCCTGGCGGTGGCGGGCACCCACGGCAAAACCACCACCACCTCGATGCTGGCCTGGATTCTGGAGCGGGCCGGCCTGCAACCGGGCTTCCTGGTTGGCGGCGTACCGCTGAACTTCGGCGTCTCAGCCAGACTGGGTAAGGGGCGCTGCTTTGTGATCGAGGCCGACGAGTACGACACCGCGTTTTTTGACAAGCGCAGCAAATTTGTCCATTACCGGCCGCGCACCGCCGTCCTCAACAACCTGGAGTTCGACCACGCCGACATCTTCCCGGATCTGGCCGCCATCGAGCGTCAATTTCATCATCTGGTACGCACCGTTCCCGGCTCGGGCCGGCTGGTGGTCAATGGACTGGAAGACAGCCTCGAGCGGGTGTTGGCCATGGGCTGCTGGAGCCAGGTCTGTCGCTTTGGGGCGCCGAGCAACGATTTCAGCGCGCGCGGCGAGCCGTCCGACTTCGAGGTGCTCAAAGCCAGTCAGCCGCTGGTACAGCTGCGCTGGGCCCTGGGCGGCGTGCACAACCAGCTCAACGCCTTGGCAGCCATGGCCGCAGCCGAGCACGTGGGTGTCTCGGTGGCCGATGCGGCCCAGGCCCTGGCCAGCTTTGAAAACGTCAAACGCCGCATGGAGGTGCGCGGCCAGGTGCGCGGCATTACCGTTTACGACGATTTTGCCCACCACCCTACCGCGATTCGCACCACCATAGAAGGACTGCGCAAGCAGGTGGGCGCGGCCCGCATCCTGGCTGTGTTCGAGCCGCGCAGCAACACCATGAAGCTCGGCGCGATGAAGTCACAACTGCCCTGGAGCCTGGAGCAGGCCGATCTGGCGTTTTGCCACAGCGGCGGGCTGGACTGGGATGCTGTACAGGCGCTCGAGCCCATGGGCGAGCGCGCGCAGGTGGCCGCCAGCATAGACGACTTGATCGTGCAGGTGCTGCGCTCAGCGCAGGCGGGCGATCACATCCTGTGCATGAGCAACGGCGGCTTCGGCGGCATCCACCAGCGCCTGTTGCAGGCGCTGGCGTCAAACTAAGGCTGGCCCACAGCTCAGCCGCGGGCGCGGCGAGCCAGCACAGCCTCGGACAATTGGGCGAGTACGCTCTCGGAGTCGTCCCAGCCCAGGCAGGCATCGGTGATGCTTTGGCCGTAGGCCAGCGCTTCGACCTTGTCCTTGCCGGGGGTGAATTTTTGCGCGCCCTCGACCAAATGGCTCTCGACCATGACGCCGAAGACCTGGCGCGACCCACCCGCAATCTGCGCGGCAATGTCCTGGGCCACATCGATCTGCTTGCGGTGCTGCTTGCTGCTGTTGGCATGGCTGCAGTCCACCATCAAGGTCGGCGGCAGACCGGCCTTGCTCAGATCATCGCAAGCGGCCTGCACACTGGCCGCGTCGAAATTGGGCGCCTTGCCGCCGCGCAGGATCACATGGCAGTCCTGATTGCCCTGGGTCTGCACAATCGCCACCTGGCCATTCTTATGCACCGACAAGAAGTGGTGGCCGCGTGCAGCTGCCTGGATCGCGTCGGTGGCGATGCGGATATTGCCGTCGGTGCCATTTTTGAAGCCGATCGGCGCCGAAATGCCTGAGGCCAATTCGCGGTGGACCTGACTTTCGGTGGTGCGCGCGCCAATGGCGCCCCAGGAGATCAGGTCGCCAATGTACTGCGGCGAGATCACGTCCAAAAATTCGCTGCCGGCAGGAAGACCCAGGCGATTGATGTCGATCAGCAGCTGGCGGGCCATGCGCAGACCCTCGTCAATGCGAAAGCTCTCGTCGAGGTAGGGGTCGTTGATCAGGCCCTTCCAGCCCACGGTGGTACGCGGCTTTTCAAAATAAACCCGCATCACGATTTCCAGGCTGTCGGCGTAGCGCTCGCGCAACTCGACCAGTCGGCGGGCATAGGCCACCGCTGCGGCCGGGTCGTGGATGGAGCATGGCCCGATGATGACCAGCAGCCGGTCGTCCCGCCCCGCCATGATGTGCCCGATGGTTTGGCGGGTGCGGCTGATCAAGCCCTCCACCGGCGTGCCGCTGATGGGGAAGAACCGGATCAGGTGCTCAGGAGGGGGCAGCACGGTGATGTCCTTGATGCGCTGGTCGTCGGTCTGACTGGTCTTGTCGATCGGACGGCCATACCAGGGCTCACTGGCGCTAGGGTTAGATGCATTCATGACGAACTCCTCGTGCTCGATACAGAAATAAAAAAACCGCCGGGGCTGCCGGCGGTTTTGGTGAGGGTCTGCTGCGCTTTGTTTTTCTGCTTAAGCGAGAGCCTCTCGACCGCCGGTGGCGTGAGAACTCCAAAAATAAGCAAAGTAAAACGATGCGCGCGACATGAACTGAACTTTAGCACAGCCGGCGCGCACCCTGCGACAGGGCCGGTGTTCCAGCGTTGACGCGGTCCGGCACGCAGTATCTTCCTCAAGGCGACATTGCGCTGCTGCATGTCCCTGGGATGCTGATCGGCCACCGTGGACGCCCCAGCCTATTCAAGAACGGCTGCAGCCCATTCACGAGTGACAAATGGGAACTGCTTCCAAGTAACAGGAAGTTAAAGCCGAGCAGCCCAATAAGCGGGCTGGCGGCGATGGTGGGCAATGGCCAACACTTGCACCAAGCCGTCGGCATCTCGGTAAATAAGGTCAAAGTGAAAGACCTTGAACATGGCACGACGGATGTCTGGGGGAAAAACGATGCGTGTGCGATCTGGAGATGCGCAAACCCATTCCAAGGTGTGGAGGAATTCGCTGTGGTAACGACCGCCCAATCCCGCTTGAATGTTTTCGTAGTGAGCGACCTGCTTTTTGTGTTCTTCGGCGGCCGCGGGGTGGAGCCAAAAACTCACTTCAAAAGCGCCTGAACTTCCCTCTCAAGCTGCTCGCTACTGACCAAGGTGACTTTGCCTGAGTCAATGTCGGCAGCACGGCGACTGGCCTCAACAATCCACGCTTCCTGAACTTCACTTTCCGATGGGGTATCCAAGCTATCGAGCAACAAATGCAGCAAGTGCGCACGCTCCGCCTTGGGTAAGCCAAGCACAGCCTGTTCGAGGGTGGAGGAATTCATCACTTAATGCTACCCCAGCAAAAAGAGCTTGTCATCGGCTTTCATCTTTAGGGAGTACGAAAAATTCAACACGGAGTCCCGTCCTTGTGCTGGTAAGCCCACTTGCCATCCTTCAACACCGCCTTGAGGTCGTCATCGGGATAGACCCCTTCGTCCCCAAGGCTTCGGTCCCCCACCTCCAGGTAGACAACTGTTTCTGATGTTCAGTTGACCAGCCGGTGTCCCTTGTCCGTAACCGCCTTGAAGCCTGCACGCATACCAGGCAACAAGCTGGTGCGGCCCGCATCGGTGTGTGAGGTCGGGTGACCTTGCACAATGAACACCAACTCGTCTTGCTGGGTGTGGGCATGGCGCAGGGCAGAGACTGCGCCCGGTACAAGCTGAGTCAAATTGACGCCGAAATTGGTCAGACCGAACAAATCGCCCAGCGGACGCGTTTGGCGGCCTTGCATTTGGGATGCAAACGACTCAGGATAGTTGGGAGGATTGACGCGCCTGGGGGCGTCAAGAGCGACACCTGCAATGGGTGGTGCTTGTATGGGCATGTCTGGCGTTTGAACTCAGCGGGCGCCAACAGCAGAACGCTAGGCCCAGCCAGGCGCCCGCTTACTTCAGGCAGTGCCGCCCACCGTCAGTCCGTCGATACGCAAAGTCGGCTGGCCCACGCCCACCGGCACGCTCTGGCCTTCCTTGCCGCAGGTGCCGACACCCGAGTCGAGCCGCATGTCGTTGCCGATCATGCTGACCCGGGTCAGCGCATCCGGGCCGTTGCCCACCAGGGTCGCACCCTTGACCGGGTACTGGATCTTGCCGTTTTCCACCCAGTAGGCCTGGCTGGCCGAAAAGACGAACTTGCCCGAGGTGATGTCCACCTGGCCGCCACCGAAGTTGGTGGCATACAAGCCCTTCTTAATGCTGGCCACGATTTCCTCGGGCGCCTTGTCGCCACCCAGCATGTACGTGTTGGTCATGCGCGGCATGGGCAGATGGGCATAGCTCTCGCGCCGGCCATTGCCGGTCGCCTTGACCTTCATCAAGCGGGCGTTGAGCGAGTCCTGGATATAGCCCTGCAAAATACCGTCTTCGATCAGCACATTGCGCTGACTGACATGGCCTTCGTCGTCGATGTTCAGCGAGCCGCGGCGGTCGGCGATGGTGCCGTCGTCGAGCACCGTCACGCCCTTGGCCGCCACCCGCTGGCCGATACGGCCTGCAAATGCGCTCGAGCCCTTGCGGTTGAAGTCGCCCTCCAGGCCATGACCGACCGCCTCGTGCAGCAAAACGCCGGGCCAGCCTGGCCCGAGCACCACCGTCATCTCGCCGGCCGGCGCCGCCCTGGCCTTGAGGTTGGACAGCGCACCCTGAACCGCTTCATCCACATATTCGCTGACCAATGCGTCGTCGAAATAAGCCAGACCAAAGCGCCCGCCGCCGCCGGCCGAACCCATCTCGCGGCGGCCCTTGTGTTCGGCAATCACGGTCAGGCTCAGCCGCACCAAGGGGCGCACGTCGGCCGCCAGCGTGCCGTCGGCGCGGGCCACCAACACCACGTCGTACTCCATAGCCAAGCCTGCCATCACCTGGACGATGCGCTTGTCTTTGGCCTTGGCCAGTCGCTCAACCTTCTCCAGCAAAGCCACCTTGCTGGTGCTGTCCATGGTGGTGATGGGGTCCAGCCCCCCATACAGCGAGCGGCTGGGCGCGACCTTGATGCGCGGCGCGCCCGTCTTAACCCGACGATGGCCGCCGCTACTGGTGATGCTGCGCACGGTGCGCGCTGCATCGAGCAGGCTGGCCTCGGAGATGTCGTCAGAGTAGGCAAAAGCGGTTTTCTCACCGCTGACCGCGCGCACACCCACCCCCTGGTCGATGCTGAAGGAGCCGGTCTTGACAATGCCCTCCTCCAAGCTCCAGCCCTCGCTGCGGGTGTACTGAAAGTAAAGGTCGGCGTCGTCGGCACCCCGCATGCTGATTTCAGCCAAGGCCTTAGCGAGCTGGGCCCGGCCCAGCCCAAAAGGCTCCAGCAATAAGCGCTCGGCAATGCGCAGGCGCTCGCGGGTGCTGGTAGAGCTGGGCAGGTCGCTGGCCAGAGGGGCGCGCCCTGAGGCGGCAGATGAGTTAAGACTGTTCATGAGACCATTGTAGGAAGGGCCAAAGCACCGGCTCCTGCCAAGGTTGATTTTGGCTCGGCGGTACCAGGCTGAGCTCAGGTCTGCACCAGGCGCTTGGCCCGCGCAATTGAAAGCAGCATGCCCAGGGCCAGACCCAGGGTGACCATGGCGGTGCCGCCGTAGCTGATGAAGGGCAAAGGCACGCCCACCACCGGCAAGATGCCGCTGACCATGCCCATGTTCACAAACGCGTAGGTAAAGAAAATCATGGTGATCGCACCGGCCAGCAGACGCGAGAACACCGTCGAAGCTTCCAGCGCAATGGCCAGGCCGCGCAGGATCAGGAAAGCAAAGGCCACGATCAGCGCCAGCGTGCCCAGCAGGCCAAACTCCTCGGCATAGGCGGCAAAAATGAAGTCAGTGGTGCGCTCCGGAATGAATTCCAGGTGGGTCTGCGTGCCCGCCATGAAACCCTTGCCGAAAAACCCGCCAGAGCCTATCGCGATCATGCCCTGAATGATGTGAAAGCCCTTGCCCAGCGGGTCGCGGCTGGGATCGAGCAAGGTGCAAATGCGCTGCTGCTGATAGGCCCGCAGCAAGGGCCAATCGTTGCCCGGGGCGCACAGCTGCGGCTCAAACACCACCAGCAAGACCATGCCCACCAGCGCGAGCACCAGCGGCGGCACCACCAGGCGCCAACTCAGACCGGCAAAGAAGATGACCGACAGGCCAGCGGCCATCACCAGCAAAGCAGTGCCCAAGTCGGGCTGCCTCATGATCAGCACAGCCGGCAGGGCCAGCAACAAGGCGGCAGCAGCAAAGTCCAGCGGCCGCAACTGTCCCTCGCGCTTGTGAAACCACCAGGCCAGCATCAGCGGCACCGCAATCTTGAGGATTTCGCTGGGCTGAATCACCACCCCCACATTGATCCAGCGGGTCGCGCCCTTCTTGGTGATGCCAAACAAGGCCACCGCCACCAGCAGGGCCACACCCAGAGCGTAAAGCGGCAAAGCCAAACTCATCAAACGCTGCGGCGGCACCTGCGCCACCGTCAGCATGATGATGCCCGCCAAAATCATGTTGCGGCCATGGTCGACAAAGCGGGTGCCGTGGTCATAGCCCGAGGAATACATGATGACCATACCCGCCATAGCCAACACCACAGTGGCGGCCATCAAGGTCGGATCGAGCCCATTCCAAAGCGGCGAGACGCGCCGCCAGAGTGAGGGCTTTTCGAGGACGGAGGACATGCGGGGATTATCACAGCGCAGGAGATGGAGACCGCCGATGCAAGCTCAGTCGCACACAATGCAACTCATGCCGGCATTGCCCCCCACCACCCACCTGCTCTACCTGCACGGCTTTCGCTCCTCGCCGCAGTCCATGAAGGCACGCACGATGGCCGCGCTTGTCGCGCAGCGGTTCCCCGCGCTGCACTGGTGGTGCCCGCAGCTGCCGCCCTCGCCCCGCGAGGCGGCGCATCTGATCGAGGCCGGCACCCGCGACTGGCCTTCAGCGACCATGGCCGTCATAGGTTCTTCACTCGGCGGCTACTACGCCACCTGGCTGGCGCAGCAGCGCTCTTGCCGGGCGGTGCTGCTCAATCCAGCGGTGGAACCGGCCCGCGACCTGGCGCGGTACATCGGCGAGCAGACCGCCTGGCATGATCCGAGCGAGCGGTTTTACTTCGAGCCGCATTTTGTGGATGAGCTACGGGCGCTACAGGCCGGCCCGCTGCGCGAGCCCGAGCGCCTGCTGGCCGTCATCGCCACCGGCGACGAGGTGCTCGATTGGCGCGAGATGCAGGCCCGCTATGCCCAGTGCCGCTTGCGCCTCATCGAAGGCAGCGACCATGCGCTGAGCGACTTTGACCAGCACCTGGCCGCAATCCTGACTCATCTTGGGCTACAGAGCTGAAACCTGGCGATGTAACGGCGGCGAACCGATGCTTTCTAAGCAAGCAATCCGTAAACCCTGACCCAGAGGCATTCCTCCACCTCGGGCCTCGCCACTACACTAGCCCCTCCCCGAAAAGGTGCCCATTTGTACGTACTATTTGAAGACGCCGGCAAGTTTCATGCGGGCCGCATCCTGACGCAGGCAGACGCTTCGCTGCAGGTCGAGCTCGATTCAGGCAAGCGTGTGAAGGTCAAGGCCGCGCATGCGCTGATCCAGTTTGACAAGCCCGCGCCGGCTGACTTGATGAAGGCCGGTGCGCAACTGGCCGCTGAAATCGACCTGGACCTGGCTTGGGAGTTTGCCAGCGAGGACGAATTCGGCTTTGCCGACCTGGCCCGCGAGTATTTCGACCCCAGCCAGGCGCCTTCGCCGACGCAACAAGCGGGCGCATTGATGGCCTTGTACGAGGCGCCGCATTACTTTCGCCGCGCCGGCAAGGGCCGCTTCAAGAAGGCATCGGCCGAGATCTTGCAGCAGGCCCTGGCCGCCATTGAAAAGCGCAAGCAAATTGCCGCGCAAATTGAGACCTGGGCCGGCGAGTTGGCCGCAGGCCGCTGCCCGGCGCCAATTACCGATCAGCTCTACCGCATCTTGTTCAAGCCCGACAAGAACAGCCCCGAATACAAGGCGGTGGTGCTGGCGGCGCAGCAGTCACACAAGGCGCCGCTGGACCTGCTGCAGCAGGCCGGGGCCATCACCTCGGCCTACCAGTTTCACTGGCGCCGTTTTCTGTTCGACAGTTTTCCCAAGGGCACCCAATTCCCGCCGCTGCAAGCGCCCAGCGTGGGGCAGGACCTGCCGCTGGCGCCAGTGCGCGCTTTTTCCATTGACGACTCCAGCACCACCGAGATCGACGATGCGCTGTCGATACAGGGCCTGGGTTCGGGCACGGTCAAGCTGGGCATACACATTGCCGCACCTGCGCTGGCGCTGCAGCCGGGCGATGCGATTGACCAGCTTGGCCGCGCGCGGCTGTCGACCGTTTACATGCCCGGTCACAAGCTGACCATGCTGCCCGATGAGGTGGTGCAAAGCTACACCCTGCAGGCCGGGCGCGACTGCCCGGCCGTCTCTTTGTATGTGAGCCTGGATGAAGAGAGCTTGCAGATACTAGACAGCCAAACACGCATCGAGCGGGTGCCGATTGCAGAGAACCTGCGGCACGACCAACTCGATGGCGTCTTCAACGAAGACTTCTTTGCCCGGCCGGCTACAGAAGGCGAGCCGCCATGGGGCGCCGAGCTGCGCCTGCTACACCGGCTGGCCAAACAGCTCAAGGCCGATCGCGAGCAGGTGCGCGGCAAGCCGGAAAGCTTCAACCGCCCCGACTACACCTTCCGCCTCGATCAGCCGCAGGGCCAGGAGCCCAGTGGCCACGAGGTGGTGAGCATAGGCCTGCGCCAACGCGGCGCGCCGCTCGATCTGATCGTGGCTTAGGCCATGATTTTGGCCAACCGCAGTTGGGGCCTGTGGCTGGCCGAGCTGGGCGTGCCCGGCATCTACCGCAGCCAAGCCAGCATGGCGCCCGGCGTGAAGGTGCGCATGGGCACCAAGGCTCTGCCCCACGCTGGACTGGGCGTGCCGGCTTATGCCTGGAGCACCTCGCCTCTGCGCCGCTATGTGGATCTGGTCAACCAGTGGCAGATCATCGCCTGCGCGCGCCATGGCGCCACCGCTGCGCTGGCCGCCCCCTTCAAGCCCAAGGACGCGGAGCTGTTTTCCATCATCTCGGCCTTCGACGCGGCCTACGGCGCCTACAACGCCTACCAGGCCAGCATCGAACGCTACTGGACCCTGCGCCACTTGCAGCAGCAGGGCGTCAGAGAGCTGACCGCCACTGTCATCAAGGACGACCTGGTGCGTGCCGATACCTTGCCGCTGGTGCTGCCGGCCGCCGGCGCCCAGGGCCTGGCCCGCGGCGTTGCGGTGCGGGTGCGGCTGGGCGATATTGACGAGATCACGCTGAGCGTGACGGGTACCGTCATTGAAAGGCTGGACCAGGCCGCCGGTGGCGGCATCGACGAAGAGGAGCTCGAAGGCGGCGAATCGGAATTTGCGGCCGGCCCGATCTCGATCGCGGTCGACCTGAGCCCGGCCGAAGGCGAGGCCTGCGCCGACGAGCAGCCAGGCGATCCGGCGCAGCCTCGCCAGCCGCTCTGAACAGCAGCCGCACCATGAAGATCGTGCTGCGGCTATTGAGCGTTTTGCTACTGGCACTGCTGTGCTTGCAGCTGTACTTTGCCGGCCGCATTGTGCTGATGCGCTGGATAGACCCTGAGTCCACCAGTTTTCAGCGGGCCGAGGCCCACCGGGTGGTGCAAAGCACCGGCCAACTGCTGTGGCGCCAGCAATGGGTGCCCTACGACAAAATCGCCGACTCGCTCAAGCGCGCCGTCATCGCCTCGGAAGACGCCAGCTTCACCGAGCACGATGGGGTCGACCTCGAGGCCCTGGAAAAAGCCTGGGAGAAAAACCAAAAGGCCGAGCAGGAAGTAGCTCGCCGCGCCGAACAAGCACGGCGCAAGGCCGGGCGGCAGGACACTGCCGCTAAAGCGCCCCCGCCTGTGCCCGCGCCAAAAATCATCGGCGGCTCGACCATCACCCAGCAGCTGGCCAAGAACCTGTTCCTCTCGGGCGAGCGCACCCTGCCGCGCAAGGCGCAAGAGCTGGCGCTCACGCTGATGCTCGAAGCTGTGCTGAGCAAGCAGCGCATTCTGGAGATTTACCTCAACAGCGTCGAATGGGGCGAAGGCATCTTTGGCGCGGAGGCGGCGGCGCAGCATTACTACCGCAAGAGCGCGACCCGGCTGACGAACTACGAAGCTGCACGGCTGGCGGTGATGTTGCCCCGACCGCGCTATTTTGAAAAGCGCGCCAATTCGGGCTATCTGTCTGAACGCGCCCAGGTGATCACCGTGCGCATGACCCGGGTGGACCTGCCATGAGCAGCCAGAGTATTCGCATCCTAGGCATAGACCCGGGCCTGCAGGTAACCGGTTTTGGCGTGATCGATGTTCAAGGTACGCAGCTCGGCTATGTGGCCAGCGGCACCGTGCGCACCGAGGCCGGGCGCAGCCTGCCCGAGCGACTGAAGGTGCTTTTCGACGGGGTCTGCGCAGTCGGTGAGCGCTACCAGCCCCAGGTGGCGGTGGTTGAGATTGTGTTCGTCAACACGGACCCGCAGGCCACCTTGAAGCTAGGGCAGGCGCGCGGTGCCTGCGTGACCGCCCTGGTGCACAAGGAGCTGACAGTGCACGAATACACCGCTTTGCAACTGAAAAAAGCGGTGGCCGGTCATGGCCGGGCCGGCAAGGCCGAGGTGCAACAGATGGTGATGCGCCTGCTCAAGCTGCCCGGCCTGCCTGGGCCCGACGCCGCCGACGCCCTGGGGCTGGCCATCACCCATGCCCAGGTGGGCGCCTCCCTGGACCGCCTGCAGCGCGCCCGCGTGGCTGCCGGTGCCAGCGATGCGCAGTCGGTACAGCGCCGCTACCGCGACAGCCGGCTGCGCTGATCAAAATCGCTCAAGGCAAAACGGGGGCTCACAGCACCCGCTCAAGGATGAGCACGCCAAAAAAACCAAGGGCCGCGATCAGGGTCCACTTGAGCACCACCAGACCCCAGCGCTTGTAATGCGGCCGGCCGGTGGCGATGAAAAACACAAAGCACACGGCCGCCACCAAGAGCAGCAAGAAGATCAGCCAGCGAAAGAGCAACATGGCCGCCGCGCCTACCAGGCCGGGGCCAATTGGGCCAGGCCGCGCGGGGCCCGGCGCTCATCGTCAAAGCTCACCACCTCCCAGGCCTGCGGCTGCTCCAGCAAATGCCGTAGCAGCTTGTTATTGAGCGCGTGGCCCGAGCGAAATGCGCTGTAGGCGCCGATCAGGGGTTTGCCCAGCAAAAACAGGTCGCCCATGGCGTCCAGGATCTTGTGTTTGACGAACTCGTCGTTATAGCGCAGGCCCTCGGCGTTGAGCACCTTGTAGTCGTCCATCACGATGGCGTTGTCCAGCCCGCCGCCCAGGGCCAGCCCGTTGGCTCGCATCATCTCGACGTCTTTGGTAAAGCCGAAGGTGCGGGCGCGGGCGATATCGCGCACATAGGAATTAAGCCCCATGTCGAATTCCACACGCTGGCCGGTGGAGTCGACCGCCGGATGGTCGAAGTCGATCTCAAAGCTCAGCTTGTAGCCCTCGTAGGGGGCCAGCTGCGCCCACTTTAGATTGGCACCTTCGCCATCGCTGACGCGCACCGTATCGAGCATGCGCACAAAGCGCTTGGGCGCAGTCTGCACGGCGATGCCGGCCGACTGCAACAGGAACACAAAGGAGGCGGCCGAGCCGTCGAGGATGGGCACCTCTTCGGCGGTGATGTCGATGTAGAGGTTGTCCAGTCCCAAACCGGCACAAGCTGACATCAGGTGCTCGACGGTGAAAACCCGCGCCTGGCCGCTGGAGATGGTCGATGCCAGTCGGGTATCGGTCACCGCTGTGGCCGACACCGCGATATCCACCGGCTGTGGCAAATCGACGCGCCGAAACACGATACCGGTATCGGGCGGCGCTGGCCTTAAAGTCAGCTCGACCCTTTGGCCGCTGTGCAGCCCCACGCCGACGGCGCGGGTCAAGGAACGAAGGGTACGTTGGGCCAACATGCTTTAATTTTAGGCGCAGGACCTGCCCAGAGCGCTATCGCGGCGTTCATAGCCGCGATAGCTGCTGGCCATCACCCCAGCCCCAATCAGCCTAGTGGCTTGGGGGACGGCCGCTCAGTCGGCCTGACGGCGCAAAAAGGCCGGAATCTCCAGATCGTCCATGCCGCCTGCGGCCAGCGCATCGACCTTGGCCGCTGCCTGGCTGCGGTTGTTGCGCCAGACGCTGGGCACGTCCAGGTTCTGGTAGCCACCTGCACCGAGGCCGGTGCCAGTACCGGCTCCCATGGCGCCCCCGAGTGCCACAGGCTGAGCCGGCAGGTTGTCGGTGCCGGTGCGCTGAATCACTTGCAAAGGCGGGGCAGCGCGGCGCATGCCCTGGCGGTTCAGGCCGGTGGCCACCACCGTGACCCGGATGTCATCGCCCAGCGATTCGTCGTAGGCGGTGCCGTAAATCACATGCGCATCGCTGGCCGCAAAAGCGCTGATGGTCTTCATCGCCAGCTTGGTCTCGTTAAGCTTGAGCGAGCCCTTGGCTGCACTAATGAGCACCAACACGCCCTTGGCACCATTCATGTCCACGCCGTCGAGCAAGGGGCAGGCCACCGCCTGCTCAGCCGCAATGCGGGCACGGTCGGGGCCACTGGCCTTGGCGGTGCCCATCATGGCCTTGCCCGGCTCGCCCATCACCGTGCGCACGTCCTCGAAGTCGACATTGACCAGAGCCTGTACGTTGATGATTTCTGCGATGCCGCCCACGGCGTTCTTGAGTACGTCATTGGCATGGGCAAAAGCCTCGTCCTGCGAGATGTCCTCGCCGAGCACCTCCAACAGCTTTTCATTGAGCACGACGATCAGCGAGTCCACATTGGCCTCGAGCTCGGCCAAGCCGGCGTCGGCATTGGACATGCGCCGGCCGCCTTCAAAGTCGAAGGGTTTGGTGACCACGCCCACGGTCAGGATACCCATCTCCTTGGCGATGCGTGCAATCACCGGCGCCGCACCCGTGCCGGTGCCGCCGCCCATGCCAGCGGTGATGAACAGCATGTGTGCACCATCGATGGCGTTACGGATTTCGTCAGCAGCCATCTCCGCCGCTTCCCGGCCCTTGTCAGGCCGGCTGCCTGCACCGAGGCCGGAGCCGCCGAGCTGGATGATTTTTTCAGCGCCCACCCGGTTGAGCGCCTGGGCGTCGGTGTTGGCGCAGATGAACTCCACGCCCTGGACCTGGGTCAGGATCATGTGCTCGACCGCGTTGCCGCCGCCGCCACCCACGCCAATCACCTTGATCTGCGTGCCCTGATTGAATTCCTCGATTTCCATCATTTCGATGCTCATAAGAGCCTCCTTCTTTCCTGCAGTTGCCTTGAACTAGAGCCGTTAAAACCAAACCGTTTTTTTATAGAGAGCGAGCGAAAGCGATCATCATGAGGGTGGGTCGGCACCTCCTGCATGGGTCAGGCCATTGAAGCGCGGTTCGTCTGTATTTTTCATCAGAAATTCCCCACCAACCATTCTTTGATCCGACCAAAGGCGTTTTGCACACTACCCGCCTTTTGTGACACTTTCAGACCGCGCATGCGCGCTAATCTGGCCTCTTCCATCAAGCCCATCACCGTGGCTGCGCGCGGCTGGGCCACCATGTCCGACAAGCCGCTGGAATAGCGCGGCAGGCCGCGGCGTACCGGCTTGAGGAAAATGTCCTCGCCAAGCTCGACCATGCCCGCCATCACCGCACTGCCGCCGGTGATCACAATGCCCGAGGACAGCATTTCCTCGTAACCCGATTCGCGGATAACCTGCTGCACCAGGGTGTAGATTTCCTCGACCCGCGGCTCGATCACGCCGGCCAGGGCCTGGCGGCTGAGCATGCGCGGGCCACGATCGCCCAGGCCGGGCACTTCGACCTGGGTTTCAGGATCGGCCAGCAACTGCTTGGCGCAGCCGCTTTCGACCTTGATGTCCTCGGCATCCTTGGTCGGGGTGCGCAAGGCCATGGCGATGTCGCTGGTGATCAGATCACCAGCAATCGGGATGACGGCGGTATGGCGGATCGCACCGCCGGTGAAAATCGCTACATCAGTGGTCCCAGCACCAATATCGACCAAGGCCACGCCCAGCTCCTGCTCGTCCTGGCTGAGTACCGCCAAACTGGAGGCCAGCGGGTTAAGCATCAGCTGATCGACCTCCAGGCCGCAGCGGCGCACGCACTTGACGATGTTTTCAGCCGCGCTCTGGGCGCCGGTCACGATATGCACCTTGGCCTCCAGGCGTATGCCGCTCATGCCTATGGGCTCGCGCACATCCTGTCCGTCGATCACAAATTCCTGCGGCTCGACCAAGAGCAGGCGCTGGTCGGTCGAGATGTTGATGGCTTTGGCGGTCTCGATCACCCGCGCCACATCGGCCTGGGTGACCTCCTTGTCCTTGACCGCCACCATGCCACTGGAATTCATGCCGCGAATGTGGCTGCCGGTGATGCCGGTGTAGACCCGCGAGATCTTGCAGTCGGCCATCAACTCGGCCTCCTTGAGCGCCTGCTGAATGCTCTGCACCGTCGCGTCGATGTTGACCACCACACCGCGCTTCAGGCCATTGCTGGCGGCCACACCCAGGCCGGCCAGCTTGAGCTCGCCACCGGGCATCACCTCGCCGACCACCACCATCACCTTGCTGGTTCCAATGTCCAGCCCCACTACCAGATCTTTGTATTCCTTGGCCATAGATTCACCTTGTTTTCTGTGCGGCTCGGTCTGCGCCCGAGGTGGTCACGCCACGCAGGCGCAGCGCGTAACCATTGGGGTAGCGCAGGTCGGCCGATTCAATATTGCGTCCCAGCCGCGAGGGCGTCTGGGCAAATGTGGCGATGAAGCGCTGCACCCGCAATCCGATCTCGTCAAGGCTACCGGGGCCAATGTCGATCATCGCCCCGCTTTCAAGCCGGGCGCGCCAATTGCCCCGACCGGTCAGCTCCAGCTGTGCCAGGGGGCTGTCCATCGCCTCGAACTTGGGCGCCAGGCGCTGGAAGGCCTGCAGCACCAGCGGTGACTGCGCGCGGGGGCCGATCAGCCGCGGCAGGCTCTCGGCCTCCACATCGCCCTGATTAACCTCAAACACCTCGCCGTAGGTATTGACCAGGCGGACGTCGTCGTCCGCCCCCCACAAGGCCACCGGTTCATGCTCTTCAATGCGCACCCGCAAGCGATCCGGAAAGTCTCGCCTTACCACGGCCGTACGCACCCAGGGCACGGCTTCGAAAGCGGCTTTGGACTGCGCCAAATCCAGAGTAAAAAAGTTGCCGGCCAGCTTGGGCGCGACATTGGCGCGCAGCGTCACCGCGTTGTTGCGACCGAGCTCGTTGTCGACCTGTATGCCCCGCAGGCCAAACAGCGGCCTGTGCAGCAGCCATTGCGCGGCCAAGCTCAGGACCAGCAGTGCAAACACCCCAACCAGTAACAGGCTCAGGGCGTTCATCAGGCGCACATCAGGCGGCAACGTCAGCAGCTCATCGCTCATCGCGCCTCCTCGTGGTCCAGGCGGGCCAATGACAGCACCTGCAGGCACAGGTCTTCGTAGGACAGACCTGCAGCGCGCGCCGACATCGGCACCAGTGAGTGGCCAGTCATACCCGGCGAGGTATTCATCTCCAGCAGATAGGGCTGGCCGGTCGCGGCATCGACCATCGCATCGGCACGGGCCCAGCCTCGGCAGCCCAGGCTGCGGTAGGCCGCCAGTACCAAGTCGCTGATGGCCTGCTCGCGCACGGCACTCAGTCCACTGGGCACCAGGTACTGCACCGCGTCGGTGAAGTATTTATTTTGGTAGTCGTAGTTGCCCTCGGGCGCAACGATGCGTATGAGCGGCAGCGCGCGCGCTGCATCGCCACTGCCGAGCACCGGGCAGGTCAGTTCATCGCCAGCGATGAATTGCTCGCACAGCACATCGGCATCGAGTGCGGCAGCGCGCTCGACCGCCGCCGCCATGTCTTGGGCTCGGCCCACCTTGGTCAGACCCAGGGAAGAGCCCTCGCGGGCCGGCTTGACGATCAGCGGCAGGCCCAGCGAGGCGACAGCGGCGTCCAGGTCGCCCGCCTGGTAGCGACCGCGTTGCAACAGCACATAGCGCGGCGTGCTCAAGCCCTCGGCCAGCCACAGCCGCTTGGTCATGACCTTGTCGATCGCCAGACTCGAGGCCATCACGCCCGAGCCGGTATAGGGAATGCCCAGCAGTTCAAGCGCACCTTGCACCGTGCCGTCTTCGCCAAAGCGGCCATGCAGGGCGATGAAGCAGCGCGCAAAGCCTTCGCTCTTCAAGGCATCGAGCGAGCGCTCGGCCGGATCGAAGGCATGCGCGTCGACCCCGCGGCTCCGCAGCGCCTCAAGCACGCCACGGCCCGACATCAGCGAGATATCGCGCTCGCCCGAGCGCCCGCCCATGAGAACGGCCACCTTGCCCAGGCTGCGTACATCGACGCTCATGCGGCAGCCCCCGAACGCTCGATCACCTTGCCCGCCACCAAGCCGATGGAGCCAGCCCCCATGCACAGCACCACGTCGCCGTCCCGGGCTTGGTCCAAAATCGCCTGCGGCAGATCGTCGATGGCCGGCACGAACACCGGCTCGACTTGGCCCGCCATACGCAGCGCGCGCATCAGGGCGCGTCCGTCGGCAGCAACGACTGGCGCCTCGCCGGCCGCATACACCTCGGTCAGCAGCACCGCGTCGCAGTGACCGATGACCTTGACGAAGTCCTCAAAACAATCGCGGGTGCGGCTGTAGCGGTGGGGCTGAAAGGCCAGCACCAGCCTGCGCCCAGGGTAGGCCCCGCGAGCCGCCGCTAAAGTGGCGGCCATCTCGACCGGGTGATGGCCATAGTCGTCGATCACGCTGAAACTGCCGCCGTCGCGCGCACTGGCCTGGCCATAAAGCTGAAAGCGCCGGCCCACCCCCCGAAAGCCGGCCAGCGCCTTTTGCACCGCCGCATCGGGAATATCGAGCTCGACCGCCACTGCAATGGCTGCCAGCGCATTGAGCGCATTGTGCTCACCGGGCAGGTTGAGCACCACCGGCAGATCAGGCAAGGTGGTGCCATTGCGCCGCTGCACGGTAAAGTGCATTTGCCCATGGACATGGCGAACATCGACCGCTCGCACCTCGGCATCGGCGCCCAAGCCATAGCTGGTGATGGGGCAGGAGACCTGGCTGACGATGGCGCGCACCGCCGGATCATCGGTACACAGCACTGCAGTGCCGTAAAAGGGCATGCGATGCAAAAAGTCGACGAAGGCGGCCTGCAGGCGCAGGAAGTCGTGACCATAGGTCTCCATGTGGTCGGCGTCGATATTGGTGACCACCGCCATCACGGGCAGCAAATTGAGAAAGGACGCGTCGGACTCATCGGCCTCGACCACGATGTAATCGCCGGCGCCCAGTTTCGCATTGGCGCCAGCGCTGTTCAGACGCCCGCCGATCACAAAAGTGGGGTCAAGCCCGCCTTCGGCCAGCACGCTGGCGACCAAGCTGGTGGTGGTGGTCTTACCGTGGGTGCCAGCGATCGCGATGCCGCGCTTGAGCCGCATCAGCTCGGCCAGCATCAGCGCGCGCGGCACCACCGGGATTTTTTTCTGACGAGCGGCCTGCACCTCGGGGTTGTCGTCGCGCACTGCGGTGGATGTGACCACCGCATCCACATGGCTGAGGTGCGCCGCATCATGCCCAACAAAAGTCCGTATGCCCAGGCCAGCCAGACGGCGCAAGGTCGCACTGTCAGCCAGGTCCGAGCCCGAGATTTCATAGCCCAGGTTGTGCAGGACTTCGGCAATGCCCGACATGCCCGAGCCGCCCAGACCGATGAAGTGGATGCGCTTGACCGCGTGCTTCATGGCAGCAGCTCCTGGCAGGCTTGCACCACCCGCTCGGTGGCCTGGGTCTGCTGCAGCCCCTTGGCCGCCTGCGCCTTTTGCAGCAGCTTGGCGCGATCGAGTTGCATGATCAGCTCGGCCAGCGCCTGGGCATGGAGTTCAGATTGAGGCAGCAACCAGCCGCCGCCGGCATCGACCAGAAAGCGCGCATTGTGGGTCTGGTGGTCGTCCACCGCATGCGGGAAGGGCACGAAAATCGCCGCCGCACCAATGGCGGCGATCTCGGTGACGGTGGAGGCGCCAGCGCGGCAAATCAGCAGATCGGCCTGAGCAAAGGCGCTGGCCGTGTCATCAATGAAGGCGCTGACCTCAGCCTGCACGCCCGCTACCGCATAAGCGGCTTGCAGCGCCTGCAGATGAGGGGCGCCGCTTTGGTGCAGCACCTGCGGCCGCCGGTCCTCAGGAATCAGGGCCAGGGCCTGGGGCAGCACTTCATTGAGCGCCTGCGCGCCCAGACTGCCGCCGACCACGCACAGGCGCAGCGGGCCGCTGCGCCCGGCAAAGCGCGTGGCCGGATCGGGCTGCGACACAAAAGCGCTGCGCAGCGGATTGCCCACACATTCGGCTTTCTTCAGGACACGGGGGAAGGCGCTGAACACCCGGTCGGCCACCTCGGCCAGCACCCGATTGGCCAGTCCGGCCACTGAATTTTGCTCATGCAGCACCAGGGGCTTGCCCAGCAGCACGCCCATCATGCCGCCGGGAAAGGTGACATAGCCGCCCAGACCGATCACCACATCGGGGCGGACGCGCCGCAGCAGTTGCACACATTGCCAGAAGGCGCGCAGCAGCCGCAGCGGCAGCAGGGCCAGGGTCAAGACACCCTTGCCACGCAGGCCGCCGAAATCGATGCTGTCAAAGGGCAGACCGCGCGCCGGCACCAGCTGGCTTTCCATGCTGGGACGGCCGGCCGAGCCACGGCCACCCAACCAATGCACCCGCCAGCCACGCTCGCGCAAAGCCTCGGCCACCGCCAGCCCCGGGAAGATATGGCCGCCGGTGCCGCCGGCCATGACCAGAGCGCAGGGACTGCCACTCATAGCCGCCCTCCCCGCATCATGATTCGGTTTTCGTGGTCGATGCGCAGCACCACGGCCAGCGCCAGCAGATTCATCATGATGGCCGAGCCACCGTAGCTCATAAGCGGCAGGGTCAGGCCCTTGGTCGGCAAGGCACCCAAATTCACGCCCATATTGATCAGCGACTGAAAGCCGATCCAAATGCCTACGCCCTGAGCCACCAGTCCGGAGAACAGGCGGTCCATGGCAATGGCCTGCCGGCCGATGTGCATGATGCGCCGGGTCAGCCAGAGAAAGAGGCTGATCACCACCAGTACGCCGATCAGGCCAAATTCCTCGCCGATCACCGCCAGCAAAAAGTCAGTGTGCGCCTCGGGCAGCCAGTGCAGCTTCTCGATACTGCCGCCCAAGCCCACGCCCGAGAACTCGCCTCGGCCGAAGGCAATCAAGGAGTGCGAAAGCTGGTAGCCCTTGCGGATGGCGTTTTCAGCCGACCAGGGATCGAGGTAGGCAAAGATGCGCTCGCGCCGCCAGGGGCTGGACCAGATCATCACGGCAAAGGCCAGCACCACGATCGTGCCCATGAAAAAGAACATGCGCGCATTGACCCCGCCCAGGAACAGGATGCCCATGGCGATGACCACGATCACCAGGAAAGCCCCCATGTCCGGCTCGGCCAGCAGCAGCATACCCACCACACCGACAGCCACGCCCATGGGCAGGACCGCTCGGAAAAAGCGCTCCTTGACCTCCATCTTGCGCACCATGTAGTCGGCCGCATAGATCAGTACCGCAAACTTGGCCAACTCCGAAGGCTGAAAGCTAATCACCCCCAGCGAAATCCAGCGCCGCGCGCCATTGACGCCGCGGCCGATGAAGGGAATCAGCACCACCACCAGCAGGACCAAGGAGGCAATAAACAACCAGGGCGCCACCTTTTCCCAGGTCGACATCGGTATCTGGAAGGCCAGCACCGCCACCACCAAGGCGGCGAGCAGCGAAAAGACATGGCGCACCAGAAAGTGCGTGTTGGAGTAACGCGAGAACTTCGGGTTGTCCGGCATAGCCACCGAGGCCGAGTACACCATCACCAGCCCCCACAACAGCAGCGCCAGGGCGACGAACACCAATGCCTGGTCAAAGCCGAGCAGACGCACTGGCATGGAAGGGCCGATCACCCGGCCGGGCATGCCGGTACGCACCGGCAAGGCGGCCGCCGGCTCGGCCGACAGCAGACCCAGGGCAGCCTTGATGCGATGGATGCCCGCTGCGATCACAGCAACACCCCTTGCTCATGCGCCAGCTCCTGAACCGCCTCGCAAAACACCTGCGCCCGGTGGCCGTAGTCGCGGTACATGTCAAAGCTGGCGCAGGCCGGCGACAGCAGCACCGCATCGCCGGGCTGTGCCGAAGCAAAAGCGGTGCGCACTGCTGCCGCCATGTCAGGCGCGTCGTGCAGCGGCACCCCGGTTTGGGCCAGCGCCTGGCGCAACAAGGGCGCATCGCGACCGATTAGTACTGCGGCACGGCCATGGCGGCCCAGCGGTTCGGCCAGGGGCGCAAAGTCCTGCCCCTTGCCCTGACCGCCCAAAATCACCACCACCCGACGCTCAGCACCCAGGCCCTTGAGCGCCGCCGCAGTGGCGCCGACATTGGTGCCCTTGCTGTCGTCAAAAAACTCGACGCCAGAGATCACGCCCACCGACTCCACCCGGTGCGCCTCGCCGCGGTACAGCCTTAGACCGTGCAACATGGCCGCCAGACTGCAGCCGGCCGCAGTGGCCAGGGCCAGTGCGGCCAGCGCATTGCTCGCGTTGTGCCGGCCGCGTATTTGCAGCGCTTCGCTTGGCATCAGGCGCTGAATATAGATCGGCTCCTCATCGGCCTTACCCCGCTTGAGCGTTTCATCAGCCTCGAAGGCACGCACCAGCCAGCTCATGCCGCCGACCTCCTCCAAGCCCCAGTCGCCCGGGCGGGTGGGCAGGTCGGTGCCAAAAGTCTGGTGCGCGCGCACCTTGGCGGCTTTGGCCTTGCCCTTGACCGGCTCGGACACCGGCAGCTGCGCCATGACCAGCGGGTCCTCGCGGTTGAGCAGCATCAGCGCCTGACGGCCGTAGATGTTGGCCTTGGCCTTGGCATAGGTCGCCATGCTGCCGTGCCAGTCCAGGTGATCCTGGGTGATATTGAGAACCGTGGCAGCGCTGGCCTCAAAGTCGCTGACCTCATCGAGCTGAAAACTCGACAGCTCCAGCACCCAGACCTCGGGCAGACGGTCTGCGTCCAACGCAGCCGACAGGGTATCGAGCAGGGTGGGCCCGATATTACCGGCCACCGCCACCGATTTGCCGGCCCGCTCGACCAGCAAGCCGGTGAGCGTGGTCACCGTGGTCTTGCCGTTGGTGCCGGTGATGGCCAAAATCTTGGGCCGATAGCCCGCAGGCGCTGCGGGGGGCGGCTCGATCTGCGCTCGCTCAGCCAGCTCGGCCAGGGCCTGCGCGAACAGCGTCAGTTCATTGCCCACATGCAGGCCGATGGCCCGCGCAGCGTCGACCACCGGGGCGATTTCTGCCGGCGACAGGCCGGGGCTCTTGAACACCGCTTGCTGGCCCTGCACCAGATCCGCGCTGAAGGCGCCGCTGATAAAGCGCGCCTCGGGTGCCTGCGTGCGCAAGGCCGCCAGCTGTGGCGGCGCCTCGCGGGTGTCGGCCACCGTCACCTGCGCACCGCAACGCAGGCACCAGCGCGCCAAGGCCAGGCCCGACAGGCCCAGCCCGAGCACCAGCACATGCTTGTCTTGCAGGCTTGTCATCGCAGCTTCAGGGTCGACAGACCCACCAGACACAGCAGCATGGTGATGATCCAGAAACGCACGACCACCTGCGTTTCCTTCCAGCCGCTCTTTTCAAAATGGTGATGCAAGGGCGCCATCTTCAAGATGCGCCGGCCCTCGCCGTATTTCTTCTTGGTGTATTTGAAATAGGTCACCTGCGCCATCACCGACAGCGCCTCGACCACAAAAATGCCGCCCATGATGGCCAGCACAATTTCCTGCCGCACGATGACCGCGATCGTGCCCAGCGCAGCGCCCAGAGCCAGCGCACCCACATCGCCCATGAAGACCTGCGCGGGATGGGTGTTGAACCACAGGAAGGCCAGGCCGGCGCCAGCCATGGCGGCGCAGAAAATCAGCAACTCGCCCGCGCCGGGAATGTAGGGCAGGAAAAGGTACTTGGCATAAACCGAGCTGCCGGTCACATAGGCGAACACGCCCAGGGCCGAGCCCACCATCACCACCGGCATGATGGCCAGCCCGTCCAGGCCATCGGTCAGATTGACCGCATTGCTCGAGCCGACAATAACCAGATAGGTCAGGATGACAAAACCGAACACGCCCAGCGGATAGCTGACCTCTTTGAAGAAGGGCAGCATCAGCCCCGCCTTGGGCGGCAGATCCACATCGAAGCCCGAGCGCACCCAGTTCAGAAACAACTCCAGCACCTTGAAGTTCGAGCTCTCTGAAATGCTGAATACCAAGTAGAGCGCGGCGATCAAACCGATCAGCGACTGCCAGAGGTATTTTTCGCGCGAAGGCATGCCCTCGGGGTCCTTGCGCACCACCTTGCGCCAGTCGTCGGCCCAGCCGATGGCGCCAAAACCCAGGGTCACCACCAGCACGATCCAGACGAAACGGTTGGACCAGTCGAACCACAACAGAGTGGCAATCGCGATCGACAGCAAAATCAGCACGCCACCCATGGTCGGGGTGCCGCTTTTGACCAGGTGGGTTTGCAGGCCATAGCCGCGCACCGGCTGCCCGATCTTGAGCGCCGTCAAGCGCGCAATCACCCAGGGCCCGGCCACCAGACCAATCAGCAGCGCCGTCATGGCCGCCATCACCGCCCTGAAGGTCAGGTACTGGAAGACCCGGAAGAAACTCAGGTCGGGCGACAGGCTTTGCAGCCACTGGGCCAGCCAGATCAGCATGTGGGCTCCTCAACAGCAGCTTGGGCTGCGGCCTGCGCCTCGATGGCCTGCACCACCTGCTCCATGCGCATGAAGCGCGAGCCCTTGACCAGCACACTGGCGCAGCCAGGCAGGGCCGGCGCCAGCGCCACCAGCAGGTCCTCGACTCGCTCGAAATGCCGCGCCCCCGGGAAGGCCTGCGCCGCATGGCGCATCAGGGGGCCGCTGCACCAAAGTTGCTCAATGCCGCGCGCGCTGGCATAGGCGCCGACCTCGGCATGGAAGGCGGGCCCCTGTTCACCGACTTCGCCCATATCGCCCAGCACCAGCAGGTGCGGTCCGGGCAAGTCGCGCATCACATCGATCGCCGCCCGCACCGAATCCGGGTTGGCGTTGTAGCTGTCATCGACCAGCACCAGGGCCTGCTGAGCCGCCAGCCGCAGGCTGCGGGCGCGCGAGCGGCCCTGGACCGGCTCGAAGTTCGACAAGCCCTGCACCATGGCCGCCAGCGGCACACCGGCGGCCTGCGCACAGGCGATGGCCGCCAGCGCGTTTTTGACGTTGTGCCGGCCGGCCACCTTCAGGGTGAAGGCCAGCGCACCTTCAGGCGTCTGCGCATCGACCTGCCAATGCCCGCCCAGCCAGTGCGCCTGTGCGCGCACATCGGCCGGCCCGTCCAGGGCAAAGCTGATGCTGCGGCGCCGGCCGGCCAATTCACGCCACAAACCGGTGTAGGCATCGTCCGCAGGAAACACCGCCACGCCATCGGCAGGCAGGCTGCTGATCACCGCGCCGTTTTCCTGCGCCACCGCCTCCACCGAGGCCATGAATTCCTGGTGCTCGCGCTGCGCGTTGTTGACCAGAGCCACGGTGGGGCGGGCCATGCGCGCGAGCTGGGCGATCTCGCCCGGGTGGTTCATGCCCAACTCGAGCACCGCCATGCGATGCTTGGGGCGCAGGCGCAGCAGCGTCAGCGGCACGCCTATGTCGTTGTTGAAGTTGCCCTGGGTGGCCAGCGCCTCATCGCCCAGATGGGCGCGCAAGATGGCCGCCGTCATTTGCGTCACCGTGGTTTTGCCATTGCTGCCGGTGACCGCGATCAAGGGACCCGTAAACGTCTGGCGCCAGCCTGCGGCCAGCTCAGCCAGGCCCTGCCGGCTGTCGTCCACCAGCAGGCCGGGCAGATGCGCCTCGACCAGGCCGCGTTCGGCCAGCGCCGCCACTGCGCCCGCGGCAGCGGCCTGCGTCAGAAATTCATGCGCATCAAAACGCTCACCGCGCAGGGCGATGAACAGGTCGCCCGCCCGCAGGCTGCGGCTGTCGCTGTGCACCCGCTCGATCAGCACGCCAGGGTCACCGACCAACTGCGAGCCAGGCAGCAGGGCCTGAGCCTGAGCCAAACGCATCATGCCGCCACCTCCGAACCGCGCCGACGCGCCTGCAAAGCCTGCTGGGCTTGTTGGTGGTCTGAAAACGGCAGCCGCTGGCCGCGCACTTCCTGGTATTGCTCATGGCCCTTGCCGGCCACCAGCACCACATCGGCCGCACCGGCCTGCGACAGCGCCAGCGCAATGGCGCGCGCGCGGTCGATCTCAACCTGAGAGCGCGACGCCTGCTCAAGGCCGGCCAGCATGGCCTGGACAATGTCTTCTGGCACTTCGCTGCGCGGGTTGTCACTGGTCAGCACCAGGCGATCGGCAGCGCGCTCGGCGACCGCCGCCATCAGCGGGCGTTTGCTGCGGTCCCGGTCACCACCGCAGCCAAACACCGCCCACAACTGACCGCCGCGCTGCTGGGCCACAGGCCGCAGCGCCTGCAGGGTCTGTTCAAGAGCATCGGGGGTGTGGGCATAGTCAATCACCACCAAGGGCTCGCCGCTGCCGCCCATGGACTCCATGCGCCCGGGCACCGCGGTCAGTGCAGCGCAGGCTGCCGCCGCCTCACCCAGGGTCAGGCCCAGGCTGCGCAGGGCGGCCAAGACACCCAGCAGATTGCTCACATTGAAACGCCCGGCCACCGGCGTCTGCACCTCGACCGGTGCCTGACCGGCTTCGCAGAGCTCAAACAGAGTGCCGACCTCGGTCACACGCAAGGCCTGGGCGCGCAGCCGCGCCGGCCCCTCGCAGGAGACGGTCCACAGATCCAGAGCACTGCGCTCGGCCAGGGTAGAGGCGAGCTCAGCGCCCCGCGGATCGTCGATATTGATCACCGCCGCCGCCAGCCCAGGCCAGTCAAACAGGCCGGCCTTGGCCTGCCAGTAGGCCTGCATGCTGCCGTGGTAGTCCAGATGGTCCTGGGTGAAGTTGGTGAAAACAGCGCTACGGATCTGCAGCCCCTCGAGCCGGGCCTCGGCCAGCCCGATGGAGGAGGCCTCCATGGCGCAGGCCACACAGCCTTCGTCGTGCAGACGGCGCAGTTGCTGGTGCAGCAGCACCGGGTCGGGCGTGGTCAGTCCGTTGGCATCGAGCCGCGCCGGCTCGCCTATGCCCAAGGTACCCACCACCGCACAGCGCTGGCCGGCTGCCGACAGGGCTTGCGCCAGCCACCAGGCGGTGCTGGTCTTGCCATTGGTGCCGGTCACCGCAACCAGTTGCATGGACGCGCTGGGCTGGCCGAAAAAGTCCGCAGCGATCGGCCCGCTGGCCGCCTTCAGGCCCGCATAGCTGGCCAGGCGCACATCGTCCATGTCCAGCCCCAGCGCAGCGCAGTCCTCGTGCTCCATCAGGCAGGCTGTAGCTCCGACGGCCAGTGCCGCCGGCACATAGGTACGCGCGTCGGTGGCCGCACCGGGCCAAGCCAGGAAAGCGTCGCCGGCACGCAGTCGGCGGCTGTCGGCACACAGGGTGCCCAAGGTGCGCAGGCGCAGCCAATCGACCGCCTGCTCAGGCGTGTGCAGCTGCGTGCTCACATCGATTCCTCCACCGCCTTGGCGATGATCTGCGGCTTGACCGCCACATCGGGCGGCAGGCCCATCATGCGCAGCGTCTGCTGCACCGTCTCGGCAAACACCGGAGCGGCCACATCGCCGCCGTAGTAGCGGCCGTTACTGGGCTCGTCGATCATCACCGCCACCACGATGCGGGGCTTTTCCACCGGCGCCAGACCGACAAAGAAGCCGCGGTATTTCTTGTCGGAGTAACCCTTGCCCTCCTGCTTATGGGTGGTGCCGGTCTTGCCGCCAACCGAGTAGCCTATGGTCTGTGCTTTCTGGGCGGTACCGCCAGGCTGCGTCACCAATTGCAACATCTGGCGCATGGCCAATGCGTTTTTCTGGCTAAACACCCGCACTCCAGCCACCGGCTCGCTGGTCTTGAGCAGGCTGGCCGGTGCAAGATCTCCGTCACGGGCGAAAACGGTGTAGGCATGGGCGAGTTGGAAGAGCGAGACCGACAGCCCATAGCCATAGCTCATGGTGGCTTGCTCGATGGGCCGCCAGGTCTTGTAGGGTCGCAGGCGGCCGCTGACCGCACCCGGGAATGGCAGTTGCGGCTTCTGTCCGAAGCCCAGCTGAGCGTAGGACTCCCACATCTCGCGCGGCTGCAACTGCATGGCCATCTTGACCGTGCCCACATTGCTGGACTTCTGGATCACCTGCGCCACCGACAGCAAGCCCTGAGGGTGCGCATCGCTGATGGTCGCCCCACCCAGGGTCAAGCGGCCCGGCGCGGTCTGAATCATGGTCTCGGGCTGAACCAGGCCTTTTTCGAGGGCGGCGGCCACCGCGAAGGCCTTCATCGTGGAGCCCGGCTCGAAGGTATCGGTCAGGGCCCGGTTGCGCAGCTGCGCGCCGCTCAAATTTACCCGCCGGTCGGGCGTGTAGCTCGGATAGTTGGCCAGCGCCAGAATCTCACCGCTGTGCGCATCAAGCACCACCACGCTGCCGGCCTTGGCCTTGTTTTCCAGCACCGCATCGCGCAGCTTCTGGTAGGCAAAAAACTGCACCTTGGAGTCGATGGACAGTTGCAGATCGCGGCCGTCGACCGGCGGTACCTGCTCGCGCACATCCTCGACCACCCGGCCAAAACGGTCCTTGATGACGCGGCGCGAGCCGCTCTGGCCGGCCAGCTGCTTTTCAAAGGCCAGCTCCACCCCTTCTTGACCGAGGTTCTCAACATTGGCAAAACCCACCACATGCGCGGCAGCCTCGCCGTCAGGGTACTGGCGCTTGTAGCCGCTGCGCTGGTAGATGCCCTTGATGCCCAGCGCGGCAATCTTTTTGGCCACCGCATCATCGACTTGGCGCTTGAGCCAGACAAAGGTTTTGTCGTCATCGGACAGACGCTGCTTGAGATCGGCCAGCGGCATCTCGAGCAAACGCGCCAGTTCGGCCAATTGCTCGGGGCTGGCCTGCACATCCTCGGGGATCGCCCACAAGCTGGGCGCAGGCACGTTGTAGGCCAGCACCAGGCCGTTGCGGTCCATGATGCGGCCGCGGCTGGCCGGCAGCTCCAGCGTACGGGTAAAGCGCACCTCGCCCTGCTTCTGGTAGAAATCATTGCCCAGCACCTGCACATAAGCGGCACGGCCGGCCAAAATGGCAAAGCCCAAGGCAATGCCAGCGACGATGAGCTTGCTGCGCCAGACCGGGGTAGGGCTGGCCAGCAGCGGGCTGGCGCTGTAGCGCACGCTCCTGCTCATGGCTTGCCCCCGGCGGCTGCAGCAGGCAGCGTTACATACTGGGTGATGGCCGGCGTGACCGAGTGCATCTGCAGCTTGTCTTTGGCCAAGCGCTCGACCCGCAAGGGCGTGGCCTGCGCGCGCTTTTCGGCCTGCAGGCTCTCATGCGCGACCTCGAGCTTGAGCGCCTGGGCGTTGGCCTTTTCCAGCTCCACATACAGGCGCCGCGACTCGTACTGCACATGCACCAAGTACAGCGCGGTGGCCATGACCGCCAGCGTGAGCAGGAGGTTGGTGCGCATCAGGCCGCCTCGGTGCGTTGGGCCACCCGCATGACGGCGCTGCGCGCACGCGGGTTGGCAGCGATCTCGGCGCCAGACGGCATGAGGCGAGGGCCCAGCTCGAGCTTCATGGGCTGGGGCACGGCCATGGGCGCGCGGCGGTCATAGACCTGGCGCGCATGGCCGGCCATGAACTGCTTGACGATGCGATCCTCGAGCGAGTGAAAGCTGATCACAACCAAACGACCTTGAGGCTTGAGCACATGCAGCGATGCCTCTAGCGCTTGCCGCAGCTCTTCGAGCTCGGCATTGATGAAAATCCGAAAAGCCTGGAAGGTCCGCGTGGCGGGGTCCTTGCCAGGCTCACGGGTCTTGACCGCGCCAGCCACGACCTGGGCCAGCTCTGCGGTGCTGGCCAGGGGCCCGGACTGGCTGCGATGACGATCAATCGCCTTTGCAATCGGCCCAGCAAACCGTTCTTCGCCGTAGTCACGGATGACCTCCGTGATTTCCTGCACCGGCGCCTGCGCCAGCCACTGCGCCACCGTCAGGCCCGAGCTGCTGTCCATGCGCATGTCGAGCGGGCCATCGCGCCGGAATGAAAAGCCCCGGCTGGGGTCGTCGATCTGCGGCGAGCTCACCCCCAGGTCCATCAGCAGTCCGTCGCAGCTGGCGGCCGGCATGTCGACCAGTTGCGCAAAGCCAGCGTGACGAATGGAAAAGCGCGTATCCTGCGCCGCCAGTCGTTGGCCCTCGGCCACCGCCTGCGGGTCCTTGTCGAAGGCCAGCAAGCGCCCCTGGGGCGACAGTGTCGACAGGATGAGTCTGGAATGGCCGCCGCGACCGAAGGTGGCGTCGATATAGCTGCCCTCGGGACGCAACTGCAGCGCCTCGATCGCCTCGTTGAGCAGGACGGTGTGATGTTCCCATGGGCCCTGCATGTGCTCAGAAAGAAAAATCCTTGAAGACGTCAGGCATCTGACCCTTCATCTGCTCGGCCTCCTGGGCGGCGTAGGTGGCTGCATCCCACAACTCGAAGTGGGCGCCCATGCCCAAGAGCACCGACTCGCGGGTGATACCGGCGGCACTGCGCAACTCGGGCGAGACCAGCACGCGGCCACTGGCGTCCATCTCTACGTCCATCGCATAGCCCAGAAAAATCCGCTTCCACCACTGCGCCTGCATGGGCAGGGCGACGATGCGGTCACGGAACTTTTCCCACTCGTTGCGCGGGAAGATCATCAGGCAGCCATGGGGGTGCTTGGTGATGGTCAGCAGGCTGGCAGCGGTGGCGCTGAGCACGTCACGATGCCGGGTCGGCACGGCCAGCCTACCCTTGCTGTCGAGAACGATGGAAGACGCGCCTTGAAACACCCGAAGCCCCCTTGACCCAGAAAATCCCACAAAAATGCACTTTTCACCACTTTAGCAGGAAAGCGCCAGGAATCAAGGGGGTACAGTAAACTTTTTCCAATGAAATCAAGCACTTAGAGTCGATTTCGGAATGTCATCTGATTTTTAAAAGCCTTTGAAAATGAAGCACTTAGCGTAGGCTGTGAAAGTGCTTTGTGAAGGCAGGGCCCGGCGAGGGTGCTGCGGTCGCTGTAAAAAAGGTTTGTAAGGCCCGCCGAACGGTTCAACAGCCCTCGGCGGGGCAGGCCCAAAAAGCTGTGGCCCGCAAGCGGGCCACAGAGCAAACGGATGAGGGCTTTGAGCGCTCAATCACCAAACATTTTTTGCTTGAGCTCGCGCCGCTGCTGCGCCTCCAAAGACAAGCTGGCGGTGGGGCGAGCGATCAGGCGGGCGACACCGATGGGCTCGCCGGTCTCGTCGCAATAACCATAGTCGCCCGCGTCGATGCGGCCGATCGATTGCTCGATCTTCTTGAGCAGCTTGCGCTCACGGTCGCGGGTGCGCAGTTCGAGCGCATGCTCCTCTTCGATGGTCGCCCGGTCGGCCGGGTCGGGCACCACCACCGTCTCTTCGCGCAGGTGCTCGGTGGTCTCGCCAGCGCTGTTGTGAATGTCCTGCTTGAGCTTTTGCAGCTTCAGGCGGAAAAACGCGAGCTGGGTGTCGTTCATGTACTCGCTGTCGGGCATGGCCCTGACCTCGTCGTCGGTGAGGTCTTCGGGGCGTTTGGTCTTCCAGTTATTGGCCAATTTAGGGTCCTTGCGTATGACCGCAGCAGTCGGTGGAGGTGCGATCGTGCGATCGGTGGCCGACACATAGCTGGCCTTAGCGGCATCAGGCGAATGGGTCGGAATCACGGGCGCAGGAGCTACCGCCAACGCAGCGCGGCTCTTGGATTTGCGGGTGGGTTCGGGTACTAAAGGCGCCGGGGGCATGGCGGGCGCGGCCTTCGGCGCGGGCACGGGTGTCTTGACTACAGGCGCCGCCGCCTTGGCTACAACCGGTTCGGTGCTGGCTTTGATCAAGCCTTGCGGCGCAGGCTTGGCTGACGATTTCGCCGCCGGCTTGGACTCCGGTTTGGGCTGCGGCCTGGCGATGGGCTTAGCGGCGGCTGCCTTGGGGGCCGGCTTGGGGACCGGCTTGGCAACCGGCTTGGGGGCGGGCTTGGGCGCCGCCTTGACTGGCGCTTTGGCGATGGCCTTGGGCGCTGCCTTGGCCGCTACTTTCACAGCGGCTTTTGAGGTTGCTTTGGGCGCTGATTTTGGGGCTGATTTAGGGGCTGCCTTCAGGAGTGCTTTGGAGCCTGCCTTCGCGGGCGCCTTGGGTGGCGACTTCGGAGCGGCCTTCGGGACTGCCTTTGAGCCCGATTTGGCGGCAGGTTTGGCCGCCGGCTTGGGCGTCGGCTTGGACTTACTGGCCGCCTTCACAGGCTGGGCCGGCTTTTTGGCTGGCGCCTTGGCAGGGACTTTGGCAGCGACTTTGGCTGGCGCTTTGGCGGACTTGGACGCCGCCTTGCCACCAACCGCCTTGGGCGCCGGCTTGGCCGAGGGCGCAGCCTGCGGCCGGTCAGCAATGGCCAGCAATCTTGCAGGCTGAGGCTTGTCGGTATGAACTGGAGCTTTCAAAGGGGTCTCCTGTGCGGTGGAACTGCGCGCGGCGGCAAGGGCCTGGCTCTGGGCGCCTGGCTCTTCAAAGCACCGGCGCCAAATGGGCACTGCCCTTTCTGCAACTCATGCATGGCGGCCTTCACTGTCTCGCGCTTGGCCCGCCTTCAAAACCCGGGGCAACCCGAGATGGCGCGCGATTGTAGCGGCCCCAGCCGCATACGCTCAGGCGCCGAAAGCAGGCTGCCAACCAGGCTCACACCAAACACTGCTGCAGCCCCTGCATGAAGATGTCCTTGGGCAGGTCTATGCCAATGAAGACCATCTTGCTCTGCCGCTTCTCGTCGGTGCCCCAGGCCGGGCCCAGGTCGCTGCCCATCAGCTGATGCACCCCTTGGAAGATCACTTTGGACTGCGTTCCTTCCATATGCAGTACGCCTTTGTAGCGCAGCATGCGCGGCCCGTAGATGTTGACCACAGCCCCGAGAAAATCTTCGAGCTTGGCCGGATTGAAGGCCCGATCGGCACGAAAAACAAAGCTTTTGACGTCATCGTCATGGCGGTGGTGGTGGCCGTGCGAGGGATGGTCGCAATGCTCTCCATGCTCGTGATCGTGGTGATCGTGGTGATCGTGGTGATCGTGCCCGGCCTCGTCGTTCAAAAAGTCAGGATCAATGTCGAGCTTGGCATTGAGGTTGAAGCCGCGCAGGTCGAACACCTCGCTGACCGGCACCTCCCCAAAATGCACCGCCTTCTGAGGCGCCCGCGGGTTCATGTGCCCAATGCGGTGCTTGAGCGCAGCCAGTTCGTCGGCACTGACCAGATCGCTCTTGCTGATGAAGATCTGGTCGGCAAAACCAACCTGCCGCCGCGCCTCCTGCCGCTCGTCGAGCTGGGCCTGGGCATGCTTGGCGTCGACCAGGGTGACGATCGCGTCGAGCAGAAACTGCTCGGCAATTTCCTCGTCCATGAAAAACGTTTGCGCCACCGGACCCGGATCGGCCAGACCGGTGGTCTCGACCACCACCCGATCAAAATCGAGCAGGCCCTTGCGTCGCTTGGCGCCCAGCAACTGCAGCGTGGCGCGCAGATCCTCCCGAATGGTGCAGCAGATGCAGCCATTGCTCATCTGCACGATGGTCTCTTCGGTATCGCTGACCAGAATTTCGTTGTCGATGTTCTCCTCGCCGAACTCGTTTTCAATGACAGCGATCTTGCGGCCGTGGGTTTCGGTGAGCACGCGCTTGAGCAGCGTGGTCTTGCCCGAACCGAGAAAGCCGGTGAGTATGGTGACGGGAATGAGGCTCATAGTCAGGCCGATCGATGGGTCAACAGATGGGCGCAAGGCGCGCCGGGGCTGCGGGGGCAGGAAGTGTAGTGGCTTCAGAGGGACTCGGTAGCAGCTCAGCCATACCCCTGGCCCCATGCAGCTCTCAGGGCTTGCGCAGCAAAACCAGCCCCTTGAGGTAGTCCCCTTCTGGGAAGTTAATCGTCATCGAATGATCAGGAGCGCCGCCCAGGCGCTCAACGATGAAAGCGTCGACGCCCGCGTCTAGGCCGGCGCCAGCCACGATCTTGTGAAACAAATCGGGGTTGATGCCGCCGGAGCAGGAAAAGGTCCACAGCATGCCGCCCGGGTTGAGCAATTGCAGGGCCAGGCGGTTGATGTCCTTATAGGCACGGGCGGCCCGCTCGGCATGGGCCGCGGTGGGCGCGAGCTTGGGCGGATCGAGCACGATGGCGTCAAAGCGCCGTCCTTGCTGCAGGAACTGCCGCAAGCTGGCATTGACATCGGCGTCGAGCATCTCACAGCGTGCCTCGTCCAGGCCATTGAGCCGCACATTGGCCAGCGCCTGCTCCAGCGCTGGCGCCGATGAGTCGATAGACGTCACCCGCTGGGCCCCAGCTGCCAGCGCCGCAACGCTAAAGCCGCCGGTATAGCAATAGCAGTTGAGCACGGTGGCCGGACTGCGCCTACCCGTCCACTCAAAAAACTTCTGCCGGTTGTCGCGCTGGTCCAGGTAAAACCCGGTCTTGTGGCCTTTGGCAATGTCCAGACCCAGCTGCCAGCCGTGCTCACGCAAAACCATCTCGGTCCCCCCCTGCCCGGCCAGCCAGCCGGTGGCCTCAGGCAGGCCCTCGAGCGATCGAGAGCTGGTGTCAGAGCGCTCATATAGGCGCTGCAAGCCGGTTTGGGTCAGCAGCGCCTGGCTGATCACCGCTTTCCAGCGTTCGCTGCCGCAGCTGCTGAACTGGGCCACCAGGGTATCGCCGTAGCGGTCGACCACCAGACCCGGCAAGCCGTCGGACTCGCCGTGGATCAGGCGCACACCGTCGCTGGCAATGGCCATCAGCGAGCGGGCGGCGATGGCGCGAGCCACCTGCTGCGAAAAGAAGGCCGCGTCGATGCGCTGTGCCTCGTCAAAGCTCCAGACGCGCGCACGGATGCGCGAGGTCGGGCTGAAAGCCGCCCAGGCTAAAAAGGCGCCCTCGTGCGACTCGATGCGCACCGTCTCGCCCGCATCGGCCCCGCCACGGGCAATCGCACCGTCGAACACCCAGGGGTGCTTGCGCAACAGAGATTTTTCCTTGCCAGGTCGCAGTCGTATCGATTTCATGCCGCCATTGTCGCGGCACGGGCAGATACTGAAGGACAGGCGCGGAGGGCAAGGCTTGAGGCCGCACGCTCTGTGCTTGCCCTATCGCCGCCCGTCCACTCAACGCAGCATGAAGTGCTGCGTCATGCCCAGCGTCAAGGTGGGGCTGCTCATACCGCCAGGCTTCAAGGCGCGCATCTGCCCCAGACCCACCAGCCACTGCGACTGAGGCCCCAGCCTATGGGCCAGGTTGAGCTGCCAGCGGGCCACGCCGCCGCCGCGGGTGGCCACACCACCACCGCCAGCCACGCCCACAGCAAGCTCCGGGTTCAAGGCCCAATCCCCAACAGACTGGCGCCAGCCCACGCCAAGAAAGCCCGACTGGTAACCGCCAGCCTGGCCGAGCATGGCAAAGGAGGTCTGGCCCAGCAAATAGGCGCTGGCGCCGATGTCACGCTCGATCTGCAGGTCCAGGGTTTCGATGTTCGGGCGGCCGACCGAGGCCCCCTGGCGCAGCCGGGCATTGCTCTTAATCTGACTGACGCCGGCGCGCAGCGCCCAGGCCTGCGGCCCAAGGTCTGGGGCGGCCCGGCCCGGGGCCGGGCCCCAGCCACTGTCCTGCCAGTTGACCAAGGCGGCCAGGTAGTTGCTGCGAAAACGACCCTGGCTGTGCATATGGCCGGCTTCGAGTTGCAAGGCCCAGGGCTTGGACCCGGCCCACTGCAGACCGCCGGCTGCCTGCGCCAACAAGCCGCTGCCCCCGGCGATGGCACCACCGCCGCCAGTACCCAGGCCCAGGTCAAGATAGGCCGACAGGCCGCTGCTGCCCAGCGGGGCATAGCGGCGCGCGCCCACCGTCCAGTCGGCATAGCCCTGGGCATTGCCCCGGGCCGCGCCCATGGTCTTGAGCACCGGCAGCCAATCGGTACCGGCCAGCCCAAATTCGGCCTCAATACCCAGCGCATCGAAGGCGGCAGACCCGGCCAGGTGATAGCGCGCCACCCTGGGGCGTATAGCCTGGAGCGCAAGCGCAGCCGGCGGCTCGCCCAGGCTGCGCGTGCTGCGAGGGCTGGCGGGGCTACCCTGGTTATCGGCACTGCGGATACCCGGATCGAAACGGCGCTGCAGCACCAGTTCCAGGCTGCTGGCGTGTATGGCCGAGCCGCGCACATTCAGGCGCGCTGCGCCCAGCATCAAATCCCAACCGCGAACGCCCCAGTCCCCCAGGCTGCGGCCCAGGCCCAGCCGGGCGCGGGTGCTCAGGCCGTCACCGGGCACCTGGCCGGCGCCACCGCCACCACCCAAATAAATGCTGGCATCCAGAAAATAAGGCCCGCCAAGGCCTGCCAGGGGCGTGAGATCACGGTCAGTGCCATCGGTTTAATTTGTCCAATCAGCCTGTATTTTTTCTACTTCTTGCCGTGCGCGCGGGGATGGGCGGCGTCATAGACCTTGGCCAGGTGCTGAAAATCGAGCCGGGTATAGACCTGGGTGGTGCTGATATTGGCATGACCGAGCAGCTCCTGCACCGCGCGCAAGTCGCCGCTGGACTGCAGCACATGGCTGGCAAAGGAATGGCGCAGCATGTGCGGGTGTACCGGCGTGGCAAGGCCTGCGGCCAAGGAGCGGCTCTTGAGCCGCGCCTGCATCTGCCGGGGCGACAGGGGCCGGCCCTGGCGGGTGATAAACAGGGCAGTGCTGGCCTCGGCCAGGCCCACCGACCAGGCGCTGCGCACCGCCAGCCAGTCCTGCAGCGCCCGCAGCACGGGCTGGCCCACCGGCACGCTGCGCCGCTTGCCGCCCTTGCCCAACACATGGACCTGAGCGTCTTGCACATCGATCCAGCCGCGCGCCTGCGCGCTGGCCTGAACATCGAGCCCGGCGACCTCGCCGATGCGCAGGCCGCAGCCATAGAGCAGCTCGGTCAGGCAGTGGTCGCGCGCATCGAGGTCGGGCGCTGCGCTCTCGCTTTCAAAGGCGGCCAATTGCACCGCCTCTTCCACCCCCAGGGCCTTGGGCAAGGGCTTGGCGGCCTTGGGCGCGCGCACGCCCTGCACCGGGTTGCTGGCCACCAGGGCCTCGCGCCCCAGCCAGCTGTAAAAGCCGCGCCAGCCCGAGAGAATCAGCGCAATGCCACGGGCGCTGCGGCCACGGCTGTGCATCTGAGCGACCCAGCGCCGCACATGGTGGCTGCTCACCTGTTCGAGCGCCACGCCGGCCTGCGCGGCATATTCCTGCAGCTTGAGCAAGTCCTGGGTATACAAGGCGACGGTGCGCTCGGCCAGGCGCTTTTGCACACGCACATAGGCCAGGTAACGCTCGACGAGGGCTTGAGCTTGGGCCTGGGCGGGCCCTGCAGCTTCGGCGGCCGTCGCAGACGCCGGGCTCATGGCTTCAAGCCTGGGGCGCGGCCGTTGGGGTGCGCAGCCGTGACAGGGCCGCGCTGGCCAGCTCGCCGATGCGCTGCAAAAAGTCGGTGGCCATGTCGCTCTGAAAGCGCTCGCGGTCGGACGAGCCCAGCACCAGCGCGCCAAAGGCCTGCGGCGCTGCACCGGCGCGCAAGGCGATGACGGCCATCGATTGCACGACCGAGGGGTCAGCCAGCCAGCGCACCGACTCCTGGCCAGTGTTGGGGCCGCAGTAAGGGCGCTGCAGACCCGAGGCCCAGGCCTGGGCCTCTTCGCTGACGCCGCTGGCAAAAGCCTGTTCAGCGTACTGCGCATCCACCCCCCAGACCCGAATCGCCGCCTGCGGAATCAGAAACTGCTTTTGCAGCTCGGCGGTGATCACCGCCGGAATGTCCTGCGGCTGGGCCGCCAGCAAAAGCTGCCGGCTCCAGGCTTGCATCTTGTCGGCGATGGCGGTGTTGTCCTGGCCGTGGCGCATCATCTCGATGAGGCGCTGCTCCAGGCCCTTGATCTTGTCACGCAGCAGTTCGGCCTGGCGCTCTTGCAGGCTCACAGCCCGCGCGCCATGGCCGCTGGACAGCTGCACGGTGGCCAGCAGGGCCGCATGACGCTCAAAAAAATCCGGGTTGTTGGCCAGGAAATTGGCGATGTCGTCTTCGGTGATGGGATGGGCGTTGGCCGAGTCGATAGGATTCATAAAGTGATTGTCTACGGTTTGTTGCGATCAACCAAGGCCGGACAGTCCCTGCGGCTGCCCGAAAGCGCCGCATCAGAGGCTGTCGGGCACCTCAATCTGCCCCTCAAAGACCCGCGTGGCCGGCCCACTGAGCCGCACCGGCGCGGCAAGGTCGGTCTGGCCGGCCCATTCGATGCGCAAAGGCCCGCCCCGGGTCTGCACCTCGACCGCCGGATCGAGCAGGCCCTGGCGTATGCCCGCCACCACCGCCGCGCAGGCGCCGGTGCCGCAGGCCAGGGTTTCGCCAGCGCCGCGCTCATAGACGCGCAGGCGCAATTGGCTGCGCGAGACCACCTGGGCAAAGCCGGCGTTGACCCGCTGCGCAAAACGCGGATGGCCCTCGATCAACGGGCCCCACTGCGCCACCGGCGCGCTGTCGACCTCATCGACCCACAGCACCGCATGCGGGTTGCCCATGGACAGCACTGCGATATTGACCGTCCCCGCCTCCCCGAGGCTCAAGGGCCAGCTGTACCAGCCAGCCACCGATTGCGGCAGCAGACCCGAAGCATCAAAAGGCACTTGGTCGAGCGCAAATGCGGGCGCGCCCATGTCGACCGTCACCCGCCCATCACTTTGCAATTGGAGTTCGAGCACCCGGTTGAGCGTCTGCACCCGAATGCTGTCGCGCTCGCTCAGCCCGTGATCGCGCACATAACGCACAAAGCAGCGCGCGCCGTTGCCGCAGTGCTCGACCTCGCCGCCGTCGGCGTTGTGGATGACATAGGAAAAATCGACATCGCTGCGCCCCTCAGGCGCGCTGCGCACACTGAGGATCTGGTCCGCCCCCACGCCGAAGTGGCGGTCGGCCAGGAAGCGGTATTGCGCAGCACTGAGCTGCAGCGGACCTTGGGTCTCGTCGAGCACCACAAAATCATTGCCCGCGCCCTGCATCTTGGTGAATCGAATCAGCATAGACGCATTATCGGGTCGGTGACTGTAGGCAGCGCGCACCCGCGAGTCCCTGGCTTACCATTGCGCTTGGCGCCCAACCGTCGGCGCTGTCTCTGCCCATCAGCAACATGCCCCGCCCGTCCCAACTGCTCTACCCCCAACGCGAACCGGCCCCGCTCAAACAGGCCGCCACCGTCTTGCTGCTGCGCGATAGCCCCGAGGGTCTGCAGGTGCTGATGACCCGCCGCTCCGACAAGGCCAGCTTCGCGCCCGGCGCCTTCGTGTTTCCGGGCGGCGGCATCGACGCTCAGGACGCAGCGGCCGCTGGCCATGCCCAATGCCTGCGCCGGCCCGAGCAGGACGCCAGCGCCCTCACCCAGGCGCTGGCGGCCATCCGCGAAAGTTTTGAAGAACTTGGCATCTTGCTGGCCAGGCGCGCGGACGGCAGCCACGCCGACGCCAGCGATGTGCAGGCGCTGGACCGCCACCAAAGCCTGCTGGCGCAATGCCAGGCCCGTGGCTTGAAACTGGCGGCCGACGAGGTCTATATGCTGGCCCACTGGATGACCGACCGCGACATGCCCAAGCGCTTTGACGTGCCCTTTCTGGTGGCGCGCATGCCGGCCGGGCAGGAGCCGGTGGCCGACGAGAACGAGCAGTTCGAGCCAGTCTGGGTGAGTCCGGCAGATGCGCTGGCCCGCCACGAGGCCGGCAACATGTACATGATTTTCCCGACCATCCGCACCTTGAAGCGCTTGCAGGCCTACGCCAGCGTCGATGCAGTGCTGCAGGCCTGCGGTGGCGGCCCGCTGTGGACCTCCTGCCCGCGCGCGGGTTTGCTTCAAGGCCGCGAAGCGCGCTACATGGAGCATGAGTCGCCCTACGGCGAGCTGCACATGACCTGCCCGGACGGACAGATGGTGCATGCGCTGGACTGGCAAACCGAGCGTCCGGTGGCCCTGCTCAAGAACGTGCTGCGCCTGACCGCGCCCAACCCGGGGGTGATGACCGGCCCAGGCACCAACAGCTATTTGGTGGGCGATGCCAGCACCGGCTATATCTGCATAGACCCCGGCCCCGCCGACGAGCAGCATCTGCAAAAGCTGTGGCAAGCGACCGGTGGCAAGATCAGCGCGATCATTTGCACCCATTCCCACGCCGACCATTCCCCCGGCGCCAAGCCGTTGCAGGCCCTGTGCGAGAGCCGCCCGCCCATCCTGGGCCTGCCCTCGGCGCCGACGGCGCGCGCCAACAGCGCCTTTACCCCCGACCGGGCGCTGGCCCACGGGGAAAAGCTGGTGCTCGGTGAGGGTGAGTACAGCCACACGCTCAAGGCCCTGCACACCCCGGGCCATGCGGCCAACCACGTCTGCTTTGTGCTGGAGGAAGACGGCCTGCTCTTTAGCGGCGACCACATCCTCAACGGCAGCACCACCGTGGTCGATCCGCCCGACGGCAATATGAACGACTACCTGGATTCGCTGGACCTGCTGGCCCAGGCCTGTAGCGAGCACGCCATCGGCTTCATCGCGCCGGCCCACGGCTATGTGCTGGGCGACGCGCCCGGAGCCATTGCACGCCTCAAAGTCCACCGCCTGCAACGCGAGGCCAAGATCCTCAAGGTGATGCAGACCCAGCCCGGCGGCAGCATGGACGACTGGGTCAAGCTGGCCTACGACGATGTCGATCCGCGCATCTGGCCGGTGGCCAAGCGCTCCCTGCTGGCCCATGTGGAGCGCATCCAGAGTCTGGGCGGCTTTAACCTCTGAGCGCTCTGAGACCGCTGAGGCCAGCGCCTGGCTGGCGGACGCTTTAGAAGCCGGTTTCGCGAATCAGAGCCGAGGCCAGCGTGGTGAACACCGAGGCCAGCAGCGGCTCGGGCGTGGCCGACACATATATGCGGCCGCGCCAGCGAAAGCGCGTCAGCTCCGAAAAATCAATGCGCTCGCGCGGCACCAATTCCACCCGGTAGTAAGAGCCCTCGGGAAAGAGCTGCCCTTTTTGCTCGCGCACGATCACACTGCCGCCAAAATTGACCGCCAACTCCGGCTCGGCCAACACCCGCACCCGGTCGGAGTGAATCACATCGACCACCAGCTCCAGTGTGGGCCCCACGCCGCTGTCGGGAATGAAGCGGGCGCTGCGCCCGGTCTGCAGGCGCGCCACTTCGTTTTCGCTCAGGTAAGCAATCACCCGCACGCCCGCCGAGCCCGTCCAATGGCCGAGCTTTTCGCCGCTGGGCAGCCATTGCCCGGGCCGCAGGTCGGGGTCGAGCACTTGCAGGCGGCCGTCGAAAGGCGCGCTCACCCGGTAGTTTTTCAGATCCGAGCCTATCAGTTGGCCTTGCGCACGGGTCACTGCGGTTTGCGCGCTCAGCGACTCCCACTGTCCGCGCATGTCCGGGCTCATGGTGGCCACGCCCGACTGCCAGCGGGCCGACTCCTGCTGGGCCTGGTTGACCTGGCGCTGCGAGTTGAGCTCAGGCGCATCGAAGACAAAAATCGCCTCGTCCTGGCGCCCGGGCTTGTCGTCCGGCATGGCCGCCATCAGCATCGCGCCCCTGGGGGCATAGACGGTATGCATCTGCTCGGGCATCACCACCGCCGAGGCCTGCACGCGGCCCGGCACCGGCACCACGGCCAGCAAGGCGAACAATCCCAGAGCCATGCCCCACAGGGCGATTCGTCGTATTGCAGTCACATCCACCCACCGCTTTCGCCATACCGCCAGTTCACTGGCCAAGGGCTTGGCCACAAACCAGACGATTTCTACCAGGAACAAAAACAGGCCCACCAGCTTGATGAAAAACTGATAAACCAACAAGGCAATGCCCAGAAAAAGGATGAGTCGGTACACCCAGGTGGCCCAGGCAAAGACGATCAACAAAAGCTGCTGCCGGGGCGCAAAGGACTCGGGCACGGGATCATCGAGGCCCAGCAGCAGCTTGCGCAAATGCCAGCGGGCCAAGGCAAACGAACGGGCGTGCAGATTGGGAAAGCGCAGCGCATCCATGAGCATGAAGTAGCCATCAAAGCGCATGAAGGGGCTGACATTGATCAGCACCGTCGACACCCAGGTGGTCGTGGCCAGCAAAAACAGCATATTGCGCAGCAGGCCGTCGGAGACCAGGACCCAAAAAAATGTGGCCCACAGCGCGATGCCCAGCTCGGTGATCACCCCGGCACTAGAGACCGCCAGCCGCCGCTTATTGCTCTTGAGCCGCCACACGTCGTTGGTGTCGGTGTAGAGCACAGGCCAGAGCACCATAAAGGCCAGGCCCATAGTCGGCACCTGGCAGCCAAAACGCTTGGCGGTGTAGGCATGGCCAAACTCGTGCAGGACCTTGACCACGGCCAGCGTCAACAGATAAGCCAGCATGCCCTGCCAGCTGAAATAGTCCACCAGCGTGTGGGTAAACAGGTCCCACTGCCGGCCCACGCCGACCAGGCCTAGCAAGCCCGCGCCCAGGGTGGCCCAGGCAAAGCCCGCGGTAAACAGCCCGGCCATCCAGGCGCTGGTACGGTTCAAGAACCCGTTGGGTTTGAGCAGCGGAATGCGAAAGAACAGGTAGTTGTGCAGCAGCCAGGCCCACACGGAGCCCGCCACCTGCTTGCGCTCGCGTGCCCACTGCGCCGCCGAGCCGCTGCCGGGCTCCAGCAGGCGGTGGCGCCGCAGAAAGTCCAGCAAAAAGTCCAGATCGGCCTGACTGGCCAGCACCCGTCCTCGCTCCTGCACCCGCTCGAGCAACTGCGCGGGCGCCAAGCGGCCCCAGCAGGTGAGCAACTCGCAGCTGACCCAGTCGAACTGAAAGTATTGGTTGCGCACCGGGTCATGGATCAGCCAGGTCGGGCTGCCTGCCGCACCCGTCGGGCCTTCGATCAGCTCGAGCTCCTGCCGAAGCGCTGGCAATACGGCCGCGGAATTCATCACACCAAGAGGTAGCCCCGCAGGACCGACAGCGGCTTGCGAAACAGCCAATAGGCCAGGGACACCGTGCCCGCCGACAGCCTGGCCGTTCCCTTGGCGCCGACGGAAAACGCCGAGCGGGCCGTCAACTCAGCGCGCACCCGGTAGGCGAAGCTTCCATCTGGCCGCGGCTGGGCCTCGTGGCCAACCCAGCGCACCTTTGCCTGCAGCGCGTGCAAGGGATTGGCGCTCATGAAGAGCTTGACCTCATCGCCGGGCTGCATAGGCACCGCATCGGCCAAGTTCACCCAAACCTCAAGCTCCACATCGCTGGGGTCGGCCATGCGCACCACCCGCTCGCCCGTCTGCACCGGCTTGCCTATCCATTCGGACACATCGTCAAACAAGACCATGCCCGCCTGCGGCGCAGACACCGTGGTGCGGCCCACCTGGGTGCTGAGGAACTTGAGCTCGGCCTGCTTTTCCTGGATCTTGCCCACCAATGCGGCAATCTGAAACTTGGCCCGCGCATCGCTCAAAGCCGATTGGGCCGCCTGCCGGTACTCGGCCTGTGCAGTGGCCAAATTTTGCTGCGCCACCTGTAAGCGGCTGCGCACCACATCGTTGTCATAGCTGAACAGGGGCTGGCCGGCCTTGACGAGCTGATTGGGCGAGACATGGAACTCATTGATCACGCCATCGAGCGGAGCCCTGACCACCACCGGCTGGCGCGGTACCAACTCGCCCTGGCCGACCACCGTCAGCGGCACCGGCAGCGCCAACACAGCCGCAGCGGCGGCCGCCGCCCAGACGTAAGGCGAGCGGTACCAGGGGCGGCCGCCCGAACGCGAGCGACCCAGCCACCGGCCAAGCCGGCCCAGCAAGGTATCGGTCTCGGCGCGCCAAAGTCGCTCAGCCGACAAGGACCACATGGCCAGCCACTCTTGCCACAGCGGCAAGCGGCCATCGTCAAGGCTGTCATCGGCCACCAGCAGTGCTTGCGCGCCGCTCGCTGCCCCGTTCAAGGGCAGCCACCACAGCTGGGTGGGCATCCAGCGACCCCAACCGTCTTGCAGCGGCGTCGGCAGATCGGCCACCGACAAGGTTTTGAAAGCCAGCTCAGGCTTGCCCGCCAGATGCTCACAGAGCTTGCCGGCCCACTGCATAAAGGGGCTGTGCCGCTCGGGCATGAGCACACCCGACAGGTGCGTCACCCCCCGATCGGCCGACCAGAGCAAGGCCTGCCGATAGGCGCTCAGCGCCTTGGAGTCATTGACCAGCAAGAAGCTCAGCTCGTCCCAAGTGCCCGCCTGGCGGGCTTTCTGGCCAAGACCGATCAGCTCAAGCAGAGGATGGGTCTGGGGCAGGTCCGCGCTCATAGGCGGCTGCGGTCAGCAGCACTGGCCGCGAAGGCCTTGCTCAAGGCAGCCATCTGGGCCAGTGAGCCGGCCGGCCTGTCAGCGAGCCGAATCTGCTCGGCCAGGGCCGGTTTGCCGGCCTTGATGGGCAGGTCTACCGGAGCAAAGGAGTTCTTGGTGACGTCCTTGATCTTGAGCACCACCGTGACTTTGGCCGTGCCGCCATAGGGGTCGCTGGCGGTGACCTCAATCGTCAATTCGTCGGGCACCGGGGCCGTGCCATCGAGCGTGAAGCTGCGGGTTTCTTCGTCAAATTGAAGGCCAGCCGGCAAGGCCTGGCCATTGGGCAAAGCAGCGCTCAGGCTCAAGCCGGCACCGCCCAGAGCGTCGAGGCTGGAAAAAGTGTCTGCCGGCAGCACCAGGGTTCCAGAGGCGGGCATGTCCAGGGACACCGTCGGCGGACCTGCACGCAAAACCGAATAGGCACGAGCCTGGGTCACGTCAGACTGGCCCTGGCCCGCTTCAAGCACCACCCGGGCGCGTTCGGCCGAACCCAGTGCGGCAGCAACCAGGCCGCCTCTGGAGACAAAACCCACCGCGCTCAGCGGTACGGCAGACGACGCACCTAAAGCCGCAAAATCCAGCGCCAACGCCGGTACCTCGGAAGGCATCACAGGCAGCACCGGGCTGGGGATCTGCAGTGGGCGCAGGGGCGCGTCCATCTGAGCGGAAACCGGCGGGGCCGTTTGCACCGCATAGTTGTTGGAATTCGTACTGCCTGCACCTAGATTGCCGGCAGCATCAGCCACACCGGTATTGGCCAGAGTGATCAGATTACTTGCCGCAGCCACGCCCATGCTCGGCGTGAAAACCGCTGTCCAGGTGATGCCGCCGTCATTGCTGCTCACCGGGCTGAGCGTGCCATTGGTCACCGTGAGGTCGGCATTGGTGAAGCCGGTCACAGCCTCGCTGAAGGTGATCGTCACCAGCGAGGTCTCGCCCACCACCAGCTCGGAATCCGCCACTACCAAAGTGGCGGTCGGCCGTTGGGTGTCAATCGCGTAGTTGTTGGAATTGGTGCTGCCCGCACCCGTATTGCCCGCCGCGTCGGCGACGCCGGTGTTGTTCAGGGTGATCAGGTTCGCCGCAGCCGTCACTCCGGCCGTCGGCGTGAAGGTCCCTGTCCAGGTGGTGCCGCCGTCGCTGCTGCTGACCGCGCTGAGCGTGCCATTGCTAACCGTCAGGTCGGCATTGGTGAAGCCTGTGACCGCCT
>JAIXOM010000043.1 GCA_027486755.1 Comamonadaceae bacterium | reverse complement strand
TCCATGCCGCCGAACTTAGAGCGCCACTTGTAGAAGGTCCCGTCACTGAACCCGCCATTACGGCAGACCTCCTTGATCGGGATGCCGGCCTCGGCCTGCCTCAGAAAGCCAATGATCTGTTCTTCGGTAAATCTGCTCTTCTTCATGTCCGTCATTCTCCTGGTTGACGGACTTCACGAACTTTATGCTGGTACGGCTGGTGGGGGGCAGGTCAGCTCAGGCGACTATTTTCTATCGATCCACAGGAGGAATTCAAATGAGATGGGACCAAATTGAAACTGATTGGAAAAGCTATCAGAAGCAAGCCGGCAGCCAGTGGAACAAGATCAACAACGAACAGTTGAGCGCCACTGGCGGGAAACGGGAAAAACTAGCGGCAAAAATCCAAGAGGTCTATGCCGTGAGCAAAGATGAGGCTGAAAAGCAGATCAAGGCTTTCGAAGACAAAGCCCAAAGCCCGCAAGCGCCCAAGCCGAGCGTGAGCAAGTAATTTAACGCCCCTCAATCGCCACCAGGAACAGGGGGCGATTGAGGGCTTTGCGCGCCCTGCGAGAGCTGGCTGCAAAGCAACTCAGTACCCACACCCAAAGAGCGGCAGGAATTTCCAGATCAACACTTCAATTTCCAACATCGTCATCACCAGAGAAGACTCATGAACTACTTCAACTTGCTCAAAACCACCGTGCTCGCCACAGTGCTTGCTGTTTTGGTGGGCTGCGCCTCAACCCCCTCGCAAGAAGGCACCGGCGAGTACTTCGACGACAGCTGGATCACAACGAGAATAAAGGCGGCCATGTTCAACGAGGCCACGCTGAAATCTGCTGAGATCAACGTCGAAACATTCAAAGGCGAGGTTCAATTGAGCGGATTTGTGTCTTCTGCTGAAGACATCAACAAGGCTGTCGAACTGGCCCGGGCGACAAAAGGAGTCAAGAGCGTGAGGAACGATATGCGAGTCAAGGGTCGCTAGGGTATGGCTACTTCATGCTCGCTGAAGGACCGAAGGCCCAGATAAACAAAAAACCCCCGCAAATCAGAGACTTGCAAGGGCTTATTTGGTAGGCGCGATTGGACTCGAACCAACGACCCCCACCATGTCAAGGTGGTGCTCTAACCAGCTGAGCTACGCGCCTGGGATCGGTTGAAGCTTGAGATTGTAGCATCCAAGCTTGAGCCCTCCCCTGGCCTTGTGCGCTTGAAGGGTCCTGCCCTGGGGCGGCGCTGGCTGCTCAGCGGCGACGCGCCCAGCGCACGCCGGCCACTTCGGTGGTAGCGCGCAGCACTTTTTGCAGGCGGCTGGCGTCGCTCACTTCCACGGTGAAGGTCATGCGCGCGCTGCTGCCATGCTGGTCACGAACCGTCTGGGTCTGCACACCGATCACATTCACCTTCTCGCGTGAGAACACCTCGGAAATATCGCGCAGCAGCCCCTGCCGATCGGCCGCTTCGATGGCAATGTCCACCGGGTAGACCGCCGGGCCCTGCACCGCGGCGTTCCAGCGCACCTCGATCACCCGCTCGGGGCTGAGCGCAGCCATATTGCGAAAGTTGCTGCAGTCACTGCGGTGGATGCTCACGCCTTTGCCCCGGGTGACGAAGCCGCGTATCGCATCGGGCGGCGCCGGCTTGCAGCATTTGGCCAGTTGGGTGAGCAGGGAGTCGACGCCCACCACCAACACGCCGCCCTGGGCCGAGCGGTCGGCGCCGGCGCGCATCCTGGCCAGCACCAGCTCGTCGGCCGAGGGTGCAGGCTCGCTCGGGCGCAGCATGTTCTCGATGGTGCGCAGCGAAAACTCGTCCTTGCCGACCACCTCGAACAGTTCGTCGGCGCTCTTGAAGCCCAGCTGCCCGGCCAGCACGTCCAGCGCGATGGCGGTCCGGCCTTCGCGCTGTAAGAGCTTTTCCACCGCCTCACGGCCGCGGGCTATGGTGTCCTGCAAGGCCAGGGCATTGAACCAGGCGCGCACCTTGGCCCGGGCGCGTGGGCTGGCCAGAAAGCCGAGCTCTGGGTTGAGCCAGTCGCGCGAGGGGCCGCCTTCCTTGGCGGTGATGATCTCCACCGTCTGGCCATTGCGCAGCGGCGTGTTGAGCGTCACCAGAGCGCCGTCTACACGCGCGCCTCGGCAGCGGTGGCCCAAGGTGGTGTGCACGCTGTAGGCAAAGTCGACCGGCGTGGCACCCTGGGCCAGTTCGACCACCGAGGCATCGGGAGTGAGCACGTAGATCCGGTCTTCCAACAGCCCCGTCTGGCCTTCGCCCTTGCCGCCACTTTGGCCAGTCAGGGGCTCCGACATCTCGCGCTCCCAGGCCAGCAGTTGGCGCAGCACCGCGATCTTGGCCTCGTAGGGGCCGCTGGCCGACACGCCCGCATATCCTTTGCTGCCCGCTTCCTTGTAGGCCCAGTGGGCGGCCACGCCGCTTTCGGCATGGGCGTGCATGGCCGGTGTGCGGATCTGGATTTCGATGGGCCGGCCCGCCGCGTCGCGCACCACGGTGTGCAGCGACTGGTAGCCGTTGGCCTTGGGACGGGCGATGTAGTCGTCAAATTCGCCTTCGACCTGCGCGAAGCGCTCATGCACATGGGCCAGCACCGCGTAGCAGGCCTTGACGTCGGGCGCGATCACGCGCAAGGCCCGCACATCAAACACCTGGTCGAAATTGAGCGACTTGCCGCGCATCTTGCGCACGATGCTGTAGATGTGCTTGGGCCGGCCATGCACGGTGACGGCGATGCCCTGCTCGCGCAGCTCGGTCTGCAACTGCCTGCTCACGGCCTGCACATAGTCTTCGCGCTGCAGACGCTTTTCATCGAGCAGGCGGGCAATCTCGCGGTAGGTCTGGGGCTCGGTGAAGCGAAAAGCCAGGTCCTCGAGCTCCCATTTGAGTTGCCAGATGCCCAGGCGATTGGCCAGCGGCGCAAACACATGCAGCGATTCATGGGCCATGGCCGGTGCAGGCTCTTGCTTGCTGGCGGCAAAGTAGCGCAAGGTCTGCAAGCGCGAGGCCAGGCGCAGCATCACCACCCGCAAGTCGCGCGAGAAAGCCAGCAGCATCTTGCGCACCGTCTCGGTCTGCGCCGCCCGCTCGTCGCTGCGCTGAGCGGCGCCTTGCGCCAGCCGGGCCTGGCGCTGCAGCTTGACCAGCTTGGTGGTCTCCAGCGCCAGTTGCGCATGGCCCTGGCCGAAGCCGGCGGCAATCACTTCAGCCGGTTTGTTCAGGTGGTCGCAGGCGTACACCAGATAGCTGGCCGCCTGCATGGCGGGCGAGCCACCGAGTCCTTGCAAGATGGCGGCCACGCCATCGGCATGCTCGAGGATGGGCTCGCCGGTATCGAGTTGTCGCCCGGCCAGCAGGGGCTGGGCAAAGGCACGCGCGCGCGCCAGGGCCTGATCGTCTTCAGCCATGGCCTGGCCAGTGACGGCCAAAAGCGGATTGCCGGCTAAAGGGGCATCATGCCCATCACCGGACGGCGCTGCGGTCTTCATGCCGGGGCTCGGTCGCTCAAGGGCGTAGCAAAAAGTCGAGCACAGGCTCGATTTGCCCGCTGGCGACCAGGGTTGGCGCATGGCCCACGCCGGCCAACTCAATCAGGCGCGCGCGCGGGCCGCAGGCAGTCATGGCCAGGGCGTTCTCGCGGCTGAGTAGTTCGGAATCGGCCCCGCGCAGCAGCAGGGTGTCGGCGGTGATCTGCTCATAGAGCGCTTGCATGATCTGCCCGCCCTGCTGGTTAGTAGCTTCGCTCAAGCCGGCAAAAGCCAGGGCGATGGCTGGGTCGTAGTGAAACACCCAAGACCCTTCAGCGCCTTGCTTGAACATGGGGGCATTGAGTGCATGCCACTGCTCGTCGGTATGCGGTCCAAAGCCCGCCAGGGTCTGCCGCAGCGCGGCAATGCCGGCCTGTAGGCTGTCAAACGGGCCGCCCTGCCCCACATAGGATTTAATGCGCGCCAGGCCCGCCCAACTGAGCTGCGGGCCCACGTCGTTGAGCAGCAAGCGGCGAACCGGCTGCACCAGGGCCTGCGGCTGAGCGGCGGCCAGCATGCCGATGATGCCGCCCATGCTGGTACCCACCCAGTCCAGCGTCGCTATGGGCGCTTGCGCATGCAAATCGGCCAGCAGGGTCTGCATGTCGGCCAGGTAGGTCAGCGGCTGATACAGGGCCGGGTCTGTCAGCCAGTCGCTGCTGCCCCGCCCCACCACATCGGGGCAGACCAGCCGCAAACTCCGGCCCTGCACCTGCGCTGCCTGCAGCAGGGCCCGGGCCAGTACGTCAAAGTCGCGCCCCTGGCGGGTCAGGCCGTGGACGCACAGCACCACCGCCTGCGCATCGCTCTGGCCCCACTGCCAGTAGCCCATGCGGTGAGTGCCAGTGCTGTCCTTGCAATGCAGGTGGTGCAGTTGGGGTTCGGTCATGCAAGCTCGGCGCCAGACAAGCGCTTGATAATCAAAGTTTTCAGGCAGTGCGCCGGGGGCGGCTCCGGGCAGGCCTCATTGTCACCCTAATCAAAAGGAGAAGAACATGCTCAAGGGCAAAACAGCACTCGTCACCGGATCGACCAGCGGCATCGGACTGGGCATCGCCAAGGCCCTGGCTGCCGAAGGCGCCAACCTGGTGCTCAACGGCTTTGGCGACAACGCCGGGCCGCAGGCCGAGGTCGCCGCGCTGGGCGTGCAGGTGGCTTTTCACGGCGCCGACATGAGCCGGCCGGCCGAGATCGAGGCCATGATGAAATTTGCGGCCGAGCGTTTCGGCCGGGTCGACATTCTGGTCAACAACGCCGGCATTCAGCATGTGGCCAAGATCGAAGACTTTCCCATCGAGCGCTGGGACGCGGTCATCGCCATCAACCTCTCGAGTGCCTTCCACGCCACCCGGCTGGCCCTGCCTGCGATGAAGGCCGCCAACTGGGGCCGCATCATCAACGTGGCCTCGGTCCACGGCCTGGTCGCCTCGGCTGAGAAGGCCGCTTATGTGGCCGCCAAGCACGGCATCGTGGGGCTGACCAAGGTCACGGCCCTGGAGACGGCCGCCACCGGCGTTACCTGTAACGCGATCTGCCCGGGCTGGGTGCTGACCCCGCTCGTGCAAAAGCAGGTCGACGCCAAGGCCGCCGCACTGGGCCTGTCCAATGAAGACGCCAAAAAACTGCTGCTGGGCGAAAAAGAGCCCTCGATGCAGTTCACCACCCCCGAAGAGTTGGGCGCGCTGGCGGTGTTTTTCTGCTCGGCGGCGGGCAACAATGTGCGCGGCGCGGCCTGGAACATGGACGGCGGCTGGGCCGCTCAGTAATCGGCCAGGCGCAAAGGCGCCTTTCAGGCGGGCAGCTTCAGTTCTTGACGACGCCCGTTTTGCTCACCACCGTCAGACCGGTGGGCGCGGGCAGCTCAGGCGGAGCCGGCAGCTCTAGCCGGGTCAGCACCGGGCCACGGCGGTCGGCCGCAAGCTCAGCATGGCGCGGCCCTACCGCTTTCAAGACCAGACCCTCGTGGATGAGCGAGCCGACCAGATAGGGCTTGGGCGGCTGCCCGTCGACCGCCAGCAGCGCCACACCCTGGCGGCCCTGGGCGATCACCCCGAGCAAGACGTAACGCTCTGAAACCACCGGCTCGGCCGAAGACGCTTCGGACAAGCTAAGCCACTTAGCAATCGCAGCCGGCCGCACCTGTACCGGCGCGGGCGCTGCGGCGGGCGTGGCCTGCGCTACCGGCTCAGACAGGCGCAAGGTCCAGTTGACCGCGCTGACACCGACCAGGGCCCACACCAAAACGGTCAAAACCGGCGGCATCCATGACATTTGAGGGCGCATGCACAGATTATGATCCAGCCATGCGAGTCCTTTCCCTTGTTCACATGCGCGCCGCCGCGAGAAAGCGCCAACAGCGCAGGCAGCGCGGCTTTACCCTGATCGAGCTGATGGTGGTGCTGGTCATCATCGGCGTTCTGGCCGCCCTCGTCGTGCCTAACGTGCTTGACCGGGCCGACGATGCCCGCGTCACCGCCGCGCGCACCGACATTGCCAACCTGCAGCAGGCGCTCAAGCTCTACAAGCTCGACAACCAGCGCTACCCCACGGCCGAGCAGGGGCTGCAGGCCCTGATCAGCCGCCCGAGCGCAGGCCCATTGCCGCCAAACTGGCGCGCCACGCTCGACAAGCTGCCCAACGACCCCTGGGGCCGGCCTTACCAGTACCTCAATCCCGGCCTCAAGGGCGAGGTCGACGTGATGTCACTGGGCGCCGACGGCCAGACCGGTGGCGAGGGCAAGAACGCCGACATCGGCTCCTGGCAATAGGCCCTAGGGGCCTAGCCGGCACCCCCGAACAGGAACCTGCCATGGCTCTCCCAACCAGCCATGTGCCCCGGCCCCGTTCACACGCCGCCCAAGCCGGCCTGACCCTGCTCGAGCTGATGGTGGTGATGACGCTGGCGGCCATGGCCACAGCAGCGGTGGCCCTGTCCTTGCGCGACCCGGACCAGCAGGCCCTGCAGCGCGAAGCCGAGCGCCTGATCAGCCGCCTAGAGAGCAGCCGCTCCTGGTCACGCAGCAGCGGGCAGGCGCTGCGCTGGAGCGCCCAGGAGGGTACTTACCGGTTCACGGGCTACGCCACCGACCCACCGGCCGAGCCTTGGCTGCACGAAGGCATTGAAGTGCAGTGGACGCGGCCAGCCGCCAACAGCCTATTGGTCCTAGGCCCTGAACCCATCCTGGCGGCCCAGGCCATCACCCTCAAGCTGCGCAAGCAGACGCTGAGCATCGCGACAGACGGGCTGGGCCCCTTCGAGATACGCCAACCATGACTGCGCGGCCCGTCGTGCGCTCCCCCGGCTTTACCCTGGTCGAAGTGCTGGTGGCGCTGGCCATCGTGGCGGTGGCGCTGGCCGCTGGCCTGCGCTCAAGCGGGGCGCTGGTGCAAAACGCGCAGCGCCAAAGCGAGCAGTTGCTGGCGCAGCTGTGCGCCGAAAACGAGCTGGTGCGCCTGCGCCTGGGCCGGCAACTGCCGGCCATCGGACAGGGCGACTTTGACTGCGAACAAGGCGGGCAGACCCTGCAGGGCAGCCTGGTGGTCAGCGCCACGCCCAACCCCAACTTCCGCCGGGTCGAAGCCCGGGTGCGCAGCCAAGACCAACGGCCCCTGCTCAGCTTGGTGGCGGTGATGGGCAACCTTTGAGCATGCAGCGCATACGCGGCTTCACCCTGATCGAGTTGCTGGTGGCCATCGCCGTGATGTCGGTGCTGGCCCTGGTGGGCTGGCGTGGCTTGGACGTGCTGCTGCGCACCCGCGCTCAGGTGCAGGAGCAGACCGTCCAGGTATCGCGGCTGCAAACCGGGCTGGCGCAATGGAACGCCGACTTGCAAGCCATGGTCGACACCGAAGGCACACCGCCTATGGATTTTGACGGCCTGGTGCTGCGCATCACCCGCGTCGACCGCAGCCTGCCCGAGCAGCCCCTGCGGGTGGTGGCCTGGAGCCGCCGGGTGATCGCTGACCAGCACCAGGGCCGGGGCAGCTGGGTGCGTTGGCAATCGCCGCCGCTGAGCGAGCGTGAGACTTTGAGCCAGGCCTGGGCCCAGGCCCAGAGATGGGCACGCAACCCCAGCCAGGACGATATCGCCAGGGAAGTGGCGATCTACGGTATCGAGGGCTGGCAGCTGCGCTATTTCCGCAACAACAGCTGGAGCAATCCCCTGTCGGCCGACGATCAGAAAACAGGGCAGACGCCTCCCGCCTCAGGCCAGGCTGCGGGCGTGCCCGACGGTGTGCGCCTGCTGCTGCAGCTTAGCCGCGAGCAGGCGGTCAGCGGCCCCTTGGTGCTCGACTGGTCCCGCCCCTACGACAGCCTGAGCCCTGAAGGCCCCAGACCATGAACAGAAAAGCCAAGGGCCGCAGCCGCTGGCCGCAGGCGGGGGCGGCACTGATCAGCGCCATGCTGACCGTCAGCCTGGTCGCCAGCCTGGCCGCTGCGGCCCTGGCCCAGCAATGGCGACTCAGCGAGGTCGAGCGACATGAGCGGCAGCGCCAGCAGACGCAGTGGATCTTGCAAGGCGCGCTCGACTGGGCCTGCCTGATCTTGCGCGAGGATGGCCGCAGCGGCGGCAGCGATCACCTGGGCGAGCCCTGGGCGCTGCCGCTGCAAGAGGCCCGCCTGTCGAGCTTTTTGGCCAGCGACGCCAATGCCAGTGGCCTGGCCGATCTCAACGGGGTGTTTCTCTCGGGCCGCATCGAAGACATGCAGGCGCGCTTGAACCTGCGCAATCTGGTGCTTGAGGGCAAGGTGTCCGAGCCCGATGTCGAGATGGCCGAGCGCCTGTTCGAGCTCGTTGATCTGCCGCCGCAGTTGGCCCGCCAGATCGCCCAGGGTCTGCGCCAGGCGGCGGCCAAGACGGGCCTGCCCGACAGCCGGTCGGCGCCCTTCATGCCCCAGCAAGTCGATCAACTCGTCTGGATTGGCCTGAGCCCGGCCCAGATCGAGCGGCTGGCGCCCCATGTCAGCCTGCTGCCCCGACGCACCCCGCTCAACCTCAACACCGCCAGCGCCGAACTGATCAGCGCCAGCCTCAAGGGCTTGCCCCTGGGCCAGGCCCGCGCGATGGTGCAAGCCCGGCAGCGCCAGCCCTGGCAGACCATGGACCAGGCCAACGCGGCTCTGAGCCCGCCGCTGGCCTTTGACGCCGGCCGCCACAGCATCAATTCAGCGTTTTTCAGCATCGCCGGCCAGTTGCGCCAGGACGATCTGCAGATCCGCCAACAGGCCCTGGTCCAGCGCGACGGCCAGAAAATCCGCACCCTTTGGCGCCGCAACCAGGTAGGTGCCGGACCGGGTTAAACCGGGGCTTAGGCTGCTCAGACAAGCGCCCAAATGCGTCATCCGGACTTGACAAGCCCTTGTGTCATGTTAAATTGACACTTATTGATGTCCTATTTCAGTGACATCGCGACGCCGGAGGCACCCCATGAGCATGAACCAACGCATCGAGCAAGCGCTCGAGCAACAGTTTTCCAGGGTCCAAACCGCCGGCTCGCCGCCTCGGCTGCTGGCCGCCATGCGCCATGCGGTATTCCCGGGCGGCGCCCGTATCCGGCCTCAGCTGTGCCTGGCAGTGGCCACCGCCTGCGGCGACGATGCACAGGCTCTGAGCAGTGCGGCCGCGATCAGCATCGAATTGCTGCATTGCGCCTCGCTGGTGCACGACGACATGCCCTGCTTCGATGACGCCGACATCCGCCGCGGCCTGCCTACTGTCCACAAACAGTTCGGCGAGCCGCTGGCCTTGCTGACCGGCGACGCGCTCATCATTCTGGCCTTCCAGTCCCTGGCCTGGGCCGGCACCCGCTGGCCCCAGAGGCTGGCGCCGCTGATGCAGATCGTGTGCGAGGGCACCGGCGCGCCTGAGGGCATCGTCGCCGGGCAAGCCTGGGAATGCGAACCCAAGGTAGCCCTGAGCCAGTACCAGCGTGCCAAAACAGGCGCCCTCTTTGTGGCCTCCACCTGCGCCGGCGCCATTGCCGCCGGGGTCGACCCCCAGCCCTGGCGCCGCCTGGGTGACTGCCTGGGCGAGGCGTATCAGGTGGCCGACGACATCCGCGATGTGATGGGCCAGGCCCTGGCCATCGGCAAGCCCCAGGGGCAAGACGCCCACCACGGCCGGCCCAGCTCGGCGGCCGATCTGGGCCTGGTCGGTGCGGTCAACTATTTCCGCGAACTCATGCAAGCGGCCATCGACTCGGTGCCAGCCTGCCCGGCCCGCACGGCCATGCAAAAGCTGGTGCTGGCCGAATCCGAACGGCTGCTGCCCCGGCACGCACGCGAGCAGATCGCACGCGGCGTCATGGAGCCTGGCCTGGCATGAGCGTGTCGGCGGCTGTGATGAGCGCCGACGCCAGCTGGCGCGAGCGCTGGCTGGCCAGGCTCGACCGCTGGCTGAGCAGCCCGGACCTCTACCGCTGGGCCCTGCTCAACCCTGTGGGGCGCTGGATCATGCGCCGGCGGGCGCAGCAACTGTTTGATGTGATGGCCGGTTTTGTGCACAGCCAGGTGCTGCTGGCCTGTGTGCGCCTGGGTTGGTTTGAGCGCCTGTTGGAGCAGCCAGCCACATTGGCTGAGCTGCAGCACAGCAGCGGCCTGCCGGCAGACGCCCTGCAGCGCCTGTTGGGCTCGGCCATCAGCCTGGGGCTGATTGAAGCGCGGGGCACGCGCTACGGCCTGGGCCCACTGGGCACCCCGGTGGCGGCCCACGCCGGCCTGCGGGCCATGATTGAACACAACGCCCTGCTCTACGCCGATTTGAGGGACCCCTTGGCCCTGCTGCAACACCCCGAGCATTCGGGCATGCATGCCTATTGGCCCTACCCCACCGGCGCCGCCGAGGAAGGCCGGGCGGCCGCTTCGACGCCACCCCAGGCAAGCCCGACAACGTCCGCCCCGGCAGGCCCTACTTCGCTCAGCCTGAGCGACTTCAGCCAAGCCCGCGCCGACGCTGGCCAAAGCGCCCGTTACTCCGAGCTCATGGGCCGCTCGCAGCGCTTTCTCATTGAGGAACTGCTGGTCGCCTACAACTTTGCCCAGCACCGCAAGGTGCTCGACGTTGGCGGTGGTCATGGCAGCTGGGTCATGGCCCTGGCCCGCCATGCACCGCAATTGCAGCTCATGCTGATGGACCTGCCGCCGGTGGCTGAATTGGCACGCCAGCGGGTGGCCGAGGCTGGTTTGAGCGAGCGCATCGCCTGCCACGGCGGCAGCTTTCGCAGCGACCCCCTGCCGGCTGGGGCAGACCTGATCACCTTGCTGCGGGTCGCCCATGACCATGCCGACGAGGCGGTGCTCGAACTGCTGCGCGCCATCCATGCGGCCTTGCCCTCGGGCGGGCAGCTGCTGCTGGCCGAGCCCATGGCCGAGCCCGGCGGCCAGGCCAGCCGCAGCGACGCCTACTTTCACTTCTACCTGCTGGCCATGGGCCGGGGGCGGCTGCGCACTGCGGCCCAGCTCAGCGCCCTGATCAGCCAAGCTGGCTTCACATCGGTGCGCACCATCGCCAACCCCGTGCCCCTGCACGGCAGCCTGCTCCTGGCCCAAAAAGCCTGAGCAATTCCCTCATTCAGCCCAGAAAACTAAGTGTTTACCCTAGTTTCTCGCCCGATTCGTCAATTTAAGTTGACACATGACAATGTCAACTCAAGAATGCAGTCATGAAAGCCTCTGCCATCGTGTTTCAAAGCCCGCGCCAGTTGTCGGTGCAGTCGTTGGAGCTGCGCGAACTGAGCCCCGGCCAGATTGAAGTCGAAGTTGATTACAGCGGCATCAGCACCGGCACCGAGCGACTGCTCTGGGACGGCAGCATGCCCGCCTTCCCCGGCATGGGCTATCCCCTGGTGCCAGGCTACGAGACCACCGGCCACATCGTGCGCATGCACCCCGAGGGCAATGAAGGCCTGGCGCTGGGCGATCGGGTGTTTGTGCCGGGCTCGCACAGCTTCGAAGGCGTTTTCAACCTCTTCGGTGGCGCCGGCTCCCGCCTGGTGGCCGCCAGCGCCCGTGTAGTCAAGGTGCAGGCCGCCCTGGAACAAAAAGCCACCCTGCTCGCCTTGGCAGCCACCGCCTATCACAGCGTGGCCGTCGGTGGTACCCGGGAGCCAGCGGCACCGCCGGCGCTCATCATTGGCCACGGCATCATGGGCCGCTTGCTGGCTCGCTTGACGGTGGCCGCTGGCGCGCCAGCGCCGGTGGTCTGGGAAACCCATGCCGAGCGGCGCACCGGCGGCGAAGGCTACAGCGTCATCGACCCCAAGGACGACGAGCGCAAGGACTATCCGGCCATCTATGACGTCAGCGGCGATGCCTCCATCATCAATTCCCTGATCGGGCGGCTCAAGCCCGGCGGTGAGGTGGTGCTGGCCGGCTTTTACAAGCAAGACATCAGCTTTGCCTACCCGCAGGCCTTCATGCGCGAGGCCACCATCCGCGTGGCCTCCGAATGGAAGCGGGCCGACCTGCTGGCCACCACCGAACTGGTTCATGACGGCAGGCTCTCGCTGGACGGATTGATCACTCACACCCAAAGCCCAGGGCGAGCGCACGAAGCCTATGAACAGGCTTTTGGCGACAGCAACTGCCTAAAGATGATTCTTGACTGGAGACACTGATGAGCCCCAATTCCCCCGCCCAGACCATCCAGTTCGTACAGCAACTGCGCCAGGAGGCTGCCATTGAACCGGCGCCCGTGGCCACCGGCGCACCGACCAAGGAAACCCAGATCATTGCGATTTACGGCAAAGGCGGGATCGGCAAAAGCTTCACCCTGGCCAATCTGAGCTACATGATGGCCCAGCAAGGCAAGAAAGTGCTGCTTATCGGCTGTGACCCCAAGAGCGATACCACCAGCTTGCTCTTTGGCGGCAAGGCCTGCCCAACCATCATCGAGACCTCGTCCAAGAAAAAGCTCGCTGGCGAGCCGGTGTCCATCAGTGACGTCTGCTTCAAGCGCGACGGCGTGTTCGCGATGGAGCTCGGCGGCCCGGAAGTCGGTCGCGGCTGCGGCGGCCGCGGCATCATCCACGGCTTCGAGACCCTGGAAAAGCTGGGCTTTCACGACTGGGGTTTTGACTACGTGCTGCTGGACTTCCTGGGCGATGTGGTCTGCGGTGGTTTCGGGCTGCCGATTGCCCGCGACATGTGCCAAAAAGTGATCGTGGTGGCCAGCAACGACTTGCAGTCGCTCTATGTGGCCAACAACGTCTGCTCGGCAGTCGAGTACTTCCGCAAGCTCGGCGGCAATGTCGGTGTTGCCGGCGTGGTGATCAACAAGGACGACGGCACCGGCGAGGCAGCGGCCTTCGCCGAGCTGGCCGGCATACCGGTGCTCGCAGCGATTCCGGCCCATGAAGACATCCGCCGCAAGAGTGCCAGCTACGAAATCATCGGCAAGCCCGGTGGTGACTGGGGTCCGCTGTTCGAGAGCCTGGCTGCCAACGTGGGCGAGGCGCCGCCACAGCGTCCCACACCGCTGACGCAAGACGCCCTGCTGGGCCTGTTCAGCGCCTCGGCCGTCGGCCGCGATGTGGTGCTCGAGCCGGCCACCGAGGTGGACATGACCGGCAAGCAGCAGATCGTCAAGCCCAGCCTCGAAGTCGTCTACGAAACCGTCTGAGCGGGCCATGAAATCCATACCCATCACCCCACTGCCCAACCCGGCGGCCACCTCCGAGCAGGGCTTGGGCTGCCACGCCGGCAAGGACGAATTGCTCAAGGCTGCAGCCAGCGCCGGCAAAAGCGAGGTGCTGGAGCAGTATGCGCAAGACTACCCCAAGGGCCCGCACGACCAGCCGCAAAGCATGTGCCCAGCCTTCGGCTCGCTGCGGGTGGGTCTGCGCATGCGCCGCACCGCCACCATCCTCTCGGGCTCGGCCTGCTGTGTTTACGGTCTGACCTTCACCTCGCACTTCTACGGCGCCCGGCGCAGCGTAGGCTATGTGCCCTTCAACTCCGAGACCCTGGTCACCGGCAAGCTGTTCGAGGACATCCGCGAGGCGGTGCACCGCGAGGCCGACCCCGACAAGCTCGATGCCATCGTCATCATCAACCTGTGTGTGCCCACCGCCAGCGGCGTGCCGTTGCAACTGCTGCCCAAGCAGATCAACGGCGTGCGCATCATCGGTATCGACGTGCCCGGTTTTGGTGTGCCCACCCATGCCGAAGCCAAGGACGTACTGGCCGGCGCGATGCTGCGCTACGCCCGCGAAGAAGCCATGGCTGGCCCGGTGGCCCAACCCCGGCAGGCCCGCACCGGAGCGCCCACCATCAGCCTGCTGGGCGAAATGTTCCCGGCCGATCCCGTCATCATCGGCCAGATGATTGCGCCCATGGGGTTAGCCGTCGGCGCCACCGTACCGACCCGCGAATGGCGCGAACTGTATGCAGCGCTCGACTGCTCTGCAGTGGCCGCCATACACCCCTTCTACACCGCCAGCGTGCGCGAATTCCAGGCCGCCGGCCGGCCCATCGTGGGCTCAGCTCCGGTGGGCATCGAGGGCACCCATGATTGGCTCGGCGCCATCGGCCAAGCCTGCGGTGTGGCCAGCGAGAAGATCGATCTGGCGCGCAACCAGACCCTGGGCGCCATGCGCGGCCTGCTGGCACAAGCGCGCATTCAAGGCCGTATCACCCTGAGCGGCTACGAAGGCTCTGAGCTGCTGGTGGCCCGTCTGCTGATCGAATGCGGCGCCGAGCTTCCCTATGTGGGCTCGGCCTGCCCGGCCACCCCCTGGAACGCCCATGACGCGGCCTGGCTGCAGTCCAAGGGCGTGCACGTGCAGTTTCGCGCCTCGCTGGAGCAGGACATCGCCGCCGTGCGCGAATTCAAGCCGCAGCTGGCCATTGGCACCACGCCTGTGGTGCAGGCCGCCAAAGAGGCCTGCATCCCCTCGCTGTACTTCACCAACCTGATCTCCGCCCGGCCCTTGATGGGCGCAGCCGGTGTGGGCTCACTGATCCAGGTCGTACAGGCGGCCATGGGCAACCAGGCCCGCTTTGACGCGATGAAGGATTTCTTTGGCAGCGTGGGCATCGGCGATGAAGCTGGCGTCTGGCAGGAGCCGCCGGTGATGCACCCGGAATTCAAAGCCGACATGCGGCGCATGGCTGAGAAGAAGCGCAAAAAAGCCAAGGCCGAGGAGATGGGGTCATGAGCGAGCCCATCTCAGGACCCGATATGAGCGGCAAGACACCCTTGGTGCTCGACCACGACCGCGCCGGTGGCTATTGGGGCGCGGTGTATGTGTTTACCGCGATCAAGGGCCTGCAGGTGGTGATCGACGGACCGGTGGGTTGCGAGAACCTGCCCGTGACCTCGGTGCTGCACTACACCGATGCGCTGCCACCGCATGAATTGCCGATAGTGGTCACCGGATTGGCCGAAGAACAACTGGGCCGCGAAGGCACCGAAGGCGCGATGAAGCGTGCGCACGGCTCGCTCGACCCTGACCTGCCGGCCGTGGTGGTCACCGGCTCGATCGCCGAGATGATCGGCGGCGGCGTCACCCCCGAGGGCACTGGCCTGATGCGCTTTTTGCCGCGCACCATCGACGAAGACCAATGGCAATGCGCCAACCGCGCCATGCTCTGGCTGTGGACTGAATACGGCATGAAGAAGGTGCCCAAGCGCGAGCGCAAGGCAGGCGAGCGGCCGCGGGTCAACATCATCGGCCCCAGCTACGGCGCCTTCAACAGCGCCAGCGATTTGGCGGAAATTCGCCGCCTGGTGCAGGGCATAGGCGCTGAGATCAATCTGGTGTTCCCGCTGGGCAGCCACTTGGCCGATGTCTCGCGCCTGGTCGAAGCCGATGTCAACATCTGCATGTACCGCGAATTCGGCCGCCTGCTGTGCGAAGCCCTCGAGCGGCCCTACTTGCAGGCACCGATCGGCCTGCACAGCACCACCAAGTTCCTGCGCACCCTCGGTCAGCTGCTCGACCTCGATCCCGAGCCCTTCATCGAGCGCGAGCGCCACACCACCATCAAGCCAGTGTGGGACCTCTGGCGTTCGGTGACGCAAGACTTTTTTGCCACGGCCAGCTTCGCGGTGGTGGCCACCGACACCTATGCCCGGGGCCTGCGCAACTTCCTCGAGATCGAGATGGGCCTGCCCTGCAAGTTCGCGGTCTCGCGTAAACCGGGCGAGAAGACCGACAACGCCCAGGTGCGCGAGCTGGTGCACAAGCAGATGCCGCTGATTCTTTTTGGCAGCTACAACGAACGCATGTACATGAGCGAGGCTGGCGGCAGCAGTCCGATGCGGGCAGCCTTCATTCCTGCCTCCTTCCCTGGCGCCATCATCCGGCGGCACACCGGCACACCCTTCATGGGCTACAGCGGCGCCACCTATCTGATCCAGGAAGTCTGCAACGCGCTGTTTGATGCGCTGTTTCACATCCTGCCCCTGGGCACGGACATGGACCGGGTCGAGCCCACACTGGCGCGCGAGCGGGCACAGCGGCCCTGGCAGCAGCAGGCGCAGACGGCACTAGCTGATCTGGTGGCACGGCAGCCGGTGTTGGTGCAAATTTCTGCCGCCAAGCGCCTGCGCGATCAGGCCGAGCGCAGCGCGCATGAACAAGATCTGCCCGAAGTGACCGAGGAGTTGGTGCGTAGCGCCGGCCTGGCGCTAGGACTGGGGGAGCCGGCATGAGCCGCTCTCGACATTTGTGTGACCCACGCCTTGCGGCGCGGTCCATCCCATGCCGCAGCAAAGGTGCTGTGGACGCCCAGGCTGCGCGGGCTGCGCGCAGCGACAGGCCTTGCGGCCTTGATTGAAAAGGAGCATTCGTATGTCGAATCGCACGTCCATTTCCGGACTGACCGACGAAGAGGCTCAGGAGTTCCACACCTACTACTTCCAGGGTCTGGTGGGATTCACGGCAGTTGCCGTGATCGCCCATGCTCTGGTGTGGGCGTGGCGCCCCTGGTTCTGATCTAAACCGGCCTTTGAATGGAGACAACCTCATGAACGACATGTCTTATTCCAGCAATAAGCCAGCCCGCCGGGAAGACAAGCTCATGCTTGCGCTGATCGTTGTGCCCTGCTTCGTGCTTCTGCTTGCCATCGCTTTACTGGGCCAACTGCTCGGTGTGCACTGGCAAAGCTGGCTGCCCGGTGCGGAGCAAAAGAGCAGCATCTTTTCGGGCGTCCATGCGGCTGTTTACACATTCATGTCTCACATCATCTAGGAGAAAAACCATGTGGAGAATTTGGCGACTTTACGACCCCCTGCGTGCCATGGTGGTCCAAGGCGTGTTCCTGTTCGGTCTGGCAGCGATGATTCACCTCATCTTGCTCAGCACGAACAAGTTCAACTGGCTCGACGGCGCCCGCAAGGCACCGGTTGCAGCACAGAACGCACCACTGCCCGCACCCACCCCAGCGGCCAAGTCCTGACCGGGAATCGGCGCAGGCGTCGCAAGGCGTCTGCGCCGTAATCGAAAAAACCTTTATCTCTCAATCGACAGGAGAGCCTGACCATGGCCATGCTCAACTTTGAAAAAAAATACAGAGTCCGCGGCGGCACCTTGCTCGGTGGCGACCTGTTCGACTTCTGGCTCGGCCCTTTTTACGTCGGCTTCTTCGGCGTCACGACGATCTTCTTCGCCTTCCTGGGGACCGCGCTGATCCTCTGGGGTGCAGCGATGGGACCCACCTGGAATCTTTGGCAGATCAGCATCGCGCCACCAGACCTGTCGTATGGCCTGCGCTTTGCGCCGCTTCTCGAAGGCGGTCTGTGGCAGCTGATCACCGTCTGCGCGCTCGGCGCCTTTATTTCCTGGGCACTGCGTGAGGTGGAAATCTGCCGCAAGCTGGGCATGGGTTACCACGTCCCCGTGGCCTTTGGCGCAGCCATCGTGGCCTACGCCACCCTGGTGGTGGTCCGCCCGGTGCTGATGGGCGCCTGGGGCCATGGCTTCCCTTATGGGATCTACAGCCATCTGGACTGGGTATCCAACGTGGGTTATCAGTACCTGCACTTTCACTACAACCCCGCGCACATGATCGCGGTGAGCTTTTTCTTCACCACCGCCTTCGCCCTTTCGCTGCACGGTGGCCTGGTTCTCTCGTCGACCAATCCTGGCCGTGGCCAGGAGGTCAAGACGCCTGAACATGAAGACACCTTCTTTCGCGACGTCATCGGGTATTCGATCGGTACCTTGGGCATACACCGCCTGGGACTGTTCCTGGCCCTGGCCTCTGGCCTGTTCAGTGCCCTGTGCATCGTGCTCAGCGGCCCCTTCTGGACCCGGGGCTGGCCTGAGTGGTGGGGCTGGTGGCTGAACCTGCCGATCTGGTCGCAATGGCCCCTGCAGTGAGCAAGGAGATCTGAGCATGCCGCAATATCAAAACATCTTCACCACCGTCAACGCGGTCGGGCCCGTCTCGCCAGGTGTGGAACTGGGCCATGGCAACAGCCCACGCACCGGCCAGCCTTTCATCAGCTACTGGCTGGGCAAATTGGGCAACGCCCAACTCGGGCCCATCTATCTGGGCGGCCTCGGTCTGGCGTCCCTCATCTTTGGCACCCTGGCCTTCAACATCATCGGCTTCAATATGCTGGCCCAGGTGAACTGGGACCCCATTCAGTTCATCCGCCAACTGTTCTGGTTGGCCTTGGAGCCGCCGCCGCCGCAGTACGGGCTGAGCATCCCGCCGATGAACCAGGGCGGCTGGTACCTGCTGGCCAGTTTGTTCCTGCTGATGTCAGTGCTGCTGTGGTTCGCCCGCACCTGGCGGCGAGCCCGCGAGCTCGGTCTGGGCATGCACATCCCCTATGCCTTCCTGTCGGCGATGTGGCTGTTCCTGGTGCTCGGCCTATTCAGGCCGGTGCTGATGGGCAGCTGGGGCGAGGCAGTCCCGTACGGCATCTTCCCGCACCTGGACTGGACGACCGCGTTCTCTCTGCGCTACGGCAACCTGTTCTACAACCCCTTCCACGCCCTGTCGATCGCCTTCCTGTATGGCTCAGCCCTGCTGTTTGCCATGCACGGCGCCACCATCCTGGCAGTGGGCCGCTACGGCGGCGAGCGCGAGATCGAGCAAATCGTCGATCGCGGTACCGCCAGCGAGCGCGCCGCCTTGTTCTGGCGCTGGACCATGGGCTTCAACGCCTCCATGGAATCGATTCACCGCTGGGCCTGGTGGTTCGCCGTGCTGACCACACTCACCGGTGGTATCGGCATCTTGCTGACCGGCACGGTGGTCGACAACTGGTACCTTTGGGCCGTCAAGCACGGAGTGGCACCGCCCTACCCCGATGTCTTCCCGGCTGTCACTGACCCGGCCCTGCAAGCCACCCCTTCTGGAGTCAAGCCATGAGTACGCCGTCCATCCAAACTGCCCTCAGGCTGCTGGGCCTGGCTTCGGTGGCACTGCTTGCCGCCTGCGAGCGGCCGCCCGTCATCAGCGTTCAGCACGGCTACGCCGGCACCGGAATGGTGCAGGTCTACAACCCCGCCACCGTCGAGAAGCAGCAAGAGGCCAATCAAGTACCTGAGGCCACGCCGCAGGCCTCGCCCGACGGACCGAAAGCCGGTCAGGTCTACCAGAACGTCAAGGTACTGGGAGATTTGAGCGTAGGGCAATTCAACCGGCTGATGGTCAATATGACGGCCTGGATCGCACCGGAGCAGGGCTGTGCCTATTGCCACAACGTGGCCAACTTCGCCGACGAAAGCAAGTACACCAAAGTGGTGGCTCGCAAGATGGTGGAGATGACCCAGCACATCAACACCGACTGGAAAAATCACGTGGCCGAGACCGGCGTGACCTGTTTCACCTGCCACCGCGGCCAGCCGGTTCCTAAGGACATCTGGTTCACCGCCAACAACGCTCCCAAAGGCGCCAATTTCATTGGCGATACCGCCGGGCAAAACTCGCCGGCAAAAACCGTAGGCCTGTCCTCGCTGCCCAACGACCCCTTCACCCCCTTCTTACTGGGCAAGGAAGAAATCCGGGTCAACGGCAACACGGCGCTGCCTTCAGGCAACCGCGCCTCGATCAAGCAGGCCGAGTGGACCTATGGGCTGATGATGCACATGTCGTCCTCCCTGGGCGTTAACTGCTCCTATTGCCACAACACCCGCAACATCGCTCAATGGGAGGGCGGACCGCCCCAGCGCGTAACCGCATGGCATGGCATCCGCATGGCCCGCGACCTCAACCTGAACTACATGGAGACCTTGACCGAGGTATTCCCGGGGCACCGCAAAGGCGAACTCGGCGACGTCGCCAAGCTCAACTGCGCGACCTGCCACCAGGGTGCTTACAAGCCCCTGTATGGCGCCGGCATGCTCAAGGATCACCCCGAACTCGGCCGTGACACCGTACTGGCCAGTTCGGCCCCGGTCAAAGCCGCAAAAGCTGCCCTGCAAGCCTCCGCTGCCGCTCCTGCGGCCAAGCGGTAAGGTCTTGCTCTTCAGGCCGGGGCGCTTCAACGCCCCGGCTCTTTTTTATTCCATGCCATGAACACCAAGCCGCAGTCTGACCCGCCCGCCTTGAGCGGAGTCGCTGTGGCGGTGCTCATCGATTATCTGCCTGAGCACAGGCGCTGGGGCTGGCTGCGTTTGATGCAAGGCAACTCGGCCCTGAAAGATGTGCCAGGTTTGCTCTTTAGCAAGGTCATGGGCAGCGGCAACAATGGTGGTTTTAGCCTGCGGCCCAGCAGCACCCACCAGGGCGTGATCGCCTTGTTCAAGCAGGCTGAACATGCGCTGGCTTTTCTCGATGGCCCGCAAATGGCCGCTTTCCAGGAACGCGCTGGCCGCTGCTGGTCGGCCCTGCTGTCTGTGGAGTCAGCCCGCGGCGCCTGGGACGGCGTGTCCTGGGACCGCAGTCCGCTGCCCACGCCACTGCCCGAGTTGGTCAGTGCCGAACCGCAGCCACAGTGGCTGGCCGCCCTCACCCGCGCCAGCATCAGACCCGCCAAAGCCATGTCCTTCTGGAAGCAGGCACCGGCCACCGAAGCCGACCTACGGCGCAGCCCCGGGTGCCTTCTGGCCATGGGCCTGGGCGAGGCGCCGCTGCTGCGCCAGTGCACCTTCAGCGTCTGGCAGGACACCGCCTCCATGCTGGCTTACTCGATGAACGGTGCCCACAAGCGCGCCGTGGAGAACGCTTACAGCCGGGGGTATTTTTCCGAGTCGATGTTCGTGCGAATGCGGGTGTTGCACAGCCGTGGTCAATGGCCCAGCCCGGTCGAAAGTCAGCTCGAGCCAGCCCATGCCTGAGCACCGGGTGGTGGTGGTCGGCGCCGGCATGGCCGGACTGGTCAGCGCCCTGCAACTGGCCCACCAGGGCCTGGACGTGACGGTGCTGGAGTCTGCCGACAGCCCCGGCGGCAAGATCCGTCAGCCCATCGTCGATGGCGCCGCCATCGACAGCGGCCCGACCGTCTTTACCATGCGTTGGGTGTTTGACGAGATCCTGGCCAGCGTGGGCACGCAACTGGAGTCTGAGCTCAGCATCACGGCCCTGCCCGTGCTGGCCCGCCACTTCTGGGCGGACGGCAGCGCTTTAGACCTCTATGCCGATGCCCGCCAGTCGGCCGACGCGGTCGGGCGCTTCGCGGGCGCGGCCGAGGCGCGACGCTTCGAGCACTTTTGCCAAACGGCGCGCGCGGTCTACCAAGCGCTGGAGGGTCCCTTCATACGCGGCAGCAACCCCAATGTCATGGGCCTGGGCAGTGCTTTGGGTGCACGCGGTCTGGCCACGCTGACCCGCATCGGCCCCATGCGCAGCCTCTGGGACAGCCTGGGGCATTATTTTCAGGATCAACGCCTGCGACAGCTGTTCGCCCGCTATGCCACCTACTGCGGCTCCTCACCCTGGCAGGCGCCCGCCACTTTGATGCTGATCGCACAGGTCGAGCTCGACGGCGTATGGTCGGTGCAAGGCGGCATGCATGAGCTGGCGCGCTGCCTGGCGCGGCTGGCGCAGGCCCGCGGCGCTCGCATTCGCTACGGCTGCCCCTGCGAGCGCATCGAACTGAGCCAAGGTCGCGTCAGCGCGGTGCTCACGCAAAGCGGCGAGCGGCTGCCGACCGACAGCGTGGTTTTCAATGGCGATATGTCGGCGCTGCGCACTGGCCTGCTGGGCCCCGCGCTGCGCACGGCGGCACCTGCCAAGGCCCCACAGCGCTCGCTCTCGGCCCTGACCTGGTCCATCCACGCCTCCGTTGAGGGGCCAGAGCTAGACCGGCACAATGTGTTCTTCCAGAGCGACTACGCCAGCGAATTCGAAGATATTTTTTCTGCCGGGCGACTGCCCAGACGCCCGACGGTTTACGTCTGCGCACAGGACCGTGGCACCGGCCCCCGTCCAGAGGGGCCCGAGAGGCTGCTGTGCCTGGTCAATGCACCAGCCCGTGGCGACCAGACACCGACGGCACAGACCGATGAGGAGCTCATGCAATGTCAGACCCACAGCTTCGACCTGCTGCGCCGATCCGGCCTGAGCATACAGGCGCAGCCGCATCAGATCCTGCGCACCACGCCGCAGGACTTTCATCGGCTGTTTCCGGCCACGGGCGGGGCACTGTACGGCCAAGCGACCCACGGCTGGATGTCGGCCTTCGCCCGGCCGGGAGCGAAGAGCCCGGTGCCGGGCCTGTACCTGGCGGGGGGCAGCGTGCATCCGGGACCGGGAGTGCCCATGGCAGCCCTGTCGGGCCGACTGGCGGCCGCGGCCCTGATGGACAGCCTCGCTTTGACCAGACGGTCCCCTCGGGCGGCTACCTCTGGTGGTACATCGACGCCCTGAGCGCGGACGGCCGTCACGGCCTGACCATCATCGCTTTTGTCGGCAGCGTGTTCTCGCCCTACTACGCCTGGGCCCGGCGCGGCGGCCAGGCCGACCCCATGAACCACTGCGCGCTCAACGTCGCGCTCTACAGCCCGGGTGCGGGCCGCTGGGCTATGACCGAGCGTGGCGCACGCCACTGCCAACGCGATGCCAGCCATTTCCAGATCGGGCCCAGCCAGGTGAGCTGGGACGGGCAGGCGCTGTGCATCGACATCGAAGAGATCGGCATTCCGATACCCCTGCGGGTGCGCGGAAAGGTACGACTCTATCCGGAGCAGCTTTTTAACTTTTCCACCCCGCTGGAGGCCAGGGGGCGGCACCACTGGGGGCCGATCGCGCCACAGGCGCGGGTGGAGGTGGAACTGTCCCAGCCCGAGCAGCGCTGGAGCGGTCACGCCTACCTGGATTCGAACGAAGGCGACGAGCCTATCGAAAAGGGTTTCAAGCACTGGGACTGGTCGCGCGGGCAACTGGCCGATGGCAGCACGGCTGTCCTCTACGACGTCGAGCCTGACGACCCAGCAGGTCATGTGCTGGCGCTGCGCTTCATGCCCGATGGTCGCGTGCTTGACTTTGAAGCCCCACCCCAAAAACGCCTGCCACGCACCGCCTGGGGCTTGAGCCGACGCATGCGCAGCGATGTGCCGGTCAAAGTCTTGAAGCAACTGGAAGACACGCCTTTTTATCAGCGCAGCGTGATCAGCAGCGCCATGCTCGGCCAGTCGCTCACCAGCTTTCACGAAACGCTCAGTGTGCCGCGTCTGGTCAACCCGGTGGTGCGCGCCATGCTGCCCTGGCGCATGCCACGGCGTCTGTAAAAAGAGATGCTGCTACAAGCGCTGCAGGGCAGCGCCGAATCGTCGGCCGATCAGCGCGCAGTGCGCCGCAGCACCTGCTGACGCTCGAACAGCTCGATCATCCAGCCGACCCGCTCGCCCACCGGACGGCGCACCCAGCCTTTGCTGCGCTGCGCGGCCGGTGCAGCACCGGCTCTGACGCAAATCTCGACCAGGTAGGCGATGGCAGCCAGTGGCGGCTCTAGCGCCAAGGCTGCAGAGGGCGTCACAGGCAACCAGGCGCGTCCAAGCAGAACCATCTTGCGCGAGGTGGGAACCACGGCGCGGTGATCGACGGGATTGAGCCCGTCGCGCCGCAGCTGATGGCCGATCTCGGCATAAATCAGACGAGCGGCCAAAATCGCTGCGCGACAATCGCGCGGCAAGTTGGCCACGCCGGCTGTCGATAGTCGATAGAGCCTGTCAGCCTCCTGTAGCAGGCGTTCGACCACTTGCTGCAAAGCCGGTGAGGCACTGGGCTGGGCCAGCCAATCCTGCGGCTCCAGGCCAGCCTGGCGCATCCACTGGCGCGGCAGGTAGAGGCGGCCGTTGCGTGCATCCTCGCCAACATCGCGAGCGATATTGGTCAGCTGCATGGCCACACCGAGCTCGCAGGCGCGCGCCAGCGTGCTGGCACTGCGCGCCCCCATGATCCAGCACATCATCGCGCCCACGCTGCCGGCCACCCGGGCGCCGTAGGCATGGACATCTTCCAGCGTCTCATAGGTGCGCGCCTGGGCGTCCCAGGCAAAGCCCTCGAGCAAGGCATCGAGCAAGCCACGCGGCAGCTCGTACTGGTGCACCACCACCGCCAGCGCCCTGTCCTCCACAAAGGACTGTGGCTGGTCCCGGTAGACGTCGTCGAGCCGATCACGCAGCTGCTGCAGGCTGGCGTGCACGTCCTCGCCGCGCTCTTGCGCCTGATCAACCAGATCGTCTGCCACCCGGCAGAACGCATACAGCGCAATACTGGCGGCCCGCATGCGCTGAGGCAGCAGCCGGCTGGCGGCAAAAAAGCTCTTGGAGCCGCCGCGCATCAGGTCCACACAGGCCAGCAGGTCCTGCTCGCGCCGCAGCGCCAGGGTTTCGGTGGTCGGCATCAACATTTAAGCTCCCACCAGCGAGGGCACGCCCCGCTCAAGGTAATCATGGGCATCGGGCACCACCTGGTCCAGGGCTTTGGCCGACATCAGCACACCCGGCACGCCTGCCCCCGGGTGGGTGCTGGCACCCACCATGAACAAGCCTGGCAGGTCTTCACTGCGGTTGTGCGGACGAAAGTAGGCGCTTTGGAGCAACAAAGGCTCCAGCCCGAAAGCGGCGCCCTTGTAGGACAGCAATCGGTCCTGAAAGTCCAGCGGCGTCGTCAGCAGCGAGGCCCTTATATGCTGGGACAAACCGGGCAGAACCGTGCGCTCAAGCGCCTGCGCGACCGCCTGCCGGTAAGGCTCGGCCTGCGCGCGCCAGTCGGTACCGCTGTCCAGGTGCGGCACCGGCGAGAGCACGTAAAAGGTATCGCAGCCCGGGGGCGCCATGGACGGATCGGTCGCGCTGGGCCGGTGCAGATAAAGACTGAAATCGCTGCTCAGGCGATGGTGTTTGAAGATGTCGTCGAGCAGGCCTTTGTAGCGCGGCCCGAGGATCATCATGTGGTGAGGCACCTCGTCGTAGCGCCGATTGGTGCCAAAGTACCAGACGAACAGGCTCATGGAATAGCGCCCGCGCGCAATGCGCTTGTCGCTCCAACTGCGCCGCCACTGCGGATCGAGCAGGTTCAAATAAGTCCAAGCGGCATCGGCATTGGACACGACGATATCGGACTCCAGTCGCTCGCCGCCAGCCAATTTGACACCGCTAGCCCGGCCCTGGGCCACCTCGATACGGTCGACCTGGGCGTTGCAGCGCAGCTCGCCGCCCAGGCTTTGCAGCAGCTTGACCATGCCCTGAATCAAGGAGCCGGTGCCGCCCATGGTCCAGTGCACACCGAACTGACGCTCCAGCGCATTGACCAGGCTGTAGACGCAGGTCACCGAATACGGATTACCACCGATGAGCAGGCTCTGCAAACTCATGGCCATGCGCAGCTTGGGATGCTTGAGGTGACCGGCCACCATCTGATGCAAATTGCGCCAGCCGCGCATGCGCGCGATCGAAGGAATCGCCTGCAGAAGGTCCACCACCGAGTTAAAAGGCCGGGTGCCCAGCGCCTCAAAGCCCAGACGGTGGCATTCATCGGCCTCACGCATGAAGTTTTCAAAGCCCGCCGCATCGCTGGGGCAGATGCGTCGAACCTCCGCCCGCATGCGGTCGATATCGCCGCTGTAGTCGAAGTGATCGCCGTCGTCAAAACGGATGCGGTAAAACGGGTCCAGGCGCTTGAGCATCACATCATCGGCCATGCGCCGACCCGCCAACTGCCACAGCTCTTCAAGCAGTGCCGGCACGGTGATGATGGTCGGCCCCGCGTCAAACACATGGCCGTCAACCCGGTGGACGTAGGCGCGGCCCCCCGGCGCGTCGAGCTTTTCAAGCACCGTGACCTGCCAGCCACGCAGTTGCAGACGTATGGCTGCAGCCAGCCCCCCAAAACCGCTACCGATGACCAGAGCACGCGGCCGCTGAGCCAGCAACTGCCGGGTCTCCAGCCAATTGACAGCATTCATGGAGGATCGACCTTCGCAGTATGGACCGGTAAAGCCACCGGCAAGGTCGGCAGCACCGCTGCCTCAGCCAGTGGACGGGAAGCCGCAGGGCTCATCGCCCAGCCCCAGAGCTTTTCAATCGACAGTGGGAAGGCCATCAGCACATGCTCGACGATGGCCAGACCCAGCAAGGTCGCCAGCAACACCCAGCCGGTGGTGGCACTGACCAGGCCGGTATGGACCTGCCCGAGCAGCCAGACCAGCGTCAGGGCTGAACCGGTCAAGGTCAAGAAGAAGAATGGCGTCACCGCTGCCCGCTTGAAGTAACTGGCCAGATAGCTCAAGTGGGCCGGCAGGTACTGAGCGCCGGTCTGCGGCACCCCCAGAAACAAATTGAATTTGGCCGATACCCGCATGCACCACAGCAAGGCAAAGGTACACAGAGCCATATGATTGGGCTTGCCGATTTGCAGGGCCCAGAGGACTGCGAAGTTGAGCAAGAGCGCGAGTTCATGGTAGGCCACCGCCTGTATCGACTGCAACAAGCGCTGGCTACCGCGCGCACCGGTTTGCAGGGCAATGCGCCGTGGTCCGGTGAGCCAGCCGGTCAGAAAGGCCAGCTCATGCCAGCTCCACATCAGGATCACGCTGGCAAAGGCCAAATAGGCAGAGGCCGCACCGGTGCTTCGCATACTGTAGGCCGCGCCAATCAGGCCCAGGATCAAGGCCGCCGAGGCCAGCAGCAGGCTCCAGCGAAAGCTCGAGGCCTTGAGCCGCACCATCCACAAGATGGCACCGGTGCCCAGCCACCAACTGAGCAGGGCAAAGCCACAGGCCGCAGCGATGGACTCCATGAATTCAGGCATGGGCAGGCCTTTGCTTCACAAGAGGACGGTGCGCGCAGCTCATGCCCGACTCACCAGACCGGGGCCATCCGGGTCTGCTGCGGCAACTCGTTGGACTTGACCGGCAGCATGAACAGCGTGCCGAAGGTCCAGACCGCCCGCAGCGCATGCACGCCCTGCAGCAGCAGCCCGACTGGACCGCCCCGCACCTTGGCACGCTGATGGGCCAGGGAAATTTGCAGCAGCTTGTCCATGCCGCGCCGAAAGCTCGGGTGATCAATGTCGAGCTCGACCGGAAAAACCTGACGGCAAATCTGCGAGGTGATGCGAAACACCTCGTAGTCGTAGTCGGTCGAATGCAGACCCATGGCCTCATGCAGGAGCGGGCGACTGTGGTCACGCACATACATGGTGGCATAGACCGCCAGGATGAAAAAGCGTATCCATAGGCGGTTGACACCGCTGAGCAGCTTGGGGTCGGCGCGCATGATCAGCGCGAACGATTCACCATGACGGAACTCGTCGTTGCACCAGCGCTCGAACCAGCGGAAGATGGGGTGAAAGCGCTTGTCGGGATGCTTTTCGAGCTGACGAAAAATCGTGATGTAGCGTGCGTAACCGATCTTCTCCGACAGATAGGTCGCATAAAAAATGTACTTGGGCTTGAAGAAGGTGTAGCTTTTGCTGCGTTTGAGACCGCCCAGGTCTATGCCCAGGTTGAAGTCCTTGAGCGACTGATTAATGAAGCCGGCATGGCGAGACTCGTCGCGGGCCATATAGGTCATCAGCTGGCGGATGTCCGGATTCTTGATGTTCTTGCGAATCTCGTTGTAGAGAATGCAGCCGGAGAACTCGGAGGTCAGGGAGGAGATCAGGAAGTCTATGAATTCCTGGCGCAGCTCGGGGCTGAGCTGCGGCATCAGCTGCTTGACCTCTTCGGCAAACTGCGCGTCGCGCTGAAAGTGGTCATGGTTGTTGTCGCCTTCGTATTCGGCCATCATCACGTCCCATTCGGCGCGGACCGGCTCGATATCGAGGCGGTCAAAGGCGGCAAAGTCGGTGGTGTAGAAGCGCGGCGAGAGCACGGTGTTGACCAGGGCACGGGCGGTGGCATCGGCCGAACTCTCGACCCGACTCATCAGCAGGTCGACATGATCGGTGTTGCGGTCGTTGGCTATGGCAGCATTCATGGTTTGACTCCTTGATGCGAGGACGAGGGCGGCAGTCCGACGCGGTGCAGCTGGGCAAACACCGCCGCATTACCTGCGCCGAAAGATTCGAGATGGACACGCTCACCGGTAGCCGGGTCGCGCAGCACGAGCTTGCCGTCCACATAGGCCGACAGCTCAAAAGGGGTTTGGGGACCAAGGTTGCGACGCAGCCGCTCGCGGGCGAGGGTGCGCAGCGCACCGCGGGCAAACCCATGTTCGCCCTGCAGCAGCGCCACCTCTTTTTGAGTGGTAGCGTCAATAACGCCGATATCGCCCCCGGGCCGGTCTTCAAAACTCAGCAAGAGCTGCCATTTGAGCTCGCCCATGGGCGCGGCTTGGACCGGCTGCTGGCGCTGCCAGGCCACTGCCACCATGATCAGCGCCACCAAAGCCAAGCCCAGCCACAGCGGCCAGGGCCGATGACGAACGGTGGGCATGGGCTTGACGATGCTCATGGCGGTGCAGCTCAAGCGGAGATGGGCTGGGACAGGCCCTGCACCGAGTTGGGCGGGGCCTCGCCCTGTGGGCCCAAGAGCGCAGCTTCACCCGGGTTGGCTGCGCGCCAGGCCTGGGCGATCTTGCCCGCTACTGCAGCGGCATCTGCAACACAGCGCAGGCTGGGCTCTGGGTTCTTCAGACGCCAGGCACGGGCATGCGGCCACAAATGCAGGTAGGCGATGCGGTCGGGCTCCTTGATGCGCAGCGCGATATCGCCGCAGCCGCCTCCGCGGGGCTTGAGCGCAGCGCCGGCCAATCGGACCAGGGGCAGGTTGAAGGTCATGGTCAGCACAATGCCCACCCGCATCACCAGCCGCTTGTTGGTCAGGGTGTAGAGGCAGGTGTGGCAAGCAAACCAGGCAATGGCGGTCAGCATGCCGACTGCCGTCAACGCCAGTATGGCGCTGGTCATGAGCGAAGCTAAGATGAGATCAGCCGCTTGATGCCGCATGACCAGCCCTTGCAGAGCGATCATGAGCACAAAGTAGATCGCCAGCTTGCGCACATGAAAGGCGTGCAGGGCCAGCTGGCGCCAGTCTGGGGCGCCCTGCCAGAGGATCTTCTCACCCGCCGGCAGCGCTTCGGGCAGGCCTGGGGCTGCCTCGAACTCGTGTTCGTGCTGCTGGCTCAAAACAGCGGCTCCTGGCGCTCGGGCGATGCATAGAGCAGTCCGGCGCCGAAGTAGGCGGGAATCTTCTCTTCCTCAAGCAGGGTGATCTGCTCGGGATGACGGGTGCTAGGCACGCCCTCAAACTGATGGGCGAACAGCGCATGCACCTGCACCGCCTTGCGCTGAATACGGGCAAACATGATGGGCACGAGCACCCGGCGGCCGCCCTGGGTCTGGACCTCCAGGTAGCGGAACATCATTTCCATGCGGTCCACCCACAGATCAACCACAGTGCCGGCCAACTCCCCATCACCGCCGTACACCGGCAGTCCACGCGGGTCGGTGTCACGCACTGCGACGCTGTGATCGGCGGCTACCCGCATAGGCACGATCTTGGCTTCACCATGGTGGGTCAGGTCAGGCACGTCTGCGCGCATGGCCCAGGCACCCGGCCCCACGCCAGCGAGTAGCGGATTGCCCTGCGGCTCGATCGGCGCACCATTCCAGCCATGCGCTGGCTTGGCGCTGTATTGGCCATCGGGACGGTGCGGATCGGGCGCAAGGATCTCGCGGCCATCGTGCAATTTGTAGGTCACGGGCTCGGGCACAGGCCAGCCGGTGATCTTGGGCCCGTTTTCACGGCCAGAGTCCATGGGATAGCCCTCGCGGTGGTTTTCGCGGGCAAGGTAGTAGATCAGGCCGAAGAAGAAGATCCAGAAGGCGTAAAGCACAAGCTGGGCAACGTCTACGTACTGCGTGATAGCGCCGGTTTCCATGGTGGTTCTCCTTCAGTCAGGGCAAGCGTGCAGGTTCATGCGGGGTTCAGCCTGGCATCTCGGCCAGGCCCAGGGGGCGGGGACTGCGGCTGAGGTCCTGATGGCGCTTGACCAGCGGGCCCAGCGCAATCAGCACCACAAACAGCAGGTACATCTCAAAGTGAAAAACAAAGCTGTAACCGGTGATCGGCGAATCCAGGGTCGAGCCCAGCCAACCGGACTGGGCCAGCGCGCCAACCAGGTCGCGCAGCACACCGCCGACGACCATGGCCAGGCCGGCGGCGGTGGCCTGCACCGCCCCCCAGGCGCCGAGCACCAGGCCGGTCATTTCCTTATCCGGCATCTCCATGGCATTGAGGAGCATGCCCACTGAAAAAAGTCCGCTGGCCAGGCCGATCAGGGCCGCGCCAAGGCGGAACATCCAGGCCGACTCGAGCGGCGCTGAAAAAATCACACAGGCAAAGGCCGGCAGTCCCAGCAAGGCGCCGAGGGCGGCGAGCCGGCAGGTATCAAGCCCCCGGGCCGACAGGTGTGCAGACCAAAGAAAGGCCAGCAGGCAACCGCCGGCAGTCAATGCAGTCAGCGATGATGTCCAGCCGACATCCAGGCCCAGTACCTCGCCGCCAAAGGGCTCAAGCACGATGTCCTGCATGCTGAAGGCGGCGGTACCCAAGCCCACCGTCCAGAGGAAGCGGCGCATGCGCGGCACCGCCATGAGGCGCTGCCAGTTGCGCGAGAAGCCACCCGCCTCGCGATCGCCGCGGCTAGGTGCCCTGGCCTCCTGCTTCCAAAGCGAAAACAGGTTGAGCACGATCACCATCACCGCCGAGCCCTGAACCACCTGGATCAGGCGCTTAGGCGTGAAGTCGCTCAGCATCCAGCCCAGCATGGCGCTGCCCACCATCAGACCGAGCAGGAGCATGGCATAAAGCAGGGCCACGACCCGGGGGCGCTTGTCCACCGGGGCGACATCATTGGCCAGCGCCAGGCCGGCGGTTTGAGCAATCTGCATGCCGGCACCCACCAACAGGAAGGCCAGTGCTGCGCCCAAGCGGCCGAACCACAGGGTGCCCTCCGGCGGGTCCGATAACAAGAGCAAGGCAAAGGGCATTATGGCCAGGCCGGCAAACATCAGCAGGCTGCCCATCCACAGATACGGCAGGCGCTTGAGACCCAGGGCCGAAGGATGGGTGTCGCTGCGATAGCCAATGAAAGCGCGCGCCGGGGCAAACAGCAGGGGCAGGCCGACCGACAGCGCCACCCACCAAGCCGGCACGCCCAGCTCGACGATCATCACCCGGTTAAGCGTGCCCACCAGCAAGGCGGTGGTCATGCCGATGGCCGCCTGAAAAAGGGACAGGCGCAGCAAACGACCCAGCGGCAATTGGCTGGAGGCCGCATCGGCAAAAGGCAAATGCCGTTGGGCGAAAGCCACCAGCCAGGCGGGTGGCTGGAGAAATGACTTATTCAAGCGTGCCACTGCCAGGCCTGTGAGGTGTAAAAACCGCTCTTGATGCGCTGGGTCGAACCCTCGCGCCATCCGAGCGGACCGAGCCCCTGCTCCAGGCCGCGGCGCAGCACCGGCTCAGACACTGGCGTGAGCGAGGGCGAGCGGTCGCTGCGCGGGAACAAACGGCCCAGGCCATGCATCACGGCCAGCGCCGGCGTGCGCGGCGCGAAGGTGAACAAGATGGACTGGCTGGTGCGCCCCGCCAGGCGTTGCATGGCCTCGACCATGTGCGGCACGTCGTAATGGATCAGCGAGTCCATGGCCACCACATGATCAAAGTGGCCCAACTCCTCAGCCAGCATGTCACCCGAGCGAAAGTCGATGTACCCCGCACCGCCCCGCCCCAGCGCCGCATAGCGCTCGGCCGCCAGCTTGACCAGGGTGGGCGAAAGATCAATGGCCAGCACCTCGGCGCCGCGCCCAGCCGCTTCCATGGCCAGCGCACCGGTGCCACAGCCCGCATCGAGCAAGCGCATGCCGCGCATGTCCTGCGGCAGAAGGGACAGCAAGGTGGCACGCATCTGATCGCGCCCGGCCCGCACGGTGGCGCGAATACGCCCCACCGGTGCGTTGGAGGTCAGACGCTCCCAAGCCTGGGCCGCAGTGCGATCGAAATAGGTTTCGATCTGCTCGCGGCGTTGCAGATATCCGGTGCTGTTCATGTCAGTCAAATCCCAAAAGGTCAAAGATGTCACGGTCTTTCATCGGAACCGCCGGCAAGGGGTCAGAGCCCTTCCACAGCGACGCGGCCAGGCGCATGTACTCGTCCTGTACGGCCTTGACAGCCGGCGTGGCCTCCAACTCGAACATGGTGGACTTGGCCAGACGGCTCTTGCGGATCTCATCGAGCAGCGGGAAGTGGGCCATGCTCTTGAGTCCGGTCACGCCATTGAACTTGTCGACCTGGTCGGTGGCGTCGCTGCGATTGACGATGACGCCGCCCAGACGCACGTTGTAGTTCTTGGACTTGGCCCCGATGGCTTGCACGATGCGGTTCATCGCGAAGATCGAGTCGAAGTCGTTGGCAGTGACAATCAGTGCCCGGTCAGCGTGCTGCAGCGGGGCGGCAAAGCCGCCGCAGACCACATCGCCGAGCACGTCGAAGATCACCACGTCGGTGTCTTCCAACAGGTGATGCTCCTTGAGCAGCTTGACCGTCTGGCCCACCACATAGCCCCCGCAGCCCGTGCCCGCAGGCGGGCCGCCGGCCTCGACGCACATCACACCGTTGTAGCCCGGAAAACAAAAATCTTCCACGCGCAGCTCCTCAGCATGAAAGTCAACCTGCTCGAGCGCGTCAATGACGGTCGGCAGCATCTTCTTGGTCAGGGTAAAGGTCGAGTCGTGCTTGGGGTCACAACCGATCTGCAGCACCCGCTTGCCCAGATGGGAAAACGCGGCCGACAGATTGGACGAGGTGGTACTTTTTCCAATGCCGCCCTTGCCGTAAACGGCAAAGACTTTGGCATTTCCAATCTTGACACTCGGGTCCATTTGGACCTGGACGCTACCCTCGCCGTCCTCGCCTTTGGATGACTTGCGGATGTTGCTGATGGGTACGGCAGCGATGCTCATGCGGTGGCTCCTTCATAAACGCCTTCGAGACGATCTTCCAACTCTTCTGTGGCCTGTCTGAGGGCCTGAAGCACCTGGGGGTCAGGTTGCCAATACTGGCGATCCGAGGCCTCGAGCAGGCGGTTGGCCAGCCGGGCGGAAGCGGTGGGGTTGAGTTCAGCCAGGCGCTGACGCATCTGCTCGTCGAGCACAAAAGCTTGCGTCAGTTGCTCGTACACCCAAGGCTGCACTTGACCGGTGGTGGCCGACCAGCCCATGGTGTTGGTCAGGTGGGCCTCGATCTGGCGCACGCCTTCGTAGCCGTGCTTGAGGATGCTCTCGTACCACTTCGGGTTGAGCATGCGGGTGCGGGTCTCCAGAGCCACCTGCTCGCCGAGGGTGCGCACGGTACCGCCGCCATGGCTGTCTTTGGTCTGGTCGCCAATGTAGACCGGCGCCACCGCCGCGGCCTGGCCACCGGCCTTGGCGGTCTTGGCACGCTGTATCGCCCGGCTGACGCCGCCCAAGGTGTCGAAATAGGTATCGACCGTGGTCACACCGAGCTCGACCGAATCGAGGTTCTGGTAGGCCAAATCCACATCGGCCAGCACGCTGGCCAGCAGCTTGCCCTGAGCCACGGCCTTGCCAGAGCGGCCATAGGCAAAGCCCTTGCGGCGGCTATAGGTTTCGGCCAGCTCGTCGCCATCTTCCCAGCGGCTGTTGTCGACGAGCATGTTCACATTGGCGCCGTAGGCGCCGTCAGCATTTCCGAACACCCTCAGGCTGGCAGTCTCCAGGTCGCAGCCGTGCTCGGCCTGGTAGGCCAGCGCGTGCTTGCGGATGAAGTTACGTTCCAGCGGCTCATCGGCACTGGCGGCCAGGAAGGCAGCTTCAGCCAGCAGTTTGATCTGCAGGGGCAGCAGGTCGCGGAAGATGCCCGACAGGGAAATCACCACATCAATGCGGGGGCGCCCCAGGTCGGCCAATGCGATCAGCTCGGCGCCAGCCAGCCGGCCGTAGCTGTCAAAGCGCGGGCGCGCGCCCATCAGGGCCAACACCTGTGCGATCGGTCCGCCCTCGCTCTTGAGGTTGTCAGTGCCCCAGAGCACCATGGCGATCGATTCCGGCAGTGCATGGCCGTCGGCCTGGTAGCGTTCGATCAGGCGCTGGGCTTGCCGCGCACCGTCCTTGACCGCATACGCACTGGGAATTCGGAAGGGGTCAAAGCCGTGCACATTACGGCCGGTAGGCAGCACATCGGGCGTGCGCAGCAAATCGCCGCCGGGGGCGGGCCGCACAAAGCGTCCATCCAGTGCACGCAAGATACCGTCGATTTCATTGTCCTTGAGCAGCTCGCTGCGGGTGCGCTCAAGCTCCTGCATCTGCTCGATCGTCGCGGCCGGCGCGGCGGCCTGTGCGCTGCCCTGCAACTGCCGCCAGGCCTGCTGGGCCGAGCCGCCTTGCGCCAGGGTTTCGAGCACGGATGCGGGCAGGTCCAGCTCGTACCAAGCTTTGGCGCAGGTCTGCAGCGTCTCACGCACCGCCTGCGGTGCCATGGGCTGCCCCACCACATGCAAGCCATAAGGGATCAGGGTGTAGGCCAACTCGAGCACCGCATCGTTGACGCGCTGTATGTGGGTCGCTGCGTCCCGACCCCAGGCGGGCTCAGAGACCGCCAGGTCCAGTTCGGCTGCTTGCGCCTGAATGAGCTCGGCCAGTTCCTGCGCCTCGGCGCCAGCCTGCGGCTCCAGACCGCGGTAGCGCTCCAGCGATTCTTTAAGCGCATTCAAGCCCTTGTAAAGGCCTGCCTCGGCCACCGGCGGCGTCAAATAGCTCACCAGCGTGGCGGCGGCACGGCGCTTGGCGATGGTGCCTTCCGACGGGTTGTTGGAGGCGTAGAGATAGATATTGGGCATGTCGCCGATCAGCCGATCGGGCCAGCAATCGGCGCTCAGGCCGGTCTGCTTGCCGGGCATGAACTCGAGCGCGCCATGGGTGCCGAAGTGCAGCAACGCATGGGCGCCGAAGTCCTCGCGCAGCCAGCGGTAAAAGGCGGAAAAGGCGTGGGTCGGGGCAAAGCCTTTTTCGAACAGCAGGCGCATCGGGTCGCCCTCGTAGCCGAAGGCGGGCTGTATGCCCACAAACACATTGCCGAAGCGCTCGCCCAAAACGAATAAATGGGCACCGTCACTTTGCTGGCGGCCGGGCGCCGGGCCCCAGGCCGCTTCGATGGCCTTGAGATGCTTTTCCCGCCGCACATGGTCATCGGCTGCAATCAAGGCATGCACATTGGCCTGCGCGCCATAGCGTTGGGCATTGCCAGTGATGATGCGCTCGCGCAGCGCGTCCACATTGGCCGGCATCTCCACGGCATAGCCTTGCCGCTGCATAGCAGCCAGGGTGTTGTAGAGCGACTCGAAGACGCCCAGATAGGCGGCGGTGCCGGTATTGCCGGCGTTGGGCGGGAAGTTGAAGATCACAACGCCGACCTTGCGCTCAGCCAGCTTGGAGCGCCGCAGGGCGATCAAGCGAGCCACCCGCGCCGACAGCGCGTCCGCGCGTTCGCTGCAGGTGTTCATGTCATGCGCACCGACCGATTCGAAGCGGCAACCCTTGGCGCAGCCCGTACAGGCTGTAGCGCCAGCGCTACCGCGCCCGCCGTAGACCATATTGCCAGTGGCGCCATCGAGCTCGGGGATCGAGACCATCATGGTGGCTTCGACCGGCATCAGGCCCTGACCCGAGGCACCCCAGCTGTCGAGCGTCTGGAACTCCACCGGAGCCACTGCCAGGTAGGGCAAATCCAGTTCGGCCAGCATATCCTGCGCTGCCCGGGAATCGTTGTATGCCGGACCACCGACCAATGAAAATCCGGTGAGCGAGACCAGAGCGTCTATCGTCGGGCGCCCATCCTTCATGAAAAATTCCTGTACCGCAGGCCGGTTGTCCAGACCACTGGCAAAGGCCGGCACCACCTTCAGGCCGCGCGCCTCCAGGGCAGTGATCACGCCGTCGTAATGGGCGGTGTTACCGGCCAGCACATACGAGCGCAGCAGCAGTACCCCCACCGTGCCCTGGCTGCCGCTGGTAGCCACCCTGGGCAAATCGGACAGCCGCTGAGACAGACGCTGGCTGGTCTCGGTCTTGAGCCTGGGGTGATAAACGCCCACCTCGGGGTATTCGAGCGGCGGCGTCACCTTTAAGCCGCGCAGCGCAGCGCGCGGGCCGGCGGCGTAGCGATCGACCAGCATGCTGACCAAGCCCTGGATGTTGTCCTGCGAGCCAGCCAGCCAGTACTGCATGGCCAGAAAATAAACCCGCACATCCTGGGCGGTGCCCGGAATGAAGCGCAGGATCTTGGGCAGGCGGCGCAGCATCTTCATCTGCTTTTCGCCGGCGCTGGTTTTCTCCTCAGCGCTCATCTGGCCGGCCTGCGCGCTCTTGCCACGCAGCTTCTTGAGAAACTCCATCGGGCCGCTGCTGGGCGCCTGCATATCAAACTTGCCCATGCGGGTGAGTTTGCTGACTTCGCTGGCCGACATCAGGCAGACCATGGCATCGCACTGGGCGCGCCGCGCCTGCAGTGCTGGCAGCACGGGCAGGAAGTGCTCCTCCATGAAGAGCATGGTGGCGATCACGATGTCACCTTCGGCGATATCGCTGAGGCAGCGCTCGAGGGCCTGCGCATCATGGCCCCACTCGGAAGCCGCATGGACCCGCATCTGCAGGCCCGGCACACTGCGCTGCAACTGAGCCAAGGCGCGCTCGGCAGCGCTGGCCAGATGGCTGTCCATGGTCACCAGCACGACCCGCATGAGCGGACCTGTCCCTCCTGCCTTCAAGTGGCGGGCGGCGGCTCGGCTTTCAGCGGCTGAAATGAGCTTTGGCATCGTACAGTGTGTCCACAGTGATGACAGGCACTCCACGCTCGCGGGCGTAGAGCTCGGTATTTCGCTTGGCCTTGCCCCGCACGAAGAAGGGGATCTTTTTCAGCTCTTTTTCTGCGTCAACACCCCAGGTGGTGATGACGGCGCCTTCGGCGGCGCTCGGCGCGGGCGCCCGCTCGGCCGGTGGCACGCTAGGCTCGGCGGCAACTATGGTTTGCGCCGCAGGCTCATCCTGCGACTGCACCGGGTTGCGGGCTGCGGTCGGCATGCCGGCACGGCCCAGGTGTGAGGGTGCGGCGTCCTCGTGAAATTCTGCGTCGCCCCGGAACATGCCGATCAGGTGCTCCTCCAGGCCCATCATGAGGGGATGCACCCAGGTGTCAAACAGCACATTGGCGCCTTCAAAGCCCATCTGCGGGGAGTAGCGGGCTGGGAAGTCCTGCACATGGATGGGTGCGGAGATCACGGCGCAGGGCAGGCCCAGACGCTTGGAAATATGGCGCTCCATCTGCGTGCCCAGCACCAACTCAGGCTGCAGCTCGGCAATGCGCTCTTCCACCTCCAGGTAGTCGTCGGTGATCAAGGCCTCACAGCCGTAGCGCTTGGCCGCATCGCGCACCTCACGGGCAAATTCGCGGCTGTAGGTACCCAAGCCCACCACGGTAAAGCCCATCTCCTGCGCAGCCACACGGGCGGCGGCCACCACATGGCTGGCGTCACCAAAAATGAAGACGCGCTTGCCGGTCAGGTAGGTGGAATCGACCGAACGGGAATACCAGCCGGCGCGCGAGTTCTGGCGCAGATCAGGCACAGCGTCCATGCCGGCCAGCTCAGCGACTTCCTTGACAAAGTCCTGGGTGGCATTGACGCCGATAGGCACCACGCGGGTAAAGGGCTGCTGGTACTGGCGCTGCAGCCACAGGGCTGCGCTCATGCCGGTCTCTGGGTAGAGCACCACGTTGAAATCGGCCTCGTGCAAGCGCGCCAGGTCAGCGGCGCTGGCGCCCAGCGGCGCGACCACCCGCACATCAATGCCCAACTCCTCGAGCAAGTTGCGGATTTCATGCACATCGTCGCGGTGACGAAATCCCAGCGCCGTCGGTCCGAGGATGTTGCAGCTCGGGCGCCTGTCGCTGGCCAGAGGCTGGCGCTGCGCCCGTGCTGGAGCGGCCGACAGGTGGCGCACCATTTGATAGAAGGTCTCAGCCGCGCCCCAGTTTTCCTTGCGTTGGTACGAAGGCAACTCCAGCGCCACCACCGGAACCGGCAGATCCAGCGCTTTGGCCAGACCGCCAGGGTCATCCTGGATCAGCTCAGCGGTACACGAAGCACCCACCATCATGGCTTTGGGCGCAAAGCGCTCAAAAGCCTCGCGGGCAGCGGTCTTGAACAACTCAGCGGTGTCGCCACCCAGGTCACGCGCCTGGAAGGTGGTGTAGGTCACCGGTGGGCGGCGCGGCAGGCGCTCGATCATGGTGAACAGCAGGTCGGCATAGGTGTCGCCCTGAGGCGCGTGCAGGACGTAATGCACGTCCTTGAGCGCGGTGGCCACACGCATGGCGCCCACGTGGGGAGGTCCTTCGTAAGTCCAGAGCGTCAATTGCATGAGTACTCCTAGGCCGCCAGGCGCAGGCGCCGGTTCAGCGGACGGCTGAACAACTCAGCCAGATCGGCCGCCTGTTCATAGCCCTGGATAGGGGTGAAAACCAGTTCGATGGCCCATTTGGTGGTCAGGCCTTCGGCCTCCAGCGGATTGGCCAGACCCAGGCCGCAGACCACGATGTCGGGCCGGCTGCTGCGGCAGCGGTCAATTTGCTGCTCCACATGCTGGCCCTCGGACAACTGCACCCCGGACGGCAGCAGCGCCAGCTCTTCAGACAGGTGCTGTCGGTGCAGGTAGGGCGTGCCGACCTCGGTCAGCCGCATACCCAGCTCGCGTGAGACAAAGCGGGCCAGCGGGATTTCGAGCTGCGAATCCGGGAAAAAGAAAATCGATTTGCTGCTCAGCAGCGCGCGCTGCCGGGCCAGGGCCGAGCGGGCTCGCTCGCGCGGCCCGGCGGTTACCTGCTCAAAGCGCTGCTCAGAAACACCGAAGGCACTCGCGCCGGCCTTCAGCCAGGCTGTAGTGCCCTCCTCGCCCAGCGGGAAAGGGGCTGCCAGGCGTTGCGCGCCCCTGGAATCCAGGGCCCGCGCTGTATCGGCCAGAAAGGGCTGGGCCAGCAAATAGCGGGTCTGGGGGCCGATGGCCGGCATGTCGCCGGCACGGCGCGGCGGGAAAAACCGCACCGGCACGCCCAACTCCGCAAAAAGTCGCTGGAACTGGTCTTCCACCACATCGGCCAGAGTGCCGACCACCAACAGCTCAGGCTGCTCGGCCGCGGCCTGGGGCGCCCTGGGGAGTTCGGGTACCAGAGCGGCCAAGCAGGCGTCTTCGCCCTGGGTAAAAGTGGTTTCTATGCCACTGCCCGAGTAATTCAGAACCCGAACCTGCGGCGAGAACTGCGCCGACAGGCGGGTGGCGGCGCGGGACAGGTCGAGCTTGATGACCTCCGAAGGGCAAGAGCCCACCAGAAACAAGAGCTTGATCTCGGGCCGGCGCGAGAGCAGGCGCTGGACCACCTTGTCGAGCTCTTCGTTGGCATCGGCCAGGCCGGCCAGGTCACGCTCGTCGATGATGGCCGTCGCAAAGCGAGGCTCGGCAAAGATCATCACCCCAGCTGCCGACTGCAGCAGGTGCGCGCAGGTGCGCGAGCCCACCACCAGGAAAAACGCGTCCTGGATCTTGCGGTGCAACCAAATGATGCCCGTCAGGCCGCAAAACACCTCTCGCTGGCCGCGCTCGCGCAGCACCGGCATGTCCTGACAGGCGGATGCTTCGACGCGCAGAGGAATCACCGGGCTCATGCGGGCACCCCCTGCTTTTGCTCAGCCTCATCGCCAGAGGCCATGGCCGCTGCGTCCAGGCGTGCCGCCCGCAGCTTGATCAGAAACTGACCGGCATTGACCACATAAGCCGCATAGGCGGCCAGGGCCAGCCCCATCAGCGCTTGCGGCTCCAGCAGCCCCTGGAACAAGGCCACCAGATAGGCGCTGTGCAGAGCTAACACCAGCATGCTGAAAACGTCTTCCCAATAGAAGGCCGGCGCAAACAGGTACTGTCCGAACACCACCTTTTCCCAGATGCAGCCGGTGATCATGATGGTGTAGAGCACCAAAGTCTTGATCACGATGGACCATTCGGCTGCGGCCTGGCCCTGCCCAGTCCAAAGGAAACGCAGCACCAGACCCAGACTCACCAAAAAGACAAGAAACTGCACAGGCGCAAGCAGCCCCTGGATCCAGGTCCAGGCGCTGGCATCGCGCCTTTGGCGCTCTTGCGGGGTGTAAAGCGGCCGCCGGGCGGGCGGTCGGGGGTGCTCAGGCCGCATGGGTTGTCTCTTTGTTCTGAATGTCATTTCTGCCGTAATGCCAGCAATTTAGTCGGGTCTGGCTGTTGTGTCAACTTTAATTGACGTATATTTATTTTGACAACAAAGTGCCGGAAATCCGGGTTTTTGCAAAAAAACCTTTGACCTGGCTCCCCCTAACAAGTAAAAACAGGCTTGTGGACTGTTCCACCGACTGCCGACCATGCTTTTGGGCGAGACCCTGGATCCCTTAAGCTGGAAGACCCTCAGTCAGGAACTCATGCGCCCAAGTCCGCGGCAGTGACCGGGTGCGCAAGGAGACCGAGATGGGCTCGATAGGCAAAAAGAACAAATCTTCACCGGTACAGGAAAGCCTGTCCGAAATACCTACGCCAACTGGTGCGGTGGGTGGACTGCTTCACGAGGGCGAGAAAACGGTGCTGCTGGCCCGCGCCGTCGCCAGTGAAATCATCCCGAGGCTGGTGCTGGCCCACGGCATGGCCGAGCCCGTGTCACGCCCAGCCGCCTCGTTCATCAACGAGGGCGACGTCGATCAACTGACCCATCTTGTGCTGCATGCCGAAGACGCCGCTTTGCATGAATGGGTGGCCGGACTGCGCCATCGCGGCACTTCCGTGCAAGCCATCTTCCTGGATCTGCTCACGCCTGTGGCGCGCAAACTCGGTGAGTACTGGACTTGCGATATCTGCAGCTTCACGGAAGTCACGGTAGCCATGGGAAGGCTGCAGCAACTGCTCAGGGCCAACAGTGCGGCCTTTGGGCTGGGCGGGCGGCTCAGCGAGGGGCCCGAGCCACAGCGGCGGATTCTTCTGCTGCCCAGTCCGGGGGATCAGCATACCTTTGGTCTGTCGCTGGTCGCCGAGTTCTTCTACCGCGCCGGCTGGGATGTATCGACCAGCTTCATTCAGCCTACCGGGTCGCTATCGGCACTGGTCCAGCGGGAATGGTTTGATGTGGTCGGGCTAAGTCTGGGCAATGTGGCGCAGATCGGCAGACTCAATGACTGCATCAACCAGATCCGGCGCGCCAGCATGAACCCCCATGTTCTGACGATTGTTGGAGGTGTGGCCTTCATGCTCGAGCCCAAGCTTGCCGATCAGGTCAGCGCCGATGCTGTCATGCTGGATGCAGACACCGCGCCCGACCTGGCCCAGTCTCTGCTCAAACGAGTCAGCCTGCAGCCCTAGGGCCTGCGGACCTTTGCCAGCGCATCCCTCGAATAGGACGAAAGAACGCCCATGGCCACAGAGCAAAACCTCCTGACCGACAGGTACCTGGACAAAGCTGTCGAGGTGCTGTCTGGCATGGAGCCTGAAGCCCTGGCGCAGTTGCTCAGCGCCTCTGCCGATGTGGTGCTGCTGGTGGACGCCAAGGGCGTCATCGTCGATCTGGCCTTCAGCGGCGATGAGCTCATCGCCCAAGGCTGCCAAAACTGGCGCGGCAAAACCTGGTCTGAGACAGTGACCGTCGAAAGCCAGCCCAAGGTAGAAGCCCTGCTCAATCCCGGCAAAGCTGATCCTGCCGGCCCCTGGCGGCACATCAACCACACCCTGCCCGACGGCAATGATCTGCCTCTGGCTTACTCGGTGGTTCAAATTGCCCCATCGGGTACCGCCAAGGCGCGCACTGCTCGCTACAGCATCGCCTTTGCCCGGGACCTGCGTCCGCAGGTGATGCTGCAGCAGCGCTTGGTCACGGCCCAACTGTCGATGGAACGCGACTATTGGCGGCTGCGCCAGGCTGAAACCCGCTACCGCCTGCTGTTTCAGCTGGCCAGCGAGCCCGTCCTGATTCTCGACGGCGCGCTCGACAAGATCACCGAAATCAACCCAGCCGCGCAAAACCTGCTCGGCGAAAAATCCAACGTCGCCACCCTGAGCCTGAGCGACAAGCTCGAGCCCGCAAGCCTGCGCGCGCTGCGCGATATGCTGGAGCGGCTGCGCAGCACCGGACGGGCCGAGCCAGTGCTGGTGCGACTGAAGAACGCGCAGGAATTCCTGGCCTCGGCCTCGCAGTTTCGCGAAGACCAAACCCTGCAGTTTTTGCTGCGGCTGTGCACGCAGGCGGGTGCCGCACCGGTACCGCTGGCCCCCACCGGCCATCAGTTGCTGGCCAATGTCATGGAGCAGGCACCCGACGCAATGGCTGTCACCGACCTGGATGGACGGGTGCTAACGGTCAACCGAGCCTTTGTCGATCTGGCCGAGCTCGGCAATGCCGACCTGGCCAGGGGCGTTCTGCTCGACGCTTGGCTAGGCCGATCCGGCGTCGATCTGCGCGTGCTGCTGACCAATTTGCGCCAGCACGGCACGGTGCGGCTGTACGCCACTCAAATGCGCGGCGAGCTGGGCTCGACCGCCGAGGTTGAGATTTCTGCGGTGGCCATCACCAACGGTCCAGACAAGTGCTTGGGCTTTACCATCCGCGACATGGGGCGGCGGCTGAGCCCCGACGTTCGCGCGCCGCGCGAATTGCCCCGTTCCGCCAGCCAGATGACCGAACTGGTCGGTCGCATGCCGCTCAAGGACATCGTGCGCGAGACCACCGATCTCATCGAGCAGCTGTGCATTGAAGCCGCGCTGCAGCTGACCGGTGACAACCGTGCCTCAGCTGCAGAAATGCTGGGCTTGTCGCGCCAAAGCCTGTACATCAAGCTGCGCCGCTTCGACCTGGTCGATGGCAGCATCGACGCCGCAGCGGATTCAGGAAACACCCCACCGCGCCTGTCCTGAGCGCCTGTCCTGAGCCCGGCCGTCGCTCCACGCACGGAAAGCGCGTTCGATGGCCTTATCCCCTCAGAGCCATGCCGGGCTGCGCATCGGCAAAATAGCTGTTCATTCACAAGGATCTCCCCATGCGCGCATTGCCCATCCCTTGCCTGACCATCTCCAGCATAGCGCTCGCCCTGGCGGCCACGCCCGCCCTGGCTCAGAGCGCAAGAACGCAGCCCCTGTGGGAGCTGGGCGCAGCCGGTTTTGGCGTGTCCCAGCAGGCCTACCCGGGCGCCAACGCCCAAGTCTCGCGCGGGCTGGCGCTGCCCTACTTCGTGTACCGTGGCGAGATCTTGCGCGCCGACCGAGACACGGCGGGCCTGCGCGCCATCAAAACTGAGCGCATGGAGCTTGACATTGGCGTGGCCGGCTCCTTCGGGGCACGCTCTGATGAAATAGACGAGCGCCAAGGTATGCCCAAGCTGGGCACGCTGATTGAATTTGGCCCCCGCGTGAAATGGAAGCTGGGGCAAGACCAAGCCGGCGCAGGCTGGCGTGTGGAGCTGCCGCTACGCGGCGTGTTTGACCTGAGCGACGGGGCCGCCCATCGCGGTATGGCCTTCGAACCCAGGCTGGTGTATCAAGGCCGGGCCAGCGCAGGGTGGTTTTACTCCACCAGCGTGGGCGCCATCGTGGCCGACAAAGGCCTGGCCCAAACCTTCTACGGGGTAGCCCCCCAATACGCCTTGCCCAGCCGCCCGAGCTACGAGGCGCAAGGCGGCCTGGTGGCCTGGCGGCTGAACGCGTCCGTGGGGCACCAGCTGTCGCGCGACTGGCGTATCTTTGGCTTTGGCCGCATCGACAGCGTGGCCGGCGCCGCCAACGAAAACAGCCCCTTGGTCAAAAAAACCATGGGCGCATCCCTGGGGCTGGGCCTGACCTACACCTGGCTGCGCTCGGATCGCAGCGCAGTCGACTGAATGCAACACACCCACTCACGCCAAGCGCAATCCGATCCTCGCAGTCATGAAACAAGGGCTGCTTCCTGAGCCTACGAGGGCGCCAACCCTACACCTTTGTCTGCGCTCGAGGCCCAAAGAGCAAGGCGCATAAACCAAGACCCTGACACCCGGGAAAACCCGCCATGTGTCAACTCTGGTTGACAACTACTTGTGTCCAGGTTACAAAAGGTGCATGGCGCGCCCTGCCCTTTCTGCAGTCACCGAACTGTTCAAGCCCATCACCTGGTTTCCCCCCATGTGGGCCTTCGCCTGCGGCGTGGTGGCATCGGGCCTGCCCATGGACGGACGCTGGGGCCTGGCCCTGATCGGAGTTGCGCTGGCCGGGCCGCTGGTTTGCGCGACCAGTCAGGCGGTCAACGACTGGTTTGACCGTCACGTCGATGCGATCAACGAACCGCATCGGCCCATACCCTCCGGGCGCATACCCGGCCGCTGGGGCCTGTACCTTGCCATCGCCTGGACCGGGGTGTCGCTGTTGGTGGCTACGGCTCTGGGCCCCTGGGGCTTTGGCGCGGCCGTGCTGGGCCTGCTGCTGGCCTGGGCCTATAGCGCGCCGCCACTGCGCCTGAAGGAAAACGGCTGGTGGGGCAATGCGGCCTGCGGCATCAGCTACGAGGGCATTGCCTGGATCACCGGCGCGGCGGTCATGGCCGGCGGTGCCATGCCGGGCGGACAGTCGCTGATCCTGGCTGCGCTCTACAGCGCCAGCACCCACGGCATCATGACGCTCAATGATTTCAAGGCCATCGAGGGCGACAAGCAGATGGGCGTGCGCTCGCTGCCGGTCCAACTGGGGGTCGATCGCGCCGCCCAGGTCGCCTGCTGGTTCATGGCCCTGCCCCAAGTGGCGGTGATTGCCCTGCTGATCAGTTGGCAGCAGGAAGGCCATGCCTTGGCGGTGGCGGGCCTGCTGGCGGCGCAGGCCTTGATGATGCGCCGCTTCTTGCGCGAGCCCATCGCCAAGGCCTTGTGGTACAGCGGCTTTGGCGTACCGCTGTTTGTCGCAGGCATGATGGTCAGCGCCTTCGCACTGCGCGGCTTGGGAGGCACAGCATGACACAGGACATCGGTTGGACCGGCGTGGCCAGGCTGGGCCTGGTGCAGGCCTGTATGGGCGCGGTGGTGGTGCTATGCACATCTACGCTCAACCGGGTGATGGTGGTCGAGCTCGGCCTAGCGGCGGTGCTGCCCGGCCTGATGGTGGCTCTGCATTACTTGGTACAAATTTCCCGCCCGCGCATGGGCCATGGTTCGGACACGGGCGGACGCCGCACCCCCTGGATCATCGGTGGCATGGTGGTGTTGGCCCTGGGCGGTATGACCGCCACACTGGGTACCGTTTGGGCGCAGACAGACCGAGCGGCCGGCCTGAGCCTAGCCGTGCTGGGCTTTGTGCTGATTGGCACCGGCGTCAGCGCCTGCGGCACCAACGTGCTGGTGACACTGGCCAAGTCAGTGCCCGACCAACGGCGCGGCCCGGCAGCCACACTGGTCTGGATCATGATGATCGCCGGCTTTGCCCTGACCGCCGGCCTGGCCGGTCACTGGCTCGATCCTTATTCGCCCGAACGACTGCTGCAGGTGGCTGCCAGCATCTGCGGCCTGACGGTGCTGATCACCATCGCAGCGGTGCTGGGCATCGAACGCGAGCCTGCCGCTCCAACAAGCCGCACCGCTGCGAACGACGCCAAAGTGGGCTTTCGGCAGGCGCTCGACCAGGTCTGGCGCGAGCCGGCTGCGCGGCGCTTCACCATTTTTGTTTTCGTCTCCATGCTCGCCTTCAGCGCGCAGGACCTGATCCTCGAACCCTTTGCCGGCAGCGTGTTTGGCTACACGCCGGGCTCCTCGACCAAGCTGTCGGGCGTGCAACACGGCGGCGTTTTGCTGGGCATGCTGATGGTGGCCGGTGCTGGCTTGCTGGCGGCGCGCAACGCCGGTAAGGCCTGGGCCGCGCGCATAGGCTCACTGCGGGCCTGGACCGTGGGCGGTTGCGTCGCATCGGCGCTGGCCATGGCCGCACTCGCCCTGGCTGGCCTGGTTGGGCCGGGCTGGCCGCTCAAAGCCAATGTATTCTTGCTGGGCGTGGCCAACGGCGCGTTTTCAATCGGCGCCATCGGCTCCATGATGCGCATGGCCGGACAGGGTCAAGGCGGCCGCGAAGGCGTACGCATGGGCCTGTGGGGCGCGGCCCAGGCCCTGGCCTTCGGCATTGGCGGCCTGCTGGGCACGGTGGCCAGCGACATTGCCCACTGGCTGATGACCTCAGACGGCTCGGCCTACAGCAGCGTTTTTGCCCTAGAGGGCCTGATGTTCTTGGTCTCTGCCGCCCTGGCCTGGAAGATCCGGGTCAGCCCAGCCGGCCACAGCAGTCGCGACCCGGCGCCAGCGCCTCGAGCAGCGGCGCTGCAAGTGGCCCACGAAACTTAAACCCTTAACACCGACAACACTGAAAGGCAGCCCATGAACTCCCAGGACATCTACGAGGCGATGATCATTGGCGGCGGCCCCGCCGGTGCTACCGCCGCGCAAGAGCTGGCACGGCGCGGCCACCGCGTGCTGCTGCTCGACCGCGCCGGCCGCATCAAGCCCTGCGGCGGAGCCATCCCGCCGCGCCTGATTCGCGACTTCGACATCCCCGATGAGCTGCTGGTGGCCAAGGCCAAATGCGCCCGCATGATCGCGCCGTCCAACCACAGGGTCGACATTCCGATCGACAACGGCTTTGTCGGCATGGTCAATCGCGACGAATTCGACGAATGGCTGCGCCAGCGCGCAGCCAGCGCCGGTGCCGAGCGTCGCACCGGCACTTTCTCGCACATCAGCCGCGAACCTGACGGCACTGCGGTGGTCCACTACCTGGCACGCCCGGCCCAGACCAAGGGCGAGGGCACGCCAGAGACGGTGCGTGCCCGCTGCATCATCGGCGCCGACGGTGCCAATTCCGAGGTGGCTAAGCAGGAAGTTCCAGGCGCGGACAAAGGCAAATTCGTCTTCGCTTACCACGAGATCGTGCGCGCGCCCGAGTACAAACCAGCCGGCTACGACGCCACCCGCTGCGATGTGTTCTACCAGCGCCAAGTCTCGCCCGATTTTTATGGCTGGGTGTTCCCGCACGGCGATACGCTGAGCATAGGCACGGGCAGCGCCGACAAGGGCTTTTCACTCAAGGGTGCCACCGCCTTGCTGCGCCGCATGAGCGGTCTCGACAGGGCTGAAACGCTGCGCCGTGAAGGCGCACCGCTGCCGCTCAAGCCCCTGCCCCGCTGGGACAACGGCCGCGATGTGGTGCTGGCCGGCGACGCCGCCGGGGTGGTGGCCCCAGCTTCAGGCGAAGGTATTTACTACGCCATGCTCGGCGGCCAACTGGCCGCTGAAGCTGCGCACGAGATGCTGGCCACCGGTCAGGGGGCCGCCCTCAAACTTGCCCGCAAACGCTTCATGAAAGAGCACGGTACCGTGTTCTGGGTGCTGGGCATGATGCAGTGGTTCTGGTACACCAGCGACCGCCGCCGCGAGCGCTTCGTCAAGATCTGCGAGGACAAAGACGTGCAGACCCTGACCTTTGAGTCCTACATGAACAAGAAGCTCACCCGCAAAAAGCCCATGGCCCATGTACGCATCTTCTTCAAAGACGTGGCCCACCTGTTGGGGCTGGCTAGGGTTTGAGCAGGCCTGAGCACCAGCGCGGTTGAGACGACGGGTACCAGCGGCAAATCGGTTACTCCCCCGCCATGCCGACCGCACTGCAAGACATGCTGGGGCTGGAACTGCCCATCATCCAGGCTCCCATGGCCGGGGCACAAGGCAGCGCGCTCGCGATTGCTGTCTGCAGGGCCGGCGCGCTGGGTTCGCTGCCCTGTGCGATGTTGGGACTGGACGCCATAAGGCAGGAACTCAAGGCCATACAGGCGGCCACCGACCGACCCTATAACGTCAACTTCTTCTGCCACACCCAGCCCCCGCCCTGCGATGATGCGCAGGCCCTCTGGCGACAAGCGCTTGCCCCCTACCATGCCGAACTGGGCATCGATCCGCCAAACCCGGGTGCAGGGCCCAGCCGCAAGCCTTTTGATGCTGAGGCGGCCTCGGCCCTGGAGGCCTTCAAGCCACCGGTGGTGAGCTTTCATTTCGGGCTGCCTGCGCCCGAGCTGCTCGAGCGAGTGCGGCGCTGGGGCGCGAGGGTATTGTCCTCAGCCACCACGGTCGAAGAGGCCCAGTGGCTGCAAGAGCGCGGGGTCGATGCCATCATCGCGCAAGGCCTAGAGGCCGGGGGCCACCGTGGCATGTTTCTCACCGACAACCTGCACAGCCAGATGGGCACCTTTGCCCTGTTGCCGCAGATCGTCAAGGCCGTCAAAGTCCCGGTGATCGCTGCGGGCGGTATCGCTGATGCACAAACCGTGGCTGCCGCGCTGAGCCTGGGTGCGGCAGCGGTGCAAATCGGCACCACCTACCTGCTGTGCCCGGAAGCCGGCACCAGCGCGGTCCACAGGCAGGCCCTACAGAGCCCGGCTGCCCGCCTGAGCGCGCTGACCAATGTCTACAGCGGACGCCCTGCGCGCGGCATCGTCAATCGCCCGATGCGCGAGCTCGGACCGATGAGCCCGCTCGCCCCGCCCTTTCCGCTGGCCACGGCAGCGCTCAGCGCCTTGCGCAGCAAGGCCGAGAGCCAGGGCAGTGGCGATTTTTCACCCCTGTGGGCCGGCCAGAATGTGAGTGGCTGCCGAGAGATCTCGGCCACCCTGCTGACCCGGCAGCTGGCAGCCAACTGCACCTGAGGGCACAGACTTGAGGACGCCCATGTCCGCCTGCGCGAACAAGGCCGCCGAATGTAAAACGCCCCACTCAGGGGGCGTTCTTCAGGAATCAGCGGCGCGAGCCGCCGATGCTCAGCCCAGCGCCTTGGTCACAGCGCGCTGAGTCTGCACGCTGATCAGGTTGGCCCGGTAGGCGGCCGTGCCGTGGATGTCTTGATTGAGCCCGCTGGCGTCAATCTTGACGCCAGCGGCTGCCTGCGGCGTGAAGTTGGCTGACAGGGCCTGCTCCAAGCCGGCGTGGCGGAAGACGCCGTCGCTGGACGCACCGGTCACAGCCACCCGCACCCCATTGGGGAACTGGGCCAGGAACACGCCGACCATGGCAAAGCGCGAGGCCGACTGCTTGAACTTCATATAAGCCGCCCGCTTGGGGATGGGAAAGCTGATAGCGGTAATCAACTCGCCGTCCTGGAGAGCGGTGCTGAACATGCCTTTGAAGTAGTCGTCAGCGGCGATCTTGCGGGTGTTGGTGTGGATGGTCGCGCCCAGAGCCAGCACCGCGCTGGGGTAGCAGGCAGCGGGGTCGTTGTTGGCCACTGAACCGCCCAGGGTACCCATGGCACGCACCTGACGGTCGCCGATGTTGCCGGCCAGATCGGCCAGGGCCGGAATCAGGGCTTTGACATCGGCATTGCTGGCCACGTCGGCATGCCGGGTCATGGCGCCGATGACCAGGGCGTCACCATCACGGCAGATGCCGGTCAGGTCATTGATGCCAGCCAGGTCGACCAATTGGTCGGCACTGGTCAGGCGCAGCTTCATGGAGGCCAGCAGAGTCTGCCCACCGGCCAGGGGACGGCCACCGGCGGTGGCCAGCTTGACCGCGTCGGCGGTGGAGGTCGGGCGTTCGAGGGTAAAGGGATACATCTTGGTTTTCTCCTGATCTTGTCGCGTTCAGTGTTTGGCTTCGGCAATCGCTTGCCAGACCCGGGCGGGCGTGGCCGGCATGTCCAGATCCTTGACGCCCAGGGGGCGCAGGGCATCGAGCACCGCATTCATGACCGCCGGCGGCGAGCCGATGGCGCCCGCCTCACCGCAGCCCTTGGCCCCCAATGGATTATGCGTGCAAGGCGTGGTCAGGGTGTCGAGCTTGAAATGGGGCATATCGCCTGCACGCGGCATGGCGTAATCCATGAAGGAGCCGGTCAGCAACTGGCCCGACTCGGGGTCGTAAATGCAGTTTTCGAGCAGGGCTTGCCCTATGCCCTGAGCCAGCCCGCCGTGCACCTGTCCTTCCACAATCATGGGGTTGATGATATTGCCAAAATCGTCGACCGCAGTGAAACGGTCCAGACGCACCACGCCGGTGGCCGGATCAATCTCGACTTCGCAAATGTAAGTGCCGGCCGGGAAGGTGAAGTTGGTCGGGTCGTAGAAGGCGGTCTCGTTCAGGCCAGGCTCTAGCTTGTCGAGCGGGTAGTTGTGCGGGACATAGGCGGTCAGCGCCACCTGACCGAAGGGGATTTTCTTGTCGGTGCCGCGCACCACAAACTCGCCACCGACAAAGTCGATGTCGGCGTCGCTGGCCTCCATCAGGTGGGCAGCGATCTTCTTGGCCTTGGCCTCGATTTTGTCGAGCGCCTTCATGATGGCGGTGCCACCGACTGCCAAGGAGCGCGAGCCATAGGTACCCATGCCGAAGGGCACCCGGCCGGTATCGCCGTGCACCACATCGACTTGATCGGGCGATATGCCCAGGCGAGCGGCCACCACCTGCGCGAAGGTGGTCTCATGGCCCTGGCCATGGCTGTGCGAACCGGTAAAGACGGTCACGCTGCCGGTGGGATGCACGCGGATCTCGCCGCATTCAAACAGGCCCGCCCGCGCGCCCAGAGCGCCGGCAATGTTGGAAGGCGCAATGCCGCAAGCCTCAATGTAGGACGAATAACCGATGCCGCGCAGCAGGCCTTTGGCTTCAGAGGCCGCCTTGCGCTGGGCAAAGTCGGACACTTCAGCCAGCTCGTTGCTGCGCTTGAGCAGGGCCGGAAAGTCACCGGTGTCGTACTGCAGGGCCACCGGCGTCTGGTAAGGGAAGCTGGTGATCATGTTGCGGTGGCGGATTTCATCCTGGCCCAGACCCATTTCCCAGGCTGCCCGGGTGACCAGGCGCTCGAGAAGATAGGTGGCCTCGGGGCGACCGGCGCCGCGATAGGCATCGACCGGCGCGGTGTTGGTGAACCAGGCATCGACCTCGACGTAAACCTGCGGCGTGGCGTACTGGCCGGCCAGCAAGGTGGCGTACAGGATGGTCGGCACTGCGGTGGCGAAGGTCGACAAGTAAGCGCCCATGTTCGCATCGGTATGCACCCGCAGGGCGAGGAATTTGCCGTCCTTGTCCATCGCCATCTCGGCGTGGCTGACATGGTCACGGCCGTGGGCGTCGCTCACAAAAGACTCGCTGCGCTCGGCGGTCCACTTGATGTTGCGGTTGAGCTTTTTGGCCGCCCAGGTCAGGCAGACGTCTTCGGCGTAGAGATAGATCTTGGAGCCAAAGCCACCGCCCACATCAGGCGCAATCACCCTGACCTTGTGCTCGGGCAGGCCCATCACAAAGGCGGTCATCAAGAGACGCTCAACGTGCGGGTTTTGATTGGAAACGTACAGGGTGTACTCATCGTTGGCGCGGCTGTAGCTACCGATGGCCGCGCGCGGCTCCATGGCATTGGGAATCAGGCGGTTGTTGACCAGATCGAGCTTGGTGATGTGCGCCGCAGTGGCAAAAGCAGCATCGACCTGGGCCTTGTCACCGATGGCCCACTTGTAGCAATGGTTGTTGGGCGCCTGCTCGTGCAGCGCTGGTGCCTTGGCTGCATCGGTCACCCGCACCGCGCTGCCGAGCACCTCGTAGTCGACCTCCACCAACTCGGCCGCATTCTTGGCCTGCTCCTGCGTCTGCGCCACCACCATGGCCACATGGTCGCCCACATAGCGCACCTTGCCCTGGGCCAAGATGGGATGCGGCGGCTCCTTCATGGGTTGCCCGTCGGTGTCAGTGATCAGCCAGCCGCAAGGCAGACCGCCAATCTTGTCAGCCGCCACATGCTCGCCGGTATAAACCTCAAGGACACCCGGCGCAGCCTTGGCGGCGGCGGTATTGATCGACTTGACGAGGGCATGCGCATGAGGCGAGCGCACAAACACCGCGTGGCACTGGGCCGCCAGGGTGATGTCGTCGGTGTACTGACCGCCGCCGGTCAGGTAACGGTAGTCTTCCTTGCGCTTGAGCGACTCGCCGATGTGCGGCAACTTGGTGAAATCAGATGCACCCATGTCTGTACTCCAAAAATTAAGGGTTTCGGACCGGCCTGCGCGATGTCAGGGGCCCGAAAACAAGCAAAGCTCAGGCCGCAGCCTTCATGGCCTGGCCGCCCTGCTGGACCGCCTTGACGATGTTCTGGTAGCCGGTGCAGCGGCAGATATTGCCCTCGAGCAATTCGCGGATCTCGCCTTCGCTGGCGCCGGGGTGTTTGTTGCACAGGTCGACCGCGCTCATGACCATCCCCGTGGTGCAAAAGCCGCACTGCAGGCCATGGCAATCCTTGAAGGCCGCCTGCATCGGGTGCATAGCGCCGTCGGCCGCGGCCAAGCCTTCGATGGTGGTGATCTCAGCGCCCTGGGCCTGCGCGGCCAGCACATTGCAGGATTTGACCGCATTGCCATTCATCATGACGGTACAGGCGCCGCACTGGGCGGTGTCACAGCCGACATGGGTGCCGGTCAGCAACAGCTTTTCGCGCAAAAGTTGAACCAACAGAGTGTGCGCTGGGATGTCGGCCTGCTGGCTCTTGCCGTTGACCTTAAGTTCTATTTGCATGGGGTGTACTCTCCTGTCCTGCCTCAAAAAAAGCTCAGCAGCGCGCTTAGCGCTGCTCGAACCGTCGACTCTAAACCTATTGTTGGAGATGGCCGGGCGGAATGACCGAGGACAAACCCTAGCGCGGCGTGGGCAGAAACCGAATTCACGCCAGGCTCAAGCTGACGCGGTGTTGCAGACCTTACCTAGCGGCTTTTTCGAAGCTGTTCTTGAAGCAGTGGCAACTTGTCTTCATAGACCATGGGCGAGGCGGGTCTGGCCGGGTCAGCCGGGAAGTATTTTCTGAGCCAAGATCTCAAGCTCGCCACTTCGTCTGGCCGAATCAGGGGGTCGTGGCTGTTGCCCGCAAACCGGTAGGAGGTCAGATTTTCAGGGCGGTCCAGAAACTTTCGCTCAAATCCGACCGCCGGGTTGGCCTTGGTGCCCTGCGCCCAGGGGTCTTCGTCCTCGTTGGAAGACCACATGGGCAGCCGGGTGTCCCATCTCCACAGGTGCTCGTAGCTGGCGTTCAGGCTCTGCTTATGACACACGCCGCCTTTGACCTGATCTTCCGATCGACTCCAGGCATAAACCGTGCGGCAACCTTCTGAGTGCCCGCTCAAGATGATGGGCAGCGTGGAATGCTCCTTGAGCCACTTGATCACGATTTCGATTTCATCGCCGCGCGCCGACAGCCTGGCTGGATTGCGCGCGGTATAGATCCCCTCACGAAACCGCTCCCCTCCCCGCCTTAAAGACTCCTCGGCCGTTCCACCCGGGCAGCCGGTCTTGTTGCCTTCTCGGCTGACAAATTCGGGGGTGACCACCGCAAATCCCTCCCGATAGAAAAACTGCGACACATGCGTCTCCCACCCCCACTGACCACCGCAGCCGTGGTTGTGAATCACGATGCCTCGCAGCCCAGGAAGTTCCTTGAGCATGACCTCGAACTTTGCTCGGTAGACCGATCCGAAAAGGGGAAGGAAAAACACGCTGCGGTCAAGGACATTGGCGGCGTGCTTTTTGTCATAGGCCGGCGCATCCCTCCAGGCTTGGGCAGTCGCGGCTGAGCCGGTCCCAAGGACCACGCAGGCCAGCACCGGGACAAACAACGCTCGAAAACCAGACATGAACATGCACCCCTTCTTTGAGTGCCGAGGATGAAAAACCCCTGCATTCGAAGATCATAAGAGACTGAACCGATCAGGGCCCGGGTGCTGCGGGCCCGTCAGCCGCGTCAGTGGTGCTTGTGGGCTCCATGCCCGGCCGCTGCCTTGGGGGCACCGGCCGGAGCAGTCAGGGCGATCGGCAGACTCAGTTGCATCTCACTGGTATTGCCCTGGGCGTCGGCAAAGCGCAGCGTCACCGGAACCTGCGTATCTTTGACCAGGGGCTGCTTGAGGTCCATGAGCATCAGGTGGTAGCCACCCGGGCGCAGGGCAACGCTCTTGCCGGCGGGCAGGTCAAGGGCTGCGATGGCCCGCATGCGCATCACATCGCCCTCCATCTTCATTTCATGGATTTCGGCCACGCCGGCCACCGGCGAGGCCACGCCCACCAAGCGCAGGCTCTGCTGGGCCGTCAGCGTCATAAAGGCGCCCGTGCCTTTTTGACCCGGCACGGTGGCGCGGGCCCAGGGCGTATCGATCTTCACGGCAGGCGCTTGCGCCATGGCATTCAAAGCCACCAGGGCCCCAGCGGCAAGCATTACCATCTTCACTTTAAAAACAGTCATCAAAATACTCCCGTAAAAATTCGGTTCAATCAATGGGCGTGGCTTGCGCCACCCCCAGCGGGCAGCAAGTCGAGCAAGGCGGCCGGAGTCTTGAGTTGGCGCAAGGTCCGTCCGGCGGCGGGGAGTTCGGTCCAATCGATGCGGCCGTCCACACAAATCTGACTGACGGACCAGTAAAGCGGGCCAGGCTGAGCCGGCAACTTGGCGTGCAGCGCGAATTCGTCGTAGTGCTCGTTGAGCAAATGATCGGCTGGCGTTTTGGCGCTCCAGCTGATGCGCACCACATCCTCGGTGACCCGACGACCGTGATCCGTATAGGGCTGGGCCAATGGGGCCCGTTCGATCAGCAGGTCCCAGCCCGGCTTGGGCATGGGCTTGGCGCCTTGCACACCGACCGGGATCTGCACCACGATTTGCCGGATCGGCGAGGAGCCGCAGCCATGACCGACCTTGAAGTTGGCTTTGTAATAGCTGCCCGCGTGAGCGGTCTGATGCTCCAAGGTGATGTGTGCAAAGGCTGTTGGCGCACCCAACAAGGCAAGCGCCAGCAAGGGGGAAAAAACAAATTTCATGGGTAAGCTCTCAGAAGGAAGGCCGGTGTGTCGGCCCAGGAATCAACGCGAGCGGGCGAACAGCGCCCGATCACACACGAGTCAAGTTCAAACGCCGGCGCGAGGCAAGCCGGGCGAGCGCTTCAGAGCGTGTGGGGCGGGCCGCGAATCGAAGGCCGCGCCGACTGCTGCACCGGCCGCAGCGAGCGGGGCAAGCGCTGCGGATCGGCCGCTGAATCGGCAAGCGGGGCCGGTGTGCGATCGAGCCCCGGCAAGGCCAGAGCGGGCAGCAGGCACAAGCCGCAGTGGTCGTCGTCGGCTTGGCCGTGCGAGTCGGGCACTGCGGCGGCGCACAGCCCCGACCACTTGCCCGACCCTGCCTCCTGTGCCAGCGCCGATGCCGGCGCCATGAGCGCCGAGCACAAAGCCAACAGGCTCAGGCACAGGGCCAAGCCTTTGAGGCGTTCGAACAAGCGAGCAAGCGTCATGGAGCACCGATTTTAGAAGCACCGCCACCAACCCCGGCTTGAGGGGGGGATAACGAGAATCAGCCGATTGCTCAGGGGCTTTTAGAGACCTTGGGGACGGGGGTCGCGTTCGGAAAAAACAGGGGCTGCCCGCCAATGCGAAAAGCAGCGATCGCAGCCTGACCGGCCGCCCCGGTCATCCAGTCGACAAACTGCTGCGCCTGCGCATGCTTGACATGCGGGTGCTTCGCCGGATTGACCGCCATCACCCCGTAGGGATTGAACAAACGCCGGTCGCCCTCGACCAGCAGGGCCAGAGCGGCTCGGTTGCCAAAAGCCAGCCAGGTGCCGCGATCGGCCAGTGTGTAAGCGTCCAAGCTGGCGGCCATGTTGAGCGCCGGACCCATGCCGCAGCCGCAGGCCCTGTAGGCGGCCAGCGCAGCGACGTCGACCTGGGCCTGCTGCCAAAAACGCAGCTCGGCCGCATGGGTGCCGCTGCGGTCGCCGCGCGAGACGAACAGGGCGCGCTGATCGCGAACCTGCCGCAAGGCCTGCACGATATCGCCGCCGCGCGCGCGTGCCGGGTCGGCCGCCGGCCCAATCAGCACGAAGTCGTTGTACATCACCGGCATGCGCCGCAGCGCAAAGCCCTCGGCCACCAGCCGCTCTTCGGCCGGCGGATCATGGGCCAGCAGCACATCGGCGTCGCCCCGACGGGCCATGTCAATGGCCTGGCCTGAGCCCACCGCCACCACCTTGACCGTAATGCCCGTGGCCCGCTGGAACTGGGGCAAAAGATGGGCGAACAAACCGGACTGCTCGGTCGAGGTGGTCGAGGCCAGCACGATGGCCGGAACCTGAGCCAGCGCCGCTGGCAGCGCGATCCAGGCGCACACAAAAGCCCACCACAAGCGTTTCAAACCGACTCCCCTTTGAGAAAAGCTGCCGCCCCATCGGGCAGCCGATCGCTGAAAAAACGCTGCGCAGGCCAATCGACCTGCAAGCGGCCATCTTCGAGGTAGAGCACCCGATCGGCCAAGCGCTTAACCTGGCCGAGATTGTGACTGGCAAAAATCAGCGTCATGCCGGCTTGGGCGAACTGAGCCATCAAGTGTTCAACCTCGCGCTTGCCGGCCGGATCCAGGGCAGCGGTGGGCTCGTCGAGCAGCAGCACCTGCGCCTGCAGCGCCCAGGCGCGTGCCAGCGCCAGGCGCTGCTGCTGGCCGCCCGAAAGCGTGCGCGCGTTGCACCTGGCCTGCTGGGCCAGACCCACCCGCTCAAGGGCGGCAGCGGCTCGCTCGAGGCCCTGGCGCCAGGGCACACCGCGCAGCCACAGCGCCAGCGCAATATTGCTGCGCGCGCTGCTGCGCAGCACAAAGGGGCGCTGAAACACCATCGCCTGGGGCACCGGTGCGCGCGCCATGCGCCCGGCGCTGACCTCTTGCAAGCCGTGCAGGCAGCGCAGCAAGGTGCTCTTGCCGCTTCCGTTGCCGCCCACCAGGGCGACGGACTCGCCCGCCTCAATGCGCAGCGTGCAATCGCGCAGCGCCCAGGCCGCGCCGAAACGCACACCGACTTGGTCCAACTCAAACAGCATCGGACTCATCTAGGGCCTGCCTGGGCCCAAGCATGGGGATCGGCAGACGACGACGCCCGTCCACCAAGGCGGCGGCGCCAACGTGCCAGCACACCGAGCAGCACATTGAGCACGAGCACCACCATCAGCAGCACCAAGCCCAGGGCCAGCGCCAGCGGCAGGTCGCCCTTGCTGGTTTCGAGCGCGATGGCGGTGGTCATGACGCGGGTAAACCCCTCAATATTGCCGCCCACTACCATCACCGCCCCGACCTCAGAGATCGCACGGCCGAAGCTGGTCAACACGACCGTGGCCAGCGCATGGCGCTCGTCCCACAGCAGGATCAGACCACGCCCAAAAGGGCCGGCGCCCATGGAGCGTAGGGCCTCGCCATGATCGGCATCGGCGTCTTCGACCAACTGGCGCGTCAGCGCCACCACCACCGGAAGCACCAACACGGTCTGCGCGAGCACCATGGCCTGAAAGGAGAACAACCAGCCCAGAAAGCCCAACGGGCCGGAGCGTGACAGCAGCAGGTAGACCAGCAGCCCGACCACCACCGAGGGCAAGGCCAACAAGGTATTGAGGCAGGCCAGCACCGCACCGCGCCCCGAAAACCGCAGCACCGCCAGCAAGCCGCCCAGCGGCAGACCGATCAGACAAGCCAGCAGGCAGGCCAAGCCGCTGACGGCCAGCGAACGCAGCGCGATCGATACCAGCTGCGGATCGAACGCTGCCATCAGGCCCAGGGCGGCCAGCACGCTGTCGTAGAGGGTATTCATGGTTCAACACCGGCGCGGATACAGCCGACCGGGACCGAGAGTCTAGCGGTGCGTCACAAGGCGCAGGATCGAAAGCCGCAAAACAGCGCGTCGGCCTCAGGCGGCGCAAAGTTCCTAAAGCGCGGCGACTTCAGCCGCGCTGCGCTCGCCCGCGAACCGCCACGCAGTACCTTGGTGCGGCCAAAGCCACTTTGCGAATAGGCGGCGTCCGGGCCGCTGACAAAACCCTCATAGGGAAAAAAACTGCTGGTGGTCCATTCCCACACATCGCCCCAGGTAAAGCCGCGCCCACTCGCATTGAGTGCGGCCACTTCCCATTCGGACTCAAAGGGCAGCCGCCGACCGGCCCAACGGCACCAGGCATCGGCCTCCCACCAGCTCAGGTGCATCACCGGCTGCCCCGCTGCCTGACGCGTGGCTTGGCCGAATCGAACCTGGGTGACAGCGCCACTGGCCGCGCCCAATTGCTCCACATAGCGCGGTCCGCGGCGGCCCTCGCCCTGCGCCAAGGCCTGCAGCCAGGCCCAGCCCGCGGGCAGCCACAGGTCCTGGCGGTCATAGCCCCCATCGTCGACGAACTCCACGAATTGGCCCCAGCTGACCGCTTGGGCGTCGATTTCGAATTCAGGCACCGACAGGCTGTGGGCAGGCTGCTCATTGTCAAAAGCGAAACCCGGCCCCTCGCTGCCCAGGCGGGCCCGGGTGGCCGGCAGCAGCAGCGGTTCGCGCGGCGCAAAGGCGCGCGGGGTCAAGGCCTGCACTCCATCGCGGGCAAGTCGCAGCCCCGCAGCCTGCATGCACTGCAGCAGGCGCTCGCCCTGCAGGTCTTCATGGTGCAAGGCCAGGCGGAAAAAGTACAGGCCCTCGTCGGTCTCGGGCGCCAAGGCCAGCAGGTCCAGGGTGGACTCCAGAATCTGCAACAGATCGGCCCGCAAGTCGGCCAGGCCGGGCCGCCCGCTGAGCATCGCCGGCTCGTTCGGGTCTTCCCACCAAGCGTCAGCCTCCGGTTGCAGCGGCGCGAGTCGGGGAGCGTCAGGTTCGCACCGAGCGCCCAAATGGCGCTGCAGATTGCGCAAAATCCAGCGCTCCTGAAACCAGGCGATGCGGCCAAGCAAGCCGGTCACCGAGGGGCACTGCGCCGAGGGCACATCCGACCAGCCCTGAGCCTGCTCGAACACCTCCATCAGCCGCAGGGTGTGATTGCGCGCGTCCATCAGTGCCAGCGAAAGCACCTCCCGGCCAGCGTGGCGCACCAGCGGCGTAGCCAGCCATTGCCGGGTATCGCTCAAGGCCGGCAAGGGCGCTCGGCCCGCAAAGCTCGTCATGCCGTATCAGCCCCAGCGCGGCCCAGGCCACAGCCTGGCCAGCGGCGCGCGGGTCATCTCAGGCCACCGACTTGAGGCTGGCCTTGGCGGCCAGCACAGGCGCAAAGCGCTCGCGCACCGAAGCCTCGATGCCAGCCGCATCAAGCCCCTGGCGGGCCAGCAGCAGGGCAGGATCGCCATGCTCGATGAATTCGTCACGCAGACCCAGGTGCAACAGCGGCAGGCTGATGCCGGCCTGCGCCAGCGCCTCGCTCACCGCGCTGCCCGCGCCCCCCATCACCGCGCCCTCTTCCACCGTCACAAGGGCCTCGTGCGCGCTGGCCACCTGCATCAGCAGTTCGGCATCGAGCGGCTTGGCCCAGCGCATATTGACCACCGTGATGCCCAGCTTGCGCGCCGCTTCCAGGGCCGGGTAGAGCAAGGTGCCGAAGGCCAGGATCGCCACACCCCGGCCCTGCAGGCGGATTTCGCCCTTGCCGTAGGGCAGAGCCTGCAAACCCGGCTCGGTGGCCACGCCAGCGCCGGCGCCACGCGGATAGCGCACCGCTACCGGGTGGTTCTGCTCGAAAGCGCTGCTGAGCAACTGCCGGCATTCCTTTTCGTCGGCCGGGCAGGCCAGCGCCATATTGGGAATGCAGCGGATGTAGGGAATGTCGTAGTTACCAGCATGGGTGGCACCGTCGGCGCCCACCAGGCCGGCCCGGTCCAGCGCAAACACCACCGGCAGGTTTTGCAGGGCCACGTCATGGATCAGCTGGTCGTAGCCGCGCTGCAGGAAGGTCGAGTAAATCGCCACCACCGGCTTGAGACCCTCGCAGGCCATGCCGGCGGCAAAAGTCACCGCATGCTGCTCGGCAATGCCCACGTCATGGTAGCGCTCGGGGAAGCGCTGGTGAAACTCCACCATGCCCGAGCCCTCGCGCATGGCCGGCGTGATGCCCACCAGACGCTTGTCCTGCTCGGCCATGTCGCACAGCCAACGGCCAAAAACCTGGGTGAAGGTCTGCTTGGGCGCGGTGGCCGGCTTGGTCAGGCCCACAGCCGGGTCAAACTTACCCGGGCCGTGATAGGCAATCGGATCGGCCTCGGCCAGTTGGTAGCCCTGACCTTTCTTGGTCACCACATGCAGGAACTGCGGGCCTTTGAGGTGCTTGATGTTTTCCAGCGTGGGGATCAGCGAGTCAAGGTCGTGCCCATCGATCGGGCCGATGTAGTTGAAACCGAAGGCCTCAAACAGCGTGGCCGGCACCACCATGCCCTTGGCATGGGCTTCCAGGCGCTTGGCCAGTTCAAACAGCGGCGGCGCATTCTTGAGCACCTGCTTGCCCACGCTCTTGGCAGCGGCGTAAAACTGGCCACTCATGAGCTGCGCCAGGTAGCGATTGAGCGCGCCCACCGGCGGGCTGATGCTCATGTCGTTGTCGTTGAGGATCACCAGCAGGCGGCAGTCGGTCACGCCGGCGTTGTTCAGCGCCTCAAAAGCCATGCCGGCGGTCATGGCGCCATCACCAATGATGGCCACCGAGTGGCGCTGCTCGCCCTTTTGCTTGGCCGCCATGGCCATGCCCAAGGCGGCCGAAATCGAGGTCGACGAATGCGCGGTGCCGAAAGTGTCGTACTCGCTTTCGTCGCGGCGCGGAAAGCCAGACAGGCCACCGAACTGGCGCAGCGTGGGCATGCGCTCGCGCCGGCCGGTCAGGATTTTGTGCGGATAGGTCTGGTGGCCCACGTCCCAGACCAGCCTGTCCTCGGGCGTGTTGAAGACGTAGTGCAGAGCCACCGTGAGCTCGACCGTGCCCAGGTTGGAGCTCAGATGGCCGCCGGTGCGCGAGACGCTTTGCAGCAAACAAGACCGGAGTTCCTTGGCCAGCGGGCCCAATTCGGCGCGCTTGAGCCGACGCAGATCAGCCGGGCTGTTGATGGTTTCAAGCAAGGGATGCATGGTCTGCTCCTTGAGATGCGTTTGAAAGACTAAGCCGCGTCAAAACGCGCGGTGAACCAATTTATCGGCCAGCGCCCACAGGGCTCTGGTGTCTGGCAGCTGACTGTGACGCAAGCTCGCTTGGGCCTGTGACAGCAGCTCCTGCGCGTAATTGCGCGAGGCCTGCAAACCCATGAGTGAGACGAAGGTCGGCTTGTCCTGGGCGGCATCCTTGCCGGCCGTCTTGCCCAGCGTCTGCGAATCAGCGGTCACATCCAAAATGTCGTCAACCACCTGGAAGGCCAAGCCCATGGCCGCGCCGTAGTCGCTCAGGGCAGCCTGCGCCTGCGCACTCGGCGAGCCGCAGGCCGCGCCCATCATCACACTGGCCAGCAACAAGGCCCCCGTCTTGAGCTTGTGCATCTCGTGCAGTTGCTCGGAGCTGATGGCCAGCCCGACGCTGGCCAGATCGATGGCCTGGCCGCCGGCCATGCCCTGCCCGCCAGCGGCCCGCGCCAGCATGCGGCACAGGCTGGCCTGCATCGCCATAGGTACCAAGCCGCCCTCGGGAGTCAGCAGCTCAAAGGCCAAAGCCTGCAGCGCGTCGCCTGCCAGCATGGCACTGGCCTGGCCGTAACGCACATGCACCGTGGGCTTGCCCCGGCGCAGGACATCGTTGTCCATGCAGGGCATGTCATCGTGCACCAAGGAATAGGCATGAATAAGCTCGACCGCGCAGGCCGCACGCATGGCCGCTTCAGGCTCGCCCGACACCGCCTGGCTGGCCGCCAGCACCAAGAGAGGACGAAGCCGCTTGCCGCCGTCGAGCACCGCATAGCGCATGGGCTCGGCCAGGCTAGGCGGTGTGCTGCCCACCGGCGCCACCCAAGCCCCCAAGGCCGCCTCCACCGCGGCCAACTGCTCGGTCATCCAGGAATCCAGGTCAAAACCGGCCGCTGAGGGCTCGCACGCCTGGACTGCCTTTGCTTGGGCTTGTATCAACTTGGACTCCCCTCACGCAGCCGACCAGGGCTTGAGCTCACCGCCTTCAAGCACCTTGATCTGGTTTTCAACAGCATTGAGTTTGCCCCGGCAAAAACTCAGCAACTCGGTGCCCCGTTGGTAGCTGCCCAGCAACTGGTCCAAGGCCAATTGGCCGCCCTCGAGGCGGGCCACCAATTGCTCGAGTTCACGCATGGCCGACTCGAAATCAGCCGCTACAGGCAAGGACGGACTCGAATCACTGGGTTCTGGCATGGCCATCGGGCTCTTCACCTGAGTTAAGGACTCGACCATTCTAGGCTCTGCAGATTTGCTGCCAAGGGCGCCTGACACAGCAATGTGTCAAATCGTTCCGCGGGCGACACCCTTCCGCCCCCAAGGCCCCCGCCAAACTGGACCTGAGGACCCTCGGGGGTACAATCTTTGGCCCTCTTGGGCGGGCTAGGCCCCGCCGAAAGATGAGAGTTGGCTGCGCGCGCCCTTGGGGCACAGCGCAGCTCCCGATGGCCTTTGCCGGCTTTACAGCCCTCCACCATGTCCGATCTGAGCCTTCGACTGCTGCAAGCGACCAGCCAGCTGCCGGTGAGCAGCTATTTCGACCCGGCCCTCTACGAGCGCGAGCAACAAAAGCTGTTCGCCCGCGGCCCGAAGTACCTCGGTCATACCCTGGCTGTGCCCGAGGTGGGCGACTTTTACGCCCTGCCCCAGGAAGCCGAAGGACGGGCCCTGGTGCGCAACGCCAGCGGCATCGAATTGATCTCCAACGTCTGCCGCCACCGCCAGGCGGTGATGCTCAAGGGGCGCGGCAACACGGGCAGCAATATCGTCTGCCCGCTGCACCGCTGGACCTACAACACCGCCGGCGAGTTGATCGGCGCACCGCATTTTCAGACCGACCCCTGCCTGAACCTCAACCGCTACAAAACCACCGCGTGGAACGGCCTGATCTTCGAGGACACCGGCCGCGACATCGCCGGCGATCTGGCCGGCATGGGCGCCTTGAGTGACCTGGACTTCACCGGCTTTCAGCTCGACCGGGTTCAGTTGCACGAATGCAACTACAACTGGAAGACCTTCATCGAGGTCTACCTGGAGGACTACCACGTCGGGCCCTTCCACCCCGGTCTGGGCAACTTCGTCACCTGCGACGACCTGCGCTGGCAGATGGGCCGCAATTACTCGGTACAGACGGTAGGCGTGTCCGATAAGCTGGGCAAACCCGGCACCGACGTCTACAAAAAATGGCACGATGTGGTGCTGCAATACCGCAAAGGCGAGCCGCCCAAGTACGGCGCGATCTGGCTGACCTACTACCCCCACATCATGGTGGAGTGGTATCCGCATGTGCTGGTGGTCAGCAGCCTGCACCCGCAAGGGCCCAACAAGACGCTCAACCTGATCGAGTTCTACTACCCCGAAGAAATCTGCGCCTTCGAACGCGAATTCGTCGAGGCTCAGCAGGCCGCCTACAGAGAAACCTGCGTCGAAGACGACGAGATCGCCCAACGCATGGACGCTGGCCGACTGGCCCTGCTGCAGCGCGGCGACGACGAGTTCGGCCCCTATCAAAGCCCCATGGAAGACGGTATGCAGCACTTTCACGAGTGGTACCGGCGGGAAATGGGCGCTACCAAAACCACCCAGAGCATTTGAGCCCACTGCTCCTACCCGCGCAGGCCCAGCAGCGGCGGGCGGCCCTGTGGATGCTGCTGGGTTCCCTGGCCTTTGCCACCATGGGCGTGTGCGTCAAATACGCCAGCGCCCATTTCCAGGCCGGCGAGTTGGTGTTCTACCGGGGGCTGATCAGCGCCCTCATCATGGGTGCGGCATTGCGCGCGGGCCGGATCGAATGGCGCACCCCAGTGCCCGCAGCCCATGCCTGGCGCAGCGTCAGCGGCGTGGTCTCACTGGGCGCCTGGTACTACGCCATTGCCGCCCTGCCCCTGGCCACCGCGATGACGCTCAACTACATGAGCAGCATCTGGATCGGCGCTTTCCTGATCGGAGGGCAGTTGTTGCTGGGCCTTCGCCTGGGCCAGCCAAGTGCTCAACAGGGCCCATTGATGCTGGCAGTTCTGGCCAGCTTCGCAGGCGTGGTGATGATCCTGCGGCCGACATTGGAGCAAAACCAGTTGTTCGCCGGTCTCGTCGGCCTGATGTCGGGCCTGGTCTCGGCCATGGCCTACCTACAGGTGACGACGCTGGGGCGCCTGGGCGAGCCGGCCGAGCGCACCGTGTTTTACTTCGCACTGGCTTGCACCGGCTGCGGCGCGCTGAGCATGGCGGTGGGCGGCATCTCGGTCTGGGACTGGCAGGCAGGCCTGTGGTTGCTCCCCATGGGCGCTCTGGCCACCCTGGGTCAGTGGTGCATGACCCGCGCCTACAGCCAAGGCGCCACCCTGCTGGTGGCCAACCTCCAGTACAGTGGTATCGTGTTCGGCGCCCTCTACAGCCTGCTGTTGTTCGGCGACGAGATTGCCCTGATCGCCTGGCTGGGCATGGCGATCATCACCGCCAGCGGCATCCTTGCGACCATCCTGCGCGAGCGCACTGTGCCCGGCGCACCCGCCCAGAACTCCTGAGACACACACCATGCACACCCCCTTGATCACCGCCGAGCAACTTCAGAGCCTGCTGCAGCAAGGCGCAGCCCTGAAGATTTTTGACTGCAGCTTCGACCTGATGAAGCCCGGCCTGGGCCGACAGCAATACGCGGCCGAGCACTTGCCAGGCGCAAGTTACGCCGACCTCGACACCGACCTGAGCGACAAGCGCAGCGCCGCCGAGCCAGCACCGGCCAGCGGTGGCCGCCATCCCCTGCCGGACCGCCAGCGCTTTGCGCAGTGGCTGGCCAGCATGGGCCTGAATGCCGGCATGCAAGTGGTGGTCTATGACCGACAAGGCAGCAGCTTCTGCGGCCGCCTGTGGTGGATGCTCAAGTGGTGCGGCCATGAGGCGGTGGCGGTGCTCGACGGCGGCTTGGCCGCCTGGCAGGCTATTGGCGGCGCACTTGAAAGCGGGCCCGGCCATCGGCCCTTACCAGGCACTTTTGCGCTCAATTCGCCGCTGGCGACGCTGGTAACCGTTGAGCAGGTCGAGCGTGAACTGCACCAAAGTCAACAAACGGTGGTCGACGCCCGTGCCGAGCCCCGCTACCGCGGTGAGGTCGAGCCCCTGGACCCGGTGGCCGGCCACATCCCCGGCGCACTGAACCGGCCCTACAACCTCAATATGGACGCCCAAGGTCGCTTCCGGGCGCCGGAAGAGCTGCGCCAGGAATTCCTGAGCCTGCTGGGCGGGCGCGACCCGGCTACCGTGGTTCACCAGTGCGGCAGCGGCGTGACCGCCACCGCCAACCTGCTGGCCATGGAAATCGCCGGCCTCGGGCGCGCCGGCCTGTTTGCAGGCAGCTGGAGCCAGTGGTGCAGCGACCCGGCCCGGCCGGTGGCGCGCGGCTAAAAACGTCGCACCACCAGCAACGCTCCGCTGGCCCTTACATCCCCGTCTGCGGTGCCGACGAGTCGAAGGGGGTGTAAGTGAGTCTGCCGGCCGATGGCAGAGCCCGGGCATCCGACAGATGTTGCTCCTGCGCCGGTAGCATTTTGTTGGCCCAGGCCCGCACATCCGGGTCCTGCGACCGCAGGCTGGCATCGCTGAAGAGACTGATGTTCTGTCGGTGCGCCCGCAGTCCCACCGATTGAAAGTACTGGCGATCGAAGTCATCGCCCGACAGGCTTTGCAAGCTCATGATCTCGCGTTGCCGAGCCGCACTCAGGGTATTGGGCAAAGTCAAGCCCTTGGATTGGGCCAAGCCAGCAAGTTCCTGCTGCACCGCCAGATGCTGCTCGACCAGCTTTTTGGCATAGGCTTGCAGGTCGGGAGCGGTAGACTTTTCCGCTGCCAAGCGGCTCATTTCCAGCTCGAACAGCTCGTCGGCCGAGGCCCGCAAGAGGAAAGTACGATCGACCGCGCTCAGACCGCTGCTGCTGACGCTGGTGTCCGGCCGCATCGACGGCGAAGGTGTGATTTCACCCTGCGCCAATACAGGCTGCGCCTGCAGAGCCAATACCAAGCTGGTCAAAGCCAAGCTGGCACGGTGGTAGTTTGTGTGTTTCATGGGGCATCCTTTCCATCATCGAACGAAGAAAGGCGCTAGGGACGAACTGCCCGGGGACCGACCTCATCGGCCGGCGAAGCCCAAGTCATCAGATCGCCTGCGCCACCTGCAGCCATGATCGGGCGCAGGCAGCAGCCCTATGGGGGGTGGCCTTCGCGTCGCGGTGTCGGCCGGCACCGCGCCAGCAAGCTCAGTGGCCGTGTCCGCTGTGCGCGATTTGCGTCGCCAGGCTGACCAGGCCCAGGCCCAGGCCCAGCCAGAAGAGCTGGGCGCCGGTCTGGCGCATGCTCAGGCGTTTTTGCAGCTGGGGAATCAGGTCGGCCAGAGCCACATACATGAAGCTGCTGGCGGCTACCACCAGAAAGTAAGGCAGTTGCTCACGCAGTTGCTCGACCAGAAAGTAGCCAACCAAGCCGCCCAGGGCTGTGACCGAGCCGGCCATCGACACCTTGATCAGGGCCGCCCGCCGGTTGTCGCTGCTGGCGCGCACCACCGTCAGGTCGCCCATGTGATGGGGGACTTCGTGCATCAACACCGCCAGAGCCGCCAGCACACCCAGCCGCATGTCGGCCATAAAGGCCGAGGCAATCAGCACACCGTCGGCAAAGCAGTGCAGGCTGTCGCCGGCCAGCACCGCCCAGCCGCCGGACCTGAGGTCCTTGCCATGATCATGCCCGTGACTATGCCCATGGTGAGGCGCATGATGGTGCCCGTGGAGGCCCCCGCCCTCCTCGCCCTTCCCGCCGTGCGCCCCCGGCTCGTCATGCGCGGACTTGCCATGCTCATGGCCATGGTGCCAGAGCTCGGCCTTATCGAGCAGGAAAAAGAAAACCAGCGAAAGCAGAACGGTGGTGAAAAGGCGCTGCGGAGAAACTTCGGACTCGAAGGCCTCGGGCAGCAGCAGCATGAAGGAGGTCGCGAGCAAGGCGCCAGCGGCCATGCTGAGCATGTGCTGGGTGTAGCGCGCAAGCAGGCCAAAGCTCAGCAGGGCCGCAAGCCAAACGCTGCCGATGCCGGCAGCCAGGGTGGCCAGGAGGATGGCGGTCAGGATCATAAAAAGAGGCAATCAGGTCGTCGGTCGGGCCCAGGGCCAGGCCCGAGCGCCAGCTACGCTGCCCCCCGGGACTGCGAAGCCATGGCCACGTCAAGGCCAGACCCGCAGCCCGATTATCCCAATCTCAAAGACCCCCCCTGACGAGGGCGCGCCGCTCAGCTCAAGCCGTGGCTACGGAACCACTCCACCGCCCGGCGAAAGCCGTCCTCAGCCGGCTCTTTGCGGTAGCTGGGGCGGTAGTCGGCGTGGAAGGCGTGCGGCGCATCCGGGTAGACCACAAAGCTCGATTGCTGCGCAGCCCGGTTACCTTTGCCCGCCGCCTCGGCCAGCGCCTGCTTCATCTGATCGACGGTGGCCACCGGAATGCCCGTGTCGGCGCCGCCATACAGGCCGAGCACCGGCCCTTGCATATTGGCCGCACCTTGCACCGGATGGCTGGGCGTCATCGGCGTGCTGGCACCCACCAGACGTCCGTACCAGGCCACACCCGCTTTAACCGGACGCTGCTGGGCATACAGCCAGGTGATGCGGCCACCCCAGCAAAAGCCGGTGATGCCCACCTTCTGCGCGCTGCCGCCGTTGGCCGAGGCCCATTTGACCGCTCCATCAAGGTCGGCCATGACCTGGGCATCGGCCACCTTGCTGACCAACTCGGACTGCAGCTTGGCGATTTCGCCGTAGCTGCTCGGGTCGCCCTGGCGGGCAAAGAGCTCAGGCGCCACAGCCATAAAGCCCGCCCGGGCCAGTCGGCGGGCGGTATCGGCGATGTACTCATGCACGCCAAAAATCTCATGGATCACCAAAATCACTGGCAGGTCGGTCTTGCCCGCGGGCGCGGCGAAATAGGCCGGCACCTTGAACCCGGCCACTTCAAAGCTGATTTCACCGGTGCGCAGACCGTCGGCCGGCGTTTTGATGGCGGTCTGCGCCATGATGGGCATGGCCGCTGCGGCATAGCCCACGCCGAGAGCCGCCTTGAGGGCGGTGCGGCGCGAAGCTGGCGCTGCGTCTGCGGGGCTGTCGAGCAAAGCCTGGCTGTCGGCCAGCAAATCTTGGTTCATCATGGGGTAGTCTCCTGAAAAGTTGTGAAGGGTTGGACGAATCATAGAAAGAAGCTGCCCCGACTGCGGCGCAGGGTTATTGGCTCAGCCTGCGCCCCGAGTGCTTCAAGCTCAGTGCGCCTGTTCCCAGTTAGGCCCAAACCCGACCTCGGCCAGCAGCGGCACCCGCAACTGGGCCACACCAGCCATCAGTCGGGGAAGCTCGCTGCGCACCCAGTCTTTTTCAGACTCGGGCAGCTCCAGCACCAGTTCGTCATGCACCTGCATGATGATGCGGCACTGGCGCTGCTGCGCGGCGATGGCCTGCAAAACCTGCACCATGCTCATCTTGATCAGGTCGGCGGCGGTGCCCTGCATGGGCGCATTGATGGCCGCCCGCTCTGCGCCGGCACGCCGGGGGCCGTTGGGCGAATTGATCTCAGGCAGATACAGGCGCCGCCCAAAGACCGTCTGCACATAGCCCTGGCTCTTGGCCATCAGCCGGGTTTCGTCCATATAGCGTTTGACGCCCGGATAGCGCTGAAAGTAGCGGTCGATGTAGGCCGCAGCCGCCTTGGTTTCTATACCCAGGTTTTTGGCCAGGCCAAAGCTGCTCATGCCGTAGATCAAGCCAAAGTTGATCACCTTGGCATAGCGGCGCTGCTCGCTGCTGACCTGCTCCAGGCTCACGCCAAACACCTCGGCAGCGGTGGCTTTGTGCACGTCCAGTCCCTGGCTGAAGGCGGCCAGCAAAGCCGGGTCTTCGCTGATGTGGGCCATGATGCGCAGCTCGATCTGCGAGTAGTCGGCGCTGGCGATCAGCCAGCCTGGCGGGGGGACAAAGGCTTCGCGCACGCGCCGCCCTTCGGGCGTGCGGATCGGGATGTTCTGCAGGTTCGGGTCATTGCTTGAGAGGCGCCCAGTCACCGCCACCGCCTGGGCATAGTGGGTATGGACCCGGCCGGTGTGCGGATCGGCCATGGCGCCGAGCTTGTCGGTGTAAGTGCCCTTGAGCTTGGACAGGCTGCGGTGCTCCAAAATCTTGGCCGGCAGCGGATAGTCTTCGGCCAGCTTTTCCAGCACCTCCTCGTCGGTGCTGGGCGCCCCAGTGGCGGTTTTCTTGACCACCGGCAGGCCCAGCTTGCCAAAGAAAATCTCTCCAATCTGCTTGGGGCTGGCCAGGTTAAAGGGCTGGCCCGCCAACTCATAGGCCTGCTGCTCCAGCGCCACGATGCGCAGGCCCAGCTCAGCGCTCTGGCGCGCCAGCATGGGCGCATCAATCAGAACGCCGTGGCGCTCGATGTGAAACAGCGCCTCGCTGGAGGCAATTTCCAGCTCGTAGATGAAGCGCAGCTGCGCGTCGGCCTCGATCTGCGGCCAGAGCACCCGGTGCACATCGAAACACTGGTCGGCGTCCTCGCAGGAGTACTCAGCCGCCTTGGCAATCTCGACCTGACCAAACTTGATCTGGTTGGCGCCCTTGCCGCACAGGTCCTCATAGCTGATGCCGCGACGGCCGACGTGGCGTTCGGCCAAGCTGCTCAAGCCATGCGGCTTGTGCGCTTCGAGTACATAGCTTTGCAGCATGGTGTCATGGCGGTAGCCTCGCACCTCGATGCCGTGGTTGGCAAACACATGGCGGTCGTACTTGATGTGCTGGCCCAGCTTGGCCCGGCCCGCATCCTCCAGCCAGGGCCGCAGGCGCTCGAGCACCCGCTCAAGCGGCAGCTGATCGGGCGCGCCCGGGTAGTCATGGGCCAGCGGCAGATAAGCCGCCTGGCCCGGGCCCAGGCTAAAGCTCAGCCCGACAATGCGCGCCCGCATCTCGACCAGGGAGTCGGTCTCAGTATCCAGGGCCACCAGAGGGGCCGCCTGCAAACGCTCGACCAGGGCCTCCAAGGCCGGCCAGCTGAGCACGGTCTCGTACTGCAGGTCCAAGGCAGGCCGGCTGAACAACTCGCCAGAAGTCGGCGGAGCGGCGTCTTCCATGGCAGCAGGCGCCTGCCCCTGCATGGAGCGAGCCAGGGTCTTGAAGCCATAGCGCTCATAAAAATCCAGCAAGGCCGGACCTTGCTGCTCAGCCAGATGCAGGTCAGCCAGATCCGGCAGACCCTGCACATGGCCGCTGAGGTCGCAGTCCGTCTTGATGCTTAGAAGCTCGCGCCCGGTGGGCAGCCAATTCAGGCTGGCGCGCAGGTTTTCGCCGGCAACGCCCTTGATCTCCTGGGCGCGCTCGATCAGCGCATCGAGCGTGCCGTATTCCTGCAGCCACTTGGCCGCTGTCTTGGGCCCCACCTTGGGCACACCCGGCACGTTGTCCACTGCATCGCCGACCAGGGCCTGAAAATCCACCATGCGTTCGGGCGGCACGCCAAATTCAGCCTGCACGCCGGCCACATCGCGGCGCTTGTCATTCATCGTGTCGATGATGGTGATGTGCGAATTGACCAGCTGCGACAAGTCCTTGTCGCCGCTGGAGACGGTCACCTCCACGCCCTGGGCGGCGGCCAGGCTGGCCAGGGTGCCGATCACATCGTCAGCCTCGACCCCCGGTACATCCAGCACCTTCCAACCCATGAGCCGGATCAGTTCATGGATAGGCTCAATCTGGCTGCGCAAGTCATCGGGCATGGGCGCGCGCTGGGCCTTGTAGGCCGGGTAGATCGCATCGCGAAAGGTCGGGCCCTTGGCGTCGAACACGCAGGCGGCATAGTCGGCCCGCACGTCCTTGCGCAGCTTTTGCATCATGTTGATCATGCCGCGGATGGCCCCGGTGGCCGGGCTGGCCGGATCGCCCGGCACTGCCCGCAAATCGGGCATGGCATGAAAAGCGCGGTAGAGGTAGCTGGATCCGTCGACCAGCAGCAGGGTTTTCTGACTCATGAGCGCATTGTCAGGCAAGCCGCTGACGGCGAGGCCACCGGAGCCGCGCCGTGGCCAGCGCATCCCCTGGCGCAGCGGGGCGCAAAGGGGCCGACCTACAATGTGGACATGCCTAAACACCGCCTCAACGCCATGCTGAGCAGCCTGGCCCTGCTTGCGGCCTCCGGCGCTTGGGCCCAAACCAGCCCTGCGCCGAGCCGGCCCTTGGACCCGGCGCTCGAACCGGGCCGCAGCAACCAGACCATAGAGCGTATCCGTACCGAGGACGGCGGCAGCCGGATCGACGAGTTGCGGGTGGGCGGTCAGACCCAGAGCATCGTGGTTCAGCCCAAGGGCGAACTGCCGGCCTATGAGGTCAAGCCAGCCGACACCCGAGGTGCGCCGGGTCAGGGCGGCGCCCGCACCTGGAATTTCCTGCGTTTCTGAGCCCTACCCGACCCACCACGCATGGCTGTTTTTACCGAGGTCTCTTTCGACGAGGCTGCCGACTTCCTGCTCAGTCTGGGGCTCGGTGAGCTGCAAGAGTTCGAGGGCTGCGCGGGCGGCATCGAGAACACCAACTACTTTGCCGACACCGAGCAAGGCCGCTGGGTGCTGACCCTGTTCGAGCGACTGAGCTTTGAGCAGCTGCCCTTTTACCTGCACCTGATGAAGCACCTGGCCGGCCGAGGCATCCCGGTGCCTGACCCGCAGGCCAGCCCAGTGCTGATCCAGGGCAAGGGAAAGAACGAGCGACTCAGCGGCGGCGACATCTTGCACCGCCTCAAGGACAAGCCGGCCGCGGTGGTCAACCGCCTGCCCGGCAAAAGCGAGCTTGCCCCCACCGCGCACCACTGCGCCGAGGTGGGTGCCATGTTGGCTCGCATGCACCTGGCTGGGCGCGATTTCGAAATGCGCCAGCCCAATCTGCGCGGCCTGGCCTGGTGGAACGAGACGGTACCGGTGGTGCTGCCTTTCCTCAGCAATGCCCAGCGGGCGCTGATTTTGAGCGAGCTGGCCTTTCAAAACCAGCTGGCGGCCAGCAGTGCCTTCCAAAGCCTGCCGCGCGGGCCCATACACGCCGACCTGTTTCGCGACAACGTGATGTTCGAGGGCCAGGGTCAGGAGGCACGCCTGTGCGGCTTTTTTGATTTTTACTTCGCGGGCTGCGACAGCTGGCTGTTCGACTTGGCGGTGTGCATGAATGACTGGTGCATACACCTGAACACCGGCGAGCGCGACACCGATCGCGCCAGCGCCATGGTGGCCGCCTACCATGCGGTACGCCCCTTGAGCGCACAAGAGCGCCGCCTGCTGCCAGCCATGCAGCGCGCCGGTGCGCTGCGTTTTTGGACATCACGCCTGTGGGATTTGCACCTGCCGCGCCAAGCAGCGGTGCTCAAAGCCCATGACCCTGAACATTTTGAACGGGTGCTGCGCCATTGTGTCGAAAGACCTCTGCCGCTGGACCTGGTGGCCATACCTGTCTGATGAAACTCAACCTCCTTCCCGCCAAGACCGGCCTGCGCTGGATCAAGCAAGGCATACGCCTGTTCTTTCGCCAGCCGCTGGCCATGTCAGGCCTGTTTTTCATGTTCATGGCGGTGCTGTCGGTGGCCAGCCTGATTCCGCTGATCGGCTCGCTGCTGGCCTTGGTCATGCTGCCTGCCGCCACTTTGGGCCTGATGGCCGCCTCGCAGCAGGCCGAGCAGGGCAAGTTTCCGATGCCTACCATCCTGATCACCGCCTTTCGGGCCGGTCGCCAGCGGGCGCGGGCCATGCTGGTGCTCGGCGGCCTCTACACCCTGTGCTTCCTGGCGGTGCTGGGCCTGTCGGCCTTGTGCGATGGCGGCGGGTTTGCCGAGCTCTATCTGTTTGGCGGTCGCATCGACGAGGAATTGGTCAGCGATCCGGACTTCCAGCTGGCGATGTGGGTGGCCGCCCTGCTCTACGCGCCGATGTCCATGCTGTTCTGGCACGCGCCGGCACTGGTGCACTGGCACGAGGTGCAGCCGGTCAAGAGTCTGTTTTTCAGCGCCCTGGCTTGCTGGAAAAACAAAGGCGCCTTCCTGGTCTATGCCCTGGGCTGGATGGCACTGCTGATCTGCGCCGGCCTGCTGGTGGCGCTGAGCACCCGGGCCCTGGGCAGCCCGGGCGTGGCCGCTGCGGTCATGCTGCCGCTATCGCTGGTGCTGGCGGCCATGTTCTTCAGTTCCATCTATGGCACCTTCCGCGACAGCTTTGAGCAACTGCCGCCGGCCGACCTGCATCCACCCGACCTACCTCGGGTCGACGAAATCGCCTGAGTCCGCATTGCCCACAGTGCCCCTTGGAGCACCGCTACTTTGACGACCCTGCGCGGGGCGATCGCTTCGTCAGCCCCGGCTGGCTGGCGCCGGTGCGCCCGGGCGATACCCTGCACACCAAGGCCGAGGTGGTGGCGCTGCGCGCATCGAGCTCCAAGCCCGATCGCGGGGTGGTGCACCTGAAATCTCGGGGCGTCAATCAGCCCGGCGAGACCGTGCTGAGCTCTATCGGCATCAATATGCTGCTGCGCCGGCCGGCTTGAGCAGCTGAGCGGATAACCAGGGGCCGCACGGTCCCAGGCTCAAGGCACCGGGGTGAGCTTGGCCACCGACAGAGCCAGCCACTTGATGCCGTGGCGGGGAAAGTCAATCTGCGCCCGTGCGTCTAGCCCCGCGCCTTCGATCATCTTGATCCGGCCCTGGCCAAACTTGGCATGAAAGACCTGCAAACCGACCTTCAGGCCATGGGTGTCTGCCTCCTTGCGCTCGGGCAGGGGACCACCGCCGCCCGTATAGGCGGTGTCACCCCGCCTTCCTGCGACCATGCGTGCGGCCCAGTCGCTGCGGCTGGAGCCGCCCGAAGCTTCTTCACCAAAGCCGCCGGGGCTGCCGTAGCTGTTGTTGCGGGGCGTGATCCATTTGAGCGCGCCCTCGGGCAATTCCTCAAAAAACCGGCTTTTGAGGTTGTAGCGGGTCTGGCCGTGCAACATGCGGGTCTGCGAGCAGCTGAGGTAAAGCCGTTTGCGCGCGCGGGTGATGGCCACGTACATCAGGCGGCGCTCTTCCTCCAGCCCTTCGCGGTCGCTCATCGCGTTTTCATGCGGGAACAAGCCCTCCTCCAGGCCGCTGATGAACACGCAATCAAATTCCAGGCCCTTGGACGAATGCACCGTCATCATCTGCACCGCGTCCTGGCCGGCCTGGGCCTGGTTATCGCCGGCCTCCAGCGCCGCGTGGGCTAAAAACGCGGCCAGTGGAGAAGCGGTCTCGCCCGTCTCAAACGGGTCGGGCGGCGGCTCGCCGGCCGGCGGTGCGCCAACGTCCCAGGGCGGGGCATCGTCCCACGGGAGTGCATCAGGATCGAGCCCCTGGCTAACCGGCGACTGGCTCAGAGCGCCTCCGGCCAAACCGGGCGCATCGCGGCCGAAGCCTTCGATGCTGACAAAAGACTCGGCCGCATTGACCAGTTCGGCCAAGTTTTCCAGCCTGTCCTGGCCTTCGCGCTCGCTCTTGTAGTGCTCAGCCAGGCCGCTGTGCTCGACCACGCATTCGATGATCTGACGCAAGGTGGAGCCGGCCACCTGCTCGCGCATCACCTCGATCAGGGCCACAAAAGCACCGACCTTGGTGCCGGCCGCTCCGCCCAATGCCTCGGTAGCGTCGTGCAGGGAGCAAGCGCGGTGGCGCGCCACATCCTGCAGCTGCTCGATGCTGCGCGAGCCTATGCCGCGCGGCGGGAAGTTGACCACCCGCAAAAAGCTGGTGTCGTCATGCCAGTTCTCGAGCAGGCGCAGATAGGCCAGCGCATGCTTGATCTCCGCCCGCTCAAAAAAGCGCAGACCGCCATACACCCTGTAGGGGATGCCGGCGTTGAACAAGGCGGTCTCCATCACCCGGCTTTGCGCATTGCTGCGGTAGAGCAGCGCGATCTCGCGGCGCTCGGTGCCTTCGCGCACCAACTGTCGCACCTCGTCGACAAACCACTGCGCCTCGGCAAAGTCGCTGGTGGCCTCGAACACCCGCACCGGCTCGCCCGGCCCGGCCTCGGTGTGCAGGTTCTTGCCCAGGCGGTTGGCATTGCGGCTGATCAGGGCGTTGGCCGAATCCAGGATATTGCCGTAGCTGCGGTAATTGCGCTCGAGCTTGATCTGATGGCGCACACCGAACTCACGCACAAAGTCGGCCATATTGCCCACCCGAGCGCCACGGAAGGCGTAGATGCTCTGATCGTCGTCGCCGACGGCAATCACGGCTGCGGCGGCCGCGCCGCCCTGACCTGAAATCAGCTTGAGCCAGGCGTATTGCAGCTTGTTGGTGTCTTGAAACTCATCGACCAGGATGTGCCTAAAACGGCGCTGGTAATGCTCGCGCACCGAGGCATGATCGCGCAGCAGCTCGTAGCTGCGCAGCATCAGCTCGCCAAAATCAACCACACCCTCGCGCTGGCACTGCTCTTCATAGAGCGCGTAAATTTCAAGCTTGCGCCGGCTGTGTTCATCGTGGGCCGGCACATCCTTGGCGCGCAGCCCGTCCTCCTTGCAGGAGGCGATGAACCACATCATCTCCTTGGGCGGAAAGCGCTCCTCGTCCACATTAAATTGCTTGCAAAGCCGCTTGATGGCCGAGAGCTGGTCCTGCGTGTCCAGAATCTGGAAGGTCTGGGGCAGCTGCGCCAGCTGCCAGTGCGCACGCAGGAAGCGGTTGCACAAACCATGGAAGGTGCCTATCCACATGCCGCGCACATTGACCGGCAGCATGGCCGACAGCCGTGCCAGCATCTCCTTGGCGGCCTTGTTGGTAAAAGTCACTGCCAACACCCCGCTGGGCCAGACCTGAGCGGTCTGCAGCAGCCAGGCGATGCGGGTGGTCAGCACCCGCGTTTTGCCCGAACCGGCGCCGGCCAGAATCAGCGCATGCTCCGGCGGCAGTTTCACTGCCGCGAGCTGCTCCGCGTTGAGATTATTCAGAAGAGGGGATTCGGAGCCAGCTTGCATGGATCCATTGTAGGAATGCCGGCCGGGGTGGTCTGGCAAAGGCCATTACAATCAATCACCGGGCCCAAGCATTTGTGCCCGGTTTTTTGTGGCCAGCTCGCAGACCGAGACTGCAGCCCCAAAACCGGGTCAATCCAAGCGCCCACTGTTGCACACAGACCCTCAGGAGCTTGGAACCATGGAAATCTTCGACTACGACAACATCCTCTTGCTGCCCCGCAAATGCCGGGTGGAAAGCCGCGCCGAATGCGATGCCGGCGTTGAACTGGGAGGCCGTAAATTTCGCCTGCCGGTGGTGCCCGCCAATATGAAGACGGTGGTCGACGAGCCGATCTGCCTGTGGCTGGCCAAAAACGGTTACTTCTACGTAATGCACCGTTTCGACCTGGACAATGTGCAATTCGTGCGCAGCATGCGCGAGCAAGGCGCCTATGCCTCCATCTCCCTGGGCGTCAAAGGCCCCGACCGGCTCACCGTCGACGCCCTGGCCGCCCAAGGCCTGGTGCCCGAATACATCACCATCGACATCGCCCACGGCCATGCCGACAGCGTGCACGACATGATTGCCTACATCAAGGACAAGCTGCCGGCCAGCTTTGTGATTGCTGGCAATGTGGCCACGCCCGAGGCGGTGATCGACCTGGAAAACTGGGGCGCCGACGCCACCAAGGTCGGCGTGGGCCCGGGCAAGGTCTGCATCACCAAGCTCAAGACCGGCTTTGGCACCGGCGGCTGGCAGCTCTCAGCGCTCAAGTGGTGCGCCCGAGTGGCGACCAAGCCCATCATTGCCGACGGCGGCATCCGCAGCCATGGCGACATTGCCAAGAGTGTGCGCTTTGGCGCCTCGATGGTCATGATCGGCTCGCTGTTTGCAGGCCACGAGGAGTCACCGGGCAAAACGGTCGAAGTCGACGGCGAGCTGTTCAAGGAATACTACGGCTCGGCTTCTGACTTTAACAAGGGCGAGTACAAGCACGTCGAAGGCAAGCGCATCCTCGAGCCCATCAAAGGCAAGCTGGCCAACACCCTGATCGAGATGGAGCAGGACGTGCAAAGCTCCATCAGTTATGCCGGGGGCAAAAAATTGATGGACATCCGCAAGGTCAATTACGTCATCCTCGGCGGTGACAACGCCGGCGAGCATCTGCTGATGTAATTTGGCCGCATCGCGCCGAGGGCGGAGCTCCCACGAGACTGCAACAGAGCTCAGACTAAGACGCCCTCTTCACTTGGACCGGGCCTGCTGTCGGGCCGGCTAGTTTTTAGGCCTGCGCTGCTCAATAACGGGGGCCGAGGTTTGCAGCAGCCCCATCAAACGCTGCACCAAGGGCGCGGTGGCCTTCATCAACTGCCGGGGCCGTTTGTAGAGCAGCCAGGTGATGATCATCTGGCTGAGGCTGCCTATAAAAATCGTTACCGTCTGGTAGCGGTTGGGATCGGCCGGCCAAAGGCCGGCCTGCTCGCCGTCCTGAATCAGGGTGTACATGATGCGACCGAAATCGTCGAGCGAATCCTTGACCCGGGTCTTGTTGACCATCACGCTGGGCCAGACCTCCAGATAGAGGGTACGGGCCCAGTCTTGGTGGCGCCGCGCAAAGTCAACCGTCAGCCACATGAACAGGTACAGACGCTCATCGGCCCCCTCCAGCTTGAGCGCTTTGGCATGAAATTCCGCCACAAACTCGCTGGTCTGAGCGATCGGCACCGCATAAGCGATGTCTTCCTTGCTGTCGTAATAGTCGTAGACCGATGACAGCGGCACTCCCGCCTCGGCGGCGATGTCGGCAATGCGGGCACGGGCAATGCCGTCGCGGGCAAACACCCGCACCGCAGCGCTGAGAATTTCAGCGTGGCGGTCGCGGCTGCGCGACTGCTTGGCCTTGGGCGATTGCGCGCGCCCACGCTCGAGTGCCTGCAGCACCACCTGCTCCCAGCGCAGCGCCGGGCTGCTGGTCGCGGGTCCAGTTGCGAGCAAAGCGGTTGAAGCAGCCAATGCAGCGCCCCGGTTTTAAATCGGGTCGATCAACTCGAAGTGCGAGATGTCATCCAGCGAGCCCTTGCGTTCAGCCTTCCAGACTGCCTTGACCCGCATGCCGGGTTTGAGCCGGGCCGGCGCAGCCTCGATATCCACACCGTCGAGCATGTGGATGATCTTGGTCGAAGCACCGTCGAGCATGACCTCGGCGTAAACATAAGGCGGGTCGCGCCGCTGGCCGATAAATTTGAGGTGGATGATGGAAAAAGCCTGCAACACCCCAGTATCGGCCACATCGGCCCAGGTGCCGGTACGCTCATAGCAAACATCGCAAAGCTCACGCGGCGGCAGCAAGGTGCTCTGGCAGTGGCTGCAGCGTATGCCCATGATCCGGCCAGAGGTGCGCATCTCGTCAAACAGGCGCCCGTAATAGGGGCCGGCCGCATGCTGATAGTGCAGCTTGAGTTCGGTGGCCATGCTGTCCAGCGGCTCGCGTGAGGCCTCAAAGGCTGCCGGAGCAAGGCCAGCCACTGCGCCCTGACCTGCTGGCTCGAAGCCCAGGAGATCGAGGGCCTGCGCCTGCGGGCTGTCGCTCCAGCAGGCCTGCAGCCTTTGCCCGACCGCCCATTCATGATCGCCATGCAGACGGTGCAGCAAATCGCAATCGCAGCCATCGAGCCGTATCAAACCCAGGGTCTTGTCAGGCATGCGGGTATAGGACTGCAAAGTGCCAGCGGTGCTCACCGCGACGAACTCCAGTTCGTCATGGCCGCAGCTGCAGACGTCTTGGGCTGGCACTTCCACCCGCTGGCAGCGCCGGCAGCGCGTGCCGACAATACGGCGCGCTGCCAATTCGGCCAAAAAGGTGCCAGTGGCCTTGCCCGGTGTGAGCCGGTAAGGCAGTGCGATGGTGCTTTGCAGCGGCGGCAAGTCCAGCGGGACGGTATCGGGGGCCAGATGCATCTCAGTAACTCCTGTGTGTACTCGCTGGCGTACTGTCAGTCTGCGCTAACGACGGCCAGGCCGCGCAAATTGGCCCAGCCACCGCCGGTCTGTGCTGCGGCCAGGCGAGCGCCCGGCACCTGGTGCTCACCGGCGCGTCCAGTGACTTGCATCGCCGCCTCCACCAAGCGGATCAGCCCCGCAGCACCAATGGGGTTGGCCCCCTGGCAGCCGCCAGAAGGATTGACCGGAATATCGCCCCCCATCTCGGTCGCACCCGAGGCGATCAGCTCAGCCGCGCCACCAGGCCGGCACAGGCCCAGACTCTCGTAGTAACTCAATTCAAAGCAGCTGTAAGGCTCCTGCAACTCCACCACGTCGAACTGACGCCGCGGGTTGGTGATGCCGCTGGCCCGGTAGACCACACGGGCCGCGTGCGCCAGCGGCTCAGACATCAGCATCGAGCGCTGCGGCGCGTTGTCGGCTTCGGCGCAATAGGCGATGCCGCGGATAAAGGCCGGGGTGTTGGTGTGCTGAGCGGCCAGGTCCTCGCGGGTGAGGACCACTGCAGCCGCGCCGTCAGAAATCGGTGGCACGTCCAGCAGCTTGATCGGCCAGGCCAAGGGGGCCGACTTGAGCACATCGTCGACCGTGACCGTCTTGCGCACATGGGCATAGGGGTTCAGGCGTGCATTGCTGAGGTTCTTGACCACCACCCGAGCTGCCGCTTCTTCGGTATGGCCAAGCTTGTCCATGCGAGCACGCCAATAGGCCGCTGAAAAGCCCATGATGCCGACCGCAAACTCGCGGCCCCAAAAGGGGTCGTAGAGGCTGGAGATCGAGGCCTGCAAGGCGCCTTCAGAGAGCTTGTCGTACGCAACCACCAACACCCGATCGGCCTGACCGCCGGCGACCTGGTAGTAGCCTCCCAAGGCGCCGGCAAAGCCGGTACCGCCGCCGCTGGTGATGCGCACCACGGGCTTGCCGCGCGCGCCCAAAGCATCGACCACCCATTTCTCGGGCTGATTGACCGCGGCGAACAGAACCGGGCCGCTGGCCACCACCACCGAGTCAATGTCGGACATCTCCAGCTTGGCATCGGCCAAGGCCCGCTGGGCCGCCTCGCGCACCAGACCGGGCACATTGACATCGGCACGGCGGCGCTGATGGTGGGTCTGACCGACCCCGATGATGGCAACTCGGCTCATGGGCGCTCCACCTCGACAACAAATACGCAATGGGACTGGGCGGCGATGCCCGAACTGGCATGCACGACGGCGCGCCGGCTGTTCTTGGCGCTGCTAGCGCGCTGGCCCCACAGGGCCTGCGCGGCCTCGCTCAGGCGCACCAGGCCGGTGGCCATGATGGGGTTGGCCGGCAAAGCGCCACCCGAGGCATTGATGCCGGCGTCACGCCCCTGGCGGAACAGATCGATGGCCTTGCCCGGCTCGGCCAGGCCCAAGGCCTCCAGCGTCATCAACTCGGCTGCTGCTGAAGTGGCGCTGGTTTCTGCCAAATCCATCTGCGCCGCGCTCAGGCCGGCTCGGGCATAGGCTCTTTGAGCCGCTTGCCGGCAGACATCGAACTGTGCATCGCGCATGGCAAAAACACTGCTGTCCATGGCCGCGCCTATGCCCTTGACCCAGACCGGTGCTGTGGTAACCCGGCGGGCCACGCTGGCATTGGCCAGCACCATGACCACCGCCCCATCCACCGGCCTGGCCATCATGGCCTGGGTCAAGGGCGAGGCGACCATGGGCGAGGCCAGCACCTGGCTGACCGAGGGCACCTGATCGAGCTCAACCGTCGGATTGCTGCTGGCCTTGCGCCAGGCCGCCACCGTCACCTCGGCCAGATCGGCCGGCGTCAGTTGGTGGGCGTGCAGGTAGCGCTGGGCCTGCAGACCGCAGGCGCTTTCTTCGTCCAGGCCGACCGGCCGCTGGATGAAGGGGTCGGCCATGGTGCGGTAATACTGGCTGACGTCAGATTCTGAGGGCTTGGAATAGGCAATGATCAGGCCGACCTGCGCCGAGCCGCTGGCAATCTTGGCCACGCCGTATTGCGCGGCCCACAGACCATCGTCCTCGACCCGCGACTCCTCTTTGTGATGAGCGCCCATGGCGCCCAGGAAGCCGCAGTTGGAAATGCTGCGACCGTCAAGCACATCGCTGCCGCTGTCGATGACGAAATCCACATCACGGATGTCAAGTCCGCTGCCCTTGAGCGCGTTTTGTACCGCCGCTGCGATCAGGTCTATGTGTTGGGCCTGCGACCAAGTCGCTCGCCACTGGGTTTGCGCGGTAGCGACGATCGCCACCGGCTGACTGCCTTGAAAACTCATCGCGACGGTCCTTCGCAATAATCTGAAAATTTATCGGATTATGAACAAGACGGCGTGTTTGTCAATCGATCCGATAAAAACCGCGGGGAAACGCGCATAAGGAAAATTCGTCCAGGCCTCAGACTGGCATTCACCACCCACGATCTTGCCGACCATGTCTCTGAAAAAAATCGCCCTGCTCCAGCCCCATAAGGACCTCAACCGTGAACAGTTCGAGCGCTATTGGCGTGAAGTCCACGGACCGCTGGTGAGCCAGTCGCCAGGCTATCTGCAATACAGGCTGCGCTATATCCAGAACCAATGGCTGCCGGTGGGCCCGCAGGGCCTGCCGCCGACCTGGGCTGGGGTGGCCGAGTTCTGGCTGCCTGCAGACAATGAAGATGAATTTGCCACCACGGCGATCTACCAGCAGCGCATACGCCCGGACGAAGCGCGCTTCATTGACTTCGGCGGCACGGTATCGATGACGGCGCGCGAAACCGTCATTCAGGAGGGGAAAGCGCCCATCAAGCTCTGGCTGGTGTCGCCCCAGCGACCCGACACAGCCCGCGCAGAAACAAGGGCCCGGGCCTGGCTGGCGGCGCGCTCGGGTGGCCCGCAGCAGGCCGTGCGACTCATCAGGGGCTGGGAGATCAACCAGGTGCTGCCGGGCAGCTTTCGCCTGCCGGGGGCAGTAACTACTGCCGATCTCGATTGGGCGCTGATTCAGATTTTGCGCTTTGACAGCCTCAGCGAGTTGGAGCAGGCGCTGGCTGCAGGACTTTTGTCCGAGTTGGCGAGCAAGGGTTTACACGATGTCGCGGACGTGTCATTCGTAACCCTGGAGCGGCGCTTCTTTGACGGCGTACCACTCGCACCTGTCCAAGCCTGAGCAAGGCCTTTGTAACCCAGGCGCCATGCAGACCCACCCACCCCGATCAGCCCCATTGACAAGCTAAGGTCGATGATCATAATCCGATAAGTTTTCGGGTTATTCAAATGACCCGCTACCCTGTCCGACCATGAAACCACCCTCCGCATGCTGGCTCAGCAACTGATCAACGGGCTCGTCCTGGGAAGCATCTACGCCCTGTCGGCCTTGGGCTTTACCTTGATCTTCGGCGTGGCCCGGGTGGTCAACTTCGCCTACGGCGAGTTTCTGATGCTCGGTGCCTTCCTGACGCTCACCACCATGACCATCACGGGTGTGGACTTTTTCATTGCGCTGCCGCTGGCCATGGGCATGACCGCCCTGCTCAGCGTGGCCGCCTACCTGCTGGCCATACGGCCGGTGATGCGCGGCACCGACCTGCAAGCCCTGTTGGTGACCACCGGCATGCTTTATGTGCTGCGGGAAGTGGCCATCCTGATCTGGGGCACCGCACCGCGCCAGATGGAAACCGGGCTGGACGGAGCGCTGGAGTTCGGCGATATCCTCATCACCCACCAAAGGCTGTTGGCCGTCGCTTTCCTGCTGATCATGGTCACCGGGCTGTACGCCCTGCTCTACAAGGCGCGCATAGGCCGAGCCCTGCGGGCAGTGGCGCAAAACCGCTTTGGCGCCGAAACCATCGGGCTCAATGTGGACCGGGTCATCAGCTTTGCCTTTGCCGTCTCCGGCGCCATGGCCTGCGTGGCCGGCTCGCTGATCGGGGCGCTCTATGCCACCGAACCGAGCATGGGCGGCTCGCCACTGCTCAAGGCCTTTGTGATCGTCATCTTCGGCGGACTCGGTAGTGTGCCCGGCGCCATCGTTGGCGGCCTGGTCATCGGACTGACCGAGACCCTGGTGGGCGCCTACATCAGCAATGCCTTCAAGGATGTATTCACTTTCCTGATCATGCTCGCCGTGCTGCTGTGGCGGCCGACAGGCTTGCTGGGGGTACGCAGCACATGAGCCGCACCGTCCTTATCGGCTTGTTGCTGCTGGGCCTGCTCGCGCCAGTGCTCAGCGACTACCAAATCTATCTGCTGACCCTGACCCTGCTGTGGAGCATTTTGGCTTTGAGCATGGGCTTGCTGCTGGGCTATGCCGGCGAAATCAATTTCGGTCAAGCCGCCTTTGTGGGCATCGCCGCCTATGTCTCGACCCTGCTGCGCCTCAAGCTGGGCTGGAGCTTTTGGGCCGCCGCACCGGTGGCTCTGGCTGTCGTGGTGCTGTGCGCCGCTGCGGTGGGGTCCATCACCATGCGCTTGCGTGGGCCGTTTTTTGTGCTGGTCATGCTGGCCTTTGGCGAAATCGTGCGCTTGATCCTGGCCAACTGGCAGGACGTGACCGGAGGGCCTGTGGGCCTGCGGCAGATCACCCCGCCAGAACCGGTGCTGGGCCTGGCCTTTGACACCAAGCTGAGTTTTTTCTACCTGGTGCTGCTGGTGCTGGCCCTGTCCACCCTGGCGCTGATCGCGCTGGTGCGTTCGCGCACCGGCCGCATGTTCGTGGCCATGCGCGAGGACGAAACCCTGGCTGAATTTGTCGGCGTGGGCCTGAGCCGGCACAAGCTGATCGCGCTGTGCATCAGCGCATTCATCGCCGGCCTAGGCGGCTTGCTGATGGGCCCCTTCCTAACGGTGCTGGCGCCCAATCAGTTTTCCATCTTTGCCTCGGTCGACATGGTGGTGATGGTCATCGTCGGCGGCATAGGCACGCTGGCCGGCCCGCTGCTGGGCGCCATCTTCCTGATCTACGTGCCTGAGCTACTCAGCTTTGCCCGCGAGATGCGCCCCATCATGATGGGCGTGCTGCTGATCGTGGTCACCTTGTTCCTGCCAGGCGGCCTGATCGGCGGCTTGCTGCCGCTGCTGCGCCGCCTCAGTGGTCGGGGTGCGGCGCGCAAGGAGACCCAGCATGACTGAGCGCATCACCGACAAAGGCGCGCCCTTCCTGGAGGTTCAGGGCCTGACCCGGCGCTTTCACGGGGTGGTTGCGGTCAATGAGGTGTCCTTTCAAGTCCAGCGCGGCGAGATCGTTGGACTGATAGGGCCCAACGGCGCCGGTAAGACCACGACCTTCAACCTGATCTCCGGGCGCTTTCCCAGCAATGCGGGCAGCGTCAGGCTCCAGGGCCAGTTACTCACCGGCCTGCGGCCCGATCAAATCGCCGCCTGCGGGATTGCCCGCACCTTTCAGGGCGCGCGGGTCTTTCCCAAGCTGAGCGTGGCAGCCAATGTGGAAGTGGGCGCCATGGCCTTGCAGCCGCTGGGCCTTTGGGCCGACTGGCTGGGTGGCGCCCAAGCCCGTGCGGTGCAAGAGCAGGCCCGCCAGCGCAGCCAAGAGGTGCTGGCCTGGACCGGTCTGGCCGAACTGGCCGAGGAGACCGCAGGCTCACTGTCCTATGCCCACCAGAGCCTGCTGGGCATCGCCATCGCCCTGGCGCTCAAGCCGCAGTTGCTGCTGCTCGACGAGCCCTTTGCCGGGATGAACACCACCGAGACGCAGCGGGCGGCCAATATGGTCAGGCGCATCCGCGATGCTGGCATCACCGTGGTGCTGGTCGAGCACGATGTACCTTCGGTCATGCGCATCTGCGACCGCATCGTGGTGCTCGACCAGGGCAGCAAGATCGCCGAGGGAACGCCGCAGGAGGTGCGCGCGCACGAGCGCGTCATCCAGGCCTATCTGGGGGTCGAGGACGATGCTTGAAGTCCAGGGTCTCAAGGTCAGCTACGGCGCGGTCGAGGCGCTGCATGGCGTCAGCGTCTCGGTGGCGCAGGGCGAAATCGTCACCATCATCGGCGCCAACGGAGCGGGCAAGTCCACCTTGCTGCGCACCATCTGCGGCGTGCTGCGGCCCACGGCGGGCCGCATTGAGCTTGCGGGGCAGGACGTCACCCGCGACTCTTCGCCCGAGATGATTCGCCGGGGCGTGGCCCTGGTGCCCGAAGGCCGCCATGTGTTTCCGGAGTTGACGGTGCGAGAAAACCTCGACCTCGGCGCCTACTACCGGCGTGACACCGCTCACATGCGGCAAGACCTGGAACGCGTGCTCGAGCTCTTTCCCATCCTGCGCGAAAAGCTGTCGCAAAACGGCGGCCTGCTCAGCGGCGGACAGCAGCAAATGCTGGCCCTAGGCCGGGCGCTGATGAGCCGGCCGCGGCTGCTGCTGCTCGACGAGCCCTCGCTCGGCCTGGCACCGACCATCGTTCAGCAACTCGGGCGCATCATCCGCTCGCTCAACCAGGACGGCACCACCATCTTGCTGGTCGAGCAAAACGCCCGCATGGCCCTCAAGCTGGCCCACCGCGGCTATGTGATGGCCACAGGCCAGGTGGTGCGCCAGGGCAGCGGCCAAGAGTTACTCAATGACATGGCGGTACGGGATATGTACCTGGGAGAGGCAAGCACATGAGCAATCGGGCCGACGCCCTGTACCGAGCAGCCAGCCAGCACGGCAGCAAGGCGGCGGTGATTTTCGAGGGCCAGGCCTGGACCTTCGCCGACCTGCTGGCGCGCAGCCAAAGCTATGCGGCGGGGCTCAAACGCTCGGGCTTTGAGCGCGGCGACAAGCTCGGCCTGATGCTGGCCAGCCGGCCCGATTTCATCGCGCTGCAGTATGCGGTATTTATTCTGGGTGGCACCATCTTGCCGCTCAATGTGTTCTACCAAGGCCATGAGATTGAGCATGCGCTGTCGGTCTGCGAAGCCGACCACTTGGTGCTCGACAGCGAATTTGCGCAGCGTCTGAAGCCCGACATCAAGGCGCGCTGCCCCACGCTGCGCCAGATCCGGGTTTTCGGCCCGATCGAAGAGGCCCAACAAGCGCTGCTCAAGCCAGCCGAGGATCTGCTGGGCAGTGCCGAGCAAGCGCCGCCGCCAGAGGACCTGAGCGCCGATGCGGTGCCGATGATGCTCTACACCAGCGCCACCACCGGCAAGGCCAAGGGGGTGATGCTGACGGTGGGGAATCTCGAGGCCAACTACGACGCCTCGCCCTCGTGGCTGCTGCTCAGCCATGACGATGTGCTGCTGTGTCCGCTGCCGCTTTACAACACCTTCGCCCTGAACCAATGCATCAATGCCAGCATCAGCCTGGCCGCCACGATGGTGATGCTGCCGCGCTTTGACCCCCTGGCCTGCATGCAGGCCATTGCGCAATACCGCTGCACTTTTTTCCCGGCGGTGCCCACCATGCTGCAGCGGGTGCTCTACCACCCCGAGGTGGAAAACTACGACCTGAGCAGCCTGCGGCGTTTTTGCGTGGGCGCAGCGCCTGTGCCTGCGCCGCTGCTGGCGCGCCTGCATGAACGCATAGGCCCACAGGCGCGAGTGCTCACCGGCTACGGCCTGACCGAGGCCACCGCCATCGTGGCCACCCATGAAGTCAAAGCCGGGCCTGATGGCGAGCTCATCCGGGCCAAGTCCATAGGCCTGCCGCTGCCCGGCATCGAGATGGCCATCTGGGATGAGGCTTGCCAGAGCGTGCCCGACGGCACCGTGGGCGAGATCTGCGTCAAAGGCCCCTGCGTGATGAAGGGCTACTACAAGATGCCTGAGGCCAGCGGCGAAGCCCTGGTGCGCGGCTGGCTGCGCACCGGTGACCTGGGCACCCGCGACAGCGATGGCTACTACACCATCGTCGACCGCAAGAAGGACCTGATCATTCGCGGCGGCCAGAACATCTACCCGGCCGACATTGAAGAGGCCCTGTACCGCCACCCGGCAGTGGCCGAAGCTGCGGTGGTCGCACGGCCTGACGAATCGCTGGGCGAGGTGCCGACCGCCTTTGTGGCGCTCAAGCCGGGCGCCCACACCGACAGCGCGGCGCTGCTGGCCCACTGCAAGGTCGATCTGGCTTACTTCAAGGTGCCCGACGCGGTCGCCATCCTGCCCGAGCTGCCCAAGGGGCCCACCGGAAAAATTCTCAGGCGCGAACTGCGCCAGTTTCTCAGCAAGCCAACTCACTAAAAGGAGACCCACCTCATGCGCACTTTCAATCCCGTCAAAGTAAGCCGACGTCTGGCCGTGGCCGGCGCCGCCCTGGCCCTGTGCCTGTCCGCTCCCATGGCCCAAGCCCAGGGGGCCAAGGTGCTCAAGGTCGGATCCATCCTCTCGCTGACCGGGCCCAACGCCTCCATCGGCAAGGAAGGCGTGGTCGGTCTCGAATACGCGGTCAAGCAGGTCAATGCAGCCGGCGGCCTGAAGGTCGGCAGCGATACCTATACCTTGCAGCTGGTCAATATTGACGACGAATCCAAGGTCGAGCGCGCAGTGGCCGCGGCCGAACGCCTGGTGACCGCAGAAAAAGTCTCGGTGGTCTTCACCACCCCGGCCAGCACCACCACGCTGGCGGTGCTGCCCACGCTGGAGAAAAACAAAACCTTGGCCATGAGCTTCGTGGCCTCGGCGCCCGCAGTGATCTCGCCCGAGCTGAGCTACAGCTTTCGCACCACCCTGACCTCGATCAACAACGTCAACCCCTCGGTCGACTTCCTGGTCAAGGAAAAGGGCGTCAAGACCATCGCCTACCTGGGTCGCAATGACGACTGGGGCCGCGCCTCGGGCAAGGCCATCGTCGCACGTGCCACCAGCCTGGGCGCCAAGGTGGTGGTCGAGGAATACTTCGACACCGGCTCGACGGACTTCTCCAGCCTGCTGACCAAGGTGCGGGCTGCCAACCCCGACGCGGTGATGGGCGCGGCCTTCATCGAAGACGGCGTCTCCATGATCAAGCAGTACCGGGAAAACCGCCTGCGGTCGATCTTCCTGAGCCCCTCGACCATCTGGTCCTCGCCGACCTTCATCAAGAGCGCCGGCAGGAACGTCGAAGGCGTGTTTGTGGCCACGGGCTCGACCACCTCGGACACGCCGGAGCTGCGCGCCTTCTCGGCACAGTTCGAGCAGGCCAACAAGCGCAAGCCCCTGCCCTTTGAGACCACCGGTTACGACAGCGCTATGGTGGTGTTCGAAGCCATGAAGAAAGCCGGCTCCATCGATTCGACCAAAGTGCGCGACACCCTGCACAACCTGGAGTACAAGGGCGTGCTGCAAACCTACAAGTTCAGCGGCACCAACCAGTCCGAGGTGGTCATCAACATCAATGAGATCAAGGACGCTCAGGTGTTGATGCGCAGCTCCATCATTACCCGCTAAACCTGCCACCCCAAGCACACCATGGGCTATCAAACGCTGCTGCTCGATATCAGCGAGTCCGTCGCCACGGTCACCCTCAACCGTGCCGACAGGCTCAACGCCTTTAGCAGCGGCATGCAAAGCGAGCTCGCCCAATTGATAGGCGAGCTCGCGCGCGATACCCAGGTGCGCGCGGTGGTGCTCACCGGCGCCGGCCGCGCTTTTTGCGCTGGCGGCGACATGGGCGAGATGGCGCAGGCCTTCGAGTCCTCGCCGCTGATCGATCGCAACAAGCTGCGGCGCATGCTCCATGAGGTATTCATGCCCCTGGTGCGGCTGGAAAAGCCGGTGATCGCTGCAGTCAACGGCGCGGCCGTCGGCTCGGGCATGAACCTGGCGCTGGCCGCCGACTTTGTGATTGCGGCGCAAGAGGCCAAGATGAGCCAGGCCTTCATCAAGGTTGGCCTGGTGCCCGATACCGGTGGCCTCTACCTCTTGAGCCGGCTGGTCGGGCTGGGCCGAGCCAAGGACCTGTGCCTGACCGGGCGAATGCTCACGGCCCAGGAGGCTTTGGCCATGGGCCTGGTGCATGAAGTGGTAGCGGCTGAAGAGCTCTTGAGCACAGCGCGCAAACTTGCGCTAGAACTGGCGCAAGGACCGACCGCAGCCATTGGGCTGACCAAGACCTTGCTCAATATGGCGCCCAACGCCAGCCTAGAACAGCTGGCCGAGTTCGAGGCCTATGCCTTGGCCGTCACCCTATCGACCGATGACCACCGCGAGGGCGTGCAAGCCTTCCGGGAAAAGCGACCTGCGCGATTCAGCGGGAAATAACACGCGCCCCTTATGAACCTCAAAGACTCTCCCGAACAGCAGGCCTTCCGATCTGAAATCCGCCAGTGGCTCCAAGCCAATTTGCCCGCCGGCTGGGGCAAGACGGTGTTTGAGCCCCAAGGCGAAGATGAACGCGCCGCCTTTCGCCTGCAGTGGGAGAAAAAGCTCTACCAGGGCGGCTGGTCGGGCATCACCTGGCCCAAACAATACGGCGGCCGCGGCGCCAGCCCAATTGAAAACGCCATCTTCCTGGAGGAGATGGCGCGCGCCGATGCGCCCGATGGCATGAACATCATCGGCCGCAACCTCACCGGCCCAACCCTGATGACCCACGGCAGCGCGGCGCAAAAGGAGCGCTTCCTGCCGCCCATCCTGCGCGGCGAGGAAGTCTGGTGTCAGGGCTTTTCCGAGCCGGGCTCGGGTTCAGACCTGGCCTCGGTGCGTTGCAAAGCGGTGCGCGAGGGCGACGACTTTGTGGTCACCGGCCAGAAAATTTGGACCAGCTTTGCCCAGTACTCCAACTGGTGCTTCATGCTGGTACGCACCGACCCCGACGCGCTCAAGCACAAGGGCTTGAGCTTTTTGCTGCTGGACATGCGCAGCCCCGGCATCACCATACGCCCGCTGGTACAGATCACCGGCGAGACCGAATTCAATGAGGTTTTTTTTGACGAGGTCCGGGTACCGGTGGCCAATTTGGTGGGCGAGCTCAACCAGGGCTGGCGCATCGCCATGACCACCCTGGCTTTCGAGCGCGGCCCCGAAGAGGCCCTGCCCCGCCAGGTGCGCTTTGTGCGAGAATTCGAACGCCTGCTGGCCCTGGCCAAGAGCGTCCAAAGCGGTGGCAAGCCCGTCAGCCAGGACCCGGTGATGCGCCAGAAGCTGGCCGCCGCGCACATCGAGCTCGAAACCATGCGCCTCAACGGCTTGCGCGGCTTGACCCGGCTGGCCCGTGGCGATGAACTGGGTGTCGAATCATCGTTCACCAAGCTCTACTGGAGCCATATGTACCAGCGGCTGACCGAAATCGCGATGGAAGTCGGTGGCTCGGCCGGCGTGCTGTCGGCCGCTGATGCGCAAGCGCCCGCGCAAGGGCATTTCTCGCACCGCTTCCTGGCCTCGCGCGCCATGACCATCTACTCGGGCACCTCGGAGATCCAGCGCAACCTGGTGGCCGAGCGGGTGCTGGGCCTGCCCAAATAAGCAAAGCATTGACCATGGATTTCGACTTCAACTCCGACCAATACATGCTGCGCGACAGCGTGCGCCGCTTCCTGGACGACCAGGCTGGCCCGGCCCAGGTGCGCGCCAGCGGCGGCGCCTTTGATGCGCAGCTCTGGCAGGGCCTGTGCGAGCTCGGCCTGCCCAGCCTGTTGGTGCCCGAGGCCCATGAAGGCACCGGCCTGGGCCTGCTCGATGCGGCCCTGCTCTGGGAAGACATGGGCCGCGCCCTGCTGCCCGCTCCGCTGATTCAGACCATGGTGGTCAGCGACACCCTGGTCCGCCAAGCCAGCGCCGAGCAAGCGGCGCAGTGGCTACCGGCTCTGGCCAGTGGCCAAGCGCGCTGGAGCTGGGCCCAGCACGAAGCCGACCGCGACCCCAGCTGGCTGCAAGTGCAGGCCCGTCCGCAAGGCCAAGGCTGGCAAATCAATGGCCAAAAAATGCTGGTGCCCGCCGCCGCGTCGGCCACCCACCTGCTGGTGTCGGCCCGCGGCAGCGAGGGACAGGCCGGCTTATTTGTCTGCGAAGTCGGCGCGGCTGGCCTCACGATTGCGCCGCACCACTCGATCGACGATCACAGCGGACTGTGCAAGGTCAGCTTTGCGGCCACGCCCGCGCAGCCATTGGCCGGCGGCACGCAGGCGGTCGAGCGCCTGCTCCATGTCAGCGCTCTGGCCGCCAGCTTGCAGATGGTCGGTGTAGCTACTGCGGCCATGGACCTGGCCCTGGACTATGCCAAGCAGCGCAGCCAGTTTGGCCAGCCCATCGGCGCCTTCCAGGCCATCAAGCACAAGTTTGCCGACATGCTGGTCGCCCTCGAAGGCGCTCGCTCCTGCGCCTACCACGCGGCCTGGGCCCTGGCCGACGAGGACAGCAGCGTGCCGGTGGCCGTCTCCATGGCCAAGGCTGCCAGCAGCGATATGTGCCGCCTGGTCTGCAACGAAGCGCTGCAGATTCATGGCGGCGTTGGCTTTACCCATGCTTTCGACGTCCACTGGTTCATGCGCCGCGGCAAATACCTGGAGCACGCCTTCGGCGACGCCAGCTGGCACCGCGAGCGGGTGGCCGCCAGCTTGCTGGACGCAAGCCTGCCGGCCTGAAGCACCATGCGCCTGATTGACAGCCAAATTCATTTGTGGACCGACCAGGCCGCTGCCAGCAAGATGCTGCAGCAGGCGATGTCGGCCGAAGAAATCATTGCGCAGATGGATGCCTGCGGCGTCTCGCGCACCTACCTGGTCCCCGGCCACAGCGGCGCCAATGAGCTGTGCGTGCAGGCCGCGAAAAAATGGCCCGAGCGCTTTAAGGCCCTGGCCCTGCTGACCCTGGACAAGCAGGCCAGCCGCGACATCGTGACGCAGTGGGCCAGCAGCGGCTTCATCGGCGCGCGGCTGACCTTTCCGCCCTACCGCGAGGTGTCCTGGCTCGACGACGGCACCGCCGACTGGTTCTGGCCTCTGGCCAACGAGCTGGCCCTGCCGGTGATGATGTGGGCGCCCAAGCGGGCAGCGACCATCGGCGAATTGGCCCAGCGCTTTTCGCGCATCCGCTTCATCGTCGACCACATCAATCTGTTTGTGATGGACAAGGCCGAGGCGGTTGAGCGCGAGGTCAGCAGCGTGCTGCAATTGGCCCATCTGACCAATGTGGCAGTCAAGGTGTCCTCCCTGCCCGCCCATTCCAGCGAACCCTTCCCCTACCGTGACATGCACGGCCATATCGAGCGGGTAGTTCAGGCCTTTGGCGCCGATCGAGCCATGTGGGGCACCGACCTGACCCGCATGGCCTGCAGCTACCCACAGGCCATTGCCATGTTCACCGAGCACCTGCCCTTTCTGAGCGCCGAGCAGTTGCAAAGCGTGATGGCGGGCACCGCCGAGCACTGGCTGCCCTGGGGAGAAGCATGAGATGAAGGCTGGACTGTTCACGCGATTCGGCGGGCCCGAGGTGCTGCACCAGGCCGAGGTACCCACACCCAGCTATCTGGCCGACCAGATGCTGGTGCGTACCCATGCCTGCGGCGTCTGTGGGCACGATCTGCTCAACCGCCAGGGCCATTTCCCGGGCACCCGCCTGCCCTGCGTGATGGGCCATGAGATCTCTGGCGTGGTTGAGGAAGTCGGCCCCCTGATCCAACAATTTGCGCCCGGCGACCGGGTGGCCTTGACCCAGCGCATCTCCTGCGGCACCTGTCCGACCTGCCGTGCCGGCCGCGACAACCTGTGCCGCAACGGGCCCGGTTTTTATGGCGAAGACATCTCGGGCGGCTACGGCCAGTTCGTCATCGCCAGCCCGCGCAACGCCGTACGTCTTCCCGATTCCATCGATCTGAGTACCGGCGCCATCCTCAGCTGCGCCGTCGGCACCGGCTTTCACGCCCTCGGGCGGGCCCGGCTGCAGCCGGGTGACACCGTGCTGATCACCGCCGCCACCGGCGGCGTGGGCATACACACGGTGGAGCTGGCCAAGCTCATGGGCTACCGGGTGCTGGCCATTACCAGCTCCGAGCACAAGAGCGAGCTGCTCAAAAATGCCGGCGCCGACCATGTGCTGAGCGGCAGCGACTTTCACAAGAGCGCACGCGACATCACCGAGGGCCGCGGCGTCGACGCGGTGATTGAAATCGCAGGCGCCCCCACTTTTGCCGCCAGTTTGCGCAGCCTGAGCGCCGGCGCCCGGCTGGTGATGGTGGGCAATGTGCAGCCCGGCAATGTACAGCTCAACCCGGCCATCCCCATCTTGCGCGAGGTCGAAATTGTGGGCAGTGGCCATGCGCTGGTGGCCGACCTCCAGCGGGTGATCGATTTGGTGGCACGCGGGCAGATCAAACCACGCATCGCCCACAGCCTGCCGATCGAGCAAGCTGCCGAAGCCCACAGCCTGCTGGCCCAAGGCAGCGCTGCCGGCCGGGTGGTGCTCACCCACCACTGATCTGACCGCTGATCCGACCATTGATCCCACCATGAGCGATTCCGAACAAATAGGCAGCCTGCACCTGAGCGTGTCTGAGCAGGGGGTGGGCACGGTGGTGTTCTCCCGACCGCCGGTCAACAGCGTCTCGCTGTCGGTCTATGAAGACATAGGCCGCCTGGTCGAGCATGTGCAGCAAAGCAGCCACATCCGCGTGCTCATCCTGAGCGCGCCCGACAGCAGCCGCGCCTGGTGCGGCGGCGCCGACCTCAAGGATTTTGTAGGCATGGACACGGCCAAGCGCAAGGAGCGCTATGCCTTCATCAACGAACGCCTGCCTGGCTTCTACCAACTCGACAGGCCGGTGATCGCCGCCATCAATGGCCATGCCATCGGCATAGGCTTCATCCTGGCCGGCCTGTGCGATCTGCGCATTGCCTCGAACAAGGCCATGTTCGCCTGCCCGGAAATCGACTATGGGCTGGTCGCCGGCGGCGCCGGCCTGATGGCCCTGCTCAAAATGCCCGAGGCCAAGGTCAGAGAGATGCTCTACACCGGCCGCAAGTTCAGCGCCGGCGAGCTCGAGTCCACAGGCTTTTTCAACGCGGTGGTCGAGCCCGAGCAGGTCATGCCCCGGGCGCTGGAGCTGGCTGCGCAGATTGCCAGCAAAAGCCTGCCTGCCCTGCGGGCTCGCAAAGCCGCTTGCGTCGCCCTGGAGGGCAAGGGCTGGATGCAGGCCTACCTGGATGCCCAGGCCATGTCCGCCCAGCTGGTAGCCAAAGCCGACAGCGCCGAGGGCGTGCGCGCCTTTCTGGAAGGGCGGCAGCCCCAACTGCAAGACCGCTGAGCCCGGGCATACCGCACGGCCAGCCCCTACTCAAGGACTCCCATGGCTCTGGACGTGACCGGCAAGCTGAGCTACCCGCCTCCTAGGCCCGACTGGCTGGTTCGCGTACAGGAGGACATCCTCGAGCCCGATCTGCCCATCGTCGATCCCCACCACCATATTTGGGCCCATGACGGCCACCCCTACGGACTGCCTGAGCTGCGCGGCGATGTGTGCAGCGGCCACAAGGTGGTGGCCACCGTGCTGGTGCAGGCCCACCATGCCTACCGCGACAGTGGCCCCGAGCATTTGCGCTGCGTGGGCGAGACCGAGCACATTGAGCAGATCGTGGCCGCACAGGGTCAGCCGGAGCCCGCGCCCTTCTTGTGCGCGGGCATCGTCGGCTTCGCCGACATGCTGCTGGGCGAGGCGGTCGAAGAGGTGCTTGAGGCGCACCAGAGCGCCTCGCCGCAACGCTTTCGAGGCGTGCGCCACAGCGTGGGACGCGATCCGCATTTTCCGGACGGCATTGTGCTGCGGCCAGCGCCGGCGCAGTTGCTGGCCGATGCGCGCTACCGCGCCGGCCTGCGCGCCGTGGCGCGCGCTGGCATGAGCTACGACGCCATGCTCTATCACAGCCAGATTGCCGAACTCACCGAAGTCGCTCGGGCCCTGCCCGATCTGCCCATCGTGCTCGACCATTTCGGCTGCATCATCGGCGTCGGCCCCTATGTGGGCCGCGAGCAGGAAACGTTTGTGACTTGGCGGCGTGATATTGAGGAACTGGCCCGCTGCCCGAACGTCAGCGTCAAGCTCGGTGGCATGGGCATGGTGATCTGCGGCGCACGTTTTCATGAGCAGGTCCAGCCGCCAGACTCGCAGGAGCTGGCCCGTCTGTGGTTGCCGCATGTGCAGACCTGCATCGAGGCCTTTGGCGTGCAGCGCTGCATGTTCGAGAGCAACTTCCCGGTCGACAAAGGCATGTTTTCCTACGCGGTGCTGTGGAACGCCTTTAAGCGGATGGCTGCAGGCGCGAGCGCCAACGAAAAGGCCGACCTCTTCGGCCGCAGCGCCGCCCGGTTTTACAGGCTGCCTGGGCAGGTACAAGGGCTGCTCGGTGCATTACCGCCCAGCTGAATGGATCCATCAGCAAACCATCCCTTGTTTTCATCACCAGGAGTTATTCGCATGTCTACACGTCGTCACTTTCTCACCCGTGGCTTGAGCGCATGCGCGCTGGCCGTCCCGGCTGTTCACGCCCAGAGCTTTCCAAGCAAGCCGGTTACGCTGGTGGTGCCGTATGCGGCCGGCGGGCCAACCGACGTGGCCTCACGCGTCTTGGCCGAGCAAATGCAAGCATCGCTGGGCGTCAACGTGGTCATAGAAAACCGCCCGGGCGCCAGCACCATCCTGGGCGCCCAGCATGTGGCCGCAGCACCGCCCGACGGCCATACCTTGCTGATGGTGACCACCACCACCTTGTGCACCAACCCGCACTTGTACAAAAAGCTGCCCTACAAGATTGAAGATTTCGCGCCGATTGCGATGGCCGTCAAGGTGCCTCTGGGCGTAGCGGTGCGCAAGTCACTGCCGGTCAACAACATTGCCGAGTTCCGGCAGTACGCCCTGACCCAAGGCAAGAAGATGAATTACGGCTCAGCCGGCTCGGGCGCCAACTCGCAGCTGGTCAATGTGCTGATGAACCAGACCCTGGGCATAGACATGACCGAAGTGCCTTACAAGGGCACTGCGCCGGCCCTGGTCGATTTGGTCGGTGGTCACGTCGATGCTCTGGTCGACGCCATGGCCACACTGGTACCGCTGCACCGGGACGGCAAGATCAAGATCCTGGCCAACTTCGACGATGTGCGCTCACCCGTGGCGCCCGATGTCCCGACCTTTGTGGAAATCGGCTATCCCAGGCTGGTGGCTTTCACCTGGTTCGCAGTGGTAGCACCGGCCAAGGTGCCCGAGGCGGTGGTAGCGCGTCTGAACCGTGCCGTCATGACGGCGGTGATGGCAGCGCCCACCCAACGCAAGTTCAACGAACTGGGCTTCATCGCCCAGACCTCCAGCGCGCAAGATCTGGCCAGTTACATCGTCTCTGAAAACAACCGCTGGGGACCGCTGATCAAGAAGATGGGGATACAGCTCGATTGAGCTGAGCTGCTCTTTGGCCTCTTTGGGCTCGTTGGCTTGAAGCGCTGGTTGGCCGCGTAGGAGGGGTATGCCCTCTTTGAATTCCAGCCCATGCTTGCCGCACGCTCGGGGGCTCAGGGGCCGGGCCGATTTCTGTGTACCCCCGCAGTATGAGGCCCGGCCCCTGAGCCCCCGGGCGTGCCATCCCTAGGCTCTTTGTGTGACGCCGTCGGACAGGTCGGTCCGAGGC
>JAIXOM010000048.1 GCA_027486755.1 Comamonadaceae bacterium | reverse complement strand
TGGGCGCTGCGAAGCGAGGTAGAGGAGGAGCCGAGGCGCTAGCCGAGGCGGGGGACACGAGCGGCGCAGTGCCCACCCGTACGCCCTTCTTCGATGCGCCCTGAACATTGCAGCGCTTGATCAGGCGCCGCATCGCGCCGAGGGCGGCGCTCCCACAAAAACAGCAGCATCGCGCCGAGGGCGGCGCTCCCACAAAAACAGCAGCATCGCGCCGAGGGCGGCGCTCCTACAAACGCAGCCGTATCGCCGCGAGGGCGCGGCCCCCACCCCCAGCAACGCAACCTTGACCCACCCAGACTCAGAGCCAAGGTCCCGCGAAAAATCAGCTGAAGGCCGCGATACCGGTGATGGCCCGGCCCAGGATCAGGGCGTGGATGTCGTGGGTGCCTTCATAGGTGTTGACCACCTCCAGGTTCACCAGGTGGCGGGCCACGCCGTATTCGTCGGAGATGCCGTTGCCGCCCATCATGTCGCGAGCCACGCGGGCGATGTCCAGTGCCTTGCCGCAGCTGTTGCGCTTGAGGATGGAGGTGATCTCCACCGAGGCCGTGCCCTCGTCCTTCATGCGACCCAGGCGCAGGCAGCCTTGCAGGCCCAGGGAAATATCGGTGACCATATCGGCCAGCTTCTTTTGAATCAGCTGATTGGCCGCCAGCGGGCGGCCGAACTGCTGGCGGTCCAGCACATATTGGCGGGCACGCTGATAGCAGTCTTCGGCAGCGCCCAGCGCGCCCCAGGCGATGCCGTAGCGGGCGCTGTTGAGGCAGGTGAAGGGGCCTTTGAGGCCCCGCACATCGGGCATGGCGTTTTCTTCCGGGCAGAACACCTCGTCCATCACAATTTCGCCGGTGATCGAGGCGCGCAGGCCCACCTTGCCGTGCACGGCCGGGGCTGACAGGCCCTTCCAGCCTTTTTCAAGGATAAAGCCGCGGATCGCACCCTCATCATCCTTGGCCCAGACCACAAACACGTCGGCGATCGGGCTGTTGCTGATCCACATCTTGGCGCCCGACAGGCTGTAGCCGCCGGCCACCTTGCGGGCTCTGGTGATCATGCTGCCCGGATCAGAGCCGTGGTTGGGCTCGGTCAGGCCGAAGCAGCCCACCCACTGCCCAGTGGCTAGCTTGGGCAGGTATTTCTGCTTTTGCGCCTCGGTGCCGAACTCATTGATCGGCAGCATCACCAAGGAAGACTGCACGCTCATCATCGAGCGGTAGCCCGAGTCGACCCGCTCAACCTCGCGTGCCACCAGGCCATAGCAAACGTAGTTCAGGCCGGCACCGCCATATTGCTCGGGGATGGTCGGGCCAAGCAAGCCGAGTTCGCCCATCTCGTTGAAGATGGCGCGGTCGGTTTGCTCATTGCGAAAGGCCATTTGGACCCGGGGCAGCAGCTTTTCCTGGCAGTAGGTGTGGGCGGCCTCGCGCACCTGGCGCTCGTCATCGGTGAGTTGGTCGTCGAGGCGGAAAGGATCAGACCAGGAAAAAGACGCTTTGGCTTTGGACACGGAACACTCCTTGCAAGGGATACCAGCGGGATTCAATCATTCGATCAGGGCAGAGCATAGCGCCGGCGCGGGCCGCCTGCGGCGCCTGGCCCACATGCCCGACTGCGGCGCAGGCCATCGCCGAAAAGAACAAATGTTCTACGAATAGAACATTTGACCGATTATTCGGGGATGACGGCGGTCACCTCAATCTCTACCTTGGCCTGGTCTTCGATCAAGGCGCTGACTTCCACCGCCGTCATGGCGATGCTGAAGCTGCCGATGGTGCTGCGAAAGATCTGGCCAATCTTGGCTGAAGCCGCCAGGTATTCGCGTTTGTCGGTCACATACCAGGTCATGCGCACAATATGCTCGGGCCGGGCACCCGCTTGGGCCAGCACAGCCACCACATTGCTCATGGCCTGCTGGACCTGGTCGGCCATGTCGCTGCTGTGGAACACGCCCTGGGCGTCCCAGCCCACCATGCCGGCCACAAACACCATGCGTCCGCTGACCGCCACACCGTTGGCATAGCCCTTAGGCCTGGGCCAGCCCGGGGGTAAAAGCACCTGCATCCGTTTTCTCCTTGTTGTGATTTTTTTGTAGACGGCGCGTTCAAGCCCCACCCTTGAGCAGTTCGCGGGCAATGATGAGTTGCTGCACCTCGGTGGCGCCTTCGTAAATGCGCAGGGCGCGAATTTCGCGATAAAGGCGCTCGACCGGCATCTGGCTGACCACGCCCAGGCCGCCCCAAATTTGCACCGCAGCGTCTATCACCTGCTGCGCGTTTTCAGTAGCCACCATCTTGGCCATGGCCGCCTCTCGGGTCACGCTCTGGCCGCGATCGCGCTGCCAGGCGGCGCGGTAGGTGAGCAAGGCAGCGCTGTCGATGGCGGTGGCCATTTGCGCCAGCTTGGCCTGGGTCAGCTGCAAGTCGGCCAACACGCCGCCAAACATCTGGCGCGAACGTGAGCGGGCCAGAGCCTCGTCGAGCGCGCGGCGGGCGAAGCCCAAAGCGGCTGCGGCCACCGAGGTGCGAAACACGTCGAGGGTGCGCATGGCCAGCTTGAAGCCTTCGCCGGCCGCGCCCAGACGCTGACTGGCCGGGATGCGGCAGTCGGTAAATTGCAGTCGCGCCAGCGGATGGGGCGCGATCACCTCGATGCGCTCGGCAATCTCCAGGCCCGGCGTGTCGGCATCCACGATGAAAGCGCTGATGCCCCGCGAGCCCGGGGCCTCACCGGTGCGGGCAAACACCACATAAAAGTCTGCAATACCGCCGTTGGAGATCCAGGTCTTCTGGCCATTGAGGACATAGTCGGCACCGTCTGCGCTGGCGCTGCAAGCCATGGCCGCCACATCCGAGCCGGCCTCAGGCTCGGACAATGCAAAGGCGGCGATCGCCTGGCCGGCGGCCACCCGCGGCAGATAGTTACGGCGCTGCTCGGGCGTGCCCTGCAGGCTGATGGCGCCTGAGCCCAGGCCCTGCATTGCAAAGGCAAAGTCGGCCAAGCCGTCGTGGCGGCCCAAGGTCTCACGGATCAGGCAGACCGCGCGGGTATCGATCACATCGGCGCTGCCGCCCACATCGGTGCCGGCCACCGCATGGCGCAGCCAGCCGGCCTGGCCGAGTGCGCGCACCAGATCGCGGCAGTGGCCGTCCACGTCGCTTGCGCTGTGCGCGCTGATGTGCTCGGCGGCCCAGGCATCAAGCCGGCGGGCCAGCTCGCCATGGTGAGGCGCGAAAAACGGCCAATCGAGGTAGGAGTTGTCGGACACGGTCAGTTGCCTTCAAAACGCGGCTTTTGCTTGGCCACAAACGCACGGTAGGCGCGGCCGAAGTCTTCGGTCAACATGCAAAGGGCCTGCGCCTGTGCCTCCGCCTCGATGGCCTGTTCGATGGTCATGGCCCATTCCTGGTGCAGCATGGTCTTGGTGATGCCGTTGGCAAAAGAGGGGCCGCCGGCCAGGTCGGCCGCCAGGGCCTGCGCCTGCGTCAGCAGGTCCTCGGGGCTGCACAGGCGGTTGAAATAGCCCCAGCGCTCGGCCTCCTCGCCGGGCATGGCGCGGCCGGTGTAGAGCAGCTCGCTGGCACGGCCTTGGCCGATGATGCGCGGCAGCATGGCACAGGCGCCCATATCGCAGCCGGCCAAGCCCACCCGGTTGAAAAGGAAGGCCGTCTTGCTGCGGGCGGTGCCCAGGCGCATGTCGCTGGCCATGCTCAAGATGGCGCCGGCGCCAGCGCACACACCGTCAATCGCCGCGACGATGGGCTGGGGGCAGGCGCGCATCATCTTGACCAGCTCGCCGGTCATGCGGGTGAACATCAGCAGCTCGGGCGCCTTGAGCGCGATCAGCGGGCCGATGATCTCGTGCACATCGCCGCCTGAGCAAAAGTTGCCGCCCTCGCCGGTGATCACCACCGCCCGCACATCATCAGCCCACTTGAGTTGGTGAAAGAGATCGCGCAGCTCGGCATAGGACTCGAAGGTCAAGGGGTTCTTGCGCTCGGGACGGTTGAGGGTGATGGTGGCCACCTGAGTGCTGACGCTCCAGGCGAAGTGCTGCGCCTTGTAGCCGGCCAGCGGCTTGCGGTTGCCTGCAAGCAGGCCGGGATCGATGCTCATGGTTGCTCCTGAATTACTTGCTCTCAGCGGCGGCGCTTTGTCGCTGTACATTGGCCTCAAGCTGGCCTTTGGCCGATAGGTATTGGCGCGGCCAGGCCACGGGGCTGTAGCCAATTTTGGCCGCCTCGTTCAGGGTCCAGGCCGGATTGGCCAGGTGCGGGCGGGCGACCGCACACAGGTCGGCGCGGCCAGCCGCCAAGATGCTGTTGGCATGATCGGCCTCGGAAATAGCACCGACGGCGATGGTGGCAATGCCTGCCTCCTGCCGTATGCGGTCTGCAAACGGGGTTTGGAACATGCGGCCATAGACCGGCTTTTCTTTTTTGCTCACCTGGCCCGAGGAGCAGTCGATCATGTCGGCGCCCGCCGCCTTGAAGGCCTTGGCAATCTCGACCGCGTCAAGCGGGGTGATGCCGCCTTCGACCCAGTCATGGGCCGAAATACGCACCGACATCGGGCGCTCTGCCGGCCAGGCGGCGCGCACTGCCGCAAACACCTCCAGCGGGTAACGCAGACGGTTTGCAAGGCTGCCGCCGTAGTCGTCGCTGCGCTGGTTGGTCAAGGGCGAAATGAAGCTCGACAGCAGATAGCCGTGCGCGCAGTGCAGCTCCAGCCAGTCGCAGCCGGCTTGCGCCGCCGCGCGGGTCGCCTGCACAAACTGCTCACGCACCTGGTCCATGTCGGCGCGGCTCATCTCGCGCGCGCTCTGGCTCACGCCTTCCAGGTACTGCTGGGGCGAGGCCGCCATCAAAGGCCAGTTAGGCTCGCCGCCGGCCTCGGGCAGGGGCTGGTCGATGCCATCCCAGGCGCGACGGGTGGAGCCCTTCGGGCCGGCGTGGCCGATCTGGATGCCGAACTTGGCATCGGTGTTGCGGTGTATCCAATCGGCGATGCGGGCAAAGGCGGCGGTGTGTTCGGGCTGGTACAGGCCCGGACAGCCCGGGGTGATGCGGCCTTCGGCGCTGACGCAAGTCATCTCGGCCATCACCAAAGCGGCGCCGCCCATGGCACGGGCGCCCAGGTGCACCAGGTGGTAGTCGCCGGCCAGCCCATCGACCGCCGAATACTGGGCCATGGGCGAGACCATGATGCGGTTTTTCAGGGTCAGGCCGCGCACGGTGTAAGGGGTAAACATGGGCGGTGGCGGGCGACCCGCCACGGACACCCCGGCCTGCTCGGCAAACCAGCGCTCGTATCCTTCGAGCCAGGACTTGTCGCGCAGGCGCAGGTTCTCATGGCTGATGCGCTGACTGCGGGTGAGCATGGAGTACATGAACTGCTCGGGTTCGAGCTGGTCGCAGTAACGCTTGCCGCACACCTCAAACCATTCCATCGCGTTCCAAGCGGCGTTCTGTATGCGCAGGGTCTCCACGCGGCGCGCCTCCTGGTAGGCCTTGAGCACCTCGGGCAGTTGCGCGGGCTCGGCGCCAATGCGCCCGATCAGGCGCGCCAGTTCGATCGCGTCTTCAATGGCCAGCTTGGTGCCCGATCCAATGGCAAAGTGGGCGGTGTGCACCGCATCACCCATGAGCACCACCTGGCTGCCGTGCTGGTTCTGCAGCCACCAGTGGCCGCAGACCACCCGCTGAAAATTGAGCCAAGCCGAGCCGCGCAGATGGCGCGCGTTGGTCATGAGCTTGGCACCCTCGAGGTTCTTGGCAAAGACCTGCTCGCAAAACGCGATCGATTGCTCCTGGTCAGCTTTGTCCAGGCCGTGGGCCAGCCAGACCGACTCGGGGCATTCGACGATGAAGGTGGTGGTGTTTTCGTCGAACTTGTAGACGTGGGCCTGGAACCAGCCGTGTTCGGTTTTTTCAAACAGGAAGGTGAAGGCGTCGTAGAGCTTGTGCGTGCCCAGCCAGATGAAGCGGTTGGGTCGCACCACGATGTCGGGCTTGAAGACCGATTCATAGCGGCTGCGGATGCGCGAATTGACGCCGTCGCTGGCGATGATCAGGTCGGCATCGGGAAAGTCCAGGTCGCTGTCGACCTCGGCCTCGAACACCAGCTTGACGCCCAGCTCCTCGCAGCGCTCTTGCAAGATGTTGAGCAGCTTCTTGCGGCCTATGCCGACAAAGCCGTGGCCACCCGAGCGGATCACCTGATCCTTGAAGTGCAGCTCGATATCGTCCCAGTGGTTGAAAGCCTGCTCAATGGCTGCGGCCGTCGAGGCGTCGCAGTCACGCATATTGCTCATGGTGGCGTCTGACAACACCACGCCCCAGCCAAAGGTGTCGTAGGGCTTGTTGCGCTCGACCACGGTGATGTCGTGACCGGCGTCCTGCTGCTTCATCAGCAGGGCAAAGTACAGGCCGGCCGGCCCGCCGCCGATGCAAACAATCTTCATGCGCACTCCTTGGATGAGGCTAATCGGCAGCGAAGATGCGCCGCCAAAATACCTTGCAATTAGTTTAGGCCTAAACTAATTGAAGCACAATCTGGCCGCATTCAAAGCCCTCGCTGGTCGGGCTTTTTCTGGGGCGGGACCCCCGAGTCTGTCTCTGAAAGGACAGATGGGCAAGCCCTGCCCCACCTAAAGTGTTGGCTCGGGGGCCCGGCGGATGCGGCAGCGCCAGGCCCAGTGCCCCGCTACTGAGCCATCCATGAAGCTAGACCAAGTCATCAACCTCCACGATTTGCAGACCATGGCGCGTCAGCGCCTGCCGCGCATGGCTTTCGACTTCATCGAAGGCGGCGCCGACGACGAATTGGGCCTGCGCAACAACCGCGAGGCCTTTGAACGCTGGCGCATGCTGCCGCGCTTCATGGTGGATGTGGGCCAACGCGACGTGTCGGTCGAGCTGTTCGGCCGGCGCTACAGCACGCCGGTGGGCATCTCGCCCATGGGCCTGGCCGGGATGTTCAGGCCCGGGGCCGACGCCATGTTTGCCGAGGCGGCGGCGCGCCACAACATCCCTTACATCATGTCCGGGGCCAGCAATGAGTCGCTGGAGACGGCAGCGCGTATTGCGCCCGACCATGCCTGGTTTCAGCTCTACCGCACCCTGGACGAGGGCATCAATGAACACCTGGTGGGCCGCGTGCGCGATGCCGGCATCAGCACCCTGGTGCTAACGGTGGATGTGGTGGTCAACTCCAACCGCGAGCGCAACCGGCGCAACGGCTTTTTGCGGCCCTTCAAGCTCACGCCCTCCATCGCCTTGCAGGCTCTGCTACACCCGCGCTGGACGCTGGACTACCTGCGCAGTGGCGGCCACCCGATGATGCAAAACTGGCAGCCCTATGCGGCGGCCGGGGCCAAGGCCGACGACGTGGCCGATATGTTCGGCAAGCTCACCCCGGCATCGAACAACACCTGGCACAGCCTGGAAAAGCTACGCCGCTGGTGGCCGCGCAAACTGCTGGTCAAGGGGGTGCTGCACCCGGACGATGCCCGGCAGGCGGTGGCGCTCGGCGCTGACGGCCTGATCATCTCCAACCACGGGTCGCGCCAACTCGACCGCACCGTCTCGTCCCTGGAGATGCTGCCTGAAATCCATGCCGCCGTGCCCGATACCCCGCTGATTTTGGACAGCGGCGTGCGCCGCGGCAGCGATATCGTGCTGGCGCGCTGCCTAGGCGCGCGCTTTGCGCTGTGCGGCCGGCCCATGATGTATTCAGTGGCCGCCGCCGGCAGCGCCGGCGTGGGGCGGGCCATCGGCATCCTGAACAACGAGGTCGACAAGGTGATCGCGCAGCTGGGCTGCCCGCGCTTTGAAGATCTGAGCATGGACTATCTGCGCCGCGCTTGATGGGACCGCTCAAAGGCCAAGCCAAGATCACCACACCAAGAGGGAGCAACAACATCATGAACCCAACACGAAGAAGCTTTCAAGCCCTGGCCGCCATCGCGCTGGGCAGTACATTGGCCAGCGCCTGGCTGACACCGGCCCTGGCGCAAGCGTCCGGCAGCTACCCCCAGCGCTCGGTGCGGCTGGTGGTGCCCTTCCCACCGGGCTCGGGCTCGGACGTGGCCGCCCGCGTGCTCAGCCAGCATCTGTCGAGCAACCTGGGACAAAGCTTTGTGGTCGACAACAAGCCGGGCGCGGCCGGCAACATAGGCGCGATGGAGGTGGTGCGTGCCACGCCCGACGGCTACACCCTTTTCTTTGGTTCGAGCTCGTCCCTGGCGGCCAATGTCTCGCTGCTCAAAACCATGCCCTACGACCCAGCCAAGGACTTGGCGCCGGTGGCTGGCATCGCCGACAGCGTGACCGCGCTGATTGTGCGCAGCAACCATCCGGCCAAGACGCTGCCGGAATTCGTCGCCTGGGCCAAGCAAAGGCCGGGTAAGGTCAACGCGAGCTATGGCTCCTCGAGCACCCAGATCAGCTGGTCTTTGCTCAACAAGGTGGCCGGCCTGGACGTCACCGGCGTGCCCTACAAGGGCACACCGCTGGCGGTCAATGACCTGCTCTCCGGCGCGGTGGACTTCACCTTTGCCGACCTGGGCAGCGTGCTGGCCCATGTCAAGGCAGGCACATTGCGCGGCATTGCCTTGACCACGCCCAAACGCAGCCCCATGGTCGACTGGCCGCCGATTGCCGATACCTACCCGGCCTTTGAGGACATCACCGGCTGGATCGCCCTCGCCGGTCCGCCCGGCTTGCCGCGTGAGATTGCCGACAAGCTCAGCGCCGCGGTACAACTGGCCCTGCAGCAGCCCGAGGTCAGGGGCCGGCTGGCCTTTTTTGGCCTGTCGCCCATGCCGATGGCGCCCGAAGCCCTGCGTGCCTTCATCCAGAGCGAAATTCCAAAATGGGCCCGACTGGCCAAGACGGCCAATATCCAGCCGGAGTAAGGCACACGCTGCGCAGTCCGCGCAAAGCGGGCCTGCGGATGAGCTGATCGAAGGACGCGCGCGGCGCCTACTGTTGCGGCTCAGAGCACAGCCACGCCCTGAATCTCCAGCACGATGCCGGGACGGGCGAAATGCGAAACGGTGATCAAGGCACTGGCTGGGTAGCGGCCCGCCTCAAACAGGGTGCTGCGGATCTTGACGAAGGCATCTCCGTTGCGCGGATCACTGATGAACACCGTCATGGTCACCAGGTTGGCCAGCGAGCCGCCGACCCGATGCAGGGTCTTATCGATCATGGCAAAGCAGGCCCGGCACTGGGCCTCGAACTGGCCCGTGATGTCATTGCCTTCCAGGTCGGTGGTGGTGGTCTGCCCGGCCAGCCAGACGGTGCGCCCGCCTTCGGTGATGACGGCCGGCGAAAAGGCGCGCGACTTTTGCATCTCATTGGATTCGAGATAGGTGACGGTGGCTTTGGAGTTCATGGTGTAGGCAGAGGTGGGAAATGAAAAGAAGCTGCTTTGTAAGCCGCACTCACCGCCCCGTCAAGCGCGGCTCCCCCTCAGAGCTGCGGGCAGGTGAACATAAGTGCTGGATCGCAAGCCCCAGCGGGCACAACTTGTGGGAGCGCCGCCCCGGCGCGATGCAGCGGCCGGGGGTTAAAGCTGCGAAGGCTGCAGGCTGCGGCCAAACCCGGGCGGCTGAATTTTCTAAATAGAGGGCGCGGCGTTGGTACCACCCAAGGGCGTGCGGGTGGCCGCTGCGAAGCGAGGTAGAGGAGGAGCGAAGGCGCTAGCCGTGGCGGGGGACACGAGCGGCGCAGTGCCCATCCGTGCGCCCTTCCTCGAGGCGCCCTGGACATTGCGGCGCTTGATCAAAGACCGCCGTAAATTTTTGCCCGGGACTACTCCTGCAAGGGCCTGAGGAGCGTCCGCCGCATCGGGCCCGGCTCCGCGGCTGTCCCCCGCCTCGGCTGGCGCCTCGGCTCCTCCTTGATGCCGCTGCGCCAGGCCCGACGCACCGGCCGTGGGTTAACGCTGCG
>JAIXOM010000031.1 GCA_027486755.1 Comamonadaceae bacterium | reverse complement strand
TAAATCCTGCCAAAACAAACTAACTGCAAACGACGAACGTTTCGCACTCGCAGCTTAATTGCCTGTGAGCTTTGCAACAGTCTGCTGATGGGCTGGGCAAGGGGTGAAGGCGCAAGCCCGAGCTCCCGGCTGCAAAGATCATCTTCACCAGCTGGCCTGTATCCGGGTGCCTTGGATGCAGGCGAGACTCAAGGGCACTGGCTTTGCAGGTAGCGTGCGACTGCGCGACCTGCGAGGCGAGACTCAAATCAGACCGCTAAACATGTAGATCTGCCCGAACAAGGCTTGCGGACGCGGGTTCAAATCCCGCCAGCTCCACCATTCACTAGGGCTCGGATATTCTCCGGGCCCTTTTTCTTGCCCGAAATCCCCGCACCATGCGGTAGGGTCAGGTCCATTGGACGCCGCATGAAAGAAGTCTTTCATGCTTGCAATTTAAATTAAAGAATGGTTTAATTTGATCGTTGCAACTAAAGCGGACTTTCAATGAATCGAGACACCGGGACCTACGTCATCTCCACGACTCTGAGTGAGCCGGTGCGGGCGTTCGTGCCCCATCCATTGCCGCCAGCAAGGCCAGCTTTGGCGCCTGACCTCTACGCCGATCTCAATCGCCAAGCCGAATTGGCCCTCGCACGCCTGGCCGGCGTGTCGGGTCTGGTGCCTTCGGTGGATTGGCTGTTGTACAGCGCCATCCGCAAGGAAGCTTTGCTGACGTCGCAAATCGAGGGCACACAGGCCACCCTGACCGATTTGTTCGATGAGGAAGCTGGATTAAAGGTCAGCAACACCGACGATGTGGAGGAGGTGACCAATTACCTGCGTGCCTTCCGCTGGGTTCAAGAGCAATTGCGTGATCCCCAAGGGCTGCCAATCAGCGTGCGGCTGCTGTGCGACGCCCATCGTTTCCTGCTTGATGGCGCCAGAGGCGCAGGCAAGCAGCCAGGAGAGTTGCGTCGATCACAAAACTGGATCGGCGGCACGCGGCCGGGCAACGCCGCTTTCGTGCCACCACCGCCGGAGCACGTGCCGGCTTTGCTGGCAGATATGGAGCGTTTCATTCATGACGTTGGGACGGAGTTACCGTCCATGGTGAGGGTGGCACTCATCCATGCACAGTTTGAAACCATCCACCCCTTTCTGGACGGCAACGGGCGCATCGGCCGCTTGCTGATTGCCGCCCTGTTCGAGCATTGGGGATTGCTGGCCGAGCCGCTGATGTACATGAGCGGCTATTTGAAGCAACACCAGGCCGAGTACTACCGTCGTCTGTCGGCCATTCGTACCGAGGGCGATTGGGAAACCTGGGTGACCTTCTTCCTTGAGGGTGTCGCCGTGGCAGCCGCAGACGCAGAGCGCAACATCATCGAAGTAGCCACTCTGGTGGCTGCGGACCGCAAGCGCCTACTACAGTCGCCCAAGGCGGGGCCGGCCAGCTACCGCTTGTTTGAAATGCTGCCCATGATGCCGCGCTTCACGATCGAGCGCGTTCGCCAGCAACTGGATACGAGTTTTCCGACGGCGACGGCTGCGGTCAAGGTGCTGGAAGATCTGGGTATCGTGGCGGAAATGACGGGCCAGAAAAAAAACAGAAGCTACAGCTACCAGGCCTACGTCGAACTGCTCTCTCGGTGACAAATACGCGCCATTTCGCAGCGTTCCTCACCGGCAATGATGGGCTCGGCGAGTCGGTCTGCTCTCGGGCAACCGTCTGCCACCAATTTCGCATTTGTTAGTAACGTTCCGTGGCAACCCTCAGGTGCCCGCAGGTGCCAGTAAGGCTCTGTGAGTGCCCTGAGGGTCACTGCTAAGCACTAACGGTCACCGCGTGCCGATGCGCGCTTTGCCGTACTCCCGCGTGGGGAATCCTCCTCAAAGTCCTTGATATCGGACAGGCGTTAGCGCAAGCGGCCCAGGGGGAATTTGGGGTGGCCACGGGTGGGGGAATTTGAAGTGGCCATCGGGGACCACACATGCAAGCCCAACGGATCAACCAAATGTGGAGCATGGACTTTGTGGCCGACAACCTGTTTGATGGTCGCAAACTGCGCATGCTCACCGTGCTCGATTGCTACACCCGGGAAAGCCTGGCCATCCATGTTGGGCAAAGCCTTAAGGGAGAAGATGTCGTGCAAGTGCTAAAGGCCATTGTGAGCGCCAGGGGAAAGCCTGCAACCATCAAGACCGACAACGGCAGCGAGTTTGTCGGCAAAGTCATGGACAAGTGGGCCTATGAAAACAGCATCGAAATGGATCTGAGCCGACCTGGAAACCCCACCGATAACGCCATGGTCGAAAGCTTCAACGGCAGACTGCGCCAAGAGTGTTTAAACCAGCACTGGTTCATGAGCCTTAAGGATGCAAAAGCCAAGATTGAGGCCTGGCGGCGGGACTATAACGAGGTGCGTCCTCACAGTGCGCTAGACTAGCGCACACCCCACGAATTTGCCTTGCAGGCTGGCCTTAAGGCCAGCCTGCAAAGTAATCCAGTAGTGACCCTGACCCAGAAAACCTAACCGTTGAGAAGTAGAAAATCCGGCATGATTTTTCACCCTATGGAACAAGGGGCATGTCGTGAAGAAGAGCAGGTTTACGGAGGAGCAAATTGCATTTGCCCTCAAGCAAGCGGAACTGGGTACGAAGGTCGATGAGATCTGCCGCAAGATGGGCATCAGCGATGCGACTTTCTACAAGTGGCGTAAAAGTACGGTGGACTCGGACCGTCTGAGCTACGCCGACTCAGGCAGCTTGAGGAAGAGAACAATAAGCTCAAGCGCTTGGTCGCCGATCTGAGCCTAGACAAGGCGATGTTGCAGGACGTCTTGTCAAAAAAGCTCTAACGCCTTCGCGCAAGCGCGAGCTGGCCACCGATTTAATGGAGCGATTCGGAGCCAGTATGCGCAAGGCGTGCGCAGTCATTCAATTGAGCCGGGTGGTCTACTTGTACCGGTCTGTTGCGCGCGACAGCACTAGTCTGGTCATGCGAATGAAGGAAATCACGCGGACTCGATTGCATTACGGCTACAGGAGAGTGCATGTGATGCTCAGGCGCGAGGGCTTCAAGGACAACCACAAACGGGTCTATCGGCTCTACCGGCAGGAAGGTATGTCGCTGCGCCACAAACGGCCCAGGCGAAGCAAGGCCTCGCAGCAACGCCAACCAGTGATAGCAGCTCAGCGGGTCAATCAGGTATGGAGCATGGACTTTGTGGCCGACAACTTGTTCGATGGCCGCAAGCTGCGCATGCTGACGGTAGTCGATTGCTACTCCCGCGAGAGTCTGGCCATCCACGTTGGCCAAAGCCTCAAAGGCGAAGATGTGGTGCAGGTACTCAACGGCATCGCTGCCCAAAGGGGCAGGCCACAGGTCATCAAGTCTGATAACGGCAGTGAATTTATCGGCAAGGCGATGGACAAGTGGGCCTACGAGCACCGCGTTGCGCTCGATTTCAGCAGGCCGGGAAGGCCCACAGACAACGCCATGGTTGAGAGCTTTAACGGGCGTCTGCGTCAGGAGTGTTTGAACGAACATTGGTTCATGAGCTTGGCCGATGCCAGAACCAAGATTGAAGCCTGGCGCAGGCATTACAACGAAAGTCGGCCCCACGGTGCGCTAGACTGGAAGACGCCTTTGGAGTTCGCTCGATGCAGCGGGCCTCGGCCCGCTGCATCGGCTGATAAGGAGCCGGAAAATCCTACTTTCGAACGGTAAGGAATTGGGGTCAGGGTCAGTAGTTGGCCGGCTGATTCACGCAGCCTCAGACGATCCGGTTGAACCACAGCAGCGACAGCGCTGCCGCCGCGATGGACAGGCCGGCTGCCATCAGTGCCAGCAGCGCGGACAGTTCGGTTTCCTTTTTCTCCACCTGCACGCGCGAGCTGAGTTGGGTGTAGACGCCCTTGAGTGCCTCGGCGTCGCCCGCGTAGTAGTACTCCCCCTGGGTCGTCTGGGCCACTGCGCGCAGGCTCGGTTCGTCGAGCTTCATGTAGATGGAGGTCCAGCCCTCGTAGGCCGGCACCGCGCCGTCTATCGTGCCCAGGCCGACGGCGTAGACGCGCACGCCGCGGTTGGCCGCCATCTTGGAGGCCTCTTCGGTGTCGATGCCGGTGGTGCGCCGTCCGTCGGTCAGCAAGATGATAGCGGCTGACTTGTAGGAACCGGGGGCAACGGGGGTGACCTCTTTCTTTGGGGGCTTGTTCTTGTTGTCCAGGCTTCGGCCGCCTGCCATGCTGCCGAAAGTCATCTCGCCCAGGTCTATGCCTTCGTCCGGAAAAAGCGTGGCCAGGGACACGACGATGGCATTGCCAACGGCGGTGCCGCGTTGCATCTGGAAGCGGTCGATCGCGGCCACCAGGCTTTCCCGGTTGAGCGTGGGCGCCTGGACCAGCTGGGTGCTGCCGGCAAAGGTCACGATGCCGACCTTGATGTCAGGCGGCAGTTCTGCCAGGAAGGCCTTGGCGGCCTCCTGCGATGCCACCAGTCGGTTGGGCTTGACGTCGGTGGCCCGCATGCTCAGCGAGACGTCCATGGCCAAAACAATGGTGGCGCCCGCTGTCGGCAGGGGGATGTTGGCCAAGGGGCGTGAGGCAGCCAGCAGCGCCAGGCCGATGGCCACCAAAAGCAGCGCCGGCGGGAGGTGGCGCCGCCAACTCGGGTCACCGGCCATGGCCTGCCTGACGATGGCCAGGCTGGCGTAGCGCAGGGCCAGCTTCTTCTTGCGCCGCATCAGCCACAGGTAGAGCAGCACCAGGCCCGGCACGATGAGCAGCAGCCAAAGGAATTCGGGCGCCAGGAAGTACATGGCTGGCAATCCTAATGCACAGCCGCCAAAGCTGCTTGCTGGGTCACGCTGCAGCCATCGTGCAAACTCCCGGGCGATGACCTCCCTGAGAAAAACGCGCGCGGCACAAGGTGAGCTGTAGCAGATCGAGCCCTTGTCGGTGGGCTGGGAGGCGGTGCGCACTACGGGCGCACAGCCTGGCGACCGGGTGCTTGTGCTCGAGTCTGGCAGCATAGGGCAGGGCATCGCCCTGCAGGCCCGCGAAGCAGGCGCCAGCGCCGTGGTGTTTCTTGTCTCCAGCCAGGCCAGTTACATCAATGGCGTCAAGCTGATGATGGACGGCTCTCTGGTGCCGATGATCTGAGCCTTGATGCGGCGCTCAGCTGCCTCAGGGCTTGATGTAGGCATAGCCTTCTCGGGCTTGCAAGCGCCCGATCCGCACCACGCCCGAGGGTGTGAACTCGGCGTCCATGGAGAACTGGGCCTTGTTGAGGTTGCGGTTCTTAAGGGTGATCTCGCAGATCTCGAAGCGCACGCCGCGCGCCTTGAGCGCAGACACCAGCGCGCCGTAGTCGACGTTGGTGTTGGCCTTGTCCTTGGCGCCTTCCATCAGGAAGTCCACGCCGTCGGCATGCGTCACCACCACGATCTGGGTCTCGGGCGCCACATCAAGGTGGTTGCGGATGTTGCGCAGGCCCTTGGTGGCCTGCGCGGCCGCGTTGTCGATGTGGTAGACCACCTTGTCGGCAGCGCTTTGTGCCACCGTCTGTGCTGTGGCGCTCAAGCTCAGGGCCATGCCCAGGATCAGGCTTGCGATGAATTTCATGAAAAGCTCTCCTTGATTTCTGATCAGTTTAGCCCTGGGCGGTTTGCGGCATACATCAGAGCTCGATCAAGCCGGTGCGCTCGAGCGTCCACAGCAGGCCGGCCAGCGCAATGGCCAGCGAGCCACCGGTCACCACCACCCAGCGGTAAAAGGCGGTGCCGCGCATCAGCCAGGCCAGGGGCAGGAAGACCAGCACGATGGCCAGCTGGCCGATTTCGACGCCGACATTGAAGCCGGCGAGGGCGCCAGCCAGTGCACTGGCTGGCAGGCCCAGGTCGAGCAGCACATTGGCAAAGCCGAAGCCGTGCACCAGGCCGAACACAAAAGCCAGGCGCCAGCGACGCAGCGCGCTCCAGCCCACCAGATTGTTGAGTGCGGCTACCACCACCGACAGGGCAATCGCTGGCTCGATGAGGTCGGGCGAGGGCTCCAGCCACTTCATGACCGACAGGCCCAGGGTGATGGAGTGCGCGACGGTAAAGGCGGTGACTACCGCCAGCACGTCCATCACCACCGGCTTGGGGCGCTCGGCGCCGCGCCAGCGATGCACCGGCTGCCGAGCGGCCAGCAGCGGTGCCAAGACCAGCAGACTGAGCAGGAAGACGATATGGTCTATGCCTATCCAGATGTGCCAGACGCCCTCGATCAGATAGCGGCCGAAGACCCGCAGTGCGCTGCTATCGGCTTGGCTCAGCAGCACGGTGGGGCGCTCGGGGCTGAAGATGGCGCTGCTTTGAAAGCCCGGCAACTCTACCTTGAGCAGGCCCCGGTGCAGCGAGTCTTGCGCGAACATGAGACCGTAGCGCATGTCTAGCCGGGCCTGTGGGAGCTCGCGCAGGCTGGGGCATTGCACCGTCCACAGGGCACTGAGATAGCCGCCGTCGGCGCGTTCGCTGGCCTGCAGATCAGCTGGCCCCAAGGTGCAAGCTTGCCCGCTCTCGCTCAAGCCCAGGCCTTGACTGAGCCAAGCCTGAATGTCTTGGGCGCGCGCGCTTGCTTCTGCCCAGGTGACGCGGCCGTCGCGATCGCCATCGAGGTCGAGCATCAGGTCAACATCGCGCCAGTGAATATCGGCACGCAGTGTGAGCTTGCCCTCAGGCGCGCTCAGGGTCAGATAGCTGTTGCTGCTGGAATGGGCCAGCGCTTGGCTGCCGGGCCAGAGCGCTGCCAGAAAGAGGCCAAGCAGCCAGATGCTCCAGGCCTTGCGCAGCGTCGTCATGGCTTGCCCCCAGCCCAGCGCGGGTGCGCCTGGATTTGCCCGATCAACTTGGCCAGGGCCGGCTCGGTATAGCCGGTGGCCTTGGCCCACGTCAGCACCGGTTCGGCTGCACGAGGCTGATCGAGCGCCAGGGCCGCTTGCGCGAACAGCACCGCGTCGGGCGGCTCTTTTTGCAGCTTCCAGTTGTCGATGGACAGGGCCAGGCCCGCAGCCAGATCCTTGCCGTAGCTGATGAGGTAAATCAGGCGAGGTCGTTCGATCAGCGCTTCTTGCCGCAGCGCCTGGGCCGCATAGCGCTCTTGCAACATTTTTTCGAGCCGCTGCTCCTGCCCGTCCTTGAGTCCCCGGCTGGCCAGCAGGGCCTGCGTGAGGAGCGCGTCGGTCATGGGCTGGCTGCCTGCGGCAGCCTTGGCCTGGGCAAACTGGCCCCGTTCGTTGAGCAGTTCGACCAGAGCCAATCGCAGGGCATGCGATTTGGGATGGGCTTTGAGTTGTTTGTCCCAGATCGCGACCGCAGCTTCCGGTTGGCCAGCGACGCGCAAGGCCTCGCCCAGGTGAAATCCCAGCCATTGCTGGGAAGACGGGCTTTGAAAATCAGCGGCGGCGATCTTGGTCTTGAGCACAGGGATGGCCGCCTGGGCCTGTCCGCTGCGGTAGTGCAGGATCGCGCGGTAGACCTCGGCTTCACCGCGTCCGAACTGGCGCTCGATGTCCTCGCTGTCCTTGCGGGCGGCTGTCATGTCCGCCAGCAGCAGATGCAAGGCAAAGCGCCAGGACCAAAATTCGGCCCGCTGGGGCTCCTTGGCAATGGCGGCGTTGATGTCCTGCAAGCCGCCGTCGAACTCATGAAAGCCCTGCTTGACCAGCCCTCTGAGGAAAAAAGCCTCGGCTGGCAGGTCGCTGGCCTGCCACCAGGGCGTCAAGGCTGCCTTGGCCGAGCCAAACCAGCGCAGGTCTCCCTCGAGCAGGCCCAGGGTAAAGGCCGCCCGGGCATAGGGCAGGGCGGTGTCCATGCGTCGGGGGTCGGCCCGCCAGGCTTGCTCCAGGGAGCGCAGGGAGCCCTCGCGCTGGCCCTGCGCGTGAACCGATGGCGCCAGCACGACGCTGGCATCAGCCGGTCGAAAGCGCTCCTGCGCCATACTGGGCTGCAGCACCAGTGCCACGGTCAGGCTCAACGGCGCGCAAGCCCACGCAGCCCTGTGAGTCGTTCCAGATTCTTCAAATTTCAAATGTGACCTCTCGATAAGTGATAGTATCCGCGCAGCCGTTCAAGTTCAGCTGGACTAAGCTCAACCCCTTCATTCAAAGGTACTTCCATGAAATTTCTGATCGCAGCTCTGAGCGCCGCATTCATGCTGGCTTCTGCTCCTTCTTTCGCCGGCAGCCATGGCGGCGGCAAGATGGACGACAAGAAAGTCGATTGCTCCAAGAAAGAAAACGAGAAAGACAAGGCCTGCGAAAAGAAGAAGTGATTCTTCTTGGTCTTGCAAAAAGCCCCTTTCGAGGGGCTTTTTTTTCGCCTGCGGTTTTTGCAGGCCGTCTTCTGTGACGGGGCGGTTTCGCTAGGAAATACCCGCAGTCATCTTGACAGCCGGGTGGCGGTGCAGTAACTTAACGAATTCGATTTAAGCGATTTCGATTTAAACGAAATCGTTTTAAAAGGCTGAAGGTCGTTCTCGCGACTGTGCAAGGGGAGGGCATGATGGCGTCTATCGTCGTTTCCGGTTATCAGTTGGCCAACGAGACTTTGCGCATGGCCGATCTGCGTCAGGCGCTTTATGACGAGGGCGCCATCCTGATGGACAAAGTGCTGGTCAACCTGCACGGGCAGGAGCACCGCCAGCGCCGCAACATCGAAACCAAGGTGTTTCGGCGTGATTTCTTCCAGTGGTACGAGACGCAGGTCTTTCCGCAAACCCTGAAGGAAACCCTGGCCCCCTATCTGGCCAGCGGCAAAACCGACCTGGTCGACTTCGGCTTTCGGGTGATGATGAACCTGACCGCCGACTTTTCCGGCGTGGACCGTCCGCTGCGCACGCCCGAGGAAACCGCCCAGCTGCTGCACATCCTGCGCACCTTCGGCAAGGCTGCCACTTTGGGCCAGGCTTTGGGCGACAAGGAGGCCATCAAGGCTGAAATCCAGCAGGCCATGGACGAATTCGACCAGGTATTCTTTCGGCCCTCGATGCAGCGCCGGCAGACCCTGCTGGCCGAATTGGCCAGCGGCCAGCGCAGCGAGGACAGCCTGCCGCGCGATGTGCTGCTGGAGTTGCTGCGCAACGCGCCCGAGCATCCGATTGAGCACGAGGTGCTGATGAAGGAAATCGGTTTCTTTTTGCTGGCCGGCGCCTTCACCACCATACACACGCTGACCCACGCGGTGCATGAGATCTTTACCTGGCGCACCGAGCATCCGGAAGATGCAAAGCGCTACGAGCAGGACCGGTTTTTCCTGCAGCGGGCCATCCATGAAAGCATGCGTCTGCACCCCTCGAGCCCGACGGCGGGCCGGCGTCCGACCTGCCCGGTGCACCTGCCCACCGGCCAGGATGCCACCGAGCAAGACATGGTCTCGGTCGACCTGATGGCGGCCAACCGCGACGTGGGTGTTTTTGGCGCCGATGCGGCGCAATACAACCCGCACCGGCCCGCCTCCAAGCAGGCCAGCCCCTACGGTTTGTCTTTCGGCATGGGCATGCACGCCTGCGTAGGCCTGAACCTGGCCGCTGGCTTGCTGCCGCGCGCCGATGCCCGCGAGCAGGACCACCAGTGGGGCACGGTGACCCTGATCGTTCACGAGTTGCTGATGAACGGGGCGCGCCCCGATCCCGATCGGCCGGGCGTGGTGGACCGTTCGACCATTCGCAACAACTGGTCCAGCTATCCGCTGCTCTTCGGTGTCTGAGGGTCCAGCATGGCTCTGACGGTTCAAGGCTACAAGGACGCGCTCGAATGCCTGCGCGAGCAGCAACTGGCGCAGTCGCTCTATGACGAAGGCGCGGTCATCATGGCCGATGTGCTCTTGGTGCTGCACGGCGCCGAGCACCGGGCGCGTCGCTTGCTGGAGCTCAAGGTTTTCCGGCGCGATTTTTTCCGCTACTACGAGCAGGAGGTTTTTCCGGCCACCTTGGCGCAAACCATTGCGCCTTTCGTAGCCGCTGGCGCTGCCGACCTGGTGGACTTTGGCTACCGCGTCACCCTGAATTTGACCGCTGACTTCGCTGGCATAGACCGGCCACTGCGCACCACGCAGGAGACCGAGCACCTGCGCGCCTTGGTCATGAGTTTCAGCGAAGGCGCCACCTTGGTTCACTCGACCCGCAACAAGGAAGAGGTGCGCGCCGAGGTGCGCGAGGCCCTGCGCGACTTTGACCACAGCTTCTACCAGCCCTCGCTGGCCCGCCGGCGGGATTTGCTCGAGCGCCTGCGCCGTGGCGAGATCACCCAAGACGACTTGCCGCGCGATGTGTTGACGGTGCTGGCGCAAAACGAAGATCGCATCGAACTGCCGCCTGAGCTGATGATGCGCGAGATCGCGTTTTACCTGCAGGCCGGCTCGCACAGCACCGCCAACGCCACCACCCACGCCTTCCACGACCTCTACAGCTGGGCGCAGGTACATCCGGCCGACGGCCTGCGCATGCGCAGCGACCCGTTGTTTCAGCAGCGCTGCGTGCATGAAAGTCTGCGCCTGCACCCGGCCAGCCCGGTGGCTTGGCGCAAGCCCATCTGCCCTATGCACCTGCCCACCGGGCAAGCGGTGCAGCCCACTGACCGGGTGGTGATTGATCTGGCCAGCGCCAACCGCGACAGAACCATCTTCGGCGCCGATGCCGATGTGTTCAACCCGCACCGCGTGGTGTCCGAAGGCGTGCCGCCCTGGGGTCTGACCTTTGGCGTGGGCGTGCACACCTGCCTGGGCCGCGACCTGGACGGCGGTGTGCTGCCGCGGCCCGACTGCGACCCGCAGACCCACCAGTACGGCATCGTGCCGCTGCTGGTGCGCACCTTGTTTGAGCGGGGCGCCAGGCCAGACCCTGACAAGCCGCCAAAGGCGGCCAGCCATACCGAACGCCCTAACTGGGGCTCCTATCCTGTTGTATTGGGGCAAGCATGAGCAATAAACTGATCATGGTCACCGGCGGTGGCGGCGGCCTGGGCGCTGCCATCTGCAGCCGCGCCGACCAACTCGGCTACCGGGTGCTGGTGGTCGACCGCGACCTGAAAACGGCCGAGCAAGTCAGCCAGGGGCTGAGCGATGCACGGGCGATCGCGGTCGATGTCACCCGCGAGGCCGAGGTCCAGGCCCTGTTCGATGGGCTGGAGCAGACCCCGGATGTGCTGGTCAACAACGCCGGCATAGGCCGCTTCGGGCCTTTGATGGACATGGCCCTGAGCGACTTTACCGATGTCATCAGCGTCAACCTCACCGCCTGCTATGTGGTGGCCCGTGCCTGCGCCCGTGGCATGCAAAAGCGCGGCAGCGGCGCCATCATCAACATCACCTCGGTCAATTCCCTAGCCCCCGGACCTGGGGCAGGCGCGTACCCGGCCGCCAAGGCGGGCTTGGCGCGCCTGACCGAGCAGATGGGGTTGGAATGGGGGCCTTTGGGCATCAGGGTCAATGCGGTGGCGCCGGGCTTTATTGATGCGGGCATCTCCACGCCGTTTTACGCCAACCCGGTGGTGCGTGAGTTGCGCGGCAAGGCGGTGCCGGTACGCCGCCTGGGCACCGCCATGGACGTGGCCCATGCGGTGTTGTTCCTGGCTTCGGAAGAGGCTTCCTACATCAACGGCCATGAAATCGTGGTCGACGGCGGGGTGGTCTCTAGCGTCTTGATGCAACTGCCGCGCGAGCCGGCCAAAGGCTGAGGGGACCGCCATGTCTGCAGTACGTGCTGTTCATTTGACCGCTGGGCTCTATCACCCGAGCGAGGCGACGGCGGCCTTCTGGCAAGGCCTGTTCGGTGAGCTGGGCTACGAGGTCAGCACCCATGAGGACATTGACCGTGGCTGCGCCGAGCTCGCTTCGCGGCCGCATGACTTGCTGGTGGTCAGCGCGCTGCGCTGGTCCATGAGCCAGAGCGATCGCTATGAGCCGCATCGCGCCCAGTGGGCTTATGACATTCCTGAAGCTGCGCGCCAGGCCATCACCGCGCATCTGCTCGGTGGCGGCGCCTTGCTGGCCATGCACACCGCTTCCATCTGCTTTGACACCTGGCCCGAGTGGGAAGAGATGCTGGGCGGGCGTTGGATCTGGGGTCAGTCTGGGCATCCGCCCTATGGCCCGGTACAGACCCGTGTTCTGCAGCCCCAGCATGAGCTGATGCAGGGCGTGGGCGACTTTGACTCGCGCGACGAGGTCTATGGGAATTTGCGTCTTGCCGCCAGCGTGCAGGCGTTGTCCGAGTCCCGGCCCGAGGGCGGCGCCTGGATGCCCACCGCCTGGTGCAATCAGTGGCGGGGCGCTCGGGTTTTTTATGACGCTTTGGGACATGACATGGACAGTTTTGCGACGCCAGCGCACCGCCGACTGCTCACCAATGCACTCGATTGGCTACTGGGTGACAGGCGCAGCACCGGAGGTACAAAATGATGCGATCTATCGAAGGCATGTCGCTGCTGGTCACAGGTGGCGGCACCGGCATTGGTGCGGGCGTGGCCCGTTATTTTGTCGAGCGCGGTGCGCGGGTGACCATTTGCGGCCGCCGGGCCGACAAGGTGCAGGCCACCGCCCAGGCGCTGGGGCCAGCCTGCCATGCGGTGGTGGCTGATGTGGCGGTCGATGCCGATCGGCGTCGCCTGGTGCAGGAGGCAGTCGCGCATGGCGGCGGGCTCGATGCTTTGGTCAACACCGCCGCCGACATGGTGCGCGGACCTTTGGCCGAGTTGCAGGAAGACGAGCTGATGAAGGTCTTCCAGATCAATGTGGTCTCGGCCATGCTGCTCTCCGGCCTGGCCTTGCCCGAGCTTGAAAAGCGCCGCGGCGCGGTGGTGTTCTTTGGTTCGGTCCATACCCGCCGCGCTTATCCCGGGGCCTCGCCCTATGCGGCCAGCAAGGGGGCGGTGGAGGCGGTTACCAAGGTATTGGCGGCCGAACTCGGACCCAAGCAGGTGCGGGTCAACTGCGTGGTACCAGGGGCGGTGCCGACCGACCTGAACATTCGTGCCGGCCTGTTCACCCAAGAGGAGCACGACAAGCGCATGGATGCGATCGCGCCCTACCATGTGCTCGGCCGGGTCGGCACACCCGAGGAAGTAGCAGAGTCGGTGGACTATTGCATCCGTGCCGAGTGGTTTACCGGCCAGTCGGTGGTGATCGACGGCGGCCTGTCCCTGGGCCTGTCCCCGTTCTGAGGCCGCCATGATCATTCAGCAACTGCTCAATGGCTTGATCGTCGGCGGCGTCTATGCGCTGTTTGCGATTGGCTTTACCCTGGTCTTTGGCATTCACCAGATTCTCAATCTGGCCCATGGTGCGGTCTTCATGACAGGCGCCTTTGTGGCGCTGTATTCGGTGCTGGCCGGCCTGCCGCTGTGGCTGGGCTTTGTCCTGGGTATGATCGGCGGCGGCATTCTGAGCGTGCTGATCGAATTTGTTGCCTTTCGCCGGCTGCGCAAGCAGGGCGAGGAAGAGTTTGGCGCCATCATTTCCGCCATCGGGGTGAACCTGATCTTGATCACGGTGGCGCAGAAGATCTCGGGCACGCAAATCATGCGCTTCCCCTTTGAGACCTTCCCGGTGGTGGTCTATGAGTTCGCGGGTCTGAGGGTGTCGGCGCTGCAATTGGTGATGGCCGTTTTAGCGGCCTTGCTGGTTTTTTCCATCACCTGGTATTTGTCCAAAACCGCCGCCGGGCGGCAGGTGCGCGCTGTGGCTGGCAATGAGCGGGCTGCGGTGCTCAGTGGGGTCAACCCGAACTTCGTGTTCTTCCAGACCTTTTTCATGTCGGGCGCGCTAGCGGCGGCCGCCGGTGTGATGGTGGGCCTGGCCTTCAACAACATTCACTTCATGATGGGCGAGCCGTATTTGCTGCGGGGCTTTGTGGTCATCATCCTGGGTGGACTGGGCAGCATCTCGGGCGCCCTGGTGGCCGGCTTGCTGCTGGGCATGATTCAGACCCTGTCGGTCGCTTATCTGCCCTCGGGGCTGACCGACACGATTATTTTTTCACTGCTGTTTTTGATCCTGCTGGTGCGGCCCCATGGCCTGCTCGGCCGGCCTGAAGCAGGACTGATGCGGGGTCGATGATGATTGATTTTTTCATTGCCTACCGGCCGCTGATCGACCTGTTCCTGCTGCACACCGGCTATGCGCTGGGCCAGTACCTGGTGCTGCGCTCGGGCACCTTTTCGATTGGCAGCGCCGGGCTGACGGCCATCGGCGCCTACACCGCCGCCTCGCTGACGGTCAAGCTGGGCCTGCCGGTGCCGCTGTCCATCTTGGTGGCCACCGTGGCCTCGGTGCTGATTTCTATGCTGCTGGCCTGGCCGCTGACCCGACTGCGCGGGGTCTATCAGGCCATTGCCACACTGGCCTTTGTGCAGGTGGTGCTTTCGCTCAACATCTACGCCGAAGGCATCACCGGCGGTGCCATGGGCTTGTCGGGCATTCCCAAGGCGGTAGGCACCTGGACCTTGCTGATTTCGGTGGCGGTGGCGATTTACCTGGTGGCCAGCCTGAACAATTCGCGCACCGGCCGCGCCTTCGACGCGATCCGTCAGGACGAGGCGGTGGCCGTCTCCCTGGGCGTGGCGATTTCGCGCTACCAGTTGCTGGCCTTTGCGCTGTCGGGCGCGCTGGCCGGCTATTTCGGGGCCTTGGAGGCTTTTCACGTTTACTCGCTCGAGCCCAATCAGTTCGGCTTTCCCTTTTTGGTGGCGGTGTTGTCCTATGTGGTTTTGGGCGGTCGGCATTCCGTCTGGGGCCCGGTGGTGGGCACTGCGGTGCTGGTGGCTTTGCCCGAACTGTCCCGGCCGCTGGCCGACTACCGCATGCTGGTCTATGGCCTGCTTTTGATTCTGGTGATCAACTTCATGCCGCGCGGCATCGTTGACACCTGGATCGATTTTCGCAAGCGTCGACTGCGGGTGCAGGCGGCCCAGGTGCGCGAAAAGGAGGCCGCATGAGCAAGGCCTTGATCCTCGATGGGGTGAGCAAGAACTTTGGCGGTGTGGTTGCCGCGCACGAGGTTCGCATGCAGGTGCCCGCCGGCCGGGTGACCGGGCTGATCGGCCCCAATGGCGCGGGCAAGACCACCTTGGTCAACCTGATCACCGGCATGCTGCCCTTAACTTCGGGCTCGATCCGCTTCGGTGAGGACGAAATCTCGCAGTTGTCAGCGCACGAGATCAGCAGGGCTGGCTTTGCGCGCACTTTCCAGAACATCCGCCTGCTCAAAGAAGCCACGGTGCTCGAGAACCTGCTCATCGGCTTTCATCAGCGTGAATCCAGCTCGCTGCTGGCCAACCTGCTGGGCCTGCCCGCCTCGCGCCGCGAAACCCGGCGTACCACGGATGCAGCGCTGGCCTTGCTCGAACGTTTTGGTATGCGCCACTTTGCCGACTTCCCGGCCGCTGCCCTGGCCTATGGGCATCAGCGCCGGGTTGAGATGATGCGCGCCATTGCTTCGGAGCCGGCCCTGCTGATGCTCGATGAGCCGGTGGCTGGCATGAACGATGTCGAGGCTGGCGAGTTGGGCGATATCTTCAAGAATCTGAGCCAGCAACAAGGCATGGGCATCTTGCTGATTGAGCACAACATCCGCTTTGTCACGAAGATGTGTGAGTACATCTATGTGCTCGACGGCGGTCGCATCATTGCCGAAGGCAGCCCCGATCAGGTGGTGTCCAACCCGGCGGTGATTGCCGCCTATCTGGGGAGTTGAGATGCTCAAGGTCGATTCGGTTCATGCGTCTTACAGCGGCATACGTGCCCTCAAAGGGGTCTCGCTGAAGGTCGAAGACGGCGAGATGGTGGCCTTGATCGGCCCCAATGGTGCCGGCAAATCCACCTTGCTCAACTGCATCAGCGGTGTGGTGCCGCTCAGCGAAGGTGCGATTGCGCTGTCCGGCCAGCCCATCACCGGGATGTCGCCCTGGAACGTGGCCCGTCAGGGCCTGCAGCAGGTGCCCGAGGGGCGGCAGGTTTGGCCCGAGATGACGGTGCTGGAAAACCTGCGCCTGGGCGCCACCGCCTTGCGCGGTCGCCCCGCCTCCTACACCCTGGAGCGGATTTTTGAGCTGTTCCCCATCCTGTCCGAGCGGCAGCGCCAATTGGCGGGCTCGCTCTCTGGTGGCCAGCAGCAGATGCTGGCCATAGGCCGCGCCTTGATGGGCAGCCCCCGCCTCTTATTGCTCGACGAGCCCAGCTTGGGCCTGGCGCCCCTGGTGGTCAAGCAGGTGTTTGATGCCCTGACCGCGCTCAACCGCGAGGGCTTGACGATTTTGCTGGTTGAACAAAACTCCACGCTGGCGCTGGGCAGCACGCACCGTGCCTATGTGATCGAGCAGGGAAAAATTGTTCATGAGGGATTCAGTTCTGAGCTGAAGGATGACCCCCAGGTGGTCGCGCACTACCTGGGTCATGCGGCAGCCTGATGTGTAGCGCAGGTGTTTATCAACGAAAGGAAGAGACATGACAATCAAACTCAAGCAAATGATGACGCGCCTGGCGCTGGCAACGGCCGTGGCTTCGGCTGCGGCCGCGCCCGCCCTGGCCCAGGAGGTCAAGATCGGCGTGGTGCTGTCGAACACCGGCACCTTTGCCTTCGTGGGCGCGCCGGTGATCAACGCCGTCAGGCTCGCTTACGAGGAGCTGATGGCCGCCAATTACTTTGGCAACACCAAAGTCACCCTGATGGTGGAGGACAACCGCTCCGACCGGGCCGAGGCCATCACCTTGATCAACCGCATGGCCACCCGCGATCAGGCCACCATCATCATTGGGCCGGTCTCCACCGGCGAGGCGATGGCCGCAGCACCGGTTGCGGTCGACCTCAAGATTCCGCTGTTCACCACGGCCACATCACCTGATGTGCTCAAGGCCGGCCCCTGGATCTTCAAGTCCACCGAAACGGCCGAGCAGTTCATGGCGCCTTTGGGCACCCACGTGGTGCAAAAGGCCAAGCCCAGGAACTGCTTTTACGTGTTCATTCGCGACAACGAGGGCTATGTGCGGCAAAAGAATGTGCTGCGTGACGTGATTGCCGCTGGCGGCGTCAAGACCGTGGGCGACGAGTCCATCCTCGCAGCCGATTCTGACTTCACCGCCCTGGCCACCAAGATCGTCAGCAGCAAGGCCGATTGCCTGTACGTGGGCACCCCGCCAGAGCAGGGCGCCAACATCGTCCTGCAGGCCCGCCAGGCCGGCATGCCGGCCAGCACCGTGCTGGTGGGCAATACCGGCATGGGCTCGGACCGCTACCTCAAGGCTGGCGGCAAGGCAGTCGAAGGCACGCTCTTCCCGGCTGAATTTGTGCCGACCGGCGTCAACGAAATGGGCCGCAAGTTCATTGCCGCCTACACCAAGAAGTACAACATGGCGCCCGATTCCTGGGCCGGTGTGGGCTACACCATGATGCTGGTGACCGCCAACGCCATCAAGACCGCAGGCCCCAACCCCACCCGCGACGCGGTGCGCCAGGCCATGGCCCGCACCAACAAGCTGCCGGTGGTGATCGGCCAGGGCACTTTCACCCTGGACGCCGACCGCATTCCCTCGTTTGGCGCAGCGGTGCTGACCATCAAGGACGGCAAGTTCGTGCAGCCTTGATAGGGCTCTAGGCTCATAAAAAAACGCGGCTTCGGCCGCGTTTTTTTGTGGGTGCGCCCCGCACGCCGGAGGGTGTGGCATTTGCCACACCGAACCTATTGATCGTGCGCGCAGTGACCAGATCCAACATGGAGCGGGCCGCAGAGATGCTGACGCCATCAGCTTAGGCCAATAACCTGGTGCCTGAATGACGCTGCATCAGCCTGAAGATGAAGGGCTGCGTCGCGCCTCTAGTCGCTCGACGGCCTCGCGCGCGGTGACGATGGGGATGCCCCGGAAGCTGCTCATGGGCAATAGGTCACGCTGATCGCCCGAGGCGATGAGATCAGCCTGGCCAATGACGGCTGCGGCTATGACGTGATCGTCATCGGGATCGGTAAGCACTACGCGCGGCGTATCGGCCGGCTTCACGACGACGGCAATACGCCGCAGATCGTCGACGATGCCCTGCGGCGTGAGCCCGGCCTGTTCGAGTCGTGCCGCGAACTTACTGCGCGAGAGCACGTCGAGCAATTCGACCAGCAGCACCTCGCTCGTGCACAGATCGAACTCGCCGGCCTTGGCGCCATCGACCAGCCGGCGCGGCAGCCCGGTGGCGATGACGCCCGAGACGAGAAGATTCGTGTCGAGAACGAAGCGCACGACGATCAGGCACCGTGCCTGCTGCGCCGCTCCTGCCGTGCCGCTGCAACCTCGACCTCGACTTCATCTTCGGTGATCTCGGTCAGCTTCAGTGCATCCAGCTTAGCCAACCCTTCGGTGAGCCGCTGGGCTGCTGCGGCTCGTTCCTCGCGCTGGCTGAGGAACTCCACGAAATCCACCACCTCGGCGACGCGACTGGGCGGCAGCTTCTTAAGCCGCTCGATCAACTGAAGCTCAATTGCTGTCATTGCATTCCCCTTTCGATGCTCTGTGCCCCTGCTTCGGGGGGCACGGTCTCGATCATCTGCATCACAAACCTGTGCTGAATCTCGGGCAGCGCGCTGATACGCCCCATGCGCCGAGCCAGTCCCGACACCGTGCCGCACTTGGCGCAGGCCTTGAACAACACCCCGTCCTTGATAGACACGGCCAGTGCGATTTCAGTGGTGGTGCTCATCAGCATAGAACTGACGTTGGGGGTGAGCGGGTAGGTCAAGCGTGATGGTACTCCAGGCTAAGGAATAAATCGGGGTCAGAATTAATCAGGTCAGATAGCGATTAAAGCCGAAGCTGCTGAAGTTTTGCGGGCGCCTATGACCTGAACCGCCCCAGGTTTCACGGAGGCTGATCGGTCTTTCCAACCCGCCGGTGCAGACCCTTCGGCCGGATGCGGTGGACGCAGTGCCCGTGCCAGGCAGGCCCCGTCTGTGCCGAAGAAACACCCCGCCGCTCGATCAGTCCTTGGTCTCCGGCCGTGCGTTTTGCTGCTCGCTCAGGTGCTCGAGCAGAACTGGCAGGCGTTCGCTGATTTTGCGCAGAAAACCTATGGCCACCTCGCGCTCGGCAGGGTCTATGCCCTCGAGCATGCCAGCATTGGCCTTTTGGCTCATGTCGTTGCAGGCATGCGCCAGCTCCAGGCCGGTGGGCGAGAGCGAGAGGTAGACCGAGCGGCTGTCCTTGCGCGAGCGGCGCTTGCGGATCAGCCCCTTTTTCTGCAGCACCTGCAGATGGCTGGACAGGGTCGATTGGGGCAGAACCAGCAGCTCGACCAGATCGCTGATGCGCAGCTCGTCAAATTCGAGCAGCAGCACCAGAATACGGGCGGTGAAATGGTTGATGCCGTGCTCGCGGTGCAGGTGCTGGCCGAACAGGCCGATGCGGTTGCTGACGGTGTGGATCAAAAAGGTCAGCCGCTCTTGCAGGCTGTTGATGTCCTGTGCTTCCTTGACTCGGCTGGTGCTCATGTTTTGCGTCTCGCCGTGCGGATGGGGCCCAGGCCGGTCGGCTATTGCCGCTCAGGCTTCAAGTCCGGTCTGCCCGCAGCAGGCGACGGGCGTTGTCCGACAGCAGAGCATGGTCGAGTTCTACATGGTAGCGGCTGGGCCCGCCGTTCGCATCGGGCGCGTCCCAGCCGGCGAAGTTGGTGCCGTAGACCAAATGGCTGGAGCCGACAGCGGCAGTCAGCAGCTCAATGACCTGGGGATGCTCCACATGGGTGTCAAACCACAGGCGCTGCAGCCGCTCTTCGAAAGCGCCGTCGGGCCGCAGTTCTTCCCGCGCCCAGGGGCGCTTGCGGGCACCGCGTGCCATGCGGCCCATCATCAGGGCGGTGGCGCCGCCGCCGTGGCTGATGCACAGGTCGAGTTTGGGGTGTCGGTCGAGTACGCCGCCGTAGATCAGCGTGGCTACCGCCAGAGTCTCCTGCGCGGCGAAGCCAGAAATGATGTCCAGGTCGTAACGGCGCAGGGCCGGATCGCCTGCGGGCCCGTCGATGCCGGCCGGGCCGGGGTGTATGTACAGCGGCACATCGAGTTCCACCGCCTTGGCATACAGCACATCCAGGCTGGGGTCGTCCAGCCGCATTGGGGCGTCGGTACCAAAGGCTGCGCCAAGCAGCCCTAATTCTTTGACCGAGCGCTCTAGCTCTTCCGCTGCTGCCTGTGGGTCCTGCAAGGGCAGGGCGGCCAGGCCGGCTAGGTGCTCAGGGTGCGGCGCAATTGTGCTGGCCATGGCCTGGTTGTGAGCCCGGCAAAACAGCCTCGCTTCCTTGGCCGGAATGAAGTGGAAGTAGGTCAGCGGGTTGGGCGAGAGCACCTGAAAGTCGATGCCGGCCTCCTTCATGCGGGCCAGCCGCAGATCGACCCGCATAAAGGGACTGTCCACATAGCGAACGCCGCGCAGGCGATAGGTGGTGCCGATCTGGAAGAAGGGCGAGCCGTCGTCTTCCTTGCCCAGCCAGGGACCGAAGTCGCCCGCCGCGCCCATGGTTTCCTGCAGCACCATATGGGCATGAAAATCAATCACCCGCGCTTTTTTCAAACCGTGTGGAAACATGCCTGGCCCTCTGGAAATGATTCGGGAAACGGGTGGGTGAACACCGCCCGATTAAAAACACCGAATTCGATATAAACGATTTTGGTGAATTTAAGCGCCGCTGCGCCCGGCTGTCAAGTCGAGCCGTCGCCTGTGTTCAAGGGCGAGGGTCAGGACCGACCGGCGCTCGGCGCTACCAGCTGTGCAGGCTGCCGTCGTGCTGCAGGCGGTTGACCGGCAGGTAGGCGCGCTGATAGGGGTAGCGAGCGGCCAGCTTCTCGTCGATATCGACACCGTGCCCCGGCTTCTCGCCGCAGTAAAGCATGCCCTGCTCGAAGCGCCAGTCGCACTGAAAGACACTGAGCATGAGCTCGCTGTGGGGCATGTATTCCTGCACCCCGAAATTGGGCACCCAGGTATCGAAGTGCAGGGCTGCGCCCATGCACACCGGTGACAGGTCGGTGGCGCCGTGGCAGCCGGTGCGCACCTGGTAGAGGTCGGCCAGATCGGCGATGCGGCGCAGGTGGGTGATGCCGCCTGCATGGGTGATGGTGGCGCGGATGTAGTCGATCAGCTGCTCCTCGATCAGCCACTTGCAGTCCCAGATGCTGTTGAACACCTCTCCGACCGCGATCGGCGTGGTGGTGTGCTGGCGTATCAGGCGAAAGGCCTGTTGGTTTTCAGCGGGGGTGGGGTCTTCGATCCAGAACAGGCGGTAGGGCTCTAGGCTGCGCCCGAGCTGGGCGGCCTCTATGGGCGTGAGCCTGTGATGGACATCGTGCAGCAGATGCACCTCCTCGCCGGCCGCCGCGCGCACCGCTTCAAACAGCCGGGGCGTGTGCCTGAGGTATTTGGCGCTGTCCCAGTCGTGCTCGGCCGGTAAATGGCTGTCCGCCGGCTCATACATGCGGCCGCTGCCGCTGACCCCGTAGACCTTGTCCAGACCGGGCACCCCACTTTGGGCGCGGATCGCCCTGTAGCCTTCGGCCTGGTGGCGCAGCACCTCGTCGACCGTTTCGGCAATATCGCGGCCGGTGGCATGGCCGTAGACCATCACAGCGCTGCGGCTGCGCCCACCCAGCAGTTGGTAAAGCGGCAGGCCGGCGATCTTGCCCTTGATGTCCCACAGGGCGGTGTCGACCGCGGCAATGGCGCTCATGGTGACCGGCCCGCGCCGCCAGTAAGCGCCTTTGTAGAGGTATTGCCAGATGTCTTCGATCTGCTGCGGATCGCGGCCGATCAGGCAGGGCAGGACATGGTCTTGCAGGTAGCTGACCACGGCCAGTTCGCGGCCATTGAGGGTAGCGTCACCCACCCCGCTCAGGCCCTCGTCGGTTTCAATTTTGAGTGTGACGAAGTTGCGGCCGGGGCAACAGACGATGACGCGGGCAGCGGTGATTTTCATGGGATGGCTTGGAGGAGTTGCTCGACCGCACCGTCCATGCCGCGGGCCAGGATGAGGCTGTGCCAGTGGCCCACCCGCTGGGCCCAGATTGCCTGCCGGGGCAGCTCGGTGCCCCACCAGTCCGTCTGTGCAAGCAGGGCTTGTAGGGCTGCTTGGGGCGCTTGGCGCTGGGTGGCCGCCAGCTGGCGCAGGCGCTCGGCGCCGGGGTCGGCGATCTCGTAGGTCTGGCCGCTTTCGTTTTGGCCCAAGCCGTAGCGCAGCCAAGCGGCCGCTGCCAGGGCGTGGTGGTCGATGCCGTCGCCGGCCTGCAGCTGCGCCATCACCGACGGCGGCCAGCGTTGTGGGATTTTTAGCGAGCTGTCGGTGGCGATCTGGTGCACGCTGTGGCGCAGGTAGGGGTTGCCAAAGCGCTGGATCAGGGCGTCGCGGTAGGCTGGCCAGTCCTGACGGGCCAGGTGCGGCGCGACTTCGCGCTCCATCAGCCGACGCACGAAGGCCTCAATGGAGGGCGAGCCTATGCAGTCGGCAATGAAGCGCCGGCCGGTGATCGCGCCCATCAGCGCCATGGCGGTGTGACTGCCGTTGAGCATGCGCAGCTTGGCCTCTTCATACCCATGAACCTCGGCGGTGATGCGCACGCCAGCGGTCGCCAGCAGGGCAGCGTCGGCGGGGTCGGCCAGGCGGTCTTCCAGCACCCATTCCCAAAAGCCTTCGGTGCCCAATGCGGCTTCGTCGTGCAGGCCGAGCGCGGCTTGGGCCTCATCGCGTATCGCCTCGCTGCTGGCCGGAACGATGCGATCGACCATGCTGCAGGGAAAGGCGCAGGTTTTTTCTACCCAGTCGCGCAGCGATGCATCCGTGCAGGCGGCCAGGACTAATGCTTGTAGCTTGCGGCCGTTGCCCTGCAGGTTGTCGCAAGAGGCCATGGTCAGCCCGGCGCCGCCCTGGGCCCGCCGCAGTTCCAGGCCCTGGGACAGTAGAGTGCCCAGAGCGGGTGTGTAGCCTTTTTCAGTGACGGTCAGGGTGATCCAGCGCAGCGCCGGTCTGGCCATGGCCTGCAGCACCGCCTCGGGTTCGCTGGCCGCCACATTCATGCGCCACAGCGCGCCCGGCACATGCCATCGCTGGCCCTGGCCATCGGCCACGCGGATCGCGTAAAGCCCGTCCTGCTCGCGCAGTTGCTGGACCAGCCGGGGCTGGGTCATGCCTACCCCATGCATACCCCAGCGCCCGTCACCGCTGGCGAGCAAGTGGTCAAACACCATGGCCTGGTGGGCGCGGGTGAAAGCGCCCAGGCCCAGATGCAGAACGCCCGGCTCACCCTGGCGTGGGTAGCTGGGCGTGATGGCGCCGCGGCTGGCGGCCTGGGCCAGCGTGCTCCTGTTCAGGCGTGGCACGCTCATGCGCTGACCTTGCGTTCGGCGGCTTGGATTTCATCCCAGGTGGCCTGGTCCAGCCAGATGCCTTCGCGCGCGCGGCGGGTTCGTGCGGTCCGCTCGGGCTCGCCGGCCAACTGCACGCCGGGGCTGCCTGGGGCTGGCGGACTGGCGCGCAGCCAGTCGGCAAAGGCCTGCGCCTCTTGGGCCAGGGCCTGTTGACTGCCCAGCGCGGCCGGGTTGATCAGGATGGTCAGCATGCTGTTGAGCACGGCGCGGCGGTCGTCGGCCTCCTGGTGCCAGGTACCGCCGCCGGTCAGGGCGCCGCCGAGCAGCTCGCAGGCCACGGCCATGCCATAGCCCTTGTAATCGCCAAAGGTCATGAGCGCGCCGAGCAGGCCCTGATTCAGCGGCCTGACCACCACCCCGGGGTCGGTGCTGGGCCGGCCGTGCTCGTCGATCAGATAGCCCTCGGGCACCTGCTCGCCCTTGTTGTAGGCCACCCGCATCTTGCCCTGCGCCACCCGGCTGGTGGCAAAGTCGAGCACGAAGGGTGGCTGCTCGCCCATGGGGATGCCGATGCAGCAGGGGTTGGTGCCAAAGCGCCCATCGCCGCCGCCAAAGGGGGCGACCACCGGCCGCGAGATGACATTGACGAAGTGCAGCGAGACCAGGCCCTGGGCCACCGCCATTTCGGCAAAGTGCCCGATGCGGCCCAGGTGGTGCGAGCGGCTCAAGGCCATGATGCAGCTGCCGTGCTGCCGCGCCCGCGCCATCGCCAGCTCCATGGCCTGCACCCCGGTGATCTGTCCGTAGCCCTGCTGTGCGTCGATGCTCAGCATGGCGCCGCCGTCGAGGCTTAGCTTGATGCCGGTATTGGGCTTGAGGCCGCCTTCGAGGACGGCATCGACATAGCGCGGCACCATGCCACGCCGTGCGAGTCGTGACCACTCAAATTGGCCATCACCAGGTTGTCGGCCACCTGGGCCGCTTCGGCAGGCAAGCTGCCCGCTTTCTCAAGAATGCGGGCCACTTGAGCGCGCAGGGTGTCGGCGGAAATGGTGTGGCTCATGGGTGATTTGTCGGGCTCACATCACTGCGCCGACTTGCCAGGGCACGAATTCATTTTGGCCATAGCCGTGGCGCTCGCTTTTGCTGGCCTGGCCTGAGGCGGTCTGCAGCATCAGCTCAAAAATGCGTTGCCCCATTTCGGCAATGCTGGCGCGGCCGTCGACGATTTCGCCGCAATTGATGTCCATGTCCTCTTCCTGGCGCTGCCACAGCGCGGTGTTGGTTGACAGCTTCAGGCTCGGCGCCGGGGCGCAGCCATAGGCGCTGCCGCGTCCGGTTGTAAAGCAAATCAGGTTGGCGCCGCCAGCGACCTGACCGGTGGCGCTGACCGGGTCGTAGCCCGGGGTATCCATGTAGACGAAGCCGCGCGCGCGCACCGCCTCGGCATATTCGTAGACCGCCTGCAAATTGCTGGTGCCGCCCTTGGCGACGGCGCCCAGCGATTTCTCGAGGATGGTGGTCAGCCCGCCGGCCTTGTTGCCCGGCGAGGGGTTGTTGTTCATTTCGCCGCCATTGGCTGCGGTGTACTGCTCCCACCAGCGTATGCGCTCGATCAGCTTGTGTGCCACCTCGGGCTTGACGGCCCGCCGGGTCAGCAAATGCTCGGCGCCATAGATTTCTGGTGTTTCGCTCAGGATGGCGGTGCCGCCGTGTTGCACCAGCAGGTCGACCGCAGCGCCCAGGGCCGGGTTGGCGCTGATGCCCGAATAGCCGTCCGAGCCGCCGCACTGCAGGCCGACGGTGATGTGCTCGGCGCTGCAGGGCTTGCGTTCAATCGCGTTGGCCTGCGCCAGCATGCCCTGGATGATGGTGATGCCTTTTTCGACCGTCTGGCGGGTGCCGCCGGTGTCCTGGATGTTGAAGACCTGCAGCCGCTCGCCTTCACCCAGATGACTGTGGGCTAGCCAGGTGTTGAGCTGATTGGCCTCGCAGCCCAGGCCCACCACCACCGCGCCCCAGAAATTGGCATGGGTGGCGTAGCCGGCCAGGGTGCGCTCGAGCAGGCGTATACCCAGACCTTCGGTATCCATGCCGCAGCCGGTGCCATGGGTCAGGGCCACCACGCCATCGATGTTCGGGAAGGCAGCCAGGGCCAGCGGGTTGTTGCGGCGCGAAAAATGATCGGCGATGGCGCGCGCGGCGGTGGCTGAGCAGTTAACGCTGGAGAGCACCCCGATGTAGTTGCGGGTGGCCACCCGTCCGTCGGCCCGCTGTATGCCCATGAACTGGGCCAGTTGGCGCGGTGCTTCGGGCTTGATGTCCTGGCCTATCGCATAGTCGCGTGCAAAGTCGCCTTTGCTCGGACCCATGTCCAGGTTGTGCGTGTGCACATGCTCGCCGGCCTCGATGGCACGGCTGGCAAAACCAATGATCTGGTTGTAGCGCCGCACCGGCTGGCCTGGCTCCAAGGGCCGCACCGCCACTTTGTGGCCCGCAGGGATGAGGCCGCGTATCCGGACCTCTTCGATGGTGCTGCCCCCCATCAGCTGGCTGCGGGCGATCACCACATCATCGGCGGGATGCAGTCGAATGAATGCTTGCATGAGAGATCTTCAGTAAACGAGTTTGGGCAGCCAGAGCACCAGCGCCGGCAGGTAGGTGATGAGGGCCAGGCTGCCCAGCAGCGGGATCAACCAGGGCAGGATGGCCATGGTTGTGCGCTCGACGCTGAGCTGTGCGACACGGGCGAGTACGAAGAGCACCATGCCCATGGGCGGATGCAGCAAACCGATCATCAGGTTGAGCACCATCACCAGGCCGAAGTGAACCAGGTCTATGCCCAGTTGCTGGCAGATCGGCACCAGAATCGGCACCAAGATGGTGATGGCTGCAGTGGGTTCTAGGAAGCAGCCCACGAAGAGCATCAGGGCGTTGGCCAGCAGCAAAAACACCCAGGGCTCCTTGGTAAAGCCCAGCACCCAGCTGCTGATCGCTGTGGTCACGCCGGTGGCGGTAAGCATCCAACCGAAAATGCTGGCGGCTGCCACGATGAACAGCACGGTGGCAGTCGTCTCCACCGTGTCCAGGCAGATCTTGACGAACATCTTGAAGTGCAGGGTCCGGTACCAGAAAAAGCCCAGGACCATGGCCCAGACGCAGGCCGCAATCGCGCCTTCAGTCGGCGTAAAAACGCCGGTGGTCATGCCGCCGATCAGCAGCACCGGCGTCATGATGGGCAGCACAGCCTGAAATTTGAAGAAGCGGTCGGCCACGAACAGCAGCACCAGGGCTGCGGCCACCGTGGCCTGCGCGGGCCATTCCCAGTTTTTAACCAGGACCCACAGCAGCACAGGCCAGAGCACCACCACCGCGGTTTCAATCAGGGCCTTGAGCACCCGAGAGCCTTCGAAGCGCACATCGGCGCCCCAGCCGTTTTTATGGGCAAAGTAGGCCACTGTGACCATCATCAGCAGCGCCATGATGATGCCCGGCAAGATGCCGGCCAAAAACAGGGCGCCGACCGAGACATTGGCCATCATGCCGTAGATCACAAAAGGCAGACTGGGCGGAATGATGGGGCCCAGCGTGGCTGAAGCGGCGGTCACGCCCACCGCAAACTCTTTGCTGTAACCATGGTCGCGCATGGCCTTGATTTCTACCGTACCCAGGCCGGCCGCATCGGCAATGGCGGTGCCGCTCATGCCGGCAAACACCACCGAGCCGACCACATTGACATGGCCCAGGCCGCCTTTGAGCCAGCCCACCAGGGCCAGGGCGTAGTTGTAGATGCGGTTGGTGATGCCCGCGTTGTTCATGAGGTTTCCGGCCAGGATGAAAAACGGCACGGCCAGTAGCGGGAAGCTGTCGATGCCCGAGACCATGCGGTGTATCACCACAAAGGGCGGCGAGCTCTGTACGAAGAACAGGTAGATGAGCGAGGCGCCGGCCATGGCAATGGCCACCGGCAGGCCGCCGCTCATCAGGATCAGGAAGAGGACTTTGAGCATGTCTATCCTTTGGCCTTCAGCGCTCGTTCATTTCGGAGCCGGGTCGCTCGAGCACGGTGTAGCCCCGTTGCAGGTGTATGCGCATCACCCATACCGCTCGCAAAGCCATGGCGGCAAAGCCGGCCATGACCACCGCGTAGACGATGTTCATCGGCAGGTCAATGATGGTCATCTTGTAGCTGCCGAGCTTGTCCATCATCTGCCAGGTCAGCAGCGTGGCGGCCGCGAAAAATGCGATGCGCATCACATCGACCAGCAGACCCATGATGCGCGCCACCACTCGGGGCATGAAGCGGTAGAAAAAATCCACCTGGATGTGGTTGTTCTTGGCCACGCCGATGGCCGCGCCGGTGAACACTGTGGCGATGAGCAGGTAGCGGGCGATCTCCTCGGTCCAGGCCGCTGAATCGTTGAGGACGTAGCGGGTGAAAAATTGGTAGAAGACGGTCAGGCCCAGGGTCCAGAAAAACAGCAGGGCGACCCAGGCCTCTATCGGCGTGCCTGACAGGTCCACCTCTTCGTCGGTGGCGTGGAACTGGCCGTCGTCGCCCATCACCTTGGGGCCGCTATCGATGTCGGGCATTGATGTCATGGTCAGATCCAGCAAACAGGAGGGGCCAGGAGTCACGCACAAGCCTAGCCCGAGGCTGGCCTGTGCGGGAGCGGGTTAGCAGGCGGTCTTACTTTGCAGCCTGAATGCGGTCGTAGTCAGCCCGGGTAAAACCCAGCGACTCCAGGGTCTTGTTCTTCAAAACCGCATCGACAAAGCTCTTGCGGTCGACCTGCACGATCTGCAGGCCCTTGCCTTTGAACTCTTCGACCAGCTCGGCCTCACGCTTTTTGATCTGAGCGGTGGCGCGCAGGGCGGCCTCCTGGGTGACATCGCTGAAGATTTTCTTTTCGGCGTCTGTGAGCTTGTTCCAAATATGTGGGGCGATCTGGGTGGTGAGGCCGTCGACGATGTGGCCGGTGAGCATGATGGCTTTTTGTACCTCAAAGAACTTTTTGGCCTCGATGGTGGTCAGCGGGTTCTCCTGCGCCTCGACTGTGCCGTTTTGCAGGGCGAGATACACCTCCGCAAAAGCGATCGGCGTCGGGTTGGCGCCGCAGGACTCGGGCGTGGCCCGGTAGGCCGGCACATCGGGTACGCGGATTTTGATGCCCTTCATACCAGCGCAGTTGGTAAACGGCTTTTGCGCGGTAGTGTGCCGCGCCCCGTAGTAGGTGTAGGCGGTGATCTGTATGCCGGTCTTGGCCCGAAACTCATTGACCATTTCCTGGAACACCGGGCTCTTGGAGTAGGCGATCAGGTGGTCGCCGTCGCGGAAGATGAAGGGGTAGTAGGCAATGCCTATGCGCGGGTAGGCCCGGGCTGCAAAGGAGGGGCCGCTAATGATCATGTCCACCGTGCCCAGGGTCAGGCCCTGGTTGATGTCGGTCTCCTTGCCCAGCGAGGAGGCAGGAAACACTTGAATGTCGAACTTGCCGTTGGTGCGCTTCTTGATTTCTGCGGCCGCCCATACCGATTCGGTGTGGTAGGGCTCCGAGGTTTCATAGACGTGGGCCCACTTGAGTTTTTGCTGGGCTTGTGCGCCCACGCCGGCCAGGGTGCCCAGGGCCAGCAAGCCGATGGCCGCCGCGGCTTTGAAGGTCAGTCTCTTGCTCATGCTTGTCTCCTTTTGTCGTTCAGGGGGGGTGAAAAATCTGACGCTGTTTTTATGCAGTCTGCCCGCGCTAGCGGGCTGGAGCGCGGCGCCAGCTCGCGCTGTATCTCTTGTGGGCCTGCTTGAGGTGTTTTTGCATGGCCTTGCGGGCGGCGCTGGCATCGCCCGCTTCGATGGCGTCCAGCACCTGCTGGTGCTCTTCAATGGCGGCCTGCCAGGAAGCCGGGTGTTCGAAATAGGTGCCCAGCCGCTCGAACAGCGGGCCCTCTCGGGCTTGCCACAGGCGCTGCACGATGTCGAGCAAAACGCCGTTGCCGCAGGCTTTGGCGATGGCCTCATGGAAGGCCTGGTCGCCGGCCCTGGGAATCTGACCCTGCTGGGCGGCCTCACGCATGCGCTGCAGGGCGCTGCGCATGGCCTTGACCTGGCTGCGGCTGGCCTGCTGCGCCGCCAGTGCCGCTACTTCGGCCTCCACCACCTGGCGTGCGCTCATTACCTCTAGCGGACCCCATTCAGTCTCGCCGCTGGCTGCTGCTGCCAGCTTGCCCGCAGGCACAGGCCTGACATAGATGCCCGAGCCGGTGCGTACTTCGATCAGGCCCTGCACCTCCAGCGCAATCAGCGCCTCGCGGACAGAGGGACGGCTCACGCCCAGCTGCTTGGCCAGGTCGCGCTCTGCCGGTAATCGGGCGCCGGTGACAAACTCGCCATCGGCCATGAGCTGGCGCAGCTGTCCTGCAATCTGCAGGTACAGGCGCTGGGGCTCGATGGTGGTCAGGGGCATACAGGCTCGACAGGGATTGGCCAGTGGTGGGGTGAAGGGTGGGGTGAAGGGTTAACCAGAATTGGACAAGTGGTCAGACCAGTTAGAAAATGATCCCATGCCAATTTACGGGGGTCAAGCTGCTTTTCGTCAGAGCAAACCCGGGTATCGCTGCTGTGGGGGCTTGATGAGATGAAGGCAGTTCGTATTGAGCAGGTCATGCTGCGCCAGGTGGACCTGCCGCCCAAGGTACTGCGCACCGACGCCATCCAGTCCTTTGTGACGCAGGAGACGGTGCTGCTCACCCTGCGCTGCAGCGACGGCCTGGAGGGCACCGGCTATGCCTACACCATAGGCACCGGCGGGTCGTCGGTGATCGCGCTGCTCAAGGACCATCTGATCCCTCGGCTGCTGGGCCGGGACCCTGTGGCCATTGAGGCCATCTGGAAAGACTTGTTTTTTCATACCCATGCCACCGCGGTCGGTGCCATCACCAGCTTGGCGCTGGCCTGCGTGGACACCGCTTTGTGGGATTGGCGGGCCCGCAGCCAGGGCCTGCCCCTTTGGCGGCTGCTGGGCGGCGCGCAGGCGCGGGTGCCGCTTTACACCACCGAGGGTGGCTGGCTGCACCTGAGCCCGCAAGAATTGGTGGAGCAGACCTTGCAGGCCAAGGCCCAGGGCTTCAAGGGTGCCAAGATCAAGATCGGTCGGCCCCATGTCAGCGAGGATGTGGCCCGCCTGAGCGCGGTGCGTGAGGCGGTGGGTCCGGCCTTCGAGCTCATGACCGATGCCAATCAGGGCCTCAGACGTGCCGAAGCGGTGCGGCGCGCCCATGCCTTTGACGGGCTGAACCTCGCCTGGATCGAGGAGCCCCTGCCCGCCGAAGATGTGTCCGGGCACCGGCAGTTGCGCGAGCGCACCCCGATTCCGGTGGCGGTGGGTGAGTCGCTGTATCACCCCATGCAGTTTCGGGAGTACCTGGAGCAGGGCGCCTGTTCCATCGTGCAGCCCGATGTGGCGCGCATAGGCGGCATCACGCCCTGGATCAAGACGGCTCACCTGGCCGAGACCTTTGACCTGCCGGTGTGCCCGCATTTCCTGATGGAACTGCATGTGAGTTTGTGCGCGGCGGTGCCCAACGCCACCTGGGTCGAATACATTCCTCAGCTCGACGACATCACCCATACCCGCATGCAGGTCGAGGACGGCCACGCCCTGGCGCCGAGCGATCCAGGGCTGGGCATAGGCTGGGACTGGCAGGCCATCGCTGCCCGACAATCGGTTTTTTTGGAGTTCAAGACATGAAAAGACTCGAAGGCAAGACGATCGTGGTGACCGCCTCTGGCGCGGGCATAGGGCGGGCCAGTGTGCTGGCCATGGCTGCCGAAGGCGCCAAGGTGTGGGCCACCGATGTCAATGGCCAGTTGCTGCAATCGCTGGCAGGAACGCCGGGGGTGGAGACGGCGGTGCTCGATGCACTCGACAAGTCGGCCATCGCCGCTCTGGCGGCCCGGGTAGGTGCGATTGACGTGCTCTTTAACTGCACCGGCTTTGTGCACAACGACACCGTGCTCAGCGCCAAGGACGAAGACCTGGACTTCGCCTTCCGGCTCAATGTGCGGGCCCATCTGCACATGATCCAGGCCTTTCTGCCCGGCATGATCGCCAAGGGGGGCGGCAGCATCATCAATATGGCCAGCGTGGCTTCCAGTGTGCGGGGTCTGGCCAGCCGCTGTGTGTACGGCACCACCAAGGCGGCGGTCATTGGCCTGACCAAGAGCGTGGCCGCCGACTATGTGGGCCAGGGCGTGCGCTGCAATGCGATCTGTCCGGGTACGGTCGATACGCCTTCGCTGGCCGATCGCATCAATGCTTACGACGATCCGGTGGCGGCCCGCAAGGCTTTTGTGGCCCGTCAGCCCATGGGCCGCATTGCGCAGGCCGGTGAGATCGCGCCGATTTTGGTGTTTCTGGCCAGCGATGAGTCGCGCTTTGTCACCGGCCAGGCCTATTCGATCGACGGCGGCATGACCATATGAACCAGCTCGACCTGCAGGGCCGGCATGCGGTGATCACCGGCGGTGCTGCCGGGCTGGGTCTGGCCATTGCCCAGCGCATGCTCGATTCGGGCGCTACGCTCACCCTGTGGGACCGCGATGCCCAGGCGCTGGCGGCCGCCTGCAAATCGCTGGGCCCCAAGACCACGGGGGTGCAGGTCGATGTGGCCAGCCATGCCAGTGTGGTGCAGGCGCTGGCTCAGACCGCGCAGCCTGTGCATGTGCTGGTCAACAGCGCCGGCATCACCGGTCCCAATGTTCCCCTGTCCGATTACCCGGTGGCCGACTGGGAGCAGGTGATGCAAGTCAATGTCAACGGCACGTTTTACTGCTGCCGTGAGTTGGCCGGCCGCATGCGCGAGCAGGGCTGGGGCCGCATCGTCAACATCGCCTCGGTGGCCGGCAAGGACGGCAACCCCAATGCCAGCGCCTACAGCGCCAGCAAGGCCGCCGTCATTGGCCTGACCAAGTCCTTGGGCAAGGAATTGGCGCAGACCGGGGTGCGGGTCAACTGCGTTACGCCGGCGGCGGTCAAGACCGCCATCTTCGATCAGATGACGCCCGAGCATATTCAATTCATGCTCTCTAAAATCCCCATGGGCCGCTTCGGTCTGGCGCAAGAGGTGGCCGCTTTAGTCACCTGGCTCTGTACAGAAGATTGTTCTTTCTCCACTGGCGCGGTCTTTGACCTCTCTGGTGGCCGCTCCACCTACTGATTTCTCCACTGAAAGGTCTCCATGAAACTCGTACGCTACGGCCAAGCCGGCAAGGAAAAGCCCGGTCTGATTGACGCGCAAGGTCGCTTGCGCGATCTCAGCGGCGTGATTGCCGACATCACGCCCGACCAGCTCTCGGACAAGGCCCTGGCCAAGCTGGCCAAGATCAAGACCGACAGCCTGCCCCTGGTGCGTGGCGCCAAGCGCATGGGCGCGCCGGTGGCCGGCAGCCGCAAGTTTGTGGCCATCGGCCTGAACTATGCCGACCATGCGGCTGAGGCGGGCATGCCGATTCCCAAAGAGCCGATCATCTTCATGAAGTCGCTCAGCTGCATCCAAGGTCCGGACGATGACGTGATGCTGCCCCGGGGCTCCAAAAAGAGCGACTGGGAGGTTGAACTCGGCGTGGTCATCGGTACCCGTGCCCGCTACGTCAGTCAGAAGGACGCCCTGAACCATGTGGCCGGCTATTGCGTGATCAACGACGTGAGCGAGCGCGAATACCAGATCGAGCGTGGCGGTACCTGGGACAAGGGCAAGTGCTGCGACACCTTCGGCCCGATCGGCCCCTGGCTGGTCACCCGCGACGAGGTGCCCAACCCGCAGAACCTGGCCCTGTGGCTGGACCTCAATGGCCAGCGCATGCAGACCGGCTCGACCAAGACCATGATCTTCGGCGTGGCCAAGCTGATCAGCTATGTCAGCCAGTTCATGACCCTGGAGCCCGGCGATGTCATCACCACCGGCACGCCCCCGGGCGTGGGCATGGGCGTCAAGAAGGACGGTCAGAGCGCGCCGGTTTACCTCAAGCGCGGCGACGTTATGACCCTGGGCATCGATGGCCTGGGCCAGCAGCGCCAGAAGGTGGTGGCTTTCAAGCTGTAATCGCAGGCGCACTCTGGCACTTAGCGGCCTGCGCAGCGCTGCCAGGCAGCGACGAATTCGCTCGCTGTCTGGCCCACCGCCTCGGCGCTGCGGCCTGGCGCGTACAGCGCCGAGCCTATGCCAAAGCCGCTGGCACCGGCCTGCCAGTAGGCGGCCATATTGGCGGTGCTGATGCCGCCCACCGGCAGCAGGGGTAGGTCCTGCGGCAGCACCGCGCGCAGGGCCTTGAGCACGGCCGGTGTGATCATTTCAGCCGGAAACAGCTTGAGTGCATGGGCGCCCGCCTGCCAGGCTGCAAAGGCCTCGGTGGGTGTGGCCACCCCGGGCATGCAGACCATGCCCTCCTGCAAGGCAGCCTCAAGCACGGCTCTGTCCCAATGGGGCGAGACGATCAGGCGAGCGCCGGCAGCGCGCACCTCGCGCACCTGAGCGGCCGAGCTCACCGTGCCTGCGCCAATCAGCCGGTCTGGATGGGCCTTGGCCAGCCTGCCGATGCTCTCCATGGGCTGCGGCGAATTGAGCGGCACCTCGATGATTGCAAAGCCCTGGCCCACCAGGTGCAGACCCACCGATTCGACTTCCTCCGGCCTGATGCCTCGCAATATGGCGACCAGGGGGCATAGCCCCAAGGCCTGTTTCAGGTGTTCGTGCGCGTCCAGCGTCATGGGGTGGATTCTTTCTTACCCAGGCTGCGTGCCAGCGCCAGGTGGCCGGCCCAGGTCGCTTCTTCGTTGATGACGGTGCAGGGCTGTCCCAGGCACTGCAGGGCCAGGCGATAGCGCTCGGTCAGTGCGGCGCTGCCCACCAGCAGCAGCGGGCTGCCGGACTTACCTTCGGTGGCGATGGCGCGCAACTCCTCGCCGATCAGCAGGCCCGACAGGTGGCTGGCCTGTTGCTCGGGCCTGAGCCTGTCAAACAGCGCGCTGGTGCGGGTGCCAAAGACATGGGCCAGAACTCCCGGCCCCTGTTGCGCCAACTCGACGGCGGCCCTGAACGCCGGCTCGTCCAGTGTGGAGGTCGGCACCAGAGTGCGGGCCAGGATGGACTGCTGACTGAGCAGGGCATAGAGCTCGCCGGTCATGAAGGTGTGAAAGCGCTGCACCCGATGCGCCTGCACCGTCACCCATTTGCTGTGGGTGCCTGGCAGGATCAGCTCAGCCTGCGCCAGACCGGCCAGCGCGAGGGCGCCAAAGATCTGGATTTCTTCGCCCCGCATCACATCGTCCTGGCCGGCCGCGCTGGCTCCGCCGTGGGTCGGATTGATGGCATGCAGGCCCGGCACCAAGGCCAGCCTGGGCCGCAGCCACAGCAGCCTGGGCTTTAGATCGTCAAAGCCCGCAGGGCAGGGGCAATAGGGCGCCTCGCACCAGCCCTGGCGGCTGCCAGCCATGCCGGAGATCAGGCACAGGGCCTGCCCGTCGGCCAGCCAGTCGCCTAAATGCTGCTCGAACACCGGTTCAAACTGATCTGGCTGAAGCTGCAAGAGCCCCTGTTCAAACTGGCGGCGCTGCAGGATCTGCCCCGCTTCGTCCATGAGCACTGCGCGCAGCGAGGAACTGCCCCAGTCCACCGCGACCAAAGGCTGCGCCATTCGGTTCATGTTTGCTCCAGCAGGCGCCGCACCGCATCGGGCCGGGGCAGGGGTGCGACCGCACCATGGCCTTGCACCGCCAGGGCCGCTGCTGCGTTGGCATAGCGGGCCGCTTCGGGCAAGGCATCGCCAGCGGCCAGGCGGGCCAGCAGGTTGCCGGCAAAGCAGTCGCCTGCGCCGGTGGCGTCCACCGCCTGCACCGCATGGCCTGGCAGGCGGTGGCGCTTACCTGCGCAGCTGCACAGTGCGCCGTCTGCGCCGAGCTTGAGCACCACCTGCTTGGCGCCATGGGCATGGCTCCAGCCGACGATGTCCTCGGCCGTTTTCAAGCCGGTCAGCGGCAGCATGTCGTCCAAGCTGGGCAGGAAGAGATCGCACAGGGGCAGGGCCTGCGCCATGGCCTGCTGCGCCTGGGCCAGGGTCCACAGTTTCAGGCGCAGGTTGGAGTCCAGGGCGACCTGCGTGCCGACCTCGCGGGCCCAGCGCATGGCGGCCAGCACCGTCTCGCAGGCGCTGGGCGAGATCGCCATCGAGATGCCCGAGACATGCAGCCATTGGCTGCGCGCGATCATTTCCTGCCAGGGGCCAGCCAGGTCTTGCGGCTGCATGCGGCTGGCGGCCGAGCCCGCGCGGGCGTAGCTGAAGTGGTGACCTTGCGCATCGTGGCTGACGAAGTAAATGCCGGTGGGTGCTTGCGGGTCGCTGATCACCGCTTGGGTATCGATGCCTTCGGCCTGCCACAGGGCGCGCAGACGCAGCGCCCAGGTATCTTGCCCCAGCCGGCTGAGGTAGCCCGCCCTGGCGCCGGCGCGGGCCGCAGCAATCGCCGCATTGCTGGTGTCGCCGCCAAAGCCTTGCAGATACAGCGGCGGCTCGGCCTGGACCTGGTTGAATTCGAGCAGGGGCTCGCCCAGGGCCAGCAGGTCCAGAGACTTTTGAGCGGGAAGGCTCATGCGGGTCTGCTCATAGGGGCCTGTTCATACGGGCCCGCCCTATTGGCATTGAGGGCGCGGCATGATCCACGGCGCTCAGAGCCCCTGCAGCGCGTGCGCCGGGTAGCCTGGCTGGCTGCGGCAGTCGGCGATGTACTGCTCGATGATGGACTCAAACGAGGTGTCCGCCCGCAGGCCCAGGGCCAGGGCACGCTCGCTGGTGGCGGCGCGCGCCCAGTTGTTGACGATGCCGGCAACGCGCTCGTCGCGCTCAAAGTGCACCCGCTGGCGCACCGCCTTGCCGGCCACTTTCTCCAGGGCATCGAGCATCTGCTGCACCGTCACATTCAGCCCGGGCAGGTTCAGCGCCAGCCGGTTGCCCAGGCTGGCCTGGCTGGTCTCAAACAGCGCGATCAGGCTGGCGATGGTGGTCGCAGGCGATGACACCGGGTGCGCCACGCTGGCATCGACCGGGCAGATGCTGTCGGCGCCGGCCAGCGGCTCGCGGATGATGCCGCTGAAAAAAGACGAGGCCGCCCCATTGGGCTTGCCCGGTCGCACGGTGACCGTCATCAGGCGGGCCGAGCGGCCGTCAATGAAGCCCTTGCGGGTGTGGTCGGCCATCAGGTATTCGAGCATCAGCTTGTGGGTGCCGTAGGAGGTCTGCGGCGAGGGCAGGGTGGTGTCACTCACCACGGGCGTCATGGGCTGATCGGCGTAGGGCCCGAACACAGCGATCGAGCTTGCAAACACCATGCGCGAAACCTTGCCCGAGCGGCGCAGGCTGTCGAGCAAGAGCCGGGTGCTGTCGAGGTTGGAGCGCAGGCCCAGGTCGAAGTCGAGTTCGCATTCGCCCGAGACGGCCGAGGCCAGGTGAAAAACCCCGTCAAAGCCACTGGCCAGCAGATCGCCTTGCTCCAGCAGCGGGCCGGCGTGGCTTTTGACGCGGGCATCGGCCAGCAAATCGGCCGGCGCAGCAAACAGGTCGGTGATGACCAGTTCCTTGACGCTCTGGCCGGCCAACTGGCCGCGCTTGAGAATTTCACGGGCCAGTCGGCCGCCTAAAAAGCCGGCACCGCCGGTGATCAGTATGCGCATGGTGGGTTCAGTGGTTGTCTTTGGGAACAAAAGCGCCGCGCTGGCCGACCAGGAAATCCAGGTCGGCGCCTTCATCGGCCTGCAGCACATGGTCGATGTAGAGCTTCCAGTAGCCGGACTTGAGCGGCGGCTCGGGCGGCTGCCAGCGGGCCAGCCGCGCCTGCAACTCCTCGTCGCTGATGAGCAATTGCAGCCGCCGCGCGGGCACGTCGAGCTCGATCATGTCGCCGTTTTGGACCACCGCCAGCGGACCGCCGGCGGCCGCTTCCGGCGAGGTATGCAGTACCACCGTGCCATAGGCGGTGCCACTCATGCGGGCGTCGCTGATGCGCACCATGTCGGTGATGCCTTTGCGCAGTACTTTGGGCGGCAGCGGCATATTGCCCACCTCGGCCATGCCTGGGTAGCCTTTGGGGCCACAGTTCTTGAGCACCAGGATGCAGTGTTCATCGACGTCCAGGCTTTCGTCGTCGATGCGGCGGTGGAAGTCATCGCTGTCTTCGAACACCACCGCCCGGCCGGTATGCACCATCAGCGTCGGTGTGGCGGCGCTGGGCTTGATGACCGCGCCACGCGGGGCCAGATTGCCGCGCAGGATGGCGATGCCCGCTTTTTCTTTGAAGGGCTGCTCAAAGGTTTTGATCACCCGGGGGTCGTGGTTGACCGCGTCGGCAATGTTTTCGGCCACCGTCTGGCCGCTGACGGTCACGATGTCGGTGTGCAGCAGGTGGGCGATCTCCTTCATCACCACCGGCAGGCCGCCGGCATAGCAAAAGTCCTCCATGAGGTGCTGGCCCGAAGGCTGCAAATTGAGCAAGCAGGGCAGCTCGCTGCCCAGGCGCTCAAAGTCGTCGACCGTCAGCTTCAGTCCCAGCCGCCCGGCAATCGCAATCAGGTGGATCACCGCATTGGTCGAGCCGCCTATGGCCGCCAGTGTGCGGATGGCGTTTTCAAAGGCCGGTCGGGTGAGCACCTGGCTGATGGTCTGGTCGGTGTGAACCATCTCGACGATGCGCCGGCCGGCTTGGCGGGCCAGCACATTGCGCCGGCCGTCGACCGCCGGATAGGCGGCGTTGCCCGGCAGGCCTATGCCCAGGGCCTCAACCATGCTGGCCATGGTGCTGGCGGTGCCCATGGTCATACAGTGGCCGTGGCTGCGGTGCATGCAGCTTTCAGCCTCGAAAAAATCCTGCAGCTTGAGGGTGCCGGCGCGCACCTGTTCGCTCATGCTCCAGACGCCGGTGCCCGAGCCCAGTTCCTGGCCGCGCCATTTGCCGTTGAGCATGGGCCCGCCGGAGACGCCGATGGTGGGCAGGCCCGCACTCGATGCACCCATCAGCAGCGATGGGGTGGTCTTGTCGCAACCCATGAGCAGCACCACGCCGTCGATGGGATTGCCGCGTATCGACTCTTCCACATCCATGGAGGCCAGATTGCGGTAGAGCATGGCGGTCGGCCGCAGCAAGGTCTCGCCCAGCGACATGACCGGAAACTCCAGCGGAAAGCCGCCGGCCTCATAAACGCCGATCTTGACCTGCTCGGCCAGCGTCCGAAAGTGCGAGTTGCAGGGCGTCAGTTCGCTGAAGGTGTTGCAGATGCCAATCACCGGACGGCCGTCGAACTGGTCGTGCGGCACGCCTTTGCCCTTGACCCAGCTGCGGTAGGCAAAACCGTCGCGGTCCTGGCGGCCGAACCATTGCTGCGAGCGAAGTTCCGAAGGCTTTTTGCGGGGGGGAGTGCTCATGGTGGGGCGATCTGTGCTGGAGTTTTCAATCGTATGATGATAAGGAAATTCTTCTGAGCTTGTAAACGCTCAGGCCGGCATTTTTTTGGCTCTCACGGGCTTGGCAAGGGTTTTTCCGGATGGAGGGGAGGTGGGCCATTCATCATATGATTGCCTGAGCCGCTCTCCCTCCACATGGTCAAAAACATACACGGACATACGCTGGACAAGTTGGGCCAGGCCATTTTGGCCGGGCGCTACGAGGTCGGCGCCAGCCTGCCGCCCGAGCCGGTGTTGTGTGAGGAATTTGGCGTCAGCCGCACGGTGGTCAGAGAGGCCATCAAGTCGCTGGTTGCCAAGGGTCTCCTGGTCACCGGGCCCAAGCTCGGTACCCGGGTGCTGCCCGATGAGCACTGGAACTGGTTCGATCCCGAGGTGATTGCCTGGCAGGCCCAGGCTGGACTGAGCAGCGAGTTCGTGCGCGATTTGCAGGAGCTGCGCTTGGTGGTGGAACCTGCAGCGGTACGCATGGCGGCCGTCAAGGCCACCCCGCAAGACATCCTCAGGCTGGAGCATGCCTACAGCGGCATGAAAGCCGCGGTCGAAGACGGCGGCGACTATGTGACCCATGACCTGCGCTTTCACCAGGGGTTGCTGCAGGCCTCGCACAACCGCATGCTGATGCAAATGGGCCGGGCCCTGAGCGCCTTGCTGCGCATGAGCTTTGAAATTTCTACCCGCATCATGAACGGGCCACGCGATTCCCTGCCGCTGCACCGGGCGGTGCTGGATGCGGTGATTGCCCATGCCCCGGTCAAGGCCGAGCGGGCCTTGATGGTGCTCATTACAGCGGCCAACGACGACATCGACCATGTGCTGAGCACGCGCCGGCGCCTGCCCCGCGTGGCCGGCGCCCCCACCCATCTGGTCAAGGCCTGAACAAGGACAAGCATGGCACGCGGTATCGATCTTTTTTTCAAGCTGCTGGAAGTGTTGGTGGTGGCTTGCCTGGTGGCCATGGTGGTCATGGTGTTTGGCAATGTGGTGCTGCGCTACGCGCTGAACTCGGGCATCCTGATCTCGGAGGAGATGTCGCGCTACTGTTTCATCTGGCTGACTTATATCGGCGCCATGGTGGCCATGCGCGACAAGGGCCACCTGGGGGTCGATACCCTGGTGCTGCGCCTGCCGCTGGGCGGCAAGAAGCTGTGCTTTTTTCTCAGTGAGTCGCTGATGCTGTTGTGCAATTTGCTGTTCCTGCTGGGGACCTGGAAGATGCACGAACTTCAGGTGACCAATGTGTCGCCGGTGGTGGGCATTTCCATGATCTGGATTTACGGCATAGGCTATGTGGTGGGTGTGGTGATGTCGCTGATGAATCTGCATCAGCTCTTCCTGCTGCTCAGCGGGCAGCTCACCGAAAGTGATCTGGTGGTGGTGGTCGAATCGGAAGACAGCGTCAACCTACCTGCCGAGCCGGCTCAGGGGCTGCGGCCATGACGGTAGCGGTCTTCATCCTCAGTCTGCTCGGTGCCATGGCGCTGGGCATGCCGATTGCCTATTCGCTCTTGGTGTGTGCGCTTGCGCTGATGGCTTATATGGCCGGAACTGGCGGCCTGCCCGAATTTGATAGCCAGATCCTGGCCCAGCGCTTTGTCGACGGCGCGGACAATTTCCCGCTGCTGGCGGTACCGTTTTTCCTGCTGGCGGGCGAATTCATGAATGCCGGTGGCTTGAGCCGGCGCATCGTCAACCTGGCCATGGCCTGGGTCGGGCACTTCCGTGGCGGGCTGGGCTATGTGGCGGTGATGGCGGCCATCATCATGGCCTCGCTGTCGGGCTCGGCGGTGGCCGACACCGCCGCTTTGGCCGCCCTGCTGATTCCCATGATGCGCAAGGCCGGCTACGACGTGGGGCGCTCTGCGGGCTTGATTGCGGCCGGCGGCATCATCGCGCCTGTGATTCCGCCGTCCATCGGCTTCATCATCTTCGGTGTGGCTGCCAATGTGTCCATCACCAAGCTGTTTTTGGCCGGCATCGTGCCCGGCATCATGATGGGCGTTGCCATAGGCATCGCCTGGTGGTGGGTGGCGCGGCGTGACCAGGTGCAGCCCGGGCCGCGGATGAACCTGCGCGAGCGACTGCGAGCCACCCGCGAGGGCATCTTGGCCCTGGCCCTGCCGGTGATCATCATCGGCGGCATGAAGTTCGGCGTGTTCACCCCGACTGAAGCGGCGGTGGTGGCTGCGGTCTACAGCTTTGCCATCGGCGCCTTCGTCTACCGGGAGTTGAAGTTCTCCAGGCTCTATGGCCTGATTTTGACCGCCGGTAAAACCACGGCAGTCATCATGTTCCTGGTGGCCGCGGCCATGGTCAGTGCCTGGCTGATCACGGTGGCCAATATTCCGGCCGAGGTGGCTCGCATGATGGAGCCCTTCATGGGCAACAAGATGCTGCTCATGGTGGTGCTGATGCTGCTGGTCATCGTGGTGGGCACCGCGCTGGACTTCACCCCCACGGTGCTCATTCTTACGCCGGTGCTGATGCCCTTGGTCAGGCAGGCTGGCATTGATCCGGTGTACTTTGGCGTGCTCTTCATCATGAACAACGCCATTGGCCTGATCACCCCGCCGGTGGGTACCGTGCTCAATGTGGTTTGCGGCGTGGCCCGGATCAATATGGACCGCGCTTTCAAAGGCGTGCTGCCTTTCTTGCTGGCGCAGGTGGTGGTGCTGTTTTTGCTGGTGGCTTTCCCGCCCCTGGTACTGGTGCCCATGAAATGGTTCATGAGCTGATTTTTTCACCCGTGTTTTTTTATAAAAGGAGACAAGCATGTTCAAACGCAGAAACCTCGTGACGTTGCTGGCCGGTGCGCTGCTCAGCACCAGCGCTGCCATGGCGCAGTTTGCTGACCGCAATATCAAGTTCACCAACGGCGTCAATGAAGACCATCCGGTGGGGGTGGGGGTCAAGAAAATGCAGGAGGTGCTGGCGGCCAAGACCGGCGGCAAAATGAAAATCAGCGCGTTTTGGGGCGGCTCGGCGGGTGGCGATCTGCAGGCTTCGCAGGCCCTGCGCGCCGGCACCCAGGAGATGGTCTGCACCTCCAGTTCGCCGCTGGTGGGCATCGTCAAGGAACTGGGTGTGTTTGACCTGCCCTTCCTGTTTGCCAACGAGAAGGAGGCCGACGCGGTGCTCGATGGGCCAGCCGGGCGTTATTTCAATGCCAAGCTGGAGGCCGCTGGTCTGGTGAATCTGGCTTACTGGGAAAACGGCTTTCGCAATCTGACCAACAGCAAGCGCGCGGTCAACCGTCTGGAAGACTTTGAGGGCGTCAAGCTGCGCGTGATGCAGAACAACATCTTCCTCGACACCTTCAGGACCCTGGGCACCAACGCGGTTCCGATGGCTTTCCCCGAAGTATTCACCGCCCTGGAAACCAAGACCATCGACGGCCAAGAAAATCCCTTCGTGACCATCGAGACTTCCAAGTTCAATGAGGTGCAGAAGTTCCTCAGCGTCACCCGCCACGCCTACACGCCCTTCCTGGTGCTCTACAGCAAGAAGCTGTGGGACCAGCTCAGCCCGCAGGAGCAAGCGGTGCTGCGCGAGGCAGCGGTGGAAGGCCAGAAAGCTCAGCGCGCTGCCAACCGAGCGCTCAATGACAAGTCGCTCGGCAGCCTCAAGGCCAAGGGCATGCAGGTCAATGAGATTTCTACCGCTGAACAAAACCGCATCCGCGCCAAGGTAGCCCCGGTGTATGACAAGCACAAGGACACGATCGGCGCAGAGGCGATCAAGGTGGTGCAGGACGAGTTGCGCAAGGCGCGCGGCGGCTGAGGCGACTGGCTTTTAGCCAGCCTGCAGCTGGTGCTGCAGGCTGTGCCCGAGTCAGGGCCGACGTTGCCCCGCGGGAGCGCCGGCTTGTGGGGGCGCCGGCTTGTGGGAGCGTCGCCCTCGGCGCGATGCGGCCACCGATCGAGCGCCGCATCGCTTCGAGGGCGCAGCTCCCACCTCTTTGATCCAAGCCTCGTGTTGTTGCTGTCGGAGTATTCATGAAGATCACGCAAGTAGAGACCCTGCGCCTGGGCGAATTCCCCAACATCCTTTGGGTCCGGCTGCATGCCGATGAAGGCCTGGTCGGTTTGGGCGAGACCTTCATGGGCGCGCAGGCGGTCGAGGCCTATTTGCATGAGTGGGCGGCGCCGCGCCTCTTGGGCCAGGATCCGCTGGCCATAGAGTCACGGGCCCGCGATCTGACCGGCTATCTGGGCTGGCGCGGCTCCGGGGTGGAGACAAGGGGCAACTCGGCAGTCGACATTGCGCTGTGGGACTTGTTCGGCCAGGCTGCCGGCATGCCGGTCCATACCGCGCTGGGGGGCAAGAGCCGCGATCAGATCCGCGTCTACAACACCTGCGCCGGTTACCAGTACATCCGCAGCAATGTCAACCAGAGCAGCTCCAACTGGGGCCTGGGCAACAATGCCGGCCCCTATGAAGATCTGCAGGGCTTCCTGCACCATGCCGACGAGCTGGCCCTGTCGCTGCTGTCCGAGGGCATCACCGGCATGAAGATCTGGCCCTTCGACATCGCCGCCGAGGCCACGCATGGGCAGTACATCAGCCCGCAGGACTTGGACCTGGCGCTGGAGCCGTTTCGCAAGATACGCCAGGCGGTGGGCAACAAGATGGACATCATGGTCGAGTTCCACAGCCTGTGGCGTCTGCCTATGGCCTGCAAGATCTCGCGCGCGCTGCAGGAGTTTGATACCTTCTGGCATGAAGACGCGATTCGCATGGACAGCCTGGACCTGCTCAAACAGTACGCCCAGGATTGCAAGGCTTTGATTTGCGCCAGCGAGACGCTGAGCTACAAATGTGGCTTCAAGGACTATCTGCAGACCGGGGTGGCTGGCGTGGTGATGCTGGACTTGAGTTGGTGCGGCGGTCTGACCGAAGCCCGCAAGATCGCAGCCATGGCCGACGCCTGGCAGCTGCCGGTCGCGCCCCATGATTGCACCGGGCCTGTGGTTTGGGCCGCTTCCACCCATTTGTCGCTGCACGCGCCCAATGCGCTGATCCAGGAGAGCGTGCGTGCCTTCTACAGCGGCTGGTACAAAGAGCTCGTCACCGAGCTGCCCAAGGTGCAAAACGGCATGATCAGCCTCAACGACAAGCCCGGCTTGGGCCTGCAGCTCTTGCCGGACTTGCACCGGCGCGCTGACGCGGTTCAGCGCATCAGCCGCTAATACCTGCTGGGTGGGCTACTGCGCCGGTCTGTTGCGCCGGCCTGCTGGGACGCGCGGCCTGATTTGATCCTTTAGGCCACCCAGCGGGTGTGAAACTGCCCCGCTTGGTCTATTCGTTGATAACCGTGGGTACCAAAATAATCACGCTGTGCCTGCAGCAAGTTGGCCGACCAGCGCAATATCGAATTGCTGCATGGGCCTAGGCTAACTGGCGCGTTTCAGCCCCGGCCCACATAGGGCATATTGGTGGCCATGACGGTGGTGAACAAAATATTGGCCGACAGCGGCATGCGCGACATGGTCAAGAACGTTTCCACCACCGCCGACATGTCCATGCGCGGCTCAGGGCGTATGCTGCCATCGGCCTGCATGATGCCTTTGGCCATGCGCTCGGTCATGTCGGAGGCCACATTGCCGATGTCGATCTGCCCGACCGCGATCGAAAACGGCCGGCCGTCGAGCGAAGCGGCCTTGGTCAGGCCCGAGATGGCATGCTTGGTGGCTGTATAGGCGATTGAGCCTGGCCGGGGCACATAGGCCGAGATCGAGCCATTGTTGATGATGCGCCCGCCCTGCGGGCTTTGCTCCTGCATGAGCTTGAAGGCCTGCGAAAGGCAGTAGAAGGCACCGTTGAGGTTGACGTCGACCGCGCGGCGCCAATCCTGGCCGCTCAGCTGCGAGGGCAGGGTGCCCGGCAGCGAAATTCCGGCATTGTTGAACAGCAGGTCGAGCCGGCCGAACTTGCTCTTGACCTGATCGAACAAGGCCTGCACCTGGGCTTCGTCGGAGACATCGGCCGGCATCGCATGAGCGTGGGCCTGATGTTCACCGGCATCGGCTAAGGTTTGCTGCAGCGCATCGGCGCGCCGGCCAACCAGCACCACCTGCCAGCCTTCTTTGAGCAGGCCCAGCGCGCAGGCGCGGCCTATGCCCGAGCTGGCACCGGTGACGAGGGCGATTTTTTTCATGAGGGTCTCTTCTTCAAAACAAACGGGGTCAGGCGCTGGCCTCTTCGAAGGCGATCTGCACTTTGAGCGAGCGGCTCTTGTCGCCGGCCAGGTCGAAGGCCTCTATGGCGCGATCGAGTGGCAACACACCGGTGATCACCGGGCTGCCGTCAATCAGGCCTTCATTGAGAAAGCGCACTGCAGTGGCAAATTCAGGATGGAAGCGGAAGGTGCCGCGCAGGTCGACCTCCTTGGCCACCAACTGCGTCATCGGCAGGCTGATGTCGCCGCCCATGCCGACGCTGACCAGCACGCCGCGCGGCCGGATCACATCGAGTCCCAGGCGCAGCGCAGGTTCGCTGCCCGAGGCTTCGAAGACGGTATCGAACTGGCCTTTGTCGGCCTTGTAGGCCTCCATCGCCTGGGACTGGGTCTTCAGGTTGATGGTTTCATCCGCGCCCATCTTGCGCGCGCACTCCAGCGGAAGGTCGGCGATGTCGGCAGCGACGATGCGGGCGGCGCCGGCGCGGCGCAGGCCGGCAATCAGCAGCGAGCCTATCGGGCCGCAGCCTGTGACCAGCACCTGCTGGCCCAGCACACTGCCGGCGCGGGCGATGGCATGCAGGCCGACCGATAGCGGCTCGGCCAGGGCCGCTTGCGACAGACTCAGGTGCGCGCCGATGGGGTGGGCCTGATGGCTCTCGATGATGATCTGCTCGCTGAAGGCGCCCTGAATGTGCGGAAAGGGCATGGCGCTGCCAAAAAAGCGCATATTCAGGCAGTGGTTGTGCTGGCCTGCCTGGCAGAAGCGACAGTGAGCGCAGGGCCGCGAGGGCGAAATCGCAATGCGCTGGCCTTTTTGCAAGCCGCTGACGGCTGCGCCGACAGCGTCGATCACGCCCGAGACCTCGTGGCCCAGGGCCATGGCCTGACGGATGCGCACCGTGCCAAAGCCGCCGTGCTGGTAGTAGTGCAGGTCCGAGCCGCAGATGCCGCCGAAGGCGACCCTGACCCTCAGTTGCTGGGCGCCAAGCTCGGGCAGCTCGGTATGTTCTATGCGCAGGTCCTTGGCGGCATGGCAGACGACGGATTTCATGGGGGCCTCTTTGCAGGAGCGGTAAAGGGGGATCTTAAATCGCGTCTAGAGGGTGGCGGTCACGCCGCCATCGACATAGAGAATATGGCCGTTGACGAAGCGCGATGCATCGCTGGCCAGGAACACCGCAGCACCGCCTAAGTCGTGCAGCTCGCCCCAGCGGCGGCTGGGCGTGCGGCCGACCAGCCAAGCGCTAAAGGCCGGGTCATCCACCAGCTTTTGATTGAGCTCGGTCTTGAAGTAGCCAGGGCCAATGCCGTTAACGTTCAACCCCAGCGGGCCCCAATCGATGGCCATGCCCTTGGTCAGCATCTTGAGCGCGCCCTTGGAGGCGGTGTAGGGCGCGATACCGGGGCGGCCGAGTTCGCTTTGCACCGAGCAGATGTTGATGATCTTGCCCTGGCCGCGCGGGATCATTTTTTTGGCTACCGCCTGACCGACAAAGTAGGCGCTGTCCAGGTTGGTCTTCATCAGGGTGTGCCAATCGGTATCGGCGTATTCATGCAGCGGCCCACGGATCTGCATGCCGGCGTTGTTGACGAGGATATTGATCGGCCCTTCGGCCTCCAGCGCCTCGACCGCCGCGCGCACGCTGGCGGCATCGGTCACATCAAACACCGACGGGCTGGCCGACAGCCCCCGGGCTTGCAGGCCTTGCACCGCGGCGCTGACCTTGGCGGCGCCCCGCCCGTTGAGGATGACATGGGCGCCGGCCTGGGCCATTGCCTCGGCAATGGCCAGGCCTATGCCGGCCGAAGAGCCTGTGATCAGAGCGCGCTGACCCGAGAGATTGAAGGAGTCCAGAACGTTCATCGTGCGAGCAGGAATTTGAGGGGAACCATGACCAGGCTGGGGAAGGCAATCAGCGCGCCCATCACCACCACCTGAGAGACCAAGAAGGGCATGACCCCCCGAATGACATCATGCATGGGAATACGGCCGACGCCACAGACCACATTGAGCACCGTGCCGACCGGCGGCGTGAGCAGGCCAATCGCGTTGTTGATGATGAAAAGCACGCCAAAGTAGACCGGGTCTATGCCGGCCTCGCGCACCAGCGGCATCAGCACCGGGGTCAGGATGAGCACCGTCGGCGCAAAGTCCAGCGCGGTGCCCACCACCAATACCAGCAGCATGAGCATCACCAGCAGCAGCGTGGGGTTGTCGATGAAAGGGCGCAGGATTTCAACGATCTGCCTGGGGATGTTGGCCACGGTGATCAGCCAGGCACTCACCAGTGCCGCAGCCACCAGGAACATCACCACCGAGGAGGTCTTGGCGGCTGCCAGGATGATGCCGTAGAGTTGGCGCAGCTTGATTTCACGGTAAATGAAGAGGCCGACGAACAGCGAATACACCACCGCCACCACCGCAGCCTCGGTAGGCGTGAAGACGCCCATCTTCATGCCGCCGATGATGAGGATGGCCAGCAGGTAAGACCAGAAAGCGTTGAAGGTGACCTTCAGCCTCTCCTTCATGGGCACCCGCTCGCTGACCTTGACCTGGTCCTTGCGTGCGACCAGCCACCAGGTGACCACCAGCGCCAGACCCATCAGGATGCCGGGGAAGATGCCGGCCATGAAGAGCTTGGAAATCGACACCCCGCCGATCACGCCAAAAAGAATGAAGCCGATTGAGGGCGGGATGACTGGGGCGATGATGCCGCCGGCAGCGATCAGCCCGGCCGAGCGGTCCATGCGGTAGCCGGCATCGCGCATCATGGGCATCAGCACCGCTGCCAGCGCTGCGGTATCGGCCACCGCCGAGCCCGAGAGGCTGGCCATGACGATGGCGGCAAACACCGCCACATAGCCCAGGCCGCCGCGGAAATGACCGACCCAGACCATGGCCGAGTCGACGATGCGCCGGCTCATGCCGCCGGCGTTCATCAATTCGCCAGCCAGCATGAAAAATGGCACCGCCATCAGGGGGAAGTTGTCGGCCCCGCTGATCAGGTTCTGCGAGACGATCTGGGTGTCGAAGTTGTCCAGATGCAGCATCAGGGCCACGCCCGAGACGATGAGCGAGAACGCCAGCGGCATGCCCAGGGCCATGGCGCCCAGCAGCGAGACGATGAAGACAAGTACGGTCATGGGCGGCCTCGCTCGGCGCTGGGCACAGGGACCACTTCTTCGCTGTCCTGAATTTGAATCAGATCGGCCTCATTGAACCGGCCGCGTGCCAGCGCCAGCAGCTTGGCCAGGATCATCAGGCCCATGGCCACGCTGGTGATATAGCCTATGCCGTAGACCCAGCTCATCGGGATCTCGGTGACCGCCGAGCGCGTTGTGGCATTGATGCCGTGCTGCTTGAAGGTGCCGTAGAACATGAGGCAGCAGCAGCCCAGCATCAGCAGGTTGGAGATGGCAAAGGCGATCTTCTTGCCGCGCAGGCTGAGCTTGCGCACCACCGTGTCGAGCCCGAGGTGAGCGTTCTCACGCAGGGTGACGATGGCGCCTAAAAAGGTGATCCAGATGAAGAGGTAACGTGAGAGCTCTTCCGAGCTGATGATGCCGTCGTTGAAGCCGTAGCGAAGGACGACATTGCCAAAGACCATGATGACCATGATCGAAAGCATGATCACCAAAGTGAACTCGGCAAGTTTAAAAAACAGGTCGGTGAGCTTTTTCATGAGCTAAGCATCAATGAGGCCCCCTCTCGGGAGGGGGCCTTCAAACTCAAGCGATTACTTGGTGTCCTCAATGGCCTTGAGCAGGGCCGGACCGCTTTTCTCGGCGAAGGTCTTGGCGATTTCGGCCGAAACGATCTTCTGGAAGGGCGCCATGTCGACGTTCTCAATCACCTGCATGCCCGACTTCTTGAGGTCGGCGATCACCTTGCCGGCGTTTTGCGCGTTCAGGTTGCGCTGGAAGGTGGCTGCCTCGCGGGCTGCGTCCACCACGATCTTCTGGTAGTTGGCTGGCAGGCTGTCGAACTTGGCCTTGTTCATCGCTACCACCAGGGGCGAGTACACATGGTTGCTCACCGTCAGGTGCTTTTGCACCTCGTAGAACTTGGACGACCAGGTCACATTGATCGGGTGCTCCTGCGCGTCAAAAGTGCCGGTTTCCAGGGCGGTGTAGAGCTCGGCGATCGGCATGGGCGAGGGGTTCATGCCCAGCAGCCTGAAGGCCTGGATGTGATAGGGGTTGGGGGTCGAGCGGATCTTCAGCCCCTTGAGATCCTCGGGCTTGTTGACCGGGCGCTTGTTGTTGGTGAAGGCGCGCCAGCCGTTTTCCCAGTAGGCCAGTCCTTTGAGCCCGTGCGGGGCCAGCTCGTTGAGCACACCGGTGCCGACCGCTCCGTCGAGCACGTTGTAGGCATGCTGGGCGCTGCGAAACACAAAGGGCAGTTCCATCGCGGCGGTATTGGGCACGATGCCGTTGAAGTTGGAGGCGCCGCTGGAGACGATGTCTATGGTGCCGCCGCGGGTGCCGTTGATCATGGCCGCGTCGTTGCCCAGCTGGTTGGCCGGGAAGATGGTGATTTCCACATCGCCATTGGTGCGCTGCTTGACCAACTCGGCCAACTTCATGGCTGCGGCGTGCTGGCCATCGGAGGTGTTGACCGCATGGCCCATCTTCAGGTTGAACTTGGCGGCCAGGGCGCTGGAGCCGACGGTCGTCATGAGGCAGGCAATCAAGATGCGTGAAAGTTTCATGGGAGTCTCCTGGTTAGAAATCGATAGCGGAATCAATCGGTGGGCAGTGCGTATTCGTCCGCACTGAAGACGGTGTGAAACACGGTGCCATCGAACATGGCGATCAGCGCCTTGGAAACCTCTTTGCTTTCCAGGCGCACCGGCGAGGCCAGGGCCAGTTCGATGGATTCACGGCTCGGGTAGCGCACCGACAGCACCATGCCAAAGTGCGGCTGGCTCACGTCGCTCTCGACCTGCCTGAGCACCCGCACTTCCTGGGCGCCGGGAAAGCGGGTCCACAGCGGCACCAGCTTGTCGCGGATGTATTGGTTGAAGGCTTGCTCTTGGCCCGGTCGGACCTGGCCCTGAAAAAATGCGCAGCGTATGAACATCGGGTTCCTGGGGGTATAGATTCAAAGACTGGCTGGTAGGCCAGGGTGGACCTGCAGGGCCGCTAAGGCCGCTAAGGCCGCTAAGGCCGCTAAGGCCGCTAGGGCCTCGTCGACCAACTGGCTCACCGGTTCGGTGATGGCTAAGGTGATCACATCTTCCTCGTCGGCGGTGGGCCGCTCGAGCGTGCGAAATTGGCTCTCTAACATCTGGGGCTGCATGTAGTGCCCAGCCCGCCGGGCCATGCGCTGGCTGATCAGCTCGTAGCTGCCTTCCAGAAAAACAAAACGCACCTCACCGGCCTGTGCACGGATACGGTCGCGGTAGATTCGGCGCAGGGCAGAGCAGGCGACCACCCGGCCGGGCCATGGGCTGTCTGCCAGGTAGGCGCCGATGCGATCGAGCCAGGGCCAGCGGTCGGCATCTTGCAAGGCAATGCCGGCGCGCATCTTGGCCACGCTTTCGGGCAGGTGCAGGTCGTCGCCGTCCATCACCTGTAGACCCAGTCGCTCACCCAAAGCCAGGCTCAGTGTGGACTTGCCGCTGCCCGACACGCCCATGATGACCAGGCGCAGTGGCAAGCTCGGCTCGCTCATGTCAGCGCGCACCGGCGGCCGTCCATTCGGGCACTGGGGTGAGCAGCGCCTGACCTTCAATGCCGGCGCGCATATTGGCAAAAGCCAGGTCGGCCATGGCTTGGCGGGTCTGCGCGGTGGCACTGGCCATGTGCGGGGTCAGCACCACCTGCGGCATGGCCCAAAGTGCCGAGGGCACGCGCGGTTCGTCGGCAAACACGTCAAGCCCGGCCCCGGCGATGGTGCCTTGCGTCAGCGCATCGATCAGGGCCTGTTCGTCAACCACGCTGCCGCGCGCCACATTGATCAAGAAGCCTTGGGGCCCCAGGGCTTGCAGCACCTGGGCGTTGATCAGGTGCCGCGTGCCGGCCCCCCCGGGGGTGATGACCACCAGGAAGTCGGACTGGCTCGCCAGGCTGGCCGCGTCGGGGAAATAGCGGTGGCTCAGTTCGGCCTTGGGGGAACGCGCGGTATATGAAATCGACATGCCGAAGGCCTGAGCCCGTTGTGCGATGGCCTGACCGATGCGGCCCATGCCCACGATGCCCATTCGCGCCCCCGAGACCTTGCGTCCCAGGGCCAGCGGCCCTTGGGGCCAGCGGCCGGCCCGCACGAATTGGTCAGCCAGAGCAATCTGCCGGCCCACCGCCAGCACCAGACCCATGGCCAGGTCGGCCACGTCCTCGGTCAGCACGCCCGGTGTGTGGGTTACGGGGATGCCTTGTTCAATGGCTGTTGGCACATCGACGCCGTCGTAGCCGACCCCAAAAACTGACACCACACGTGCCTGTGGCAATTGCCGCAGCAAGCTGCCGGGCACCAGCGCCTCCCCGGTGCCGGCCACGCCCAGAATGCGCGGTGCAAGCGCCGCGAAGGCCTGCGGGTCGGTCTCGTGGGTGCGGTCGTGAACCGTGTAAAGGCTGTCAAGGGCCTGGCGGTAGAAGGGGTGCAACTTGGCCACCGCCAGCACATCGGGTCTGGACAAAACTTACTCCTGAAGGTATTGGATAGCGCTATCCAAAGAAGCTGGAAACGGTGCGGGATTTCCCTTTAAGCTGGGATTTCTGCGCTCAGAAGCCCTGGACCTATTTGGGATAGGGCTCGCCAGCCTTCTTGGATAGCGCTATCCTACCGACTTGGCATCCCGCATCTTCTGAGGACTAACCCTTGCCTGCTGACCGTTCATTGCCCGCTCTGCGTCGCCGCGCCACCGGCCGGGTCACCCTCAGCGATGTGGCCCGCGCTGCCGGGGTGAGCACCAGTACCGCCTCGCGGGCGCTGCGCGGAGAGCGAGCGGTGGCGCCGGAGCTGATTGCACAGGTGCAAACGGCTGCCCAGCGCCTGGCTTATGTGCCCGACCCGGCGGCGCGAGCCCTGGCCTCGCGCCGCAGCGACCATGTGGCGGTGCTGATTCCGCTCTTGTCCAACACCCTGTTTGTCGATTTGCTGGAGGCGGCGCAGAAAACCCTGCGCGCCCAGGGCTACCAAACCCTCATGGGTGTAACCCACTACGACCGCCAGGAGGAAGAGCAACTCCTGCGCGAGCTCTTGCAGCACCGGCCGGCGGGCCTGTTGGTGACCGGGCGCGACCACAGCCCGGCCAGTATCGACTTGATGGCCAGGGTGCCCTGTGTGCACCTGATGGACCTGGCCGAGCCGGGCGGGGCGGTGCCGAGCTACAGCGTAGGCTTTGACCAGGCCGAGGCCGGCGCCGAATTGACCCGACACCTGCTGCGCCAAGGCTACCGCCGGGTGGCTTTTGCCGCTGCCCAGCTTGATGCCCGGGTCCTGCAGCGCATGAGCGGCTGGCGCAGCGCTTTGCAGGCCGCAGGGGCCTACGACCCGACCTTGGAATGGCTCAACCCCGCCGCCTCCTCGCTGGCGCTGGGCGGGCAGATGTTCGAGCAGATCGTGCAGCAAAGACCAGCGATCGATGCGATTTTCTTTTGCAACGACGACCTGGCCCAGGGCGCGCTCCTTAGCGCACTGCGCCGGGGTATCCGGGTCCCCGAGCAGGTGGCCATCGTCGGCTTCAATGACCTGACCGGCAGCGACCAGACCCTGCCGGCGCTGACCACGGTGCGCACACCGCGCGCGCGCATCGGCGAGGCAGCCGCGCAGATGCTGCTGGGTCTGATCAAGGGCCAGCAGCCTGAGCAGGCCCAGCTGGACCTGGGTTTTGAGCTGGTCGTGCGGGCCAGCGCCTGAGCCGGGCGGCTCAGTTCAGTCGGTTGACCAGCGGCTGGCCCTTGGCCAGTCGGGTGATGTTGTCAGCCAGGGTCTGCTGACGGCGCCTGAGGGTGCCCCGGGTCCAGCCCGACATGTGCGGCGTCATCAGCAGATTGTCCAGTGAGGCAAAGTCCAGCTGCGAGGGCGCCGCGGTGGTTTGGCCCGCCTGCGGGTATTGGTACCAGGTGTCGATGACCGCGCCGGCGATGCGTTTTTGGACCAGGGCCTCAAACAGCGCGTGCTCGTCGAGCACCGCGCCGCGCCCCACATTGATGATGACCGCGTCCGGCCGCATGGCTGACAGCTCTTGATGGCCGACCAGGCCCCGGGTTTGCTCGGTCAAAGGCAGGGTCAGCACCACCGCATCGGCGCTGGCCATGAACGCCGTCAGATCACTCAGGGGCCACACTTGGTCCACGCTGGGGTGTGCCACCGGGCTGCGGTTGCAGGCGTGCACCCGCATGCCAAAAGCCTTGGCCCGCTCGGCCAGGGTGCGGCCGATATGGCCCAGGCCGATGATGCCCAAGGTCTGCGCGCCCAACTCGGTGCGCAGCGCGTCTGGCGCGCCGGCCCAGTAAGTCCAGCGCTGCTGCCGCAGATCGGCATCGGCCCGCTGCAGTGGCACATGGCGGGCCAGCAGGGCGGCCATCACATATTCGGCGATCGCGTTTTCATGGCCAAAGCAGTTGCACAAGGGGCAGCCAGGTGGCAGTAAGGTGGTGTCGATGGCGTCGGTGCCCGCCGCTGGCGCCAGGTAGAGCTTGAGCTGCCGAGGGCGCGGCAGATCGGCCTGCAAACGTATACCGACGATCACATCGGCCGCCTCAAAGGCCGAGCGCTCGCCGGGCAAGTCCAGCCGGTCGCTCAGGGTCTGGATCTCATGGTCGGATCCGAGGAGCTCTTCCATACCAGGTCGGAACTGGCTGGCATTGGGGCCGTGAAAAACAATGCGAAGGCGATTCATGGGGCTCGCGGCGCGTAGCTGCTCGGTGGTGGTGACCGGACTATAGGGGAAAGGGATAGAGATGGAGGAGGTTGACCAGGCTCCTCAATATTCTTTACCTTCTTCTCTGACTGCTGGAATTAGGATATTTGCCCGCCCGGCAGTGAATCTTAGGCGCCTGCTGTTGCAGTGCGCCCACCTAGCTTGGGGCAGGCGGGATTCGACCGCACTTGGCAGACCCACCGATCCACCGCTGCCTCAAGGTGTTGTTGGCTTGAGTTCGAATTCAATCCTCAGCAGTCCTGACTCGACTGTATTTTGTAAATACAATATGACGACTTGGGATCCATCAAAACGCGAACTGAATCTCAAACACATGGTCTTGACTTTCATGGGTGCGAGTCCATCTGGGATCACTTCACTGTGACCCGCGAAGATCAACGGCAAGACTATGGTGAGAAAAGGCTGGTTTGCTTCGGTCTTCTGGGTGCCGATGTGGTGGTAATGGTCTACACCGAGCGGCCGAGAGGACCTCACATCATTTCACTTCGGAAGGCACAAAAGCATGAAGCCCGCTACTACCGTCAGATTGCCAAAGAAAACCTCGGCTAAGGTTAACGATCTAGACAACCCGGCTTGGACGGAAGGCATGCTTGGCGCCCCCGTCCTCAAGAAGGGGCGAGGGCTTCAGGTGGCACCTACGAAAGTGCTGACCAGCATTCGTCTTGATGTGGATGTCCTGGATTTCTTTAAATCTCAGGGGGCTGGCTATCAGTCTCGCATTAATGCGACCCTGAGAAAAGTCGTTGAGCGAAGTTTGGCAGGTCCTGTGGATGGATCCAAGCGTAAGCGAGCGTCAGCATGACCCGTGGTGAAGCGTAAGGCTCTTGCTGTACGGCCTTGCCGTATCCATTTCGATGTGGGTATGAGAATTCAGCGACTGTGCAAACCGCCCCATCCTAGGCCCTGAGCGCCGCCTTGAGCTGTTCGATCCGGTCCTGCCCCCAAAACATCTGCTCGCCCACAAAAAACGTGGGCGCTCCAAAAACGCCGCGATCGACCGCTTGCGTGGTCACGTCCTTGAGCCTGTCTTTGGTGGCCTGCTCATTGGCAAGGTTGAGCAACTGCGCCGGATCGAAATCGGCTGCGCTCAGCACGCCGGCCACCACGTCCGCATCGTTCATGTTGAGGCTGTCTACCCAAATCGCCTTGTAGATCGCGTCCATGAAATCATGCATGCGGGCGTCTGAACGCATCTGCAGGCCAGTGAGCATGCGCATCAGGGTGGTGGTGATGATGGGAAAGTGCGGGTTGGTGTTCAGGGGAACGCCATAGCTGTCTGCAAAGCGCTTGAAGTCGACGAAGATGTATTTGCCTTTGGCCGGGACGCTCACTGGCGAAGCATTGCCAGTGGCCTTGAAGACGGCGCCCAGCAGCATAGGCAGATAAACCGGGCTGGCTCCGGTTTCGGCCTTGATGTTCTCCAGCTGGGTATGGGCCAGGTAGCTGGCCAGGCTGCCAAAGTCGAAGAAATAGTCATAGGTCTTGGTCATCGTGCTGTCCTTTTCTGCAGGTCAAAATTTTTCCATATAGGGGCGCAGATCGAGTTCGTGTGTCCATGCGTCTCGGGGCTGCTGGTGGAGCATCCAATAGGCGTCGGCAATGTGTTCAGGGTCCATGATCCCGCCCTGGTCCTTCAAGGCATAGCGCTCAGGAAACTGGCTGCGTATGAAGTGGGTATCGATGGCGCCGTCGATGATGGTGTGCGCCACATGGATGCCCATGGGGCCGAGTTCTCGGGCCATGCTTTGAGCCAGGCTGCGCAGCGCCATCTTCCCGCCGGCAAAGCCTGCAAAGTTTGCGCTGCCCCGCAGGGAGGCGCTGGCGCCGGTAAAGATGATGGTGCCCTTATGCGTCGTCCCTTGCCTGCCTGGGTCGCCGGGCGTAACCCTGCCGACCATGCGCTTGGCCACCTCGCGCCCTGTCAAAAAACCAGCCAGACAGCACATCTCCCAGATCTTGGTGTAGCGCTGCGCAGTCTCGGTCAGGATGCTGTTGGGGGAGTTCGCACCGATGTTGAAGACCATCACTTCAATGGGGCCGATATCGCGTTCGATGTGTTCGACCAGAGCGACGACCTCGTCTTCCCTGCGAGCATCCGATCCAAAGCCGTGGGCCGTGCCGCCGGCCTGGCGTATCTGGGCCAGCAGCGGCTCCAGCTTTTCCTGTGTTCTGCGACTGACGCAGGCGGTATAACCTTCGCGCGCAAAGCGTCTGGCGACCGCGCCACCGGTGGCATCACCCGCGCCTATGACCAGGCAGACTTTTGATGGAGACATGGTGTGCCCGGGTTCAGCGCGGCCCGGACTCGGACTCGATGAACGCAATCACCGCGCTGATGTCTTGCTCGCCCATGCCCTGGCTCAGCGCCCGCCGAAAGTAGGGCGCTGCGGTGTCGAACAGGGGGCTGGCGCAGCCCAGATCGCGGGCCATCTGCTCGCCCAGGTTCAGGTATTTGTCCAGGGTGTTGAAAGGCCCGGGTGCAGGTGAGAATTTGCGCTCGGCCATCATCGGTGCCCGAATGGCGAACATGGTCGAGTTGCCCGCGCCCTGCGCGATCACTTTGGCCACCAGTGCCGGGTCGAAGCCGGCCCGTGCGCCCAGGTTCATGGCTTCTGCGGCGGCCAGGGTGTGTATGGTCAGCAGGTAGTTGGCAATCAGCTTCATCGCCACCGCTGAGCCGTAAGGCCCGAGGTGAAACTGATTGTCGGTGATGGCTTTAAGCACCGGACTGCATTGGTCGACCAGGCCAGCCTCGCCGCCGAGATACAAGGCGGCTTTGCGGGCGCTGACCATGGGCGGTGAGCCGCTGACCTCGGCTTCCAGCACCCGGGCGCCGCGCTCGCTCAGTCTTGCGGCCTGTTCGAGCTTGAAAGCGCGGCTGTAGGTGCCCAGCTCGATCACGATCTGACCGGGCTTGAGGTGCGCGAGTACGCCGTCGGTACCGTCGAGCGCGCTGCGCTGCGCGGCTTCATCGGGCAGGCACAGCAGCAGGATGTCGCAGGCGCTTGTGACTTCGCCGGGGCTGGTCAATCGCTGGCCACCCGCAGCTTCGAATTCGGGGGCGGCCGATCGGCGGTAGCCCGCTACGGCATAGCCGGCCTGCAAAAGATTGCGGGCCACCGGCAGGCCGAGCTGGCCCAGGCCGATCAGCCCCAGGGTGGGTAATGCTTGTGACACGCGACGGTCCTTTCTGCGCAGAACTTGGGGTGTAGGCGATTTTGCACGCTGGCGCGGTGGCCTTGAACGAAGGGCCCGTTTTGTCCCTGAAGGGACAAGCGCCCGAGCCCGCAGCTTGTTAGCGCCGCTCAAATGCGCGAAAGTGCCCCCATCAGCTTAAGGGCGAGCAGGGCGTGGTGTGAGATGAGCGAAACCTTTGACTATGTGATCGTCGGTTCCGGCCCGGCCGGCTGCGTGCTGGCCAAGCGATTGAGCGAGGATGCGGGCGTGAGTGTCTGCCTGCTGGAAGCGGGCGGTCCCGACCGCAGCCCCTATGTGCGCATGCCGGCAGGCTTCGTCAAGATGCTGGACAAGCCCGGCTTCATGGGCTTTTACCCCACCGAGGCCATACCGGCTGCTGCCGGTCGCAGCCTGCGCATCCCGCAGGGCCGCATTGTGGGCGGCTCCAGCTCCATCAACGGTCTGGCTTACTCGCGCGGCCAGCGGCAGGACTTTGACGACTGGTCGGCTTGGGGCAATCTAGGCTGGAGCTACCGCGAGGTGCTGCCGTATTTCATGCGCTCAGAGCGGCGCATAGGCGCAGCGGATGAGCGCTTTCGGGGCCGCAGCGGCGAGCTGCCGGTGAGCAATCCGGATTGGCCCAGCGCGCTGTGCGAAGCCTTTATTGCGGCGGCCGGCCAGCAGGGCTTTGCCCGCAACCCCGATTACAACGGCGCCGAGCAGGATGGTGCGGGCTATTTCCAGCGCATCATCGAGGGCGGGCGGCGGGTCTGCTGCGCCGACGCGTTTTTACGGCCGGCCCTGGCCGCAGGCCAGGTGCAGCTCAAGCTGCGCGCCGAGGCCGAGGTGCTGCTGTTTGACGGTCTGCGCGCCACTGGCCTTGCATACCGTCAGGACGGGCAGTTGCGGCAGGTGCATGCACGTCGCGAGGTCTTGTTGTGTGCAGGCACCATCAACAGCCCTAAGCTGCTTCAACTTGCCGGCATAGGCCCCGCGCCAGCCTTGCAGGAGCTGGGTATTTCGGTGCGCCAGCACCTTCCGGGGGTGGGCGAGAATCTGCGTGACCATTACACGGTGCGCATGGTGGCCCGCGCCCGCGATGTGGCCACGCTCAATGAGTATTCGCGGGGCTGGCGATTGGGCCTGGAGGCCCTTAAGTGGCTGGCCGGCCGGCCCAGCATCCTGGGTTTGAGCCCCTCGCTGGTTCATCTGTTTTGCAGGTCGCGGCCCGAGCTGGACCGGGGCGACATTCAGGTGCTGTTCACGCCGGGTAGCTACAAGGAGGGCCGCAGCTATGTGCTTGACGACCACCCCGGCATGAGCTGCGGGGCCAGGCAGCAAAGGCCTTTTAGCAGCGGCTATGTGCGCCTGCGCTCGGCTGACCCGCAGGCAGCACCCCAGGTCCAACCCAACTATCTGAGCGATCCGCGTGACCCGCCGGTGCTGCTGGCGGCGCTGCGTCTGGCCCGCCAGCTCCTGCACAGCCCCACCCTGGCGCGCTACTTCCACAGCGAGACCTTGCCCGGCCCGCAGGTACAAACCGACGACGAGTGGCTGGACTTTGCCCGCCGGCGCGGCTCGACCGCCTATCACCTGGTGGGCACCTGCAAGATGGGTCCGGCCGATGATGCGATGGCCGTGGTCGATCCGCAGCTGCGGGTGCGCGGGCTACAGCACTTGCGGGTGGTCGACGCCTCGGTCATGCCCCAGGTGCCCTCGGCCAACACCATGGCGGCTACCCTGATGGTGGCCGAAAAAGCCGCTGACATGATTCGGGGGCGGCAGGTGGCTGAGGCCGCTGCGGTGTAGTTGAAGCTGCACCTTTTTGGCGAATTCGCAATCTGTTGGCTGCGCGGCTGGGGCAAGCCCGGCCGGCTCATGCTGCGGGTACGCAGAAATCGCCGGCCGGGCTTGCCCCAGCCGCGCTCAGAGCTGTTCTTAGGTCGGGGGTAGGGCTCCTCCAGCGTCGCGCGGGCTCAGGGGCCGGGCCGATTTCTGTGTATGCCCGCAGTATGAGGCCCGGCCCCTGAGCCCGCGCGACGCAGTCGCAGGCCGCAGCGTGACATGAGTGAACTCGCATCCTGTTCCTCAAGTCCGAGTCGGCCCCACTCGCTCAGGGGCAAGCCAGTCCCTACCGCCTCAGTCCAAACTCAGCCTATACACCCGAGCCGCTGTACCGCTGAACAGCGCTTGCTTTTCTGCTGCACTGGCGCCGCTGCTCATGCGCTTGTACGCATTCCAGAGTACGCCATAGCTGCAACTGCCCTTGTCGACCGGGAAGTTGCTTTCGAACATGCAGCGATCAGCGCCGAACAGCTCGATGCAGGTCTGCACATAAGGCTGCCAGAGCGCGGCCAGTTCTTGGGAGGAGGGCGGTCGTGGCTGCTGGTTCAGTTCAAAGCCATACAGGCGCATGCCCAGACCACCGAGCTTGAGGTAGACGTTCGGACAGCGCGCGAGCTGACGCAGGTCGGCCGCCCATTCTTCGCGCACCGCTTCGCGCCGGCCGGCGTAAGGGCCTATGCCGATCACTCCGCCGCAGTGGTCGAGCACGATGGTCGTTTCTGGGAAGTGCTGCGCCAGGTCGAGCAACTCGGCAATTTGGGTGTGGTAGATCCAGGCATCAAAGCTCAGGCCCCGAGGCGCCAGCTGCGCAAAGCCCTCGCGAAAGCGGGGATCGCTCATCACTTGGGGCGGCGGGTTGGCGAGCGAGCCGCGGGCGGCCGGGTCTGGGTGCCAGACCGCCGAGTAGCGCAAACCGCGCAGGCGGCCGCCGCCGGCTTGGTCCAGCGCTTGCAAGACCGGTTCGACCTTGGCGCCGAGCAGCAGATCGGCATGGCCGACGATGCCCGCAGCGATCTGGCAGGCGCCATAGTTACCGCTGGCGGTGATGGCCGCCGAACCATTTAAGAATTCCACCTCGCCCACCGGTTGCAGCGGAGTCGGTGCCGAGCGCTTGTACATCGCATGGCATTCGACCGCCACCGTGGCGCGGATGTTGTGCCCACTGGCCAGGTCTTCTAGCATATCGGGCACAAAGTAGCGGTTGCCTACGTGGTCCCACAGATGATGGTGGGCATCGATGATGGGCAGGTCCGGCTCGAGCGCATCCTCGGGCTGCAGTGCCAGCCACTGCGGGCGCACGGACAGGTGAGGCGAGGCGGCCGGTGCTGGTTTTGGAGCTGGGGCAGTGGAGTTGGCTGTAGGCATGGTGCCTCGGAACTTAGCGGATACATAGGCGACGGCCTGTCGCAAATGCGCCAGGGTGGGCCGAGCACAATCGGCCTTGTCCCGCCGCTGATAAGTCGGTGGCGGACGCAACAGGAGCAGATGATGCAATACCGCAAGCTGGGCCGCAGTGGCCTGAAAGTATCCACGCTTTGCCTGGGCACCATGATGTTCGGTGGCCAGACCGACGAGCCGCAGGCGGCCGACATCATCGCCAGCGCGGCCGATCAGGGCGTGAATTTTCTGGACACGGCCGATGCCTACAACGAGGGCCGCGCCGAAGAGATCGTCGGCCGGGCGGTGCGCGCCCAACGCGACCGCTGGGTCGTGGCCACCAAGGTCGCTTTCCCCTTGAACGGGCGGGTCGGCATCAACGAGAGCGGGCTGTCGCGCCGCTGGATCATGCAGGCGGTGCAGGCCAGCTTGCGCCGTCTTGGGACTGACTACATCGACATCTACTACCTGCACAAGGAAGACCCCGAAACGCCGCTGGACGAGACGGTGCGCGCCATGGGCGACTTGATGGCGCGCGGTCAGGTGCGCTATTTCGGGCTGTCCAACTACCGCAGCTGGCGGGTCGCCGAGATCTGCCGTATGTGCGACGACATGGGCATCCCCCGGCCCGTGGTCAGCTCGCCGTATTACAACGCGCTCAACCGCATGCCCGAGGTCGAGCACCTGCCGGCTTGCGGCTTCTACGGGCTGGGCGTGGTGCCCTACAGCCCGATCGCGCGCGGCGTGCTGACCGGCAAATACCCGCCAGGCCAAAGCGCGCCCGAGGGCACACGTGCCGGCCGCAAGGATGTGCGCATGATGCAGTCCGAATGGCGGCCGGAGTCGCTGCTGATCGCCCAAAAAATCAAGCAATACGCCCAGCAGCGGGGCTTGAGCGCGGGCCAGTTTGCCCTGGCCTGGGTGCTCAACAACCGCTTCATTTCTTCGGTGATCGGCGGGCCGCGCACCCGCGAGCAATGGGACGACTACCTTGGCGGCACCGCCTATCGGCTCACCGCTGAGGACGAGGCCTTCATTGACGCCTTGGTCGTCCCCGGCCACCCGTCCACGCCAGGCTACAACGACCCCGCCTACCCCCTGGAGGGCCGGCCGGGGTGGCATGTGGGGGGCTGAGGCCTCAGGGTGTCGGTGCTTTGCCTACCGGCTTGCCGAAGCGCAGTTTTTCCAATATAGTTAGGCGCCTAAATAAATTCAGCGTTTAGCGACGGAGCTTGCCCCATGATCACTCCCGAAGAAAACCAGCTCTTGTGCCGGGTCGAAGGCGATGCGCCCATGGGGCGGCTGATGCGCAAGCACTGGATGCCGGTCTGCCTGATTGAAGAAGTTCCCGAGCCCGATTGCAATCCGGTGCGGGCGCGCATCCTGGGCGAGAGCCTGGTGGTGTTTCGTGATACCGAGGGCGCGGTCGGCGTGCTCGAAGAGGCCTGCCCGCACCGGCGTGCCTCGCTGGTCTATGGCCGCAATGAAGACGGCGGCCTGCGCTGCCTCTACCACGGCTGGAAGATGGATGTGAAGGGCCGGGTGATCGAGATGGTCTCGGAGCCGGCCGCTAGTTGCCTGGCTGCCAAGGTGCAGCACAAGGCCTATCCGGTCAAGGAGTGGGGCGGCATGGTCTGGGCCTGGTTTGGCCCGCTCGATGAGGTGCCTGAGTTCGTGCCGCCGCCCTGGGCGCCGCATGAGCAAGCCCGGGTGTCGATCGCCAAGGTGATCGTGCCTTGCAATTGGGCGCAAATTCTGGAAGGCGCGATCGATTCGGCTCACAGTTCCAGCCTGCATTCGTCCGACATGGTGCCGGCCCGGGTGGCCGGTGGCCAGGCCACCGACACCAACTGGCTGCGGCCCTCGACCGACAAGGCACCGCGCATGCAGGTGCAGCGCGGCGGCTACGGCTTTCGTTATGCCGCCATCCGCCGGCCGATACAAAACGCGGCCACGCACGAATATGTGCGGCAAACGGTGTTCGTGGCGCCGGTCACCGTGCTGGTTCCGCCCAATAACCTGTACAACGTGGCCAATTTGAATGTGCCGATGGATGACACGAATACCGTGTTTTACTTCCTCGCCTGGGGCCATCCCGCCACCACGCCGCAGACCGAGACCTGGCGCAAGTTTTTGCGGCAGACGGTCGGCGTCGACCTCGACGCCCATTACCGGCCGCTGCGCACCGACGACAACCGCTTTTGGCAGGACAGGCAGGCCATGAAGGCGGGCAACTTCACCGGCATCACGGGTTTTCCGAACCAGGACATTGCGATGTGGGTGACCATGGGCCCCATCACCGACCGCTCGCATGACCGCCTCGGTGCCAGCGACATGGCGGTGGTGGAGTTTCGCAAGCAGATGCTCGAAGCGGTGCGAAGCTTCGAGCAGGGCGGGCCAGCCATAGGCGCGGGCGATTTGGCCATTCCGAAGTCGGTGGTGTCTTTCCAGGCGGTGATTCCCAAGACCACCGACTGGCGCGATTACGAATGCTCCTACATCTGGGGCGAAGACGACAAGCGGCCCGAACTCGAGCCGTCTTACTCGGTCAAGGCCTGAACAAGCTTTTAAAGAAAGGGCAAACAGCATGACCCGACTTCAACTTTCCGTGGCCATGGGTGACTATGACCGTACCCGCGCCCTCATCGACGGGCGCGTGCAGATCGACGGCGTCGATCCGGTCTATATGACGCTGTACCCGGAAGAGATGTTCTTTCGGGCCATGCGCAGCCAGGACTTCGATATCTGCGAGCTGTCGTTTTCCAGCTATACGGTCAAGACCGCCAAAGGCGACTGCCCCTATGTGGCGGTGCCGGTGTTTCTGTCGCGGGCCTTTCGGCATACCTCGATTTATGTGCGCAAGGACCGCATCAAGACGCCTCAAGACCTCAAAGGCAAGCGAATCGGTCTGCCCGAGTACCAGCTCAGCGCCAATGTGTGGGCGCGGGCGATATTGCAGGACGACTATGGGGTGGCGCCCGAAGACGTGACTTGGGTGCGTGGCGGCATCGAGACGCCGGGCCGCCCGGAGAAGATCGCGCTGCAATTGCCGCCCGGCGTCAAGCTCGAGAGCGCGCCCGAGGGCAGCACCATCTCGCAGATGCTCGACAACGGCGAGATCGACGGCTTCATGGCCCCGCGCCCGCCCAGCGAGCAGGCCTTGCGCAACCCCAATATCGGCTGGCTGTTTGACGACCCGACCGCGGCCGCCCGCGACTACTACAAGCGCACCGGCATCTTTCCGATCATGCATGTGGTGGGCGTGCGCAAGAGCTTGTGCGAGCAACACCCCTGGCTGCCGGGGGCGGTGTTCAAGGCCTTCAGCCAGGCCAAGGATGCGGCGCTGCTGGCCCTGTCCGACACCTCGGCCACCAAGGTGACCCTGCCCTTCGTGGAGGAGCAGCTCAAGGCCGCCCGCGAGACCCTGGGCGAAGATTTTTGGTCTTACGGCGTGGCCAAGAACCGCGCGACCATAGACACCTTTTTGCGCCACCACCATGCACAGGGCTTGTCGTCGCGGCGGCTTTCGGTCGAGGAGATTTTTCACCCGGCCACTTACGAGACCTATTCGATTTGAGGGCCTCAGAGCTCGACGGTGAGCGAGCTCATTGATCGATCCAAACAAGCGACTCGCCGCTCATGGCTATCGCACCCAGCGGCGGGCATCCTTGAGCAGCAACAACAATTGCTGCTCGCGCAGCGGCGATGCGATGAAGCCAAAGCGGGTGTAGAACTTCGCCGCTTCTTCATCAATGGGGTGCGTCAACATGGCACGGATGCCGGCTTGCTCTGCGATGAGCATCGTGCGTCGGATCGCGTCTTGCAGCAGCCCGAAGCCCATGCCGCGACCCTGATCCTGCCGCGAAACGGCCAGTCTGGCGAGGATCACCACCGGCACTGGGTATTGCCCCATCCCTTTGCGGATGCGCTCGGGTGCATCCTGGGTATCGACCTGGCCGACAGTCAAACTGAAGTAGCCAGCAACCCGAGCGCCTTCGGCAACCACGAAGGTCTTGACCGACCCACTGCCTTGGGCTTGCCGGGCATGGCGCAACAACCAGTCGTCTAGCGCGGGCTTGCCGCAGTCGAAGCCCTCGAGTTGGTGCTCAACGCCCAGTGGTTCTGGACGGGAGAAACTCACTGGGCATCCCAAGGGGCCTTGCGATTGAACAGCTCAGCCAAACCTGCATTGGCTTGTTCAGGGCGATCCAGTAGATCCATCAGGGCCTGATACTGCTGACCCGACACCATGAACAGGCGCTGGTCCAACAGGGTTTGCTCGGCCGCCAGGCAGGCGCTGTCGAGGATGAAATCGGTCAGTGACTTGTGGCTCACCTCAGCGGCACGGCGCAGCACCGCCTCCTGCTCGGGTGTGGCGCGCAGTCCGAGGCGGGCGGATCGGCTGGAAGGAGACGATGCAACAGCGGTCATGGCAGCACCTGTAGGGTGAGATTAGTGCCGCAATGTTAGTACAAATGACAAACACCGTCCAGCGGCCCGCTCGGTCTCTGCTCAGTCTTCGTCCGTGTCTGAGGGCGGCTGGACTGCAGCGTCGGCGGCGAGGTTTTCCAGCATCAGCAGGAGGAATTGCCGCATGGCCTGAAGCTGCGCCTCGGTGCTGCCGGCCACGCTGATGTGGTTGACCTCTTCGGCCAGCGGCACCAGCTTTTTCTCCAGGCTGCGGCCGGCGCGGGTCAGGAAGACATGCATATTCTTGCGGTTGCCGGCCAGTTGGCGCCGCTCGATCAGGCCCATGCCCTCCATGGCCTTGACGGCGGCAAAGGTGGTGGGCTCCATCACCCCGGCCAGCTCGCTCAGCTCGCGCTGGGTCAGGCCGTCCTTGAGCCAGAGGATGCGCAAAAACGTCCAGTGGCCAAAAGACACCCCGTGTTCGGCCAGACGCAGCTGCAGCGCACGCATCTGGGCGCGGGCCACATCGCGGATCAGGTGGGCCAGCCTGTCGTCGGGCACCGCCTCGCGCCAGTGGCGCAGCAGCTCGGGCATCGGGTCTTTTTTGGCCATGCGGGTCCTATTTCAGTCGCGGGTGGGCACCTGGTGCCTCAGGGTCTCGGGCGAGGCTTGCCCCGTCAGCATGGCCAGGCAGACCTCCAGCGTGGCGCGTGACCACGGCCCGTCATGGCGCGCAGCCTGCCCCAGCCGGCCGACAGACCACAGCTCGTCGACCACCTCGCCGCGGGGCACGGCCGGCAGCTCGGCCGCGATGAACTGCCGGCCCTGTGCGCTATGCACTTCCACCCCCAGGGGCGTGAGCCGCAGATCGGCCTGGTCGCAGCTGATCAAAACCGGCCCGAAATGCTGGGCCGATTGGGGCGGCTGGGGCGCTGCCTCTTGATAGGCCGAGCCACCGAAGTTGCGCTCAGCCTTGGCCTGGGCCTCGGCCAGCTCGTCGCTCATCTGCGCATGACGCTGCCGGGTCTGCGCATGGGCCTGCGGGTTCTTGGGCTGGCCCAGTTCGCCCAGGCCGTCCATCAGCAGGTCGCTGTCATAGTGGCCGTAGCCGTTGTAGCTCAGGCTCGCAAAGGCGCCGCCGGCAAAGGAGAGCAGGGCGCTGTAGGCGCCTTCGGTGGGGCGTAGCGGGTCCCAGCGGCCGCTCACAGCGCTGACCCGCTCGACCAGCCCACCGGCCAGCAGACGTACCACGTCGACCTGGTGCGCCGCTTGGCTGAAGATCACCCCACCGCCTTGGGCGGTATCGAGCTCCTCCGGTCGCCGGGGCCGGTAGAGAAAGTCGGTGTACTGCATGGCGTGAATCATGCGCACCGCGCCAAAGTGCCCGCTGGCAATGAGCTGTCGGGCCAGCAGCACCGGCGCGTTGTAGCTGTGGCTGTGCCCAATCAGCAGATGGGTGCCGGCCTGCTGGCAGGCGGCGATCATTTGGTCGGCTTCGGTCAGGCTCAGGGCCATGGGTTTTTCCACCAGCACATGCTTGCCGCAGCGGGCTGCAAGCCCTACATGCTCGGCGTGCATCTGGTGGGGCGTGGCCACATAGACCCACTCCACCGCCGGGTCGGCGCAGACCGCTTCGGCACTGCTGTGGGCCACGCCGCCCAACTGCTGGGCAAAGGCTAGGCGCGCGCTCTGGCGCGGATCGAAACCGGCCACCAATTGCACCCGTGCATCGTCTCGCCAGGTGGGCAGCATCAGGGTAAAGGCGCGGCCCAGGCCCAGCACGCCGATGCGCAGGGGCGCGTTCATCGCGGCACCTACAGGTCCAGCAGCAGGCTGCCCTGCCCGCGGGAAACGCAGACCATGATGTGGCTGGCCTTTTCGTCTTCCATCAGCACCAGGTCGCGGTGATCTGGCTGGCCTTCCAGCAGCCCGGTTTTGCAGGAGCCGCAGGTGCCGCTTTCGCAGGAAGAGGGTACGGCGATGCCATCGTCGCGCAGCACCTGAAGGATGCTGCTGCCCACCGGTACGCTCAAGCGCTGGCCGCTGCTTTTGATGCAAACCTCGAAGGGCTGATCGTCGCTCTGGGCGCGGGTATCGACCCCAAAGCTCTCGAAATGCACCGCGCTGGCGGGCCAGTGGCCGCTCATGTCGCGCACCGCATCCATCAGCCCGGTCGGGCCGCAGCAATAAAGGTGCAGGCCGTTGGTGCTGCCGGGCTTTTCCAGCAGGGGCCAAAGGTCCAGGGCCCGGGCCGGGTCGCCCTGATCGTGGTGGACCTTGACCTTGCCCGCAAACTCAGGCCCGCGCAGTTCCTCCAGGAAGGCGGTGCTTTGCGCATCGCGGCTGAGGTAAATCAGCTGATAGGGCCGGCCCTCGCTGTTGAGCTGGTAGGCCATGGACAGCATGGGTGTGATGCCTATGCCGCCGGCGATCAATAAAAAGCGGCTGGCGCGATCGTCGAGGGCGAACTGGTTTTCGGGCAGTCCCACTTCAAGCAGGTCGCCTGGCTGCAACTGATCGACCATGCTGGCCGAGCCGCCGCGGCCGCTGTCCTCACGCTTGACCGCGATCCTGTAGCGATCGGTCTCGGCCGGGTCGTTGCACAGCGAGTATTGGCGCAGCATCCCAGAGGGTGTCTTGACGCGAATATGTGAGCCGGCGCTGAAGGGCTGCAGCGGCAACCCTTGCGGGTGGCGCAGCTCAAAGCTTTGGATGCCCTGAGCGGCCGGCGCAGCTTCGGTGACCTGCAGGGTGTCTTGGGTCATGGTGGTGCAAATGCTGAGGACAGATGGGGCGATTAAGGGCATCCTGAGGCCGATGCGGCCTGAAAGCTTTAAAATGATTTTATTAGGCGCCTAAACATTATGCAAGCGCCTGTAACTGTCCCCCATTGCTGCTCGCTGGGCGGACGCCACAAGGAGACCTCTGATGATGCTACGCAGATCCTGGATTGCCACCCTCATGCTTGCACCTCTGACGGTGATGGCCCAGGGCTATCCGACCAAGCCGGTCAAGTTCATCGTGCCCTATGCCGCCGGCGGCTTGCCCGACTCGGTCGCCCGGGTGGTGGCCCAGCGCCTGACCGAGCGGCTCGGTCAGTCGGTGGTGGTCGATAACAAGCCCGGTGGCAATGGCGTGGTGGCGTATCAGGCGCTGCTGCAAAGCTCACCGCAGGACGGCCATGCCTTCATCGTCTCCGATGGCTCCATGCTGTCCATAACGCCCTTGCTCAACAAGGCCGTGCCCTACAAGGTGGGCACAGACATTTTGCCGGTGTCGCTGATCGCGCGCTCGCCGCTTTTCGTGGTCGCCCACCCCAAGAATGGCGTCAACACGCTGCAGGAATTTGTGTCGCTGGTCAAACGCAAGCCCGGCGAATACACCTACGGCTCTTCCGGCATAGGCAGCACCCATCACCTGACCATGGAGGCGCTCAAGGCGGCCTTGAGCCTTGATGTGCGGCATGTGCCTTTCAAAGGCTCGGGCCAGTCGACCCCGGCGCTGGTCGGCGGCCAGGTGGACTTCTCGGTGGCGGCATTGCCTTCGATGCTGGGCTTTGCCAAGGCCGGTCAGGTCAAGGTGCTGGCCAGCAATGCGCCGCTGCGCTCACCGCAGGCGCCCGATATTCCAACGGTGGCCGAGACGGTGCCCGGCTTTGATTTTGCGGTGGTGATCGGGGTGATGGCCGCAGCCGGCACACCGCAGGCGGCGATCACACGCATCAGCCAGGAGATTGCCGAGGTGGTCAAGCACCCCGAGGTGATCAAGAATTTCCAGACCGCGGTGATCGATCCGGTGGGCGGCAATGCCCAGGTTTATGGCCAGGCCATCGCCCGCGAGAACGAGGCCATGGCCCGTGCGGCCAAGGTGGCCGACCTCAAGGCCGAATAAGCAGCAGTCCCGGGCTCAGGCCTGGGTCTCCTTGTAGTAGCCGATCACGTCGCCCTGCGTGGTCACACCCAGGCCGTTGAGCAGGCGGTTGGAGTAGTTGAAGTAGGCGCAGACCTGGTTGACCTCCAGGATCTCGCCGTCATTGCAGCCGGCGGTATGCAAAGCTTCAATGTCGCTTTTGACCATCTGCGCCACGTCGGTGGTGAGCTTGCCGGCATAGCGCAAGAGCTCCAGCTCCTTACCGGTGAACACCCGCTCAGGCGCGCGATCGAGCAGGGCCAGGCGCACCGCTTCGGCGCGGGCCGGGTCGGCCATCAGGCGCCGCGCATTGGCAAAGTGGTGGCTCAGGCTGTAGTCGCAGCGGTTGAGCATGCTCACGTAAGAAGCCACCACCTCCAGAAACCAAAAGGGCAGGGTGTTGTCCGGGCTGTGCAGCACACTGCGGTAAAGCGCGACATGGCCCTCCATGGTGTGCGGGCGCAGGCTGTGCGCCTTCATCACGTTGTCGACCGTGCCGTGCGGCGTCTTGACCTTTTCGTAGGCGGCCACCAGCGGGCCTTGGGCCTCTTCCAGCGGGATCATGTGTATCCAGGCAGACATCAGGACTTCTCCAAAAATTCAGGGCAGCGGGCGCACTTGAGGCGTGCGCGCAAACAGGCGCATGACCATGGGTTCGAACGTGGACAGCGGGGCGCACTCATAGTGGGGATCGATGGCCGTCTGGTCGTAGCGATCGACAAAGGTGGCAGCCCACTCGAAGTGGGGATGACCGCGCCAGCGCTCGCGCTCGCTAGGGTTGGTCACCGGGTGATGGGGCGAATGCGCGTCCTGGAAAAAAGCATGGCGCTGCAGCATCCAGTGGTTGCGCTCTGAGACATAGCAGCCGAGCAGGGCAGCGGCGAACTCGCCATGGCTGTCGGGGCAGGCGATGAAGCCCACATCGTGGAGCAAACTGACGACGATGTCTTCCTCGTCACGGCCATCGCGCAGGGCCAGGGTGGCCGACTGCAGGCAATGCCGGTAGTTGTTGATGCGGTAGCCAAAGGTGGCGTCGTGTTCAGAGTCGGCCAGCATGCGCAGAACCTGCCGGGCCTGCTGCTCGCGGTAGTAGACCTGGCGCTGCGCCAGCAGGGTTTGCCAGTCGGCCCGGCTGAACTCTTCCAGGCTGCTTTTGTTGACGTAGTGCCAATCGGCTTGCATCAAAGGGCTGAGCTTGTCGGTCATGCTTGAAATCAGGAGGATGGGCTGGCCATTTGTAGCCAGGATTCGGTGGCTTGTCGCCAGGGGCTTAGAGCGGCTTGCGCCGATGCGTCTTTGGCCATAGCCTCGGTCCAGGGGGCCAGGGCTGGCGGCAGGCTCAAGCGCTGGCCCAAAACCTCCAGCAGCCGTTGCGCCAGCGGCAGGCTGAGCGCAAAGCCGCAATCGGCCAGGCTGGGCGCAGACCCTGCCAAATAGGGGCCTGGCCGAACCACTTCGCCCAGGCGCTCGAGTTTGTCTTGCAACGCGGCCAGCAAGGCGGGCAATTGCGGCCTGAGCTCGCTTTGGCGCAGCAGCGGGAAGAGGGCACGCACACGGGGCTCCACATGCAGGTCGTGCAGGCGGGCCAGCATGCGCACCCGGGCGCGTTGCTGCGCATCTTCGGGCAGCAGGCGGCGCTGCGGGAACACCTCCTCCAGGTATTCCAGGATGGCCTCGGACTCGGAGAGAAAAAAGCCCTCGTGCTCTATGGCCGGGATGGTGCCCATGGGCACTTTTTGCCGCCAGGCCTGCGAGCGATAGCCACCGTCGGGCTCGCGCTCTTCAAATGGAATGCCACGCCAGTGCAGGGCCAGCCTCAGTTTGGCGGTGTAGCTTGAAATGGGCAGGCCGTAGAGGATGATCATGCGAAGAACTCGGCGATGTCCTGTTGGGCGTCGGCAATCGCCGCCTCCATCAGCGCTTGTCCGTCCTCCAGGCGGGCCAGGGCCGAATGCGAGCCCACCCGGCCGTCCGGAAACTGCGCCCTGTGGCTGGCGCTGTCGAGGTGGTTGTCGCCGCCATGCAGGCGGGCAAAGCCTTCGGGCAGGGCCAGCGGTGGCTCTGTGACCTGGGCCTGAGCCTGGGCGTCATGGGGATAGTCGGGCCCGAGCACGGCCATGGCCATGGCCAGCTCGCTGGGCGTGGCATGCATGCCCTCCCAACTGCCATAGAGCGATTTGCGCATCTGGTCGGCGCGGGGGTAGTCCCACCAGGAGCGCAGGCGGCATTGGGGTGCTTTTGTGCTGCGCCGGCCCAAGCTCCACTGGGCATAAAAATCCTGGCAGGCGGCGTTGACCGCCGCAATGTTGGCGCCGTGCGCGTTAAGAAAGTAAAAGCGCTCGAAGCCCTGGACCGCCAGCGAATCGAGCACATCGCCGACCACCGCCATCAAGGTGCTGGCCCGCAAAGCCACCGTGCCGGGAAAGCCCAGGTTGAACTGGGCCGGGCCCAGGTTCAGGGTGGGGGCCAGCAGCCAGTCCCCCCGCTCGGCGGCGCCCTGCGCAATGGCCTGCGCCAGCAGGGCGTCGGTGCCGATCGGGCCGATAGGGCCATGCTGCTCGGTTGAGCCGGTGGGAATGATGATGCCTCGGCAGCGCTGCAGATACTGCAGCACCTGCGGCCAGCGGGTATGGGTCAGTCGCATGGGCTTCAATGATAATGGTCTGTACACATTCCAATTGAGGTGTTTTCCATGAGTGATTCGGCCGCGCCGGCGGATTTTTTGATCCGAATGCAGTCCGTGAGCAAGTCATTTGGCGATTTCAAGGCGCTCGACCGGGTCGACCTGTCCGTGGCCAGTGGCGAGAAGATCGTGATCTGCGGGCCCTCGGGCTCGGGCAAGTCCACCTTGATCCGCTGCCTGAGCCAGCTCGAAGCCCATGACGAAGGTCAAATCTGGATCGATGGAATATCCGTGGGCTCCGAGGCCTCGCGAGACGCTCAGGCGCGCAGCGAGATCGGCATGGTGTTCCAGCAGTTCAACTTGTTTCCCCACCTGTCGGTCATGGACAACCTCATGCTCGCGCCGATGCGGGTGCGCGGCCTGGCCCGCGAACAGGCGCGCGAGCTGGCCATGCAGTATCTGGAGCGGGTGGACATTGCCGAGCAGGCCGACAAATTCCCGGGCCAGCTTTCGGGCGGCCAACAGCAGCGGGTGGCGATTGCCCGCTCCCTGTGCATGCGTCCGCGCATCATGCTGTTTGACGAGCCCACCTCAGCCTTGGATCCCGAGATGATCCAGGAGGTGCTCGGCGTCATGGAAGGCCTGGCCCGCGAAGGCATGACCATGCTGTGCGTGACCCATGAAATGGGTTTCGCCCGCCGGGTGGCCGACCGGGTGGTGTTCATGGACCAAGGCAAGGTGGTCGAGGAGGCGCCGCCCCAGACCTTCTTCAGTGCCCCGCGCAGCGAGCGCTGCCGCAGCTTTCTCGATCGCATCTTGCACCACTGAGCGTGGCCATGCAGGTCGCTCCTGCAGCATGCCAAAATCGGCAGCTTATGTTCCTTACCATCCCCACCATCATGACCTGGACGCGCATCGTCGCGATCCCTCTAATCGTGGGGGTGTTTTATCTCGATCTGCCCGAGCCTAGCCGCAATCTGATCGCTACCGTGATGTTCGTGGCCTTCGCTTTGACCGACTGGCTCGACGGTTATTTGGCCCGAAAACTGGGGCAAACCTCGGCTTTTGGCGCTTTTCTCGACCCGGTGGCCGACAAATTCCTGGTCTGCGCCAGCTTGCTGGTGCTGGTCGATCTGCAGCGCGCCGATGTGTTTGTGGCACTGATCATCATCGGCCGTGAAATCGCGATTTCAGCCCTGCGCGAATGGATGGCCACCATAGGGGCCAATCGCAGCGTGGCGGTACACCGCATCGGCAAGATCAAGACCGGCGTGCAGATGGTGGCCATCGCCTTTTTGCTCTTCAACGGTCCTTTTCTGGGTCTGCTCGATACCCATTGGTGGGGCACGGTGCTGATTTGGGTATCGGCCGTGCTTACCGTCTGGTCCATGGTCTATTACCTCAAGAAGGCCATTCCCGAGATACGTGCCCGCTCCCGATGAAGGTCGAAGCCGCTGATTCGGCCTGGGTGCGCGCCATGCCCCTGGTGTTCGTGCTGATCTGGAGCACCGGCTTTATCGTGGCCAAGTACGGCCTGCAGCATGCGCCGCCGCTGGGCTTTCTGGCTTGGCGCTACGTTTTTTCTATCGCTTGTTTTCTGCTGTGGATCGTGCTGTCGGGGGCGCGCTGGCCCAGTGAGCCCCGGCAGTGGTGGCATCTGGCCGTCAGCGGGGTGCTGATGCATGCGGGTTATTTAGGCGGGGTCTGGTTGGCGGTCGAGCACGGCATGGGCTCGGGCCTGGCGGCCTTGATCGTGGGGCTGCAGCCGGTGCTGACTGCGGTTTGGGTGTCGCGCATGGACGGTGGCCAGGTCAGCCGCCTGCAGTGGCTGGGCCTGATGCTGGGCCTTTTGGGCCTGGTGCTGGTGATCTGGCGCAAGCTCCAGGCCGGTATTGAGGTCTCGGGCCTGACCTTGTCGGCCACGGTCTTTGCCTTGCTGGCCATCACCGCCGGCACGCTCTACCAAAAGCGTTATTTGCGCGCCACTGATGTGCGCACCGCCAATGCCATACAACTGGGCGCCGCCCTGATCGTGACTTTGCCGCTGACCTTTTTAGAGACCGAGGCGATTGTCTGGAATGTACATTTCATCGGTGCCATGGCCTGGGCGGTGCTGGGCCTGACGCTGGGCGGCAGCTCGCTGCTCTATTTGCTCATACAGCGCGGCGCTGCCACCACGGTCACCAGCCTGTTTTACCTGGTGCCGCCGACCACCGCGCTGATGGCCTGGCTGCTGTTCGATGAGTTGATCACCGCCACCACCTTGCTCGGCACTGCGATGACCGCCCTAGGCGTCGCTCTGGTGGTACGCCAACCCCGGCCGGCTGCGGCTTGAGCTAAGGTTTCATTTTTATCCTGAGGAGTTTCTTTTGACCGCCAAAAAACGCATTGCAGTGATCGCCGGTGACGGCATAGGCAAAGAAGTCATGCCTGAAGGCATCAGGGTGCTCGATGCCGCCGCGCGCAAGTTCGGCATAGACCTACAGTTCGACCACTTTGACTTTTCAAGCTGGGACTACTTTGAAAAGCACGGCCAGATGCTGCCAGACAACTGGAAGGAGCAGATCGGTGGCCACGACGCGATCTACTTTGGCGCGGTCGGCTGGCCCGAGAAAATCCCCGACCATGTCTCGCTCTGGGGCTCGCTGCTGCTGTTTCGGCGCGAGTTCGACCAGTACATCAACCTGCGGCCAGCACGGCTCATGCCCGGCATCATTGCGCCGGTGGTGCGCAAGGACGGCAGCCGCCGCGAGCCCGGTGAGATTGATTTCTACATCGTCAGGGAAAACACCGAGGGCGAATACTCCAGCATAGGCGGACGCGCCTTTGCTGGCACCGAACGTGAGTTTGTGGTGCAGCAGTCGGTCTTTACCCGCACCGGCACCGACCGGGTGCTCAAGTTTGCGTTTGAACTGGCGCAATCGCGGCCTAAGAAGCACCTGACCAGCGCCACCAAGTCCAACGGCATTGCGATCACCATGCCCTATTGGGACGAGCGGGTGGCTGAGATGGCCAAGTCCTATCCTGAATTGCGTTTGGATAAATTCCACATCGACATCCTGACGGCCCACTTTGTGCAGCGGCCCGATTTTTTTGACGTGGTGGTGGCCAGCAACCTGTTTGGCGACATCCTCAGCGACCTGGGCCCGGCCTGCACCGGCACCATAGGCATCGCGCCTAGCGCTAACCTGGACCCCGAGCGGCGCTTTCCCTCGCTGTTTGAGCCGGTGCACGGATCAGCCCCCGACATTGCAGGCCGCAACATCGCCAACCCCATTGGGCAGATCTGGTGCGGCGCGATGATGCTGGAGTTTCTCGGCCATAAGGCCGCGCACGACGCCATCTTGCAGGCCATCGAAAAGGTGCTGGCGCCCTCCAGTGGTGCACCGCGCACGCCCGATCTGGGCGGCACGGCCAGCACGCAAGACCTGGGTCGGGCGATCGTCGAGGCCCTCTGAGCTTGACCGGCGACCCGCCCAGGGTTTCGATGATGCGAAATGCAAGTTCAACGCAAGCTTGGATCAAGCAATTGGATCTAGAATCCGCGTCCGCGCGCAGGTGACCGATTCGCGCTTGCAGCCCGGCCTCTTGCGAGGCGGGCGCTGGCCAACTCGGGGCAGTGCACGAAAAACACCTTCTTACTCAGCGCCTTTTTCAGTGATGCCAGCGAACGGGGCGCCAACGATCTGACGACCGCCTTCTCCGAGGAGACCTATGAACAAGACAGAACTGATCGAGCACATCGCCAAACACGCCGACATTTCCAAAGCCGCAGCCACCCGCGCACTGGAAGCCACCTTGTCGGCCGTCAAGACCACCTTGAAAAAAGGCGGCGAAGTTTCTCTGGTGGGTTTCGGCACTTTTGCCGTCACCAAACGGGCCGGTCGCACCGGTCGCAACCCGCGCACCGGCGAAGCGATTAAAATCAAGTCCGCCAAGGTTCCCAAGTTCCGTCCTGGCAAAGGACTGAAGGACGCCTTGAACTGATAGTCTGAATTCCTCAAGTTGAGGTGGGGTGCTTAGCTCAGTTGGTAGAGCGGCGCCCTTACAAGGCGTAGGTCGGGGGTTCGAGCCCCTCAGCACCCACCAAACATTGAGCGAAAAGGCGAACCGGAGGTTCGCCTTTTTTGTGTCAGCTTCAGGCCCGACAATCGAGGCTTCCGCCGTTTCAATTCGCGCTTCAGGAAACTGTTCATGTTTGATTTCATCCGCAAGCACTCCAAGATCACCATGGGCTTGCTGTTCCTGCTGATCGTGCCGTCTTTCGTCTTGCTCGGCCTGAATGACTATGGCCAAAACCAGGGCAATACGGTGGTGGCCCAGGTCGACGGACTCGACATCACCCAGGCCGAATGGGACAACGTGCACCGCCAGGAGGTCGATCGCTTGCGCGCCCAGGTCCCCGGCCTGGACATCAAGCTGCTGGACACCCCTGAAGCCAAGTACTCCTCCCTGGAGCGCTTAGTGCGCGAGCGCGTGATGGCTGCTGCCGCCGAACGCCTGAATCTGGGCGCCAGCAACCAACGCCTGGCCCAGGAGCTGCAGTCCAACCCGCAAATCGCGATGCTGCGCAAAAGCGATGGCAGCCTGGACATCGAGCGCTACAAGCAGCTTTTGGCCAGCCAGGGCATGACGCCCGATATGTATGAAGCCAGTGTGCGCTCCGAGCTGTCGACCCGCCAGGTGCTCGCCGGTGTGGTGGCCACCGCGGTCAGCGCCCGCGCGGTGGCCGATACCAGCCTCAATGCTTTTTTCGAACAAAGGCAAGTACAACTGGCCCGCTTCAAGCCTTCCGACTATGCCGCCCAGCTCAAGCCCAGCGAGGCCGACCTCGAGCAGTTCCATAAAGCCCAGTCCAGCCAATTCATGGCGCCCGAGCAGGCCAAGATCCAATACCTGGTGCTCGACGCCCAGGCGGTCAGCAAGACCCTGCAGGTCAGCGAGGCCGACCTCAAGACCTACTACGAGCAAAACCAGCAAAAGCTCGCCGGCAAGGAAGAGCGCCGGGCCAGCCACATCCTTATCAACGCCGCCAAGGACGCCCCCAGCGCCGAGCGCGAAGCTGCCAAGGCCAAGGCCAGCGAGCTGCTGGCGCAGGCCCGCAAGTCACCCAAGGCCTTTGCCGACCTGGCGCGCAAGCATTCGCAAGATACAGGCTCGGCCAGCCAAGGTGGCGACCTGGACTTCTTCTCGCGCGGTTCCATGGTCAAGCCCTTCGAGGACGCGGCTTTTGCCCTGAGCAAAGGCCAGATCAGCGATCTGGTGGAGTCCGAGTTCGGCTACCACATCATCTACCTGACCGACATCAAAGCGCCCAAGACGCGCAGCTTTGAAGACATGAAAGATGAGCTGAGCGCCGAGATCAAGAAGCAGATGCTGCAAAAGAAATTTGCCGAAGCGGCCGAGCAGTTCAGCAATGCGGTCTATGAGCAGTCCGACAGCCTCAAGCCGGCGGCCGACAAGCTGGGCCTGCAGATCCAGAGCGCCGAAGGCCTGGGCCGCAACCCGTTGCCGGGCGCCAAAGGCCCGCTGGCCAATGCCAAGCTGCTCAGTGCCTTGTTTGCCAGCGACTCCATCGAGAAAAAGCGCAACACCGAAGCGGTGGACGTGGGCGCCGGCGCCCTGGCCTCGGCCCGTATCGTTGAGTACACCGCGGCCCGGGCGCTGCCGCTGGCCGAGGTGCGCGAGCAGGTCAAGGCCCGCTGGATGAGTGACCTTGCCGGCGAACTGGCCCGCCAGGAGGGCGCCAAGCAACTGGCCCAATGGCAGGCCAAGCCCGACGAGGCCAAGCTGCAAGATTCTCTGACCGTTTCGCGCAAGGATGCCGGCAAGCTGCCAGCGGCCGTACTCAACGCCGCTCTTAGGGCAGACCCGGCCGCCTTGCCTGCCTTCAAAGGGGTAGACCTGGGCACCGAGGGCTATGCCATCGTCAAAGTCACCCAGGTGCTGCCCCGGCAGGAATTGCCTGCCACCGAGCAGGAGCAGGCCAGGGGGCAATACACCCAGTGGTGGAGCAGCGCCGAAGGCCTGGCCTACTACAAGCTGCTGCAGGAGCGGCTCAAGGTCAAGTTCAAGGTGAGCAAGCCGGCCGCGCCGGACCGAGTCAAGACCTCCTGATGCATTGCTTCTTCATGCCCCGGGACATTGGCCTGCGGGTCATTATGGAAAGGCGGATTTCATGAATCTGACCATCAAAGGGGGCTTCCAGGTCAAACTCGGCGCTGTAGGGCAAGGCGACGCCAAGGATCTGGTCACCTCGTCTGCGGTGAAGGATTTGCTCAGCCAGGTGAGCAGCCGCCCTGAATTCAAGTTAGCCCAGAGCAAGCTTGAATTTCGCTTGCTCGAACGCGATGGCCAGGCCTATCTGCAACTCAAGGAACGCAACTGGGCCAGCAAATTCAAAAGTGCCCTGGGCATAGGCTCCGAGGCACGGTCCGAGCAAAGACTGGCGGCCATGCAGGCGATCAACAGCCGCTACGGATTGGGGCTCAACAAGCTCAGCGACCAGGACTCGGCAGGCCTGGCACAGGCTCGAGCATTCGTGAATGACAAGGCGGTCCGCCTAGCTAACTTGCATCAGACCCAGGAGGCGGGTCAGACGTGGCTGGGCGCAGGTGATGAGCGCACGCACGATCAGGTGCTGGACATGATCGCTGCCGTTCACCAGAGCGCGGCTGACGGAGAGGTACAGGGCAGTCCCCATGCGCTGGCCGGGCTGTTTGATAAGAAGATATACGGCACGCTGACCCGTGCGAATGTCTCGGTCGACAACGGGGTTCTCAAAGTGGGCGGCAGATATCAGGGCAAGGATGCGGGAGAGAATCTGGAGACGGTGGTCAAGTTCGTCGAGGACCAATCCGGCATTGGTCGTGCTGATGCACGGTTCAAGCCACTTCTGCGCAATCTCATGCGCAACGACCATTTCCTTTTTGCCGCCAAGACCAACGACGCCCTGTCCATGGCACTGACCGCAAAATTCGGGGCCGGCGCCATGTCGCTGGATATGTCTGGCCAAAACCAGATCAGTTTCGATCCGAAGAATCAGAACTTCAAGATCAGTCAGTCCTGCGAGGGCACCGTCCTCCTGGGGCCTGCATTCGAGTCGAACCCGGGCGCATTCAAGTCGGCACAAGGGATTCGTTCTGAACAGAGCTTCGAGCTCAACATTGCAGCGCTGTCCAGCGAGTCACTCAATGTCAATGCCAGTGTGCAAAATCTCCAGCATCGGGACATCTACACCTAACAGGCCGGATTGACACCATGAAGATGGACCCCAGTGACCCTCGGCAGCAGGCCTGCCTGGCTTTGCACCTTGCAGGCTTTCCGGTGGAGCAGGTGGCGGATGATTTTTTTGACCAGGCGCCGTCGGATGGCTTCGACCTCAGTTTTGATGCGGGACAAGAATGCGTATTCACGCTGGGTTGGGACTCGGGAGCCGACCAGTGGTTGGTTTCGGGTCAGCTTGAGGGCAGGGCACAGGATGTGGCCGTCGCAGCCCTGGAGCTCAACCATATTCTTCCCCCCGGCTTCCGGCTGCAGTCGGACCCAGTGACCGGCACCCTGGCAATCGCCACCCGACTTGGGCGCGAGGGGCTCCCCCTCGACGAGCTTGCCCTGGTGATCATGGACCTGAACCTTTGGCTGCATCGCATTGCCGATGCGCAGCTCCAGACCGCATCTCAGCAGGATGTTCAGGCGCCTTTCGCGGGCAAAGACCTGGACAAGATGCCCCTGCACGACTGGGCCATCCGCGGCTAGTGGGCAGCGCCTGGGCCCCTGCGCCCCTGCGCTTGGCTATAATCGCAGCTTCGCGGTGGCTGTAGCTCAGTTGGTAGAGTCCAGGATTGTGATTCCTGTCGTCGTGGGTTCGAGTCCCATCAGCCACCCCAAGTCAATCAAGCAAAAAGCCCAGCCCTCACCGGTTGGGCTTTTTGCTTTCTGGGCATGTTTACAGACTGAGGTACAAGGTTCCAGGCCCCGTGGGCAAGCCGAAAAATCCTACTTTCGAACGGTAAGGAATTGGGGTCAAGGTCAGGCGTATGCGCTAATGTCCCAGGGCGTAATTTAGGCTTTTGATGCTCCGCGCCGTCCCAAGCCCTCGGCAATGAAGGCGAGCACCAGGGCATTGAGCGACACGCCTTCCGTTTTCGCTCGCGCTGTGAGTTGCAGGTGCATGGAACGCGGCAGTCGCGCCAAGACTTTGCCCGACGCCGATGCTGGCGCGAAGTCGTCCAGCTTGAAGGCCGGGGCCGGGACCTCCTGGCCCATGTCCACCAAGGCACTCACGGTTGCAATAAACGCCTCGCGGCCATCCGCGATGGCTTCGAGTTCGGTAGCCCCGTCAGCCATCACGCCGGGAATGTCGGGCATGGTGAACATGAAGCCGCCGCCGTCGGCCGCATCAATCGGGCTGAGCACATGGCTGTAGGCTTCGAAGGGGTATGCGGGCTTCACTTTTGCAATGGTCTTGACGGTCATGACTTACTCCTGAATCTGATCGATGAGCGCGAGGAAGCGCTTGATGTAAACGGCTTTGATGGGCCTATGGGCCGGAACAGACAGTGTGTCTTTGACTGAAGGATGCGAAAAAATATGATGGCTGCCCCCAGAGCTTCGCACTTCTATGTCGTACTGTCTGGCAACGGTGAGCAGCTTCGCCATGGCCCAGTCCTTCGGGCTTTGGCGCATTGCCGTGAGTAATTTGGCCGCCGTGTTCACGGGGCCATGATAGCGCCAGTGATATTGCAGGGCAAGTGTACTGACACGACTCGAAGCTTTCGGACGAAATCTCGCTACCCCTGCTAATTGGGCACCGGTGGCGACCGTTGAGCTTGGCGTTATCCGTCTTCAGCTCCCGCAGCCGCTGGGCCTCTGAAGCGCCCATGCCGCCGAACTTAGAGCGCCAATTCAGGTTCCGGGGCTTCGCAAAAACGGGTGGCGACGCAGTACCGACAGCGGATGATCGGTAGACGCCATTGCCGGCAGGTAGGGCAGGCCGTGATTCGGCAGCCAGCCCAGGGCCTCGCGCAGGCAGTCGCGGCCGAAGGCCAGGGCGCTCTCGGGTGGCACCTGACCGAGCAAAGTGTCGAGCTCCTCGCTGAAGGTCACCGCCCGGAAGCCTTCGAATGGCTGGCCGGCCACTTGCGTCAGCAAGTCATTCAGAGGTCCTAGGTCGCCCCTTCGACCGCTCTCATGCAGGGCTGTGAACAGCAGGCTGATACCCCAGCGGTAAAGCGGCTCACCCACAGCATCTGCTTGGTCTTGCGTCCACCGTGGCATCGCGAAGGTGGGCCAAGCGTTTGGCCCAGCGGGCTGCTCAGCCGGTGCTGGCAGGGCAGGCGGCTGCGAGCCCTCGCCCAGCGCTTGCAAGGCCTGCGCCGCGCGGTGCTGCAGGCTGCCGGCGTTTGCAGCTCTGGCTGTATCCTTGGTCTCCTCGAAGGCGGCCAGGGCTGCCTTGGCCACCTTGGCGTAAAACTGATCCAGCGTGCTGGCTTGGCCAAAGGCCCTCTGCATATCCTGGTAGAGCTGGCGCCCCAGCGCATGAGGGTGATTGGCGCCCGCCGGATCGATCAAAAGGTCTGGCCCCTGCGTCTTGAGTAAGCGCATAAAGACGTTTGGCGGTATACCCCGCTCGGCAGCCAGTCTTTCCATCACCTTCAGGTCGGCAAAGCCGGTTATTGTGTAGTCGTGGTGACCAGGGCTGATCGGATACTCTCCAACCAGCGTTCCTTCGGCCCACGAGTATTCGTTTCGAACAGCGGCCAGCTCGACCTGAAGCTCCGCCTGGTCCTGCGAATTGTAGAGTTTCAGCAGTTTCTTCAGAGCCTCATCGCGCTCCGTGGGAAGGCGCTCGGCCTGAACCGCTCCGGCTTGCAGCCGGGCTTTTCCCACCTGCGCCTGCGCGAGGAATTCGGGATCGTCTCCCAGCTTGCGCTCAAGCTCGCGCACCAGCGCGACCAGGCTGCGCGTGCCCAGCTTGCGGCCCGATGTTTCCAGGTATTTATCAATGGCTTGATCGAGCGATTCCTTCATGCCCAGCTCGGCCATGCGATCGCCGTAGCCCTGCTCGATCAAGCCGCGCACTTGCGAGACGGCTCCGCTGCGATCGCCCGATGTCCAACGCGAGGTATTGCTCAGGGTCTGCCCGTCGTCGGAAAGACTCATGTAGCCGCTGTGAACTTTGCCCTTCTCGTCGACCAAGCCGCTGGCCAGCTCGCGCAGGGCCCGGCGCGCGTGCTGTCTATCGATAGAGCCCTGAGGGTCAGAGTGCTTGAGGCGGCCTTCCTTGACCAGCTTGACCGTCCCGGCAATGGCCATTGCGCCAGCCTTGCCGCTGTTGAGCAGCAGGGCTATGTTGGGGTAACTTAGCGCCTCGCCCTTCGCCGCCAGCTTATCGAACTGTGACTGGTCGAGGACTTGCCGGGGCGGTAGTTTGAAATCGATCCGGGTCATGGCGGGGACTGCGCGTGCAAGCCCCGCAGAAGCTGCGGCTTAGAGCTGGGCATGTGCTTGTTCCAGCTCCTGTAGGCGGTAGTCAACCGCGTTGGTCACCTCTTTCACTTTTCTTCTAGTTTCGCCTTGCGTGTTGGCCAAGGCGCGGTCTCGGTCCTTGTCGGCTGACGCCTTGTCGGTCTGGGCACTCTGGATTGCTTCGGTTTGTGTTGCCAGTTCTTTTTCTAGCTGGTCCAGCGGCGCAGAGGCCCAGGTCTGATTTTGAGCTTCGTCGGCAGACGGCTCATCGGTGTCTGGCTGAGGGTCGCCATAAATCGCGATCTGCTGGCCGGCTTGCAGATCCTCGATCAATTGGCCGCCTTCATCCAGAGCATTCTGGATGTCTTGCAGATTGTTGCTTTCCATCAGGTGTAACAGGTTTTGGTTGATCTGGGGATCATTGATCAGCCGCTGCAACTGTGACTGCAATGGACCCTGCCTCATATCGTCAGCCGCCAACGAACTCAGTTTTTGCTGCAGCTCAACGTATCTTCCTAGGGTCGACCGGAGTGCTCTGAGAGTTTTGATCTCTTCATCGTTTTGCCTGACAGTCTGGACGCGTTCATCGTACTTGGCCTGGATCGCATCCCGCAGCCCTTGCGCTTTCAGTAGCCGCCGGTCTGCTTCGCTGGTCCGATTGTTGTGCTCGGCGATGATCTGTTGAATCGCACTGTCGCGCTCAGTGTTGAGCTTGAGCACCAAAACATCCCTCAACTCTTTAAATTTATTCGCGATCAGACCTTGGGGCTTTAGCACGTCTTTGAGCTGTGCTGTCTGATTGCTGTTCAGCGCTGTGGCGCTGCTTAAGGCGTCGAGCAAACTGGTCACTTTGCTTTCATAGGCTTCCAGATCGGCAGTTGGGTCTTCGGTTCTCTTGGTTTGGAGCAAGCCTTTGCTGAGCTCGGCCAGTTGGGGGTTGTCCGGCGTCGAGCTCTCGGCGACAACCCGAGTCGGTAAAACCGCCCGCAGTTTCAGGTCTTGCTGGATGCTCGCGAAGCTCGTATTGACTTGCTGGCTCAGTTGACGGACTTCCTGCAAGCGCTTGTCCACCTGCGCTTGCATGCGCGTGCTGGCCTCGCTTGTGGTGCCAAAGTCTTTTTTGATGTACCGGCTGGCCTCTGAGAGTTCCTCTTGAACGTCATTCAGTTGGGATTGCAAGCGGCTGAGGTTTGCCCCCATCTTCTTCATCTCTTCGCGTATCCGAGAAGCTGTCGGTCCATTCTGTAGATTAAATGGCTTGACGGCGACGAAGCTTCTCAGTTGTTCCTGCTGCCGCGACATACTTTGAAGGTCAAGCCGCCCAAAAGACGCCTTGGCCTTGCTCAAGTCAGTGTCCGGATAGTTCAGCAGGTCATCGAGGTATTGATTCTGACGCTCGGCGATCTCCCTTGGGTCCGGGGCAACGAGTACCTTTTGACTGGCCGCGATGAGCAAATCGGCGTCGGCGACTATTTGCTCTGCGAGGGCCAGACCTTGGGTGTAGTTTGTTTGTTCAAGTGAATCGGGAGCCAGATCTCTATTGAACGGTTTCATGGCGTTCTGTAAGGCGTCACGACTGCTCTCCAGTTCACCCAGTCGCTCATCGAGCTGGTGCGCCAACCCATCTACCTTATTCTCAAGCACTCGCAATTGGCTCTGCTGCTGAGGCTGCCCCATGTAGTTGTCCAGCAGCTCCTTCAATTGCTTCGTGGCAGTGCGTAGTTGGCCGGCCAGGCCTCCCAGCGGGCGTGTTTCAAGCGGACTTGCTTCCCCTTCTGTGGGTAAGCCAAGCTCTGATTGCCAGCCGGCGACCAAGTCGGTGTGGGCGTTCAGCTGATTGAGAAATTCGCCCCACTGCTCATCGCGTTTGGCGTCCGCCACTTTCGCTCGCAAGATGGCCATGATCTCTTGCGTCCTGTCATCGACAGGCTTCAACTCAATATCGTCTTCGTCCACATCATTGTTGATATCTACATCCCCGTGCTCGATGATCTCCAGATCCTCGTCCTGCACAAGGCTGGAGTCCTGGTGAATAAGGCGGGCTTGCTGACTCTGATCAAGCTGTTCGCTAGCCTCAAGCTTGGGGTTCATGGCCTCGGGGTCGAAGGCCGGATCGATTTCAAAATTTTGTTCAGGTAGGCTCATTGGCCGGCTGTAGCCGAAATTGTCAGGATAGTTATCGTTACCCATGAAGACTTGGTGGTCCTGATCGCCCGAAAGGCGCTGATACAGCTGCTCGCCCGAGAAGCGATTGGATCCTTCAAAGCTTTGCCCTTGTCCAAACAAATAAGGCTGATCTTCGATCTCTGTCGAGGAATACAGCTCTTGCATGGCATCTTGGTTTGCCACTAGCTCCTGAGCGTCGGCTCTTGAGCTGGCGTCGATCGACATGCGGCTCAGCACCTCGGGCTGTGAGTCCTGGATCAAGTCGCCCATAAGCTGAGATGATTCAGCATCACCATGGACCTCGTTGGACTCTTCGTTCAGCGTGTTGTCGTGGTTGATTGGGCCGCTTTCGGCCAGCAGCAAGGGCTCGTTTTCCTCGATGGGCTGGGCCCCATGCGCGATTTTCCCCGCTTCTGAAGGCAGGGTGATGCTGGGGACGGGGATGCTCCCCAGCCCTGGAAGCTTCTGCGACACCGGCCGCCCTTTTTCAGCAGCGGCTTTCAAGCCCGGCAGGTCGTCTGCTAGCTTCGCGCTAGTGGGCTGCGGCGGAGGCTGGGAGTGCTCTGCAGAAATTTCCTGCCCTTGCGGCCCCGCTTGGATGATCGCTTGCTGCTCTGGCTCTGGCTCTGGCTGTGCTAATTGCAAGGCCCCAAAGTTCTGCTGGGCCAGCTCAGGGTCACTCACAGGTGCTTGCCCGTCAATCTGCGGGCCCTTGCCTGCAGCGATTGCTTCCCGGAGTTGTTCAACCAGTTTGTTGAGGCGATCTCCCTCGATGGCCTTATTAGGACTATCGAGATAACTTTCGACTTCCCGCTGGAGTGCATTTTGTTTAGCTGGGTCGGCGATTTGCTCACCGGCCTTGGCAAACAGATTGCGCACCACCGCGACGGTGTGCTCGGCCCGTTCATGGCTGATCAGGTACTGGCGGGCAAGGCGGGGTTTGGCGCTGCTGGTGCGGTCATATATGGCCAGCCGTTTGCCTTTGAGCAGGCTTTTGGCAGCGGTACTCAGCGTATCGAGAGCCTGGTCGGCGCTGACTCTTCCCGTGATCTTGTCCGCCACCTGAGTGGCGGACAACCTTTGCGCATCGGCTCGCGTGATATTGCTGGCGCCGCCGATTTTTGTGCCGCCAAAGACCATGGCTGCTCCTTCTACGGTTGGTCAGGCGCGCAGCGCGCCGATGTCTAGGTTCAAGTTATGGCGCTGTGTATCGCCGCTTTGCTCGATCATGGCCAGGGCCTTGTTCCACAGGCCTGCCACCGCGGCGGCCCGCTCGAGCCCGGAGGCCATCAGGTCCTGCAACTGGCTGGCGTCAGTGCTGGCCAGCGGGCGCTGGGTGTGCAGCACGATGTGGTCGTCCTCGTCCAGGCTGAGCTGCCAGCCATGGCGAAAGCGCGCCACATGGTTGATCCGGTGCAGCAAGGCCAAGGCCGGCGCTGGCGCGTCGGCTGCATCGGCCAACTCAACCTCAATCACCAGGCGCTCGTCATTGCTGCCATCAGGCATGACCCGCAGCTGATAAGGCCCGGCCTGCAAAAGAAGGCCGGCATCACCAGGCTCTGCCGGCAGTTCGCTGAGCGCGCTCAGCGATTGGATGAGGGCCTGGAAGCGGGGGTTGGTGGGGGGGGTGTTTGATGTGTCGGTCATCTGCATCTCAATAATTGCCAGGTTCTAGCAAGGCGTCAAAGACTTGGCGGTTCCTATCGAATTCATAGGAGTCGTCAAGGTCGGGCTCCTCATCAAACCGCGCCTCGTCCAGCCGCCCCAACATCTGGTCGTCCAGGCCTTCGGCCTGGGCCACATTCAGGCGGCTGTCCTTTGTAGGAAAGTGCTCTGGATGTGAAGCCTTGACACGATCGAGATTTATCTGGAACAGCTTCTGCGTGGCGTGCTTGAGCTGCACACTTTTATCACCAGGGGCGCCGTTCGGGATCCAGCGGTTCTTCGGGTTGAGCAGCTCCTGCTGGATCAGCGCACCGTTGTAGCCATGGCTGGCCGCCTTGTTCTTTAGAGCCTCTAAGTCCTGACCCGCGGGCAATCCCTTAGCATGTTGACCCAGATATCGATACAAATCTCCCAGCTCAGAGCGCAGAATGCCCAGCTGGTCAAGAGCCTTGAGCGAGCGAGGAGGCTGCTGGCCGTTGAGTTGGCTGAGCCTGTGTTCCTTCATCTGCTCAATCACCTGTTCGTCCAATTGCGTCAAGTCTCGAAGCTGCTGTTCGCTGAATTGAGTGACGGCCCTGAGCTCCTTGCTCTGTTTAGTGAGCTTATCGACTAATTCGCCGGTGATCACGGACTCTTTGTTGGATTCCAGCCTTTGTGGTGCTCCCGGCCCAAGGCGCGCCAGGAAGGACTCCTCCAGCTTGCCCCTGAGCTGGTCCCAATCGGCTCTTGGCTCAGGGCCCAGGCTATCAACCCGTATCTCGAGGGCGCGATAGGCCCGTCCGGCCAGAAACAGTGCCGTGGCTGGGTCGCTCAGGGTGGCCTGGCCCGCATCGCTCCATTGATTGAGCAGGCCTTCAATTTGCTGGCCATTGAGCGTCCCAGCTTTAACCAGACGGTCGAGCAAAACCCTGTCTTCCAGGTCCAGCCCAGCCTGGAACATCAGCGTGAGCCTCTTATCAGCCGGGGCCTTGCTCAGGTCGATCCGGTCGAGTTCGGCCTTAAGGGCGCGGTGGCTGGCCACGAACTCGTTTTGCTGCTGAATCAGAGCGCCCAGTTCCTTGGCCAGTGCCTGTTGATCCTGGGTGCCGAGGGCTCTTTCCAGGTCCTCGATGCCCTTGCCGATCAGGCTGCGGGACCAGGCTTCGATCTCGGGAAAGGCTTCCTGGCTGCCGCCTTCGAGCAGGGCCTTCCACTGTGCGGTGACTGCATCTACGTCAGCATCAGTCAGGCGAGCACCGTCGCCTTGCTTGGCGGCCAGTTGTTCGCAAGCGAGCATCTCAAAAGCCGCCTGGACCTTTTGGGAATTGTTGACCAGGAGGTTCTTGGCCTCAACGAGCTCGCCAAGCTTGACCTCAAGGGCACCGGCCTGTTGGCTGTACTGTCCTTCGAGTGCCCTGGCTCTAGCGATGTCGGTTATGGCCTTGCCCATCGCCTTGCTGGTTTCGCCTCCTTCGCGGAGCAAGCGGTTCAGACGCTCGCCCTTACGCATCAGGCTAAAAAGAATTCGCCCAAAAAAACCGGGACGTTCAGCGTTGAAGCGCTGGGGGTCGAAGTATTTGAGTGCGTCGCGCGAGGCCTGTAGTTGACCGTTGAGATAAGCCAGCTCGATCTGCGCCTGCTCCATAAGCCGGCATTTGTCGGCTTGCAGCATGAGTGCGCCCATTTGCGCCAGGGCGCCGGTATGAGGCGCGCGAAAAGCCTGGGGCAACTCGGCGGCAGCAGCCAGTTGCTGGTCGAGCAGCTGCTCCTGCGCTTGCAGGTAGATGCTGGAGCCGCCGCTTTTCTGGCTTAGTGTCTGCTGAAGGTGGCTGAGCGCCTGCTTTTGAACCTTTAGCGAGTGGCCCAGGCTGTTCGAAAGCCTGTTGAGGTTGGCATCTGCCAAGGCGGTGCCCTGGGTCAGCTTGGTGGAGTGCGCTGCTGTTTCCGAGGGGTCGGCGCTACCCTCAAGAATTATGCGCACCGCGCGTGAGGGCAGTTGCAGCTTGAGGTCGTTCTTGAGTGCTGCATAGGCATGCTCTTCGCGCAGGAAGTTTTCCAGGTAGGCCTGGGTGCGCGGCTCCTTCTTGAGCAAACGTTCGAGGTTCTTCTCACTCTTGTCTTTGAACTTGGCGATGAAGGCGTTGCGCTCTTCAATGCGAGGGCGCAGTTCAGCTGGCAGCTTGTCTAGATAGCTGGCAGGCTGTGCAGCATAGTTGCCCAACTCGCGTGCGCCGGCCAGCAGCTGCTCCCGCGTGAAGCTGTGCTGCAGCCGGGGCGGGTTTTCTAGGCTTGCCAGTTGCGCGTTGGCATGCATAAGGACCATGAGTTCCGATCGCAACTCGGCATGCTCGGCAATGCGCTGGACCAGTTTGTCCACCGAGCCCTTGTAGCCCAGCGCATTCTTGAGGTACTGACCTAGGCGACCGATTTCGTCCGCGCCAAGTCGGCGCGCCCTGATCAGCTCCGCCTGGTCTTGGTGGGCCTGTCGGATCGCCTGTGCCTTGGTCTTGAGTAGCTCGGTGCTGCCACCATTGACCAGCGCCGAGGCCTCGCTCACGGCCCGACGCACCATTAGATCAGAACTGCCTTTGCCGCCAGGGATGATTTTCTCTGCCTGAACCTGGCCCAGGCTCTGGGCTTTGAGCTTTTCCTCTCTGATCGCACTGCTCAAGTCGCTGCTGTTGAGGCTGGTGACCAGGTCCGCAACCCGGACCACGCTGGAGTCGTCGAGTTCATTGAACTTGCCCGCGTCGAGCGCCCAGTCGGCCACGGACTTGTTCAAGGGGTCCGGCATTGCGAGCTGCTCCTGGAGCGTGTGCGCAGCCGCTCTCTGGTCAGGATGGCTCGATTTGATTGCGTCCTGGAAGCGAATCAGCAAGTCCAAAACGACCGGCCGGTTGAACCCATTTTGGTAGGGAGGAGCCACAATCCCTTTTAATCCAGCCCAAGCAAAAAGTTTCTCGCCTCGCTCACTGCTGTACAGTGCACGCAATTGATGGTCGAGCTTTTGCAAGGCCACGTACTTGGCGAGCGGCGCGACAGCGCCCGCGTGCAGGCTTTCCACCAATAGGCTGCATGACTCCGCAGAGCCATTGAAAATTTTGGCCTCGACCAGACCCTTGTAGCTGCGCAAGGCCTTGTCTTGCAGCTCCTGTTCGCTGTCTCCAGCGACAGGCAGCTTGTCCTGCAGCAGTTGTAGCGCCTCGGACGAATCCTCTGGTCGCTGCAGTTCCGTGCGCAGCATTTCGATGGTGTCGCTGTGGTCGCCACGAGAAAGTTTTTCCAGCAGGGGCTGGAAGCGGCTGACCTGGGCCGGCTCCAGGCCAAGGGCGGCGCCTACGGCCTGTGCACGCCACTGCTCTTTGAGTTCCTTCTCGGGGACGACCAGCGGCTCTCCGGGCAGTTTGAATTCTGCTTCAACCCAGTAATTAAGCTCTGCATTTTGCTGGCCCAACTCGGCTTGCAGGCCCTCGGTGAAAGCCGGCGAGAGAGCCTTACCGAGTTGGCCCTGGCTGGCCAATACCAGCCCCTCGTCCATTTTTGAGCGCAGCCTTTTGGTTGCCTCCATGCCGCTTTCCAGATGCTCGCAGAGTTTGCCCAGGGCCTGGGCTTCCATCGTGAGTTGAGACAGGGCGACAGTGCGATCCGGGAAATAGGCCGGGTCGGCTTTGGCAGGCTCGATGCCCTCGTCGCTCAGCTCTAGGAGTTTGTCTGCGTGTTCGCGCACCTGCTCCATCGAGGCCCCGTTGCTAAAGTCGGCGCGCGCCTGGGCCAAGGTGTCTGCGGCCTCTGCTGTTAGGCTGAGCGACTCTTGCACCGCGTCCAGCAGCTTCAGGAATTGCTCGGCATGGCCTTGGACCAGCTTGTCGGTGCCCTGGTCGTCGTCCGCTGCGATGCGTTCGCGCAGGGTATGAATCTCGGCCGCGAGTTCGCTGTTTTTTTGCTGTATTTCCTGCGGGCTAAGCCGCTCGGTGAGCAGCGCTGAAATCCCCTGGTTGACATGGTCCAGCGTGCCTAGTGGGGCTTGGGCTGGCAGTTCGGCAGCGTCTTCGGACGGCGCGCCGTGAATTAGGGCGTCTATTTGGCCGATGGACGCCAGGTGGGCCTGCACATCGCCGTCGAGCTTGCGCAACACATCAGTGTAGTTCTTGACATTGTCCTTGCCCAGGATGGCTTTCTTGGCTTCCAGGTCCTTTATGAGCGCATCCGGCACCCGCTGCTGAAAGGCCAGCAGGCTGCTTTTGTGGCCCTGGGTCTCGTGGATGTGATGGCTGGTGTCCGTGTTGCTGGGGTAGAGATTCTGAACGGCCTCCTGAAACGCGTTGAAGCGTGCCTCGGCACCGACATTTTTTAGTTCCTCGATTGCCTTATCGCCGAGATCATCGGACAGGTCGGCCACCATGGACTGCAGCACGCCTTCCTGCACGCCTTGCATGATGCCCCGGGTGATCTCGCGGGTGACGGTGTCTACGGTCTTCTGGGCATGGCCCTTGGGGTCGCCCTTGAGCAGGTTGTGAAACCAGTAGCGCTTGGCATCCTGGCGGATGTTTGCCGGCAGGGGGGACTTGTCGGACACCACGAAAGCTTTGACCTTCTTCTGCAGGGCCTTGGAATCATTGTTGCGGGCCAGGAGCACGAAGTCGGTCAGCATTTGCGGGTTGTCCAGCACCATCTTCTTGATGTAGCCCCCCCCCTCTGGCGCGGCCAGGTTGTGCTCGCTGACGTCGCCCACCACTTGCCGCTTGACCATCTCGGCAATCTCGTCGGCCGCGTTGCGGGCCTGCTGGCGCAGCTCTTTTTGCTGCTGACCTTCGGCGGTCTTGCCCCACCAGGGCGACTTGCCCCATATGGCTTTTCCCAGCAGGTACAAGCCACCGATGGCACCTCCGATGACGCCGGCTGTCGCCAGGACAGGTGCCGCCAGAACCACGCCGGCAGCGATGCCGGTGGCGGCCAGGGTGCCGCCGGTCGCTGCCAGCCCTATCCACAGGCCTTTGCGAAGCCCGGACTTGTTCTCGTAGTAGGACACCTTATTAGACGTGAATGTGATCGGTGTACCTGCCTTGTCCTTCGTATTGGCCGTGCTGATCGTCAGCTCGACCTCGCGTTTGACATCGGTCGCTTCGTCAGGCGCCTGGGGCAGGACCGGCATAACCAGGCCAGGAACGCCGCCTGGTGCCTGCAGAGGGGGGGCAGGCTGCTGAGCGTCCGCTGCGGCCTGCTGCACGGCGACCGGGACCAGTGCATCGCCTTCCATGACTTTGGTGTTGAGCTGCAGATCTGTGGCTTGCCCCTTGCCAAACAGCTTTTTGAAGAAGTTGCTCAGGCCGGCCAGGCGGCTCTGCCGGGTATTGCCATCTGGTTCGACCTCGCCCAACTCGCGGTGAAGTGAGTCGTAACCGGCCTTCACGCGTTCGAAGTTCTTCTTGGCTTGGCTTCGGCTGATGTGCTGGCCTTCCTTGCGCCGAATGACATTGAGCTTGGCCGAGGGAATGCCGTTGCCATTATCGAAGACGGCTAATTTCGACAGGCTCTCACCCAGGCGCTCCTTGACCTGTGCCGTGGTGGGCTGGATGCGGCTGAAAGTGTGCTTGAAGCCGTCGTTCTGGTGCAGGTTGTGCACGCCGACGAACTGCCGGTTTATGTTCGGTAGGGTGGATTGCTCCATGCCCCTGGCAATCGGGTCGATGTTCACCTTGGCGCGGATAAGCCCGGGCTGCAGGTTCCTGAGGCTGGGAACGCTCATGAGAACTCCCTTGGTTCAGGCGCGGTTGAACATCATCGGGGCCAGTGCGGCAGTCCGGGCTTGCTCTGCGCTGTCCTCCTCGCCTGATGCGAAGGCCAGATCCCCTTCGAGCAGTGGCAGCAGGTCTTCGCGCACCTCGCGCCCGGCCCGCAGCAGAATGTTGAGTTCGTGGGCCAACTGGGCGCTTGTCGGCTCACCGTGGAGCTGGCGCGATAGCACCAGGCTGTCGGCCGCCGAGTTCCATGACAACACGCAGCCAAAGGTGCGCAGTCCCATGAATTGGTAGTCCATCAGGGTTGCGAACAGGCCTGGGTCGTCCGCGCGCACCTCCACTGCCACCGCGCAGGCCAGCACCAAGGTAGGGTCAGCAAAACGGATCAGCACCGGGACTTCGTCGTCAAAGACCAGGTTGGCCTCGCCCTGCTCGTCGAGCGTGTAGGAATCGCTTTGGCCACCAAGTTCAACGCCGAGCTCGCGGATGAGTTGTTGGGCCTGTTCGAGGTTCATGGATGGTCCTTATGGAAGAGGGGGGAAGTCCCTGTTTGTCAATAATTGTTACAAATTGAATACATTTGTCAACTGGGGCAAAACAGCTCAGCCCCTGAGTATGCCGCCGGCATGGGGGTCGAAGGCCAAGAGGGCCGAGGCGGGGTCGTCCGCATGCTCGGGCTGAGCGGTAGCCAGGCTGGCGAGCGCCTGGGCGCGTTCGATCCCATCGACCAGCAGGCCCTCCAGGTCGCTGGGGGTGGTCTGTGCGATGGATCGCTGGGTGTGCAGTCTGAGCTCGCCAGCCAGGCCGACGCTGGCCACCCAGTCGTGCTCCAGGCGCGCTGCGTCGTTGAGGTGGTTCAGCAGGCGAAACAAGGCCTCGGGAAGTTCGCTAAAGCCGCCAACCAGCACTTCGGCCAGCAGGCGCTGGTCGTCGCGTGGGTCTGGCGATACCAGCACGGTGTGGCCGTCGGCCTCGAACTCCAGGCCCAGGGCCTCGGGGTCTGCGGGCAGGCCGACGGACTGGCAGAAGCTGGCCAACAGGGCCTCAAAGACGGGTGAGGGGAGTGCTTGCATATTGGGTGCGTTCGGTGGTGGTGAATCGGGGTTCAGGAGCCGACCCAGGAGCTCAAGCCTTTAAAGGCCTCCTTGGGTACCAGCTCCTCTTTTCGCCTTTTGCTCAAGTTGGCGCCGAGGTCGGCGCGCAGGGTGTTCATCAGGGGCTTGACCAGCGCCTTGACCTCCACCTTGCTGCCCGGCAGCGAGGTGTTGTCTTTCTGGATTTGGAAGGATCCGCCCTCGCGCACCAGCTTGGCATGGTTCTGGGCTTCCTGGGGGCTTACCTGCGCATTGGGCTGCGGCACTTGGCCATTGAGGTGATAGCGCGCGTACAGCTGCTTGACCTGTACATCGAGCTCGCCGGTGCGGTCCTTGCCGCTTTTGCAGTTGAAGGCGGGTACCGCGCCAACTTCATGGGCCAAGGCGGTCAGGCGAGAGGCCAGCTTGTAGGGCTCGCTGCCGGCGCGCTGCCAGGACAGCGCGCTGCCTGCAGCTGCGTTCATGATTTGCCGGACCTGAGCGACCAGGCTCTTAATGCGTGCGCTGTCGGCGGACAAGGCGCTCGTATCCGCGCCGGCTTGCTGGGCTTTAGAAATACTCTGGTCCAGTTCGGCGAGCTTCGCACCAGCCAGACCCCCGATTTCAGCGCCTTCGGTCGTCGTACCCAGTAAGCCTTGGATGCTGGCCTCATTGGCCTGCGCGCTGGTTGCCAAGCCGCCTAAAAAGGGCCTGAGAGCGGCGCTCTCAAGCGCAACGCTGTTGACCGGGGTACTGAAGGCCAGAATTCTGGGCTGCACCTTGATGTCTCGCAGGCCCAGGCCGTCGCCCAGGTCGGCCGTCATGGTGAATGGCTGCTGGTTGGCTCGGTTATAGGCCTGGCTTTGCTGCGCCCACATCTGGCCTTCATTGCCAAATTTTCCTGGGGAGACCAGCGAGACCGACACCAGCTCGAGCCGGTAGCTGCCGTCTCCATTGGGCTTGAGCTTTTCTGGGTAAGCATCAACTGCGGCCCGCAAAAACTGGTCAACCTTGGCCGAGGCCGCCGCTTGACGCGCATCGGCATCCTTGATTTTGTAGGCGTCGTGTATGCCGTGGCGCAGGGCCGAAAATCGCAGGCTGCTGCCTTCGGCCTGGAACTCGGTTTTCCACAAATTGACAGTTTGCTGGCTGTTGGTGTTGTTCAGGCAAGAGACACCTTTTTGCCCGTCGGTATAGGTCTTGGCCACCTGCTGGCTGAAATCTTTGGCCGGCGTGATGAGGTTTTCAAAGCGACTCGGCTCACCGTCGTTGTTCTGCAAAGTGATGGTGTTGCGGATGGCCTGCCACGCCTGGCTGCGCTCGGTGTGCAGCGCCATTTGATGGGCCAGCTCACCCTTGACAGCCTTGATCTGGGCTTTGTCGTCGAGTTTGGCGCGCTTGAGGATGCCCTTGAGGTGGGCGGCCATGGCTGCCTGCAAGTGCACTGGCGGTCCGGGCACGACGAAGGGCTGCCCATTTTTGGCCGCACGTTCCAGGCCTGAGAGTTGCGCCTTGGCGCGTCTGTTGTCTGAAAAGCTGAACTTCCACAGGTTTTTCAGGCTGTTGGGCTCTTTGATGCGCCCGCCCATGATCAGCGAAATCTGGCGCAGCTGCTCAGCCCCCGTGGTATCTGAGTTGATCTGGCCTTGCAGAGTATGGGCCAAGGCCTTCGCATCGGTCAGGCTTTGGCTGACCTGCGTCTTGAAGTCTTGCAATTCCAGCAGGGCTTGGTTCAGACGCTGCTTGACCCCTGGATCTGCGTCATTGCCGTATTGCTGGTTGAGTCGGGCTTGCAATTGGAGGGCAGTGCCCTGGCCGGCCTCGCCCATCATGGTGCGAAAGTCGACGGCGTCCTCGAAGCTGAAGGGCGCTTGGGGCTGAGACGGCTCAAGACCCCGCAGTGCAGCGTTGATTTCCTCGGCATCAAGCTCTAGCGCCAAGCGATTGGATACGTCGCTTCGTGCATCAGTAGGCTGTGATCCTGCCAGCCGCTCTGACATCAGCGACTGCAGGTCAGCGGTGTGCATGCTCAGTGCGCGTGCCGGCGGCGCTGGGGCCGCCTGCGATAGGCGCCGCGGTGCCTCTACCGCCGGGCCAGCCCCGACGCCGTCGAGCCGGGCGGTGGCCGGCGTTTGAAAAGAAGCGCTGCGCTGAATGGGCGGCCCTGGCATGGCGTCTTAGGCGCGCAGGCCCGATAGATAAAGTTGCAAAGGGTCGAGCGGGCCTGCCTGGGGGCCGCTGTCGTCGCCGGCCAGTTCGGCGTCCAGGGCCAGCATGCGGGCCAGCAGCAGTCGCAGCTGCTCAAGCGTGCAAGCGGCGGGCTCGAGCAGGCCTTGCATGAACACCTGTTGACCGCCGGCGTCGGCCACCCATTGCAGCTGCGGGCCAATCTGCAGCGCGTCGTTACTCGCCAGCTGTTGCTGCAAGTTCGCGCGCAGCGCGGGCGGGTCTTCGGGCAGCATGGCCTGGGGCATCAGCACTGCCAAGCGCACCGCCTCGCCGGGGCTGGCCGCCAGCAGGGGGCGCAGCAGGAACAAGCAGTCCTCGTCTTCGGTGGCGATCAGCAGCTCGCCGGTGTCTTCGTCGAATTCGCACAGCGGGCCTAACTCGGGGTCTTGTTCGAGCAGCGCAAGCAAGTCCTCCATGAGCTGCAGCGCGGCTGGGCTGGGCGGTTCGGGTTCAAGGCCGTCCGGTGCCGCGCTCAGCTCTTGCTGTGCGCTGTCGCCCAGCAGGCCGAGGGCCGTCTGGGCATCGTCCAGCATAGCGGCGGCCAAATCGCCCAGCGGCGCCGGGTCTGCCTCGCTCCAGCTGATTTGCAGGTGCAGCGCCTGTTCGCGCAGCACCAGGCGGGCCGGCAGGCGCCAGGGCTGGACCAGCCCCAACTGCAAAGCCTGTAGCAGCGCTCGGTCGTCGGCCTCGCCCAGCAGGGCGGGCGACTCCAGCACGATAAAGCCAAGGCTGCTGCGCCAGGCTCGCCAGAGGTCATTGTCAGCGGGCCACGGCAGGCCCCACCAGGTATCTTCTTCCAGTTCGCTAAGGGCTTCGGGTTTCATGGTGCTTGAACAGAGTGACGCCGGAGGAGGTCGCCGTGGACCAGCATGCGCAGGCGGCCTGTGTCTGCGGTATGCCCGAGGTCTGCATGCTGGCGATGCAAGGCGCCCAGGGCGTTTTTCATGTTGTCCGTCGCTTGGCTGGCCAGACCCAGCCCCAAGCGCGCCCCCTTGGGGTGCCCTTCCACCTTGAGCATCATGTGCCCCATGGGGCTTGCGCCGCTGCGGCCGACTGGCCTAGCCTTTCAAAGACCTGCCCCAGGCTGGCAACGGCTCGCTCTGTCGCTTTTGGCGAGGCACTCCTGTCATGATAGGTCTGAAGCGACTGCGCCACCTGGGGCGCAAGACTTTGCAACTCGGCCTGGGGCAGCAGACCCTGGAGCAGTGTCTGCACGGCCGCGCTGCTCATGGGGTTCGGCGGGGCCTTGTCAGTGCCGGCGAGCAGGTTGTAGCCCAACTTGAGTAAATCTCGGCGGTCTGCGCTTTTTGCCGCGTCCCGGGTTTGCGGGACGCCGAAAAGATCGGGGCAGGGCTGGTCTGAATATTCGAAGTCGTGGGCATTGCCGAAGTCGGCCAGGGCGGCTGTGCCGTCCTCGCGAATCAGCACGTTCTTGGTATTGAGGTCGCGGTGCACGATATCTGCGTCGTGCAGGAGTTCCATGGCCTGGCGGGTCTGGCCAAACCATGCCGCGCGCAGGGCCAGGTTGCCCGCCTGCACCGGCCCCGGCGTGTCCAGCAGCATGGAGCCCTTGCACCGCTCCAGCACCAGAATGCCTGCCGCAGCGTCATGGCCGAGTTCACGCACGATGTGGGGATGAGGGCCACCTCGGGCCCGCAGCCTGGCCAGGACCTGATGCTCGACCGCCGTCCCGCGCCGTCCAGCCTTGTCAATCTTCAGACAGGCTGTCTGTGTGGGATCGTCGCTGGCGCGGGCCATGACGACCACACCGTCGGCGCCGGAGTGGAGCGTGCCCGACTCGAGTTGGTAGGTCCGACCCTGAACGGTTCGCTCCTCAAGCGTCTTTTCTTGCGGCGCGCGCGTGGCGGCCGGGGCATTGAGCTGGATGCGTCCGCCCAGCCGAGCAGTTTGCAAGCGTTGCAGGGGGGAGCCCTCTGCGAGCGAGTCCTTCTCCATGGCCTTGACCAGCTTGAGAAAGCTCTTGACGCCCACTTTGTCGCGTCCCTGCAAGTAGGTTTGAAGATCGCGCACGACTTGTGAGTCGGTGCCGTAGGCTTTGCCCACCAGGTCGCTGACCAGACGCGAAGCCGCCGTGTAGCCGTTGCTCCAGCGGCCGTGGCCCAGTTCGGGACTGTCTCGGCTACCGTGCAGGCGCAAAAAGCCGGACTTGACGGAATTGCCCTTGACCAGAGAGGCAGCAATCTCCACCAATTGCTTGCGCGCCTCGGTTTTGCCGACCTCTTCGGTCGTAGCGGCCGACTTGCTTGCGGGAATAAAGGTGACGGATCGCGGCGAAAGCTTCATCGAGGGCTTAGGTGTCGTAGCGCTTGAACAGGCTTATCCGCTTGAGTCCCCCTGCGCGCTCGTCGTGCTGGCTGCCGGTCATCTGGCTTACCTTTTCAGTGTGCATGCTTAGACACGCAGCATGTCAGGCTGCGCGTATTCAATGACGGTGGCCATGGGCATATAGCCTGCGACTCCCTTCCCGCGGGCATTGAGGTTGGTCACCCCTTCATGGTCTTCATTGGCGTTGTCGTTGTGCCCATGCAATTGCCGAAAGCCCGCTATGTGGGTAAATCCCAGTGCCTCTGGCGTCATGTCAACATCCTCGGGTCGAAAGTCAGTGGATATCAAATCCGTCGGACCGCCAGCTTCAATCCGATCGAAGAAGGTGGTGTTCATCGCCTCGGCCAGTTGCTCAGGGCTTGTAGCTGTCACGCTGGAGCAATCACTGACCCTGGTTCCTGTGGCTGTTTTTTTTGAGCGTTCGCGCCACTCTGGGGCGCCTAAGCCGATCAGATATTCATCGTCCCCCCGGCCTTTGACCACACCGTTGTGCGTGGTCAAAACGCCTGCGCTGTAGTCGGCCGCCTTGAAGCAATTTTTCAGGAGATCCTTGTATTGAGCGGCCTTGATCTTTTTATGGGCGTAGGCGCCCCATTGGTAGTCGCCTTCGGAGGGCCGGTCGAAGATCTTTGAGTCATCGCTTTTGAGCAGGGGCATGGTGTCATGATTGCCTGCGATAAAGCGCACACCGATCTCGATTCGCTGGGCAGGGTCGGGGTTCTTTGGATCTAGCCCGCTGAGCTTGTAGATGAACGTGGACATGGCTTCCTGGTTGTTGGTGAACCGGTCCGACAGAATGTCGCCCAGGAAAATACAGGCGGGCTTGCCCTCTTGGGGTTGGGGCCTGGAGATCAGGGCCTCGGCCACTTCCTCCAAGTCTTTGCTCACTTGCTCGTCAGACTGGAAGTCCTCCATGCCGGCGTCTCCTTGTCGGAGGGCATGCAGCTCTGCGAGCATCAGGCGGGCCAGGGCGGGCATGTTCGCTTCAGGCAACTTGGCGACCCCACTGGCGATGGCATGCAAGACCATGCGTCCCATGCTGCCGTCGGCATCGCCCATGGCAAAAGTGCGGGGAGCCTGTGGGCCTTGCACCTCGCTGGCTTGGTTTAGCTCGGACGTTTTTGGGAACATCAAACGCCCAAAGAGCATGAATTTTTGGGGCCATGTGATATCGGCGTCTGAATTGACAGGCGTTTGCGAAAGGGCGAAGGCCAGGCTTTGAAATTGTTCAAGAGCCGCGTCAGAGATGGGGCTGTTATTGTTGGCGCGTATTTTGACTATGTAGTCGTTAATTCTCCCGCGAAGCGCAGTCCTCTGGCTTGCTGCGTTGGCTTGTGCGTCTACCGGGACCTGCGGTTTTATCTCCTGCGCTTCGGCTTCGGGTGCTTTGGTCTCCTGCGCTAGGGCCTCTTGCGGTGGGGCCTCTTGCGCTTCGTGCTTGACGACAGGATCGGAGTCTGATGGAGGGTCTTGCGTGGCTAGAGGCTCTTGCTCTTGCTCTTGCACTTGCTCTTGCACTTGCTCTTGCACTTGCTCTTGCACTTGCTCTTGCACTTGCTCTTGCACTTGCACTTGCACTTGTGCAGTACTTGGCGACAGCGCCTGCAGGTCCGGGTCCGCCAGAACTAGGCCCGCCGCCTGCTGGTTCAACAGATCCAGTCCAGACAGATTTAGGCGCGAGGCGATGGCGCCCGGGGGATCGGATTTGGGTGACTGTGCGCTGTCATCGGGCACCAGCCTTTCCAGCGTCTTGACCAGCTTGACAAAGCTTCGGGTGCCCAGGGCGTTCCCGGTCTTTCCCAAGTATTGCGCCAAGGCTTCGTTGAGTGCACGATTCTGATCTTGGCTCATGCGGTGTCCGTAGGCTTGCACGAGCATTCCCTTAACCGATTTGGCAGCATTGGAGTAGCTGCCGCTGGTGTAGAAAAAGCCAGCATTAAATGTGCCGGAGTTGGTGAGCTTGAGATAGCCCGATTGAATTTTCTGGGTCTTGGGGTCTGTCAGCTGGGCTACGAAGCTTTTTACCTTTTCCCGGGCCTGCGTTGCGTCCAGCGGGGCGGTTTGAAGCTGCGCGGCCGATTTGATGCCGCCTGAGATTTTCATGGTGGGTCTCGTGCTGGAAAAAAGCTTGCAGTAAGGTTTGGGCGCGGTCTTGGCGTGACGGCGTTCGGGGCTTTAGCCGCGGATCATGTTGGACAGACCTGGTCTTTCGGAAAGGTCGGTCGTGAGTGACTCCCCGCCGGCGGGCAGGCTCTCGCACAGGGCGTGCAAGGCTTGCGCCCGATCTATGCCCTCGGCCAGCAGGGTTTGCAGATCGGACGCTTTGCAGTGGGCGATAGAGCGCTGGGTGTGGATGCGCAGCAAGTTGGTGACATCGAGCGTGATGACCCAGTCGTGCTCCAGCCGGGCGGCGTCGTTGAGCTGGTGCAGCGCAGCTAGCAATGCAGGCGGGCGGCCTTCTATAAGCCGTACGTTCACCTCGACGAGCACGCGCTCGGGATCCCGCGGGTCAGAGATGATCAGGACGGTGTGGGGTTCGACCGAGAACTCGATCCCCAGGTCCCCCTCGTCCATGGGCAGGCCTAGGCCGCTGCAGAAGTCTCTGAGCAATGCGCCAAATTGATCATGGAAGGAAGGTGTGCTGCTCATGTTTTACTCGGTAGCTTGTATGACGCTCAGGCCCCGTACCGCTTGACCAGGCTGACCCGGTTGAGTTCACCCTCGCGCTCGTAGTGCTGGCTGTCGGTCATCTGGCGCACCAGGTGTACGCCCAGGCCGCCGATGGCGCGGCTGTCCAGGTCCAGGTCGGTGTCGGGCGCGTCCAGGGAGAAGGGGTCGAAGGCCAGGCCGTTGTCTTGCAGCACGGCCTTCACGCCTTCAGCCTCACCGTACAGAGTCACTTCGGACCAGGCTTGGCCGGCTTCTTGGCCGCCGTGGACCAGGGCGTTGACCATCAGCTCTTCGATGACCAGGGCCAGTTGCATCTGGAAGGCGGGATCCCAGCCTGCATTCATACCTGTGGTCTCCAGGCCGTCGAGCACCTCGGGCAGGGCATCGACGGTGGTGATGCGGCGTTGGAACAGGGGCTCAGACATGATGCTTGCGCTCAGCCGCCGAACTGCGCCTGGGCAGCTGCGCGGTCGGCCAGCAGGGGGATGACTTTGTCAAAGCCGCTCATCTTGAGCACTTCGGCAATGGCCGCCGGTGCGTTGCAGATCACCGCCTTGCCGCCTTTGGCGCGGGCGGTTTTGGCGCCCACCAGCAGCACCCGCAGGCCGGCCGAGCTGATGTAGCTCAGGCCGCTGAGGTCGATGATGGCCGAGGGGCCGCTGGCTTCCATCAGGGCCAGCAGGTCGCGTTCGCAAGCGCCGGCATTGCTGGCGTCAATGCGGCCGGTCGGGGCGTAGGTGCAGTAGGTGCTCATGGTGTCTCCTTGGAGGTCAGGGTTTGGTGTTGCTGGGGGCGGGTTTGGGCGTATCGAGTGCGTTGGCCGGAATCGCACGCACCGCCATGGGGGAGGAACTCGATGACAGCGACGAGCGGATCAGGAACAGGCGTTCCCGGCGCTGCACACTGTCGGAGCGCGAGGAGAAGAAGCCGCGCACAAAGGGAATGTCACCCAGGAGGGGGACCTTGTCGACGCCTTTGACGGTCTGTAGCGAGTTGTAGCCGCCTATCAGCAAGGTCTCGTCACCTTTGACGCTGGCCTCGGTGCTGACGGTGCCGCGCCGGATCGAGGGCATGGCACCCACGCCGGAGCCACTTTGGATTTGACCGTCCTCAATGTCCACACTCAGGCGTATGCTGGGCGTGTTCCCGTCTTGCACCAGGCGCGGGGTGACGCGCAAGGTGGTGCCGGCGGTGATCGGCGTGACCAGGGCGGTTCGCTCGGAGGTGGTTTGCAGGTACTGGGTTTCCGACAGGTCGATGACCGCGCCCAGGTTTTCGGTGGTCAGGATGGAAGGGCGGGCCTGGATGGCGGCATCGCCCTGCTGCTCGAGCAGGCGCAGGCGGGCCACCAGGTAGTCGGCGCCGGTGACCACCGCGGTGGTGGGCGTCACGCCCGCGCCGCGGGCGCTGCCCACCAGCGACAGGGTGTTGGCGCCGACCTGATCGCTGACATTGCCAAAGCCGGCCGCCACGCTGCGGTTGCGGCCCACCGCGCCCCAGTTGATGCCCAGCTCATCGAGGCGACTGGTGTTGACGTCGATGATCAGGGCCTCGATTTCAATCAGCGGGGTGGGCACGTCCAGCTGAGCAATGAGCTGCTCATACATAGACATGCGCTCGGGCGCGTCTTGCACGATCACCGCGTTGATGCGGGGATCGGCCTGTATCGAGGGCCGAAAGCGGCCAGGCGGCATCACGTTGTTGCCCGGGCCGGCGGCGGCCCCAATGGGCCCGGCGGCTGCCGCGCCGCTGCGCGGGCCTGGAGCGCCTGCGCTGGCCGCCGGCGCTGCGGCAGCGCCAGCCGCTGCCGCACCGGCTTCCAGGCTGGCATTGCTGACCGCGCTCAGATTGGGCATGGCCACGGTGCGCTGGCCCGAGGCGCTGGTGCTGCCCAGCACCAGATTGCGCAGGATGTTGGCCACGCCGGGGGTGGTGATCTCGCGGTCGCGGTAGTTGATGATGCGGTCCTCGACGGCGGCGTGCTTGAGCCTGAAGACCCGCACCTGCTGGCCTCCGGGTGCGCTGGGCAGGGCGGCCAGGGTGGCTTCGATCAGGCGCACATAGGCAGGCGGGCCTGAGACCACCACCACGCCTTGCTCGGGCAGTTCGCCCCAGCCAAAGCGCGGCTCGAGCACGCCCAGGCTGCCAAGCACCTGGCGGATGTTGGCGCCGGCGCTCAGCGAGGTGCTGGGCAGCGACTTGATCACCATGTCCTGGCTGCGCGAGATGTGCAGCACACCCGCATGGGTGAACCATTGCAGGCCGTAAGTGCCGGTCAGGCGGTCGATGAATTCGCTGGGGTTTTTGACGTTGAAGCGGCCGGTGACCTTTTCCATCATGGGCGCGGCATCGCGTGCGATGCTGCTTTGGACGGTCAGGTTAAAGCTGGCCGCAAAGTCAGAGATCACTTTGTCCAGGCTCACACCTTCTGCGTAGTAGCTAAACGGTGCGTCGGGCCAGGGGGCAGGGCCTGCCTGGACATTGGGTAGCACTGTGCTCAGGGCCAGGGCCGCGGCGGCCAGAGCCTGTCGCCAGCCGGTTGTTTTAACGGGGGTCACAGCGCTTGTCTCCACAGGTCAATGTCATTGATCAGGCGTTCAACCGCCAGGTCGAGTTCCGCAAGGTCTGAGCCGGCGGGCAGCCGGTATTGCAAGCAAAACGCAGATTGGTCTTCGTCCACCATGACATGGTTGGCACTGGCGCGGGCGCGGCCCAGTGCGATTTTGAGCATGCGTTCAATGGTGCGATCACGCACGGTGGCGGGTGTGGGCAGGTCGCAGATGCGCGCTTCAATGGCCACCTGCCCCGGGTAGATTTCGAGCACGTGCAAGCGCACCTGGTCAAAGGTCACCGCAAAGCGCCGGTTGTTGCTTACCGGGCCTAGGTCCAGGCTCTGGGCCCATCGTTCGATCAGGTTCATACGGCTTTCCAGGTCTCAGCGCTGGGGCTGCTCCAGATTCATGGGGTAGGGGCCAGCGGTGTTCATGCCGGTGGCCTTAAGGTCTTGAACCAACTTGAGCACTGCCGCCACCGGTTCAATCAGGTCGCTGGGGATGTACTGGTTGAGCGCGGCCTCGTCAAACAGGGCATGCGCCAGGGGGATGTTTTGCATGACCGGCACGCCCGCCTCCATGGCGGCTTCAATCATCTGCTGGGCCAGCGTGCCTTCGCCCTTGGCGGTGACCAGGGGCAGGGGGGTGTTGTCTTCGTCGTATTTCAGGGCAATGGCCAGGTGGGTCGGGTTGGTCACCAGCACGGAAGCGTCTCGCGCCTGCTGCACAGAGTCGTTTTGCAGCATTTCCTGGTGCAGGGACTTGCGCTGGCTCTTGATGTGGGGGTCGCCCTCCATGCCTTTGTATTCCTGCTTGATCTCGTCCTTGCTCATCATCAGCTGCTTGGTGTATTGGTACCGCTGCCAGGCCAGGTCGGCCAGAGAGAGCACGGTATAGGCCAGGCCTGTGTAGATGATCATGACCTTGAGCAGCTGGCCAAAAATTTGCCCAAAGTTGCTGATGTCATAAGACGGCACGTACATCAGCGTGGGCAGACTGCCTTTGATCAGGTAGTAAATCACCCAGGTCAGCACCGCGATCTTGAGGATGGACTTGAGAAACTCGATCAGGTTCTTCTTGGAGAACATGTTTTGCGCGTTGCTGATGACGTTGAGCTTCTTGGCCGAGGGCATCATCGCCTTGAACGAAATCAGCACGCCGGTTTGCACCATTTCAGCGGCAATGCTCACACCGATGGCGATCATCAGAAACGGCAGCAAGAGGTTCACGCCGGCCAGTAGCATCTCCTCCATCAGATAGTTCAGGGCGGTGGCAAAGTTGCTGCCCAGGTATTGCATGGGCATGAGCATGAGTTGCCCGACTTGCTCCGCAATACTTTTCCCATTGGAGATGATGTAACCAAAGAAGGCCAGCATCAGCGCGGTCTGGGTGAAGTCCTTGCTCTTGGCCACTTCACCTTTTTCGCGTGCCTCCCGCAGCTTTTTGGGCGTGGGTTGTTCTGTTTTTTCGCTCACAGCACGGCCTTACTGCGTGGGTCGCCAGACCTTGTCAAGGCGTTCTGGCCATTGCGCCAGCGCCTTGATCGGATCGAGGCTGTAGTCAAACATCGTGCTGCCATAGACCATGAGCACCAAAATACCCAGCGCGCTCTTGATCGGCATGGCCAAGAAAAACACCTGCAATTGCGGGGCAAAGCGGCTGACCAAGGCCAGCCCGAGTTCTGCCATGAACATGGCCAAAAGCACGGGCGCGGCCAGCAGCAAAGCCATCATGACGAAGCGATTGAGCTGGGCCATCAGCAGCTCGGCCGCTTCCATATTCCACTGTGGCCAAAACGACATGGGCGGCCAAAGCCGGTAGCTGTCGTAGATCATGCCCAGCAAGAGCGTCATGCCGCCGGCAAGCAAAAAGAAGGTGATGAAGGCGTAGTTGAACAGCATGCCCAGCGGCGAGGTGTCGTGCCCGGTCATGGGGTTGACCGTGGCGGCCATGCTCGCGCCGCGCTGGTTGTCCACCACAAAGCCTATCGCCTCCATGGTCCAAAAGGGTATGGCCGCCACATAGCCGAGCACCAGCCCGATGATGGCCTCTTTGCCCAGGAGCAAAATAAAAGTCAGGTTCACCTCGCCCAGCTGCACTGCTGGCAGCGTAGGTACCACCAGCAGCCCCAGGGCCGTGGCCACCGAAACGGTCACCATGCGCGGAACCATAGCCTTGCTCATGAAGGGGATCAGAAGAAAAAGCGGCAGCAGTCGGGCCTGTACCACGCTCAACAGGAGCAGGTAGTTCTTGAGCTCTTCGTAGCTGAAAGTTCCCATTAACTTCACGGTGTGCGTCGCAATGCGGTTGAGTGCGCTTGTGTTAATTGGCTACGCGGGGCAGGTTGTCAAAGATCGCCAGCGTGTAGTTCATCAGCTCGCCACCGAGCCATGATGCGGTCAGGAACAGCGTCAGTCCCACGGCGATCAGCTTGATGGCAAATGACAGCGTCTGCTCCTGGATCTGGGTCAGGGCCTGCAGCAGCGAAAACAGGGTGCCCACAATGGCGGCGACCGCAATGGCCGGCATGGACAGAATCAGGGTCAGGGTCAGGGCCTGCACCACATAAGTCACAACATCGGCACTGTTCATGGCATCAGGCGTAGGTGAGGATCAGTCCACGGATCAGGCGCGTCCAGCCATCGACCATGACAAACAGGAAGAGCTTCAAAGGCATGGAGATCATGGTGGGCGAGACCATCATCATGCCCATGGCCAGCAAGATATTGGAGACGATCAGATCGATCACCACAAAGGGCAGAAAGAGCAAGAACCCGATCTTGAAGGCCTCGGTCAGCTCCGTCACCATGAAGGCCGGCAGCAAGATGATGAAATCGGTGGACTTGACCTGCGAGGCCATCTCCGGCCCCCACAAGTCGATCACCGTTTTTGAGAAAAAGTCCCGGTTCTCTCGGCTCGAATGCTTGAGCATGAAGCCGCGCAGCGGTTCAGCACCTTTGCCCAGAGCCTGAACCATTTTGTCGACCGAGCGCGTGGCCTGCGGTTGTTCGGTGAACTCGCGGTGCACCTGCTGGCCCACTGGCGCCATGATGTAGACCGACAGAATCAGCGACAGGCCGTAGAGCGCCAAATTGGGTGGGATCTGCTGGATGCCCAGGGCATTGCGCAGCAGGGACATGACCACCATCAGCTTGAGAAAAGTGGTGCTGACCACCGCGATCGTGGGCAAAAGCGCCAGCAGCGCAAAGGCCAGCGCCAGCGAGATCGGATCAAAGCCGCTCAGGGGCATCGTCACTCGCCGGCTTCTTGCATGGGGCCATGCAGTTTGCTGATCAAGACTCCCATGCGCCCGTCAATGTCCACCAGCTGCCCCAGGCCGATGGCCGCGCCATTGGCCCGAATCGTCACGCCTTGGTCGACAGGACGCTCCAGTTGTAGGGCCTGTCCCTCGCCCAGTTGCCTGAGCTGACTGAGGGTGACGGTTTTGTGCCCCAGGTCAAAGCTCAGGTGAACCGGCAGGTGTTCCAGGTCGATGTCCGCATCGTCGGCGTTCGTGGGCAGGGGATTGTTCATGAGCGTGGCGGAGGTCAGGAAAATGATCTGGTGGCCCTCAAGTCGGGCCTGGGCGCACCAGTAAGAGGCGGGGTTTACCGGGGTGCGTAGCAGCAGCCCATCGGCCTTGGGTCCGAGGTGGTTGTGCACCATAAAGACCAAGGCGCCCAAACAGAGTTGCTTGAGCTGGGCCGCCGGCAGCTCGGTTTGTCCGATGCACAGTTGCAAGGCCACGGGCAGGTCTTCAACATCGTCAGATCCAGCCGGCTCTGGCGCGGCTTGGGCCAGCGAGCCAATCAACATCAGGGCCAGACTGTCCATGTGCAGCAAGGCGGGCAGTACCTGGCCGTCGGCCAGGTGTAATTCCAGTTGGACGGCGTGGGTGTTTTGGGCCGGCCGCTGTCCGGCAAGCTCCATGCCCATCAGTTGGGCAGGGCCGCGACCGGCGCCCGACAGGCCCTGCAGCATCTGGTTGATCAGGTGCTCCACCGCGACCGGCCGGAAAGCCGCTGGCAAACTGGCCAGATCCGACAGCCCCAGCGTCATCAGCAACCAGCGGTCCAGTACCCAGGGGGCCACATCGATGGCCAGTTGCCCCCCCGCCCATTCAATCCGAAGGCGCTGCGTGTCGGCCGGCTGTATGGGCTGCTGGCCCGGTGCCAGCGGAGCCAGGCGCAGATGGCCCGATTGGTCGCCGGGCAGCGCGCCCTGCAGCAAATGGCCGGGGCCGCGCGTGACCAGGGCTGCGAGCGCCTGGGCTTCGCTGCCGGTCATGCGGGGAAAGGTCAGTGGTCGGCTCACGATGGCTTATCCCGCAGGGGCCGAGGCAAAGGCCTCGGTGGTGTGATCAGTGTCTCCGTTGGCAACGGGGCCGTCGGATTCGTCAATGACGCGCCACAGCGCATCGCGCTGTAACTCGTCGGCCAGTTGTCTAGCCATGTCTTGCGCCGGCTCCGATAGGCTGCGGTAAGACTCAAGCTGGCTGCAGCGGAACTCGGCCACCCAGGCGCCGGCGTCTTCAAAGACAGCCACGGCCACGCCCGGATAGAGCGTGTCGTCGAGCTCCATGCGCACGCTGCGCTGCTCCTGGCCCACTTGCAGGCCTTTGAGGCTGTCCTTGAGCAGTCCCATCACGCCCGGATGCACGCCCGGCGCTGCGGCCGACGCGGCACCCCCGAAAAGCCCCATCGGGTTGCCTATGCTCACGGCCGACTGCTCACCCGGCAGCGGCGCCGCAGGCGCAAGGTCCGAGGCTTTGGCCATGGCTTGCTTGAAGCGCTCGGCACTGCCGTCGCCCGGGGCGCTGGGCATGCCCTGGGACTGGCCCGCTCCCAGGCCCGTACCCATGTCTTGCCGTTCCGCGGGCGTGCGCAGGTGAAGCTGGACGCTGCGTTCGCTCATGCGGCCTCTCCGCTCCATTCTTCACGCTCGCGCACGATGGAGGCGACTTCTTCAAGCTCAAGCTCTTCTTTGCGCTCGGCTTCGCGCGTTTCCAGAATGTGGAAGTTGCGGGCAAGCTCGACGAATTTTTCGCGGGCAGTTGATGCATCGCGCATCTTGCGGGTGCTTTGGTCGAAGTCCTGGCGGGCCTGCACATGCTGCTGCTGGCGCTGGTCGAGCGCCTGGGCGTGCGCCTGTTCTTTGTATTTGAGTCCTGCGACTTCAGTGTGTACCTCGTTGATGTCGCGCAGCTTGACGATGCGGCTGCACAGATCGTCGAACAGGCGCAGTTCTTCGGCCGTGGCGTGTGCGATGAAGTCCTGCAGGGTTTTTTCGGCGTCGCGCTCGGCTTGGGCGGCGGTGCTCAGGCGCACGCGCGACTTTTGCAATTCCGTCTCGGCCTTGCGTTCGCGAAACTCCTTGATGAACAGCAACTCGTCAATCATTTTCATGGTGAGTGACCTTCAGCGCACGCCCGTGATCTCGCCGAGTTTGGCGATGGTCTCTTCAAACGCGATGCGCTCCTTGGTGCCTTGCTTGAGGAAGCTGCGTATGGCTTCGATCTTGCCGATGGCCTCGTCGGCCAGCTTGTCGCTGCCTTGTTTGTATTCGCCAATCTTGACCAGCAGCTCCACATCGGCGTACTTGGCCATGAGCTCGCGCATGCGGCCGGCCGCCTTTTTGTGCGTGGGTTCAATCACATTGTTCTGAACCCGGCTGGCCGAGGCCAGTACGTCGATGGCCGGGTAGTGGTTGGCCGAAGCCAGCGCGCGCGAGAGGACAATGTGGCCGTCCAGGATGGAACGCGTCTCGTCGGCAATCGGCTCGGTCATGTCATCGCCTTCGACCAGCACGGTGTAGAGCGCGGTGATCGAGCCCTTGTCGTTCATGCCGACCCGCTCCATCAGCTTGGGCAGGGTGGCAAACACCGAAGGCGGGTAGCCGCGGCGGGTGGGCGGCTCGCCAGCGGCCAGACCGATCTCGCGCTGGGCGCGGGCAAAGCGGGTGACCGAGTCCATCAAGAAGAGCACTTTTTTGCCCTGGTCACGGAAGTATTCCGCGATGGCGGTGGCCACATAGGCGGCCTTGGCGCGCTCCATCGAGGACTTGTCCGAGGTGGCGCAGACGATGACCGCCTTGCGCCGGCCTTCCTCGCCGAGCTCGTGCTCGATGAACTCGCGCACCTCACGGCCACGCTCGCCGATCAGGGCAATCACCGTCACGTCCACCGCCGCACCTTTGACCAGCATGCCCAGCAGGGTGGATTTGCCGCCGCCGGCCGCCGCGAAGATGCCCATGCGCTGGCCCTCGCCGCAGGTCAGCAGGCTGTCGATGGCGCGCACGCCCAGCGGCACCGGGTCTTTGATGACGCGCCGCTTCATCGGGTCGGGGGCCTCGGCAAACACTGGGTAGAAGCGGTCGGCCTCCAGCGGGCCGCGCTCTTCAAAGTCCATGGGCTGGCCCAGGCCATCGAGCACCCGGCCCAGCAGTCCGTCGCCGACCGGCACCATGTGCGCGCGGCCGGTGGGCATGACCTCGGTGGTGGCCGAGATGCCGTACATATCGCCAATTGGGGTCAGCAGCGCGGCGTCCTTGAGAAAGCCCACCACCTCGGCCTTCATCTCGAAGTCCTCGCCAGGCTGGCGCAGGATGCAGACCTCCCCGACTTTGACCGCCGGCACCACCGCCTTGATGATGGTGCCGATGACCTGCGTCACCCGGCCTTTGATGGCCAAGGTGGGCGTGTCCTCGATGGCCAGCTCCATCATGTCGGTGACGTAGTCGAAGTTTTTCATGCGAGCTGGCCGGGCAGAACCATGTTGGAACCTTGTGCGGGCTGGTCGAAAACCAGCTCGAAGTCGTCTTCATCCTGATCGGTGTTTTTAATCATCAGACCCATCTGGTGCCGACGCAGCTCTCCGAGCTGCTCCCCGTAGGCGCTGTTCAGGCCTTCGAGCATAGGCAGCTCGCCCTTGCGCTGGTTCAGCGCCAGCATGTTCATGCCCAGTTCCATAATTGAACTCGCGAAGGTGACGGCAGGCACACCACCTGCGCTCAGACCGATCCGCGTGCCGGTGTTGACGCTCATGACGCTGGCAACCAAAACGGCGCCCATGGCGCCTTCCCGGGGTGCTTGGGACTTGCCTTGGGCCATGACCTCGATGGCACCCAGTTTCTCAGACACCAACTTAAAGCTTGCTTGGACCTTTTGCTCAAGGGCCTGTCGATCCTGATTGAGCTGGTCCCGCTCCTGGCCTGGGGGGAGGTCTTCAGCCCGTCTTGCCAGTATTTCAATCTCGGCGAGGTGGTGGATGGCTCGGTCGTCCAGGCCTGCCCGATCGGGTGGGGTTGATTCGATGGCGTATGTATCGGGCCCCCTTTCTTTTTGGGGCAACTGGGCCTGGCCGAGCAAGACCTCGGTGGCCGACGGCACCTGGCGCAGCCGGGCCAGCACCAGGTGGTTGGCGCCGGTGATCGTGACAGCGGTCCCGGCCACCCCCAGGGTGACCGCGCTCACCCCGCCGGTGGCCAGCACCGTGCCCGCCGCGACGGCGGCATCGGCAAGAAAGCTGCCCCAGCGTGCCACTTTGGCGCGGGCGTCCTGTGACCATGTGTTGGGACACAGCTTGTACAGGCCGTGGGCTATGGCGTCGGTGCCCATGGGCAGATCGTGGACGAGGCCCTGACCGCTGGCCTCAGAGCGAGCGTTTTCCAGGTGGAGCTTGGCCATGTATGCGTCTGCGCTCAGTCGCAGCCCTGCGGCTGCAGTGACGGCACCGACGGCCAGCATTGCCACGCCACCGGTGGCCACCCCGAGCCCGATCATGGCCGCAGCGGCAAGACCGACCACGACAGCGCCGCCCACCCGTCGCCAGAACGAGGTTTTGGCCATGTTCACGCCGGCCTGGTTGGCCGTCCGATTGGCGTTGCTGACGCTGTCCAGGTCTATCCTCGACAGACTCCCCGCATCGCCCGATCCCTGCGCAGACTGGCCGCCAGCGGCGCCTTGAAAGGCCAGCGGCATGCGCGGTGGGGTCCGGTTGGCCTTTACATGGGCGGCGCTTTGGTCGGGTCCAGGTACGTTCCTGTGTATCTCGCCCGCAGCAGCTGCACCGTTCTGGCTGACCGGCTGTTGGCCCTCAAGGGTCCCAGCGTTGGGCAGCGTCTGCGGCCGGGCGGAAAGCGGTTGTAGCGAGATGGGCGGTGACATGGCTTGGGCCTGGGCGTTGGGGGGCGTTGGGGGCGGGCCCTTACAGGCTTTGCAAAAGTTGCTCGGCCATCTGGCCGATCTCGGGCGGGTTGTGCGGCAGCTCGCACAGCTGCTGCGCGGCCAGCAAGGCTTCGCGGGCGTCGTTCGGGTAGCCCAGCGCCATCAAGCACTCGCCCAGGCGAAAGGCGGTGGCGGCGTCGCTGGGATCGAGCGCGTAGGCGTAGGAGAAGTGGCGGCCGGCCATTTCAGTCTGCCCCTCCTGCTGCAGGGACAGGGCCAGACCAAATTGGGCGCCGGCCTGACCTGGCATGTACACGGCCAGATCGCTCCAAAGTGCAACAGCATCGCTGCGCCCCTCGTCCAGGGCCAGCTGTGCCTGCTGCCACAGCTCGGCCAGCTCCTGCACCGAGGGGGGCTCGGGCGCCAGTGCCTTGGCCGCCGGCTCCAGCCGGGCCAGCAACTGGTCCAGCAGGGCGGAGGTGTTTGAGCGGTCAGCGCTTGCGTCCACGGGGGGTCCTTTAGATGCGGCTGCCCAGCAGCTTGGTAAAGCCCTGCTCGATGGCCTTGAGCTGCAGCTCGATACTGGCTTCGACCACGCCCATCTCGCTCTCGAGGATGGCGGCATCGCCCTTGAGGCGGTTGTCGGGCACGATGTCCATCATGCCCACGCCGGGAAAGCGCTCGAGCAGCTGCTGGGCCCGCTCGCGCACGGTGGCGGCGTGTTCGGGCGACAGGCGCAGTGTGAGCTGCTTTTGGTTGCGCATCACCGACAAGCCGCTTTGCACCACCGCCAGCACCCGGGTGGCGTCGTCAAAGTCGGCCATGATGCGGCGCACCGCGTTCATCACCAGGGCGACGATTTTTTGTTCGATGCCGGCAAAGTAGTCGACGGTGCGGGTGGCGTTTTCTATCAGGCGCTCGGCCTCGTCCATGCGTGCCATGGCCACCCCTTCTTCGTAGCCGCGCTGCTTTTCGTCTTCATAGGCTTGCACCGCTTCGGCGCGGATGCGCTCGGCTTCCTGGCGGGCCTGCGCCAGCAACTGCTGGGCGTCTTGCCAGGCCTGGACTTCTTGCGGGCTGAGCACCAGCTTGTGCGGGTCACTGGTGGCCAGCTCTGCGGGTTTGAGAATGCGGATAAAGCTCATGGAATGCTGGGGCTCAAACCGGCTTGCCGGAAGGCTTGATTTGCGACAGGCAGCTGTCCCAATGGCTGGACCACTGTTTGGATGCCGGGGTGTAGGCCAGGTGGACGAGGGCGGACGGTGGCGCCTGATCGGCACCAACCGTGGGCAGGCCAGCGGGCAGTTTCCAAATCAAGCGCTGGCCCAGCACCGGCCCGAGGGAGGCTGCAAGCGCGCGCAAGGCCAGCAGCCCGCCGTGGCGCATGAGTGCAGGCCATTGCTCCAGGGGGGCCTGAGCCAGTGTTTGCATGTCATGCGCCGGGCTGCGCGGCGCCGACAGCGCCAGTTGCCAATCGCCGTCTTGCAGTCCTTGCTCGCTCAGTGCCTGCACCTCAGAGCGCAGCACCAGTTTGCGCAAGCTCGCTGCATGAGCGAGCAGACCCAGGTTCCAGGCGACTTGCTCGAGCACCGTACGAGGCAAGAGCGCCAGTCGGTGCTCGACCTTGCGGCCATCGAGTTCAGCCGGCCAGTCGTTCAAAGGCTCGCCCAGTCCGCGTGAGAGCACAGTGGCCGGCAGCGCCCAAAGCTCGCGGGGCACCAGGGCATGGGCTTGCTCGGGATGCATGTCTGCGGCTGGCGTGTACAGCGCGGTCATCACTTGCCGTGTGACTTGCTCTGGCCATTGCGCGACGCAGGCGGGCAAGCTCATGCAGCGGCCTCGGCGGGCGCGGGCTCGGCTACCTTCTTAGCCGGAGAGAACTGGCGCCAGGCCAGCACGCCAGCGCCCGCCAGTGCGAGCGCAAGCAAGGCTGCCAGGGTCCACAGCACGATGCTCAGCGTCGTGGCTGAGTCTGCCGCCACCGCCATGCCCCAAACCGTGCTCATGGCAGCCGGCTTGAGCGGCGCAGCACCCGTCGCGCCTATGGTGCTGGGGATCAGCACGATGGACACCCGGTCACCGGTGAGCCCTGGAATGCTGTTGGCGACCATGCGCCTGACCTGCGGTTGCAGCGACTCGAGGTCGAAGTCGGTGCGGTGCTTGATGAATACCGCTGCTGAGGAGGGGGAGTCTTTGTCCAGGGCCGAGCCTTTTTCGGGCAGCACCAGGTGGACCCGCGCAAACACCACGCCGTCGATGCGCGTGAGTGTGGCCGACAGGTCTTGCGACAGGGCGTAGAGGTAACGGGCCCGCTCTTCCAGGGGCGATGAAATCAGGCCGCTTTTCTGGAACACCTGGCCCATGCCGGTGAAGGTTTCGCGCGGCAGGCCCAACTGGCGCAAGGTGTCTACCGCTCGGGCCGAGTTCTTTGCGTCGACCTGAATGCCGACCATGCCATCTTTGCCGGAAACCTTGGTGGCCGTGATGCCCACATTGGCCAGCGCGGCAATGACCTCGTTGGCGTCGGCCTCCAAAATGGACGCCATCAGGTCGACCTTGGCGCCGCAAGCGGCCAGCAGGAGGGTCAGGGACAGCAGCAGGACTTGGCCTAACTGGCGGACACGGGTTGCGGTGTTCATTGGGTCTTGAGGATGGAGTCCACGTTCTGGGTGAACTTGCTGATGCCCTTGCTGGCGATTTCAAACTGAACGCTGGTTTGCAGCAGCATGAACTGCAGGCTGAGCAGATCGCTCATGGTTAGATCAGGCTTGGCGATCACTTCTTCAGCCTTGGCAAAGCGCGCCCGCGTGTCGGCCGAGAGGTCCTGCATGGTGCTCAAGATGGTCTGGCCCAGGCTTGGGGCATTGGAGCCCGAATCCACCGCCAGGGGGCGTCCCAGGTCGGAGGCCGTTGGTGGCTGGCTGAGGCTCGCAGCCGCCGCGGGCGTGTCCATCAGTGCGCGGAAACGGTCGGCGTCCGAAGCTGCGGCAGGTATCAGCGGCGCGGCCGACGCTGCGCCCTTGCTGCTGCCAATGGCCAAATCGGCCTGGGCGATGAGATCGATCATGGAACTTCCTCGGTTTGCGGCTCTTGGCTTTGAGGCGCCTGGGGGGATGGGGTTTCAAGCGGCAGGCCCAGAAGGCCTCGGGCCATGCGCAAGGCCTGCGGGTGGCAACCGCCGCGCAGGAGCTGCTGCAATTGACCGGTGGCTTCTGCGGTTCGGCGGGCCATGAAGAGCGCCAGACCCAGAAACGCACGCACCATGTCACGGTCGGGCTCGCTGCCTGGGCGCTGGGTGGACTCGATCACCCCCAGCCCGCGCTCGAGCACGCGCACCGCGTCTTCCGCGCGCCCCTGGTTCAGGAAGGCCGTGGCCTGACCGATGTAGGGAAAGTCGTGGCTGGGCCGCAAAACCATGAGCCCCGCAAACAGCTGCTCGACCGGTGCCGAGAGTTTGGCACCGGCGCCGAGCATGCCGATTTCCATCAGCAGACGGACATCTTGGGCTTCAAGCAGGGGCTGTGTCATTGTTCTCGATCAGGTCCAGCAAGGCACTGGCCTGCTGCGCAATGTGCTGACCAGCCGGCGAGTCGTCGGCATTGAGCCTGGCCACCCGCAGCGACAGTCGCGCCAATTGGCGGTGACCGCAGCCGATATAGGCCTTGGACAGCGAGAGCTGATAGCCGGCGTTGTGTTCATCGAGCGCGCAAGCCAGGGTGAACCAGCCGCTGGCCAGTTCGTGCTGCTGTTGGCCCATCAGGCTGTGCGCCAAGCCGGCGCTAAAGCGCGCGTCTCCCGGCAGGTAGCTGAACAGCAGCTGGAACACCTTGAGGGCCTTCTCAAACTGGCCTTCCTTGAGGTGATCAAAGCCGCTGGCATACAAGGTTTCCAGCGAGCTTTCGCTCAGGCCGGCCGGTTTCTTCACCGCCTTGAGCTGGGGCACCAAGGTGGTGAGGTCGGAAAAATCCTCGGGCAGGGCAGTGGTGGGCGTGCTCATACCGACAGCCTCTTGTTGACGGACTGAAAGCCCAGTTCCATGATGCCTTTTTCGGTCTGGAGCACATCGTTAAGAAACTCTTTGGTCAGCGCAAAGCGCTCGCCGGTCTGCGCCAACTGATTGCTGAGCTTGTCGGCCATGGCGCGCAGGGTGTCGGCTTCGGCCCGGGCGTCAGCGGCCTTCTTGTCAAAAAAGGCACCGACAACGTTGCCTAGGCCTGAGGCGCCGCTGGCCATGCCTTGCGTCTTCAGGCCGATGGCCTGCGTTGTGTTGATGTCCGCGTTAGCCTTGACGCTATTGATCTGCTTGGCGCCGCCGCCGATATTGATCATGCCGCTGCCGATCTCGGCCGTCGCTTTGATGACGGTCGCAAGAAACGCCGCCTGCGCCGCTTCCTTGTCCTTCTCGATGGCCTGCAGTTTGAGGTCGTAGACCTGCAAGATTTGCTGATCACGCAGTGACAGTTCGCTGGCGCGGTTTTTAAGGATGATTGCCTTGAGCATGCGCATGGCCTGCGCCATGGTCGGCCCACTTTCGTTGCTCCTAGGGTCGCTGCCGGCGGCCTCGATCATCGCCCCCAACTCCCCCATCATTTTTTGCGCTTCGGGGCTGCTTTTGGCCGGCGGCCAGCCCGGTGGTGGCATACCACCAGATAGCTCGTCAAACGCCATCTGCTCTTCCCTCGAGTAGCCGGTTTGCACCGAGAAGGGATCGATCTCGGTGAAATTCAGGCCGCCCTTGGGCGACTGCACAGGAGCGGTGTCGGCGCTGTTGCCGACGTAAGTACTAGGTGGCTGGCCGCCCACGCCATTGACGCTCATGGTGACTCCTTAAAAAAGTGGGATTCGTGAGGTCTCTGATTCAGGCCATGACGATGCGCCTGCCGGTTTCGGCCTTGGCCTGAATCGCTTCTGTGGCAGTGTTGTCGTTGTCCGACTTGGCCTCCTGGATCATCTTGAGCATCTCCATCAGCTGCTTGTTGTTTTGGGTCAGGCGGTCGATCTGAGCCTGCAGGGTGTCGAGCTTGGCCTGGATGTCGGCCAGGGCCTTGGCGTCAAAGGCCCGCGAGATGTCTAAACTGCCTTTGCTAACCTGGGCGACGCCTGAGACGATGGACGATACGGCCTTGACGATTCGGCCAATGGCGCTCAGCTGGGCACCAGGAATGATGAACATGGCCGCCACATTGACCACCAGGTCTACGCCCAGCTCGATCCATTGCTTGACGTCATCGCTGGCACCCAGGGCCCCGGCGATCGCCGCAATCCCGGCCCCGATGCTGATCTTGAAGTCAAACAGCCGCTCTCCGGTGATGGCCTCTGCGGCCTTGTTGATGAGTTCGGCCCCGGAGCTGACCAATTGATAGAGCGCGAGGGCCCCGATGAGCAGCGACGTGCCCCCGGTGGCCGGGGCGGCCACGACCGCAGCAATCAGCACCGCCGCCGAAGCAATGAAGGTGGCCACATTGGCCACCACATCGAGCAACTTTGACCACCAGCCCTTGTTGGCTGCGGCTTCGACTTTCTCTTTGCTGGCCTGGATCTGTTTGATGCGCTCGGCCTGGTTTTGCTCGTTGAGCTTTTGGTTGGCCTGCACTTCCTTTGCTTTGCTGGCGTTGAGCGTGTCGAGCTGCTTGTTGTTGAGCGCCATCTGAGCCAGGATGATGGTCTCCATGTCCACATTGGGATTGGCCAGCAGGGCCTGGATGCTCGGGTCGTTGGAGAACAGGCTGGCGGTTTGAGGCGAGGCCAGCTCAGGCCTAAAACTCATGAAGGGCTGGTCTTTGATCGGATCTTTGGGCGGCGCCGGCGTAAATTCCAGCGGGGCCGACTGGCCGGCCGGGGTGGTGCTGCCCGGGCCGGTGGTGCCCAGGGTGGGGCCGGTGCCCATCGGGGGCGGGCGGCCTACGGAGGGAGCGCCGACGGGGCTATTCATGGGGCATCCACTTTGTTGTTTTGGCGTATGAGGGTCAGCATGGCCTGAGCCTGCGCCGAAATGGCGGCGAAAGCCGGTTTGCCGGTGGCGTTGTCGATGGTCGCCTCCAGGGCAATGGCCGCGTCTTGCGCCCGGCCCAGGTGAATCAGGCACTGCGCCATGTGTACCGTGGGCATGGGGTCTTCAGCGTCGAGCACCAAGAGCAGGTGGTAGTAGCCCACCGCGTCTTCGTAGTTCCCCATCATCTGGGTGGCCGCCGCCAGGGCCTGGAGGTAGCGCCTTTCGTAGGGGTCCAGGGTCACCAGCTTGCGCAGGGTGATGGCCGCCTCTTTGTAGTTGCCCATCTCGTACAGGCGCGAGCCGATGATGTAGGTGGCCTCCAAATCCGCCTTGCTGACGGCCAGGAAATCACCCAGCGTGCCCCCGTTGAGGATGCGCTGTTTGAGGTCTGCGGTCAGGCGCAGGACCTCGGCTTCGCTGAACTCGCCGGCCTCCCCAGCCGGTGCGGCGGAACTCATGGCCTCAACGCCCCATGCCTTGCAGGATCATGCTGTTATTGGCCTTGATGGTCTCAAGTATCTTGGTCACGTAGTTGAGCGCCATGCTCAGGGAGTTATTGACCCGGCTCAGGTCCAGGTTGAGCATCTGGTTGACCGAGGTGGTGCTGTCGCTGACTCCCTTGGTGGCCGTCTGCATGGCCTCGAGGTCCAGCAGGGTGAAGTCGCCCGAGTCGAGCTTGCTCGTGTATTCGCCGTTGACGCCCAGCTGCTTGTAGACCTCCTTGAGCTTGGCCGCATCGGCCTTGGCCGTGTCCCAGCCCTTGCCGCTGATCTTGTCTTTGTCGGCCGCGCTAGCGTTCTTGGCGGCCGCCTTGATTTTTTCTTCCAAGGCCTTGGCCTGGTTGGCCAATTCAGCACGGCCGTTTTGCTTGTGCATGTCGCCTATCAGGCCCCTGGCCGCGGTGTCGGCCACTTTGTAGGAGCTGCCTCCAACGGCCATCATCAAGATATTAATGTCGGTTCCGGGTTTGAGCATCAGGGCGTGAGCCGTCTTGAACTCGGTGGTCAGGTTGGAAAACGGGTTGTAGGCAACAGTGCTCATGGGGATTCCTTGAGAAGTTGATGGGAGATAAGGTGTTTGAGGTGAATGAAGCGCCCGCTTCGCTCAGACGATGTTGCGTCGCGGACCGGTCCGACGCGCGGGGGGGGCGGCGCTGGCGGTGGCAGCGGTGCCGGATCCCGCCTCGACCGACCCGACTTCGGCCTCAAATTGGCTGCGCAGTTGCTCGATCTGCTCGGCCGGCAGAACCTGGGCCAGGAAAGACTCGATTTGGCTGGGATCTATGCCCTGCTGCTGAGCAAACAACTGGCGGAACTCCTGCGTCAATTGTTCGAACTGGCTGAGTTTTTCCTCGGTATCCTGGATCAACCTTTTGTTGGCGGCGATCAGCTCTTGGGACTCTAGGGTTTTGGGATCTTGGTCCATGCGCTTTTCCAGAGGGTTGCTGAAGCTGTGTGGCTTGGTCAGAATGTAATGGAGTGCAGTCTATTCGTAAATATGTTATTTTAAGTGTAACCGCGAGTGAATAATCTTGTAAACTGCCGCGCATGAATTTTTTCACCAACCCCGCCGCAGCCGGCTTGACGCCGGGGCGCGCCCCCGCCGGTGGGCTGGGTGGGGGGGGCGTCATGGCCCCGCGGGCGGATGTGGCTTCGCTGCAGCCCGACTTGATGGGGCTGCTCAGCGATTCGGCGGAGGAGCTGACCCAGTCCTTGTCGGGCAGGGCGCAGGAGCGCAGCCTGCGCGAGCGGCGAGCCAGCACCGGCAAGGATTTGTCTGAGCTCACCCGCGAGCGCGTGCTCGAGGTGATGGCCCTGATGCAGGCCCAGGCGCTCGGCAAGGACGGTGAGGCGGGTGACCCGCAAGGCGAGCAGGCCCGGCAGGCTTTGGCCGAGCAGGTGGCCCGTCAGCCGGGCAAGGCGCGTCAGCTGGTGCGCGAGCAAGGTGGCGGCCCCACTGAGCAGTTTCTGACCATGATGGAGGTGGCGGCCCTGATCGCCGAGGGGCGCGCCGGCCCCGACCCCAACGGTCGGGGCGAGGAAGCCGCCCGCGAGCTGGCGGCCGAGCTCCTGGCCGAGCATGGCACCGAAATTCGCGCCGACATCAACACCGTTGAGGTGACTCGCGATATGGCCGCCGGCCAGGCGCCGGCCTTCCGCACCGCCTATAAAGATGCGGTCATGGGCCAGGAGGGCCTAGCGGCCACGGTCAGGCATATGCTGGAGATGGTTCCGCAAGGCCAGGGAGGGGACTTCCTGAAGGTTCTCAATCAGATGCGCTCTGCCTTGGGCATGGATCTGGCGGCCACCAACCCCTCGTGCGAGCCGGCTCGGCTGCAGGCTTTGGTCAGCGACCTTTTTCATCTGGAGGTGATCGGCACCGTGCTTGACGAGAGCCGGCAACTCTCAGACACCTTGGCCAAACGCCATACCGTGGCGCCGTTTTCGGCCACCGGTTTGACGACGGACTTGCTCATGATTGCTGGCGACCGCTGGGTCGATGGCTCTCGCTTTGAGGCACTCGGGCGTCGGCTGCTCGAATCTGAGGATTTGGGCGCGCAGGTGAGCTTTCAGACGGGTTTGCGTGGTGTGCTCAGGCAGTTGCCGGTGCAGGTGTTTGCGTCCATGGAGTCGCGCCAGACGGTGATTGATGCCAATCAGACCGCGCTCGATACTGCCATTGACCGGGAGGAAGGTCTGATATGAACGTGGCGCAATTGGTGGCCGAGTTCGGTCAGCGGCGGGGCTTGCATGATCTGGCCTTGCCACCGCGCGGGCCGGTGGTTTTTAGCAGCGACAGCTCCTGCTCTTTGTTGCTGGAAGCCGAGCAAGAGGACCTCCTGCTTTATGCGCTGGTGCCTGCTCCCTATGTGGAGCCGCAGGCGGTGTTGCCGCTTTTGAAGGCGGTAGATCTGCGCCGCCAGTCGCCCCAGGCCTGGCCGGTGCAGGTGGGCGGGCGCGGGCAGGGCGCCGATTTCGTGCTGATGCTGCTGGTGCGCCTGACCGAGGCGCAATTGAACGTGCAGGCCCTGGAAGATGCGCTGGCTGGCTTGCTGCGCCTGAAGCAGGAACACGCCACATTCGGCGTCACGCCCTAAGGAGCTGATATGGCTACCGTTGCAAACCCGCTCACCACCACCTACAGCCTGTCCAACGCTTTGTTGACCAGCGATGTACCCCAGTTCAACCCGCTGGCGCCCAGCGCACAGCCCCTGACCATGCTCGGTGAGGGGGCGGGGCAGGTCCTGGACGAGCGCTTGCCCGCCAACAGCGACACCCTGCTGATGAACTGGTTGCAGGAGGAGGCCTCGGACCCGGACCTGAACCTGCCCGGCCCCTTCATGGAGGCCTTCAAGCAGGGGCGTGAGATGCTTCTCAAATGGGCCAAGGACACCAGCCTTGACGGCGATACCTCCAAGCTGATGCGTCAAGCCGCCAGGCTGACGCAGGAGTATGAAGCCAACAAGGAATTGGCGTACTTCTATATTAATTCGGTGCAGAAAGGCTGATCCTTGGCTCAGTCGACCTCAGCCTGCCAGACCCTGTCGCAATTGGCGTATCTCCTGCTGGCACAGGAATACCCCAATCGCGCAGCGGTGCTGTATGGCGCCCTGCATGTGATGGAGCCCGAGGTCAACAGCCATTTGCGGGGATTGGCCCTGGCCCAGAGCGAGGCCGGTCGGCCGGCAGAGGCCCTGGCCGCGCTGGACCAGCTGGCCCTGCGCGGTCAAGTGGATGTTCCGTTTTACATGTTGCGCGCCCGTGTTCTGGTGGACCTCAAAAGGCCCCAAGAGGCCCAGGCGGTGATGAAAGCTGGTTTGGAGCGCTACAGGTCGGGCGGCAAGGCCCCTGGCGCAGCGGCCAAGGATAAAGGTTTGGTGCGATGAAACCCCTGGACTTTTTCCAACGTCTGGCCATTGCGGCTTCGAGCCGCAACGACCTGGTGCTGGCTGTCATTTTGGTGGGCATCATCTTCATGATGATCTTGCCGCTGCCGGTGATCGTGGTCGACATCCTGATCGGCATCAACATGACGGTCTCGGCCGTGCTGCTGATGGTGGCGCTGTATTTGCCCAGCCCGCTGGCGTTTTCGTCCTTCCCCTCGGTGCTGCTGGTGACCACCTTGTTCCGCCTGGGCATCTCGATTGCCACCACGCGTTTGATTTTGCTGCAGGGCGATGCCGGCGCCATCATCACCACCTTTGGCAACTTTGTGGTCGGTGGCAATCTGGTGGTGGGTCTGGTGGTGTTCCTGATCCTGACCATCGTGCAGTTTGTGGTCATCACCAAGGGCGCCGAGCGGGTGGCCGAGGTGGCGGCGCGCTTTTCGCTGGACGCCATGCCGGGCAAGCAGATGTCGATTGACGGTGATATGCGCGCTGGCACCATCGACATGGCCGAGGCCAAGCGCCGCCGGGGCATCGTCGAAAAAGAGAGCCAGCTCTACGGCGCCATGGACGGCGCGATGAAGTTCGTCAAGGGCGATGCGATCGCCGGCATCATCATCGTGTTCGTCAACCTGCTTGGCGGAATGCTCATAGGCATGCTGCAAAAGGGCATGGACGCCAACAAGGCCATCCAGACTTACTCGATCTTGTCCATCGGCGACGGCCTGATCGCGCAGATCCCGGCGCTGTTCATCGCCATTTGCGCCGGCATCATCGTCACCCGCGTCAATTCGGACGACGGCAACCCGTCCAACGTCGGAAAGGACATTGGCGCGCAGATTCTGGCCCAGCCCAAGGCGCTGATGATCGGTGGCGGTATTGCCCTGGGCATGGGTTTGATCCCGGGCATGCCCACACCGGTTTTTCTGGTGCTGGCCGTGTTGCTTTTGGGCATGGGCTACCTGCTTAGACCGCGCAAGCAGGTCGATGAGAAGACCGGCGAGGTGACCGAGGTGCCCGCGCTGCAAGCCGCCGGCAAGCCTGCGCCGGCCAAGCGCATGGACGGTACCGACGAGTTCATCCCCACCGTACCGCTGATGCTCGATGTGGCGGAGTCTTTGCGCAGCTCGCTCGATGCGGCCTCGCTCAATGAGGAGTTGATCAAGATCCGCCGCTCTCTGTACTTCGAGATGGGCGTGCCTTTTCCGGGCATACACCTGCGCTTCAGTGAGCGGCTAGAAGGCTCGGCCTACCAAATCCTCCTGTCCGAGGTTCCGGTGGGGCAGGGGCGGCTGCGACCGGGTTTTGTCCTCACCCGTGAACCGGAGCAAAGTCTGACCGCACTGGCCCTGCAGTTTGAAAGGGAGCCGGCCTTTTTGCCAGGGATGACCGAGTCGCTTTGGCTGCCTGTGGCCATGGAGGACTCCTTGCGCAAGGCGGGTCTTTCGGTGATGGATGTCAGTCAAATCCTGAGCTATCACCTGGCCTCGGTGCTGCGCAAGTATTCGCCGGACTTCATCGGTATTCAGGAAACCAAATTCCTGCTCACCGCCATGGAGGCGCGCTTTCCGGATCTGGTCAAAGAGGCCATGCGGGTCATGCCCGCGCAGAAAATCGGCGAGATCTTGCAGCGCCTGGTGTCAGAAGATATTTCGGTGCGCAACCTGCGCACGATCTTGGAGGCTTTGGTGGAGTGGGGGCAGAAAGAAAAGGACTCTGTACTCTTGACCGAGTATGTGCGCGGTGCGCTCAAGCGGCAGATCAGCCACAAGTACTCGGCCGGCCGCAATATGCTGCCTGCCTACCTGCTCGCTCCGCGCGTGGAGGAGACGGTGCGCGCGGCCATCCGCCAGACATCGGGCGGCAGTTACCTGGCCCTCGACCCGGCGGTGAGCAAGAAGCTGCTGGAAAGCGTCAAGTCAACCGTCGGCAAATTGCCCACCACGGGCAACAAGCCGGTCTTGCTGGCCTCGATGGACATTCGCCGCTACCTGCGTAAGCTCATCGAGCAGGACTTGTATGACCTGCAGGTGATCTCCTACCAGGAGCTGGTGCCGGAGGTCAATATTCAGCCGCTGGCGCGGGTGGACCTGTGACCGTTCGCCCAGGTTCAATCGGCACGGGAGCCGCATGAGCGAGACGGCAACGCTCATGCCTTTGCAGCTGCGCGTGCTCGCTGGCTTGCACGAGGGCGCAGTGGTTGCGCTGGGGCCCGACCTGAGCCATGTGTCACTGGCTGCCAGTGATCATGCCGATGTGCTGCTGCGCGATGCACCGGCGGCGGCCGAGTTCAGTGCGGGGCAGGGCGGTGCTTGGATGTGGCGAGAGCCGGGTTTTGAGCAGGAGGTGCTGCCCGGGCAGGCCTGGCGCTGGGGCAATGTGGTCTTGGCTCTGGCGCAGGAGAACCAAGCCTGGCCCCAGGCCTTGCCACCATTGGCTTTTGATCGGCAGCGCTTTGAGCCCGTGACCGAGGCGCAGCCGCCGGCCGATGACGACACGCGCATTGAGCGGGATACACCGGCGGCCGAGGTGGATGGTGAGGCAGGGGCTCAGCCTGAAACGGATAGCAGCGACCCTGCCGAGGCCAGGCCGGCCGATGCAAACAGTGCTGCGACCCCGACCGAAGGCCGCCGTGCAGTCCGCTGGGCCTTGCTGGCGGCTGCGAGCATCGTGTTGATTCTGGGCGGGCTTTTTGCGCTGATTTGGGCCAACGGCGCCGGAAAGGTAGAGGCGAGCGCACCCGTACAGGCCGGTAACGCGGCCACGGCGCAGGTGAACCTCGCGCAGGTCAACAAAGTGATTGCTGATTTGGGGCTGGCTGCGGCGGTGAAGGCCCGCGTGCGCGAAGATGGACGCCTGATTGTGCGCGGGGTGGTGGCTGATAACGAACAGTTGGAAGCCCTCACCATCGCCGTGAGTCGCTTGACCTGGCGCTACACCCCGCTGGTACTGACGCAAGCTGAATTTGTGGTCCGTGCCCTTGCATTGGCGCCCAACCTGCCTGAGGGCATCGTGCCCCTGGCCGAGGAGGGTGGCTTGTTGGTGTTAAGGGCTAAGCGGGAAGACGTAGACTGGGTTTTGGCCCGCCAGTTGGTCGACAGTGAGCTGCCCGAGGCGGTGGCGATTGATCACCGCAGCTTCGGTGGCGCACAGGTGGCGCAAGCGGTAACCCAAACGGTGACCCAAGCGGTGACCCCGCCGGCGGTGGGCAAGCCCGCGTCGCCGGCCGCTGCGGCCCGCAGCACAGCGCTTGCCCTGAGTCCTCTGCCCTCAGTTGCCACCGACTCGCCCACCCCGGTGCCGGCCCCCCTGGAGGCTGTCCCAGCGCCTGCCCCGCCCCCCTTGCCGGAGGTGCCCGCCATATCGGCGGTCATTGGGGGCCCCCGGCCCTTCTTGCTGCTGGGCTCGGGTGAGAAGTGGCAGCCCGGTGGCAAGATCGGCGACCTGGTTTTGCAGTCCATCAGCAACGAGGCCGTGGTGTTTGAAGACAGCCTTGGCCGCACCCTCAGGAGAGCGCGATGAGTTCGTCGCCATTGTTCGCGCAGCCTGGGGCCACCGGCGCTGCCCCTGTATCGTCCGAAGGTTCTGACCTGGCCGAGCGGCTGCGCTCGCCCGACGGCCCGCAATTGCTGCGGCAGATGCAGCAGCAACTCGATGACATGCAGGCCCGGCTGCGCCAACAGGCCGGGCAGGGCGCTGACAGTGCCACCTACGCTCAGTTGCAGGCAGCCTTGGGCGCTGTGGATGCTGCGCGTAGCATTCTCATGAGAATGCCTGTAACATCTGCATCAAATTTTGACAGTCCGATGGTGCAGGTGCCCAGACCATCAGCAAGGAGTACGCCATGGCCGTGAGCAATACCGGATCGATTTCCACTTCATTTGTCAGTGAATTGGGCTTTAACACCCTGAGCATTCGCGAGTCAGCGCTGCGCGACACCTTGCTGAGGGCGCCCTCCGAGCCGACCACGGTGGACATGCTGACCATGCAGCAGCAGGTTCAGCAGTGGAGCATGCTGGTGTCTATCGTCAGCACCATCTACAAGGAAGTCTCTGACTCGCTCAAGGGCGTGGTGCAGAAGTCGGCCTGACCACCGCGCCCTGACCCTGCCTGTCGCCTCGTAAAGAGGAATTCCCCCGGCTTTCCCCGCAGCCATGCTGCGGAGAAAGTCCTTTGGGCCTCAGACCCCGAAAACGCTCTCGCCGGTGGCTGAGTTGTAAAGCGGGAAGTTCCAGTCTTTGCCAACGCTCGCCTCAAATTGGGTGGGGAAGCCAAACCACTTTGCACCTGTCACTACGGCCGTGACGGCCGCGTTGGTCACTGGATCCCAGGGCAGGCCGTCTTTGGGCAAGAAGTCCATCTTGACGCCGGCCGCTACGCCCAGGAGCGCATTGATGGCCAGGTCGAGGTCGAACATTGCATCGAATGCGCCCAGGGAACCACCGCTCTCGAAGCCGGCTATACCTTGGTCGATGAGATCGACCAGCCTGGCCTTGCCGTCTTCATCCGGGTCGACCAGGTCCACCGTGAAGTCGAAATCTACCCCCGCTTTCGCATTCGCATAGGCGTTCAGCAGACCGGTCTTGGAGCCCAGCAGCAGTTCAAGCATGCCAGTGAGGTTGAACCAAGCCTCCAGTTCCGGCAGGTCTTCCATGGAGCCGTTGTTCAGGTGCTTGTCGGCCAGGTAAAAGCTGTTGGGTATTCCTGCGAGGACGTCGCCCAGCGTCATGCTTTGATTGCCAGTCAGCCCGCCATTGATGTACTTGGCCAAACCGACCAAGCCCGTTGTGTCCACGCCCAGTGTGATGCGCGGCACTATGCCCGCATCCAGTTCGAGCGAGGCGTTCAGGCTCACGCCAGAGGCCACGCCTTCGAGCAGGTTGTGCGAGAGATTGATGGGCTGCAGGGCCAGGCTGGGTAACTGGGGCGTGAAGGTCATCAGCTCCGTCACTTCTGCGCTTTCTGGCTTGAACAAGGCATTGACGAAGTCACCCACGAAGTCACCATTTCGCAGCATGGGAAAATCAAAGCCGGCGTCACGAAGCTTGTAGAAGAACTCGGTAAAGCTTTCGGCCCGGGGGTCGTTGAAGATGTCGGCCCACAGGCCGGTCGACGTTTCCACGTCGATCATGGCCTGCAGTTGGCGGTAGGTGATGGGGTCCTTGATGACCGGGTAGGGCACGCCTTGTGACTCAAGAAGAAATGTCTTGAGTTTTTCGGTCACGGCCGCAGCACTTTCTTCGGTGATCCCGGGAAATCCCAGCAATGCCAGGCTCTTCGGGGTCAGGGCCGCGACGTCGGTGGTGCGGGTTTTGATCAGGTTCTTGAAATCCTTGCTGGCCCCCAATTGATCGAGCCGATTCGCGGCCCAAGGGCGCTGCTCTATGTTTTCGTACAAGCGGTAATCGGTGTGCATGATCCGGCCCACGGACTCGACTGCATCGGTCAGCGCTACGAGCTCTGGCAAGGTATCGACTTTTTCCCAGGTTTGACGGCTGAGCACCTGGGATAGCAAGTCCAGCGATGTGATGCTGCCTCCCCTGTAATCGACAATACTGGGCAGTTTCAACAACCAGAACGTGTTCTCGAGCTTCTTTTGGTAGGCCGTGCTGTCATTGACGGCATCGTCGAAGAAGATCTCACCGAGGGCATACGTCATTTCTTGATACGACTTCGGTTGGTCGTTGACCAACCCGTAAATGTCGTTGATGGCGTCGACTAAATTTTGCACATCCGCCCGCATCGCTTGAGGCAACTGAATCCGGTCTGTGTCCAGAATTTGCAGCAGCATGGGCAAGATGGGCTGGCTCACACCATCAATACCAGCCAAGGTGAAGTCTAAGGAGCTCAGTCCGTCGAGTTGAGCGGTGTTATTGGCTGCGGCCTTGATGATTTTTTCAAAAGCATGTTTGCTCGACAGGTTGTCGGTATTCCCCCTCTGATCGTTAACAAATTTATTGCGAGCATTGACGTTTTGGACCAGGGCATCATAAAACTTGTCGGCCGATTCGCCCGTCTTGGTGCCGTATTCGGCGAGAACCTCAACGACCGCGCTGAGGCTGGTGGGATCAAGCAGCGTCAGCTTGAGTCGGCTCAGATCATCTGCGGTCAGCTCGCTGACCTTGGTGGTTTTGGGATTGGGTGAGGCGAACTGATTATTGTTGGCGTCCTCGAGTTTTTTCTTGACTCTCCAAAGGGCCTGGAGTTCATCAACGGTGTCTACGGCCCGAAAGCTCTGCGCGTGGAGAATGTCGTAGAGGATCGACATCGATCCGTCGCCGAGATAAAGCTCTTTGGTCTCCTTGCTGGGATTGAAGTCGGCTGCGGGGATGCCCAAGGCCTTGATGTGTGTGGCCAGAAAATACTCGTATTTGCGATCGCTGCTGAGGTATTCGAAGGTGTGGGGCATGACACCAGTCACCCACTCCTTGCTGAAGGTTTTGCCGTTGACGATGTCAAAAACGAAGCGGTAGGAGTCCACCTCGTCCTGAATGCCAAACTGCGGCTCTTTACCATCCGTCTTCAACGGGTCGGGGTCGGTGGCGTCTGGGGACCTTACGGTGTCGCCCCAGCGGTTGAGCTTGAGCCTGGCTGAGTCGATGGCGACCGAATTGAGCAGGCTGCGCATCGCACCCACGTTTTGGCTGTTGACCCCTGTGACGCCGGCGGCCTTAAATACATGCTCGTGGATGAAGCTGCCATCCTGGTCGTCCTTGTCCGTGGCGTTGTTCTTGTCGGCAGCGCTCAAGAGACGCCTAATGGCTTGCTCGTAACCCAGGCCCGGTTCGGGATTGAAGCCGCCCGGCGATGTGAAATCCTCCAATCTGCTGTAAATCCCTTTCTCAAGGGTCTGGATGGAGCCCGTCTTGAAGTCGATCACATGGCTACCCAGATTGAGCGCCAGGGCGGAAAGGTCATCCGCCTTCGCGGCTTCGTAGCTGTCACCCACCTGGTCCAGGCCATCTATGGCATCGAGCACCTGCTCAATGACCAGAATCGACTGCAGGCTGGTTTCCAGCGCCGGTGTGATGAATTTGACGCCCTCAAAGATGCCCACGGGGATGGCGCCAAAGCCGGAGCTTGTCAAAGTGGCTTTGAGTCCAGGGACGCTGCTGACGTAGTCCCACATGTCGGTCAATCCCTTGGCGCCCTTGTAGAGGAAGGTGACCGTGCCCTTAACGGCTTCAAAATTGCTGAGCTCCTTATCCTTGTTGTAGTCCATGCTGTCAAAAACCGAGCGCAATCCTGAATTGATCGAGGCGACGGGCTGGTTGACCATGTCGTAAAGGTCCAGCTCGAGCGAGTCTTCGGCTTTGTCCTTGTAGTCGCCCGGCAAAATGGAGGTCAGCCAGTCCGGAAACGGGATCGGGGAAAAGCCCTGGAGCAAGGCTTGGGTCAGCGCATCGGGCACTGGCGCGTACATCAGGTCTTTAAAGTCAAACAGCCAGCCCAAGTGATCGTCCATCATCGTGACCACGGGCCCCAGCTTTTCATCGAGCACCGGCGCCACACCGATGCTGATGTCATCCAGGAAGAGTCGGCCGTAGTCCTGGGTGGTGGCTTGGGTGGAGTCGTATTCCAGGGACAGGGGAACGATGAGGTCGGCATTGAGGTCCATGCGCAGGAACTGCAGCACGGCTTGCGCGGTGGCGTCGTCTGTGGGAACGAGCTTGCTCGGGTCCAGCACCAACTGCGCGTTACCCGACAGCTGCCCGCTGAGCTTTGCTTTGAGCGCCATCCAGTCAGACAGGACGAACCCTTCCTCGGTGTCAATCTGGTCCCAGGCCTCGAAAAAAGTATCTGCGTTGAGGGTCAGAAGCTTGTCGGTCTCGTCTTCATCGTTGTCTCGGAACTTGAGCGTGGCCGAAGCTTCTAGACCCGTGTTTTTGATGATGGCTGCAGCGTCCGCCCTGGCCGAATCCTGGTCGGTCAGGGTCAGGGTCAAGGGCCCCAGGGTGCCCGAGACCTGGTCGCCAGGGTTCAAGCCGCCCTGGAAGTACACCCCGAGTACGGTCTTTTCGGTATCGATGGCGGCGTAGCTGCGCGTCACTGTCTTGCCGTCTTCGGTGATCTCCTGCTCGACCATGCTGACGAAGACGCTGAGCTCGATGGCGGCGTCAAGGTCGAGGAGAGCGTCGACCGAAATATTGACCGCTTCGTTACCCAGGCTGCCGGCCATGGGAAACAAGACATCGCGCATGAGACCAACGGCTCTGATGTAGCCTCCGGTGGCGGGATCCCAGCCGCCCTGGAAGTCCCAGTCCAGGTGTTGTGCGGCCCAAGCTTTGAAGTCGATAGGGTCCTCGGGGATCTCGGCCGGCGTGACCGGCGGCGCGGTGTCATCCGGCGCCGGTGAAGGCGGGAGTAGATCTACCTCGCCCGGTGTGGGGGGCGGTGTGTCCTCACTGAAATCCCAGTCAATGTTCGAGCTGCTGTCGCCGCTGTAATCCGTCGGGGTATCGGCAAAGAAGTCGTAGGTGCCGTCGCTGCTGCTCATGCTCAGATCGAAATCTGCTGCTGCAAGCGGCCTGGCTTGTGGGGCAGGCGCCGAAGCGCGTTTGACCGTTGGCAGGGCGGTCAACGCGTCCAGCAGAGGCTGGATCATCGGCAGCAGCAGCTTGTCGATCGGGCCAACACCGGGCAGGTTGATCTTGCCGGCCGAGTCCAGTCCCATCAGCACGTAGGCCGAAAGCTGTTCCCCCAGGTTGACTTGGTCGGGTGCGTCGATGCGATGCGCCTCAGCGCTCTCCTGATGGACGGCGTCTTTCAGCTTGGCCGTAAACGGCTCGGAGAGCAAGGCCGGTTCAATCTGAACGGTGACCAGGCCTCTGGCAATGTCGGCGGTGGTCAAGGTTTGGGTGAGGGTGGGCCCATTGTTGGCAAAGGCCACAGTCAGCGTGTCACCGGCGGCCGCTGCGGTGCCGTCGGTGCCGCCGACCTTGATCTTGAAGGTCAGTTGCGGCCCCATCCCGGCGCCCCCAGGCAAGGCTTGCTTGAAGATCGGCGCGGCAGGAGCGATATCGTCCAGCGCGAGCGACTGCGCCCGCGAGATCTCGCTCAGACTGCCGGCGTCGGCAATGGCCTGCAGCTTGGCACCGATGTCCTGGCTCATGCGCCCTGCGCCTTGGGCAGAGGCAAGGCCCGAGGCTTGCAGGAGCGACCCCAGGAATTGGGTGCTGGTCAGGTTCACCGCTTGGTCCTGCGCCGCTGCATCGCTCAAGGTCTGGGCCAATGCCTGGATCAGATGGGCTTGCTGCGTGCTGTCAGAGCTCACCCCCATCACCAGTGTGGCCAGCTTGGCGGCTATTTTCTGCAAGGCAATGGCCGTCTCGTTGCTGCTGGTCAGTGGGTCAAATTCGCCCAGATTGACGCCATCGGGCAGGCCCAATGCGGTGATCACGCGGTCGTTGGCTTGCTCGGTGGTGATGTTGGCGTTGCCGCGCATGAGCTGCTCGACCATGGTGGTCAGGGGATTGACCACCACCGATCCGGCCGGCGCGCTGAGCGTGAGGGTGTTGGGTATGCCGGTGTCGGTATTGACGCCGCCTATGGCCAAAATAGGCCCGGTTTTATGCCACTGCGGCAGCAAGAAGCTGCCGTCAGCGCCGGTTTTTACCCCGGTGTATTCGCTGCTTTGGCCGATGCCATCGCGGTTGGCGTCGATGTAAAGCATGGCGCCGCGCACATAGCCGTCGGCCACGATGCCGCGCATGAAGCTGGGCACGTCATTGCCGTTTGCGTCTTGCAGCACAGCCACCGTGCCGTCGCCTGCGGCGTCGCTGTAGCTCAGGGAAAACAACTCACCGGCCAGCAAGCCGGTGACGCCGAGCGTGACCTTGTCTGCGGAGAGGGTGACGCTGTTGACCGTGACTGCACGATCCCCCTGGGCAATGGCAAACGCCGTGCTCGCAAGCGCTTGCGAGGCATCGAGTGCGCCGTCAAAGCTCAGGGTGATGGTCCCCGCACTGGCGTTGGTACTCAGAGACAGTACGCTCGGTGCCTTGGTGTCCACGCTCAAGCTCAGGCTGCTGGCGCTCTCGCCTGCGTTGCCCAAGGCATCGACGTATTTGCCAGCGCTCACGCCTAGGGTGCTGCTCGGGCCTGCGAAGTTCTCCGTGGGGGTGAAGACGGCGGTAAATACCTTGCCGGCATTGGCGCCGTTTGCCGCGCTCCAGCCGCTGAGGCTGCCGTTGGCCACGTCCACGTCGCTGGCATCAAAGCCGCTGACGGTCTCGTCGAAGGTGTAGGTGATCGTAGCGGTCTGTCCGGCGATCAGGCTGCTGCGATTGCTGGTGATGCTCAGGCTGGGCGCGCGGGTGTCGACCCGCAGGGAGATACCGATCTCCCCGATGCCGATGTTGCCCACCAGATCGGTGTAGGCATTGGCCTGCAGGCTGATGGGCACTTCGCGCTCATTGACGCCTGGGGTCGGCGTGAACGTGGCCGTGTAGACGTGGCTGCCCCTGGTCTGCAGCGCGGAGATCGTGCCGTAGCCGGTGGCTATGTCGGACGTATCCAGCCCTTTGACCGCTTCGCTAAAGCGCAGCGTCACGGTGGCGCTTTCCCCGATTTTGAGGGTGTTCTTATTGCTGCTGAGATCGAGCAGCGGGGGCAAGGTGTCGATGGAAAAGCCCGTTCCTACAGTGATGCCGGGGTTGCCCGCGAGATCCAGATAGGCGCTGCCGGGCACATCGATCGTGGCCAGGGTGCTTTGCAGGCCGTCGGTGGGGGTAAAGGTGGCGCTGCGCTGCAGACCGGTACCGCTCCAGGCGCTCAGGCTGCCCTTGAGGGCGGTAATCTGCGTGCCATCGAAATAGGACAGGGCTTCATCAAAGCTCAGTGTCACCAGGCTGGTTTGCCCGACGCCCAAGGGCGTGGTTTGAACCGCGATATCAGCCAGAGGAGCCCGGTTGTCGATTTTTAAGCCGGCCGGGCCGCTGGCGGCCACGCCCGCCTGGCCTGTCGCGCTGCGGTAGCTGTCGGCGGCCAGGCTGATGGCGATGACGCCATGGGCGCCCGCCTTGGGGGTGAGGGTGGCGGTGTAGATGCGACCACCGCTGAGCGCGCTCAAGTTGGACAGGCTGGCATTGCTCAAGGTGGCGTCGCTCAGTGCAAAACCCTCGACAGGCTCGCTGAAGGCAAAGGAGACCAGTGCCTGCTCGCCGGGCTTGAGGATGAGTTTGCTGGTACCGATCGCTGCGGTCGGCGCGCTGCCTGTTTGGGTGGCGATGGCCAGGCCCAGTTCGCTCGATTGCGCCTGGCTCAGCGCGTTGAGGGAGGTGGCTGCCGCCAGCCGGCCCAAGGCCGAGGCCAAGGCATTGCTGTCAACGCCACCGATACCTGCAGCCGACAGAGCAGCGGCGATGCGCGTTGCATCGGCCATGCCGGTGGCGCTGGTGTCATTGGCCAGGTCACTGGCCAGGGCTTGAATCAAGGCCCGCTGCTTGCTGGGATCGCTGCTGGCCAATTGGGCCAGTGTTGCCACTTGGGTCGCAGCCTTTTGCGCGGCAAGTCCGGCTGCGCTGGCGTCGGCCAGCGGGTCGTAGCGGCTGAAGTCGCCGTCGGCGGGCAGGTTCAGGCCCAAGGCCAGTGCCAGCTGAGCCGATGCCTGGCTGATGCGCTGCTCCGGCGTGCTGCCGCCCAGGGTGCCGGCGGCGATCATCTCCTGCATCAAGGTGCTCAGCGGGTTGATCACGCCCGAGCCGGCCGGGCTGCTCAGGGTCAAGGTGTTGGCAATACCGGTGTCGGTGTTGATGCCACCGACGGCCAGCAAGCCTTTGCCGGCGGGTACATCGCTGAGCACAAAGCTGCCATCCGCGCCGGTTTTGATGCCGGTGTCTTCATGGGCTTGCGCGATGCGGTCGCCGTTGGCGTCGATGTAGATGCTCGCGCCCAGGAGATAGCCGTCGGCGGCGATGCCGCGCAGCAGGCTGGCTGCATCGTTGCCGCTGGCGTCCTGGATCGCGCTGGTGTCGTTGCCTGCGGTGCTGTCTCGGTAGGCCAGGCTGAAGGCGCCGGCCTTCAGATCGCCCGCCAGCTTGAGCGTGAGCACATTGCCGGCGACGCTCAGCGCGCTGACGGCCAGGGTCTGACCGGCTTGCACCACGGTGAACTGGCCGGCCGTTGGAGCTTGTGTGCTTGACAGCGCTTCGTCGTATTGCAGGCTGATGGTGTCGGCGCTGGCTGAAGCGTTGATCGATTGCAGGCTTGGGGCCCGGGTATCGGCGGGCGGCGCAGGCGCCGGAGCGGGCGCCGGAGCGGGTGCGGGCGCCGGAGCGGGTGCGGGTGAATGGCTTGCGGCCGCTGCGGCGCCGACGGCAACCAGAGCGCCCAAGCCCAGGAGCGTGCCGCCACTGATACCGCCGGCCGCGCCGGCGCCACTGGCTCCGGACGCTGCTGGCCCTGCTGCGCCTGGCGTGCTGGCACTGGGCAAGGCTGCCCCGCTGGCATCGGCCAGCAGGCTGCCCGGCAGGCGCTGCGTGAGTGCGGGCCAGTCCAGGGACTCGAACAGCTCCAGCTGAGCGGCTGCGGGCTGCGCCGATGCCTCGGCGGCTGCGCCGGGGCGGGCTTCAGAAGAGCCTTCTTCCGAGCTCAGATCCTGAGGGCTGGGCGGCTGCGCTTGCAGGGCCGCGGCTGCCTCAGGGGTCTGCAAGTCCTGCGCTGGATGGCGACGCCGGGGGCGTGCGCCGGAGCTTGCTTGCAGGGCGGGCCCTTGAGCTGCGGTATCGGTGGACTCACTGTGGCCAGGCTGCGCACCATCTGCGAGCTTGAGCTGGGCTGCGGAATTGGACTTGGAAGCGGCAGGGTCGCGCATGGTATTCGAGTGACTTTTTAGACCCCTGAATCGTATCAAAATGTAAAAAATTTTGGAAGAAGCTTGAACTGATGGATGGCTGCCTTTGAGGCTTCGCTCAAGGGTAGGCCGGGCCTGCTGATAGACCTGATGCGCCGGACCGCGCAGCGGCTGGCGGTCGGTGTAAGATTGCTTTACTTTAAATTACAGTTTTTGGAATTTCCCTGGTCGTGGTGCGGATCGACCGGGGATGCCATTTGGATGGGATATGAGCACTGAACAAGCCTATTTGCAGGCCGTGCGGGATTTTGTGCAGGCGCTTGGGGCGGACGCCAGCGGCTTTGATGAGGGTGCCGAGGTCAGTTTTGAGCATGATGGCCTGTTTGCTTTCATCTTTTTGCACCCGCTGGTAGACAGGGCGGTGATCGATGTGGAAATTTTCAAGCTGCAGGACGCCGGCTCTGACCCGGCCCAGCGCGAGCGCCTGCTGCTCTTGCACCAGCTCAACAGCATCACCCGGTTTACCCACGGCGCGACCGCCTTCGTGAGTGTGGACAACACGCTGATGCTCTCGCGGGAGGTGGCTATCGAGGGCCTCAGTGGTGAGGGTTTGAAGCAGGTCCTGGCGCAGGTGCTCGATGCCGCCACCGACTTGCGTGCGGCCTGGACCCATTTGCGCGAACTGATCGTGCGGGCCGGTCGGGTGGCGCAGGGGCAGACCGAGGCCGAGGCCTTGTTTTCCTCGGGGCTGCGTGCTTGAGGCGCAGAGTTGGCATGATGAATGAACAACTTCGTCGAGACCTTTGGATCGCAGGTCTGAGGGCTCTTCATGTGGTCGGTGAGCGAGGAGGTTTGTGATGTCAGGTATGGGAGTTTCCGGACGTCTTTCAGGGCCGGTCGCGCGGCAGGAGAGTGCCGGGGTGCAGCCAAGGAGCGCTCTGTCCGGTCCAATGCAAGAGCTCGATGGCAAAGTGGGACTGCCAAGCGTGGTGGGTCAAGCTGGTCTCGGGACAGATCCGGTCGCCGGTCTGCGCCAAAGGGAGTCTGTGTCGGTGAACCGCTCGTCGCTTGTTACTCAGGTGGCAGAACGTATCGCCCTGGCAGCCCTGGACGGTAAGCGCATGGGCATCGATCAGCCTGAGGAGCTGGCCTTCAGAAGCAGCCTGGAGCGCTATCTGGCGCCGCACCGTGCCGGCAGTGGCAACGCACCGCATCTCGCAGATCTGCGCTTGTCATTGGCTTCGCAGCCAGCAGGACGCGTCGAGGCCATGGCTGGGCAGGCCACCTCATTCCAAAGCAAGTGAGCCTAGCGCTCTTGGCGCACGGGCTGCTTGGTGTATGCAAGCCAGGCGCTGGATCAGCATCTACTGCGCTGGCGGCGCGGGGAAAAGGAGCTCGATTTGAGCCAGTTCCGTCTCGGACAGAGGCTTGCCCGCATAAAGCATTTGCAATAGTGGTATGACGGGCGAATCAGATGCGTCCTTGCCGAGCTCGGGGTAAGCGACCAAAGCCCAGTAGGCGGCGTTTATCCTTTCGGTCGCTCTGCCCAATGTGGCATCGAGACTTGCGTAGCGCGCTAGGGCATCAGCGCGTTGGGGGTCTTTCATGGCAGCAGCAGCCGTTTGCAGTTCACTCATAAGCTTGGCTCGCATGGTCAGGCGCTCCGGGACTGTCAGTATTTCTGTGTGTGAGGCGGTTGGGTGAATTGGTTATGGGTTGCTGTTTTTTTATCTTCAGGCCCCTGCCAGGCCGCCGGAGGCACCCCCCGGTTGGGCCATGTACTC
>JAIXOM010000064.1 GCA_027486755.1 Comamonadaceae bacterium | reverse complement strand
CAGGCCCACTGGGCCGCGAAACACCAGGCGAGATTCGTCAATGCCGTGCGCGGCAAAACGCGCCTTGAAGGCCCGAATCGCGCCCTCGTCTTTGAAACTCGGCGCCTTGAGCAAGAGCTGCGACTGCGGCACGGCCTGGAGCACCCGGGACCACAGCGCCACCGTGTGCTGGGTGATCTTGGGCAGGTTGTTGAAGGAGCCAAAGGTCAGCGTGCGCTGCGCATGAGCCTGCGTGTACTTGGGGTAGGGGTAGTTCACCTCGGGCGCGAAGCAAAACACCGATTGCGGCAAGCGCCACACCCGTTCGGAATACAAGCCATCACTGCCCTCGGGCGCCACCACCGGGTCGGCCAATATCCAGTCCATGCTCGGCACCCCGGTCGAGCCCGGGTAGCCCAAAAACGTCAGCTGCACAGGCGCGGCCCTTTGCGCAAACATACTCATGCGCTGCAAGCTGGTTTGCCCGGCCAGGTCCACCAAAATGTCTATGCCATCACCTTCAATGCGCTTTGCCATTTGCGCATCGGTCCAGTGTGTGCACTCCACCCAGTGCGCCACGCGCGAGCGCGCCTGCTGGGTTTGGTCGTCGTGCGACACCCCGGTGAAATACACAGTCAGCTCAAACTGAGCTTGATCGATTCGCGCCAGCACCGGCTGCATGAAGATATTTACCGGATGCTGGTGGTGAAAATCGGCGCTCACCAAGCCCACGCGCAAGCGCTTGTGCGGCTGCCGGGGGTTGGCGAAGCTCTCCACACTGCGGCCACCCGCCCCCAAAGGCGCAAAGAGCTCACGGTGCAAGGCCGCCACCTCTTGGGCGCTGAGCTGGTCGCTGTAGAGCGCGCTCATGGCCGCGCTAGAACGCATTTTGGACAAAGGCCCTTCGGCGTCGGCCAGCGCCTTGTACAGGCGCAAGGCCGTCTCCACATCGCCCGTGCGGCCCGCCACACTGGCCCGCATCGACAGTGCCCCCGGCTGCGGCGCTATGGCTTCGGCTCTGGCCAAGTGCTCAAGCGCCTCCTCCATCTGCCAGGACTCGGCACAGGAATGGGCCAGGTTCCACAGCGCCGTGGCGCTCTGGGGGTGCAGCGCCACATTGCGCTTGAGCACCGCCTGCGCCTCTTGCCACAGGTTGTAGCGAAAAGACATTTCAGCCAGGCGCACCAGGGTGGCCTCTGAGGCAGCCCCGCTCGCCCGCTCAAAAGCCCGGTGGGCCTCTGCGGTCATGCCCAGGCGCATCTGGATGTCGCCCAGGTCGATCTGCATTTCAGCCCGCTCATCCACCCCCAGCGGGTGGCGTGGGTGCTCAATGCGCGCGGCCATCAAGGCCTGGCGCATCGCCTCCAAAGCGCGCGCCGCATCGCCCCGCTCCAGCCTGTAGCGCGCCATGTGCCAATGCACCTGCCTCACCCGGCTGTGAGGTGCTGTCGGGTTGCTGCGCTCCGCTTTGGTTGCCGGCCCCGCCGCTTCGCCCGCCAGTGCCACCGCACGCTGGTAGTTGACCGCCGCCAACTCCCAACGACCGGCCTCCTCCAGGCTGCGCGTCAGGGCCAGCAGGCCCTCCCAGCGCTGGGGCGTGCAGCCGGCCGCCTGTTGGTAGGCCGCAAGCATCTTGTCGGCTTGGCCCAACTGCCGGTGCAAATTCCCATGCTCCAGCCAGGCGCTGAAATTTTGGGGGTCGATTTGGAGCAACTCTGAAAAATGCGCATCCGCCGCCTTCAGCCGCCCCAGCCTGACTTCGCAGCGCGCCAGTTGCATCAGCGCCGCAGCCATCTGCGGCTGCAAGTGCAGCGCGCGCTCCATCGCAGCGGCAGACTCTTCCCAACGCCCCAGGTCCAGCAGCACATTGCCCAGGTTGAAAAACGCCTCCGCAGGCGCGCCGGGCAAGGCCACCGCCTTTTGGTAGGCCTGGAGCGCGGCTTCATGCTGCCCTTGGGCACGCAAGGCCACGCCCTGCTTGAGCCACTGAAGGACCTCGCTCGCGTAGGCGTGGGTAGAGTCGGTCACAACACAGCCGAGACCAAAATTCCCTGGTCAATCAACAACTGCTGCGCGCTGGTGTTGTGGTTGTAGACCACGTAGGTCTCACCATTGGCCACCACGTTGGTGCCCGCAGCCGTCCAGTTGGCCAGGTCGCTCAGCACCAGCTTGTCGCCCGCATCGCCATCGACCAGAAGCTGGTTCTTCGTCTCCTTGGCGGCCAGACCGCTGGTGGTGTTGCTGCTGTTGAACACGTTGGAGTTATCAAAGCTTTGCAGCATATCGGTCAAGCTCAACTTCAAGCTGTTGTTGCCGCTGCCCGTCAGGTCGATCTTCTCGATGTTTTGCAGGGCCGGGCCGCTGATGGCGCTCAAGTCTAGCAAGATGCCTGCGCCGTCCAGCTGGAAGGTGTCTATGCCGCTGCCGCCGTCCACACGGGCAATGGCTTGCGCCGTTCCGCTCAAGCTCATCTTGGCCACGTTGTCGGCATTGCCCACAATGGTGTCGTTGCCTCGGCCGCCGTAGAGCACGTCAGCGCCGCCGTTGCCGGTCAGCGTGTCGTTGCCGTCACCGCCCACCAACTGGTTGTTGCCGCTGGTGCCGGTGAGGGTGTCATTGCCCGTGGTGCCGATCGCGTCGCCGTTGGCTGGCTGGAAGGTCATGCTTTCGAGCTTGTCGACGCCGCCGTAAACCACGCGGACAACACCCGCACCGGCTACGGCGCCTACAGCCTCGCCCTGTTGCGTGCCGATCATCAAGTCGGCAAAACCGTCACCGTTGATGTCCCCAGCGGCACTCACCGTTTGACCCAGCTGCGTGCCGGTGGTTGCCGTATAGCCGTCAATGCGAAAGCCCTCCGTGGCACTCAAGGCTTCTAAAGCCAGCGCTGTGGTCGCGGTACGCCCATAAATCAAATAAGCCCCACCGATCGCGGTCGCACTCACTATGGTTTTGCTGCCCACCACGAAGTCGGCCAGGCCGTCGCCGTTGAAGTCGCCGACCGCATCAATGTCCGTCAAACCGGTGGTCGTGGAATTGATGACAAATCCACCATTGCCCGCCACCAAGTCATTCAAAGTCACCGATGTGCTGCCGGTCTTGCCAAACAGCACAAACCCACGGCTTTCGCCGTCGCTGAAAGCCATGTCTTCCATGCCGTCGCCGTTGATGTCACCGGCATTGGGTGTGCTGAACTTCAACGAAGCACTCCCCGTAAAGCCACTGATGACAAAGCCCCGGCCGTTGGTGGGGGACGTGAGCGTGCCAGTGGTCCAAGACGTCGCACTGGCGCTGCCGAAAAACACATATGCCGGCCCCGTTGTCCCATTGGAGGGTACTTGCGCCAAAGCAAAGTCGCTGTAACCGTCGCCATTGAAATCACCACGCTGGGTGGTGAGTGTGCCCCCCGAGGTGTCCACACCGCCGGTGATGCTCACATAGGTCGTCCCCGAGCCGGTGCCCGTGGCCAACGTGCCCGAGGTGCCAGTGGGCATGGCCATGCTGCCACCCGGCGTGAAATTGGTGCCACCAAACACCAAGTAGTTTTTGGTACTGCTGTTGAACAACATGTCTTCATAGCCGTCACCGTTGACGTCGCCCACCACGGTCGGCATGGTGCCCGCAGTGCCCGTGCCAGTGAAAGTAAAGCCATTGGTGCCCAAACTGCCTATGGCCACTTGCCCGATGCTGGTGGTTTTGCCAAAAATAATGCGGCCGCCTATCAAGAGGTCGCTTAGGCCGTCGCCGTTGATGTCACCGCCACGGGTGGGCTCAAGCGTGCCTGCACCCGTGATGGTGAAGCCAAAGCTGTTGCCCGCCACCGACATCTGCGACACATTCACGGCGCCCAATCGGTTGCCGCCATAGACGATGTAACGTGTGCCATCGATGGATGACACCTCGACGTCATCAAAACCATCGCCATTCATGTCGCCCACGTTCACCAGGCCCAGCCTTTCATTCGAATAGGCCAGTCTGCCAGCGCTCACGTTGCCTTGAATCTCAAAGCCCTGACTCAAGCTGGCCAGCTCTGCCAGGGGCAAGTTGTAGTTCCAGTTCACCACCAATGGCGAGGTCAGTGAGGTGTTGCCGCTAACCGCGCTGGTGACTGAAGCCGATACCGTCACGTTGCCAAAGGTCTGGCTCTCCAATTGGGCTTGAGTGACCGTGAAATCCACATACCTGTTGGTGATGTTGGTGGCGCTCACGGTGGCCGTCAGGGTTTGGTCACCCCAAACCAGCGTCACCGTGTCACCTGCCACCGTGGGCACAGGTGCATTCGTCGTTGCGGTACCAGGCGTAGAAGTGGGCAAGGCCACGCGCAGCACCGTGCCCAAACTGCCTGATGTCACAGCTTCGGAGTACCACAAAGTGTTGTCCACGTTCGCAGGGGCTGTCGCGGGCATGGTGGACGTGAGCGTGGCGAAGTAAGCCTCTGGAATACCCGCCAGCGAACTGGTCGTATTCGTCGTCGACCACAGCGTTGCAGCGGCCATGCCGGCAGCGATGATCGGCGTCGTCGGCACGATGAAGTTCACATCAATCGGCTGCCCGCCTGAAGTCGCCACAGCCGTGGCGCCACTGAGCAGCGTCACCACCGCGTTCACGTTGGCGCTGCTGCCGACGGGTGTAGCCGCCAGCAGTTGGGCCGTGGTCACGGGCATGTCCACAAAGCCTGCGGTCAGGTCGGTGGTTGTCAGCGTGACCGTGATCAGCTGACCACCCCAGTTCAACTGAATGGTGTTGCCCGATGCGGCATCGGTGTTGGCCAGGCTGATGCGCACCGGCGTACCGGCGCTGTTGGCCTCGCCCAGGTTCAAAGAACCGGCCAACTCGTTGGCGGTGCTGATCACCGTGGGAGCCAGGTGCACGATCACGTTGCTGTCCACCAGCACTTGGGCTTCGGCCTTGGTCAGGTCGCTCAATACCTTGTAGGTCTTGGTCACACCGCCCACGGTGTTTTGCACCGTGCCAATGCTTTGCCAAGCGCCGCTCAGGTACAGGTCGTTGCTGGCGGTGCCGTCTACCACCACTTGCGCGCCGTTGTTCAAGGCATCCCAATTGGTGGCGCCGCCTGTGCTTGTGGCGGTCCAGCCGGTGGCGGTGTTGAAGGGGTTGTTTTTCTCGGACAAGCCCAGCACATCGAGCAGGCCCATGGTGAGCGAGATGCCGCTGGCGCTCATGTTGATGCGCTCAATGCTCTGGATGGCTGCAGGCCTGATGGCGTTCAGGTCCAAGGACGCGGTGATCTCCAGCGTGTCGGTGCCGCTGCCGCCGTCAATGCGGGCAATGGCTTGAGCCGCGTTGCCGCTGTTCACAGCCAGCGCCGTGATGTTGCTGGCGTTGATGATGAGGGT
>JAIXOM010000050.1 GCA_027486755.1 Comamonadaceae bacterium | reverse complement strand
TGAAGAGTTCGAGACCATCTGCAAGCGCGGCCTGGAGGCCTCGCCCACCAATGAGCTGCTGATTGAAGAATCGCTGCTGGGGTGGAAAGAGTACGAGATGGAGGTGGTGCGCGACAAGAAAGACAACTGCATCATCGTCTGCTCGATCGAGAACCTCGACCCCATGGGCGTGCACACCGGCGACTCCATCACGGTGGCGCCGGCGCAGACCCTGACCGACAAGGAATACCAGATCATGCGCAACGCCTCGCTGGCGGTCCTGCGCGAGATCGGCGTCGATACTGGCGGCTCCAATGTGCAGTTCTCGATCAACCCCAAAGATGGGCGCATGATCGTCATCGAGATGAACCCGCGGGTGTCTCGTTCCTCGGCGCTGGCCTCCAAGGCCACCGGCTTTCCGATCGCCAAGGTGGCGGCAAAGCTGGCCATAGGCTACACGCTCGACGAGCTGCGCAACGAGATCACCGGCGGGGCCACCCCGGCGTCTTTCGAGCCATCGATTGACTACGTGGTTACGAAGATTCCTCGCTTTGCCTTCGAAAAATTTCCGCAGGCCGATTCGCGTCTGACCACCCAGATGAAGTCGGTGGGCGAGGTCATGGCCATGGGCCGCACCTTCCAGGAATCCTTCCAGAAAGCCCTGCGGGGGCTGGAAGTCGGTGTGGATGGCATGAATGAGAAAACCCAGGACCGCGAGGTGCTGGAAAAGGAATTGGGCGCGCCGGGCCCTGACCGCATCTGGTACGTCGGTGATGCGTTTGCCCTGGGCATGAGCGTTGATGAAGTCCATGCGCTGACCCGCATTGATCCCTGGTTCCTGGTGCAGATCGAGCAGATCGTCAAAATCGAACTCGAGCTGGAGACCAAGAGCCTGGAGGACATCGACGCCGTCACCTTGCGCCAGCTCAAGCAAAAAGGCTTTTCGGATCGTCGTTTGGCCAAGCAGCTGCACACCACCGATCAAGCCATCCGCCAGCGGCGCAGGGCTTTGGGCGTGCGGCCGGTCTACAAGCGGGTCGATACCTGTGCGGCTGAATTTGCCACCCACACCGCTTACATGTATTCGACCTATGAGGCCGAGGGCGGTGAGTGCGAGGCTGATCCTACTAACCGCAAAAAGATCATCGTACTTGGTGGCGGCCCCAACCGGATCGGCCAGGGCATTGAGTTCGATTACTGCTGCGTGCATGCAGCACTGGCCCTGCGTGAAGACGGCTACGAGACCATCATGGTCAACTGCAATCCAGAGACCGTCTCCACCGACTACGACACCTCGGATCGGCTCTATTTCGAGCCGCTGACGCTGGAAGACGTGCTGGAGATCGTCGACAAGGAAAAGCCGCTGGGCGTGATCGTGCAGTACGGCGGCCAAACCCCGCTCAAGCTCGCGCTTGATTTGGAGCGCAACGGCGTGCCCATCGTCGGCACTTCGCCCGACATGATTGATGCGGCTGAGGATCGCGAGCGTTTCCAGCAGTTGCTGCACGGCCTGGGCTTGCGCCAGCCGCCCAATGCGACCGCCCGTACCGAGGGCGAGGCGCTTGAGAAGGCCAGCCAACTGGGCTATCCCCTGGTGGTTCGCCCCAGCTATGTGCTGGGCGGGCGGGCCATGGAAATCGTGCACGAGCAGCGCGATCTGGAGCGCTACATGCGCGAGGCGGTCAAGGTGAGTAACGACTCGCCGGTGCTGCTCGACCGCTTCCTGAACGATGCCATTGAATGCGATGTGGACTGCCTGCGCGACCCGGCTGGTAAAACCTTCATCGGCGGTGTGATGGAGCATATCGAGCAGGCGGGCGTGCATTCGGGCGACTCGGCCTGCTCGCTGCCCCCGTACTCGCTATCGGCCGCAACGGTGACCGAGATCAAACGCCAGACCGCAGCCATGGCCGCTGCCCTGAATGTCGTGGGCCTGATGAATGTTCAGTTTGCGATTCAGCACGCGAACGGTCAGGACGTGATCTTTGTGCTGGAGGTCAATCCGCGCGCCTCGCGCACCGTGCCTTTCGTGAGCAAGGCCACCGGCATACAGTTGGCCAAGGTGGCGGCACGCTGCATGGTCGGCCAGACCCTGGCCGAGCAGGGCATAGGCGCCGAGGTGGCGCCGCCTTACTTCAGCGTTAAGGAAGCGGTTTTCCCCTTCGTCAAGTTCCCGGGGGTCGACACCATCTTGGGCCCCGAGATGAAGTCCACCGGCGAGGTGATGGGCGTGGGCAAGACCTTTGGCGAGGCCTTTGTCAAGTCGCAGCTGGGCGCCGGAACCCGCCTGCCTACCTCTGGTCGGGTGTTCTTGACCGTCAAGAACGCCGACAAGCCGCGCGCGGTCGAGGTGGCGCGCGCACTCAAGGCCCAGGGCTTTGAGTTGGTGGCCACCAAGGGCACGGCAGCGGCCATCATGGCGGCCGGCATTGCTTGCACCCTGGTCAACAAGGTCACCGAGGGCAGGCCGCATGTGGTGGACATGATCAAGAACGATGAAATCGTGATGGTCATCAACACGGTGGAAGAGCGCCGCAACGCGATCGCCGACTCGCGCCAGATCCGCACCTCGGCTCTGGCTGCCCGTGTGACCACCTTCACCACCCTTGCAGGTGCTGAGGCAGCGGTCGAGGGGATGAAGTATCTGCAGCACCTGTCGGTCTCCTCCTTGCAGGAGTTGCACGGTCAGCTGGCCGCGAGTTGACACCCTACAGCCCGGCTATGCCGGGCTGTAGCCATGCATTACACTTCGCCGAAAGCCTAGTTCGTTCACCGCCCCCGGGCAACCGGCGGCGGTTTCTCTTTTTTCCCTGGAGACGGTTCATGACCACCCTTCCCATCACCAAACGCGGGGCCGAGAAGCTCAAGGCTGAGCTGCATCAGCTCAAGACGGTCGAGCGGCCGGCGGTGATCGCTGCGATCGCCGAGGCCCGGGCTCAGGGTGACCTCAGTGAGAACGCCGAGTACGACGCGGCCAAGGATCGCCAGGGCTTTGTTGAAGGGCGCATCCAGGAAATCGAAGGCAAGCTCTCGGCCGCTCAGGTCATCGACCCGACCGAGGTCAACGCCGGTGGCAAGGTGGTGTTTGGCTCTACCGTGGCGCTCGAAGAAGAGATCAGCGGCGAGCAGGTGAGCTACCAGATCGTCGGTGAGGACGAGGCCGACCTCAAGCTCGGCCTGATCAATGTCAGCTCGCCGATCGCGCGTGCGCTCATCGGCAAGGAAGAGGGCGATACCGCCGAGGTGCAGGCGCCCGGTGGCGTCAAGCGCTACGAGATTGTCTCGGTCAGCTACCGCTAAAGCACAGCTTCGATGTCCGAACTGCAGCGCTTGCGCTGGGCCACCTTAGCCGCTGGCCTGTGGTGGGGCAGTCTGACTGCGCTGTGCTTTGTGGTGGTGCCGCTGCTGTTTACCCACCTGCCCAGTCCGGCCATGGCTGGCAGCATGGCCGCACGGCTTTTCTCGGCCCAGACCTGGCTGTCCTGCGGCTGCGGGCTGCTCCTGCTCATGGCTGTATCGCGGTCTGATTCTTATACCCTGGCTGCCCTGTCACAGGCCCTGATGCGTCCGGTGGTGGCCGGTCTCCTGCTGGCCCTGCTGCTAGAGCTGGCGGTGGCACCGCGCATCGTGGCGGCCCGCGCCGAGGGCCAGTTGCTGCGCCTGTGGCATGGCCTGGGCAGCGCCATGCTGGTGCTGCAGTGGCTTAGCGCTGGCGCCGCTTTTTGGCGCCTGGCTCGCCGCTGATTCAGCCGGCGCTTGCCTCGGCCGCCTGCAGGGTATTGACCAGCAGCATGGTGATGGTCATCGGGCCGACACCGCCGGGCACCGGGGTGATGTAGCCGGCCACTTGGCTGACTCCAGCAAAGTCCACATCGCCGCAGAGCTTGCCTTCGTCGTCGCGGTTCATGCCCACGTCCAGCACCACGGCGCCGGGTTTGACCATATCGGCGGTGAGTACCTTGCGCTTGCCCACGGCGGCCACGATCACATCGGCCTGCAGGGTGTGGGCCTTGAGGTCTGGCGTGCGCGAATGGCAGATGGTGACGGTGACGTCTTGCTGCAGCAGCATCAGGGCCATAGGTTTACCCACAATGTTGCTGCGACCGATCACCACCGCATGTTTGCCCTTGAGTTCATACCCTATGGATTCGAGCATCCTCATGCAGCCATGGGGCGTGCAGGGCCAAAAACCCGGCAGGCCGGTCATCAGGGCGCCGGCGCTGGCCACATGAAAACCGTCCACGTCCTTGGCCGGGCTAATGGCTTCAATCACCGTCTGCGCGTCGATGTGCGGCGGCAGGGGCAGCTGCACCAAGATCCCGTGGATGGCCGGATCTGCATTGAGGGCGGCGATGCGCTGCAGCAACTGGGCCTGGCTCAGCTGGGCATCATACTTTTCCAGCACCGAGTGCAGACCGCCCGCCTCGCAGGCCTTGACCTTGTTGCGCACATAGACCTGGCTGGCTGGGTTGTCACCGACCAGCACGACCGCCAGGCCGGGGGTGATGCCGCGGGCCTTGAGGGCCAGTGCGCGCTGTGCCACTTCGGCGCGCAGGCGGGTGGAGAGGGCGTTACCGTCGATCAGTTGGGCCGTCATGATGGTGGGTGTCTGAAGCTGGGATGAAAAACGCCCGCATCAAGCGGGCGCTGGCGTGGATCGTTCGGCGGCTCAGGCTTTGGCGGTGGTTGTTGAGCCCAGGGCAATCTTAAGCAGGTCGGCCACGGTATTGGCGTTGAGCTTTTCCATGATGTTGGCGCGGTGCGCTTCGACCGTCTTGATGCTGATGCCCAGGTCGTCGGCGATCTGCTTGTTCAAGCGGCCAGCGACGATGCGCTCCAGCACCTGAGCCTCGCGCGAGGTCAGCTTGGCCAGCAAGGCGTCTCGGCTGGCGCTGTTTTGGTATTCACTGAAGCTTTCTCGCGCCTGTTCGAGCATGCGCTCGACCAAGCTGAGCAGCGCCTCTTCCTGGAAAGGCTTCTGGATGAAGTCCATCGCGCCTTTTTTCATGGTGCTGACGGCCATAGGTACATCGCCGTGACCGGTGATGAAAACCACCGGTAGTGGGCTTTTGCGTTCCATCAGCCGGTCTTGCAGTTCCAGCCCGGTCATGCCGCCCATGCGGATATCGACGATCAGACAGGCCACCTCGCGCGGGTCATAGCGGCTCAAAAAGGTTTCAGCCGAGTCGTAGCAGCGCACCCGGTAGTCCTTGCCTTCGAGCAGCCATTGCAAGGAGTCGCGCACGCCCTCGTCGTCGTCAACAACATACACCGTGCCTTTTTTCGGAATCAAGCTCATGCGAACCTTGCTAAAGCGTGGCGGTTGAAAAATTTATCGTCGCAGGGAGGCCTCAACGGACTCCTCGGACTGCCCAGGGTCAACTGCGGCAGTCTCTGAGGCGGCGGGCAGCCAGAAGGTAAATCGGCACCCTAACACTTCGTCACCATTGTAGAGGTTCTCGGCCTCCAGCCGGCCCTGGTGGGACTCCACGATGCTGCGGCACAGCTTGAGCCCTATGCCCATGCCCTCGGCCTTGGTGGAGTAGAAAGCCTCGAACAGGCGCTTGCTGTTTTCTTCTGACAGCCCGTGGCCGGAGTCGAGCACGGTAAATTCAACCATCTCCTCCTGGTCGGGCGTCTGGTGGCGGCTGACCCGCAACTCGACCCTGCGGCGGGCGGTGGGGCGGCCGGCCTGTTCGATGGATTCGGCCGCGTTTTTGAGCAGGTTGATCAACACCTGCTCGATCAGAATCGGGTCGACCATGATCTTGGGAAGACTGGGCGCGATGTAGTGACTCAGTCGCACATGGTGGCGGCGCAGCTCAATGTCGGCCAGCTCCATCGCGTTGCTGACGATGGTGGCCACTTCCGAGGGCGTCCGGTTGGGCTCGCTGCGTTTGACGAAGGCGCGGATGCGGTGAATGATCTGGCCGGCGCGTTGGGCTTGACGGGCGGTCTTGTCGAGCGCGCCGACCAGATCGGCGGTGTCGATGTTGCCGCGCTCGATGCGCGAGACCATGCCCTTGCAGTAGTTGCTGATCGCGGTCAGGGGCTGATTGAGTTCGTGTGCCACCGAGGAGGCCATCTCACCCATGGTGATCAGGCGGCTGGCCGTCTGGGCCCGCTCGGCCTGCATGGCCGCTTGCTCCTCAGCTTGCCGCCGCGGCGTGATGTCGGTGGCGATCATCATTTGCGCCAGCCGTCCATCGACCCAGCTGAGGTAGCGCGAACGTACCTCTAGCCACTTGCCCAGCTCGGGCACAAAAATCTCGGCGTTTTCAGCCGCAGCGGCGGTCAGGGTGTGGGTGGGCAGGCCGGCCAGCGAGTCGACCGGATCGAGCAGGTCGTCACTGGGCGCTACCGCCGGCATGCCTGCTTGTGTGATCAGTTGCAGGTGGCCGGCCACATCGCCGCCAAACCAGGCCCGGTAGAGCCGGTTGGCGAACAGCAATTCGGCGCTGTCGAGCGGAGCCACCGACACGGCCGCATCCAGCCCTTCCAGCACGGTGGTAAAGCGCTCATAGGAATTGGACAGCTCTTCCCGGATGCGCTTGGGCTCGGTGATGTCGGTCATCGAAGTCATCCAACCGGCCTGTTGCCCACGTGGATCGATCAGCGGTGAGACATACATGCGTGCATCAAAAATCGAGCCGTCCTTGCGCTTGACCCGCACCTCAAAGCCGCCGGATGTCGAGCGGCCGGCCAGTTCTTCGTCAAGCCGGGCCATCAGCCAGTCCACATCGTCGTCGGGCCAGTAGGGAAAGGGGGCGGTGCGGCCGACCAGTTCCGGCTCGCTCCAGCCGGTCATTTGGCAAAAAGCCGGGTTCACATAGGTGATGCGTCCTTGAAGATCGAGCGCCCGCATGCCGGTGAGCATGGAGTTTTCCATCGCCCGCCGGAAATTGGTTTCAGTCACCAGCGCTTCCTGGGCCTGCACCCGGCGGCGGGTGTGACGCCAGGTGCCCAGCAGCATCCAGACGGTGAGCACACTGAGCGCGCTGACCAGCCAGAAAAATCCGCTGCCCACCACCCCCAGTGAAGTCCGATAGCCCTGGGCTCGGATCAGCAGGCCATTGCCCACCGGCGATACCGGGATTTCGTACACCGCTGCCTCCTGATACCAGGGCAGTAACTGGGCCGCCGTCGGACGGGCCGGCGGCAGGCTGCCGGCCATGACCTGGCCCTGATCGTCGGTCAGTGCCACTGCGTAGCGCGCGCTGACCTCCGGCGGCACACCAAAGCGCAGCAAGGCGTCGAGTGAGTATTCGCCGAGGATGACGCCGTCAAAGCGCCCCTGGTTGTCCAGCGGAATTTGCAGCTGCAGCGTGGGGATGCTTGCCGCCGTCTCGCTGCCCGCGCCCAGGGGCCGGGAATACACCGGCTGGCGCAGATCGCGTACCAAGCCAAAGGTTTGCTCGGTTTCGCCGGCCGCCAGCGTGTCGCCTGCCTGCCTCTGTTGGGCCGGCCCGGCGCTGGGCGAGGCATAAATGGCGCGCACCCTGCGCCGCGCATCGACCCAGCTGACCGCCAGCAATTCCGGATGCTGGTTGGCCATGGTTTCGGCCTGCTGCGCAAAATCGGCGAGGCGGATTTCCCGGTTGGACACATCGCGCGTCAGCCGCATGAGCTGTTCCTGGCGCTCGAGCAGGCGCAGGCGCAGGCGCTGCTGGGCGTATTCCACGTCGCGGCGCACCGCCTCGGCTTCGCGGTCTATCTCCTCGATGCGCAGATAAGCAAAGGCGGCGGTCACCGCTGCCAGAAACAGGACCACGGCCAGCAAGGGCCCGAGTGTGACGAAACGGTCCTGACGTGCTGGTGAGAGTCGTCTCCACCAGCGCCGCCAGGCCGCCAACAAGGCCGAGGGCGCACGCTCGGGGCGAGGTGTGGACTGGGGCGACATGGGCTGTCGAGTGTAGTGGTCTGTTGCAAGTACAGCGCTGCTGGTGGATGCCAAGAAGGATGTCTATTTCAAAATTTCTTAATGTGAAATCAATAGGCACTATTTGAAATTGGCAAGAAGTGTGCGACACTCCAGATTGATTCGTATGCGGGTGGGCGGCCCTGGCGATGTGCTGGGCAAGCTCACCTCGGCGATGATGGCAAGAACCATTGCAGGAGGCTCAAAATGGCGGCTCAACCCAAAGACATCGGCCTGTCCCCTCAGGACCAGGACCAACAAGAAACCCGTGAATGGCTGGATGCCCTGTCGGCCGTCATCGCGGCCCAGGGCCCGGAGCGGGCGCATTTCCTGATCGAGCAGTTGCTCGAAGAGGCCCGCCAGCACAGCATAGACCTGCCGTTTTCGGCCAACACGGGCTATGTCAACACCCTAGAGCCTGACCAGGAGGCGCGCTGCCCCGGCAATATCGAGATTGAGGAGCGCCTGCGCGCCTACATGCGCTGGAACGCCATGGCCATGGTGGTCAAAGCCAACCGCCATAACCCAGCGGACGGCGGCGACCTCGGCGGCCACATCGGCTCCTTCGCTTCGCTGGCGCATTTGTTCGGCGCAGGCTTCAACCACTTCTGGCATGCCGAGAGCGAAAACCACGGCGGCGACTGCCTCTACATCCAGGGCCATGTTTCGCCCGGCGTGTATGCACGTGCCTATCTCGAGGGGCGCCTGACCGAGGAGCAGTTGCTGAACTTCCGACAGGAGGTCGACGGCAAGGGCTTGTCCAGCTACCCGCATCCCAAGCTGATGCCCGAGTTCTGGCAGTTCCCCACCGTCTCCATGGGCTTAGGTCCGCTGATGGCCATCTACCAGGCGCGCTTTCTCAAATACCTGCACGCCCGCGGCATTGCCAACACTGAAAACCGCAAGGTCTGGGTGTTCTGCGGCGACGGCGAGATGGACGAGGTCGAGTCGCTGGGCGCCATCAGCCTGGCCGCACGCGAGAACCTTGACAACCTGATCTTCGTCGTCAACTGCAATTTGCAGCGTCTCGACGGCCCGGTCCGCGGCAACGGCAAGATCGTGCAGGAGCTCGAGGGCGAGTTCCGCGGTTCGGGCTGGAACGTGATCAAGCTGCTGTGGGGCAGCAACTGGGATCCGCTGCTGGCGCGTGACAAAGACGGCGCCCTGCGCAAGATCATGATGGACACCGTAGACGGTGACTATCAGGCCTTCAAGGCCAATGACGGCGCCTATGTGCGCAAGCACTTCTTCGGCCGCGACCCGCGTACGCTGGAGATGGTGGCGCACCTCAGCGACGACGACATCTGGAACCTGCGCCGTGGCGGCCATGATCCGCAAAAGGTTTATGCGGCTTATGACGCTGCGGTCAAGCACAAGGGCCAGCCCACGGTGCTGTTGATCAAGACCGTCAAGGGCTTTGGCATGGGCAAGGCCGGCGAAGGCAAGAACACGGTGCACCAGACCAAGAAGCTTACCGACGAGGACATCAAGATCTTCCGCGACCGCTTCAACATTCCGGTTCCCGACAGCGAGCTGCCCAAGCTGCCTTTCTACAAGCCGGCCGACGACACCCCGGAGATGAAGTACCTGCACGAGAGGCGCCAGGCCCTGGGCGGCTACCTGCCGCACCGCCGTACCCGCGCCGAAGAGAACTTTACCGTGCCTTCGCTCGAGACCTTCAAGGCGGTGCTCGAGCCCACTGCGGAAGGCCGCGAGATTTCCACCACCCAGGCCTATGTACGCTTTTTGACCCAGCTGCTGCGTGACCAGGCCCTGGGCCCGCGCGTGGTGCCTATCCTGGTCGACGAGGCGCGCACCTTCGGCATGGAAGGCCTGTTCCGGCAGGTCGGCATCTACAACCCTGCAGGCCAGCAATACACGCCGGTCGACAAGGACCAGGTGATGTACTACCGCGAGGATAAGGCCGGTCAGATCCTGCAAGAGGGCATCAACGAGGCCGGCGGCATGTCCAGCTGGATTGCCGCAGCCACCAGCTACAGCACCAGCAACAGGATCATGATCCCGTTCTACGTGTACTACTCGATGTTCGGCTTTCAGCGCATAGGCGATCTGGCCTGGGCTGCGGGCGACATGCAGGCGCGTGGCTTCCTGCTCGGCGGTACCTCGGGCCGCACCACGCTCAATGGTGAGGGCCTGCAGCACGAGGACGGTCACAGCCACATCTTGGCTGGCACCATCCCCAATTGCATCAGCTACGACCCGACCTTCGCCCATGAGGTGGCCGTCATCATGCAGCATGGCCTCAAGCGCATGGTCGAAAAGCAGGAAAACGTCTTCTACTACCTGACCCTGCTCAATGAGAACTATCCGATGCCGGGCCTCAAAGCCGGCAGCGAGGAGCAGATCATCAAGGGCATGTACCTGCTGCAGGAGCCGGGTAAGGTCGGGGGCAAGGGCAAGCTGCAGGTCAACCTGCTGGGCTCGGGCACCATCTTGCGCGAGTCCATGGCCGCCAAGCAACTGCTCGAAGAGGAGTGGGGCGTGGCCGCTGCCGTCTGGAGCTGCCCGAGCTTGAACGAGTTGGCGCGCGATGGTCAGGACTGCGAGCGCTGGAACCTGCTGCATCCGCTGGATGCGCCGCGTGTGCCCTTCGTGGCGCAGCAGCTGGCCACGCAGGCCGGCCCGGTGGTTGCCTCGACCGACTACATGAAGGCCTATGCCGAGCAGATCCGGCCTTTTGTGCCGGCCGGTCGCGCCTATAAGGTGCTGGGCACCGACGGCTTTGGCCGCAGCGACTTTCGCAGCAAGCTGCGCGAGCACTTCGAGATCAACCGCCACTACATCGTGGTCGCCGCACTCAAGGCGCTCTCGGAGCAGGGCGAGCTGCCAGCTGCCAAGGTGGCCGAGGCCCTCAAGAAATACGGCCTGAACGCCGACAAGACCAACCCGCTGCACGCCTGAGGCGGCGCGCACGTCAGGAGACAACACACATGGCATTGGTAGACATCAAGGTTCCGGACATCGGAGACTTCGACGAGGTCGCGGTGATCGAATTACTGGTTAAACCCGGCGACACGGTCAAGGCTGAGCAGTCGCTGATCACGGTGGAGTCCGACAAGGCCTCCATGGAGATTCCGTCCAGCCAGGCAGGCGTCGTCAAGGAGATCAAGGTCAAGCTTGGTGACAAGGTCAAGCAAGGCTCGGTGATTGTGGTGCTCGAAGCTGCGGCTTCTTCCAGCCCGCCCTCTCTGGGGGAGGGCAGGGTGGGGGCAGCGGCCATGGCGTCTGCGCCGACCGCGCCTGCGCCGACTGCGCCCCCACCCCCACCCTCCCCCAGCGGGGGAGGGAGTCAGGCGGGAGGCCCGGTCGAAGTGCGCGTACCCGATATCGGCGACTTCAAGGACGTCTCGGTCATTGAGCTGCTGGCCAAGCCCGGCGACGCTATCAAGGTCGAGCAGTCGCTGATCACCGTCGAATCCGACAAGGCCTCGATGGAGATTCCGTCTTCGGCTGCTGGCGTGCTCAAGGAGCTTAAGGTCAAGGTCGGCGACAAGGTCAATATCGGCGATCTGATTGCGATGGTTGAAGGCGCTGGCGTCGCTGCAAGCCCCGCGCCCACCCCCTCTCCCGCCCCTGCAGGAGAGGGTCGGGGTGAGGGTGTGACCGCTGCGAGCCAGTCCTCACCCCAACCCTCACCCGCAAGCGGGAGTGGCAGTCAAGCCGTCGCGGCGCCTGTAGCCAGCGTGCCTGCCCACCAGCCCGGTACCCCCGCGCCAGGCCTGCCCCACGCCTCGCCCTCGGTGCGCAAATTCGCCCGCGAGCTCGGGGTGCCCATCGGCGAGGTCAAGGGCTCGGGCCCCAAGGGCCGCATCACTGCTGAAGACATCCAGAAATTCACCCAAGCGGTGATGAGTGGCGGCGCTCAGACCCGGGCGCAGGCTCAGGTCCAGGCGGCCAAGGCGCCGGCAGCCAGCGGTAGCGGGCTGGACCTGCTGCCTTGGCCCAAGGTGGACTTTGCCAAGTTCGGTCCCATCGAGCGCAAGGAGATGAGCCGCATCAAGAAGATCAGCGGCGCCAACCTCACCCGCAACGCCATCGTGATTCCGGCAGTCACCAACCACGATGACGCCGACATCACCGAACTTGAAGCCTTCCGGGTGGCCACCAACAAGGACAATGAGAAGAGCGGCATCAAGGTCACCATGCTGGCTTTCTTGATCAAAGCCAGCGTTGCTGCCCTCAAGAAATTCCCCGAATTCAACAGCTCGCTCGACGGCGATGCGCTGATTTACAAGAACTATTGGCACATCGGCTTTGCTGCCGATACCCCCAACGGCCTGATGGTGCCGGTGATCAAGGACGCCGACCAGAAGGGCATCCTGCAAATCAGCCAGGAGATGAGCGAACTGGCCAAGAAAGCGCGCGAGGGCAAGCTCGCCCCGGGCGACATGAACGGCGCGACCTTCACCATTTCCAGTCTCGGCGGCATCGGTGGGCGCTATTTCACTCCCATCATCAATGCACCTGAAGTGGCGATCTTGGGCGTGTGCAAGTCCAACATGGAGCCGGTATGGAATGGCAAGGAGTTTGTGCCGCGCCTGATGCTGCCGCTGTCGCTGACCTGGGACCACCGCGTGATCGACGGCGCTGCGGCCGCGCGCTTTAACGCCTACCTCGGCCAGATCCTGGGCGACATGCGCCGTGTGCTGCTGTGAAGCTCAGCCGTGCTGTGCGTGTAACCTACGGTTTTTCGTGCCGTAGTTGGCGCAAGCGGGGCAGCACATGACGACATTGGTGATTGTGAAGAAGGCTGGGCAGGTGGCGATCGCTGCCGATACCTTGGTGACCTTTGGTGATACGCGGCTGGGCAGCCGTTTCGAGACCAACAGCAAGATTCTCAGGCTCGACACACCTCAGGGCGTGAGCTATGTGGGCATGGCCGGATCGGTGGCGCACTTTCCCGTGCTTCGCAAGGCGATGAGTTCCCTGCCGCCCGAGCAGGTGCTGCTGGGCAGCAAGGACGAGATTTTTGACACATTCACCCGCCTGCATCCGGTGCTCAAGGACCAGTTCTACCTGCAGACCAAGGAAGACGACAACGATCCCTACGAGTCCAGCCAGTTCAGTGTGGTCATTGCCAACCACACCGGCATCTACGGGCTCTACAGCTACCGTGAAATCTTTGAGTTCAAACAATTCTGGGGCATAGGCTCAGGCCGCAGCTTTGGGCTGGGGGCCATGCATGCCTGCTGGGATAAGGCCAAGAGCGCGCGCGAGGTCGCTCTGGCCGGTGTGACGGCGGGCTGTGAATTCGACAAAAACTCGGCCCTGCCGATTGAGCTCTACACGCTGAAAATGAAAGCTCCCCACCTATGAGTGCTGCATCCCTCATTGAGATCAAAGTCCCCGACATTGGCGACTTCGAGGAAGTCACGGTCATTGAACTGCTGGTCCAGGCCGGCGACACCATCAAGGCCGAGCAAAGCCTGATCACCGTGGAGTCCGACAAAGCCTCGATGGAAATCCCCTCCAGCCACGCCGGTGTGGTCAAGGAAATCAAGGTCAAGCTTGGCGACAAGGCCGCCGAAGGCTCGGTGGTGCTGATGCTGGATGCGTCGGCTGCGTCCAACCCTCCCCCGTTGGGGGAGGGCAGGGTGGGGGCAGCGGTGTCCGCTTCTTCACCGACCGTGCCCCCTCCCCAACCCCCCCCCAGCGGGGGAGGGAGTTCCAGTGCTTCGGCGGCGGTGGCATTTGCTGGCTCCGCCGACCTCGACTGCGACGTATTGGTCCTGGGCTCAGGCCCCGGCGGCTATTCGGCGGCCTTCCGCGCGGCCGACCTGGGCCTGAAGGTCGTGATGGTCGAGCGTTATGCTGAATTGGGCGGCGTGTGCCTGAACGTGGGCTGCATCCCCTCCAAAGCCTTGCTGCATGTGGCAGCGGTGATGGACGAGGTCAGCCACATGGCCGATTTGGGCGTGAGCTTTGGCGCGCCCAAGCTGAACATCGACAAGCTGCGCGAGCACAAAGACAAGGTGGTTGGCAAGCTGGTGGGCGGCGTGGGCAGCATGGCCAAAATGCGCAAGGTCACCGTGCTGCGCGGCTACGGCAGCTTTGTGGGCAGCCACCATGTGCAGGTGGAAGAAACCACCGGCAGCGCGCAAGAAAAAACCGGCGCCAAGAAAGTGGTGGCTTTTAAAAACGCCATCATCGCCGCCGGCAGCCAAGCCGTGCGCCTGCCCTTCATGCCCCAAGACCCGCGCGTGGTGGACTCCACAGGCGCGCTAGCCCTGGCCAGCGTGCCCCAAAAAATGCTCATCGTCGGCGGCGGCATCATCGGTCTGGAAATGGGCACGGTCTACAGCTCACTTGGTGCCCGTTTGGACGTGGTCGAGATGATGGACGGCCTCATGCAAGGCGCTGACCGAGACCTGGTCAAGGTCTGGGAAAAGATGAACGCCAAGCGTTTTGACAAGATCATGCTCAAAACCAAGACCGTGGGCGCACAAGCCACGCCTGAGGGCATCAAGGTCCAGTTTGAAGGCTTGGACGGCACCCAGAGCGAAGGCACTTACGACCTGGTCTTGCAAGCCGTGGGCCGCACGCCCAACGGCAAAAAAATCGCCGCCGACCAAGCCGGTGTGGCAGTCACCGAGCGCGGCTTCATCAACGTCGACATCCAGATGCGCACCAACGTGCCACACATCTTTGCCATTGGCGACATCGTGGGCCAGCCCATGCTCGCGCACAAGGCGGTGCACGAAGCGCATGTGGCCGCCGAAGTGATCGCTGGCGAGCTGCAAGGCAACAAAGAGTTGGCCGCCAGCGCGTTCAATGCCCGCGTGATCCCCAGCGTGGCCTACACCGACCCCGAAATCGCCTGGGTGGGTTTGACTGAAGACCAGGCCAAGGCCCAAGGCATCAAAGTCAAAAAAGGCCTCTTCCCCTGGGCCGCCTCGGGCCGCGCCACCGCCAATGGCCGCAACGAAGGCTTTACCAAGCTGCTGTTTGACGACAGCCCTGAGGCTGGATTGGAAGACGGCCATGCTGGCAGTGGCCACGGCAAGATCCTGGGCGGCGGCATCGTCGGCCCCAACGCGGGCGATTTGATAGGCGAAGTGGCATTGGCCATCGAAATGGGCGCCGACGCGGTGGACATTGGCAAAACCATACACCCACACCCCACGCTGGGCGAGAGCATAGGCATGGCGGCGGAAGTGGCGCATGGCAGTTGCACGGACTTGCCGCCTGCGCGCAAGTAGCAAGGCCTCCCACCAGTCAACCTGACCAAGCCCGGTCCCGCAAGGGATGGTGCTTGTGTTTGATGTGGCCCGCATGGCGGCGGCGAGTCGTCAATGCTCAGTCGGCAGCTGTGTAGAATCTTTGAAGTAGTCACTTTTGACTACCCATCCATGGAGCTTGTCATGCCCGCTGTTCCTGCCACCACCCCCACCAGCCTCAAACTGCCCCGCACGCTCAAGCTGCAGCTCGAAGAAGATGCCAAGCAAATGGGCATGAGCCTGCACGCATTTATGGTGAGCACACTGGCCGATGCCGCGCAGCGCAAGCGCTTGCGGCAAACCTTTGCCCAAGACTCGGCTGAAGCGCTGGCGGTCATGAAGGCCACCGGCACAGCTCATGCGCTGGAGGATGTTCGGGCTTATTTTTCTCAATTGAAAGAGCATCGTCAGGGGCAGAGTGCGCCGCCAGCGCCCTTGCATCTGAAAAAAATGGGCTGAGCTGTGAGCACCGTATTTCTGAGCCCAGCGGCATTTCAGGATTTGGTTCGCCTTGAAACGTTTTTGCACGAGTCCGAAGATCCATGGGCTGCAGATCTGCTTGATTTCATCTTGGATGCGCTCGAAGTGTTGACGCATCAGCCTGGCATTGGCCGCCCGGTGGAAGGTGGTTTGCGTGAACTGATCATCTCGCGCAGGCGCAGCGGCTATTTGGCGCGCTATGAATGGGACGATGTCCTAGACCGGGTCATGGTTGCCCGCATTCGCCACCAGCGAGAAGTTGGCTATTCAGACGAAGAGGTTTGAGGGGTTTCAAGCCGCCTCATTAAAAATCCGCAGCATTTGCTCGCCGCAGCCTGCTGAAATACCTACCGTTGAAGTCAGCCTGAGGCCGGGCTCATCCATCTGGCAGGAAGCCATCACGCCAGCCACCATATAGAGCACCATGCGCGGAGCCGATACCTACACCGAGAGTCTGTTCAGCGGCTCGACCTGGCCGGCATCGATCACGGCCACGGCAAGATCTTGGCGGCGGCATCGTCGGCCCCAGTGCGGGCCACCTGATTGGCGAAGTGGCATTGGCCATCGAAATGGGCGCCGACGCGGTGGACATTGGCAAAACCATACACCCGCATCCCATGCTGGGCGAGAGCATAGGCATGGCGGCCGAAGTGGCGTATGGCAGTTGCACGGACTTGCCGCCGAGCAAGCGCTGAACGCCGTCGGCGCTGGTGCAACAGGGCTGTCGGCAGGAAAGTCAGTTAGGTGCTGGGACGGGGGCCCTGCGGGTGGGTGTCGTTCGACTTTGCGCTCAGATGGGCCCTTCGTTGCAGCGCCAAATTCACCCAGGGCATGAGTGATGCCAGCCACAACACAACTGCGCTGCCATCGTCCGTTAGGAATGCCCGGTAGGCCAGATGCAAGGACAGCAAAGCCAGCAAAGCGCTCAAACCCCAGATCAAGCGGCGAGAGTGGGCCCAGTCTGGCCGGCTGCTCATCAGCCAGCCACCGCTCAAGCCGGCAAGCCAGCCCAGACTGGCACCGGCGATCAGGTCGATGGGCCAATGAACGCCGAGCATCACACGCGACAGCGCAACAATAGAACCCAGGACAAACACAAGGACGCCCAGCAGCCTGGCCTGAAGCGACCGATCGAAGGGACCCATGACTATCCAGCTGACGCACACTGCACAAAAGGCAGTCAGGGTATGCCCAGAAGGAAAGCTGTTGCCACTGAGCGCACCAAATATTCCCTGCACGAGGGCAGGATCGAGCACATCGCCGGGCCGGGGGGCGGCCAATGCGGATTTGAAACCCACAGACATAATGCTGCCGGCTGGAATGGCCGCCATCAGAGTCATCACCAAGTTGGGCTTAAAACGTAAGGTCGGAGCAATCAGACACAGCAGCACCACCGTGTCGCCTAACAAGGTCACACCTCCCCAGAAAGCCGCATAGCTCTGGTTTGCTAGGGAATTGAGAAACAGAAACAAGTCTTGCTGCGGTATGCCCAGCCCGTGCCAAGTCAGGGCACAGGCAAAACCCCCTAGTGCGAGCCAGGGCCAGGATTGCCAGTGATTGGCGGGACCTGGACGCGGTTTGAGATTCATGACGCGGGCCTTGCCGGCTCGCCCGGCCAGCCGTCACAAAGTAGGTAGTCAAAGTGCGCGATCTGCCTGCCCCAGCGTGACACCGGCAGGCTCTCTAGCGCGGTGCATTGTTGAAACTGTCCAGGCCCGGTGGGCGGCACAAATTTCATCAAGGACCAGTTCACAAGAATCACTTTGTCCGAGTCCTTGATCGGGCCGAACCAGAGGTCAAACTGATCCTGACGGCTGTTAACCACCTTGACACTCAGGGGTCGGGCATACCAGGCAATGCGGCTGGCAAGGCTCCAGTTCATGACCGCCAAAGTGTTGGCGCCTTCTCGTTGCGCCAAGCGCTCTGCCCGCTCAGCAGCCTGCTGCCAGCCATGCAGATCTGCAAATGGGTTGGCCGCCGGACGTGAGGATGCATCCGCGCTGTGCTGGCCCAATCCGGCACTGAGCATCAAGCCGCTGGCCAGGGTGATGAGGAGCAAATGCGACGCCAGCAGCACTTGCACAGCCTTTCGGTTTTGGTCGAGGAGGCGAAGGCAGCCTACAGCTGCCAAAGGCAACAATGCGATCACTGCCGTGGCGGGCCAGTGCGGCAGGGTGCGCCCACCGCCGGCAAAGTACAAGAACATCGCCAAACCCGGCAGACCAAAATACAAGCACAGTCCTCGGGCGGATAGTTCCCCGGGCTTTAAGCTGGATTTGTCGAGCAACCCTTTCCAGACCCACCAGACCAGCCCCAGGCCATAGGCAAGCACCAGGGTCAGAAAATAGGTGATGACACGATCTGCACGCCAGTTGGACGAGCCGTTGGCATGGTCGAACTGATAACGAATCGACGACCAATCATGCTGAACGTTCCAAAAAATCACCGGAGCAATGCACACCGCAGCGATGCCCGCGGCCAGCCATGGCCAAGGCCTTTTGAGCCAAGCCATGCCCTGGGCCTGACACATAGCGAGCACCACACCGAGCACCAGCACCACCGCGGTGTATTTGGTCAGTCCGGCCACACCGACCCACAGGCCCAGTTCACACCAAGCGGCACCGCTGTTTGGAGTCAGCTTGGCCAGGCGCCAGGTCAGGAGCATGATCCGGCAGGCCAGCGCCATCAGCAAGGTGTCGGGCACCCAGGCCAAACCCAGCAAAAAAAGCATGGGGCTCAGTGCAAACAGGAGCACGTCGGGCCTCGTGCGCCAGATACGGGTCGTCGCCAGTTGGGGAAACAGTGCGTTGACCAGTTGCGACAAGGATGCCAAGCTCAGTAGCCAGACCGCCATGGGCAGCAAGCGTATACCCAGATCCCCGGGCAGCCATCGCACCGCGGGCCACTGCAACCAGCCCACCATGGGAGGGTGGTCGTAGTAGCTCCAGTCCAGGTGGTATGCGTAAAGCGCGTAATGCGCTTCATCGGGCGACAGCCCCGTACCTAATGCCAGCACCAAGTGCAAAACCACCATCAGGCTGACCGGCCAGCCCGTGAACAGGGTTTGCTTCAAGCCGGTCATCTCAGCGCCCCGTGGCAGGCTTGCCCGCTGCCGGCCACACCAGTATCGAGGTGGTCGCATAGTTCCAGATCAGGCCTACCAGTATCCCTGCCAGCCCTGAAAACAGCCAGGAACCGATGTCGCCGTAAATCCAGGACGCCACGCCAACGTTGGCAGCAGCGCCAATAGAGCAGGCCGCCATGAACTTGAGCAAACCCAAAAACATAGCTCCGCCTCTCAACTTCTTGTCCGAGTAGGTCAAGGCGTTGTTCAGGAAGAAATTAAAGACCATGGAGATGGAGACGGCCAGAATCTGCCCGGTCACAAATTGCTGCTCGTACACCGCCATAAAAATGGCCAGCACCAGCATATGGACCAATACCCCCAGCGATCCAATGAGCCCGAAAGAAAGCAACTGCACGGGCATCAAACGCCCCAGCCGTTTGTCGGCCAGGAGCATCAGATAGTCCCAGATCACCCGGGAGTCCAATTTACTCTGGCCCTCGAGCCTGACACCGAAGTGAAAAGGGATCTCCTTGATCTTTAAATCCCCGCGGGACGAGGCCAGCAGGTCGACCAGGAGTTTGAAGCCGATGCCAGATAACTTGTAAACCGCCTCTTCGAAGACCTCGCGGCGAAGCATGAAAAAGCCGCTCATGGGGTCTTTGATGCGCAGGCCCAGCAAGCGCTGGCTCATCCAAGTAGCCACTCGACTTACTTGCAGGCGATCGGCCTGCCAGTCACCGATGCTGCCTCCGGGCATGTAGCGCGTGCCCACTGCCAGATCGAATTCCTGCTCATCGAGTGCTCGCAGCATGTCGGTCAATTTGGTTTCGTCGTGCTGCAGGTCTGCATCCATGATGGCGAAGTAGCGAGCACTCGACGACAACATGCCTTCGGTGCAAGCGCTCGACAGGCCCCGGCGGCCGATGCGGCGGAGGCAGCGCACGTTCGGATACTGAATCGATAGCGACTGAATGACCCGCCAAGTTCCGTCAGCGGAGTCGTCGTCGACAAAAATCACTTCCCAAGTGTCGAGCTCCCCGAACACGGCGAGAAGTCGGCCCAAGAGCACGGGGACATTCTTTGCCTCATTGAACGTCGGGATCACGATGGCCAGTTTCAGTCGCGCTGCCTCGGGCGCTGCGATCTGTGGGCTTGTTTCAATGGAGGAGGGCAAGCGAGTACTTAATGCGGTTCGAGGCCATGCCGGCATTCGGGCCTTGTAGACGAAACTACCAATCTTCCGAACCCTTGCGAAAGGAAAAGCTGAAGAAGTTTACACAGGTTTTCGGCGTGCCTGCGACATGAGCATTGGGAGGAGTAAGCCAAGCGGCCGCTAGTCAGCCTGACCGGCCCACTCCGAGCGGGGCGCGGCCGCCTGCCTTGCTTGAGGCGCGTGGCTCTCAAGCCAGCAGATGCAGGCCCAGCAGCAGCACCTGCGGCGCGCTATGTTCGCGCAGCAGGCTAGCGGCCAAGCTGGCGCTCCAGCGGCTGCGCACCTCGCAGGCCACCAGCAGCACCGGACCTGCGGGCAGGGTAGCGTCGCCCGCCAGCTGCATCACCGACTGCAGGTGCTCCACCATCGCCGCCGAAGCGCTGTCGCTCGGCGCCGGGCCGCCCTGCCAGCTGAGCACATCGTGCAGCGGCAGCCGTCCCTTGCGGGCAATGAAGCTGGCCAGGCTGCGGTTGTCGGCCATCTGGGGCGCGGCCAGCGGCACCACGCAGGTCGGACGCTGCGGCCAGTGTTTGGCCCAGCGCGCCAGTGTGGCCACCGCGCCCTCGAGCAGGGCTTGCGGCAGCTCGCCGCTTTGGCGCCAGGCTTGCAGGCTTTCGGCCCAGGCCGGATCGTCGGCAAAAGCCACCGCCCGACCTTGTGTAAAGCCTTTGATCGGCCCCTTGCGCTTGCCGCCGGCGGGCCAGAGCTTGCGCGGCTCGATCTCGATGTCGATGCCGCGCAGAAACTGGCGGGCGGCGTTCTGCTTGTCTTGCGAGGGGCTGGCACCCGGGTCGGGCAGCCGGCCGGTGCAGACCGAGCAGCGACCGCAGGGCGCGGGCGCGGGGTCGTCCAGCGCGGTTTGCAGGTAGGCCATCAGGCAGCCCTGACCGCGGGCGTAGCGGCGCATCAGCTCGGCCTCCTGCTTACGCACCTCGATCAGGGCCGACCATTTGGCCCGATCATGCACATAGGTCTGCCCGCTGGCCCGCCAGGCTGAACCATCTTTGTCGATCACGCCCTCAACCGCCAGGATTTTGAGCAAGGCCTCCAAGCGGCCGCGCCGCACGCCGGTGCGCGCTTCAATCTCAAGCAGGCTCAAGGCCTCGGTGGCCAGCACTTCCAGCACCTTGTGGGCATGGACTTCGTCGGGAATGGTGGCGGTGGCAAAGTAGTCCCAGATGCGCTCGTCGGCCTCGGAAGGCAGCAGCACCCCTTCGGCATGGGCCACCCCTCGACCTGCTCGGCCGACCTGCTGGTAATAGGCCACCGGGCTGGCTGGCGAGCCGATGTGCACGCAAAAACCCAGGTCGGGTTTGTCGTAGCCCATGCCCAGGGCCGAGGTGGCCACCACCGCCTTGATCTGGTTGTGGCGCAGCTGTTCTTCGACCTGCAGGCGCCGCTCGGCATCGATCTGCCCGCTGTAGGCCTCAACCGCATGTCCGAGGCTGCGCAGGAAGGCGGCCAGTCGCTCGGCCTCGGCCACGGTCAGCACATAGACGATGCCCGAACCTGGCAAGCGCTCGATCGCGTCGGCCATCCAGGCATAGCGCTGCAGTGGCGATAGGCCAGGTAGCACCGACAGGGTCAGCGAGGTGCGAGCCAGCGTGCCGCGAAAGGTCAGTGCCTGTTGGCCCAATTGGCGGCCAATGTCCTGACTCACCCTTTGATTGGCGGTGGCGGTGGTGGCCAAAATACTGGCCGTCGGCGTGGCCAATAGGGCGCGCGCCAGCCGCTGGTAGTCGGGCCGAAAGTCAAAGCCCCAGTCGCTGATGCAATGGGCCTCATCGATCACGATCAGCCCGACCCGCGCGAGCAACTCGCCCAGGCGGGCCGCAAAGCGCGGATTGCCCAGCCGCTCGGGCGAGACCAGCAGCACGTCTATGGTGTCCTTGTCCAGACGCTCGAACACCTCGTCCCATTCCGCGAAATTGGTCGAGTTGACAGTGGCCGCCGCGAGCCCCGCCCGCTCGGCCGCCATCACCTGATCGCGCATCAGGGCCAGCAGCGGCGAGACCACCAGCGCCGGCCCGCAGCCCAGGCTGCGCAAGGCGCGGGTGGCGGCCCAATACACCGCCGATTTCCCCCAGCCCGTGGCCTGCACCACCAGCACCCTGGCTGCCGGCTGCAGCAGGGCCTGCACCGCGTCCAGCTGTTCCGCGCGCGGCGCGGCATCAGCACCTGCCAGGCGTGTGAGCACCGCCTGCATATGGTTCTCGGCCTGAGCGCGCGTGGTGTCGCTGTTGTGCTCGTCGGGCGATGGCATCTCAGGTTCTCAGCTTGCACCTTGCCCGGTGGTGGCGATCACTCGCTGGTGTTTTGCGCACCAAAAGGCGTTGCGGGAAACCATTTGCGGTCGCTCCGTCATTTGGGCCGAGCAATTGACGAAAGAGGGCAGGCCCGTCGCGCTGACCTGGGCTGTGGCCGCCGCGCTGAAAAAACAGAGCAAGGCGCCGGTGGCGGCCTGGCGCAGGGTGAGGGGGGTGCGTTGAGGGGTCATAAAACAGGGTTGGCCTTGGCGATGTGCGTCTGTGCGTGGGATGGATTGGGGGATATTGTGGGTTGCGGCCCCGGGCGCCGCAAGGCGTTCTTGTGGGGCGCGTGCGCCTGCTCAAGGCAATATGCGCTGGGCAAGCGCAGATGCATTGTTATTGGTGACAAGTCTTTGCTTTCGGTGTCTTTCTTGCTTCTTTGAGGCTCACCAGAGCAGGCCGATGCGCTCTAGCCGCTGCGATCGACGGCTTTTTCCCACTGGTGCATCAGGCTCTGGGCCCAATCGCGCGAGCGCTGGGGTTCGAAAATGCGTTCTATTCCCAGACGGTGTTTGAGTTCGCCAGGCTCGCTGTAGATTCCGACCTGCAAGCCGGCCAGCAGGGCCGCGCCCAAGGCGGTGGTCTCCACGTTGGAAGGGCGCACCACGGGCAGGCCCAGTAGGTCGGCTTGGATCTGCATCAAAAGGTTGTTGGCGCAGGCCCCGCCGTCGACCCGCAGTTCGCTGACCTGCCATTGCGGGTGAGCGGCGAGATCGCGCTGCATGGCCTGCAGCAAGGCGGTGCTTTGCAGGGCAATGCTCTCCAGCGCGGCGCGTGCGATGTGGGCCAGGCTGCTGCCGCGGGTCAGTCCCTGAATGCTGCCCTTGGCCTGGGCCCGCCAGTAAGGTGCGCCCAGGCCGGTAAAGGCCGGCACCAGCACCACCCCTTGGCTGTCGCTGACTTGGCTGGCCAGCGCTTCGATGTCGGCGCTGTGCTCAAAGGCCTGTAACTGATCGCGCATCCACTGCACCACTGCACCGCCAACGAAGACGCTGCCCTCCAGCGCGAAGCCCGGTTGTTGGCCGGCCTGGGCTGCTCGGGTGGTGATCAAGCCGTTGCGACTTTCCAGCGCCTGGCCGCCTGTATGCATCAGCATGAAGCAGCCCGTGCCATAGGTGTTTTTGACCTGACCGCCTTGCAAGCAGGCCTGACCGAATAAGGCCGCTTGCTGGTCGCCGGCCACGCCTGCGATGGGCACCGAATGGCCGAGCCAGCGCGCAGAGACCGAGCCGAAGTCGGCGCTCGAGGGCAATACCTCTGGCAGCATGAGCGCCGGGATGTTCAATACCGCCAGCAGCTCTTCGTCCCATTGCTGTTGGTGGATGTTCCATAGCATGGTGCGCGAGGCGTTGCTCACATCGGTGAGGTGGCGCCCGCCCTGAGTCAGCTGCCAGATCAGCCAGCTGTCGACGGTGCCGAAAGCCAGTTCGCCGGCCTCGGCGCGCGCTTGCGCGCCCGGCACATGGTCGAGCAGCCAGCGCAGTTTGGTGGCTGAGAAGTAGGCGTCGATGCGCAGACCGGTGCGCTGCTCGACCAGCTGCGCCAGCCCCTGGGCCCGCATCTGCTCGCACAGATCGAGCGTGCGCCGGTCCTGCCAGACGATGGCGTTGTAGATGGGCTGACCACTGCGGCGGTCCCACACCAGGGTGGTCTCGCGCTGGTTGGTGATGCCCAGCGCGGCGATGTCCCTGGCCTGCAAGCCCGAGCGCTGCATCACCTGCTCCACGGTTTGCCACTGGCTGCGCCACAGCGCCATGGGGTCGTGCTCCACCCAGCCGGGCTGCGGGAAGAGCTGCTCAAACTCCTGCTGTGCCATGGCCAGCGTGCGGCCTTCGGGGTCGAAGACGATGGCTCGGGAGCTGGAGGTGCCCTGATCGAGCGCCAGTAAACACCTCATGCTGGCCCTTTTTGCTGGATGTTTATGCCGGCGGCCCTGCAGCCACCGGTAGGAATACGCGCCGTCGGTAAACGCTTGTCAAAGTGCATAAGCTCTGTCCTCGACTATAGATGGCCGGTAGCAGGCCGCTGGCGGCGCCTTACCGGGCGCTGAGCAGGGCCGTGGCCAGCTCGGCAAAGCCGGCGCCGCGCTCATGCTGGCAGATATAGCCGGGCGGGTGGCGCAAGCGGGGCAGGAAGCGTGCCACATTGGCCACGCCCACGCTGTGCCGCATGTGTTTGAACATCACCTCGTCATTGCTGGAGTCGCCGACATAGACCCAGTGGGCCAGCTCATCGGGCAGCGAGCGCTCTAGCCAGGCCTTCACGGCCCAGCAGGCACCTATCCATTTGTCATGTTCGCCGAGCCAGGCATTGATGTGGATGCTGCTGACGGTAAAGCGCAGCCCATGGGTCTGCAGCAGCTGGCAGACCTGTTCAATGTGCGCGGGATCGAGCTGCTCGAATTCGCTGTGGTCGATGGCGATGTCGGTTTCGCGGCCTGCGCTGTCGCGGGCGCGGCGTGCTGCGGGGATGGCCGCTTCGACCGCTTGCAAGGCGGCCTGCAGGCGCTGGTAATGGGTCTGCCGGGCTTCGGGGCCATCGCGGTAGAGCCGCTGCAGCTGCCCGTCCGGCCCGAGCGAGAGCGCGACCGCGCCGTTTTCGGCGACGATGCCCCGCACCGGCCAGGGCCGCAGGCCCCGTCCCGCATCGCCGGTGAGCCAGGGCAGGCTCCAGCCCACGGGCCGTCCTGTGACCGCCAGCACCGGCAGGCCGGCTTGCTCAAGCGCCTGCAGCGCCACCAGCGCCAGGGGGCTGATCTGCCCGTCCTCACTCAGGGTGTCGTCAATGTCGGTGATCACGCCAGCAATGCCCGCCCTTTGCGCGGCCGACCATTGCGACAGGGGCAGGGGGGCGTTCATGGCGCGCCGTTGGCGGGGGATAGCGGCGCGGCCGGCGAAAACAGGTCGATCCGGTCGGTGATGGTGCCGTCTAAGCCCAAAGCCTGCGAAGCGCTGACGGGCTCAAACGGGTCCCCGGGGCCAAGGCTGCGGTCAATTGGCGGACAGTGCGGTGCATGAATACTCCTCGATGGCAGAAAAGCTTGGGCTGGCCTGGCTTCGATCCATGGCCGAGGCATTACACGCGCCGAGTCACGGCAGAACAAGGGGGATTTCCACGAGGTCCAGTTCGGCCGGTTTGGGCGAAATCGGCGTGGGGACAAGCCTTGCCAGTCCAGGAAAAAGTTATACCATTGGCCCAGTTTGCTGAGATTGGAAACGCCATGGACACCGCCCTGACCGTCGTCATTATTTTGCTGACCCTGCTGCTGGTGCTGATATTGCTGTTGTATTTTTTTACCCAGCAGGGCTTCAAGGATGTGGTGGCCCGCATGGGCAATACGGCGACGCCGGCGGCGCAGGCCGCGGCCGAACCTAAGCGCAACGCCGATGCGGTGCGGCGCGAGCGCAGCGTGGCGCATGACCAGCTGGTGTTGATGGAGGCCGACCTGAGCATCAACCCCCGCGAGGCGCTGATGCCCGAGGACATCGAGTCCTTCGAGAGCTGCCGCAAATCCATCAAGATCTGCAACGCCGAACTCAAGAAGATGGGCCAGTGGATGGGCCTGCCCTTTGACCTGGAATGGGTCGAGATTCAGCAGCGCCAGCCGCAGCTCAATGAGCTGTATCGCAAGTTCGTCGAGTCCACGCTTGAAAAGGCCGAGCAGGGCGGCTCCTGAGCAGCTGCGGGGTATCTGCCGCCAGCTTTCAGGGCAAGGGCGCCGAACTTGAGGCGCCGCCGGCCAGCGCCACCCGGCGGGCACCGTCAAAGCGCTGGCGCCAGTAGTTGCCTGAGAGGTGTTCGAGCGTGATGCGCGCGCCGGTTCTGGGCGCATGGACGAACCTGCCGCCGCCGATGTAGATGCCCACATGGCTGAACGTCTGCCGCATCGTGTTGAAAAACACCAGATCGCCCGGCGCCAGGTCTTGCGGGTCAATGCTGTGGGTGGCCGCTGCCTGCTTGTCCGAGGTACGCGGCAGCACCACCCCGGTCATCTGCTGGTACACCGCCCGCACGAAGCCACTGCAGTCCAGGCCGGTTTCGGCCTCATTGCCGCCCCATTTGTAGGGCACGCCAATAAAGCCCATGGCGTGGACAGCCAGTTCTGCCGCCTTGGCCGAGGCCTGCGGACGGCTGACGGTGTGAGGCTCTAGGAGGCCCTTGGCGTTCAGGAAAGCCTCGAGTTCGTCGGCCTGAGCCAGCGGCGCAGCCAGCAGCAGGGCGCTCAGGCCATGCCAGGCGATCAGGCGGCTCGGTGGCAGAAGATTCATAAGCGTCAAGCTTAAGTGCGCTGCGCCTTGGCGGTCAAGCTCGATTCGGGGCATCCGGCTGGCTTGCTGGGTCAGGCTGACAGGGCTCGATAAAATCGCGCTCCCTGGTCCGGTAGCGGCAATTGCCCGCATGGACTTCCCGGACCATCGTCCTGCATCGGTCGCTAGCCCTTTGATGGCTGCAGCCCCCCAAACTTCCTGGAGCCTAGCCCGTGTCTGAACGCCTGAGCGTCCTCATTCAGCATTTTTTGCCTCAGCAAGCCATGACGCGCCTGGCCGGTCGGGTGGCGTCCTGGCGAGGCGGGGCCGGCACAGAGCGGCTGATACGCTGGTTCGTCGGCCGCTATGGCGTCGATATGCACGAGGCGGCCGAGCCCGATGTGGCCGCTTATGCCAGCTTCAATGCGTTTTTCACCCGCGCCCTCAAGCCCGGCGCCCGCCCCCTGGCCCAGGCCGACCTGATCTGTCCGGTCGACGGGGCCATCAGCCAGTTTGGTGCCATCGAAGGCGGCGATCAGATCTTTCAGGCCAAGGGCCACACTTACTCCACGCGAGCGCTGGTCGGCGGCGATGCCGAACTGGCGCGCCGCTTTGAAAACGGCCACTTTGCCACGCTCTACTTGAGCCCGCGCGACTACCACCGCATTCACATGCCCTGTGGCGGCGTGCTCAAGCGCATGATTCACGTGCCGGGCGATCTGTATTCGGTCAACCCGGCCACAGCCCGGGGTGTCCCCGGCCTTTTTGCCCGCAACGAGCGCGTGGTGTGTGTTTTTGAGACCCAGGGCAAGCCCTGGGTGCTGGTGCTGGTGGGCGCGACCATCGTCGGCAGCATGGCCACCGTCTGGCACGGGGTGATTGAGCGCAGCCATGGTGACGTGCGGCAATGGGATTACACGGATAGCCCGGTGAGTTTGGAGCAGGGCCAGGAGATGGGCCGGTTTATGCTGGGCTCGACCGTGGTCATGCTGTTTCCCGCCGGACCGCTGGACTTCAATGCCGATTGGCACAGCGGCGGCGCAGTGCGCATGGGCCAACCCATGGCCGGATGCCCGGCGCTGGCCTGATGGCTGGGGCGATGAAGGCGCGTCCATGAGCGGCTACCGGGTGGTCTTGCAGGTTTTTGATGAAGCCGGCGCGGCCGAGCGCCGGCAGGCTGAGCAACGGTATGGCCGGGCGCTTGAGGCCGAATTGGGCGGGGCCGAACTGGTGGCGCCGGTCTATCGGCAGTACCTCAGGCTGCTGCAAATTCATGGAGAAGCAGTCGATCTTGAGGCCCTGGACGAAGCCGAGCGCGCGATCATGCAGGGCTGGCAGGCAGCCGAGGCAGCGGCCCTGAGCGCCGCCCTGGGCCCGCACCGCTACATGGGCGATGCCCAGTTCGAGATCGTGCTGGACTGAAGATGTGGGGAAGTGGGAGCCGCGCCCTCGCGGCGATGGCGGCCTTCAGGCCGCTTGTAAACCGGCTCGCTACAGCTGCGCCCGCGCCCAGCGCACGATGTCATCGCGCCCCATGGCGCCGCTTTGGCGAGCGACCTCTCGGCCTTGATGAAACAGGGCCAGGGTGGGAATGCTGCGGATGGCAAAGCGGCTGCCTAAATTTGGCACTGCCTCGGTATCGACCTTGGCCAGCCTGAGCTGGGGCTCGAGCAGGCCAGCGGCCTGCTCAAAGGCCGGCGCCATGTGTCGGCAAGGCCCGCACCAGGGCGCCCAGAAATCGACCAGCAGCGGGATCTGGCTGCGCTGCAGATGGCGATCGAACGCCGCTTCATCCAGTGCTACCGGTCGGCCGGTGAACAGGGCCTGATGGCAGCGGCCGCAGTCGGCCTCCTTGTTCAGGTCCTCACTTTGGATGCGGTTGGTGGTGTGGCAGTGCGGGCAGACGATGTGCAGGGCGGTGGTCATAGGGCCTTTCCTGCGCAAGACATGGAGGCGGCCTGGACGCTTTCAAGCCCCAAGCCCGCGCCCGGGGCAGCCAGGCTCAGCGCTCCAAGACCTCGAGCAGACGGTCAAGGCCGCCCTCATTGATGGCCACCATGGCCTGCGCGCGCACCGCCGGCTTGGCGTGGTAGGCCACCGACAAGCCGGCCTGGCCCATCATGGGCAGGTCGTTGGCACCGTCGCCCACCGCAATGGCCTGGGCTGGCAAGATGCTCAGTTGGCTGCAGGTCTGCAGCAGCATGCGCTTTTTTTCTTCGCCGTCGCAGATATCGCCCCAGGGCTGATCGACCATGCGGCCGGTCAGAACTTCGCCTTCGAGCTCGAGGACATTGGAGCGGGTGAGGTCTATGCCCAGCCGGTCGCGGATACGGTCTGTAAAGAAGGTAAAGCCGCCGGAGACCAGCAGCACCTTCATGCCCACCGCCTTGCAGGCCTGCACCAGCTCGGCCGCGCCCGGGTTCAGGCGCAGGCGCTCGTCGTAGACGCGCTGCATGTCGGCCACGCTCACGCCCTTGAGCAAAGCCACCCGGCGGCGCAGGCTTTCCTTGTAGTCGGCAATCTCGCCGCGCATCGCCGCCTCAGTGATGGCCGCCACCTCGGCCTTCTTACCCACCGCATCGGCAATCTCGTCCACACACTCGATGTTGATCAGCGTGGAGTCCATGTCAAAGGCGACCAGCTTGAAGTCGCTGAGCTTGCGCGGGCGCAGGGCGACGTTCAGGACCAGGCCAGGGGTGGCTTTGGGGAGGGCAGGGGTCATGGTCAATCAGATCAAGATCACAGTGTCGGAGTAAGAGGCCACCTGGGCGTCGTGCGTAATGAGGCGCAGCGGTTCGGTCAGGGCTTGGGCCACCAGCAGGCGATCAAAGGGGTCATTGTGGCGGGCCGGCAGTTGAGCCACCGTCAGCACATGCGGCGCCTCGATGGGCAGCAGGCGATAGCCCGACTGCTCGAACCAGGCCTTGCCTTGCTCAGCGGTGATGGGCATGTCGCCGCGCCCGAGGCTTTGCTTGATGGCGATTTCCCAGAGGCTGGCCACGCTGACCCAGACCGTGTTCGCCGGATCGGCCACCAGGGATCTGGCGCGTTCGGACAGATGCGGGCTGTCGGTGATGGCCCACAGGGCTACATGGGTGTCGAGCAGAAGGTTCACTGCCGGCCCTGAAAGAGCGCGGCTACCTCGGTGTTGTGCTGGTCAATGTCCTCGGGCACCTCGAATGCGCCCTTGGCGATTCCCAGGCGCTGGCCGGGGGCGGGGCCAGCGTTGAGCGGCACCAATTTGGCGGCAGGTTTGCCATTGCGGGCAATCACGATTTCGCGCTCCACACCTTGCTCCAAGGCTTCAACCAGGCGCGATAGGTTGGACTTGGCTTGCAGCATGTTGACGGGTGTCATGGCGGATCCTTTTGGGTTGGCTAATATTAGCTAATTTAGGCCTGATCGTCCATGCCCCGGCTGACAGTTCAGGCTGCGACTTCTTCTTGCCGCGGCTTGCCCAGGCTGCGCAGCACATCGCGCACCATCTGCGCGCGCATGGGCGCATCGGGCAGGGCCCGCTCTATGCGCAGCCGGTCGTTGCCGGCCAGCTTGATGTGCTTGTTTTTCTGCACCAAGCCGATGATGTTCATGGGGTCTATGGGCGCGTCTTTCTTGAAGCTGATGTGGATCACACCGGGCGCAGCGTCGACCTTGAGCACGCCATAGGGCCGGGCCAGCACCCGCAGGCGGTGCACGTCGATCAGGGTCTGGCCCTGCGGCGGCAGCTTGCCAAAGCGGTCGACGATTTCTTCATGCAGGCTGTCAATCTGCTCGCTGGTTTTGGCTGTCGCCAGCTTTTTGTAGAAAGACAGGCGCAGGTGCACGTCGCCGCAATAGTCGTCGGGCAGCAGGGCCGGTGCGTGCAGGTTGATCTCGGTGGTCACGCTCAAGGGGCTGAGCAGGTCGGGCTCGCGGCCGGCTTTGAGGCTGCGTACCGCCTCCGAGAGCATCTCGTTGTAGAGCTGAAAGCCCACTTCCATCATATTGCCCGACTGGCTTTCGCCCAGCACCTCGCCGGCGCCGCGAATTTCCAGGTCATGCATCGCCAGGTAAAAACCGGAGCCCAGCTCTTCCATCTGGCCGATGGCATCGAGCCGCTGCTGCGCGGCCTTGGACAGGCTCTCCAGATCGGGCACCATCAGGTAGGCGTAGGCTTGGTGGTGGCTGCGCCCGACCCGTCCGCGCAACTGGTGCAACTGGGCCAGACCGAATTTGTCGGCGCGCGCCATCACGATGGTGTTGGCATTGGGCACATCAATGCCGGTCTCGATGATGGTCGAGCACAGCAGTAGGTTGTAGCGCTGGGCCACAAAGTCTTTCATCACCCGCTCGAGCTCGCGCTCGGGCATCTGTCCATGGGCCACCGCAATGCCCGCCTCGGGCAGCAGGGCTTCGAGCTTTTCGCGCCGGTTCTGGATGGTCTCGACCTCGTTGTGCAGGAAGTAGACCTGGCCACCGCGCTTGAGCTCGCGCAATACTGCCTCGCGGATCACTCCGTTGGACTCGCTGCGGACAAAGGTCTTGATCGCCAGGCGCCGCTGTGGCGCCGTCGCAATCACGCTCATGTCGCGCAGGCCTTCCAGCGCCATCCCCAAGGTGCGCGGTATCGGCGTGGCGGTCAGGGTCAGCACATCGACCTCGGCGCGCAGCGCTTTCATGGCCTCTTTGTGGCGCACGCCAAAGCGGTGCTCCTCGTCGATGATCAGCAGGCCCAGGCGGGCAAACTTCACGTCGGCGCTGAGCAGCTTGTGGGTGCCCACCACAATGTCGATGCTGCCGTCGGCAATGCCTTTGATGGCCGCCGTGATCTCCTTGGCTGAGCGAAAGCGGCTCATCTCGGCCACCTTGACCGGCCACTTGGCAAAGCGGTCGACCAGGGTCTGGTAGTGCTGCTCGGCCAGCAAGGTGGTGGGTGCCAGCAGCGCCACCTGCTTGCCGCCGGTCATGGCGATGAAGGCCGCACGCAAGGCCACCTCGGTCTTGCCAAAGCCCACATCGCCGCAGACCAGGCGGTCCATGGGACGGGGGCTGATCATGTCCTGAATCACGGCGTGGATGGCGCCGCGCTGGTCGGCGGTCTCCTCAAAGCCAAAGTCGGTGGCAAATTGCTCGTAGTCCTTGGGCGAGTAACGGAAGGCATGGCCCTGGCGGGCGGCGCGTCGGGCATAGATGTTGAGCAGCTCGGCGGCGGCGTCGCGCACCTGCTCGGCTGCCTTGCGGCGGGCTTTTTCCCACTGGCCCGAGCCCAGACGGTGCAGTGGCGCTTCGTCTGCGCTGACGCCGGTGTAGCGGCCGATCTGGTGCAACTGGCTGACCGGCACGTAGAGCACCGCCTTGTCGGCGTATTCCAGATGCAGAAATTCACTCGGTCCCTGGCCGATATCCATATTGACCAGGCCCCGATAGCGCCCGATGCCGTGGGCGCTGTGCACCACCGGATCGCCCACATTGAGCTCGGCCAGGTCTTTGATCAGCGCCTCGACATCGCTGACCTGCTCCTGGCGTTTGCCGCGCCGTCGTGCCGCTGGAGCAGCTGCAAAGAGTTCGGTCTCGGTGATCAGGTCCAGGCTGGCTTGGCCCCAGGCAAAGCCCTGCGCCAAGGCGGCATTGGCAATGCCCAGCTTTTCGCTGCTGGCCATGAATTCCTGCAGGCTGTCGAAGCCGACCGGCTGCACCCCGCTGGCGCGCAGAAAGTCCAACAGGCTCTCGCGCCGGCCCGCGCTTTCGGCCAGGATGAGGGCGCGGCGCGGCGAGCTCGCCAGATGGGACTTGAGGTTTTGCAGCGGGTCTTCGGCGCCACGGCTGACCGATAGGTCGGGCAGCTTTTGGAACTCCGTGCCCCCACCCCAACCCTCCCCCAGAGGGGGAGGGGGTAGCAAGGCGGCTTGTGCACCCTCCCTCTCGTTGGGAGGGGGTGGCAATGCAGCTTGACCTCCCACTTCCTCGTTGGGAGGGGGTGGCAAGGCGGCTTGTGCTCCCACTTCCTCGTTGGGAGGGGGTGGCAATGCAGCTTGACCTCCCTCTTCCTCGTTGGGAGGGGGTGGCAATGCAGCTTGACCTCCCTCTTCCTCGTTGGGAGGGGGTAGCAAGGCGGCTTG
>JAIXOM010000018.1 GCA_027486755.1 Comamonadaceae bacterium | reverse complement strand
CGCTCCGCTCGCTGTGTAGATGGCCTACGTATCAGTGCCGCTTACCGAACGGGGCGCCGCCTTAGGCCTTTGCAGCGTTGACCCCCGGCCGGTGCGTCGGGCCTGGCGCAGCGGCATCAAGGAGGAGCCGAGGCGCCAGCCGAGGCGGGGGACAGCCGCGGAGCTAGGCCCGATGCGCCAGCCGCTTCCCTGGCCCTTGTACGGGTAGCCCTGCCTAGCCTTAAACTGCCCGACCAACCCATCACTTAGATAGATACTCATGAACCTGATCCCCCTGGGCACCATGACTTTTGGCGAGCAGGTTGACGAGCCCACCTCGCATGCGATTGTTGACCACGCACTCGCCCGAGGTGCTCAAGGCCATCGATGAGATTCGTTGGGAACTGCGTGATCCGGCGGTCTGAGCTCTGGCTACCCCGTTGAGCATGGCCAAGGTCGCATCCATCAGCCAAACTCCGGCCACCCAGTGGCTGCGCGATCATGGGGTTGCTTACACCGAGCATCCCTATGAGTACCTGGAGCATGGCGGCGCTGAGCACAGCGCCAAAGTCCTTGGGCTCGATCCCTTGAGCGTGGTCAAGACCCTGGTCATGCAGGACCAGGACGGCGCGCCCCTGATCGTGCTGATGCACGGCAACCGGCAGGTCTCGACCAAGAACCTGGCACGGCAGATCGGCGCCAAGCGGGTCGAGCCCTGCGCGGTCGAGGTGGCGCAGCGTCACAGCGGCTATCTGGTGGGCGGCACCTCGCCATTTGGCACCCGGCGGGCGATGCCGGTGTACATCGAGGCGTCTATTCTGAGCCTGCCTAAAATCGCCATCAACGGCGGTCGGCGAGGATTTTTGGTCGGCATCGATCCGCAGGTGTGTGTTCAAAAGCTCGGCGCCCAGTCTGTCCAGTGCGCCATCGACAAATAAGACTGTCCCGTGACCCCTGTCTATCTTCTTGTGGCGACCGTGTTCGCCTACCTGATCGGATCCCTGTCTTTTGCGGTGATCGTCAGCCGCCTGATGGGCCTGAGCGATCCACGCAGCTATGGCAGCAAGAACCCGGGCGCGACCAATGTCCTTCGCTCGGGCAACAAGGCGGCGGCGGTGTTGACCCTGCTGCTCGACGGGGTCAAGGGCTGGGCTCCTGTGGCCTGGGTGCAGTGGCAGGGCGCGTCCTATGGTCTGGGCGACGCGGCAGTGGCCCTGGTCGGCCTGGCTGCATTTTTCGGCCACCTGTTCCCAGTGTTTTTCAGGTTCGCCGGCGGCAAGGGCGTGGCCACCGCCGCCGGGGTGCTCTTCGGAGTGCACTGGGCCCTGGGCCTGGCGGTGCTGTTGAGCTGGCTGCTGGTGGCTTATTTCACCCGTTATTCATCGCTGTCGGCGCTGATCAGCGCTCTGGCCGCGCCTGTGCTTTACATGCTGGGCGACCGGGGGCTTTGGTATGCCGACCGCTCGGTGATGATCATGTTGGTGCTCATGGGTGCGCTGCTGATTTGGCGGCACCGGCAGAACATCGCCAAGCTTCTGAATGGCCAGGAGTCCAAGATCGGCGCCAAGGGCTGAGAGGCAGACCCTCGGGCACTTGAGACCCTGCTGGGTTTTTTAGTCCCTGAAGTTGTTAAAGCTCAGCGGCAGGTCTTTGACCTCGGCGCGGATCAGCGCCATGGCCGCTTGCAGGTCGTCGCGCTTGGCGCCGCTGACCCGCACCGCATCGCCCTGGATCGAGCCCTGCACCTTGAGCTTGCTGCCCTTGATGAGCTGCTGAATCTTCTTGGCGTCGTCGCCAGCAATGCCATTGCGCACCTTGCTGACCTGCTTGACCTTGTCGCCGCCGATTTTTTCAATCTTGCCCAGATCGAGAAAACGCACATCTACCCCGGCTTTGGCCAGTTTGTTGCGCAGGATGTCGTTGATCTGATCGATCTGGAAGTCGCCGTCGCCAAGCAAGGTGATGTCCTTGTCCTTGATCTCAATGGCGGCAGCTGTGCCCTTGAAGTCAAAGCGGGTGCCGATTTCCTTGGCGCAGTTCTCCACGGCGTTTTTGAGTTTGACCAGATCGGCTTCGAGGACGGTATCGAAAGAGGGCATATCAGGCTCGTCGGCAAAAATCGCGATGCGACAATCTGTAAATGTTAGTCGAGAAACAGCTTGCGCTGCAGCCCTACAACACCTTTGGCATCGCTGCCAAGGCGCAGGAGTTGGTGCGGGTGCGCGGTTTGGAAGACGTTCAGGCAGTGCTGGCCGACCCTGTGCTGCGCTCGCGACCCAAGTTTGTGCTTGGTGGGGGCAGCAATCTCGTGCTGACCGGTGATGTCAAGCCACTGGTGCTCAAGGTGGAGGTGGCGGGCCGTCACCTGGCCTCTGAGACGGACCGACACTGGATTGTGGAGGTCGGTGCTGGTGAAAATTGGCACGATCTGGTGGCCTGGAGCCTGGCTCAGGGCTGGCCCGGCCTGGAAAACATGGCGCTGATTCCGGGCTCCGTAGGCGCCTCGCCGGTGCAGAACATCGGTGCTTATGGGGTGGAGCTGCAGGACCGCTTCGATTCGCTCGATGCGATCGACCTGCAGACCGGCCAGGTTTTTACGCTCAATGCGGCGCAGTGCGCTTTTGGCTATCGCGACTCGGTCTTCAAGCATGCGCCGCCGTTGGAAAGCAGCGGGGAGGGCGTTCGCGGCATGGGACTGGCCGGCCGTGCCTTGATCTTGCGGGTACGCTTTGCCCTGCCCAAGCGCTGGAAGCCGGTGCTGGGCTATGCCGATCTGGAGCGACGCATGGCCCAGGAAGGTTTGAGCGCCGCCGAAGTCACGCCCGAACGCCTGTTTCATTGGGTCTGCGAGATCCGCCGCGCTAAGCTGCCCGATCCGGCGGTGCTGGGCAATGCCGGCAGTTTTTTCAAGAACCCGACGGTCAGCCCCGAGCAGTGCGCCGACATCATCGCCCGTGACCCCAAGGTGGTTCACTACCCCATGCCTGACGGCGGCATCAAGCTGGCCGCTGGCTGGTTGATCGACGCTTGTGGCTGGAAGGGCAAGAGCGTGGGGCGGGCCGGCGTGTATGAAAAACAGGCCCTGGTGCTGGTCAACCGCGGCGGGCCCAATGACCCAGTGACCGGCGGCGAGGTGATGACCCTGGCCCGCGCGATACAGACCAGTGTTTACGAGCGCTTTGGCCTGCGGCTGGAGCCCGAGCCCGTGGTGCTCTGAGCTGGCCGACCTGCAGCCGCCTCCCGACCCAGAAAATAATTGGGGTCAGAAAATAATTGGGGTCAGATACCAATTAAATGCCTGAAAAAGCGGCCTGCAGGCCGCTTTTTCAGGCCCATGGCAAGTTCTCAGTTCTTGCCGCTGCCTTCGAGCTTGAAGATGTGCGGGCCCTCGCCCACCGAGAGCAGTCCGCTGTGGGCGTAGATGCCCAGTTTGGCCCGGGTGTCGGTGATGTCCAGGTTGCGCATGGTCAGCTGGCCGATGCGGTCGAGCGGGCTGAAGGGCGCGTCTTCTACCTTTTCCATCGACAGGCGCTCGGGCGCATAGGTCAGGTTGGGCGAGGTGGTGCTGACGATGCTGTAGTCGTTACCGCGGCGCAGCTCCAGCGTCACTTCGCCGGTGATGGCGCGCGCCACCCAGCGTTGGGCGGTTTCGCGCAGCATGATGGCCTGCGGGTCGAACCAGCGGCCCTGGTAGAGCAAGCGGCCGAGCTTGAGGCCGCCCATGCGGTACTGCTCGATGGTGTCTTCGTTATGGATGCCCGTGACCAGGCGCTCATAGGCGATGTGCAGCAGCGCCATGCCCGGGGCCTCATAAATGCCGCGGCTCTTGGCCTCGATGATGCGGTTTTCGATCTGGTCGCTCATGCCCAGGCCGTGCCTGCCGCCGATCTCGTTGGCCTTGAGAAACATGTCAACCAGTGAGTCGAAGGTCTGGCCGTTCAGGGCCACCGGCATGCCTTCTTCGAAGCGCACCGTCACCTCTTCCGCCTGGACCTCGACCCCGGGCTTCCAGAAGGCAACACCCATGATGGGATTGACGATGCGGATGCCGCTGTTCAATTGCTCCAGGTCTTTCGCCTCGTGCGTGGCGCCCAGCATATTGGAGTCGGTGGAATAGGCTTTTTCCACGCTCATCTTGTAGTCGAAGCCGTTGGCGATCAGGAACTCGCTCATTTCCTTGCGCCCGCCCAGCTCGTCGATGAAAGTCTGGTCCAGCCAGGGCTTGTAGATCTTCAGACTCGGGTTGGTCAGCAGACCGTAGCGGTAAAAGCGCTCGATGTCGTTGCCTTTGAAGGTCGATCCGTCGCCCCAGATGTTGACGTCGTCCTCCTTCATGGCAGCCACCAGCATGGTGCCGGTCACGGCGCGGCCTAGCGGGGTGGTGTTGAAGTAGGTGATGCCGCCGGTGCTGATGTGGAAAGCGCCACACTGGATGGCGGCCACGCCTTCATGGGCCAGTTGGGTGCGGCAGTCGACCAGGCGGGCTTTTTCGGCGCCATAGGCGATCGCCTTGCGCGGGATTTCCTCGTAGTCCGACTCGTCGGGCTGACCCAGATTGGCGGTGTAGGCATAGGGCATGGCGCCCTTTTTCTTCATCCACAGCAGGGCCGCCGAGGTATCGAGGCCGCCGGAGAAGGCGATGCCGACTTTTTGCCCCTTGGGCAGGTGTTGCAAGATGGTGCTCATGGTCTGGGCTGGCTGACCTGCCGCTGGCAGGCTTTCGGGGGGAGGACGGCGCTGTGCCGTGGGGCGTTCAGCCGAAGTGGCAGATGTAGTGATAGGCCTCGCTCACCCGGATTTCGAAGCTCGACTGCCCCGGGATCTTGAAGCTGTGGCCCGGCCCCGAGCTTTGCCACTGGTCGCTGCCAGCGAGCTTGTACTCGCAGCTGCCGGCCACGCACTCCATGATCTCGGGCGCGCCGGTGTTGAAAGTCAGGGTGGAGGGCAGCACCACGCCAACAGACTTTTTGCTGCCGTCGGCCAGCGTGATGCCGTGGCTGACGCACTTGCCGTCGAAATAGACGCTGGCTTGGGTATTGACGCTGACGTTGTGCAGTTGCGGGTTGCTCATGGGGGTCCGTCGGTGTGGCAATCGCCCGAATGCGGGCAAAGGCTGGATTTTAGGCCATGGTCACAGCCTTAGATCCCTGGCCCGACAGGCCCGGCGCCGCCCGGGCAGCGCTCTTTTTGCCGAGCCCCTGGCTAGCGCTCAGTGCCAGCGACCGCCGTGGTGATGCCGGCCGTGGTGCCAGCCGTGGTACCGGCCTCCATGCACGCCCAAGCTCAGAGACAGGCCGATCGGCACCACGGGCACATAGCGCACGGGTGGCGAGACCACCGTGTAGGCGGGCGGTGCGAAGCTGTGGACGCGCGGTGGCAGCACGTAGACCGGCTCGGTCTGAACATAGGTGACGGTAGGCGCGGGGGCGGCAGATACCGGTCCGACGGTGATGGTGTTCGACGAGGTCGGCGCAGGCAGGGTACCCACTGGGCTCAGTTGCAGTCGCACATAAGCGCCCGGGTCGTTAGGCATCTTGATGCTGTAGCGCTTGTTGTCATATTCGTACACCACGTCGTAGTGCAGCACCCGATTTTCATAGGTGGTCTGGGTAGTGCACTGCTGGACGTTGCGCACCTCGTCGCGGGTACCTTCGACCCGGTTGCCCAGTACCGCACCGCCCACGAGACCGATCACGGTGGCGATGTCACGGCCGCTGCCGCCGCCGATGGCGTTGCCAATCGCCCCACCGGCAATCGCGCCCATGGCGGCGCCGGCGCCCGAAGGCTGGCTTTGCTGGATGACCTGCTGGTTGGTACAGACCTGACGCGGCACCGCTACTTGTTGCATGACGGCAGTGGTACTGAGCACACGCGCCATGACCTCTTGGGCCAGAGCCGGTGCGGCACTTACAGCGCCCAAGGCTGCTGTGGCCAGGGCGGCTAGGGAAAGATACTTGCTGTTCATGAGAATCTCCTGATGGGGCACGAGCTCGAGAACCCAGGGCTGTGGGGTCTCCCAACCGAGCCGCCCGAAGGCTCGGTCTGTCGATTAAACGGGCCGGGGGCTGATTTGGTTAACAAGTTCGGGTAAATCCTGAGTAAAGCTAGGGTCAGCCTAATGCCGGCCGGCCCAGATTAGCCAGTCCGGCTCCTTGAAACCCACGCTGATCAGCCCATGGGGCCAGGCCACCACCGGGCGCTTGATCAGGCTGGGCTGAGTCTGCATCAGCGCGATGGCGCTAGCGCTGTCAAGCACTGCAGCTTGCTGCTCAGGGGCCAACTTGCGCCAGGTCGTGCCCTGGCGGTTGAGCAGCTTTTCCCATCCGACGGCCCGGGCCCAGGCCTGAAGTTGGTCGCTACTGACCCCGGACTTCTTGAAGTCATGAAACCGGTGGGCGATGTCGTGCCCGGTCAGCCAGGCCCTGGCCTTCTTGACGGTGTCGCAGTTGGCAATGCCGTAAAGCTCAATCATGAAGCTGATTTTGGCAGAGTCAGCGCACCGATGGTCCCCGCTGGACCCGCAAGCCCCAAGGCCTGCGAGACAATGGGCCCATGGACAACCCGACGACTCTGGAGCAGTGGCTGGCCCACTGCGAGCGCATACACCCCCGCAGCATCGATATGGGCCTGGAGCGGGTGCGTGCGGTCGCCCACCGCATGGGCCTGCGCCTGAAGGTGCCGGTGATCACCGTGGCTGGCACCAATGGCAAGGGCTCGACCTGCGCGATGCTCGAAGCCATCTTGCAGCAGTCGGGTTACCGGGTCGGGCTGTACACCTCGCCGCATCTGGTTCATTTTGAGGAGCGCTGCCGCTTGCGCGGCGAGGCCGTGAGCGCAGCGGCGTTGCTGCCGCATTTTCAGAAGGTGGAGCGGGCCCGGCTTGGCAGCGACCTGCGTTATCTGCCCGGTCGCCCACAGGATGTACGCGGCGAGGTTTCGCTCACATACTTTGAGTTCACCACTTTGGTGTTTCTGTCGGTGCTGGCCCATGCCGAACTCGATGTGGTGATTTTGGAGGTGGGCTTGGGTGGACGGCTTGATGCGGTCAACCTGATCGATACCGATTGCGCCATCATCACCAGCATAGACCTCGATCACATGGAATTCCTGGGCCCGGATCGCGAATCCATAGGCCGCGAGAAGGCGGGCATCATCCGCGCGGGCAAGCCCGTCATCGTCAGTGACCCGGCGCCGCCCGACAGCGTGCTGGAGGCCGCCCGCCTGCTGGGGGCCGATCTGTGGCGCATCGGGCCCGACTTTCAATTTACCGGCGATAAGCAGCAATGGGGCTGGAGCGGGCGCGGCAAGCGCTATTCCGGCCTGGCCTACCCGGCGCTGCGTGGCGCCAATCAACTGCTCAATGCCTCGGGCGTGCTGGCGGCGCTGGCGGCCTTGTGGGAGCAACTGCCAGTGACCGCGCAGGCGGTGCGCAACGGCCTGGCCCTGGTGGAATTGCCCGGGCGCTTTCAGATCGTGCCGGGCCAGCCGACCTTGGTGCTCGATGTGGCCCACAACCCTCATTCAGTGGCCGCATTGACCGAGAACTTGGATGCGATGGGTTTTTACCCGTGTACCCATGCGGTGTTCGGTGCCATGGCCGACAAGGATCTGGCGACCATGCTTGCGCGCATAGGCCCCTTGGTCGATCGCTGGTATTTTTGCGACCTGCCCTTGCCCCGAGCCGCCTCGGCGGCGCACTTGCAAGCAGCCTGGCAGGCCATGCCAGAGCGCAACCCGCCCGCCCAGTCGAGCACCCATGAAAGTCCCCGTCTGGCCTTGCAGGCGGCGGTGGCTGCGGCAGACCCCGCTGATAGAATCATTGTCTTCGGATCCTTCTTGACGGTGGGCGGAGTTCTCAAGGACGGACTGCCCCGCTTGTCAGCCCAGCACCTGAGCGATTGAATCGCGGCAGCGCTGAGCTGGCGCCGCCCACCCCAGCCAACGCTCAGCACGCATTGCCCATGTCGTTTTTCAGTTTCCGCCGCAGTCGGACGTCCCCCGCCAAGCCCGCTGCCGCGGCGGCGGCCTCCGAGAGTGTGGAAGTGGTCCGGCGGCGGGCCCGCCAGCGCCTGATCGGCGCGGCGGTGCTGGTGCTGATCGGTGTGATCGGCTTTCCCCTTTTGTTCGACAGCCAGCCCAGGCCGGTGCCGGTGGATATCGTGATCGATATTCCCTCGCGCAACGCGGTCAAGCCCGGCACACCCATTGCAGCGGACAAGCCTGCTGAAACGGCCCATGCCGCCAAGCCGGCCGATCCAGCGACGAGCCCCGCACCGCAGGTGCCCCCACAAGCGAGCTTGGAGGGCAAGGAAGAAATCGTCGTCGGCAATCCAGCGGCCGCGCCAGCGGCGTTGGCTTTGCCAGCGCCTCAAGCCACCCCGGCCGCCTCGGCTGTGGAAGCTGCGCCGAAAGTTGCAGCCAAGCCGGCGCCCGAAGCTCAGCGCCCCCAGGACCCTAAAGACGGCAAACCTGGTGCATCAGCTCGCGTGGTGGTGCAGGTCGGCGCATACGGCGATGCGGCCAAGGCCCGAGAGGTCCGGCAAAAGCTGGAGAAAGCCGGCTTCAAGACCTACACCCAGGTGGTTGACACCAAGGACGGCTCGCGCACACGGGTGAGGGTGGGCCCCTTTGCGAGTCGGGCTGAGGCCGAGCAGGCGGCGGCCAAGATCAAGTCGCTCGACCTGCCGGCTTCGTTATTGGCGCTTTGAGCCCCATGACTGGCATTGATTGGGTCCTTGCGGCACTTGTTTTGCTCTCTGCCCTTGTAGGACTGTGGCGCGGCCTCGTCTTCGAGGTGCTGTCCTTGCTGGGCTGGATCGCTGCGTTTTTTGTGGCCCGCTGGCTTGCGGCTTCGGTGGGCGTTTATTTGCCGCTCCAGGGGCTGTCAGACCCTATGCGCTACGCGGCCGGTTTTGCCTTGACGTTTATTGCTGCGCTGCTGCTGGCCGGCTTGCTGGCGGCCTTGGTGCGCAAAGTGGTGTCGGCCGTAGGGCTTCGCCCGATAGATCGCGTGCTGGGCGCTGCTTTTGGCGCTTTGCGCGGAGTGGTGTTGTTGTTGGCGGTGGCATTGGTGGTTGACCTCACGCCGTTCAAGCGGTCTGAGGTCTGGCAGCAGTCGCTGGTTGCCCCGGTGCTGGCTCTGGCACTGGATGGGCTGAAATCGGCCTGGCCGGATTCGCTGGGTCGGATCGTGAACTGAAGGACGGATCGAGTATGTGCGGCATTTTTGGCGTCGTCAGCGATGCCCCGGTCAATCAGCTGATCTACGACGGTTTGTTGCTGCTGCAGCACCGCGGCCAGGATGCGGCTGGCATTGCCACCCAGCACGGCCAGAAGTTCTTCATGCACAAGGCCAAGGGCATGGTCAAGGATGTGTTTCGCACCCGCAATATGCGGGCCCTGCCCGGCAACGTGGGCTTGGGCCAGGTGCGCTACCCGACGGCAGGCAATGCATTCAGCGAAGAAGAGGCTCAGCCTTTTTATGTCAATGCACCCTTCGGTCTGGTGCTGGTTCATAACGGCAATCTGACCAATGCAGCGGCCCTCAAGGCCGAGCTGTTTTCGGTCGACCACCGCCACATCAATACCGAGAGCGATTCTGAAGTCTTGCTCAATGTGCTGGCCCATGAGCTGGAGAAAACCACCCGTGGCCTGCCCCTGGCGCCGGCCGATGTTTTTGCCGCTGTGCGCGGCGTGCACCGCCGCGTGCGTGGCTCCTATGCGGTGGTGGCGCTGATTGCTGGTCATGGCCTGCTGGCCTTCCGGGACCCTTATGGCATCCGTCCTCTGAGCCTGGGCAGTCAGGGCAAGACCTGGGTGGTGGCCAGTGAGTCGGTGGCCCTGGAGGGCACCGGCCACCGATTTGAGCGTGACCTGCAGCCGGGCGAGGCGGTGTTCGTCGACCTGCAGGGCCAGTTGCACAGCGCCCAGTGCGCCGATCACCACCAGCTGATGCCTTGTATTTTCGAGTTTGTTTATCTGGCACGGCCCGATTCCATCCTGGATGGCATCTCGGTTTACCAGGCCCGGCTCAATCTGGGCGAAACCCTGGCCAAGCGGGTGATCTCGACGGTGCCGCCCAATGAGATTGATGTGGTCATTCCCATCCCCGAATCGAGTCGGCCCAGCGCCACCCAGCTGGCACATCTGCTGGGCATCCCCTACCGGGAAGGCTTCGTGAAGAACCGCTATGTGGGCCGCACCTTCATCATGCCGGGCCAGGGCGTGCGCAAGAAATCGGTGCGCCAAAAGCTCAATGTGATTGCCAGCGAATTCAAAGGCCGCAATGTGTTGTTGGTCGACGATTCCATCGTGCGCGGCACCACCAGCCGCGAGATCGTGCAGATGGCACGCGATGCCGGCGCCCGCAAGGTCTACCTGGCCAGCGCTGCGCCGCCGGTGCGCTACCCCAATGTCTACGGCATCGACATGCCCACCAGCAGCGAGTTGGTGGCTTACAACCGCAGCGTCGAAGAGGTGCGGGAAGTCATAGGCTGCGATGCGCTGATCTACCAGGATGTTGAAGGCATGAAGCGCGCCATCGGCTCGCTCGGCAGCGGCCTGGATGGTTTTGACGCGTCCTGCTTCGACGGCGTTTACGTCACCGGCGACGTCACGCCCGAATCAATTGCACGCATGAACGAACAGCGTGTCGACGGCGATGAAGAGGCCCAGGAAGATGCCTCCCGCCTGGCCCTGCCCAACGCCGAGACGGCCTGAGAGAGCGAACGCATGAGTCACGATCCCAATTCCAGAAAATTACTGCCCGAAGCCCTGCGCCGCCAGACCCTGGCCGTGCGCGCCGCCGTCGACCGCAGCCAGTACGGCGAGAACTCTGAGGCCCTGTTTCTTACCAGCGGCTTTGTGCAGGAGAGCGCCGAGTCGCAAGCCCGTCGCTTTGGGGGCGAGGAAGAGGGCGACACCTACGGCCGCTCCGGCAACCCCACCGTGCGCTCCATGGAAATGCGCCTGGCTGCGCTCGAAGGTTCCGAAGCCTGCATGGCCACCTCCTCGGGCATGGCGGCCATCATGCTCATGTGCTTTTCCCTGCTCAAGGCCGGCGACCACGTGGTGTTCTCGCAGTCGATGTTTGGCTCGACCATCAAGCTGATCGGCTCGGAATTCGCCCGCTTTGGCGTCGAGTCGACCATCGTGCCGCAGACCGACTTAGACGCTTGGAAGGCGGCCGTGCGGCCCAGCACCCGACTGCTGTTTGCCGAGACACCGACCAACCCGCTGGGCGAGGTCTGCGATATCGCTGCCCTGGCTGAGATCGCCCGCCATGCCGGCGCCTTGCTGGCGGTGGATAACTGCTTTGCCACACCCGCGCTGCAGCGGCCCATGGAACTGGGGGCCGACATCGTGATGCACTCGGGCACCAAGTACCTCGACGGCCAAGGTCGGGTCATGGCTGGGGCCCTGTGCGCCAGCGAAAAGTTGGTGCGCGAGAAATTCCTTCCGGTACAGAAAAACGGCGGTATGGTGCTCTCGCCCTTCAACGCCTGGGTGGTGCTTAAGGGTCTGGAAACCCTGGACCTGCGCATGCGCGCACAAAGCGCGCTGGCCCTCGAGCTGGCGCATTGGCTGGAGCAGCATCCGGCCATAGCGCGGGTCTATTACCCGGGCCTGGCCAGTCACCCGCAGCATGCACTGGCCATGCGCCAGATGGAAGGTCTGGGCGGTGCCGTGGTCTCTTTCGACGTCAAGGCCGAAAGCCCCGAGCAGGGACGTGCGCGCGCCTTCCATGTGCTCGACGCGCTGCAGGTGCTCTCGCTGTGCACCAACCTCGGTGACACCAAGACCTTGCTGACCCACCCGGCCAGCACCTCGCACGGCAAGCTCTCGGAGGCACAGCGCCAGGCCGCCGGCATCGGCCAGGGCCTGGTGCGCGTGGCCGTGGGCCTAGAGCACCTCGACGACATGAAAGCCGACATATCGCGCGGCCTGGACACGCTTTGAACCCCATGACCACTCGCGTTCGCACCCGCTTTGCGCCTTCGCCCACCGGCTTTATCCACCTGGGCAACATCCGTTCGGCGCTTTACCCCTGGGCCTTCGCACGCGCCAAGGGTGGCGACTTTATCCTTCGCATCGAAGACACCGACCTGGAGCGCTCCAGCCAGGCGGCGGTCGATGTGATCATCGAGGGTATGCGCTGGCTGGGCCTGGACTATGACGAAGGCCCGTTCTACCAGATGCAGCGCATGGACCGCTACAAGCAGGTGCTGGCTGAGCTTCAGGCCACCGGACAGGTCTATCCCTGCTACATGAGCGTGGCCGAACTCGATGCCCTGCGCGAGCGGCAGATGGCCGCCAAGCTCAAGCCACGTTACGACGGTACATGGCGGCCCGAGCCGGGCAAGACCCTGCCGCCGGTGCCCGATGGCATCAAGCCGGTGCTGCGCTTTAAGACGCCTGCGGCCGGCGAGGTGGTCTGGGACGACAAGGTCAAGGGCCGCATCTCGATCAGTAACGAAGAACTGGACGACCTGGTCATCGCCCGGCCCGACGGCACGCCCACCTACAACTTCTGCGTGGTGGTCGACGACATCGACATGGCCATCACCCATGTGATCCGCGGCGACGACCATGTCAACAACACGCCGCGCCAGATTCACATCTTCAGGGCTTTGGGGCATGAGCCGCCGGTTTATGCCCACTTGCCGACGGTGCTCAATGAGCAGGGCGAGAAGATGAGCAAGCGCAATGGCGCCAAGGCGGTGACCGACTACGCCCGCGAAGGCTATTTGCCCGAGGCCATGGTCAACTACTTGGCCCGGCTGGGCTGGAGCCATGGCGATGACGAGATCTTCAGCCAGGAGCAGTTCCTGCAGTGGTTCGACCTCGACCACCTGGGCAAGAGCGCCGCGCAGTTCGATGAGGCCAAGTTACGCTGGGTCAACGCTCAGCACATCAAGGCCAGCGCTGATGCGCAACTGGTGCAATGGCTCAAGCCCTTCCTGGTCGAGCGCGGCGCTCAGGTGGCGCCCGAGCGGGCCGAGCGTGCCTGCGCCCTGTTCAAGGACCGCTGCAGCACCTTGGTCGAATTGGCCGGATGGCTGGTTTTGCTGGAGCAGGGCGGCCAAGCCAGCGCGCAAGACCGCGATAAGCACCTGACCGCGGCCATTGCGCCGGTGCTGGCGCAATTGGCCGACGCCCTGGCCGAGACTGACTGGAGCCGCGCTGCGATTGCGGAGGCCGTGGCCCAGGTGCTCAAGGGCGCGCAGTTGAAAATGCCGCAACTGGCCATGCCGGCACGGGTGGCCTTGCTGGGCACGCCGCAGACCCCGTCTCTGGACGCGGTGATCGAATTGATGGATCGCGACCTGGTTCTTGAGCGCTTGCGGCGAGCTGCGGTTTGAGTCGCTTGCGATCACTTTTTGCTGGGGCTACATAACAGCTGTGATTTCTGGCTATAATCAGTGGCTCGACAGTTGCAGTGTCAGTTTGCGCGAAAAACCGGGGCTGCAATCAACGGGGGTATAGCTCAGCTGGGAGAGCGCTTGCATGGCATGCAAGAGGTCAGCGGTTCGATCCCGCTTACCTCCACCAGTCGAAAGTCCAAAGGTTTTGACCCTATCGTCTAGAGGCCTAGGACATCACCCTTTCACGGTGAGTACCGGGGTTCGAATCCCCGTAGGGTCGCCAAGTTTCACTGCCCTAGGCAGTGCAGCAGGCACAAGCAGGCAGCAGCCTGATCGCAAGGTCAGGCGCTTGGCCCGAAAGGGCGAAGTTGTTGCTACCAGGAGTGGTAGTTCAGTTGGTTAGAATACCGGCCTGTCACGCCGGGGGTCGCGGGTTCGAGCCCCGTCCACTCCGCCAAATAGCAAGTAAAAACGCGCCTTCGGGCGCGTTTTTCATTGGGGCTGTGCTACCGCGCAGGGGCAAGCTCCTCTTGGTTCATCACCCTGCGATGAACCTTGGTGCTAGCGCTTTTCAGCGGTCGGCCACAAAGGGATTGCTGCGCCGCTCACGGCCGAAGCTGCTCTCGGGGCCGTGGCCGGGGATGAAGACTGTGTCATTGCCCAGGGGCCAGAGCTTGGTTTTGATGCTGGCAATCAGCTGGTCAAAATTGCCTTGAGGAAAATCAGTGCGGCCTATGCTGCCCGCAAACAGCACGTCGCCCACAAAGGCGCGGTTGAGCTCGGGCGAATAAAACACCACATGGCCAGGGGTGTGACCCGGACAGTGGCGTACCTGCACCGTGTGGCTGCCCAGCGTCACCGTATCGCCATCCTGCAGCCAGCGGTTGGGCGTGAAAGCCAAAGCGGGCGGAAAGCCGAACCTGGCGCTTTGCTCGGGCAGGGCGTCGATCCAGAACTGATCGCCTGGGTGCGGGCCGATGATGGGCAGGCCCAGCCGGCTGGCCAGCTCGCCAGTGCCGCCGGCATGGTCGATATGGGCATGGGTCAGCCAGATCTGCTCGAGCTTGAGCCCTAGGCGGTCCACCTGCGCCAGCAGCTCTTCGAGGTCACCCCCCGGATCGATCACGGCAGCCTGCCGAGTTTGTTCGTCCCAGATCAGGGAACAGTTTTGCTGGAAGGCGGTGACGGGAACGGTAAGGTAGGACAGCACGGCAAGGGGCTTAGCAGAGGGTGGGTGGGCGGCGCAGACTGGCCACTTCAGCCATGACTTCAGCCAAATCGGCGCCGGGGACAGACGCGATTTTGCCTGCACGCAGCGGAGTGCCTGATCTCCGCAACAGCGGAGACTTGAGGCTGCCCCTCAATCGCTGCGCTTGGAGGACTGCCGTGCGCGCTCGACCCACTCCAGGCCTTCTCGCTGGGCCTGTACCTTTTCCATGGCGCAGCGTATGTTTTCTGGGCTGGGGTGGCCGAGGACCAGGGGCTCGCCGTAGCTGCCGTCGGGTCGTTCGGGAAAGAAGATGGTCCATTTGACGCCGTCGATGAATTCACCGTCTTCCACCCGCTCGCGCAGATGCGTCAGCTGCGCCACCAGGCGCTGCTGCTGCTGCTCGTCGGTGAGGTAGCTCACCTCCATGTGCACATCCCCCTCGCTCCACACGATGGTGTAGCGAGGCAGCCGCTCGTCGGGCGCATGTAGCGCACGCAGCAACTCTTGCGTGATGTGCTTGGGTAGCCGTTCTGGCGGCATGCCAAACCTCCTGCCCTGTTGTTACGCCGTTGCAAGTCACTTGCCCAGCGCCACTATTGTTGGATTGATCTTCTGCGGGCTACTCTACAGCCAGAATCTGGAAAGTGCCAGAGGGTTTATCGGCAGAAAAAATTATCAACGCTGAAACTGGCCATCGCCAACGGCGAAGCCTGATGTCAGTCACGCTTAAGAATTACTGTACCCGTGCCAGCGCCGCCCGCAGATGACCCACGGTCCTCTCTACATGGTGCCACTTCTCCAGTCCGAACAGCCCGATGCGGAAAGTGCGGAAGTCCGCTGGCTCGTCGCACTGCAGGGGCACGCCGGCGGCAGTCTGAAGGCCGGCCGCGATGAATTTCTTGCTGGACTGGATGTCGGCGTCGGTGGTGTAGCTCACCACCACGCCGGGCGCCTCGAAGCCAGGCGCGGCCACGCTGGGGTAGCCCCCCTGGAGCAGCAGTTGTCGGACCTGGCGGCCCAGTTCAATCTGTTCCTGGCGCACCTTGGCAAAGCCGTAGGCCTCGGTCTCGAGCATGACTTCGCGCAGGCGCACCAAGGCGTCCGTGGGCAAGGTGGTGTGGTAAACGTGGCCGCCGGCCTCGTAGGTCTCCATCACCTGCAGCCACTTGCGCAGGTCCATCGCAAAGGTGGTGCTCTGGGTCTGGTCGATGGCCTGGCGGGCCCGTTCGCTGAGCATCACCATGGCGCAGCAGGGAGAGCTGCTCCAGCCTTTTTGGGGCGCTGAAATCAGGATGTCGACGCCCGTGGCCCGCATGTCTACCCACATCGCCCCGGAGGCAATGCAGTCGAGCACCAGCAGGCCGCCATGGGCATGCACCGCGTCGGCCAGGGCGCGCAGGTAGCCCTCGGGCAGCATCATGCCGGCCGAAGTCTCCACATGCGGCGCAAACACCAAGGCAGGCTTTTCGCGGGTAATGGCGGCAGTCACCTCTTCGATAGGCGCAGGCGCCCAAGCTGCCTGTGAGCCATCGCTGATGCGGCGCGCCTTCATGACGGTGTGGCTGGCCGGAATCTGACCCATATCGAAAATCTGCGTCCAGCGGTAGCTGAACCAGCCATTGCGCACCACCATCACATGCTTGCCGCTGGCAAACTGACGGGCTACCGACTCCATGCCGAAGGTGCCGCTGCCGGGGACTAAGACCACCGAATGGGCCTGGTAGACCTCCTTGAGCATGCGGGAAATATCACGCATGACGCCTTGAAAGCGCTGCGACATGTGGTTGAGGGAGCGGTCGGTGTAAACCACCGAAAATTCCAGCAGTCCGTCCGGGTCAATCAGGGGTAAAAGGCCGGGCATGGTGTCTCCAAAAGGGTTGCAGAGCTAGAGCTTAGCCTATGCGCCGCCCGCCCGCCCGGCAGGGGTTGCTGGCCTGGCTGCGGGCGGGGTGCCTTTTTTGGGTCACACTGTGCGTTTTCGAAAGACAAGGGAAGGAATGCTTGTGGCTAAATTGTCTCGTCCGGCGATCCGCCGTTTGCTTCACGGCGCCCTGGTCGCGCGGGTCGGTGTGCTCCTGGGTCAGGTTACTTTTGAGCAGTTGCTGGCTGAGCAGGAGCGGGTGAGCTTAGCTCTGGCGCGCGGTGCCACGCTCTGGCATGGGGCCGGCGAACAGGGGGTGGAGTCGATGGCCGATGCGCTGCTGCTGGCTTTCGAGTTGGATCCGGGCTACTACAGCGGCAGTTCGCTGGATTTCATCATTGGCGAAAGTCTGGCCAGTATCGGGCTGGCTTTGGCTCAATGGGTTCATGGCCACGAAGGCGACGATCGCCGACGTTGGCAGGCCGAGGTGGTGCCGGGCTTGGACCAGATGGCGGAGTTCGCGGCGACGGTCTTCGACGGACGCTGGCGGCTGGCTCCGACGCCCTTGACCCTGAGCGCCTGTCTGGCGCGCTTTCGGGCCCCATGAGCGCTTGCGACGGGTGGTCGGCCGCGAGGGTATTGCACTGTCGCCTGGGCGCTTACCCGCCCTTTGCGCAGCCAGCCCTTGGTCCTATACTGACCTCACATTTCGAAACCAAGAAAAGTTTTCCGAAATTCGAAAATAGGGCGGGATGAGGAGAGATGCCTCTGGGGCCCCTGCGCGACAGACGCAGGACCCGCTGGGCGGCGCTGGGGAGCAATATGTTTGCAAAACGTTTTGAGGGGCGGGTCTACCTGCTCAGTGGGGCTGCGCGTGGGCTGGGTGCTGCCCAGGCCCGCCGTATCGTGGCCGAGGGCGGGTCGGTACTGGTCGGCGATGTGCTGCACGATGCTGGCCGGGCGCTGGTGGCCGAGCTGGGACCCCGGGCGGCTTATCAGCCGCTGGATGTGACCAGCCCCGAGGATTGGCAGCGGGCGGTGGCTGCTGCCCAGGCGCTCGGACCTGTACACGGCCTGGTCAACAACGCCGGCGTTTATGCGCCGGTGCCGCTGCAGGCCCAGGACGGCCTTGAGCAGTTCGAACGGCATGTGCGCATCAACCAGACTGGCGTATTTTTGGGCATGCGCAGCGTGGTGCCGGCGCTCGAGCTTACCGGTGAGGGCTCCATCGTCAATATTTCCTCGACCGTGGGTCTGCGCAGCGCGCCCAATGCGATCGCCTATACCGCCACCAAGTGGGCGGTGCGCGGCATGACCAAGGCGGCCGCCCTGGAATTGGTCGGACGCAAGATCCGGGTCAATTCGGTACATCCCGGCCCGATCGACACCGATATGCTCAGCGTGCGTACGCCCGAGCAGAATCAGGCGCGAATCAACCAGATTCCCATGGGGCGCTTGGGCAGCCCCGACGAAGTGGCCAATGTCGTGTGCTTTTTGCTCAGTGATGAGGCGCGCTACATGACGGGCTCGGAGCTGGCGGTTGACGGAGGGTGCGCCTTGTGAGGCTAGCAGCGGAGCGCTTTGATGTACTGGTCATCGGCGCTGGCTTTGCCGGCCTGCATGCCTTGCATACCTTGCGCGGCATGGGGCGCAAGGTGGCGGTGCTTGACGCGGCCGCCGATGTAGGTGGTGTCTGGTACTGGAACCGCTATCCCGGCGCACGCTGCGATGTCGAAAGCCTTCAATACTCCTATTCCTTTGACGAGCAGCTAGAGCAGGAGTGGCAGTGGAGCGAGCGTTATGCCGCCCAGCCGGAAATCCTGCGCTACATCCAGCATGTGGCCGACCGTTTTGACTTGCGGCGCGATCTGCGCCTGAACACCCGGGTGGCCTCGGCGGTCTTTAATGAAGCGGGCGAATTCTGGCTCCTGAGCACCGAGGACGGCCGTCAGTTTGCCGCTCCGCACTGCATCATGGCCACCGGCGCCCTGTCGGTGCCGCGCCTGCCCGATATCCCTGGCATTGGCGACTTCAAAGGGGCCATACACCACACTGGGCAATGGCCCCATGAGGGCGTCGATTTCTCGGGGCAGCGCGTCGGTGTGATTGGCACCGGATCTTCCGGCATACAGGCGATTCCGCAGCTGGCCAAGCAAGCGGCAGCGCTCACTGTGTTTCAGCGCACGGCCAATTTTTCGATTCCGGCCTGGAATCGGCAACTGGGCGACGAGGAACAGCAGGCCTTCAAGGCGGTCTATCGCGAGCACCGCGCGCGCGCCCGCGAGGTCGGCACGCTTTACGAATTCAGCGACAAGGGCGCTTTCGATGTGAGCCAGGCTGAGCGCGAGCGCGAGTTCGAGCGGCGCTGGAACAAGGGCGGCGTCAACTTCGTTCACTCCTTTAATGACCTGTCGACCAACAAAGCGGCCAACGACACCATTGCCGAATTTGTGCGGGCTCGCATACGCCGCACCGTCAAGGATCCGGCAGTGGCCGAGTCGCTGTGCCCCACCGACCATCCGCTGGGTACCAAGCGCATTTGTGTGGACACCGGCTATTTTGAAACCTACAACCTGCCCCATGTGAGGCTGGTTGATTTGAAGAAGACCCCGATCGATCGTTTTGAAAGCCATGGCGTCAAGGTGGCGGGGGAAGAGATTGCTCTGGACGCGCTGGTCTGTGCCACCGGCTATGACGCCTTGACCGGTGCGGTCATGGCCATCGACATCCGCGGCCGCGGTGGCCTGAGCCTGCGCGACAAATGGGCGCAGGGCCCGCGCACCCTGCTCGGTTTGATGACGGCGGGCTTTCCCAACCTCTTCATCATTACCGGCGCTGGCAGCCCCTCGGTGCTGGTCAATATGATCGTCGGCATTGAGCACCATGTGCAGTGGATCACCGATTGCCTTGATTACCTGCAACAGAAGAGCATTTCCACCATTGAGGCCTCGGTACCGGCCGAAGACCGGTGGGTGGAGCATGTCAATGCAGCGGCCAACCGCACCCTGTTGCCTTTGGCCAACTCTTGGTTTCTCGGCGCCAACATACCTGGCAAGCCCCGGGTGTTCATGCCCTATGCAGCCAAGATTGGTATCTACCGGCGCGAGTGCCAGGCGGTGGCCGACAAAGGCTACGAAGGCTTCATTTTGTCGACCGCAGGAGCGCCCGCATGAATTCCCGTCCCTTCGAGCAGCAACTGGCGGTCATCACTGGCGGGGCCAGCGGCATAGGCTTGGCCTGCGCCGAGCTGCTGGCAGAGCGCGGCGCGAAGGTACTGCTGCTTGACCGGCAGATCGATGCTGCGCAGGCCGCGGCACAGCGCCTGGGTGGCCATGCTTACGAAATTGATGTGGCCGATGTCGAGCAGGTTCAGGCCCTGGCCGAGCGCATCGAGGCCGAGTACGGGCCGGTAGACCTGCTGATCAGTGCTGCCGGCATTATTCAGGGGGCGGCGGTGCCGCCCGATCAAGTGCCCTGGGAGCAATACAACCGGGTGTTTGAGATTAATTTGCGTGGTACATCAGCCGTCTGCGCTGCTTTTGGCAGCCGCATGGCCAAGCGCGGGTGTGGTTCCATCGTCAACCTGGCCTCGATTTCGGCGATGCGCTCGACCCCGCTGCACGCTTATGGGCCGATGAAGGCGGCGATTGTGGCGCTCACCGAAAATTTAGCGGCCGAGTGGGGCCGCAGCGGCGTGCGCGTCAACTGTCTTTCGCCCGGGCCGGTGCTCACGCCCGCCTTGCAGGCTGCTTTTGACCAAGGCCAGCGCGACCGCCCCACCATGGCCCAGAACGCGGCCAGCGGCAAGATTTCCAGCACCCGCGAGGTGGCGCAGGCGGCGGCCTTTTTGCTGTCGGACGAGGCCAGCGCGATCACCGGGGTCAATCTGCCGGTCGATCATGGCTGGCTGGTGGCCACCTCTTGGGCGACCTTTGGCGGTCTGCGGCCTGCGCAAGGCTGAAGTTTTTCTGATGGGAGTTTCCTGATGTCCAGCCCTCCGCTGGCCGGCGTGCGCGTGCTCAGCCTGGCCGAGCAACTGCCTGGCCCTTATGCTACCTTGCTGCTGGCCGACCTGGGCGCCGATGTGATCCTGGTTGAACGCCCGGGTAGCGGCGATCCCTCGCGCCGCTTTGTCGGCCTGTTCGATGCGATGAACCGCAACAAGCGCTCGGTGGCGCTCAACCTCAAGGAGGCGGCCGACCGGCAGCGCTTTCTGGATCTGGTCGATACCGCCGATGTGGTGATGGAAGGCTTTCGCCCTGGGGTGATGAAGCGCCTGGGGCTCGATGCCGATACCTTGCGCCAGCGCAAGCCCGATCTGGTCTATGTGTCCATTTCTTCCTTTGGCCAGGACGGCCCTTTGGCTGCCGTGGTCGGCCACGACCTGAGCATTCAGGGCGTAGCGGGCATGCTCAAGGTGCCGGTGGGGCAGGAAAGTCGCGCTTCGGTGCCGGTGCTGCCGCTGGCCGATATTGCATCGGGCATGTTCGCCGCCCTCGGCGTGGTCTCGGCCCTGTTCGCCCGCGAGCGCGGCCGCAGTGGCAGCACGGTCGATGTATCCATGCTCGACAGCCTGGTCAGCTGGATGACCCTGTTCCTGGCGCCGCGGGCCAATCAGCAGCCGATCCGCGATCTACCGCCGCTGGACCCGGGCTACGGCATCTTCCACACCGCTGACGCTCGCCAGCTCACCCTGAGCATTGCGGGTGAGGATCCAATGTGGCAGTCGCTGTGCGATCTGATCGGTCTGCCCCAGTACCGCGACTTGACCGAGAAGCAGCGCGAAGCCCGGGTGCTAGAGATTGATCCGCAGGTGCGTCAGGCCCTGGCCCAATGGCCTTGCGATCAGTTGCAGCAAGAGCTGGAGGCGCGCGGCATTGCCTTCGGGCCTGTGCTCGACGATGCGCAGGTTCTCAAGGAGCCGCAGATCGTGCATCGCGGCCTGGCGGTGCATGGGGTGGGGCCTGCCCAACAAACCTTTGTCAAGCAGCCCATCTTGTTCGATGGTGGCAACTTTGACATCACGCGGCCACCACCGGCCCTGGGTGAGCACAACCATGAAGTGCTGAGCGCACAGGCCGGCCAGAGACCGTCAACAGCTTCATAGGGAGTCATTCATGATTCAGGTCATCGCCATCATCCAGGCCAAGCCCGACATGCGGTCCAAAATTCTGGACTTCCTCCACGCTAACGTGCCCAAGGTGCGGGCTGAGCCCGGCTGCGTGGAATACATGGCCACGGTCGATGCCAGTGGCGCGCCCGGCCTGCAAACCCCGATCGGGCCTGACAGCTTCATTGTTTTTGAGCGCTGGGCTGATATGCCCAGCTTTCAAGCCCACGCCGACGCGCCGCATGTGATCACCTACCGGCAAAACACCGCCGAGTTCATCGCATCGCGCACGGTGCATGTGCTGACTGCGCTTTGAGCGCGGCTCGCGCTTCAGTCATCTGGGCGACTGAAAGGGCCCTTGCGGGGGCTGCGCTATTGCCGCCTCTTGGCTAACATGAATCGATCATCGATGAGCGCCAGAGCTTGAGTGACAGGCCGAGCAGGTACAGGGGACAGCATCATGGGCATCACATTCGGCGGTATGGAGGGCAGGCAGATCGTCATCACCGGCGGTGCCGGCGGCATAGGCCAAGCCTGTGCCCGGCAGTTACTGCAGGCCGGCGCCCGGGTGCTGCTGGTCGACGTGGACGCAGCCCGACTGGCCGCTGCCCAGCAGGCCCTGGAGGGCGGCGATCGGCTCAGCGTCCATGTGTCCCTGATCGCCAATGCCCAGCAGGCTGCGCAGTGCCTGGACGCAGCTGGTCGGCCCATCTATGCGCTTGTTCACATGGCTGGCTTGTTCGAGCCCGACCCGCTCGATCCCGAGGATCACAGCGCCTACGACCGCGCCATGTCCTCCAATTTGCACAATGGCTATGACCTGGCGGTGGCCTTTCAAAGTCGGCGTGACACCTCTGTGGTCAGCCGCATCGTGTTTTGTAGCTCGGGTGCTTTTCGGCGCGGCTCGCCGGGCCGGGTGGCGTATTCGGTGGCCAAGGCCGGCGTTGTGGGCCTGACCCGGGCCCTGTCGCGCCAGTTTGCGCCGCACACCCTGGTCAATGCGGTCGCGCCCAACGCGATAGCCACTCCCATGACGGAGACTGTTTTTCAGGAGCGGGGCGAGGGCATCCGGTCCATCATTCCCCTGGGCCGCTTTGGTCAGGCGCATGAAACGGCCAGCGTGGTGAGCTTTTTATGCAGCGATGGTGCGACTTACATCACTGGCCAGACCATCAACATCGACGGCGGAGCGGCTAACTCGTGACTGAACGCACATTCAAGGAAGCCCTATCGTGAGCTGGAAAATCGGCATGCCCAATTTGGGCCACACCATGGAGGAGGGCAAAGTCTCCGAGTGGCTCAAGCAGGTCGGCCAGCCCGTGTCCAAGGGCGAGGTGATCGCGGTGGTCGAATCGGACAAGGCCAGCTTTGACGTGGACTGCCCGGCCGACGGCGTGCTGCTGGCCATCCATGCGCCGGCTGGCACTGTTGTCCTGGTGGGCGGCGTCATTGCCGAGGTGGGTGCGCCTGGCGCCCAGGCCAGCAGCGCAGCGCCTGCCGCCCCGGCTAATGCGCCCGCGGCCGTATCCGCCCCGGGGCAGAGCACGCCTGCGCCGGCCGCACGCAGTGGCCGCGTCAAAATTTCGCCGGCAGCCCGCGCCCTGGCCGAAGAGCTCGGCGTCGATCCGCAAGACATCATCCCCGCAGGTGAGGACGGCATGATCACCCGCGACGATGTGCGCGCCCACGCCCAGGCCAAGACTGCAGCCGCAGCACCTGCAGCGCCGGTACGCAGCAAGAGCCGCATCAAGCCGCTGTCGGCCATGCGCCGTGCCATTGCCGAGGCCACCGCTCGCTCCTGGCAGACCATTCCTCATGTACCCCTGCATGGTCACGCGGATGTGTCGGCGCTGCAGGCCCGCGGGCTGAACCTGACGGCTGCTATCGCACGCGCCAGCGCGCTGGCGCTGATGCAGCACCCCAGCTTCAACGGCTTTCTGATCGAGCAGGGTTTCGAGCAGGCCGGCGATGTGAATCTGGCGGTGGCGGTCGCAACCGACTCTGGCCTGCTGACCGTGGTCATGCAGGCCGCACAAAACCAGTCGGTGAGCCAATTGCAGGCGCAACTGGCCACGCTGGCCGAGCAAGCGTGCGCTGGCACCCTGGCCGGGCAGCATATGCTGGGCGGCAGCTTTACCATCAGCTCGCTCGGCCGCTGGGGTGTGGACGCCTTTGTACCCATCATCGCTGCGCCACAGGTGGCTATTTTGGGCGTCGGCGCCGTGCAGCGGGTGGCCCGCGAGGGCGAGGGCAGCAGCCTGCGTTTTGTCAGCGAGCTGGGCCTGACGCTTGTTTTTGATCACCGTGCCAATGATGGCGTGCAAGCCGCCCAGCTGCTGGCCGCCATCGTCAACCTGCTCGAGCATCCCGAGCAACTGGAGCTCACACCATGAGTCGCATCACCTGGACGCCCGAGCAGCTGCGGTGCTTTTGGCGGGACATGCACCGCATCCGCGCTTTTGAGAGGGCGGCGATCTACCAATCCTCGCTGGGCAAGATTTACGGCGCCCTGCACAGCTACGAAGGCCAGGAGTCTTGCGCCATCGGGGTCTGCAACGCCTTGCAGCGTGGCGACTATGTGGCCTCCACCCACCGCGGCCATGGGCACTGCATCGCCGTCGGTGCGCGCATGGACCGCATGATGGCCGAGCTCTTCGGCCGGATCGACGGCTATTGCAAAGGCAAGGGCGGCTCGCTGCACATCGCCGATGTGGGCGCCGGTATGTTGGGCGCCAATGGCATCGTCGGTGCCGGCTATGCGATCGCCGCTGGCGCAGCGCTGACCGCCAAGGTCAGCGGTAACGGCCGGGTGTCGGTGGTGTTCTTTGGCGACGGCGCGGTCACCCGCGGCACCTTCCACGAAGTGATGAACATGGCCGCGCTGTGGAAGCTGCCCTTGGTTCTTGTGTGCGAGAACAATGGCCTGGCCCAATACGTGCCGACGGCCGAGACCATGGTCTTCGAAAATGTGTCGTCCCTGGCTCAGGGCTACAAGATGCCCGGCGTGGCGGTCGACGGCAACGACATACGCGCAGTCCATGAGGCGGCCCTGGCCGCAGTCGATCGCGCCCGTCAGGCCCAGGGCCCGACCCTGCTGGAGTTGCACACGCAGCGCTACCACGGCCACTCTTCGGGCGATCCTCAGGTCTATCGCAGCAAGGCCGAAGTTGAGGCCCTGCGGCTGGTGACCGACCCCATCGTCCGACTGGAAAACGAGTTGCTGGCGGCCGGCCTGCTGGCTGATCGCGAGGCCTTGCTGGCCCAGATCGATGCCGAGGTGGCGCAGGCGGTGGCATTTGCCGAGGCCAGCGCCTACCCTGCAGATGAAGAACTTTCTACGGACGTCTACGCATGAGCAGCCATAACCTGAGGGAAATCACCTTCCGCGAGGCGGTGCGCGAGGCCCTGTGCGAGGAAATGGAGCGCCAAAAGGGCATGGTCATCATCGGTGAAGACCTGTTGCCCGGGGGCGGCTCCTTTGGCGTGCACCTGGGCATGGGCGAGCGCTTTGGCGCGCGCATGTTCGAGTCACCGATTTCCGAATCTGCCATTGTGGGTGTGGCCTTGGGTGCAGCCCTGACCGGCGGGCCGGCGGTCGCCGAAATCATGTACTCGGATTTCATGTGCGTGTGCATGGATGAGATCGTCAACCAGGCCGCCAAGATCCGCTATATGACCGGCGGCCAGGCCCGCGTGCCCTTGGTGGTGCGCTCGCCCATAGGCATGACGCGCGGCGTCGCGGCGCAACATTCGCAGTCGCTCGAATCCTGGTTTGCGCATATCCCTGGTTTGCGGGTGGCCATGCCGAGCACACCGGCCGACGCCAAGGGCATGCTCAAGTCGGCCTTGCGCGGGCAAGACCCGGTGGTGTTTTTCGAGCCCAAACTGCTTTATGGCACCAAGGGCATGGTCTCTGATGATCCCGATCTGCTGGTGCCCTTGGGCCAGGCCAGGCTGGCCCGCGAAGGCAGCGACCTGAGCATCATCGCCACCGGGCTGATGGTCTCGCGCGCCCTGGAGGCGGCCGAGAAACTGCAAGGGCAGGGCGTTTCGGCCGAGGTGATCGATCCGCGCACCGTCTCGCCCATAGACTGGGACACGATTTTTGCCTCGGTCGACAAGACCGGCCGAGCGATGGTCGTCAACGAGGCCACGCTGACCTGCTCGGTGGCCTCCGAGATTGCCGCCAGCATCGGCGAGTTGCGCTTTAATTCGCTCGACGGGCCGGTGCGGCGCTTGGGCTCAGCCTTCGTGCCCAAGCCCTCGACGCCAGGCCTGGAAAAGCTGTCCTATCCCTCGGTCGAACAGATCGTGGCTTTGGGCACCGAGATGATGCCGCGTCGGCGTGCAGCTTAAGGAGAAAGCCAGCGTGAATTGTTATGTTCTGGGCTTGGCCCTTTACCCAGCGGTCCAGCGGGCCGCTGGTCATAGGCTGGAAGAAATGGTCTACCACACCGCACATGCGGCTTTGGACCATGCCGGCATCCACCGCCGCGAGCTCGACCACGTCACCTTGGGCGCTTGCGATGAGCTCGACGGCCGCTCCATATCGAGCATGCTCTTGGCCATGCCGGCCGGTGCTTACCTGGTCGATGAGATCAAGGTCACCGATTCGGCGGCCAGCGCGCTGTGCTTGGAAGTGGCCCGGCTCAAGTCAGAGGAATTCGATATTGGCCTGGTCGCCAGTTGGTGCAAGAGCTCCAAGACCGATGTGGAGTCCGTCATGCGCCTGCGGGGCGAGCCTTTCTACACCCGACCCTTGGGCATGAACATGACCATGAGCGATGCCATGCTGGCGCAGGCGGTGGCCGATCAGTTTGGTGTGAGCGCTGCGCAGGCCGATGAGCGGGTGGTCAAAGCCTATGCCCGGGCCAGCGCCAATCCCCGTGGCCTGGCGCAGGCGGTGCCGACGCTGGCCGAGGTGGCTGCATCGCCCTATGAAGCTACGCCGCTGCGCGCCATGCACCGGGCGCCGCTGAGCGATGGCGCCGTCTGCATGGTGGTAGCCTCCCAGCGCTGGCTGGACCGCCATCCGCAGCACCGGCCGCTGGCGCGCATTGCCGGCGTCGGCTGGGCTGCCGACAGTTACCGGCTGGACCGCTCTCGCCTGCGCGATTTCAACTCTGCGCGCAAGGCCTGGGCGCAGGCGCTGCGCATGGCCGACCTGCCGGACGCCAGCAGCGTTGATGTGATGGAGCTGGAGACGCCGACGGTCTATCACGAGGCGGCCTACGAGCAGGTGCTGGGCCTGGGCGCCTCGACGCAGATCAGCCCGTCTGGCGGCGCCTTCGCGCAAAACCCGCTGTTTTGCACCGGCTTGGTGGGCGCCGCCGAAGCGGTGCTGCAGGTCGCCGGCCAGGCCGGCGCGGTACAGGTGCCGGGCGTGCGGCGTGCAGCCGCTCACTCCTGCCATGGTTACGCCCAGCAGGGCAATGTTTTCATGATTTTTGAGGGGGCTGCCCATGACTGAACAAGTTGCGGTGCTGTCCACCTGGCAGTCCGAGTTCAAGCTGCGTCATCCGAGCATGACCTACGTCGAGCAGGCGCAGGAGGCGGCAGCCGGCTGCATGGCCAAGGTGGGCATGTGTCCCGATGACATTGACGCCATCGTCTATTCGCTTGCGCCCACCGCCTTCATGGGCGTGGCCGACGCCGACCGCTGGGCCATCGACCACATCTTTGGCGCTGGCAAGCCCATGCTGCGGGTGCATACCGGCGGTGCCACTGGCGGCTCGGTGGTGCAGGCTGCCCATGCCCTGGTTCGCTCGGGCATGTACCGCACGGTGATGATCGTCGGTGCCGAGCGCATCTCGGAGACGCCCGACGCGCAGAAGGTGCTCAACCAAATCTTCGATCCCTTCTACGAGAAGGACATGCCGCTGCAGACCATCACCGCGGTGGCGCTGATGGCCAACACCTATATGCGCCGGCACGGCATCACCCAGGAGGACGTGGCTCGGCTGGTGGTACGCCAGCGGCGCAATGCCCTGCTCAATCCACATGCCCACCTCAAAGGCAACATCACGGTCGACGATGTCATGGCCTCGCCCATGATCGCCTATCCCTTCAAGCTGTTTGATATCTGCCCGCGCTCCTCCGGCGGCGCGGCCATGATCGTCGGCAATATGGACGCCGCGCGCCAGTGGCAGACCCGGCCGGCCTTCATCACCGGGGTGGGGGCGGTGTCGGACTCCAACTGGATCGGCGACCGCATCGTGCCTTCGACCGAGTACGACTTCATCGACTGGAAGCTGATGCGTGTGGCTGGCCGGGCCGCTTTTGAGCGCGCCGGTATCACCGACCCCATCCACCAGGTCCAGGTGGCCGAGGTCTATGACGCCTTCAGCATCCAGGGTCTGACTCAGCTCGAGCAGCTTGGGTTCTGTGCATCGGGCACCGGCTTTTTACTCGAGGGCGAAGGCGCCTGGGAGATGGACGGCGGCCAGGTCGCGGTCTGCCCCTCAGGCGGAACCTTGTGTACCAATCCGATCGCGGTGGCCGGCCTGGTGCGTGCCATCGAGGCCGCCAACCAGGTCATGGGGACCGCCGGCGGCCACCAAGTCAAGAATGTCCGCCGCTCTCTGGCCACGGCCGTTGGCGGCATTGCCCAATTTCTGACCTGCAGCGTTTTCAGCAACGAACCTCATGAGGCGCACTGATATGTCCAAGAACCTTACGCCCCAGTCTGTCATCACCGAAGAGGTGACCCTGCGTTATGACTACGCACTCGGCGAGGTCGCCGGCACCTTCATGGACGGACTTAAACAGCGCAAGATATTGGCCACCCGCTGTTCCAAGTCGGGCATGGTCTACCTACCGCCGCGTGCTTTTTGTGAGCGCAGCTTCGAAAAATGCGATGGCTGGATCGAAGCCGGCCATGAAGGCGTGATCGAAGCCTCGACTGTGGTCCTGCGTGGCTTTGAGGGTTCGCGCCCGCCGCCGATTGCGGTGGCTTTTGTGCGCCTCGATGGCGTGCATTCGGCGATTGCCAACTATGTTGAAGGGCTGGACCTGTCGGACACCGAGCGCGCCATGGACCGCTTGGCGCCGGGCACCCGGGTGCGGGTGCAGTTTGTGCCCGAGCCGCAGGGGCGGGTGACCGACTTCTATTTCGTCCTGGCGCAGTAAAACCCGGTGGCCGCCGCTTGCGATCTGACCGGGCTGCGCGCCTGGGTCACCGGCGGTACCGCCGGCGTGGGCTTGGCCATAGCCCGCACCTTGCTGGCCGCTGGCGCGCAGGTGGTGATCAGCGGCCGTGATGCTGAGCGGGGCCGTTTGGCCCTGCAGCACTTGGCCAGTGAGCGGGCCGAACTGGTGCTCGGCGATGCCAGCGATCCCGTGCAGGCGCGCGCGATGGTGGCCGAGCTGCAAAGCAGGCAGGCGCGGCTGGACATTGTGGTGGCCAGCGGCGGCGCAGCCGATGAAAAGCCTGGACTTTTCCATGAGGTGGCCGACGCGCATTTCGAACAGGTCTACCGCCATCAGTTTCTCAACCGGGTTCATCCGGTGCGGGCGGCGCTGCCCCTGCTGCGCGAGCGCGGCGGCAGTGTGCTCTTCATTGGCACCGACGCCGGCCGCCATGCCACCGTCGGCGAAGCACTGCACGGCGGCCTGGGCGCGGCCACCATCATGCTCACCAAAACCCTGGCCCGCGAATTTGCCCGCTGGGACATACGTGTCAATGGTCTGGCACTGACGCTGACCGGGGGCACCGAGGCTTTTGAGGCAGCCATGGCGCGCGGTGACTGGCTCACCGATCTGTACAGCAAGGCCGTTGCCCGCTTTCCCCAGGGCAGGCCGCCGCAGGCCGACGAGGTGGCACAGACAGCGCTGTTTCTGGTGTCGCCCCAGTCCAGCCAGGTCAGCGGTCAGACGATCAGCGTCAACGGGGGCTTGTCCTTCGGCGGCTGGTAAATTTCTCAGGTGGTGTACTTGACGAAGGCGCGGCCCTGGCGGCGCTGGTCGGTCCAGCGCCGGGTCTTGAACTCAAAGCGCGGTAGGCTCAGATAGGGCGCCTCGCTCACTTCCATACGGATGCTGAGCTTTTGCTGAATCTCTTGGGTCACAGCGAGCACCCGCTGATCCTTTTGCGCTTGGCTCAGGCCGGCGCCCGGGCGAAATTCCACCTGTACTTGCACCGTCTCACGGGCCTGCGGATCAATGAAGACCAGACCGGCATATTCCTCGATGGTTTCGTCGGCAAACACCAATTTGTCGACCGCATCGGGCCAGAGGTTCTGACCGCGGATCTTCATCATGTCGTCATAACGCGCCACTGTGCCGGCCTCAATGCTCATCATCGGCCGGCCGCAGCTGCAGACGCTCGCCATGCGCTTGACCCGGTCGCCGGTGCGAAAGCGAAAAATCGGAAATGCCTCGCGAAACAGGCTGGTGGCCACAAACTCGCCTTCCTCGCCAGGCTCGACCGGCTCGTTGGTGCCGGGGCGCAGGATTTCGCAAACCATGCGGTGTTCCATCGCATGCAAATGCCCGCGTTGGCCATTTTGCAGGATGCCGGTTTCGCAGGAAAAGCACAGGTTCAGGCCGCCCTGCATCAAGCCGTACCATTCGGAGATATTCACTCCCCAAAACGCCATCGAGCGTTCGGCCCAGTCCACGGTGTAGCTCTCGCCGGCAATGAAGATGGCCTTGAGCCGGGGCAGCGCCTGGCGCGGCTGCAGCCCGCGCTCCTCGAAGATGGCCTGCATGCGGGTCAGGTAGGCTGGCGAAATGATGAAGGCATGCGGCTGGTACTGCAGCAGGTAGTCGGCCTTTTTTTCGGTGGAGTAAGGCCCCATCTGGTGAAAACGCGATGCCATGCGTTCGGCCATCGGAAAGCTCGACAGCCCGCCCGTCTGCATGCCCACCGCAAAGGTGTAGCAGACGGCGTCGCCCAGCTGAAGACCGGCCCAGTGGGCCTGGTACATCCAGGTCGAGCCCATGGCCTCGACATCGAGCCGGGTCAGCGGATGCACCTCCTGGCCCAGGCCGGTGGTGCCTGAGGTCATGTGGACCGAGACCACCTGCGAGCCCGGCTGCGCCACCCGCTCGCTCATCATCTGTTCTTGTGCTACCAGCAGGTCCTGTTTGGACTGGAAGGGGATGATCTCTCTGAACTCGGCCATGGATGACAGTGTGGCTGCCTCCTTGGGCCAGGCTTTGCGGTAAAACGGGATGCGCTCATACGCCCTGCGCACCTGCGCCACCAGACGGCGTTCCTGCAGGGCGAGCAGCTCGGCTCGACTGAGCTCCTCGATCTGCGGATTGACCATGCGGCGGGGCGTGAGGGTCATGGCGGTGTTCCTGCTGAGGCGGATAAGGGGAGGGGGCTCAGGCGGCGTCGCGTCGCTGAATGGGTAGCAGGGAGAACACCTCGGCCCGGTCGGTTTCGATCTCGTAGAGCAAATCGGCCAGGATGACGGCGATCCTCTCGCCGGTGACCCTGACCATGATGTGATCGTCCTGGGCCAGCTGGCGAGCTTGCTCGAGCAGGCTGTGCAGATGCTGCAGGTCGGGTGTCTTGCTCATGCTGCTGTCCTGTCCTGAAGGTGGGTTGATGGATGCGCCGCTGCACGGGGCGTTGCGCTGTGGGACTCTTTAGACCTTGCGAATGAATCTACACCAAAGGTTAGGCTGATCTTGATTTGGTGCGTCGCCTGGGCGATAGATTCAAGACCGACGAGGCCGCACAATGAATCCTTGTTGGTGAAAAATGTTTCGAGATATCGAAATATTGCCAAAGCCTTTCACCAAGGCGACTCAGCGGCACTTTCCTGGATCCGACCTAGGTGAAATCACCAATGCCAGGGCCTTGGATCCCACCTAGTCTGACTATGCTGCGCCGCAGACTGCAGTCGCCGGAGTTGGCGGCACGCTTCGGTGGGTCTGGAAGTTAACTAATTCAACGCATGAGGGACACACACATGAAACGTCGTTCGATACTCAAAATGGCTCCGGGTCTGGCAGTGCTGGGCGCTCCGTCCGTCTGGTCGCAGGCTTCCGGCGAGATCCTGCTGGGCCTGCATGGTCCTATGACCGGTCCGGCCAGCTGGGTCGGCCTGGGTGCGCGTGACGGCACCTTGCTGGCCATTGAAGAAATCAATGCCGAAGGCGGTATCAATGGCCGCAAGATCCGCTTGATCTCCTATGACGACGGCGGCAAGCCTTCCGAGTCGGAGGCAGTCACCAAGAAGATGATTGAGGGCGATAAGGTATTTGCCATCATGGGCGGCGGCGTTAGCTCCACCGCCATTCCGGCAGCCGAGACGGCGCACAAGGCCAAGGTGCCCTACATGAACGCGCCGGCAGCCAGCCCCAAGATTTTGGACATCAAGAGCCGCTGGGTGTTCACCGGCGCCACCATCGATGTGCGCGACATCAGTGAAAACGAGTCGGCCTTTGTCGGCGACTTCCTCAAGGCCAAGCGTGTGGCCGGTATCAACTCGGTCGACGAGTTTTCTCAGTCACTGTCGGACACTGTCTTCAGGCAACTCAAGGAGCGTTACAACATTGATGCCGTGGCGCGCCAGAAGTTCAATCCCGGCGATACCGACTTCAGCTCGCAGTTGCTCGAGATCCGCAAGTCCAACCCTGATCTCATTTTGCTCAATGCGCTCTATGTGGAAGCCGGTCGCATCGTCAAGCAGGCGCGCGAGCTGGGCATACGGGTAGCCTTCAAAGGCGATACCTCAACCATGAACAAAGGCTTTCTTACCATTGCCGGCCCAGCCGCTGAGGGTTGCTACCACGGCTTTGCCAACCCCTATTTCAATGGGGATCCGGCCAGGGATATGCAAGAGTTCGAGGCGCGCTACAAGAAAATGTATCCGCGCTATCCGGCAGACCGCCCCAACTATGTGGACACCTACAACTACGGCACCATGTACGCCCTGGCCGAAGGCCTCAAGCGCATGGGCCCGAACCTGGATCGCCGCAAGCTCGCCGAGTCACTGGAGACCCTGGTTAACTTCAAGGCAACTGACTTCTCGGCCAAGGCGGTCAATGTGATCCAGACGCTGAGCTTTAACCAGACCCGCGCTGGCAACCGCCGCATGACGCAGTTCAAAGTCACCGGCGGCCAATTCCGGCCAGTGACGGAGTTCAAAGGCGTCAACTCGCAAGCGCCAATTCCGCCGCTGTCAGCGCTGACTTGGTAAAACTAGGCTTGATTCAGCGCGATTGGGTTTGACATCATGGATTTACTGCCACAGCTGATCGTCAGCGGGATTGCCGCTGGCTGCCTGTATGCCCTGGTGGCGATCGGGCTCGTCCTTATCTACAAAGCCACGGACATCGTGAACTTTGCGCAGGGCGAGTCGGTCACCGTGGGGGCCTATATGGGCTGGCTGATGGTGACTGAACTCCACATGCCTTACCTGCCGGCCATGGTGATGGTTTTGATCGGCTCGGCCCTGGTGGGCATGCTGGTTGAACGCATCGCCTACCGGCCGCTGATCAAGTCGCCGCCGTTTACCGTGATTCTGGCGACGCTCGCCATCGGCTTGCTGATCACCAATATCATCCGGCTGATTTTTCAGGATACGCCGCGCAATATTCCAGGTGTGCTCAGTACCGAGCCGCTGGAGTTTGGCGGTGTGCTGATCACGCCAGAGCGTCTGGGCATCATGGTCACGGTGGTGATCGTGGTGGCCATGCTGATGCTGTTTTTTCGATACAGCAAGTTGGGCAAGGCCATGCGGGCGACGGCGCAGAGCCAGGAAGCGGCCTCGCTCATGGGTATCAGCGTGCCGGGCATCTTCTCCAAGACCTGGGCCCTGGGCTCGGCCTTGGGGGGCATCGCCGGCATGTTGATCGCTCCCTTGGTGGGCATCAACACTGAACTCGGTGGTGTGCTGATTCCCGGCTTTGTGGCGGCCATCGTCGGTGGTTTTACCAGCATTCCGGGGGCTATCGTCGGCGGCCTGATGGTGGGCGTGCTGGAGAACCTGGGCGGCGTCTATGTGTCGTCGAGCTTCAAGCGGGTGACCTCCTTCATCATTCTGATTGCGGTGCTGATGATCCGCCCGGCCGGTTTGTTCGGTAAGCCGCCACGCAAAATGGTCTGAGAACTGGCCACCTCCGATTCATGAACATCCTTCAATCTCCGGCTTCGCGCCTTATCGCTATCGTCGGCCTTTTGCTGGCCTTGGCCGCCTCTCCTTTGGTGCTCGGCTCTTATGCCTTGCACATCATGTCTATGGTCGGCATCGCAGTGATCCTGGCCTTGGGCCTGAATCTGCTGATGGGCTACGCCGGCCAGGTGTCGCTGGCCAATGCGGCGTTTTTCGGCATCGGTGCCTATATGGTGGCGATCCTGGGCAACCGCTATGGCGTGCCCTACTGGGTGGCCTTGCCACTGGCTGCTTTTGCCACGGCGGGTGTGGGCTTTGTGGTGGGTCTGCCCGCACTGCGGGTGAGCAGCCACTACCTGGCCCTGGCTACCTTGGCTTTTGTCTGGACGGTGCAGGTGGTGTTGATTGACTGGTCCTCCATGACCGGTGGCTCGCCCGGCTTCAACACCACCCGGGAGGGCCTGAAGATCGGCTACTTGGACGACCACATGTATTTTGTGGTGATCCTGCTGGTCACCGCGCTGATGATCTGGATCGCCCACAATCTGATCGTTTCCAAGGTCGGGCGCGCCTTCATGGCCATCCGCGACAACGAAAACGCCGCCGAAATCATGGGCGTGAACCTGGCCAACTACAAGACGCTGGCCTTTGCCATCAACGCCTTTTTCTGCGCGGTGGCTGGCGGCCTGCATACCGGTCTGGTGACCTTCATCGACCCTTATGAGTTTGGCTTGTGGCCCTCGATCTGGCACCTGCTCTACATCGTGGTGGGTGGCCTGGGTTCTATTTTGGGCTCCATCCTCGGCCCGGTGGTTCTGGTGGCACTGCCTGAACTGTTGCGCGCCTTTGCCGAATACCGTCAGCTGTTTTTTGCCTTGGTGCTGCTGCTGACCCTGATCTTCATGCCCCAGGGCATCGCTGGCGCTGTGCGCGGCTACTTGCTGCGCCGCTTTGCGGCTCCGCCCGCACCTGCGGTTGCGGCCGGCGTCGTCAAGAAGATCGAGTTGCAGTCGCGCCACGCCCAGGCTTCATCCCAGGAGGTGCTGCTGGAGGTCAAGGACCTGACCCTGTCCTTCGGCGGTCTCAAGGCTCTGAACGGCGCCCACCTGAGCATGAAGGGCGGTGAAATTCGCGCCCTGATCGGGCCCAATGGCGCCGGCAAGACCACCTTCATCAATTCACTGACCCGGGTCTACACGCCCGATACCGGCGCCATCGTCTTTCGCGGCAAGCCTTTGCTGGAGATGAGCTCGCACGATCTGGCCCAACTGGGCATGGTGCGCACTTTCCAGAGCGTGCGCCTGTTCAGCAAGATGTCGGTCATTGAAAACGTCATGGTCGGCATGCACAGCCAGTTGGGGCAGGGCGTGTTTGCTTCGGCCCTGAAGCTGCCCTCAGCGCGGCGCGAGAACGCCGACGCCCGCGCCCGCGCGCTGTCCCTGCTGCAGTCCATGGACCTGGCCCATCTGGCCGAGCGGCCAGCCGGCTCGCTCTCATTCGGCCAGCAGCGTCACCTGGAGATGGCTCGGGCCCTGGCCGCCGACCCCATGCTGCTGCTGCTTGATGAGCCCGCTTCTGGGCTGAGCAAGGGCGAGGTCACCCACCTGCTCGAAATCATGCGCACCATACGCTCGCAACTGGGTGTGGCCATTTTGGTGATTGAACACAATATGAACTTCGTGATGGACATTGCCGACTACATCACCGTCCTGGACCACGGCGAGGTGATTGCCAGCGGCACACCCCAGCAGGTGCAGCAGGATCCGAAAGTCATTGAAGCCTATCTGGGCAAGGCGGCCTGAGATGCTCAAACTCGACCAGGTTCAAGCGGGCTATGGCAGCATCGAGGTGCTCAAGGGCGTGAGCCTTCAGGTGCCCGAGCGCAGCATCGTTACCCTGCTCGGCGCCAACGGCGCCGGCAAAACCACCACCGTACGCACCATCACTGGCCTGACGCCCGCCAGCGGCGGGGCGATTGAGTTTTGTGGCAAGCGCATCGAAAAGCTAGGCCCCGACCGCATGATCGGCCTGGGACTGGCGCTGGTGCCCCAGGGGCGCCTGCTTTTTCCTGAACTTTCGGTCGACGAAAACCTGCAGCTCGGCGCCTACTCGCGCCGCGACGCGGCCGAGATCCGCGCCGACGCTGACAAAGCCTACGCGATGTTCCCCATCCTCAAGGAAAAGTACAAGCAAGACGCGGGTACGCTCAGCGGCGGCCAGCAGCAGATGCTGGCCATTGCCCGCGCCCTGATGGGCCGGCCCAAGCTGCTCATGCTCGACGAGCCTTCGCTCGGCCTGGCGCCGCGTATCGTGCAGGAGATCTTTGACACCATCGTGCGCATCCGTGAAGACGGCTGCGCCATCTTGCTGGTCGAGCAAAACGCCAACATGGCCCTGGCCATCTCCGACCACGGCTATGTGCTCGAGTCGGGCCGTGTCAGTATCTCCGGCTCCGCCCAGGAGCTGGCCGGCGACGCCCGCATCCAGCAGGCCTATCTGGGCCACGGGGACTGAGCCTAGGAACGCTTTGACCGCTTTCAGGCGGTCACACTTTCGCCTCTTGGCTTTAGTGGACATGAATTCACTAAACTGCATTCATGTCCCTGAACCAGCAGCCTGGCCTGCTCTACACCTACCGCCGCTGCCCCTATGCCATGCGCGCTCGCATGGCTTTGTTGCAGGCGGGTGTCGCCTACCAAGCGCACGAAGTGTCATTGCGCGACAAGCCGCCCGCCATGCTGGCCGTGTCGCCCAAAGGCACGGTACCGGTGCTGGTCTTGCCCGGCGGCGCGGTGTTGGAGCAAAGCGCGGACATCATGCGCTGGGCGTTTGAATCCACCGGCGACTTCGATGCCTGGTGGGCGAGGGCGCAAACACCGTTCAATCAGTCGCTGTGGGCGCGCTGTGATGCCGACTTCAAACACCACTTAGACCGTTACAAATACCCACAGCGCTTTAGCGACGCATTGGGTGCTGAGCACCATGCGCAGCAAGCGGTAGCGGCCTTGCTTGAGCCCCTGGAAGTGCAACTGCAAGCCCACGGCCAACTGGGCGGAGCCACGCCTTGCGCGGCAGACATAGGCATTTTTCCGTTTGTGCGGCAGTTCGCAGCGGTGCAGCCCGCGAGCTTCGAGGCCCTGCCTTTGCCGGCGGTTAAGGCTTGGTTGGCGGGTTGGCTGCAAAGCTCCTTGTTCGACGTGGCGATGAGAAAACCACCTAGCTCCACCAAATAGGGGTGAGGGCGGGCGCCAGTGCGCTCACGTTTTGCGGGGCATGGCCTGAGGAGCTCGGCCTTCTGGCGCTCAGATCTACCCGTTGGCGTATTGGCTGAACGCCGTATTCTTGCCGCAGTCAAACTCAAGGATATACAATTAAGTTTTGTGTATCTTGGAGTGCAACATGCAAGTCGCCAAGTGGGGTAATTCTCTGGCCGTCCGATTCCCGGCCAGTTTGGTCGCCGCCTTGCAACTCAAAGAGGGGGAAGAGGTGGAACTTCATCTGGTGGGCTCGCGACAGTTTGAAGTCAGTAAGAAAGCCAGCCCTTCTGAATTGCTCGCCCGCCTGCGCCACCTCCGCGGGCGCTTGCCAGCCGACTTTCATTTCGACCGACTTGAAGCCAACGAGGCGCCATGAGCGGCATTTTTTTGGACAGCAACATCGTCCTGTACGTGCTGTCTGCCGATCTGCGTAAAGCCGACACGGCTGAAACTCTACTTGCTCAGCAGCCGACCATTAGCGTCCAAGTGCTCAACGAAGTCACATCGGTATGCCATCGCAAGCTCAAGATGCCCTGGCCTGAGATTCGAGAGATTTTAACTGCCGTCAAGGCCACCTGTACGGTTGTACCCCTGACGGTTGAAACACATGCGCAAGCGGTGCAGATAGCCCAGCAGCACCAACTGTCGTTTTATGACGCACACATTCTGTCTGCAGCATTGGCGTGCGGAGCGCACACGCTGATGAGCGAGGACATGCACACCGGCTTGATCGTGCAAGGTTTGCAAATCCTAAATCCATTTTTGGGCTGATCAGGGTGTCGCTGCGAAGTCTTGGCTGCGCTGCCGGCCAGCGGCGATGGCTGGCAAACCAGGCCTGAACGAGACGCTGCGCGCCAGCCTGCGCCGGGCTGGTCGGCTGCCCGGCTGAGCCTTCAAGCCCGCCTCAGCCCCGCCTAAGTCTCTCCTCAAGGCCGCGTCACCACCTGCACCTGCGCCGCCCATTGCACGATGGCCGGCAGGCTGTCGAAGGCGGCCAGGGTTTCGAGCACGCTGCGTTGGGGTGCCATGAGTCGGCTGGCCTCGTCGCTGCTGAGCATATCGGCTGGGCGTATCCATTGGTGGTGCACCGTCTCTATGGTGTCGTGCTCGGCCTGCTGGTCGGCAGCCACGGTGGTCAGGAAGAAGCGGGTGTCAAAGCGTTTGGGCCGTACCGGCGGGGTGATCCAGTGGGCGATGTAGTGCAGGCGGTTGGCGGCCAGCTGTATGCCCTCTTGCTCACATAGGGCTTTGAGTTCAAGCTCGCCCTGGGCCAGCCGGCGCCGTTGCTCGGCCAGTGCGCGCAGGGCGGGGTGCTGGCTGCCCAGGTCTTGGCCGGCGCTGTCGCAGGCCAGCAGCAAGCCGGCCTCTTCAAAGCATTCGCGGATGGCGGCCACATGGTGATCGAGGCCGCCTGCGGCAAGTTGGAGTTGAGCGCTGGCCTGGGCGTCGCTCAGGCCGTGGCAGATGTCGTGGCATTGGGCGTCGCCGGGGTCCACCAGCCCGCCTGGGAAGACCCAGGCGTTGCTGTTTTGGTCGCCCTTGTCGGCGCGGCGCAGCAGCAGCGATTGGGGGCCGGCATCGCTGGGGCGCAGGACGACCAGGGTGGCGGCGCGCCGGATCAGCGCAGATGGCGCAGGGCTGTTCATGGTGAGCGGGCTCAGCCCGCAAGCGGGGCTTGCAGGCTTAAATGCCCCGCCATTGTGGCGCACGCCGCTCGGCAAAGGCGGCCGCGCCTTCGCGCGCGTCTTGCGACTTGAGCACCGGACCGGTGATGGGCTCTTGCCGGTCGAACATCTCGGCGGTCGGCCAGTCGCGCTGCTCGACGACCACCCGCTTGCTGGCGGCCACCGACATCGGCGCGTTGGCAATGATGCGCCGGGCCAGTTGCTTGGCCTGCTCCAAGGCCTGGCCGGGTTCGACCAGGGCGTTGAACAGACCGTAGGGGTAGAGCCGCTCGGCAGGCACGGTATCGCCGGTCAGCGCCATTTCCATGGCGATGCGCTGAGGAATCAGACGGGGCAGCCGCATCAGGCCACCGGCGGCGGCGGCCAGGCCGCGCTTGACCTCGGGCAGGCCGAACTGGGCATTGCGGGCGGCCACCACCAGATCGCACACCAGCATGGACTCAAAGCCGCCGGCCAGGGCGTAGCCCTCGACGGCGGCGATCAGCGGCTTGGTGGGCGGGGTGCGGGCGATGCCCAGGATGCCGCGGCCTTCGACCCGGGTCACCTCGCCGCGCAAAAACGCCTTGAGGTCCATGCCCGAACAGAAGTTGCCGCCGGCGCCGGTCAGGATGGCGACGCGCAAGTCGGGATTGCGCTCGAATTCATCGATGGCTTCGCACACGCCATAGGACACCGCTCGGTTGACCGCATTGCGTTGATCGGGACGGTTGATGGTGATGATCACCAGCCCGGCGTCGTGCTCAACCAGTACCTCTTTGTCCATAGGGTTTCCTTACTCTTGCGTCAGGGCCTGCAAGCGTTCGACCGCCTCCAGGTATTCCATCTGCATGCGCAGCATCACGTCTTTGACCGAGCTTTCTTCACGGATCATGCCCACCACCTGGCCAGCCGGAAAGGAGTAAAGCTCCTTGCGCCGGGCTTTGACCACCCGTGCATGCGCTTCGTTGTAGAGGATGCCTTGTAGCGGTGTCGGCAGGTAGGCCGGTGCACCGGGTTGCTCCCAGGCTTCAGAGAGCTGACTGCGGATCATGCGCACGGTTTTGCCAGTGCGGGCTTTGCGGCGCACCGCGTCTTCGGTGCGGGCTTCGAACAGAACTTCCTTCTCGAAGGGGTCGAGCTCGCTTTCGCGGGTGCACAGCCAGACGGTGCCGCACCACACGCCTTGCGCGCCCAGCGCCAGGCAGGCGGCGATTTGGCTGCCACGGGCAATGCCGCCAGCGGCCAGCACCGCCACTTTGCCAGCGCAGGCTTCAACCACCTGGGGCACCAGCACCATGGTAGCGATCTCGCCGGTGTGGCCGCCGGCTTCGGTGCCCTGGGCGACGATCACATCGACCCCGGCCTGCATATGGCGGGCCGCATGTTCGGCCTTGCCGCACATCGCACCGATCACAATGCCGCGCTCGCGCAGCAGGGCGATCACATCCGGCGGGGGCGAGCCCAGGGCGCTGACCACCATTTTGACCTGCGGGTGCTCGAGCGCCACGGCCAGCAGGCGGCGCGCGCCGTCGGGCGTCATGCTGCCACGGCCTTCGACGATCTCGCGGGTGATGCGCTCGCGCTCGCCGTCGGGCAGCGGTGGCACCTTGGCGTCGGCCAGCAGGCGGTCCATGAAGGCGCGGTGCTCGCTGGGGATCATGGCGGCCAGGTCTTCTGCGCTGGCCTCTTCAGCTTGCTTGTCATAAGCGGTGGGAATGATCACATCCACACCGTAGGGCCGTCCGTCCACATGGTCGTCGATCCAGCGCAGCTCGGCTTCAAGCTGCTGGGGCGAGAAGGTGGCTGCGCCCAGTACCCCAAAGCCGCCGGCCTTGGTGACGGCGACCACCACATCGCGGCAATGAGAAAAGGCAAAAATCGGCAGCTCGCAGCCGAGCCGCCGACACAGAGGAGTTTGCATGGCTTGTTTTTCTAGTGATGGAGGGCAGCAGCCGGTGGCGCTGCCAGGATCAAAGTGCGATACCCAGCTTTTTGACCACCGCTGACCAGCGTGCGACCTCGCTCGTCACAAAGGCGCGGGCCTGGGCCGGGTTGGAGTTACTGATCGGCTGTATGCCCTGTTGAAGCAGTCGTTCAACCACGGCTGGCTTTTCCATGACGCGCGATACCGCCCGGGCGATCGGCTCGATCAGCTGTGGTGGCGTCCCCAGGGGGGCTGCCAGCAGATTGCAGGTGCCGGCGATCAAATCTAAGCCTGCCTCGCGCGCGGTAGGAATCTCTGGTGCAATTTTTTCACGCGCCTCGGCCATGGTGCAGATGATGCGCAGCCTTCCCGACTTGTGGTGCGGCAGCAAGGTGGCCGAGGTTTCAATGTTCATCTGCACCGTTCCGGCGATGGTGTCATTGATGGCCGGTGCGCTACCCGCATAGGGCACGTCAAGAATTTTGATGCCGGCCATGTCCTTGAAGAGTTCGCCGGCCAGGTGTACCGTGGTGCCCAGCCCGGCATGGCCGTAGGTGAGCTTTCCCGGGTTGTCCTTGCAGTAGGCCACCAGGCCCGGCAGGTCGCGCACCGGCACGCTCGGGTGCAGGGCGATGACGAAGGGCGCGTTGGACATCAGTGCGATCCACTGAAAGTCGTCGACCGGGTTGTAGGGTGCCTTCGCCCGCGAGATGGGCGCGGAGATGGCGGTCGATCCGGTAGCCAGCATCAGGTGATTGCCATCCTTGGGTGCGCGCAGGAAGGTGGTGGCCACCGTCATGCCGCCGCCGCCGGGCCGGTTTTCGACCACCACAGCGCGGCCGAGTTCTTCGCGCAATGCGTCGGCCAGGAAGCGGGCAAACAAGTCGCCCGAGCCGCCTGGCGGAAAACCAACGGACAGCCGCAGGCTGTTGTCCTGAGCCAGGACAGGGGTGTTCCCCATCAGCCCAAAGGCCGAAGCGGCGGCCAGCAGATGGCGCCTACGCAAGTTTGTTGATTGGCTTGTCATGGTGATGCTCCTTGGGTTCATTGTGTTGTGCAGCCAGCCGGCGCCTGCCAGCAAAATATTTCGAAATCACGAAAATATTTATGCGATTTCGAAACTATAGCAGAGGGTTTTCTTAGTCTGAGCTGCTGCGGCGTGTCCGTTCAGGTTTGGCGGGGCTGCCTTCCCGGACATGCCCCATGGCTTTTTCGATCATCTCGGCACAGTGACGTCCCGCTATCAGCAGTTGGCGCTCGTGTGCCTTCGTGGCCCGGGTGGCCAGAACCGATACATGCACTGCAGCGGCCAGCGAGCCTGCCGCATCGTGGACCGGAAGGGCGTAGCCGACGATGCCTGTTGAGGACTCTTCCTGACTCTTGGAGTAGCCCGCCTCGCGGATACGTTCATACTCGCGCTCCAGCTCCTTCTTGTCGGTGATGGTGGTGGGGGTGAGCCTGGGCAGCTTGTCGGCCAGCGCCTGGCTGGCCAGTTTGTCGTCGAAGGCGGCAAACAGCTTGCCGGTGGCCGTGCTGTGCAGGTACAGCGGTTCGCCCAGACGTATGTCCAGGGAGATGCGGCGGGTGCCAAGAATGCGGTCGGCATAGATGACCCGCTTGCCCAGTCGCAGGCCCAGATACACATCGTCGCCGATGTCCTTGGCCAGGTCCTGCAAGTGCCGACGGGCCAGACTGCGCAGGTCCAGAGATTGCACGGTGCGCAAGGCCAGCGCCACCGTCCGCGGGCCCAGTGTGTAGCGCAGGTCTTCGTCGACGCTGACCACATCGGCGCTGACCATGGTCTGTAGCGCGTTGTGGACGCTACTGACAGGCAGATTCAAGGCCTGCTTGATCTCTGTGAGCTTGAGGCCCTGTTTTTGCGAAATCAGCAGATTGAGGATGTCAAAGGTGCGCAGATAACGTTGGGGGTTCATGCCGGAGTGATGGTTGGTGCCCGCAGGCGTGACAGGTTTGAACTTTCGACGACTACATTTCAGTAAGGCCGCGTCTGCAGATCCATGTCTTTGACGAAGGATCGTGCTGCCTGCTCGGGGTACTCCATGACGACCACCTCGGCGCCTTCGTGGCCAGCCTGAAGTAGAACCTCTTGCCCCGGTCCGGTCCAGATCACAGCCAGCCCTTGCAAAGCGCCTTCGCTGGTCGTGGCTTGGCCGCAGGTGAGGATGTGAAAGCGGCCGGCACTGCCGGGGCTGGGCGTGGGTGCTTGTCCACTGCCAAGGGGAGGCAGACGCATGATCCAGGCGCCTGGCCCTCCGGGTTCGGGTGTGATCAGTGTCTCCTGCTCGGGGGCTGTTAATTGCTGCAGTGTCTGTGCGTCAGCGGTACGCTGTGGCGCAGCGTGCTTTTGCATTTTGGGGATGCGCAGCAAGAGGTCGCTGCGCTTGTTGGGCAAAACCCATGCGCCTTGATCGCTCACTGCGCGCAGGGTGAAATATTCGAGGCCACGTTCGTCGGCAGTCAGTGGTCCGTAGGCCGAGTGGGGCGAGGCGTAGTGCACCTCCAGATGGCGGACCGCATGCTGACCCAGGCTGGCGCCACCGCCGACAAAGAGCTGGAACTGATGTTCTTGGTGAAAGTGGGTGGGCAGGACCCAGTGCGGATCTTGCTGGACCAGAAAAGCCTGGGGCCGAGGTAAGTCGTGGTTGTTGGGTGGCTCGATAAAGTCGATCACCGCGCCGCGGAAATGGGGCAGTTCGACCCGGCGATAAGTGGATCGACTCTCTTCCAAGGATTGTTGCAAGATCATGCGCGGCCCTCTGAGTTTTTAGAAGCTGGGCGAAAAACGGGGTCAAATCATTCTAGGTTGGCCTTGTTCAATGGCATTGCACGAAGGCGTCACCGGGCAACTTGTCAAGCCAAATAGAGACTGTTAAACTTTTCGAAAAATTAGATATCTTTTCCAGATATCGAAATATTAACAGAAGGCGACCTCAGGCAGGGCGCAAATTTTTTTCCCAGGAGATTTGATGAAACTCGGCTTTTTCACCATGCCCATGCATCCCATCGGCAAGGACTGGCAGCAGACTTTGCGCGAGGACAGGCAAGCTTTCATCCTGGCCGATGAACTGGGTTTTGTGGAAGGCTATTGTGGCGAGCATGCCACCGACCCGGAGGAAAACATCACCTCCTCGGCGCTGTTCATGGCCACCTTGGTCGATGCCACCAAGCGCATCAAGCTCGGTACCGGCACGCTCAATATGCCCAACCACCATCCGGCGGCTGTGGCGGGGCATATCGCGATGCTTGACCACCTGCTCGGCGGGCGCTTCATCCTGGGCATCAGCCCCGGCGCCCTGCCATCGGATGCCGAGGTCTACGGCAATATGGACATGAATCGGCCCGCCATGTTTTTGGAGGCCATCAACCAGTTGCTGGAGATCTGGGCCAGCGAGCCGCCCTACAACATCAAGGGTCAGTTCTGGAACATCAGCACTGCCCGCACCCATATTCCCGAAACCGGTATGGGCACCGTGCCTAAGCCTTTGCAGCGGCCACACCCTCCGATCGTGGTGACCGCAGTGGCGCCGTTTTCGCCAGGGATTACCGAGGCGGCGGCGCGTGGTTGGGATGCGATTTCCGCCAACTTTTTGCTGCCCAAGTGGGTGCGCAGCCATTGGATCAAGTACGAAGAAGGTTGCAATCGGGTGGGGCGGGTGGCCGATCCTGCCAACTGGCGTGTGGCCAAGACGGTTTTTGTTTGCGAGGACGAAGCCAAGGCCCGCGCCTACGCCACCGGCAGCGATGGCCCTTACTACTACTATTACCGTTCGCTCTACAGCAAGCTCAAGCGGCGCGGCGCGCTCGATGTGTTTCGCTCTGACCCCAAACAGCCTGACTCCGAAATCACCCTTGAGAGTGTGATCGACAAACTGGTGATTTACGGCTCGCCGCAGCGGGTGGCCGATCAACTGCAGGCCCTGCGGCAGGAGACCGGCGAATTTGGGACCTTGATGTATGCCGGCGTTGATTGGACCGATCCGCAGCTGGCGCGTCGCTCGATGCAGCTGATGGCCGAAAAGGTTGTGCCGCTGATGCAAGCCTGAGCCGGGGCGAACGTGTGAACGAAGCTTTGCTTGACGGTCAGCATGACGGCCGGCAGCTGCGGCAAGCTCTGGCGCGCTTCGCCACGGGTGTGACCGTCATCACCACCCGCACCCAACAGGGCTTGAGGCTGGGATTGACCGCCAATTCCTTCTCGGCGCTCTCGCTCGATCCGGCCTTGGTGCTTTGGAGCATGGTCAAACGCTCGGGCACGCTCGCTGATTTCGTCGCCTCGGGGCAGTTCGCGGTCAATGTGCTGAGCTTGGAGCAGGCCGATGTCTCGCACCACTTTGCCACCGCCCGCGGCGATCGCTTCACCCAGCACGACTTCACCGAGGGTTGGGGGGGCTTGCCACTGCTGGCCGGTGCTCTGGCGAGCTTTGAATGTCAGCTTGATCGCACGATTGATGGGGGCGATCATCTGCTGTTTATGGGTCGGGTCATGCGCATACGCTGGAGCGATGGCCAGCCCTTGGTGTTCAGTGCCGGGCGTTATTGCAGCACCCAGGTCCTGCCGTCCGCGGGTATCCAGGCCGACGTGGATGCGGTCTGGCACGGATTGGGCTGAGTACCTTATGAGCGAGATGTAACAGGAAGAGTTATGAGTACCCCAATGCCGCTGAGTCGCACCATCCCCGCCTTGCTGCGGGAGCAGGCGAGCAAGCATGGCCAGCGCGAGGCCATCGTCGCTGGCTCTGCACGACTGAGCTACAGCCAACTGCATCAGCAGGTCTTGCAGACCGCGCGCGCCCTGACCGCTTTGGGTGTGAAGCGGGGGGATCATGTGGCTATCCTCATGGGCAACCGGGTGGAGTGGGTGCTGTCTTTTCTCGCCCTCCAGCAACTGGGCGCGGTGGCGGTCGGCTTGAACACCTGGGCCACGCCGCGGGAGCTTGAGTTTGCCCTCTCGCATGCGCAAATCAGCTGTCTGATTTCGGTGGATAGCTTCAGACGCTCGGACTACCGGACGGTGCTGGCCGATATGGCACCCCACGCCCAGCGCTTGCCCGATTTGCGCCGCACGGTCTGGCTGGCTGCCGATCCGCAGCGCCCGCCCCAGCTTGACGCACAAGCTGGTGAGTTGAGCTGGGCCGATTTACTGGCCATGGCGCCCCAGGTCGAGCAGTCCCAGGTGGAGGCCGCCGGCGAGGCGGCCAGCCCTGAAGATGTCGGCATGCTGCTCTACACCTCGGGCTCGACCGCCACGCCCAAGGGCATCTTGCTGCAGCAGGGCAACTGGATCACCAATTCCTTTCACATCGGCGAGCGCCAGCATGTGACCCATGAAGACCGGGTTTGGCTGGGGGTATCGCTCTTTTGGAGCTTCGGCAGTGTCAATGCCATGCCCAATTTGCTCAGCCATGGCGGCTGTGTGGTGCTGCAAGAGCATTTTGATGCCGGCGGGGCGCTGGAACTGATTGAGCGCGAGCGCTGCAGCATCGTCTATGTCACGCCCAATATGGTGCAGGCCATGAGCGACCACCCCGACCGGGCGCGCCGCGACCTGAGCAGTCTGCGCAGTGGCGCCACCATAGGCACGCCCGAACAGATCGGGCAGGTGGTGGCCCTGGGCGTGCGCGAGATCTGCAACGTCTACGGCCTGAGCGAGACCTACGGCAACTGCGCGGTCATCGACGCGGCTGAGCCGCTGGAGATGCGCCTGCACTCGGTCGGACAGCCCTTGCCCGATGTGACAGCGCGCATCTGCCACATAGAAACAGGCGCAGTTTTGCCGGCCGGCGAGGTGGGCGAGATCCGCATCCGTGGGCCCTTGTTTCTGGCCTATTACAAGGAGCCGGAAAAAACCCGCGAGTCTTACGACGAGGATGGCTACTTTCGCAGCGGCGATCTGGGCCTGCTCGACGAGCAGGGGCGGCTGTATTACCGAGGCCGGCTCAAGGAAATGATCAAGAGCGGCGGCATCAATATCGCGCCGGTAGAAGTTGAAGAGATCCTGATGCGCCACCCCTCGGTGCTGACCGCCTATGTGATCGGCGTGCCGCACCCCACGCTCGATGAAGCCCTGGTGGCCATCATCATTTCTCAAGCGGGCCAGCAGGCGCAGGCCGATGAGCTCAAGGCCCATTGCCAGCGGGAACTGGCGGCCTACAAGGTACCTTCGCGCTTTCATTTCACCACCCCGGATCGGCTGCCGCTGACCACCACCGGCAAATTGCAGAAGATGAAGCTGCATACCTTGCTCGACTGACAGGAATTGCCCGTGAGCGACGATTACATCAACCACCGCCCCAACGCTTGGGCCCGCTGGGGCGCGCAGGACGAAGCCGGCGCCCTCAACCACATTGGCGCGGCCCAGGTGCTGCGTGCCACCGGCCTGGTGCGTACCGGCGAGGTGATACGACTGGCCCAGCCGCTGTCCAAGCGCACCCCCGTGCCTGGCCACCGCAGCGGCTTGCAGCATTTCATGGGTCGCGACGGCGGCGACTATGCAGCCGGCGCAGGTCGGCCGGGTGGCTTTCAGTTCGCCGAAGACACCGTCATCATGCCGCTGCACATCGGCACCCATGTCGATGCGCTGTGCCACGCCTGGTGCGACGGCCGCCTGTTCAACAACTACCGTGAAAACACCATGCGCAGCACCACCGGCGCGACCCGGCTCGGTGTGGACAAGATGCCGCCAGCGGTGACCCGTGGCCTGCTGATTGACGTGGTGGCGCTGCGCGGGCGTACCCTGGCCGATGGCGAGGTGGTGTCGCTGGCCGATATCCAGGCCTGTCTGGCGCGCGATGGCTTGCGGGTGGAGCCCGGCGATGTGGTGCTGCTACACACCGGCTGGCTGGCGGCCAACCTGGCGCACCAGGGGCCGGTGGATTTCAATGCCGAGCCAGGCATCGATTACGAGGCTGGCTTATGGCTGGCGCAGCAGGATGTGGCGATGATCGGTGCCGACAACTTTGCAGTGGAGGTCTTGCCCTTTGCGCAGGGCACGGTTTTCCCGGTTCACCAGTGCGTCATTCGTGACTATGGGATTCCCCTGATTGAAGGGCTGCAACTGGAGCCGCTGGTGCGCACTGGCCGGCGCGAATTCTTGTTCGTTGCGGCTGCTTTGCCTATCGTGGGTGCCACGGGCAGCCCGCTCAGCCCCTTGGCGGTGCTGTGATGAGTACTCCAGCAAGCACGCCGACTGGCCCGCTGGCCGGCTTTAGGGTGGTCGAGGTGGCCTCCATGATCTTCGGCCCGCTGGCCGGGCAGTACCTGGGCGATCTGGGCGCTGACGTCATCAAGGTCGAACCGCCCGAAGGTGACCTGACGCGCTCCATCGGCCCGCGCCACTCGCCGCTGATGGGCTCGTTTTTCATCACCAGCAACCGCAGCAAGCGCTCCATCGTGGTCGACCTCAAAACCGAGGAGGGCCGCCAGGTGCTGTCTCGTCTGCTCGACGGTGCTGACGTGCTGCTGCATTCGATGCGCAGCCCGGCCGCACGCAAGCTCGGTCTGGACCCGCAGACCGTACGAGCACAGCGGCCCGGTCTGGTCCACTGCCATGTGACCGGCTATGGTGAAGACGGCTTGTATGCCGGCCGGCCGGCCTACGACGACATCATCCAGGCCGCATCGGGTCTGGCGCAGTTGCAGACCGTGGTGGCGGGCCAGCCGCGCTTTATTCCCACCATCGTGGCCGACAAGGTCAGCGGTCTGCATGCGGCCTATGCGATCTTGGCTGCGCTGATGCACAAGCAGCGCACCGGGCAGGGACAGGAGGTGCAAATCCCGATGTTCGAGACCATGGTGGCTTTCAATATGCTGGAGCACCAGTGGGCCCATGTGTTTGAGCCGCCTGAGGGGCCGATGGGCTACCAGCCGGTGAGCACCGCCTCGCGTCGGCCCTACAAGACGCTGGACGGTTACCTCGCGCTGTTGCCCTACTCGGATGCACACTGGCGTCAGTTTTTTGAGCTCGCTGGCGAGCCGCAGATCATGCAAGACCCGCGCTTTGCCACTTTTGCCGAGCGGCAAAAGCATTTCAGGACGGTCTGGGACGAGGTTGAACGTCAGGCCGCGCGCAAGACCAACGCTCATTGGATTGAATTGCTGTCGACTTCTGATGTGCCGTTTTCAGTGGTCAACAAGTTAGAGGATCTTCCTCAGGATCCGCACCTGACCAGCGTCAATTTCTGGACGGTTGCTGAACACCCGACCGAGGGGCCGATGCGCTTTCCAGCCAACCCGATGAAGATGAGCGCAACGCCCGCCGGCATGACCCGGATGCCACCGACCCTGGGTGAGCACAGTGCCCAGGTGCTGGCCGAGTGTGGCTATGGGCAAGCCGAGATCGATCGCATGACCGCCGCCGGTGCATCCTGCGGTCGTTTGAGGTGATGGCAGTTTTTTTTAGGAGATGAGATATGACGATACAAAGACGTAGCCTGATCAAGGCCGGTATGGGTGCGGCTGTGCCCTTCATGCTCAGCGGAGCGCGCGCGCAGGAGGCCAACTACCCCAGTGCACCGGTGAAGATCATCGTTCCCTTTACGGCGGGTGGTGCGGCCGACTTGCTCACTCGCCGTCTCGCCGAACGCCTGCAAGCCCGCCTGGGGCAGACCTGGACGGTGGAAAACCGCACTGGAGCTGGCGGCAACATCGGCATGGAGGCGGTCAAAAATGCCACTCCGGACGGACTGACCATCTGCTCGGCCACCATAGGCACGCTGTCCATCAATCAGTTTTTATTTGCCAAGATGCCCTATGACCCGGTGGCCGACTACGCCTATGTCTCGACCATCTGGGAAAACTGCAATGTGTTTGTGGTGCCTTTGAGCAATCCGGCGCGCACGGTGTCAGAGTTCCTGGAGTGGGCTCGCCGCAAGCCCCAGGGGGTGAGCTTTGGTTCGGCGGGTGTGGGCACCACACCGCACCTGGCTGGTGAGATGTTCCGCCACCGCATGGCCATTAGTGCAGTGCATATTCCCTTCCGGGGCGCGGCCCAGTCCATGCCGGCGCTCATGGCTGGCGAGACCGACTTTGCGATCGATAACATCGCCAGTTATATGCCGCTCATTAAGACCGGCAAGGTCAAGGTGCTGGCCATTACCGCCAACAGCCGCTGGCCGACCCTGCCTGAAATCCCCACCATGGCCGAGGCGGGCATCAAGGACTTCATCATTACATCCTGGGGCGCTTTTGTGATGCCGCGCGGCACACCGGCTGGCATCGTCAATAAGGTCTCGAGCGCGATTGCGCAGATCGCTCAGGATCCGGCGGTCAAGGAGCAGTTCCTCGCGGCAGGCGCCCTGGCGGTGTCGTCCACGCCGCGCGAAACCGAAGCTTTTGCCGAGCGCGAGCGGGTGAAGTGGAAGGAAGTCATACGCGTTGCTGGCGTGCAGATGCAGTAAACACACCATGAGCATTTCCTTGCGTGATCAAGCCTGCGTCAGCGGCATCGGCGAAACCGTTTATATGCGCGGCTCGAGCAGCAGCGCGTTTGAATTGCAGATCGAGTCATCGCTGAGCGCCATCGCCGATGCGGGCTTGAGCCCCAAGGACATCGACGGCATCATTCCGATTGGCATCGTCAGCGGGACCGCGGACGATTTCATCGAGAACTTCGGCATGCCCGATCTGCGCTTTTCTGCGCTGATCCCGCACGGTGGGGCTAGCCCGGTCATGGCCCTGCAGTGTGCCGCCGCCGCGGTGGCCACCGGTGCCTGTAACCATGTGCTGATTACCTTTGGCCGTAATGTCACTGGGGTCAGCAACAACCGGGCTGGCGCACGTATTCACGGCATGCCGCAGTTTCATTACGTCACTGAGTTTGAGTACCCTATCGGTGCGGCTGCGCCGGCGCAGCTGTATGCGCCGATGGCGCGCCGGCACATGGAACTCTATGGCACCACCAGCGATCACTTTGCAGAGGTGGCCATCGCCTGCCGTGAGCATGCTTTGCTCAATGACAACGCGATCATGAAAAAGCCGATCACGCTGGAAGACCACCGCAATTCCCGCATGATTTCCGACCCGTTCCGGCTGCTCGATTGCAGCCTGGAAAGCGACGGTGGCGCGGCCATTGTGGTGTCCTCGGCTGAGCGTGCGGCTGATCTGCGCCAAAAGAAGGTCTACATCTCGGGGGTGGCCGAGGGGCACCCTGACATGCCCGGCTCCATCACGCAGCGGCCGGACATGACCAGCCTGGGCATTGCCAAGGCGGCACGCCGCGCTTTTGAGATGGCGCAGGTCAGCCATGCAGACATTGACCTGGTTGAGCTTTATGACTGTTTCACTTATGTGGTGATCCGTCAGCTTGAAGACCTGGGTTTTTGCAAGAAGGGCGAGGGTGGCCCCTTCATCGAAGGTGGGCGGCTGCGCCTGGGCGGTGAGCTGCCCTGCAATACCCACGGTGGCCTGCTGTCTCAGGCTCACGTCTGGGGTCTGAATCACATTGTTGAACTGGTGCGGCAGTTGCGCGGGCAGGCTGGCCGGGCTCAGGTGCGCGACGCCCGAGTCGGTTTGGTCACGGGTTACGGCGATATGGGCGACGGCGCAGTCGCCATCCTGAGGAATTGATCATGGAAGTCATCTCCAAGCCGGTGCCGCAAGACGTCGAGCTGTCACGCCCTTACTGGCAGGCTGCCGCCCGCGGCGAGTTGGTGCTCCAGCGCTGCAGCGATTGCGGCAAGATTCGCCACTATCCGCGCCTGCTCTGTGATGCCTGCTACAGCCGGCGCAGCGACTTTGTGCCGGCCAGCGGCCAGGGCAAGGTACACAGCTGGACCATCACCCACCATGTGTTTCACAAGGCTTTTGCCACGGAGGTGCCGTATGCGCTGGCCACCGTCGATCTGACCGAGGGGGTGCGCGCCCTGGGACGCTGGGACGGCGGTGAGCTGTCCATTGGCCTGCCGGTTCAGGCCTATTTCAAGCTGACCCAGAGTACGCCGGAGCTGCGTTTTCGATTGGTCTGAGTCGGCGGGCCCTGGCTCAGGGCCTTGCAGGATGGGCCGCTATCTGGTGCGCGACAAGGCCTTGCTGGCCCAGCGCATCGATCGGGTGCTGAACCTGTTTCCGATGTTGAAGACGCGCGCCGGTCGGCTGACCGGCATGATGTCTGGCGGCGAGCAGCGCGTGCTAGAGATCGCCCGCACATTGCTGCAAGAGCCGCAGTTGATCATGCTTGACGAGCCGTCGATCGGCCTATCGCCCAAGATGGTCGAGGCGGTATTTGACAAGGTGCGGCTGCTGCGGGAGCAGGGCAAGGCCATCCTGATGGTCGAGCAAAACGTGCGCAAGGCCTTGTCGATTTCCGACCGCGGCGGCGTGACTTGTCCTGGCGGTTGGACCTGCCCAGCGGCGCTTGTGCGGTACTGTGCCTGTCCTTGTTTGGCGCGCTCAGCGCTTTTAAGCTTAGGCCATCACTGCGCTGATTTGCGCATCCGCTGCAGTAAAAGACCCGGGTCCAGCATGCCGGTGGCCATGGCGGTGCCCAGCAAGATCACCCCGGCGCTCAAGCCCATGCCGGCGGTGACGTGCTCGCCCAGCAGCGCAATGCCATAGCCCACCGCAAACACCGGAATCAGGTAAGTTACGGCCAAGGCCCGCGAGGGGGTGGCGCTGGCCAGCAGGCGAAAGTACAGCAAATAAGCCACGCCGGTGCACAAGGCGCCAAGGACCACCAAGCTGGCCCAGGTGTTGGCACTTGGGACTTGGGCTGGCCACAGCCAGACCGCAGGCACTGCCATCAGCAGCGCCGCACCTATCAGGCTGCCGGTGGCTGAAACCAGGGGCGGCACGTTTTGCATGTACAGGCGGGTGAAGCTGGCAGCTAGTGCGTAGCTGATGCAGGCACCCAGGCAGGCCAGCATGGCCCACAGTGGATGCAGGCCCATCTGGTTGGACTTGATGCCGGCTTGATCCCAGGCCAGCAGGCTCACGCCCACAAAGCCCAGCACCAGCCCGATGATGCGCCAGCGGCCGGGCCGCTCTCCCAGCCAGAGCCAGGCCACCAGAGCGCCAAACATCGGCACGCTGGCGTTGATGATGGACGACAGGCCGGTGGTGATGCTCAGCAGCGCAAAGGCAAACAAGGTAAAGGGGATGCCCGAGTTGAGCATGCCGACAAACAGCACCGGAAGCCAGTGCTGCCTGAGCAGCGAGGCCTGGCCGCGCCAGATCAGCAGCGGCAGCAGAAAGAGGGCGCCCAAACCGACGCGCAGCGCCGCAGTGGGCAGGGGCCCGAGCTCGGCCGCTGCGATCTGCATGAACATGAAGGACGCACCCCATATGGCGCCCAGGGCAATGAAGGGTACGACCCAGCCCCGCTCAGCCGCCGCGGTCGACCTCAAACCACGCCCTCAAGTTGCAGTAGGGCGCGCTTGCGATCCAGGCCGCCGGCATAACCGGTGAGCCTGCCATCGCGCCCAAGGACCCGGTGGCAGGGCACGATGATGGACAGTCGGTTGCGCCCGACCGCTGCACCCACGGCGCGGGCTGCGCTCGGCCGGCCGATACGCCCCGCGAGCTGGCCATAGCTTTGATGCTGGCCGTGCGCAATGTCCAGCAAGGCACGCCAGACGTTTTGCTCGAAGGCGGTGCCGGCGCTCAGGTCCAGGGGCAGATCAAACCGGCGGCGTTGGCCCGCAAAGTATTCGCTCAGCTGTTGGCGAGCGTCCTTGAGCAAGGGGTGATCATCTTGCTGGGGCCACGAGGGACCATCGAGCTGGCTCGGCCGGTGTTTTTGGCCTTCAAACCACAGACCGGCCAGTCCTTGCGCACTGGCCAGCAGGCGCACCGGCCCCAAGGGCGTGGAGCACTGGCTTTGGACAGGCAATTCGATCATGGGTTTTTGAGCGGCGCATCGGCGTACCGGAGCAATAAGCATAGGTTGATCATAAGGGGCCTCCAGCCGCAGTTAAAGAACTGGCGGGGCCTGATGGACCGGTTGAGCTCATGGTATGCGAGCGCGGGACACCTAAAATGACTTTTTGTGTTTTTCACTGGGGCTTGCCAGCGAGCCCAATAGACAGCCAGCCTCGGCCTGAAATGGCCGCAGCACGCAGACATCATCGGAGATTTCCATGCCACTGAGTCCGTCCATCTTCAAGGCCTACGACATCCGCGGCGTGGTGCCGTCTACGCTGGACGAGGATGTGGCCCGTGCCCTGGGTCTGGCCTTTGGCTCGCAGGCGCTGGCGCAGGGGGAGAAGGTGGTGGCCGTCGGCCGCGATGGCCGACTGTCGGGGCCGGCCTTGAGTCGCGCGCTGATCGAGGGACTGATCCGCGCTGGGGTAGATGTGATCGACGTGGGGGCGGTGACCACGCCCATGCTTTATTTTGCGGCCAGCACCTTGTGTGCCAGCGGCATACAGGTCACCGGAAGCCACAACCCCAAGGACTACAACGGCTTCAAGATGGTGCTGGCCAGCCGCGCCATTTACGGCGAGGAGATTCAGGGTCTACGGCGCATGATGGAGAGCCAATCCTGGTCCTTAGCCGCGCAGCCCGGCAAGGTCAGCCAGGTCGATGTCCTGCCGGCCTACCGCCAGCGCATCGCAGGCGATGTAAAGCTGGCCAGGCCGATGAAGATCGTCATCGATAGCGGCAACGGTATTGCCGGCGCGTCGGCACCCGGGATTTTCAGAGCCTTGGGCTGCGAAGTGAGCGAGCTGTTTAGCGAGGTCGATGGGCAGTTTCCCAACCACCATCCCGACCCCAGCAAGCCGGAGAATCTGCGCGATCTGATCGCCGCCCTGCAAAGTGGCGACGCCGAAATCGGCCTGGCTTTCGACGGTGACGGTGACCGCCTGGGCATAGTGACCAAGGACGGCCAGAATATTTTTCCTGACCGGCAGCTGATGCTGTTCGCCAGTGATGTGCTCAGCCGCGTACCCGGGGCCCCAATTTTGTTTGACGTCAAATGCTCGCAGCGCCTGGCGCCCAGTATTGATGCTGCCGGCGGCCAGCCCGTGATGTACAAAACCGGCCACTCGCTGATCAAGGCGCGCATGCGCGAACTCAACTCACCTCTGGGTGGCGAGATGAGCGGACATATGTTCTTCAAGGAGCGCTGGTACGGCTTTGACGATGGCACTTATGCTGGTGCGCGCCTGCTGGAGATCCTCAGCCGCAGCGCCGATGCGTCCGAGGTGCTCAATGCCTTGCCGAGCAGCCACAGCACGCCCGAGCTCAATGTGGGCTGCCAGGAGGGCGAGCCGCCGCGTCTGGTGGCCGAGCTGGTCGCGCTGGGTCAGGCGCAGTTCGTGGCCCCGGCCCAAGTCTCCACCATAGACGGGCTGCGGGTGGATTGGCCCGACGGCTTTGGCCTGATCCGCTCGTCCAACACCACGCCGGTGCTGGTGCTGCGTTTTGAGGGCCAGACCGAACAGGCCTTGCAGCGCATCGAGGCCGAGATGCTGGCGCTGCTGCGCCGTGTCAAGCCCGATGCGCAGCTGCAAGGCGCGGCGCACTGAGCCCCGCACTGAGCCCGCAGCGCATGCGCATCCTGCTCGTCAAGCTGTCCTCGCTGGGGGATGTGGTGCAGACCCTGCCCGTGCTCAGCGATATTTTGCGGGCGCATCCGCAGGCCCAGATGGACTGGGTGGTCGAGGAATCTTTTGCCAGCTTGCTGCAAAGCGTGCCTGCGATTGAACGGGTGCTGGTGTATGCCCAGCGCCGTTGGCGCAAACGGCCCTTCGATGCGCGCGTGCGATCCGAGCAACGCTCTTTCAGGCAAAGCCTGCACCAATGCACTTACGACGTGGTGCTCGACGCGCAAGGCTTGATCAAGTCGGCTTGGGTGGCCCGGCAGGCGCGCCTGAGTACGCAGGGGTTCAGCGCGACTTTCGGCAACCGCAGCGAGTTGTGCAGCTACGAATGGCCAGTTCGCTTCATGCTTGACCGGGCTGTGGCTATGCCCTGGCAGGTCCACGCTGTACAGCGTACCCGTCTGCTGGCTGCCGGCGCACTGGGCTATGGGGATGCGCCTTGGCTGACTCAGGCGCCGGTTTATCCGTTTGAGCGACTGCCGCCGCTGGCTGGACGCCGCGGTGTTTGGCTTTCGCACGGTACGACCCGCGCTGACAACCAATGGCCGCGCTCGCACTGGCTGGCATTGGCACGGCGTCTGATTGAAAGCGGCGAGTCGGTTCTCATACCGCAGGCCTCAGACTCTGAAGCGGCCTGGGCCGATGCGATGGTCGAAGAACTCGGACCGGCTGCGCAAAAGTTACCGCGACTGGACCTGGGAAGGCTGTGGCCCCTGATGGCCCAAGCCCGAGGCGTGGTTTCCGTGGACTCAGGCTTAGGTCATCTTGCGGTGGCCCTGGATTTGCCGGTGGTGCAATTGTTCAGCCAGGATCGCATCCGCCGCGCCGGCCCTCTGGGGCAGCCCCATCAGACTGCCGTGGGCGGGCTTCATGTGCCTACGGTTGACGAGGCTTGGCAGGCCTGGCAGCGTTGTGTACAGGCCGCCCGCCAAGCCGGTACGGGCTAGGCATGAGCAGTCGCCTGTCTCTGATTCAAGGCTGGGCGATTGCGCTCTACAGCGCGTTGGTGCGAGCAGCCGAGCCCCTGCTTAGGCGTAAGCTGGCCCGGCGTGCGCGCACAGAGCCGGCATACGGCCAGGCCATTGAGGAGCGCTTTGGCGCCTACACGCAGCAGCCCGAGCCGCGCAGCGAGCTGCTGTGGATCCATGCGGTTTCCCTGGGCGAGACCCGCGCTGCGGCGATTTTGATCGCCGCTCTGCGGGAGCAACTGCCTGGCGTTCGTCTGCTGCTGACCCATGGCACCGCCACGGGCCGAGAACAGGGACAGGCGCTGCTGCGCCCCGGCGACGTACAGGTCTGGCAGCCCTGGGACACGCCAGCGGCCACGGCCCGCTTTCTGACGCACTTTCGGCCCCGCCTGGGCGTTCTGATGGAGACCGAGGTCTGGCCCAATCTGCTGGCCCAGGCGCAGATGCATTCGGTGCCCGTGGTGCTGGCCAATGCCCGCATGTCGGAGACCTCGCTGCGGCGCGCACTGCGCCTGGCAGCGCTGGCGCGGCCGGCCTACTGCGCTTTGTCGGCCGTCTTGGCGCAGACCGAGGACGATGCCCGGCGGCTGCGCCTGCTGGGCGCACCGGTGAGTGCAGTGCTGGGTAACCTCAAGTTTGACGCCACGCCCGATGCGCGGCAATGCGCAATGGGTCAGCAGGCGCGAGCGGCCTTGGCGCGTCCGGTGCTCATGCTGGCCAGTTCGCGCGAGGGCGAGGAGGCACTGCTGCTGCGGGCGCTGGCCGGGCTGCCTCGCCCCTGGCCCTTCGAGCTTTTGATCGTTGCGCGCCACCCACAGCGGTTTTCGGAAGTGGCCGAGCTGATCGAAAGCCAAGGCCATGCGGTGTCGCGGCGCAGCCAATGGGGTGCCGATCTCTCAGCCTGGCCGCCGCCGGCCGGCTCGGTCTGGCTCGGCGACTCTCTGGGCGAGATGGCGCTTTATTACAGCCTGGCTGACCTGGCTTTGCTGGGCGGTAGCTTCGAGCGGCTCGGGGGCCAGAACTTGATCGAGGCTGCGGCCTGCGGCTGTCCGGTCATCATGGGGTCGCACACCTTCAACTTCAGCGAAGCGGCCGAGCAGGCCAGGCAGGAGCAGGCTGCCGCTCGGGCAGAGGATATGCAGCAGGCCCTGCAGCTGGCCCTGGAGCACTTTGCCCGGGATGATCAGGGCGCTGGTTCACAGGCAGCTCGCGCCTTTGCGCAGCGCCACCGCGGAGCGGCTCTGGCCAGCGCCAGCGCGATCAGTGAAATCTGGCACAGTGCGGCGAGCATAGCCGCGCCTGAGCTCAGGGCTTGACCAGCATGCTGTTGATCGCCTGCAGGTCCTTGGGACTGAGCAGCCCGCTGGCCTGCCGAAGCCGCAGATCGCCCACCAGAACCTCGTAGCGAGCGACGGCCAGGTCGCGCCGCGACTGAAACAACTGGCTTTGGGCGTCCAGCACGTCCAGGTTGATGGTCACGCCCACCTGGTAGCCCAGCTTGGTGGAGTCCACCAAGCTCTGCGCTGAGGATTCGGCCGCTTGCAAGGCTTGGACCCGGCTCAAGCCAGAGGCTAGGTTGAAGTAAGCGGCGCGGGTGGCCTGGGCCGCAGCCCGCTTGGCACCTTCGAGGTCGCTGCGGGCCTTGTCGTCCAGCGCCAGAGTCTCGCGGATACGGTTTTCAGTGGCGTAACCTGCAAACAGGGGCAGGTTGAAATTCAGGCCAAGCACAGTGGCAGTCACCCTGCTGTTGGTCGCGTTCGCAGCGGTGCCGTTGGGGGTGCGGGTGAAGCTCTGGCTGGCGGTGGCGTCCAGGGTCGGTCTGTGGCCGGCCTGGGCCTTGGTGACCTCCAGCCGGGCGATTTCAAGACTGTTTTGCGCGCTTCTCACATTGGGATGGACGGTTTCGGCATCTTGCACCCAGCGACTGACATCGCCAGCGACTGGGCTGAGCTTGACCGGTGCGGCCAGCGGCAGGGGTTTGGTGCCGGTACGGCCGACCAGTTGGTCCAGCGTCAACCGGCGCACCGCCAAGTCATTCTCGGCCTGGATCGCCGCGGCCTGGATGCGGTCGAAAGTAGCCTGGGCCTGACGGGTGTCGACGATGGTGGAGGTGCCGACTTCAAATCGGCGCTTGGCCGCCGCCAGCTGCTCGGCCACGGCAGTGCGCTGGGCTTGCACTGCGGTCAGGTTGTCTTGCGCCGCCAGGACATCGAAGTAGGCCTGGCTGGTGCGAAGAATCAGCTCCTGCTCGGCCACGTCAAGCAGGGCCTGGGCCTGTTGAATCTGCTTTGCAGCCTGGTCGTAGGCGGCCTGATTGGCTGGCCGGTACAGCGGATGGCTGGCCGAAGCGGTGATCGACTGTGTCTGGTAACCGCGGCTGAGGGCTTGCAGGTTGGCCGTGGCTTTGGGATCGCTGGAGCTCAGTTGCTGATCGGCGTAGTTAAAGCCCGCCGTCAGATTGGCCGTAGTGCGCATACCGGCCCGATTCTGTTCGGCCCTGGCCACGTTGGCCTCAAACTGCAGTCTGGCTGACAGGTAGTTGGCGTCAAAGCCGCGTGCGGCCTCGTAGAGTTCCACCAGGGATTGGGCCTGGGCTGCCGCGCTCCAGCCTGCCCATAGCGCCGTGCAGAGGACCAGCCTACAGAACCCGGGTTTGTCGAAATGATTTTTCATGGGTGTCCTGGTTTGAAATTCAGTAGCGTGCGACGCCGGGGTCCAGGCTGACCGACCATGCGTCGATGCCGCCTTGCAGATTGACCACATCGGGGTAGCCTTGCTGCTGGAGGAAATGGGCCACCTGCAGGCTGCGCATGCCGTGGTGGCACAGGCAAGCGATCGGGCGGTCTTTGGGCAATTGGGCCAGTTGGTACGGGATCTCGCCCATGGCGATCACCCGCAGCTCGAATCCATCGGGGCGCACCGAGGCGGTTTGCACCTCCCAGGGCTCGCGCACGTCGAGAACCAGCGGCTGGCGCGGGGCTTGGGCATCTCGCCATTGCGCAAACTGCGCGGCAGTCACTTGCGGCACCATCGGCATCAGAAACGGAAGGCCGATGGCTCGGGAAAGTGCTGCAAGCGCGGTGCCACTGTTTCCCAATTTTGCTCGGTACGAAACTGGGATTCGCCGAGCCGGGTCAGCAAAGTCGCGCTCATCACCGGCTCGCTGCCGACGATGGCCATCAGGCGCCCGCCCACCTTGAGCTTGGCCTTGAGCGAACTTGGGATCTCGGCGACCGAGGCGCTGAGCAAGATCACGTCGAAGGAGCCGGCCAATTCAGGCGCACCCAGCGGCCCGGAGCCGTCTTGCTCCAGCACCTGGGCGTTGTAGATGCCGGCTTGGTGCAGATGATCGCGCGCGCTGGCGGCCAGGCTGGGCTCGATCTCCAGGCTCATCACTTGCTGCGCCCGGTGCGCCAGCAAGGCCGCCATATAGCCGCTGCCGGCACCGATCTCCAGCACCTTCTCATGCTTTTGGACGGCCAGGTCCTGCAGCATCCGGGCCTCAACCTTGGGCGACAGCATGCACTGGCTGGGATGGCTGTGGGGTGGCAGCGGAATTTCAAGGTCGGCAAAGGCCAGGGACTGGTGTGCCCTGGGTACGAAGTCTTCTCGCTTGACCATTGCCAGCAGGGACAGCACCTGGCTGTCGAGCACCTCCCAGGGGCGAATTTGCTGCTCGATCATATTGAATCGGGCTTGTTCGAAATTCATGGCAGCGGATCCTCAGGCTTTCAAGGGCGGTTGTCGCGGCAGTCGAAGTTAACAATTCTAGCGATCGGAGGCTCTTAGGGTCGGAAGCTGGGTCGCAAGCTGATCAGGTATGGTCTGCCGCCGGGGCCAGGCGGCGGCGCAACCACTGCGCCAGATCATCCAGGTAGCAGTAGACCACCGGCACCACCACCAGGGTGAGCAGGGAGGAAGTGATCACCCCGCCGATCACCGCCTGACCCATGGGTGCGCGCTGTTCCGAACCCTCGGTCAGCGCAAAGGCCAGGGGTACCATGCCGAAAATCATGGCCAAAGTGGTCATGAGTATGGGGCGCAGGCGCACCTTGGCGGCCAGCAAAAGAGCCTGCTCGCGCGCCAGGCCATCAGCGCGGGCCCGGATGGCAAAGTCGACCAGCAAGATCGCGTTCTTGGTCACCAGACCCATGAGCATCACGATGCCGATGATGGAAAACATCGACAAGGTCGAGCCGAACATCAACAGGGCCAGCACCACGCCGATCAGGGTCAGGGGCAGCGAGGTCATCAGCGCCAAGGGTTGCAGGAAACTTTTGAACTGGCTGGCCAAGATCATGTAAATAAAGAGCACTGCCAGCAGCAGTGAGGACAGGGCGTAGCCAAAGGATTCCTGCATGCTCTTGGTCGAGCCGCCAAAGCGGTAGCTATAGCCCGGCGGAAATTGAACCTGGTTCAGCACGGCGGTGATGTCGGCTGAGACCTCTCCCATCGAGCGGCCATAAACATTGGCATTGATAGAAACTTCGCGGGTCAGGTCGCGCCGGTTGATCTGGGTGGGGCCGCTCGTGGCCTCGATGCGCGCCACCTGGTTGAGCCGCACCAGGCCTCCTTCTGCACCGGAGCCGGTGCTTATCAGGGGCAGGCGTTCCAGGTCGGCGATGGCGTCGCGCGCCTGCGGCGTCAGCCGCACCTGGATGTCATAGGTCTGGTCATCGGGCGCTCGCCAAGTGCCTACCGTTTGTCCGGCGATCAGCAGGCGCAGCGCGTTGGCGACCTGACCCACCGACAGGCCCAGGTCGGAAGCCGCTTCGCGGGCGAGCGCCACATTGAGCGTGGGCTTGTTGGGCTTGTCGCTCGAATCAAGGTCAACCAGGCCGGGGATGTTGGTGATGCGCTGGCGCACCTGCAGCGCCAGCCGCTCGAGCTCGCGCAGGTCAGGCCCCTGCAGGGAAAACTCGATCTGCTTGTTGCCGCCGACGCTGTCGGTCAGGCCGGCCAGCGTCACCGTCATCCCCGGTACTTGCCGCAGGCGCTCGCGCAGCGCAGCAGACATCTGGTCGGCGGTGCGCTCACGCTGGTCTCGGTTGACCAGGCGCACGTACATTGAGGCGTACATCTTGCCCTGGGCGTTACCGCTGTTGATGGTCGTGACGGTGTAGCGCACCTCGGGAAATTCACGCACGATGGCATCGACCTGCCTGGCCTTGGCTTCAGTGGCCTCCAGCGACGAACCCACTGGGGTGTGGAAATTGACCGTCGTTTCAGAAAAATCAGCCTTGGGGACAAACTCGGTGCCCAACAGCGGGACCATGAAGACGCTGCCGATGAAGATCACCAGCGCCATGATGACCGTCCACAGCCGGTGTCGCAAGGACCATCCCAGGATGGCTTGGTAGCCGTCGGCCAGCTTGTCGGTGGCTCTCTCGAACCCGCCGGTGACACGGCCTATGCTGCGGTCATACCAGCTGCGTCCGGGGGTTTTTCCATTCGCATGGATGGTCGGGTCGTGCCAGATCGAGGAGAGCATCGGATCGAGCGTGAAGCTGACGAACATTGAAATCAGCACCGCAGCAACGATGGTGATACCGAACTCATGGAAGAACTTGCCGATGATCCCGCCCATGAAACCGATCGGCAGAAACACGGCCACGATGGAAAAGGTGGTGGCCAGCACCGCCAGCCCGATTTCCTGCGTGCCTTCCAGTGAGGCGCGGAAGGCGTCCTTGCCCATCTGCACATGACGCACGATGTTCTCGCGCACCACAATCGCATCGTCGATCAGCAGGCCTACGCACAGCGACAGCGCCATCAGTGTGACCACATTGATGCTAAAGCCGAAGGCGTACATGAACAGAAAAGTGCCGATGATGGAAATCGGCAGCGTCAGTCCGGTGATGACAGTCGAGCGCCAGGAGTTCAGAAACAGGAAGACGATCAGCACGGTCAGAAAAGCTCCTTCGACCATGGTGCGGCGCACGTTGTCGACCGCCACCCGGATCGGCCGCGATGTATCGGTCACCGGCTCCAGCGTCACCCCGGCGGGCACCTGCGCACCGAGCTCGGCCAGCGCCTTGTTCAGGCCGTCGACCACTTCAATGGTGTTTTCATCCTGCGCCTTTTGCACCGTCAGCAGCAGGGTGCGCTGCCCATTGCGCAGGGCCAGGCTGTCGATTTCCTGCGCTCCGTCCTGGATGTCGGCCACCTGAGCCAGGGTCACGGGCACGCCGGCGCGTCGGGCCACGATGAGCCGGCCGAAGTCCTCAGGCCGCTTTACACGCGCTTCGATCTTGACCGTGCGCTCCTGGGTCAGCGAGCGCACAGCCCCCAGCGGCAGGTCCTGGTTTTCGCTGCGCACTGCATTGGCCACCTGCTCGGCGGTGATGCCCAGCGCCTCCAGGGCCTGCGGCTTGAGGTAGATGTTGATTTCCCGTCGGGTGCCGCCGACCAGGGTGACCGAGCCGACACCGCGCACGTTCTCCAGGCGCTTTTTGAGCACCTGATCGGCCCAATTGGTCAGCCGGACCGGGTCGGCACCCCCGCCTGCAGGGGGAACCACCGCCACGCCCCAAACCGGGCGGCTGGCCGGATCGAAGCGCAGCACCCGGGGCTCCTTGACCTCGGCACGCAGATTGGGCCGGATTGCGGCCACTTTTTCGCGCACATCCTCGGCCGCCTTGCGCCCATCGATGTGCAGCTGGAACTCGACCAGCACCACAGCCGTGCCTTCATAGCTGCGCGAACTCAGGGCGTTGATGCCGGCGATCGAGTTGACACCCTCTTCAATCTTGCGGGCCACTTCGCTTTCGACGATTTCAGGCGAGGCACCCGGGTAATCGGCGGTGATGACCACCACCGGGAAGTCAACGTTGGGGAACTGGTCGACCCGCAGGCGCTGATAGGAAAACAGGCCCAGCACCACAATGGCCAACATGACCATGGTGGCAAAAACCGGGTTGTGCAGGCTGACGCGGGTAAACCACATGCGCTGAGGTACTCGGGTAGTAGGGCCTGATCAGGCGCTTTAGGGCTGCCGAGGCTTTGGCTCGGGCAGGGCGGTCAGGCGGGCCGCCAGGCCCGGGCGCAGCAGGCCCACCGAGGCGCGCAGCACCTGGGTGCCGGCACTCAGGTCAACCGCCACCATGACCTCGTCGCCGACCGTGCCTTGCACCCCGGCTTTCACCGGCTGGTGCACGATCTGGCCGTCCTCCAGCACCTGCACATAGGGCTGGGCCTGGTCGGTGCGCAGTGCCGACAAGGGCACTGCCAGCACCCGGCTGCGCCCTGTTCCCAACACACCCTGGGCATACAGCCCCTGGCGCAGCGCTGCGCCAGCGCCTCGCGAATCAACGCTCAGGTAGGCCAGTACGCTGCGACTGGCGGCCTGCGCGCTGGGGTTGATGCGCACCAGCCTGGCACTGAGAACCGCGGGACTGCCTTCGATGCGCAACTGTCCGGTTTGACCCAGTTTGAGCTTGAGCGAGTCAACAGCGGCGATTTGGGCCTCCAGTTCGAGCCTGCTGCTGTCCACGATCTCCAGGATGCGCGCATCGACCGCCAGCCGCTCGCCGGGCTGGGATAGGCGCTGCGCCACCTGGCCGGAAATAGGCGCGACCAGCGCCGTCTCGTCCAGGCTTTTGCGTGCCACATCGACAGCAGCCAGGGCTGCCCGGTAAGTGGCCTGGGCTGCCTGCGAATTGGACAGCGAAGCCTCCAGGGCGGTCTGCGAGATGAAGTTTTGCGCCACCAGGGCCCGGTTGTTGTCCAGCTGGCGCTGCGCGATGTCGACCTGCGCTCGCGCTGCGTCAGCCTGCTGCTGCGCTTGCTGCAGCCGAGCGCGGTATTCGGTCGGGTCGATCTGTGCCAGCAACTGGCCGGCCTTGACCGCATCGCCCTCGCGTACCTTCAGGCCTTGCAGTTCGCCGGCGACCCGGGTTTTGAGCAGGGCTGAATGGACGGCTCGCAAGGTGCCCGAGACAGGCAGCCCCAGGGCCAGATCCACCTCTTGCACCGCGACCAGATCGGTGGCGGCCAATTCGACGCTGCTGCTGACTGGCGCAGGTGGCTTTGCGCCGGCGTTGCGCTTTTGCAGCAGGCGCTGGCCGGCCCAGGCCAGGCCGAGTACCACGACAGCGGTGATCACCAGACCGATCAGGCGCGAGCGTTTCACAGCGCTTGTCCTTTGCAGTCCAAAAACGCGGCCGTTCCGCAGGGGAGCGGCGGGGTAGTGCGTCTGCGGGTCGCCGCGGGGGCCACAATCATGGGTTGAAGGTCAAAAGCGTCTGGGAACGGGTCAGACTGGCTAGGAACTTCACTCCTTTGGCCTGTTTTTGGGCTACCGGGGTGAAGCGTGAGGGGCCTGGCGCTCGCGGTGGCTTTTGGGCTCCACGGAGGCCAGGCCAGCTTGAAACCTCCCGATTGTAAAGCGATGCGGTCGACCGTCCCAGGCCCTGCCTCTGGCCCAGGCGGACATGGGCTACAGTGCCAGTTCCCCCACTGATACCGCGCAGAGGTCGCGATAGCCATGAACAGATCAACCGAGCCACAAAGCATCACCTTAGCCGGAGGCTGCTTCTGGTGCCTGGAGGCGGTCTACCTTCAGGTGCGCGGCATTGTTTCGGTCGAGTCCGGTTACAGCAACGGGCGCATCAAGCGGCCTAGTTATGAGGAGGTCTGTACCGGTCAGACCGGATGCGTCGAGGTGGTCCAGGTGCAGTGGGACCCAGGGCAGTTGTCGCTGCAGGACATTCTGGAGATTTTTTTCCTGATCCATGACCCGACCACTTTAAATCGCCAGGGCCATGATGTGGGCACCCAGTACCGCAGTGGCATCTATTTTCACGATGGGGAGCAGGCCCGAGAGGTGACGCAATTCGTGGCCGCTTTGCGTGAGCAGGGCGTTTACGCCCAGCCCATCGTGACCGAGGTGCTGCCCCTGGCCGATTACTCCGCGGCCGAGGCCTATCACCAAAATTACTTTGCACGTCATCCGCAACAGGGCTACTGCGCCCATGTTGTGGCACCCAAAGTGGATAAGTTCCGGCGCACCTTGGCGCGGCTGGTACGTTCCTGAACCTGGGGCCTCGTCGGGCCCTTACCCTTATCGCGGGCGCTGACCCTGTCTGCCCTTCGGGTGATTGATGCTCGGGGGACGTACCATTTTGTCAACGTGATGACGGTTTTCCACATCGGGCGCGTCGGTCGGCGTGTTTTCTTCGTGTTCAACATCATGCTCACCGCGTGAACGTTTGCCTTGCTCCCGACGCGGGTTGTGGGGCGGCGGCAGCCGAAGTTCTTTCATGGTGGTGAGTTCTCCTTGAATCTCATCGTCGTTGAACTGTTGTCGCTGTGTCTTCAGATAAAACTTACGGCTGATGTCAGAGAATTCTGAGCCGGCTCATCTGTATTCTGGCGGTGCCGCTGCAGGCTCTACCCATCGTCTGCAAGCCCCCGCGCCTGCAGACTCTGCCTGTCGGTGGCAAGATCGAGGTTTGGGAATTAAGCGGATCAGGCTGAGCGCGCAGGCACACAAGGACATGGGAATGAATCATCAAACGGGCTCATCGGCGCTCATGCAGGCGCTTGAGGGCCTGAATGCCGAGCAGTTGAGTGGCATGCGATGTGGCCTGGAGAAGGAAAGCCTGCGGGTGCGCGCAGACGGCGCTTTGGCCCTCACGCCCCATCCGACCGCTCTGGGGTCTGCGCTGACGCATCCCAATATCACTACCGATTTCTCTGAATCGCAGCTCGAGCTGGTCACCGGCGCCTATGGCAGCCCCGAGGCGGTGTTGCAGGAACTCAGGCTGTTGCATCAGTTCACCTACAAGGTGCTGGCGGCCCAAGGCGACGAGATGCTGTGGGTCTCGAGCATGCCCTGCGGCCTGCCCACCGACGAGACCATTCCGATTGCCAGGTACGGCTCGTCGAATGTAGGGCGCGCCAAGAGCGTGTATCGCATGGGGCTGAGCCACCGCTATGGCCGACGCATGCAGACCATTTCGGGCATCCACTACAACTGGTCCTTGCCCGGCTTGAGCAATGCGCAGTACTTTTCCCTGATTCGCAATTTCAGGCGCCATGCCTTCTTGCTGCTCTACCTCTTCGGTGCCTCGCCTGCGGTGTGCTCGAGCTTTGTGGCCGGGCGCCAGCATGAGTTGCAGCCGCTGGACGGGCCGACCATGCACATGCCCCACGGCACCAGTTTGCGCATGGGCCGCCTGGGCTATCAAAGCGATGCGCAAGCCTCGCTGGCGGTCAGTTACAACAGCCTAGAAGGCTATGCCGCCTCCCTGCATGAGGCATTGAGCCGCTCCTACCCGGCTTATGAGGCGGTGGGTATACGCAACCCTGGTGGCGACTACAACCAACTGGCCACCACCTTGCTGCAGATCGAAAACGAGTTCTACGGCACCATACGGCCCAAGCGGGTGATCTTCCCGGGGGAGCGCCCCTTGCATGCGCTGCGTGAGCGGGGTGTGGAGTATGTCGAGGTGCGCCTGATGGACCTCAACCCCTTTGAGCCCTTGGGCATAGACGCATCGACCATGCGTTTCCTGGATGTGTTTTTGCTGCACTGCTTGCTCAGCGTCAGCCCGCCCGATACGCCGCAGGAAATTGCGGCGCTGGCGCGTAACCAGCACCGCACGGCAGCCCGTGGGCGCGAGCCAGGCCTGGAGCTCGAGCGTGATGGCCGGGAGATCGGCTTGCTCGAATGGGGTAGCGAGCTGCTCGACGCCTTTGAGCCGATTGCCCGACGCTTAGACCGGGACCTGATGGGTTCGGCCCAGGAAGGCGCTTATGCGCAGTCCTTGGCTCAGGCGCGTGAGCGTCTGGCACGGCCCGATGAGCTGCCCTCGGCGCGGGTACTCGATGCGATGGCGCGCGAACATGGCCGCTCCTTTACTGCCTTTGCGCGCGCCCGCTCGGTCCAGACCCGCACTCTCATGCTTGAGCAGCCCTTGAGCCAGGTCGACGAACAGCGGCTGCTGGCGCTGTCGGTCGAGTCCTTGCGCGAGCAGCAACGCATCGAATCGCTCGACAGCCTGCCTTTCGAGGTCTACCGCCAGCAATACACCTCGCCCGAGCGCCTGGGTCGGCCGCTGGCAGTGATGGTCTGAGTTCGCATGGCCATCCAGTGGTTTCCTGGCCACATGCACCTGACGCGTCAGGCCATGGCCGAGCGCATCAAGGCCATCGACGTGGTGATAGAACTGCTGGACGCCCGACTGCCAGGATCGAGCGCCAACCCTATGCTCGCTCAGATCACCCGCGGCAAGCCCGCGCTCAAGATCCTCAATAAGCAGGACCTGGCCGATCCAGTGCGTACTGAGGGATGGCTGGACCATTACAACCGGCAGCCTGGCACGCGAGCCCTGGCGCTCGACGCCAGTGAGGCGGCGCCGACACGGCGCCTGTTGGCCGCCTGCCGCGAGCTGGCGCCCACGCGCCAGGGGCTGGCACGGCCCATGCGCGTGCTGATCTGCGGCATTCCCAACGTGGGCAAGTCCACCCTGATCAACACCATGGTCGGCAAGCGGGCGGCTCGCACCGGCGATGAGGCCGGCATCACCCGCAGCGAGCAGCGCTTCGTGCTTGAAGACGGCTTTTATTTGTGGGATACGCCGGGCGTGCTGTGGCCGCGCATCATCGTGGCGCAAAGCGGCTATCACCTGGCTGCCAGCGGCGCCATCGGCCGCAATGCCTACGATGAGCAAGAGGTGGCATTGGAGTTGCTGGCCAGCCTGGCGCGGGGCTATCCGCAACTGCTGACAGCGCGCTATGGTCTGGAGGCCGGCCTGAGGGAAGAGCAGGCCTTGGAGGTCATTGCGCGCAAGCGGGGTGCCGTTTCGGCCGGGGCTCGGCCCAATTTGCAAAAGGCGGCCGAAATCCTGATCCATGAGTTTCGCGGCGGCAGCATAGGCCGTATCAGCTTGGAGACGGCCGACGAGTACGCGGCCTGGCTGTCCCAGGGCAAGGTGCTGGAGGCCGAACGTCTGCTGCGCAAGGAGCAGGCTGTGGAGGCGGGCCACATACGGCCGGCCCGGCGCCCTGCCGGCAGTGCACGCAGCCGCTAGGCCCGGCCCCATAGACCCGTCCCACATATCCGTCTCAGGTACCCGTCTCAGGTACCCGTCTCAGGTACCCGTCTCAGGTACCTACCTCATGTGGCCGGCGCTTGCAGCCTCTTGCCGCTAAGATGCGTCCGCAGCTTTATAAATCCTCGCGCACCGGTAGAGTCGGTGCCAGCGCAGCAGTTTTTTTCAGGAGATGCCTTGAGCGCCGATACCTCCCCCCTTTTTGAAGCCGGCCGTTTTGGCAGCGGCCAGAGCGTGGCCCGCATGGAAGATGACGCCTTGTTGCGTGGTCAGGGCCGTTTCACCGACGACTGGAGCGCGGCTCTGGCCGAATTGCCGGCCTCAGAGCTGGCCCATCTTGCTTTTGTGCGTTCCCCCTACGCCCATGCGGTGCTGCGCAGCATAGACGCCAGCGCTGCCCGGGCCATGCCCGGGGTCTTGCTGGTGCTGACTGGGCAGGAAATGGTCGATGCCGGCTGCAAGCCCATGGCCGGTGTGGCCGGCTTTACCCGCGCCGGCGGCGCGCCTGCCGCCTCCCCGGCGCGGCGGACCTTGGCCCATGAGCGGGTGCGCTTTGTGGGCGAACCGGTGGTGGCGGTGGTGGCGCTCAGCCGCGAGCAGGCCCGCGACGCGGCCGAGGCGGTGGTGATCGACTATGAAGAGCTGCCGGCGGTGGTGGACCTGGCGGGTGCCCTGGCCGGTCAGGCGGTGCTGTGCGAGGGGGTGAACGACAACATTGTGGCCGAGTCACGCTACGGCAAGGCCGATGAGGCGGCCCAGGCTTTTGCGGGGGCCGCACATGTGGTTGGTCTGGAACTGGACAACCAGCGCCTGGCCGCGCTCACCCTGGAGCCGCGATCGGTGTTGGCCTCCTGGCAGGCTACGAGCGGCCGGCTGATCGTGCGCTTGAGCTCGCAGATGCCTTCGGGTGCGCGTAACAGTATTGCCGATGTGATCGGCCTGGAGCGCTCTGCGGTTCGGGTGGTGGTCGGCGATGTGGGAGGCGGCTTTGGCATGAAGACCGGCGCCTATCCGGAAGACATCGTCACCGCTTTTTGCTCCCACAGGCTCAAATGCTCGGTCAAGTGGATCGCCGAGCGCAGCGAAGAGTTTCTGGCCACCACCCACGGCCGCGACCTGCACACTCGGGCTGAGCTCGCACTGGACGCCAAGGGCAAGGTGCTGGCCCTGCGGGTCAAGTCCGACGCCAATGTCGGCGCCTACCCGACCGGCACCGGGGTGGCGATTGCCCTGTTGATTGGCCCCTGGGTCTTGACCGGGGTCTATGACATTGGCTTGGTGGACTTTCACTTTCGGGCGGTCATGAGCAACACGATGTCGACCGCTGCCTACCGCGGCGCAGGCCGGCCCGAGTCGATTTACATCATCGAGCGCCTGATGGACGAGGCGGCGCGCCAGATCGGCATCGACCGCATCGAGCTGCGCCGGCGCAACTTCATCGCGCCTGAGCGCTTCCCCTACAAGAACGCTATGGGCCAGGTCTATGACGTGGGCGCCTTTGAATCCATGATGGATCAGGCGCTCAAGCTGGCCGACTGGTCCGGCTTTGAGGCGCGGGCAGCGCAGTCGGCCCAGCGGGGTCGATGGCGCGGTCTGGGCATCGCTACCTTCCTCGAGTGGACCGGCGGCAACCAGATGGAAGAGCGGGTGACCTTGTCGGTACAGGCTGACGGCACCATCGAGGTGTTTTCTGCCGTCATGCCCATGGGGCAGGGCATTGCCACCACCTTGGCGCAGTTGGTGGTCGATGCCTTTGGCGTGCCCATTGACCAGGTGCGCATCGTGCTGGGCGATACCGATCGTGGTGACGGCTTCGGCAGCGCGGGCTCACGCTCGCTGTTTACCGGCGGCTCGGCGGTCAAGGTAGGGGCCGATCGCACCATTGCCCAGGGCAAGGCGCTGGCGGCGCAGGAGTTCGAGGCGTCCGAGCAGGACATCGTCTATGCGGGCGGACGCTTCAGCGTGGCTGGCACCGATATGTCCATAGGCTTGTTCGATCTGGCCAGCAAACAGCCCGAGCAGCGCATCTTCATGGATTCGACCAGCGCGGCTTCCGGCCCGAGCTGGCCCAATGGCTGTCACATCAGCGAGGTCGAGGTCGACCCGGCCAGTGGCGAGGTGGCGGTGGTGGCCTATGCCTCGGTCAACGATGTCGGCCGCGTGGTCAACCCGACCATCGTGCGCGGTCAGCTCGACGGCGGCGCGGTGCAGGGCATAGGCCAGGCCTTGCAGGAGGCGGTGATTTATGACGCACAAAGCGGTCAGCTGCTGACCGGCAGCCTGATGGACTACACCGCACCGCGCGCCGGCGACTGCCCCGACTTCAAAACCGAGATGGATCCGAGCGTGCCGTCCACCAACAACCCCCTGGGCGTCAAAGGGGTGGGCGAGCTCGGCACCATAGGCGCCACGCCGGCGGTGGTCAATGCGGTGGCTGATGCGCTGGCCCGGGCCGGTCAAGGCCGGCTGGCAACGCAGCTGCAAATGCCGCTCACCCCAGCGCGGGTGTGGGAGCTGCTGCAGCGCTGAAACTGCGTCTAGCGTCATCCGCTTGCGCCTTGGTGGAGGCATTAGGGTTTACCCTTTTTTAAAGCATTTATCGATCGATAACGTTCGGTAATCGATCGTTTCTGGGCAGATTTAGTGGCTCACTTCGACAGGGCAGGCTCGGCTGCGCCTACAGTGCCGGGGGTCGGACTTGTAGGGCAGCTTGCCCGGGCCAGCTGTTGCTGAGCGGCAGGTGGCCATGAAACCGCAGCGTTTTTTCTTCGAGGTGACGATGAGCACAAGCACAAACCTGCCGCGAGAGGCGATTGCCGAGCCGGCCAATCCCCTGGGCCTCAACGGCATTGAATTCATTGAATACGCTTGCTCCCGCCCCCAGGCTTTGGGGCAGGTGCTGGAGATGATGGGCTTTAAGCCGGTCGCCCGTCACCGATCGCGCGAGGTGATGCTTTACCGACAAGGCGGCATCAACATCATCGTCAATGCCCATCTGCCCAGCCTCACACAAGAGCAGGCCGTCAGCGACAAACCCTGGCTGGCCGCCATCGCGCTGCGGGTACGAGATGCCGGCGCAGCCTATCGCCGGGCGCTCGAGCGAGGCGCATGGGCGGTGCCTTCACAGGTCGAGGTGATGGAGCTCAACATCCCGGCCATACATGGAGTCGGAGCCAGCCGCATCTACTTCGTGGACCGCTACGAGCAGTTCAGCATTTACGACGTGGACTTCGTGCCAATTCCTGGCGTCGATCCGCATCCGCCCGCCCTGGGCGATCTGCATTTTTTTGGTGTGGTTCAGTACATCGGCAACGAGCGCACCGGCGACTGGAGCGAGTTCTATCGGGAGCTCCTGGGCTTTGCTGAGTTGCCGGCCGAGCAGCACTTCGGCATCTTGCCCAAGGGGCGCATCTTGCAAAGCCCTTGCCCACCCGCCGCGAGATTTTTTATCCAGCTCATTGAGCCTGAGGCAGGCCTGCTCGATGTCGAAGGCCAGGAGCAGCTGCAGCGTATCGCGCTTGGTACGGGTCAGGTGCTGCAGACGGTGGCTCAACTGTCCCAGCGCGGCGTCGAGTTTTTGCAGTCCAAGTCGGTTCAGGCTGACCACCGTGGCGCGTTGACCCGCAGTTGGCAGGGCAGCGTGAGCTTCGAGCTGGTTCACGACGCCAGGACCTGAGCGCCATGGTCGATTACAGCGCCAATATCAGGGATTTCGGGATGGACACCATCTCGCTGGCGGGGCCGTTGGAGGCCAAACTGCTGGCCGTCCGTCAAGCCGGGTTTTCGCAGATCATGCTCTCGGCCCGCGATGTGGTGGGCCACCCCGGCGGCCTGGAGTCGGCCATGGCTGCGGTGCGTGCAAGTGGTTTGCGGGTCACCGGTTTTCAGGTGCTGCGCGACTTCGAAGGCCTGTCCGGACACCTGCACGACTACAAGATTGACATCGCCAAGTCCATGCTGGAGATGTGCAGCGCCCTGGGCGCCAAGGTGCTCTTGGTGTGCTCCTCGACGTCGGTGCACGCCAGTGATGACCCGGATGCCCTGGCGCGCGATCTGCGCAAGCTGGCAATGCTGGCCATACCCCGGGGTATCAAGGTTGCCTACGAAGGTCTGTCCTGGGGGCGCACCATCAACGAGTTCCCCCAGGCTTGGGACATCGTCTGCCGCGCCGACATGCCCAATCTGGGCCTTGGATTGGACAGCTTTCACCTGTTTGCCACCAAGACGCCCTTGGACGATCTGGAAATGCTCGACGCAGACAAGATCTTCCTGGTGCAACTGGCCGACTTCATGTGGACCGAGATCAAGTCGGTCGAAGAGCGCATCAGCACCGCCCGGCATTTCCGGGTTTTCCCCGGCGAAGGTGTGCACAGCGCCGATCTGGCGGCGCTAGTGAGCAAGCTGCACAACCTGGGTTACCGGGGCGACTACAGCTTTGAGGTCTTCAACGACGACTACCAGCAGATCCCGCTGCCCACTGTGGCCAAGCGTGGTCGGCGTTCGGCCTTGTGGTTGGCCGAAGGTGTGCTGCGCCGGGCAGTGCCGCTGCCCAACCAGCTGCGGCTGCGCCGCGCCAAGGCCTGAGTCTGGCCGGCAGGCCGGCTGCTATTCTTGGTGCATGAAGCCTTTTTTGCCCCAGCCCCGACCTTCCCGTGCGGCGGCCTGCCCATGAGTCGCCCCAAGCTGAATTTCGTGCGCCAGGGCCAGGGGCCCTGCCTGGTCCTCAGCCATGCCTTGGGCTGCGACCTGAGCATGTGGGACGCTGTGGCCGAGCGTCTTCAGCAGCGCTACACCGTCTTGCGCTATGACCATCGTGGCCACGGCCGATCACCGGCACCACCGGGCCTTTGGACCATGGACATGTTGGCCGATGATGCCCTGGCATTGATCGAAGACCAATGCGAGGGCCCGGTGCATTTTGCCGGCCTGAGCATGGGCGGCATGACCGGCCAGGCCCTGGCCAGCAAGGCACCGCAGCGCCTGCGCAGCCTGATCATCATCAACTCGGCCAGCCATTACGAGCAGGCCGCCCAGGCCATCTGGCAGGGCCGCATGCGTGCGGTGCGCGAGCAGGGCGTCGCCGCGATTGCCGACGGGGCCATGCAGCGCTGGTTCACACCGGCCTTTCGCGCCGACGTGGCGGGAGGGCGGCAGGTGGCGGCGCTGCGCGAGCGGCTTGAGCGCATCCCCGCGCCTGCCTACGAGGCGGCCTGTGCGGCGGTGGCCGGCATCGACTTTCGTGCCAGCAACCCGCAGATCCGCTGCCCGACGCTGGTGATCGCCGGCTTGCGCGACGAAGCCACGCCGCTGGCGGCATCCGAAGCTATGGTGAGCCAGATTCCCGGTGCGCAGCTGCGCACCATCGACGCAGCCCATCTGAGCGCGGTTGAGCGATCGGCCGAACTGGCCGAGCTGATCGGCGCCTTCATCGCGCCCTTGTGAGGTTCTGTGCGAGGGCTGCACAATGGCGCATGGCCGGCGATAGTCTTTATCCGATTGATGAGCGAGAGGTGCAGTGCAGCGCCATCCGCGCCCAGGGCGCGGGCGGCCAGAACGTTAACAAGGTCTCCTCGGCCATCCACCTGCGCTTTGACATCCCGGCCTCTTCGCTGCCCGAAGAGGTCAAGCAGCGTTTGCTTGCCAGCGGCGACAGCCGCATCTCACAGGACGGTGTGCTGGTGCTCAAAGCCCAGCAGCACCGCACGCAGGAACAAAACCGCACGGCGGCGCTGGTGCGGCTGCAAGCTGTCGTCGATGCGGCCGCGCTGCCGCCCAAGCCCAGACGTCCGACCCGTCCCACCGCAGCTTCCAAGCGCAGGCGCTTGCAGGGCAAGAGCGAGCGCTCGGCGCTCAAGAGCCAGCGCGGCAAGGTAGGGGACATCTCGTCTTGATGCCCTCAGCCAGGTTGGTGGAGCAGCCCCCCGAAGTGCTGCAACTGCTGGCCAGCAGCCGGCGTGTTCACACGGCCTGTGGCGCCGGTGAGCTGGTCTGGCATCTGTGGGGACAGACTAGCCCCCAGCGACCGCCGCTGGTGCTGCTGCATGGCGGCAGTGGCAGCTGGACCCATTGGCAGCGCAACATCGAGGCCTTGGTGGCCGCGGGGCGGCAGCTCTTGGTGCCTGATCTGCCCGGCTTCGGCGATTCGGCCTTGCCGCCAGCGGGCCGCGACGCTGATGCCATGCCTGCACCGCTGGAGCAGGGCCTCCAAAGTCTGCTTGGAAGCACGGTGTGTGAGCTGGTGGGTTTTTCCTTTGGCGGTATGGTGGCGGGCTTATGGGCCCAGGCTTGCGCGCAGCGGTTTTCTCGCCTTGTATTGTTGGCGCCACCTGGGCTGGGACGGCCGGCAATCGAACGCATTCGCCCGCTGGCTTGGCGGCATCTGGACGACCCACAGGCGCGGCTGCGCATACACACCCATAATTTGCGTGAGCTGATGCTGCACCATGAAGACGCTGTCTCGCCCCTGGCTTGCCGGCTGCAACAGCTCAATGCCGAGCGAGACCGCCTGCCCAGCCGCCGCCTGGCCCGCACCGACGTTCTAGCGCGCGCGCTGCAGCAGCTTAGGCTCCCGGTCCAGCTGATATACGGAGAGCATGATCGCTACTACCGTCACCAGGTGGCCGAGATCGAGGCGGTGCTACGCCGCTGCGCGGGCTTTGTGCGGATGCAGGCGGTTGCCGGCGCTGGCCATTGGGTGCAATTCGAGCAGCCACAAGCCTTCCACGCGGCTTTGGCGGTGGCGCTGGATGACCCCGCCCTTGGCCGACAATAACGGCCATGGCATTGAATTGGTACCTCGTGCACAGCAAGCCGCGCCAGGAAAAGGTGGCGCTAGAGAACCTGCAACGGCAGGCGTTTGAGTGCTATTTGCCTCTGATGCGGCTCGAAAAGCTCCGCCGCGGTGCGCTCACCGTGGTTGAGGAGCCGCTGTTTACCCGCTATCTCTTTGTCCAGCTTGATACCGACAGTCATGCGCGCAGCTGGACACCGATTCACTCGACCCGAGGCGTGGCGCGCTTGGTGCGCTTTGGTAACGATCCCGCGCGGGTCGATGATGGATTGATCGAGGCTCTGCGTGAGCAGGAGGCGCAGGCGGGTTTGGCTCGGCGCCTGTTCGAGCCGGGGCAGAAGGTTTTGGTCACCGAGGGTCCGTTCGCCGGGATTGAGGCCATCTTCGAGCTCAACGACGGCCAGGCACGCGCCATGGTGCTGATTGAACTGATCGGTCGGCAGGTGAGTCTTCCGATTCATCCTGCCGCCTTGCGCGCGGTGCCCTAAATAGCTTGTCCGCTGTGGATTCTTGCAGCCGTGCTTGCTGCCTATGAGGCTGGGCCCCTAAAATAGCCCCAGGACGTCGCTATCGTCCTCATCTTTTCCGGCCCTATTTTCCTAAGCCGGAGCCCGAGCTACCCGATTGCCTCTCCTACCCATGAACTATCCCGAAAAGCCCTTTCATCGCCCGCCTGCCGCCGATGGCCTGACCGTTGCCTTGGTCGATGCCCGCTATCTGCGCTGGCTGACCCGGCAGGACGAGGGCGAAGGGCAGTCCCAGGGCCCGCTGGCCCGCGATGGCTGGAATGAGTTGTTGCGTCATCTGCTGCACCGCCACGGCCTGCGCGGTACTTTGCTGCGCACCTATTGGTACGCGGTGCAAGATGACCAGGCGGTCCACGATGACCAGACCCTTCGTGTCCTGTCTAGCACTGATACCGACGGGGTTGCGCTGGTGCGCCAAATGACCGCCGACCTTCAGGCCTTGGTGTCTGGCGGCCGGGTCGATACCCTGTGCATCGCCAGCGACGACGACCGCTTGATGACCATCATCGACACAGCCAAGCTGGCCGGCATCACGGTCTGCCTGGTGGCCGATGAGCGGGCGCTGTCCATGCCGCGCCTGATGCAGCAAGACCCCAGTTGGGCACGTTTGCTGCGTGAGGCCGATCGGCGCATTGTCTTGCGTGCATCAGAACTGAGCCAGGCTCTGTTGGCGCGCTCGCAGATGGCGGCTGACGGCCCGGTCAGCGCCGACCTTGACGCCCGGCTGCAGGCGGTGGTGCAGGCCTGGTGGGATGATCTGGTCGAGGACGACCGCGACTCACTGCGCGAGGAATTGCCCGGGCAGCGCGGTTTGCCGCCCGAAGTCGACAGGGAGTTGTTGGTGCGGGCCAAGAACGCGATTGGCCGCAGTCTCAACTTTCAGGAAAAGCGGGTCTTGCGCTCACAGGCGCGACAGCAGGCCACCGGGGAGAGTCAGGATGCTGGCGCTGCTGCGCATGAGGATGTCTGAGCTGGGGGCAGGGCACTTTGCTGATATCCCCGAGAGGGATTAAGGGCCGAACGAGGGTCCTTTTGCTAGCGCGGAGCCTGAGCTTCAGCGGTCTTGTTCGATCAGTTCGCCGGGGCAGCGCTTGCTGCCCCACTTGAAGCGCACCAGCATCTGGTAGAACAGGTGGTAAATCAGGCCACTGGCCACTAGACCGACCACCAGGAAGGTGGAGTCTTTGGCATAAACCACTGCCCAGGTGGTGCTGAGCAGACTGGCCGGCCACATCAGTACGCCGGTCACCGAGTTAAGGCTCAAGGCACTCGCGCGGGGCAACAAGAAGCCGGTGATGCGCCGACGCACCAGGCTGTGCAGATGCAGCCGGTCGGCCTGACCGGGGCTGTGACGCCGCTGACGTCTTCTTGCAATGCTGAAAAACAACTCAAGCACGGGATAGGCACAGACCATGATCGGTGCCCAGCTTGATATACCAGGGTTGCGAGCCGTCAGGGCCACGCCTATCCATCCCAGCACGAAGCCGGCGAAGTAGGCGCCGCCATCGCCCAGAAATATTTTTCCCATGGGCCAGTTGAGCACCGCAAAGCCGAGCACGGCCGAAGCCAGCACCAAGCTCAGCAGCACCAGGTCCTGATCGCCGGCGCCCGCAGCAATCAGCGCCATACCTACAAACATGATGATGAGTGAGCCAGCCGACAGGCCGTTGAAGCCGTCGATCATGTTGATCGCATTGGCCATGGTGCCTATGCTCAGCGCGGTAAACAGTAAGGACATCAGGCCAAAGCTGAGCAGCCAGTCCAGTCCCCAGACACCGGTGTTGGCCACTGAGTAGCCGGTCAGGAGGCTGGCCAGTACGCCCGAGCCTATGGTGCACACCAGCCGGGTCCGCACCCCTACGGTTTTGGTGATGTCCTCAATGAAGCCCGAGCCGAAGGCTGGAATGGCGGCTAGCAGCATAGGCGTGAGCAGGGTCTGCAATTTGGCCGGCATCAAGGTCCAGGCCGCCAGCACGCCCACCAGTACCGGCAGGCCACCCACGCGCGGCGTTGCCTGCGTGTGAAATTTTTGAATCCCGCTGTCCTGGTCCAGGCTCAGATGGGCGTGCCAGCGCTGGGTCAGCAAAAGCGCCAGGGTGACCACCAAGGACACACCGGCGGCCACCAGTGCTGGCAATGCGCTTTCGATACCGTTTTGAAAAATCATGATCTGGAGGGCCGTGCTGCTGGCTGACAGCCGTAATCTGGAAGGTTAAAGTTTTGGCAAATGTCTCAGTTTAACCCTAGCTGCAAGCTTTTGTGCCCTGGGAGGCTCAGAGCTCCGCTGGCTTATGTGCTAACAGATGTTATAAAAGATGTAGAAGTCCATGGGCGAATCGTTTCGAAATCCTCTGAAGGAACTCCTACCAGAACAAGGCCCATAGCAGCCCACCGATCAGCAGCCATTTTCCGAAGCAGTAGAGCGTCCTGTTGCTGGTTTTCAGTCGCTTTGCCGCTAGCCTGGCCTTTCAGATGGATGTACAGCCCCGAGGCGAAAAAAGTCAGCAGCACCCAGTGGCGGGGCTCAAGGAGGGTTATATCCATGCGCCGAGTTTTAAGTGCTGTGATCAGGTCCGGCGCTGGCTCAGCGCCGCTGAAGGTAGGCGTACAGAGCCAGCATGGGCTCCCCCTGATCCAGCCGCAGCGGCGCCTGATGGTGGCTGTGCCAGTCAAAGCCGTGGGCCTGGGCGCAGTTTTGCAAATAGCGCAGCGGGTGGGCGTAGCGAAGGCTGGGCAAGAGGCGCGGCTTATCTTGGCCAGACTCGTCCAACTCTGCGGTAAACGCCAGCCAGCTGTGCGCCGGCATGAGCCGGGCCAGTTGCTCAAACAGCGGCTCCAGAGCGCCGATGTAGATGAACACGTCGGCGGCCAGCACCAATTGCCAGGGCTGTTGGCAACTGCTGAGAAACTGCGCGGCATCGGCCTGCTGCAAGTGGTCGTAGACGCCTGTCTGCCGTGCCTGCTCGATCATGCCCTGGGCCAGGTCTATGCCCCACAGCTCGCCTGCGCGCGGCCGAATCAGGGGCCCGCACAAGCCAGTACCGCAGCCCAGGTCGAGCACCCCTGCGAAATGCGGTGGGGTCTGCGCCGGCAACTGTTCGATCAGATGGCTGTGACCGCGATACTGCAGGGCTCCCAGCAGGTGGGGCTCGAAATCATCGGCGTATTGCTCGAACAGGTTTTGCACATAGGCCCGCGGTGGCTGAGCCGGTCCGCCCTGTCCGCGCAGTGCGCTCAGGTAGTAACGGTAAAGCTCATGGTCGGGCTCTAGCTCCAGGGCCTTTTCATAGCAGGTGACCGCTTCGTCCCGTCGATGCATCTCGCGCAGCAGGCTTGCGGCTTCACCCCAGCCCTGGGCCTGCTGCGGCGCCAAGCGCTGTACCTGCTGGTAAGCCTGCAAGGCCTCCTCAAGCTCGCCCAGGCGGTTCAGGGCCATGCCCAGGGCCACCCAGCCATCGAGCTGATCGGGTTGGCTTTTCAAGCTCTCTCGCAAGGGCGCGGCCGCCTCCTGCCAGCGCCCCAGTCGCATGCGGCTGATGCCCAGGTTGAGCAGCACCGAGGGCCGGCCAGGGGCCAGTACCAGGGCTTGCTCGAAAAGGCCGTGCGCGGCTTCGAGCTGGCCGCTTTCAAACAGCTCCACACCCTGGAAGAAAAGGTCTTTGGCTTGCTGGAGATCACGCATGGCAGCTGTTGGGATGAAGGGGTATGGTTGAGAATCAGCCCCATGCGTTTGGATGGGGAAGCTTGAAGATGAAAAAAATCTTGTTGGTCACTGGCGGCGGCCGGGGCATCGGTGCGGCCACCGCGGTTTTGGCGGCTGAACAGGGCTGGGCGGTCGCTGTGGGCTACAGCAGGGACGAGGCCTCAGCCCAGGCGGTGGCCAACCGCATTGTCGATCATGGCGGCCAGGCTATGGCAGTGCAGGCCGATGTGGGTCAGCCCGAGCAGGTGCTGCGTATGTTCGAACACATCGACCAGCACTGGGGCCCCGTCAGCGGCCTGGTCAATAACGCCGGCGTAGTCGATGTCGCCGCCCGCCTGGACGAGATGGATTGGGCCCGCTGGCGGCGCATGTTCGACATCAACGTACTGGGCAGTTTTCTGTGTGCCCGCGAGGCGGTGCGGCGCATGAGCACCCGCCATGGAGGCTCTGGCGGCAGCATCGTCAATCTCTCCAGTGCGGCAGCCCGTCTGGGCTCACCCGGCCAGTATGTGGATTACGCCGCCGCAAAGGCGGCTATCGATGCCCTGACAGTGGGCCTGGCCAAGGAGGTGGGCGCCGAAGGCATACGGGTCAATGCGGTACGTCCTGGCCTGATCGAGACCGAAATTCACGCCTCGGGCGGCCAGCCCGACCGAGTCCGGCAATTGGTGCATCAGGTACCCATGCAGCGCGGCGGTCAGGCCCAGGAGGTGGCGCAAGCCGTCGTCTGGCTGCTCTCGGATGCGGCCAGCTACACCACCATGGCCCTGCTCGATGTGACTGGCGGGCGCTAGGGCTAATGGGCAGGCCGTCAGATTGCCGCAAGACCCTTCCTGATAATCCGGCTCGGTTCGAGAGTTCTGAAAAATAATCTGCTCAAGCAGAAGGAGACAGCCCATGTTCAAGGCTTTGCAACTGAGCAAACAGGATGATGTGTTCAGCGCCGGCGTGCTGGCCCTGGACGAAGCCGCCTTGCCGCCCGGCGACGTGCAGGTGCGGGTGGAATACTCCACCCTCAATTACAAGGACGGCCTGGCCATCACCCAGAAAAGTCCGGTGGTGCGCAGCTGGCCCATGGTCGCTGGCATCGACGGGGCTGGTGTGGTGCTGTCGTCCACCCACCCCGATTGGCAAGCCGGCGAGCGCTTCATCCACAACGGCTGGGGCCTGGGCGAGACCCGCTGGGGCTTGCTGGCCGAGCGTGCGAGCCTGCAGGGGCAGTGGCTGGTCAAATTACCCGCAGGCCTGAGCACCCGCCAGGCCATGGCCATAGGCACGGCCGGCTACACCGCCATGCTCTGCGTGATGGCCCTGGAGGACCATGGCCTGAAGCCGGGCGATGGCGAGGTGCTGGTCACCGGCGCCACCGGCGGGGTCGGCAGCATCGCCGTGGCCTTGCTGGCCGCGCTAGGCTACACCGTGGTGGCGGCTACGGGCAAAGGCGATCAGCAGGCCTATTTGCAGCACCTGGGCGCGGCCAGCGTGATCGACCGTGCCAGCCTGTCAGCCCCGGGCAAGCCCTTGCAAAAAGAGCGCTGGTCGGCGGTCGTCGATGCGGTGGGCTCCCACACCCTGGCCAATGCCTGCGCTCAGACCCGCTATGGCGGCGTGGTGGCCGCCTGCGGTCTGGCCCAGGGCGTGGATTTCCCGGCCACTGTCATGCCCTTCATTTTGCGCGGCATCAGCCTGATCGGCATCGACAGTGTCATGGCTCCGCTGGCAAGGCGTCAGCAGGCCTGGCAGCGCCTGGCCCGTGATCTCGACCACGCCAAGCTCGAGAGCATGATCACTGAGATTTCCCTCGATCAGGCCGTCGATCAGGCCCAGGCCTTGATGGCCGGCCAGGTGCGCGGGCGTATCGTCGTCAAGATTTGATTTTCCTTTCGGAGACTGTTGATGAGCCAGCCCGCCCAGAGCTACGCCGACTTCTACCGGCATTCCATAGAGCAACCTGATGCCTTCTGGGCCGAGCAGGCTGGCCTGATTGACTGGTTTTCAGCGCCCCAGCGGGTTTGCAACTGGGACAACCCGCCCTTCGCCCAATGGTTTGAGGGCGGTAAGCTCAATTTGTGCCACAACGCGCTTGACCGGCACCTCAAGCAGCGGGCGCAGCAGAGTGCGCTGATTGCGGTGTCGACCGAGACCGGCAGCGAGCGGGTCTACAGCTTCGAGCAACTGCATGCCGAGGTACAGCGCATGGCTGCGGTGTTGCTCGCCCTCGGCGTGGTCAAGGGCGACCGGGTGCTGATCTACATGCCCATGATCGCCGAGGCGGCTTTTGCCATGCTGGCTTGCGCCCGAATTGGCGCGATCCACTGTGTGGTCTTCGGCGGTTTTGCCAGCGGCTCGCTGGCCTCGCGCATCGAGGACGCCGAGCCCAAGCTGATCGTGAGCGCCGACGGTGGTTCGCGCGGCGGCAAGGCCATTGCCTACAAGCCTTTGCTGGACGAGGCCATCCGCCTATCTTCACACCAGCCGCAGGCGGTGCTGCTGGCCGATCGCGGGCTGGCCACTATGGATCTGGTGCCCGGCCGGGATCACCTGTGGGCCCAGTTGCGCGAGCAGCACCTCAATACCCCGGTGGCTTGCGAGTCCATGGACAGCACCGATATCAGCTACACCATCTACACCAGCGGCACCACCGGCAAGCCTAAGGGGGTGCAGCGCGATACAGGCGGCTATGCGGTGGCGCTGGCAGCGTCGATGAAGCACATCTTCGACGGCCGCGCCGGTGAAACCTACTTCTCGACCAGCGATATCGGCTGGGTGGTCGGGCACAGCTACATCATTTACGGGCCGCTGATTGCCGGCATGGCCACCATCATGTACGAAGGCTTACCGACGCAGGGGCTCGACGGTCAGCCCAATGGCGCGATCTGGTGGCAGCTGGTGGAAAAATACAAGGTCACCGCCATGTTCAGCGCCCCCACTGCGGTGCGTGTGCTCAAGAAGCAGGACCCGGCGCTGCTCAAAAAGCACGATCTGAGCTCGCTGCGCGCCCTGTTTCTGGCCGGCGAGCCTCTGGACGAGCCTACCGCCCGCTGGATCAGCGAAGGTCTGCAGGTCCCCATCATTGACAACTACTGGCAAACCGAGTCCGGCTGGCCCATCCTCACGCTGGCCAATGCGGTCGAGCCTAAGGAGCCGCGCTTTGGCAGCCCTGGCATCGCCATGTATGGCTACAAGGTCAAGCTGCTGCACGAGGCCACTGGGGAGGAGCTGACCGAGCCCAATCAGAAAGGCGTGGTCTGCATTGAGGGGCCGACACCGCCGGGCTTCATGCAGACCGTCTGGCGCGACGACGCGCGCTACCTCAAGACCTATTGGCAAAGCGTGCCGGGCAAGATGGTCTACAGCACCTTCGACTGGGGCATACGCGATGCCGACGGCTATTTCTTCATTCTGGGCCGCACCGACGACGTGATCAACGTCGCCGGCCACCGCCTGGGAACCCGGGAAATTGAAGAGAGCATTTCTGGCCACCCGATGGTGGCCGAGGTGGCGGTGGTCGGTGTGGCCGATCAGCTCAAGGGCCAGGTCGCCATGGCTTTTGCCGTGCTCAAGGACGCCTCCCTTGCCGGTGACGCCCAGGCCAGTATGAAGCTCGAGGGCGAGATCATGAAGCGCGTGGACGGCGACCTGGGCGCCGTGGCCCGCCCGGCTCGGGTGCGCTTTGTGACCGTTCTGCCCAAGACCCGCAGCGGCAAGCTGCTGCGCCGCGCCATCCAGGCGGTCTGCGAAGGTCGTGATCCTGGCGACTTGACCACACTGGACGATGCCTCCTCGCTGGAGCAGATCCGCCAGCGGCTGGCCAGTTGAAAGCCGGGCAGGGGGCGTCAACTCCCTAGCCCAGCTCCTGACTTGTAGTCCGATGATCCTAGGGTATTCACCGAGGGATTGATGGCTTCCGTGGGCTGATGGACTCCTCATTCGTCATCCCCGCGTCAACATCGGCTCGCTACAATGCGCTTTGCAACGTGTCTGCAACAGGTCCTTCCTAAGCCACAGTCGCATCCGCCAACCGGTTTAGCCGTGCCGCGGAAGGTGTTTTTAACCAGCTAATGTTCCCTGCAGGGGAACGGAGGTCAGCGAATCATGAGCGAGACTACGTCCGTCTACGCCGCCTATCAAGGCAATACCTATCTCTTCGGCGGCAATGCGCCCTATGTTGAGGAGATGTACGAGAACTACCTGGCCAACCCAGGCAGCGTTCCCGACAATTGGCGCGATTACTTCGACGCCCTCCAGCATGTTCCCGCCGTCGACGGCAGTCAGGCCAAGGATGTGCCGCACCTGCCGGTGGTCAATGCCTTTGCCGAGCGGGCCAAGCAAGGCGGCACCCGGGTGGTCATGGCCAGCGCCGACGCCGAGATGGGTCGCAAGCGCACCGCCGTTCAGCAGTTGATTGCCGCCTATCGCAACGTAGGCCAGCGCTGGGCCGATCTGGACCCGCTCAAGCGTGCAGAACGCCCCCCTATTCCTGAGTTGGAACCCTCGTTTTACGGCTTCACCGATGCCGACCAGGAAACGGTGTTCGACATCAGCAACACTTTCTTTGGCAAAGACCGCATGAGCCTGCGCGAGCTGATGAACGCGCTGCGCGAGACCTATTGCGGCACCCTGGGTGTGGAGTACATGTACACCACCGACCTGGGTCAAAAACGCTGGTGGCAGCAAAAGCTAGAAGCCATCCGCAGCAAACCAGTTTTTGATGTCGAGAAGAAAAAACACATCCTCGATCGCCTGACGGCGGCCGAAGGCCTGGAGCGCTACCTGCACACCAAGTATGTGGGTCAGAAGCGTTTTTCGCTCGAAGGCGGCGAGAGCTTCATTGCCGCCATGGACGAGCTGATTCAGCAAGCCGGCGCGCAGGGCGTGCAGGAAATCGTCATTGGCATGGCCCACCGCGGCCGCCTCAATGTGCTGGTCAACACCCTGGGCAAGATGCCCGGCGATCTGTTTGCCGAGTTCGACCATACCGCTCCGGAAGACCTGCCGGCCGGTGACGTCAAGTACCACCAGGGCTTTTCCTCCGATGTCACCACCCCCGGTGGCCCGGTCCACTTGAGCCTGGCTTTCAATCCTTCGCACCTGGAAATCGTCAACCCGGTGGTCGAGGGCTCGGTCAGGGCCCGCATGGACCGCAGGGGCGATCCCAAGGGCAAGCAGGTGCTGCCGGTGCTGGTGCACGGCGATGCCGCTTTTGGCGGCCAGGGCGTCAACCAGGAAACCCTGGCGCTGGCCCAGACCCGGGGGTATGCCACCGGTGGCACGGTGCACATCATCATCAACAACCAGATCGGCTTTACCACCTCCGATCCGCGCGATATGCGCTCGACCGTGTTCTGCACCGACATCGTCAAGATGGTCGAGGCCCCGGTGCTGCATGTCAACGGCGACGATCCAGAGGCGGTGGTGCTGGCCACCCAACTGGCCCTCGAGTACCGTATGAGCTTCGCTCAGGATGTGGTGGTTGACATCACCTGCTTCAGGAAGCTCGGTCACAACGAGCAGGACACCCCGAGTCTGACCCAGCCGCTGATGTACAAAAAGATTGCCCAGCATCCGGGTACCCGCAGGCTGTATGCCGACAAGTTGGCTGCGCAAGGCCTTGGAGCTTCCTTGGGCGACGACATGGTCAAAGCCTACCGGGCCGCCATGGACGCGGGCAAGCACACGGTCGATCCGGTGCTGACCAACTTCAAGAGCAAATATGCGGTTGATTGGTCGCCCTTCCTGGGCAAAAAGTGGACCGATGCGGGCGACACCGCCGTTCCCCTGGCAGAGTGGAAACGCCTGGCCGAGAAGATCACCACCATCCCGCCCTCGGTGACGCCGCACCAATTGGTCAAAAAGGTCTATGACGACCGTGCGGCCATGGGCCGGGGCGATATCAATGTGGACTGGGGCATGGGCGAGCACATGGCCTTTGCCTCGCTGGTGGCTTCGGGCTATCCGGTGCGTCTGTCGGGGGAGGACTGCGGTCGCGGCACCTTCACCCACCGCCATGCGGTGATTCACGACCAGAACCGTGAGAAGTGGGACACCGGCACCTATGTGCCGCTGGAGAACGTGGCCGACAATCAGGCGCCGTTCATGGTGATCGACTCCATCCTGTCGGAGGAGGCGGTGCTGGCCTACGAGTACGGCTACGCATCCAACGACCCCAACACCCTGGTGATCTGGGAGGCGCAGTTCGGTGACTTTGCCAACGGCGCGCAGGTGGTGATTGACCAGTTCATCGCCTCCGGTGAGGTCAAGTGGGGCCGTGTCAACGGCATCACCCTGATGCTGCCGCACGGCTACGAAGGCCAGGGCCCCGAGCACAGCTCGGCCCGCGTCGAGCGCTTTATGCAACTGGCGGCTGATACCAATATGCAAATCGTGCAGCCGACCACGGCCAGCCAGATTTTCCATGTGCTGCGCCGCCAGATGGTGCGCAACCTGCGCAAGCCCTTGATCATCTTCACGCCCAAGTCTCTGTTGCGCAACAAGGATGCCACCTCGCCGATCACCGAATTCATCAAGGGCAGCTTTCAGACCGTCATTGGCGAGACCAAGGAGATCAAGGGCGAGAAGGTCAAGCGCGTGATCGCTTGCTCAGGCAAGGTCTACTACGACCTGATGAAAAAGCGTGAGGACAAGGGCTCCGACGACGTGGCCATCATCCGCGTCGAGCAGCTTTACCCCTTCCCGCACAAGGCCTTCGCTGCTGAGCTCAAGAAGTACCCGAACGCCACCGAGCTGGTCTGGTGCCAAGACGAGCCGCAAAACCAGGGCGCCTGGTTCTTCATCCAGCACAACCTGCACGAGAACATGCACGAGGGCCAGCGCCTGGGCTATGCCGGCCGCGCTGCCTCGGCTTCGCCAGCGGTGGGCTACTCGCACCTGCATCAGGACCAGCAAAAGGCGCTCATTGAAGCAGCTTTCGGCAAGCTCAAGGGCTTTGTGCTGTCCAAGTGATCCGCCTGGATCGAAACCAACAACCTAGCGTTCAAGTCATACAGAGACCCTCATATGTCAACCGTAGAAGTCAAGGTTCCGCAGCTGTCCGAATCCGTGGCCGAGGCCACTTTGCTGCAATGGAAGAAGCAGGTCGGCCAGGCAGTGGCCGTCGATGAGATCCTGATCGAGATCGAGACCGACAAGGTCGTGATGGAAGTGCCCGCCCCGGCAGCCGGCGTGCTGACCGAGGTGGTGGTGGCCGATGGCGGCACCGTGGTGGCCCAGCAGGTGATTGCCCGCATCGACACCGCTGCGGTGGCCGGTGCTGCTGCACCGGCTGCCGCCCCGGCCGCTGCAGCCCCCGCTGCCGCAGCGGCTCCCGCCGCAGCGATGCCTGCCATGGGCGGCGCGATGGCCGGCGTGGCCATGCCGGCGGCTGCCAAGCTGATGGCCGATAACAACCTAGCCACAGGCTCTGTGGCCGGCTCCGGCAAGGATGGCCGCGTGACCAAGGGTGATGTGCTTGCTGCGGTGGCTGGCGGCGCCAGGCCTGCCGATGCAGCGTCTTCGCCCATCCCGACGGGCGTTCCCACGCAGGCTCTGCCTCAGGTGGTCGGCCCCAGCGTGGACCTGGGTCAGCGCCCGGAGCAGCGCGTGCCCATGACGCGCCTGCGCGCCCGCATCGCCGAGCGCCTGCTGCAGTCCCAGGCCACCAATGCGATCCTGACCACCTTCAACGAGATCAACATGGCCCCGGTCATGGAGATGCGCAAGCGCATGCAGGAGCGCTTCGAGAAAGAGCACGGCGTCAAGCTCGGCTTCATGAGCTTTTTCGTCAAGGCCGCGGTGCACGCACTGAAAAAATTCCCGGTGCTCAACGCCTCGGTCGATGGCAACGACATCGTCTACCACGGCTACTTTGACATCGGCATCGCGGTGGGCTCGCCCCGCGGCCTGGTGGTGCCGATTTTGCGCAACGCCGATCAGATGAGCTTTGCCGACATCGAAAAGAAAATAGCCGAGTACGGACAGAAGGCCAAGGACGGCAAGCTGGGCATCGAGGAGATGACCGGCGGCACCTTCTCGATTTCCAATGGCGGCACCTTCGGCTCCATGCTGTCGACCCCGATCATCAACCCGCCGCAGTCGGCCATCCTGGGCGTGCACGCCACCAAGGACCGCGCCGTGGTGGAAAACGGTCAGGTGGTGGTTCGCCCCATGAACTACTTCGCCATGTCGTATGACCACCGCATCATCGACGGCCGCGAAGCCGTGCTGGGCCTGGTGGCGATGAAGGAAGCGCTGGAAGACCCGGCTCGACTGCTGTTCGACATCTGACCGCCCTTCTCCCTCCCCCAGAGGGGGAGGGCGTGAAGTCAACAAATGGAACACACCATGAGCAAACAATTCGACGTCATCGTCATCGGCGGCGGCCCCGGTGGCTACATTGCGGCCATCCGTGCAGCCCAGTTGGGCATGAATGTGGCTTGTATCGATGAGTGGAAGAACGCTGCCGGCGGACCGGCACCGGGCGGGACCTGCACCAACATCGGCTGCATTCCGTCCAAGGCCTTGCTGCAGTCTAGCGAGCATTTCGAGCATGCTAACAAGCATTTCGAGGAGCACGGCATCAGCACCGGCAAGGTGTCCATGGATGTGGCCAAGATGCTGGCCCGCAAGGACAACGTTGTTAAGCAGAACAACGATGGCATCTTGTACCTGTTCAAGAAGAACAAGGTCACCTTCTTCCACGGCCGCGGTTCCTTCGTGAAGGCCGCAGAAGGCGGCTATGAGATCAAGGTGGCCGGCAAGGCTGAAGAGAGCATCGTTGGCAAGCAGATCATCGTCGCCACCGGCTCGAACGCGCGCGCCTTGCCTGGCGTGCCATTTGACGAGGAAACGGTGCTGTCTAACGACGGCGCGCTGTGCATCGAGGCCATTCCCAAAAAGCTCGCGCTGATAGGCTCAGGCGTGATTGGCCTGGAGATGGGCTCGGTCTGGCGCCGCCTTGGTGCAGAGGTCACCATCCTCGAAGGACTGCCGACTTTCCTGGGTGCTGTCGACGAGCAGATTGCCAAAGAAGCGAAAAAGGCTTTCGACAAGCAGGGTCTGAAGATCGAACTGGGCGTGAAGGTCGGTGAGGTCAAGACCGGCAAGAAGGGCGTGAGCATTGCCTACACCAATGCCAAGGGCGAGGCGCAGACCCTGGAAGCCGACAAGCTGATCGTCTCCATCGGACGTGTGCCCAACACCTTAGGCCTGAACACCGAGGCCGTGGGTCTGAAGCTCGATGAGCGCGGCGCCGTCGTGGTCGACGCCGACTGCAAGACCAACCTGCCTGGCGTTTGGGCAGTGGGTGACGTGGTGCGTGGCCCCATGCTGGCACACAAGGCCGAGGAGGAGGGCGTGGCGGTGGCCGAGCGAATCGCGGGGCAGCACGGTCATGTGAACTTCAACACCATTCCCTGGGTGATCTACACCAGCCCCGAGATCGCCTGGGTCGGCCGCACCGAGCAGCAGCTCAAAGCCGATGGCGTGGCCTACAAGGCCGGTACCTTCCCCTTCTTGGCCAACGGCCGCGCGCGGGCCCTGGGCGACACCACCGGCATGGTCAAGTTCCTGGCCGATGCCAAGACCGACGAAATTTTGGGAGTCCATATCGTCGGTCCCATGGCCAGCGAGCTGATTTCTGAGGCCGTGGTGGCCATGGAGTTCCGCGCCTCGTCCGAGGACATCGCACGGATTTGCCATGCGCATCCGTCCCTGTCGGAAGCCACCAAGGAAGCGGCCCTGGCCGTGGACAAGCGCACCCTCAATTTTTGAGGGCACTGGAACGGCCGCCGAAGCGGCCAGGCCGGTATGGCCTGAGCTTTGGGGGTAAAGTCACAAGCCCGGGCCCGCCCCGGGCTTGGCTGTTTTTGAGCTGAAACGAATATGTCTGTCCTTGCTGCCTACGAGTCCGAGCTTCGCAGCCGTGGCTACCAAAGCGATCCCGCCCAGTTGCGGGCGGTGGCGGCGCTTGAGCGCTGCGCCAGCGAATGGGCCGCCTACAAGGCCAAGCGTTCCAATGCTTTTAAAAAGCTGATCAGCAACCCCGAGATTCCCCGTGGTGTTTACATGTACGGCGGAGTCGGGCGGGGCAAGAGCTTTTTGATGGATTGCTTTTTCAATGCGGTGCCGATACGGCGCAAGACCCGTTTGCACTTTCATGAGTTCATGCGCGAGGTGCACCGTGAGCTGCGCGATCTGCAGGGCACGGTCAATCCCCTGGACGAATTGGGCAAACGGGTGGCGCAGCGCTACAAGCTGATTTGCTTTGACGAGTTCCATGTGGCCGACATCACCGATGCCATGATCCTGCACCGACTGCTGGCGGCCCTGTTCAACAACGGTGTGGGCTTTGTGACCACCTCGAATTTCCCGCCCGACGGCCTCTACCCGGGCGGCCTGCACCGCGAACGGCTGCTGCCGGCCATTGCCATGCTCAACGAGCGGCTGGAAGTCGTCAATGTGGACAACGGCACCGACTACCGAAGGCGCACGCTGGAGCAACTGGAGCTTTACTTGTCTCCGCTCGGCCCCGAGGCTGATGCGGCCATGAGCTCTGCATTTGAACGCCTGGCCGAGCGTCAGGACGAAGATCCGCTGCTGTTGATCGAGGCGCGTGAAATCCGCGCCCGCCGCCGCGCTGGCGGCGTGGTCTGGTTTGATTTTCGACAGCTCTGCGGCGGGCCGCGCTCGCACAACGACTACCTGGAAATCGCCAACCAGTTTCACACTGTATTGCTCTCCGATGTGCCACACATGCCAGTGCGCATGGCTTCGGAGGCCCGGCGCTTCACCTGGCTGGTCGATGTGCTGTATGACCGGCGGGTCAAACTCATCATCTCGGCCGCGACCCAGCCCGAGGGACTCTATACCGAAGGGCCATTGGCGCACGAATTTCCGCGCACCGCCTCCCGCCTGCACGAGATGCAGTCGGCCGAGTTCATGGCGCTCGAACGCCGTACGGTGGACACCGGTCTGACATGAGACTCCTTGTCGCCTGCAGCTTGGTTCTGCTGCTGGTGCAGGCGCAGGCTCAAACCGGAACGGACTCTGGCAGCGCTGGCGGGCAGGCGGCTTTGGCCGAGCCGGTCGGCAGCGAGCTGCAGCGCATCGAGCGCGAGCGGGCGAGGGTGCACGCTGTCTGGCTCGATGAACAAAAGGCCTGCCGCCAGGGTTTTTGGGTGAACGATTGCCTCAAGGAGGCCCAGGCCCGGCACAGGCAGTCGCTGGCGCAGCTCAAGCGCCAGCAGGTGCAGATAGAGCAGGCCCTGTCGCAGCAGCGCAGCCAGGCGGCCCTCGAGCGGGTGCAGGACAAGCTGCGGACTCAAAATCAGCGTTCGGCTGGCGCCAGTATTGAACCGGCCCAGTCTTCTGTGGCTGAGGCCGCGCAGCGCGAGGTACAGGCCCGCGAGCGGATCCTGCGTCAGCAGCAACGCACCGAGGCGGCGCAGCTGCGTCAGCAGCAGCGCGAACGACAAGCCGCCACGCGCCAGCGTGCGGACGAGGCTGGCGCAGTGCCTGCGGTAGCGCCCTAAGCCATGTCCCTGCAGCACAAGGTTCTCGCCGCCTTCGAGCCTGGGGGGGCGATTGGGCGGGCTGCCGATCATTTCCAGCCGCGCCAAGGCCAGATCGATATGGCCATGGCGGTGGCCGAGGTGGTCGAGCAGGGCGGGGCGCTGGTGGTGGAGGCCAGCACCGGGGTGGGCAAGACCTTCTCCTATTTGGTGCCCGCCCTGCTCAGCGGCGAGCGGGTGCTGTTGTCGACGGCCACCAAGACCTTGCAGGATCAGCTCTTCGGGCGCGATCTGCCGCGCCTGGTCGATGCGCTGCGCCTGCCAGTGAGCATGGCCCTGCTCAAGGGTCGCGCCAGCTATCTGTGCCTGCACCGCATGGAGCAGGCGCCCTACACCGAGGCCGGGCGCGAGCGGGCATCGGCCCGCCTCCTGGCGCGTGTGCAGGCCTGGGCCCAGGCCACCGAGACGGGCGATCTGGCCGAGTTGCCCGATATCGACGAACGCTCACCGGTCCTGCCCCTGATCACATCCACCCGCGAGAACTGCCTGGGCTCGACCTGCCCGAGTTTCAAGACCTGCCATGTCGTCCATGCCCGGCGCGAGGCCATGGCCGCTGATGTGGTGGTCATCAACCATCACCTATTCTTCGCCGATCTGGCGGTGCGTGAATCGGGCATGGCCGAATTGCTGCCCACCGTGCGGGTGGTGGTCTTTGACGAGGCGCATCAGCTCAACGAAACCGGCATCCAGTTTCTGGGCAGCAATTTGGGGACATCGCAATTGCTGGATCTGGTGCGCGATGTGCTCGCCGCCGGCCTGCAACTGGCGCGGGGCCTGGCCGACTGGCAGGGTGTGGCTGGCCGGCTCGAGCATGCCACCCGCGAGCTCAGGCTGACCATCGGCAAGCAGCCGGCGAGCGCCCGCCTGGGTTGGCAGGGCCATGCGCCCGAAGGGCTGGAGCCCGAGGCCTGGAGCCGGGCCCTGGCCGATGTGCAGGCCGCTTGCGAGACGGCTGCCAAGGCGCTCGACACCGTCAGCGAACTGGCGCCCGATTTTGTGCGCCTGCACGAGCGCACCTTGCTGTTTGCCTCCCAACTGGCGCACTTTTCAGCACCGGGCACACCCGAGTTGGTGCGCTGGCTGGAGGTGGGTCAGCATGCCCGGCTGGTCGAGTCGCCGCTGGACATTGCGCAGGCCGTCACCGCACGAATACTCGGCCCTGAGCCCCAATCGCGCAGCTGGGTATTTACCTCGGCCACCTTGGGCGATGACGATCAGCTGTCCTGGTTCACCGGCCCCTGCGGCCTGGGCAATGCCCGTATCCTGCGCGTGGGCAGTCCTTTTGACTACCCGCGTCAGGCTGCGCTTTACCTGCCCCGCGACCTGCCCCGGCCTAATGACCCGGCGCACTCGCTGCGGGTGGCAGCCCTGGTGGGCGACTGGGCCGCCAGTCTGGGCGGCCGCACCATGGTGCTGACCACCAGCCTGAAGGCCCTGCGACAGATCGCCCAGGTCTTGCAGGACCGGTTTGAGTCCCAAGGCGAGCTCGACGTCCTGGTGCAGGGGCAGTTGACCCGGCGTGAACTGATCGAACGGTTTCGGCGCGGCGCCCAGCAGCCCGGGCGGGGCTGTGTGCTGGTGGGCTCAGCCTCTTTCTGGGAGGGCATTGATGTGGCCGGTGATGCCCTGCAGCTGGTGGTGATCGACAAGCTGCCTTTCCCGCCGCCCAACGACCCGCTGGCGCAGGCGCGCTCCAGGAGCTTGGAGGACCAGGGCCGCAGTCCTTTCAACGACTATTTCTTGCCTGAGGCTGCAGTGGCGCTCAAGCAGGGCGCCGGCCGGCTGATCCGCCGCGAGAGCGACCGGGGTGCTTTGGTGGTTTGCGATACCCGCTTGCTGGAAAAAGGCTATGGCGCGCGCTTGCTCAGGGCCTTGCCGCCGATGCGGCGCCTGCAAAGCCCGCAGGAGATGCAGGCCTGGCTGGACGAGCTCACCAGAGGCGATACCACGGCCGCTTGCTAGCGCCGGGCCCGCCCTGCGCCAGCCAGCTGCTTTGCGGATAGGTGCGCTGCATCACCCGCAGGGTGTCGTCGCGCAGATCGTTCATGCCCAGCGCGTCGTAGGACTTGTAGAGGATGTACATCGCTTCCTCAACGGCTGGCACGTCGCGAAACTCCTGCACCGCCGTCTGTGCCCGGTTGATGGCGGCCACGTAGGCGCCGCGCGAGTGGTAGAAACGGGCTACGTTGACTTCGGACTGGGCCAGCGAGTTGACGATATAGGCCATCCGCAGCCGAGCATCGGGCGTGTACTTTGAATCCGGAAAGCGGCTGGCCAGTTCCTTGAAGGCCTCGTAAGACTCTTTAGCGGCCCTTTGATCGCTTTCGGACAGGTCTTTGCGCACAAGTCCGCCGAACAGGCCCAGGTTGTCGTTGAAGTTAGCCAGACCCTTGAGGTAGAGCGCATAGTCCATGGCAGGGCTCGCTGGGTGCAGGCGCATGAAGCGATCGAGCGTGGCGGTGGCCTGGGCCGGCTCACCGGCACGAAAATGGACGTGGGCCTTTTCGAGCTGGGCCTGCTGAGCCAGGGGGGTCCCGGCGGCGCGGCCCTCGAGCTTGTCGAACAGCGCCACTGCCTTGTCGTAGGCTGCACTGGCGGCCTCGTCACGGGCCTCGCTGTAGATCTTGTTCGGGCTCCAGCCTGCGGTGGGATCTTTTGGTTCTGTGGCGCAGCCGCCCAGAGCCAGGGCGCAAGCCAAGCAGCCGATGCGCGCGGTCGATAATCCTGCAAACACCATGCTGATGACCTTTTAGTTGATCTTGTGAATACCGGCTTGCGAACCAGCGCTGAAATTATAGAACCCGGTCATGCCGAGGAAGTGCTGTGGACGGACGAATCCGAGGAGACCGATGCACAGCCAGAGTCGGGCTGGCCTGGCCAGTGGCGGCAGGCCGCGGTGGCCGCCGCCGAGCATGGGCAGCGGCTCGATCGGGCCCTGGCCATTTTGGTGCCTGAGTTCTCGCGCAGTTATCTGCAACAGTTGATCGAGGCTGGCGCGGTACAGCTCAATGGGCAGGCGGCCCAGCGTTCGGCTGCCAAGGTGAAGGTGGGCGACCTGCTGGGCATAGAGCTCAAGCCAACGCCGCAGAGTCAGGCCTTCCAGAGCGAGATCATGGCGCTGGCGGTGGTGCATGAGGACGAACACCTGCTGGTGATCGACAAGCCAGCTGGCTTGGTGGTGCATCCGGCGCCCGGTCATTGGAGCGGCACCTTGCTCAACGGCCTGCTGGCCCATCATGAGGCGGCGCGCAGCCTGCCTAGGGCTGGCATCGTGCACAGGCTGGACAAGGACACCAGCGGCTTGATGGTGGTGGCCAAGACCCGCGGCGCGATGGATGCGCTGGTGGCGGCCATCGCAGAGCGACAGGTCAGGCGCGAATACCTGGCCCTGGCGCACAAGCGCTGGCAGGGTCCGCAGACGGTGCAGGTCGACCAGCCTCTGGGGCGCGACCCGCGCCTGCGCACCCGCATGGCGGTGGTCGATCTCCAGCGCCACAGTGGCAAGACCGCGCGCACCGATGTGAGGTTATTGGGCAATTCGGATTCGGCCTGCTGGGTCCATTGCCAATTGCACACCGGTCGCACCCACCAGATTCGGGTGCACATGCAGCATTTGGGCCATCCTTTGCTTGCCGACGAGCTCTACGGGGGGCGGCCCATGGCCGGGCTGCAGCGCCAGGCCCTGCACGCCTGGCGGCTGTCTCTGCAGCATCCAGCCTCGGGCCAGGTATGGACCTGGCAACGCACGCCGCCGCCCGATATGGCTTGCGCCCTGGCCGAGCTGCAGCTCGGCCCCCTAAGGCCAGATGACGCTGAGCTACAATGACCACTCGCAGCTTCTACGCCCGAAACCTCCTCGGCTGAATGCAGCGCCCCTGTCCCCCAGCGGCTGCGATTGATCCCCTTCGCGCGCTGCCCAGGATTTAGCCCAGGACCCGGTCTTGGAGCCTTCCGACTTCGGATATTGATCACATGAACACGACGGATGCCAAGCGCGTCCTCGAAACAGCACTGATTTGCGCGCCCCAGGCCATGCCTGTGCGTGATATGGAGGTGCTGTTCGACGCGCAGGTGGGCCCTGACACAATCAAGCGCCTGCTGTCCGAGCTACAGGACGAATGGGCCGGTCGCGGTGTCGAGCTGGTGCAGGTGGCCTCGGGCTGGCGCTTTCAAAGCCGCCCCGAGATGCGTCCTTATCTGGACCGCCTGCACCCCGAGAAGCCGCCTAAATACACCCGGGCCACGCTGGAGACCCTGGCCATCATTGCCTACCGTCAGCCGGTCACCCGCGGCGACATGGAAGACATACGCGGTGTGACCATCAACTCGGTCCTGCTCAAGCAGTTGGAGGACCGGGGCTGGGTGGAGGTCATCGGCCACCGCGAGACGGTGGGACGGCCGGCTTTGTATGCCACCACCCGTCAATTTCTCGATGATCTGGGCCTGCAGTCGCTCGACCAGTTGCCCACCCTCGACGAGGGCAGGCTGGAGGCAGCCGCGCTCGATCAGATTGAATTCGGCTTGTCCGATGGCCCCGTGCCCGCGGCCATTGGCCATGCCGAGGGCTTTGCTGAACCTGGGATTGGCGATGCGCAAGTCTCGGGCCAGAGCGCTGCAGCCCAGCCTGAGCCCAGCGCCACGGACGAATCCGGGCCCGACCCGGTCCCGGTACACACAGATACGCCGGCGGCGCAAGATCCTGCGCCCGCGCCCAGGGAGGGCGATGCCTCCTCGACTGGCGAGCCTTTGGCTCCCTGAACCCTATGCAGTCCAACGATCCTTCCGAGCCGCAAGCGATCCCTTCATCGGCTGACCGTGCCGCCCCAGCGCCCGCTGCCCTTGCCTCTGAACCAGAACAGGACAGGCCCGGGCCAGAGCCATCGGCGCAGGGCGAGCCTGGCGAGGCCGGACTGCGCAAGCGGCCGAACCGGCGACGCAACCGGCGTTCGCGGCCAGGCGAGGTGACCGGCGCTGCCCCCGAGGGCGGTCATGCCGAGGGCGGCGCGCCCCGGCCCAAGCCGGGCGCCGCGCCCAGGCAAGGCTATCGCTTTGAAGACGTGGTCGCCGGACAACTCGACGCCGACGAGCAAGACCCGGCGGTTCAACTGCACAAACGGGTGCTGGCGCCGCAGCCCGAGAGCCCCAAGCTGCACAAGGTGCTGGCCCAGGCCGGGCTGGGTTCGCGTCTGGAGATGGAACAGCTCATTCTTGAGGGCCGGATTTCAGTCAACAACGAGCCTGCGCACATTGGCCAGCGCATCCAGTTCGGCGATGCCGTCAAGGTCAATGGCAAGCCGCTGCGCCTGCGCATTGCACCGCCGCCCCCCCGGGTGATCGCCTATCACAAGCCTGTGGGCGAGGTGGTCACTCATGATGACCCGCAAAACCGGCCAACGGTGTTTCGCAAGCTGCCCCGGCTGCAGCAAGGCAAATGGCAGTCGGTTGGCCGGCTTGACCTCAACACCGAAGGCTTGCTGCTGCTTACCAGCTCGGGCGAGCTGGCCAACAAGCTTATGCATCCGCGCTTTGGTCTGGAGCGCGAATACGCGGTGCGTGTGCTCGGCGCGCTGAGCAATGAGGAAAAGCAGCGACTGCTCGAGGGCGTGGCGCTGGAGGATGGTCAGGCGCAATTCGGCGCGATCGAGGAAGCCGGCGGCGGCGAGGGCGTCAACTGCTGGTATCGGGTGACGATCGCTGAGGGTCGTAATCGCGAAGTCCGACGCATGTTTGAGGCGGTTGGTCATGCGGTCAGCCGACTGATCCGTATCCGCTACGGCGCCTTCCTGCTGCCGCGCGGCTTGCGGCGCGGTGCTTTTGTCGAACTTGACGAGCGCGACATCGCCCAGCTGACCCGGGTTTTGCGTCAGGCCGAGCAGCAGGCTCAGCGGGACAAGCGCCAGCCCAGAGCTGCGCAGGCTCCGGCCGGGGCCCCTTCGCAACGCCTGCCCGAGGGCGAGCCGGACTCGGAGAACCTGGGCCTTGTGCAGCCTTCGGATCCGATGCAGGCCGGGCTGGACCGATCGGTGCAAGCTGCGGACGTGGAAGATCCGGATGCGGAGCCTAGCGGGCCTTATGAATTTCAGCCGCCTCCCGGGCGCCACGAGGCTGGCCGCATCGACGGTCAGGGCAAGCGCCGCGGCGGCCGTGCCCGCGGCAAGGGCCCCCGGCCCTCTAGCCCGCAGCCGGGCTTCAACATGAATGCCCAGCCAGCCGCCAGGAAGCGGCCCGGCCGCAATTCGGGCGGAGCAGGCGGTGGGGGGGGCTCAGGGGGAGGGGCGGGCCAGCCCGATCCGATGAAAACGTCCTTCGGCTACATCGGTGCCGATACCTTCACCCGTCAGCGCCCGGGACAGGGCGGCCAGGGCCAGGGCCAGGGCCGGGGCGGTCGTGGTGGGCGCAAGGGTGGCCGCGGATAAAGTTCGGTCTTTCAAGCCCCGTCAGGCCCCGGGTCTATGTGGCCTGCGGCGATACCGGTCTTGATAGGCTTTAGAATCTTGGGCTTTGCCCCCCGTGGCAGCCATTTTTAGAGAAAACCAAAGGAAAGTTCATGGCCATCGAGCGCACCCTCTCCATCATCAAGCCTGACGCAGTTGCCAAAAATGTGATTGGCCAGATTTACGCCCGTTTCGAGGCCGCCGGCCTGAAGGTCGTTGCCGCCAAAATGGCTCACCTGTCGCGCGGCGAGGCTGAGGCTTTTTATGCCGTTCACAAGGCCCGGCCTTTCTTCAAGGACCTGGTGGAGTTCATGATCTCCGGCCCGGTCATGATCCAGGCGCTCGAGGGCGAGAACGCCATCCTTAAGAACCGTGACCTGATGGGTGCCACCGACCCTAAGAAAGCTGCTGCCGGCACCATCCGCGCTGACTTTGCAGACAGCATTGACGCCAACGCCGTGCATGGTTCAGACGCCCCCGAGACGGCTGCCCAGGAAATTGCGTTCTTCTTCCCTGGCATGAACGTTTATTCGCGCTGAGCAGGGCGCCGGACGTAACAGCAGCGGGGCCCTCGGGCCCCGCTGTGCTTTCAAGCCCCGCTCGGGCCCAGGATTGCCGCCTTGTTTTTTTGCCGGTCCGCGCTAAGCTCGAGCCCAAGCTATTGCCTGCCATGAGCACACCCCTGCTAGGACTCGATCTGAATGCGCTCTCCCGGTTCTGCGAAGGACTCGGAGAAAAGCGCTTTCGCGCCACCCAACTGTTTCGTTGGATCCACCAGCGTGGGGCCAGCGAGTTTTCCCAGATGAGCGATCTGGCCATGTCGCTGCGCGACAAGCTCGCCGGCATGGCCCATATCAGTGCCTTGCCGGTGGTCTCGATCCAGCGCTCTGCCGATGGCACGATCAAATGGCTATTCGATGTGGGCGATGGCAACCTGATCGAGACGGTCTATATCCCCGAAACCGACCGCGGTACCTTGTGCGTGTCCTCGCAAGCCGGTTGCGCCGTCGGTTGCCGTTTTTGCTCGACCGGGCATCAGGGCTTTAGCCGCAATCTGGAAACCTCGGAAATCGTCGCCCAGCTCTGGTACGCCGAGCACGCGCTGCGCCGCGAGCTCGGCCGCTCCGATCGGGTGATCACCAATGTGGTCATGATGGGCATGGGCGAGCCGCTGCAAAACTACGACCGCCTGCTGCCGGCCCTCAAGATCATGCTCGATGACCATGCCTATGGTCTTTCACGCCGTCGGGTCACCGTGTCCACCTCTGGCGTGGTGCCCATGATCGAGCGCCTGTCGCAGGACCTGCCGGTGGCTCTGGCCGTTTCTCTGCACGCTCCGAGCGATGCCTTGCGTGACCAGCTGGTGCCGCTCAACCGCAAGTACCCGATCGATGAGTTGCTCAGCGCCTGCGCCGCCTACCAGCGCTTTGCGCCGCGGGACTTCATCACCTTTGAATATTGCATGCTCGAGGGCGTCAACGACACCCCTGCGCATGCGCGCGAGTTGCTGGAGCTGATGCGCCGCCATGCCGGCTCAGGCCTATCGGCCAAGCTCAACCTGATTCCCTTCAACCCTTTTGAGGCTTCAGGCCTCAAGCGTTCAAGCCAGGCGCAGGTGCAGGCCTTTGCCAAGATCCTGCTGGACGCGGGCATTGTCACCACGGTGCGCAAGACCCGGGGCGACGACATTGACGCTGCCTGTGGCCAACTCGCCGGCGACGTCAAGGACCGCACCGATGTGGGCCAGCGCATGGCCAGCCAGCGGCTGGGCATGATAGGCGGCATACCGGTGGTGCAGGGCGAGGCTTCGTGAGTCGGCAGCCAGCTGTTGCGCCAACGGCCAGCCCGCGCCGCTGGTTCTTGGTTTTGTGGCTTGCCCTTGCCCTTCTGGGGGGAGTCTTGGGAGGGTGCGCTGCCCCGTCTGAGGATCTGCTTGCGCTGGCCGACCGGTCGACCGAGTCGGACCTGACGCCCGAGCGCAGGCGCGCCCAGCTTCGGCTGGAACTGGCGCGCGCCTATTTGGAGCAAGGGCAGACTTGGGTCGCTCTTGATGAGGTCAAGCAGGCGCTGACCCTGAGTCCTGACATGGTTGGGGGCTGGAACCTGCGCGGCGTGGTGTATGCCCAGCTCGGCGATGCTCCAAGGGCCCAGGCCAGCTTCGAGCGAGCGCTAGCGCTCGCTCCCAACGACGTTGAGGCTGCTTACAACCAGGCCTGGCTGGCCTGCCAGCATGCCGGTGTGGCTCAGGAACGCACTGCTCAGGCCCAGAAGGTGCTGGCTCGCGCTTTGGCCCAGGCGGGGGCGGGCGGTCTACCAGGCAGTCGCCTCTGGCTGGCCCTGGCCACCTGTCAGGTCAGAGCCGGGCAGGCCGAGCGGGCTCTGGATAGCCTGGGTCAGCCAGGCCTGCACAAGGCCGATGCTCCCGAGACGCTCTGGCTGGCGGCCAAGCTGGCCCGCAAGTTGGATAATGGGCTTCTGGTGCAGCAGCTCGGTGAGCAGCTTCGCCAGCGTTTCGGCCGTTCGCCGCAGGCAGCGGCATTCGACAAGGGTGCCTGGGATGAATGAAAACCAAGGTCAAGCAGCGGCCGAGGGCGTGGGTGATAGCGCGGGCGCCCGCTTGCGCCGCGCTCGCGAGCAGTCGGGCTTGCATATTGCAGCTCTGGCGGTGGCTCTCAAGGTGCCGGTCAAGCGGCTGGAAGCGCTGGAGGCCGACCGGTATGACCTTCTGCCTGGCCCGGTCTTCACCCGGGCCTTGGCTGCCTCGGTGTGCCGCAGCCTCAAGCTCGATGCTGCGGCCGTGCTGGCCTTGCTCCCGAGCGCCGGTCATCATGATCTGGTGGTCGACGGCTCTCTCAATCAGCCTTTCCGGCCTTACAGCCGTCCGTCGGTGAGCAGCGCCTGGCCCGCGGTATCGCGGCCTGCTTTGATCGCCGCCGCCCTGATTCTGTTGGCGGCCGCTTTGGTCTACCTGATGCCTGAGACGGATTTTTTCACCCGCTCACCCGCGCCTGCTGCCAGCGCGCCTGCTGGCGAGGTGACCGAAGCGGTGGTCCCGGTCAACCGGGCTGAGCCCTCCCGCCCGGCAGCAGCGCCTGCGATGGCGGTGCCAGCTGCTTCTGCCAGCCTACCGGCCGCGGCGGCAGCTTCCACAGCGCCCCCTGCAGCTCAAACTGTGGCGACCAGCGACGAGCCGGTTCTCTTTTTTAGCGTGCAGCGCAGCGCTTGGGTGGAGGTCGTCGATGCCACGGGCAGCGCGGTCCTGCGTCGCACGCTCAATGCGGGTGAGCAAGTGTCGGTGGCCGGCAAGCCAGTGATGCGTGTGGTCGTCGGCAATGCCGGCGCTGTGCAGGTCAAGGTACGCGGCCAGGAGCTCGATGTGAAAGCCCTGGCTCAAGACAATGTAGCTCGATTTGAGGTGAAGTGATGGCCCAAGGCAAACCGATTGAATCTGCGCAGCCGCGCGCCCGCCGCTCGGCCCAGGCCCGCATCGTTTGGGGCCCCCGGGTGGTGACTGTTGGCGGCGACGCGCCGGTGCGGGTGCAGTCCATGACCAACACCGATACTGCCGACGTGATTGGTACCGCGATCCAGGTCAAGGAGCTGGCTCAAGCCGGCTCCGAGGTGGTGCGCATCACGGTCAACACGCCCGAGGCCGCCCAGGCTGTGCCCCATGTGCGCGAGCAGCTCGACCGCATGGGCATCGATGTGCCGCTCGTGGGTGACTTCCATTACAACGGCCATACCTTGCTCACTCAGTATCCGGCCTGCGCCGAGACACTGTCCAAGTACCGCATCAACCCGGGTAATGTGGGTAAGGGCGATAAACACGACAGGCAGTTCAGCCAGATGATCGAGGCGGCCATGCGCTGGGACAAGCCGGTGCGCATCGGCGTCAACTGGGGCAGTCTGGATCAGGAACTGCTGGCCCAGATGATGGACGACAACAGCCGCCGCGCTCAGCCTTGGGACGCCAAGCAGGTGATGTACGAGGCCCTGATCAGCTCGGCCCTGCAGTCGGCCGCGCGCGCCGAGGAGCTGGGCATGGCGCACGAACAGATCTTGCTGTCGTGCAAGGTCTCGGGCGTGCAGGACTTGATTGCGGTCTACCGCGAGCTGGCCAAGCGCACCGACCACGCCCTGCACCTGGGCCTGACCGAAGCCGGTATGGCCACCAAGGGCACAGTGGCTTCAGCCACCGCGCTGTCCATCTTGCTGCAAGAGGGCATAGGCGACACCATCCGCGTCTCGCTCACGCCCCAGCCGGGCGAGTCGCGCACGCAGGAGGTGGTGATCGCTTCGGAAATTTTGCAGGCCCTGGGACTGCGCATCTTTGTGCCCAGCGTCACCGCCTGCCCGGGCTGCGGCCGCACCACCAGCAACACATTCCAGGAGCTGGCCAAGCAGATCGACGATTTTCTGCGCTTACAGATGCCGCTGTGGCGCAAGCAGTACCCCGGCGTTGAGCAGCTGAAGGTAGCGGTCATGGGCTGCATCGTCAACGGCCCCGGTGAGAGCAAGCATGCTGATATTGGCATCAGCCTTCCCGGCACCGGCGAGGCGCCGGCCGCGCCGGTGTTCATCGACGGCGAAAAGCGCCTGACCCTGCGCGGCGAAGGCATTGCCACCGAGTTCCAGGCCCTGGTCGAGAACTACATCCGCGAGCGTTTTGGCGCCGAACAGACGGCCTGAGCTTTCCTCACCCGAACAACACGGGCGCCCCAAGCCCGGTAGCAAGTACAACATGGCTGAAAAACTGAGCGCCGTCAAAGGCATGAACGACATACTGCCGCCTGAATCGGCGCGCTGGGAGTGGCTGGAAGAAAAAGTGCGTGCGCTGATGGCGCGCTACGCCTACCGTAATATCCGCACCCCCATCCTGGAGCACACCCGCCTGTTCGTGCGCAGCATCGGCGAAGTGACCGACATCGTCGAAAAGGAGATGTACTCCTTCGAGGACCGGGCCGACAAGCACGGCGATGCCGAGCACCTGAGCATGCGGCCTGAAAACACCGCCTCGGTGGTGCGCGCGATCACCGAGCACAACCTGCTCTACGATGGCGGCAAGCGGCTTTACTACATGGGCCCCATGTTCCGGCGCGAGCGCCCGCAGCGGGGCCGCTACCGTCAGTTCCACCAGATCGGAGCCGAGGCCCTGGGCTTTGCCGGCCCCGAGGTCGATGCCGAACTGATCCTGCTGGCCGCCGCTCTCTGGCGCGAATTGGGCCTGAGCGACTGGCGCCTGGAGATCAACAGCCTGGGTCAGCCGGAGGAGCGTGCGCAGCACCGCGCCCAGCTGATCGCCTACCTGGAGCAGCACGCCGATCAGCTCGACGAGGAAGCGCGCCGGCGCCTGCACAGCAATCCGCTGCGCATCCTGGACACCAAGAACCCTGCCATGCAGGACCTGGTCAATGGCGCGCCGCGGCTGATCGATTTCCTGGACACCGCTTCGCTGGCCCATTTTGAAGGCCTCAAGGCCATGCTCGACGCCAACGGCGTGCCCTGGACACTCAACCCCCGCCTGGTGCGCGGCCTCGACTACTACAACCTGAGCGTGTTCGAATTCGTCACCGACCGGCTGGGTGCGCAAGGCACGATCTGCGCTGGCGGCCGTTACGACTATCTGATCGGCCAGATGGGCGGCAAGGCCGCGCCTGCCGTGGGTTGGGCCCTGGGCGTGGAGCGGGTGCTGGATCTGCTCAAACAGCAGGGCGCCGAGCCGCCCGTGCCTGTGCCCGATGCGTATGCCGTGGTACCCGAAGCCGGCGCGCTGCCGCAAGTCCTCCAGTGCTTGCAGGCCCTGCGCGCGGCCGGGGTCAGTGTGCAGATGCATGCGCCGGCGGCCGGCAGCGAAGGCATGGGCTCCATGAAGTCGCAGTTCAAGCGGGCTGATGCCAGCGGGGCGGCCTTTGCGTTGATTTTTGGCCAGGACGAACTGGCCCAGGGCTGTGTGGCGCTCAAGCCGCTGCGCGCCGGCCAAGAGCAGGCGCAGCAGCTCCAGCCCCTGGCCGATGCGGCGGCCTGGGCAGAGCGTCTACGGCCCTTCCCCTGAAGGCCGTCCGAGCCGGCCTGCCGCTAGGTGGCTGGCGCCGCCTACAATCGCGCCTCGCGCCGCGGCCGGTTTTTGATGCCGGCCGCACCCTCTCTTTTTCGACCCGGGCGGGATCCGCCCACAAACAGCCATGGCCAGCCAACTCGACCTTGAAGAGCAGGAACAACTCGACCAGCTCAAGCATTTCTGGAAGCGCTACGGCAACGCCATCACCTGGCTGCTGATTGTGGTGCTGGGCGCTTTTGCCGCCTACAACGGCTGGCAGTACTGGCAGCGCAAGCAGGCCGCCGAAGCGGCGGTGATGTACGAACAGATCGAGTCTGCGGCCAAGGCCGGCGATCTGACCCGGCTCGAGCGGGCCTTGGCCGACATGCAGGAGCGTTACGCGGGCGCCACCTATGCCCACCAGGCTGCGCTGCTGGCGGCCCGTGTGTTCTATGACAAGGACAAGGCCGACCGGGCCAAAGCCGCTCTGGCCTGGGTGGCCGACAAGGCCGGCGATGAGGGCCTGCAGGCGGTGGCCCGCTTGCGCCTGGCCGGCATCGCCCTGGAGACCAAGGCCTACGACGAAGCCTTGGCCCAGCTCAGCGCCAAGTTGCCGGCCGAATTTGCCGCCCTGGCCGACGACCGCCGTGGTGATGTCTTGCTGGCGCAAGGCAAAAAGGCTGAGGCCCAGGCCGAATATCGCAAGGCCTACAAGGGGATGGACGAGCGGGCCGAGTACCGCCGTCTGGTCGAGGTCAAGCTCAATGCCCTGGGTGTCGATGTGTCTGAGCCCGCTGCGGCCGAGGTGAAGAAATGATGCGCGCAGCAGCCGCAACGCTGCTGCTGGCCCTGTTGGCGGCCTGCAGCACCGGTTCGCCCCGACCCAAGCCGGCTGAGTTGCAGGCCCTCACCCCCAGCCTGGCGGTGCGTCAGGTCTGGCAGGTCAAGCTGGGCGCGGTGGAATTTCCCGCGCAGGTGCATGCCAGTGCCAGCAGCGTCACGCTGGCGACGAGCGACGGCACTGTGCTTGAGCTCGATGCGACCAGCGGCCGCGAAATCTGGCGCTTGTCCTTGGGTACTGCGCTGGCCGCGGGTGTGGGCAGTGACGGCAGCACTGCGGCTGTCGTGACCCGTGACAATGAATTGCTGGCCATCAAGCAGGGCAAGGTGCTGTGGCGCCAGCGGCTGGCGGCGCAAGCGTATTCGGCGCCCTTGGTGGCCGGCGGCCGGGTCTTCCTGCTGACGGCCGACCGGGCGGTCAGCGCCTACGACGGGGTCAGCGGCAGGCGCTTGTGGCTGCAGCAGCGCACAGGGGACGAGCCTTTGGTGCTGCGTCAGGCGGGCGTGATGCTGGCAGTGGGCGATACCCTGCTGGCCGGTGTTGGCGGCCGACTCAACGGCCTGGACCCCCAAAGCGGGCTGGCACGCTGGAATGCGCCTATCGCTACACCGCGCGGCATCAACGAAATCGAGCGCCTGGTCGATCTGGTGGGTCCTGCAGCCCGCCAGGGCAATCAGGTCTGCGTGCGCGCCTTCCAGGCTGCAGTGGCTTGTGTGGACACCGAGCGCGGCGCTGTTCAGTGGAGCCGTACGGCCGACGGCCAGGTGGGGCTGGCGGCCGACGACAGGCTGCTGTTCGGCGCTGAGGCTGATGGCCGGGTACAGGCCTGGCGCCTGGCGGACGGAGAAAGAGCCTGGAACAACGAGCAACTGCGCTTTCGTGATCTGAGCGCGCCGCTGGTCATAGGCCGTTCGGTAGCGGTCGGCGACTTGCAGGGCTATGTGCACATGCTCTCGCGGGAAGACGGCAAGGTTCTGGCCCGCCTGAGCACCGATGGTTCGGCCATCAGCAGTCGCCCGGTACTGGCAGGCAATACCCTGGTGGTTCTGACCCGCAGCGGTGGTGTGTTCGGCTTCGTGCCGCAATGAGGCTGGCCCGCGGGCGCGGACCTGAGATTCGGACCCGATGAAACCTGTGATCGCTCTGGTGGGCCGGCCCAATGTGGGCAAGTCCACCCTGTTCAACCGCCTGACCAAGTCGCGCGATGCCATCGTTGCTGACCATGTCGGCCTGACGCGCGATCGGCACTATGGCCAGGCGCGCCTGGGTTCACAGGCCTATATCGTCATCGATACCGGCGGGTTTGAACCTAGCGCCGAGTCGGGCATCTACAAGGAAATGGCCAGACAAACCCGGCAAGCGGTGGCCGAGGCCGATGTGGTGGTTTTTGTCGTCGATGCGCGCGAAGGTCTGTCGGCGCAGGACCACGACATCGCCCGTTATTTGCGCAAACTGGGCAAGCCCTCCTTGCTGGTGGCCAACAAGGCCGAGGGCATGAAGGCCGGCGCCCAGCTGGCCGAGTTTTTCGAGCTGGGCTTGGGCGATGTGTTGGCGGTTTCAGCCTCCCATGGCCAAGGCGTGCGCAGCATGGTCGAGGCCGCGCTCGGGCGCTTGGCGCTGCCGCCCCTGGAAGAAGAATCTGACGCGCAGGAGCAGCCGCTGGTGGTCAAGCTGGCCGTTGCCGGCCGACCCAATGTGGGCAAGTCCACCCTGATCAACACCTGGCTGGGCGAAGAGCGCCTGGTCGCTTTTGACCTGCCCGGTACCACCCGCGATGCGATTTCGGTGCCTTTTGAGCGTGACGGTCAGCGCTTCGAGCTGATCGACACCGCCGGCCTGCGCCGTCGGGGCAAGGTGTTTGAAGCCATCGAGAAATTCTCGGTGGTCAAGACCCTGCAGGCCATTGAAAACGCCAATGTGGTGCTCTTGCTGCTCGATGCCACCCAGGGGGTGACCGATCAGGACGCGCATATTGCGGGCTACATTCTGGAAAGCGGCCGTGCGGTGGTGCTGGCGGTCAACAAGTGGGATGCGATCGACAGCTACCAGCGTCAGCAGCTCGAGCGCTCGATCGAGACCCGCTTGCCTTTCATGAAATTTGCCAGCTTGCACCGGATTTCTGCCATCAAGCGGCAGGGCCTGGGGCCGCTGTGGGCGTCCATCGTACAGGCCCATGCGGCGGCTTTTCGCAAGATGCCCACACCGGTACTCACCCGTCTGCTGCAGGAGGCAGTGCAGTTCCAGCAGCCCCAGCGCTCGGGGCTGTCGCGCCCCAAGATGCGCTACGCCCACCAGGGCGGCATGAATCCGCCGGTCATCGTCATCCACGGCAATTCGCTGGATCAGGTCAGCGAGTCCTACAAGCGCTTCCTGGAAGGGCGGTTTCGCAAGGAGTTTGATCTGGTGGGCACCCCCCTGCGGATCCAGATGAAATCGGCCCTGAACCCCTACGCTGACAAGACGCCGGGCTGATCGGGCGGCCAGATGGTCTTGGCCTGTGGTAATGTGTGAGCCTTATCAACCCACTTTTGAACACGGAAAATATCGTGAGCAATAACAAAGGTCAGCTTTTGCAGGATCCCTTCCTGAACACTTTGCGCCGGGAGCATGTACCGGTGTCGATTTATCTGGTCAACGGCATCAAACTGCAAGGTCAGATCGAGTCCTTCGATCAGTACGTGGTCCTGTTGCGCAACACGGTCACCCAGATGGTCTACAAGCACGCCATCTCCACCATCGTCCCCGGTAGAGCGGTCAACTTCTCTTCCGCGGAAGAAAGCCCGGCCGCCTGAGTTCCTTGGACGCCTCCCGCAAAGCGCAGCCCACGGTTCTGCTGGTCGGGGTCGATCTGGGCTTGCCCCATTTCGACGCTCAGTTGCATGAACTCGGGCTATTGGCGCAGACCGCCGGCCTTCAGCCAGTGGCCCGCATCACCTGCAAACGGCGCGCGCCTGACGCCGCCTTGTATGTGGGCACCGGCAAGGCCGAGGAAATCCGAGCCCTGGCCTTGGAAAGTGGAGCCACGGAGATTTTGTTTGATCAGTCGCTCAGCCCGGCCCAGCAGCGCAACCTCGAGCGCAGCCTGGAAATGCCGGTCAACGACCGCACCTTGCTGATCCTCGAAATTTTTGCTCAGCGTGCGCGCAGCCATGAGGGCAAGCTGCAGGTTGAGCTGGCCCGGCTGCAGTATCTGTCGACACGGCTGGTGCGCCGCTGGTCGCACCTGGAGCGTCAGACCGGCGGGGCCGGGGTGCGCGGCGGCCCGGGCGAGAAGCAGATCGAGCTGGACAAGCGCATGATCAGCGAGGCCATCAAGCGCACCAAGGAGCGCCTGGTGCGCATCAAGCGCCAGCGGCAGACCCAGCGCAAGCAGCGCCTCAGGCGCGACACCTTCACCATTTCTCTGGTCGGCTACACCAATGCTGGCAAGAGCACGCTTTTTAATGCGCTGGTCAAGGCCCGCGCTTACGCCGCAGACCAGCTGTTTGCCACCCTCGATACCACCACCCGGCAGCTTTACCTGGGAGGCGCCGATGAGCAAGAGCCCCTGGGCGGGCGTACAGTCTCGCTGTCCGACACGGTTGGCTTCATCCGCGACTTGCCCCACGGGCTGATCGACGCCTTTGAGGCTACTTTGCAGGAAGCGGCCGACGCCGACTTGCTGCTGCATGTGGTCGACGCGGCCAGTCCCGAGCATGGCCAGCAGATGCAGGAGGTGCTCAAGGTCTTGGCCGATATCGGTGCGGATCAGGTACCGCAGGTGCTGGTGTTCAACAAGCTCGACGCCATCGAGCCCCAGCGCCGGCCGCGCCGCTTGCTTGACAGTACCGAACTGCCCGATCCGTCGGGCTCGGGCGCTCGTCCGTTTGAACGGGTGTTCGTCAGTGCCCAAAGCGGTCTAGGGCTGCCTGGCTTGCGTGAGTTGTTATTGCGCCACGCCCAGGCTGGTCAAGCCCCTCATCTCGCCCTGCTGGCGCAAGGGCAAAGCACTGTGCTGGCCGACGACTTGGCCTGATTAGGCACAATGGCGTCATCAGAAGAAAAATTCGGTCCATCCATGATGAATCCCTATCCCCTGCTGCAGTCTTTTCGCACCTTGCCTGAGCGGCTGTTTCGCGGCGCGCGCGGCATGTTCAACCTCAACGATTCGCGCTGGGGTCGGGACGAGGGCGGCGCCGGCGGACAGAGTCAGCCTGAAGGGTCGCCGCCTCCCGCGACTCCCGGGCCTGCGGCTCAGCCTCCGGCTGCGCCGCCATCACCCCCGCCTGCTGCAGCGCCCCAGCGGCCCCGCAACACCGGCCCTCAAGGCCAGACCCAGGGCCCACCCGACCTGGACGAACTCTGGCGCGACTTCAACCGCAAGCTTGGCGGCCTGTTTGGCGGCCGCAAGGGTCCGGGTGGTCCGGGGCGCAATGGTGGCGGCGGGTCGGGGCGGGGCGGTTTTGAGCCACCGAGTCTAAAAAACGCAGGTCTGGGCGCGGGCCTGGTGGCGGTAGTGGCCCTGCTGATCTGGCTGGGCACTGGTTTTTTCATCGTGCAAGAGGGCCAGCAGGCCGTGATTACCCAGTTTGGCCGCTACCACAGCACGGTCGGGGCTGGCTTTAACTGGCGACTGCCCTACCCGGTGCAGCGCCATGAGATGGTGGTGGTCACGCAGATCCGTTCGGTCGATGTGGGCCGTGACACCGTTATCAAGGCCACCGGTCTGCGTGATTCGGCCATGCTCACTGAAGATGAGAACATCGTCGAGATCAAGTTTGCGGTGCAGTACCGGCTGAGCGATGCCCGGGCCTTCCTGTTCGAAAGCAAGGACCCCGCGGCCACCGTGGTGCAGGCTGCTGAAACGGCGGTACGCGAGGTGGTGGGCAAGATGAAGATGGACTCTGCCCTGGCCGAGGAGCGCGACCAGATTGCGCCGCGGGTGCGCAATCTGATGCAGACCATTTTGGACCGCTACAAGGTTGGCATTGAGGTGGTGGGCATCAATTTGCAGCAGAGCGGCGTGCGTCCGCCCGAGCAGGTCCAAGCCGCCTTTGACGACGTGCTCAAGGCCGGTCAGGAGCGCGAGCGGGCCAAGAACGAGGCCCAGGCCTATGCCAACGACGTGGTGCCGCGGGCCGTCGGTGCTGCCTCCCGCCTGGACGAAGAGGCCCAGGGCTACAAGTCCCGCATCGTGGCGCAGGCTCAGGGTGATGCACAGCGCTTCCGTTCGGTGCTTTCCGAATATGAGAAGGCGCCGCAGGTCACCCGCGACCGCATGTACACCGATGCGATGCAGCAGGTCTTTAGCAGCGTGACCAAGATCATGGTCGAGTCGCGCCAGGGCTCCAACCTGCTGTACCTGCCGCTGGACAAGCTGATGCAGGCCACCGGCACCGGCACCGGCTCCGGCGCAGTCGGCGAGACGGCGATGCCGCCCCTGACTTTGCCGCCGCCGAGTTCTGCGCCCTCGTCCGGGGCAGGCGCAGACCCGCGCAGCCGCGATTCGACCCGTACCCGCGACCGCGACAGCCGCTAAAGGAGTTGGCCGTGAACCGCCTAGGATTTTTCGTCTCTTCCGCTCTGGTGCTGCTGGCTTTGCTGGGCTCCATGTTGTTTGTGGTCGACCAGCGCCAGTTCGGCGTGGTCTATGCGCTCGGTCAGATCAAGGAAGTGATCACCGAGCCCGGCCTGAATTTCAAGCTGCCACCGCCTTTCCAAAACGTCTCCTACATCGACAAGCGCCTGCTCACGCTCGAAAGCACCGACCCGGAGCCTATGTTGACCGCCGAGAAGCAGCGGGTGGTGATTGACTGGTATGTGCGCTGGCGCATTACTGAGCCCAGCGACTACATCCGCACTGTGGGTCTTGATGAACGCACTGGAGCCAACCAGCTCAGCCGGGTGGTGCGCAATGCCTTCCAGGAGGAAATCAACAAGCGCACCGTCAAAGACTTGCTCTCGCTCAAGCGCGAACAGCTCATGACTGACGTGCGCACCGAGGTCCAGCAGGCCGTCAAGGGCAGCAAGTCCTGGGGCGTGGAAATCGTCGATGTGCGCATCACTCGGGTTGACTATGTGGAGGCGATTACCGAGTCGGTCTATCGCCGTATGGAGGCCGAGCGTAAGCGGGTGGCCAATGAGCTGCGTTCGACCGGTGCGGCCGAGGGCGAGAAGATCCGTGCCGATGCCGACCGTCAGCGCGAGGTGACTCTGGCCAACGCCTACCGGGACGCACAAAAAATCAAGGGGGAGGGCGATGCCGCAGCAGCTCGCCTCTACAACGAGTCTTTCGGACGCGATCCCCAGTTTGCCCAGTTCTACCGCAGCCTGGAAGCGTACAAGTCCACCTTCAGCAAAAAGTCCGACGTCATGGTGCTTGACTCGTCCACGGATTTCTTTCGCGTGATGCGCGGACCCGGTGCGGCGCCGAACCCACCGCGCCGCTGAGCCCCGGTGGTGTTCGACGGCAGCACCCTGTGGCAGGCGCTGGCGCTGGTTCTCGTGATCGAGGGTCTGCTGCCTATGTTGGTGCCCGGCCGCTGGCGGCGTACTTTCGAGCAGTTGCTGAGCCTCAATGATGGGCAGCTGCGTTTCTTTGGACTGCTCAGCGTGGGCCTAGGGCTGACGGCCTTGTGGCTGCTCAGCTGAACCCTTCGAGGCCGGCCGAGCGCGAGGCCGGCGAGATCGCCGCGTTCGGCCGGTAAAATCTCGTCTTTAACCGCTTACCTGGCCCCTTCCGAATGCCCGCTTGGTCTTCGTCCTGGCAATTGCCGGACCAAATTTCCGATGTCCTGCCCTCTGAGGCGCGGGCCATCGAAGAGCTCAGGCGCATGCTGCTCGATGCTGCCCGAAGTTACGGTTACGAGCTGGTCATGCCGCCGCTGCTGGAGCATCTGGAGTCCCTGCTGACCGGCACGGGTGAGGCCCTGGGCCTTCAGACCTTCAAGCTGGTCGACCAACTGTCGGGCCGCACCCTGGGTCTGCGTGCCGACAGCACGCCTCAGGTCGCCCGCATCGATGCCCATCTGCTCAACCGTCAGAGCGTAACCCGTTTGTGTTACTGCGGGCCGGTATTGCACACCCGGGCTGACCGGCCGCATGCCACCCGCGAGCCCCTGCAATTTGGCGCCGAGATCTTCGGCCATGCCGGTCTGGAGGCCGACCTGGAGGTGCAATGTCTGGCCATTGAGGCTTTGCGCGCTGCAGGTTTTGGTCCGCTGCAGCTGGATATGGCGGATGTGCGTATCGTCAACGCGCTGCTGGCTGGTGCTGCTTTGAGTAGCTCGGCGCTCGGTCGCATTCACGCGGCCTTGGCCAGCAAGGATGCCGCCGAGTTGGCGGCCCTGCTGCGCGCGCAGGCGGGGCTCTCGGCCAAGGCCGTCGCCGGCCTGCAAGCCTTGCCGCAGCTTTATGGGGATCGCACTGTGCTGGCCGAAGCCCGTCGTGCGCTGGCGGGCATTGAAGGCGTTGCAGCGGCGCTCGATGAGCTCGAGCACCTGGACCAGCAGCTTGCCGGTCTTTATCCGCAGCTCACGCTGAGCTTCGATCTGGCCGATCTGCGCGGCTATGCCTATTACAGCGGCATCCGCTTTGCGATTTACGGCAGCGGCGAAGAGCTGGCGCGCGGCGGTCGCTATGACGAGGTTGGCGCTGTCTTCGGCCGCAAGCGGCCGGCTGCCGGTTTCAGCCTGGACCTCAAGGAACTGGTCAGTGTGTTGCCGGCGCGGCCTTTGCGTCCGGCCGTGCGCGCGCCCTGGGGCGCAGACCCACAGCTGCGGCGGGCCATCGCCGGTCTGCGCGCCGAGGGCCAGACCGTGGTCTGCGTGCTGCCTGGCCATGAGCATGAGGTCCATGAATTCGAATGCGACCGCGAATTGGTCCGCGTTGCCGAGCACTGGGTGGTGCAGGCCCTCGATCGCTCGGCCTGAGTGCCTCAGCGTCTCTATTTCTCAACCGAAGTATCCAAATGACACAAGTGCAATCGGCCACGCCTGGCCGCAACGTGGTGGTGGTCGGCACCCAGTGGGGCGACGAGGGCAAGGGCAAGCTGGTCGACTGGCTGACTGAAAAATCCCAAGGCGTGGTGCGCTTTCAGGGCGGTCACAATGCCGGCCACACCCTGGTCATCAATGGCGTCAAGACGGCCCTGCACCTGATTCCCAGCGGCATCATGCGCGCCGGCGTCAGGTGCTACATCGGCAACGGCGTGGTGCTGTCGGCGGCCAAGCTGCTCGAAGAGATCGAGGGGCTGGAGAAGGTCGGTGTGGAGGTGCGCTCGCGCCTGCGTATCAGCGAAAGCTGCCCGCTGATCTTGCCCTTTCATGCCGCGATCGACATCGCCCGCGAGGCCGCCAAAGAAAAGGCCGGCACGGCCAAGATTGGCACCACCGGCCGAGGCATTGGCCCGGCCTATGAGGACAAGATCGCCCGCCGGGCATTGCGGGTGCAGGACCTCAAATACCCCGAACGCTTTGCCACCAAGCTGCGTGAGCTGCTGGACTTGCACAACTTTTTGCTGACCCAGTACCTGCATGCGCCTGCGGTCGATTTCGATACGGTCTACGCCGAAGCCATGCGCCATGCTGAGCTGCTCAAGCCCATGATGGCCGACGTCTCGCGCGAGCTCAATGACGCCCACCGGGGCGGCGCCAACTTGCTGTTTGAAGGCGCGCAGGGCACGCTTTTGGACATTGATCACGGCACCTACCCCTTCGTGACTTCGAGCAACTGTGTGGCTGGCAATGCCGCCGCCGGTGCTGGCGTTGGACCGGGCATGCTGCACTACATCCTGGGCATCACCAAGGCCTATTGCACCCGCGTCGGCGGCGGCCCCTTCCCGACCGAGCTGGACTGGGAAGTGCCGGGCACGCCCGGCTATCACATGAGCACTGTGGGCGCCGAAAAAGGCGTGACCACCGGCCGCTCGCGACGCTGCGGCTGGTTTGACGCGGCGCTGCTCAAGCGCTCGGCCCAGGTCAACGGCCTGAGCGGGCTGTGCATCACCAAGCTCGACGTGCTCGACGGCCTGAAGGAGCTCAAGCTTTGTGTGGGTTACCGGCTCGACGGCCAGACCATCGACATCCTGCCCATGGGGGCTGACGACATCTCCCGCTGCGAGCCCATCTATGAAACCCTGCCGGGCTGGAGCCAGACCACGGTGGGCGTGACCGACCGGGCCCTGCTGCCCGAGGCGGCGCGCAACTACCTGCAGCGCATTGAAGAGACCACCGGCGTGCCCATCGCTATCATCTCGACCAGCCCGGACCGTGACCACACCATCGTGTTGCGCGATCCCTTCGTGGCCTGATTGTTCCGACTGATTCCCTGCCTAGGAGAGCCACCCCATGTTGACCGAAGACGGCAAGCACCTGTACGTGAGCTATGACGAGTATCACAACCTGATCGAAAAGCTCGCCATTCGCGTGCACCAGTCGGGCTGGGAATTCGACACGATCTTGTGCCTGGCCCGTGGCGGCATGCGGCCCGGTGACATCCTCTCGCGCATTTTCGACAAGCCCCTGGCCATCATGTCCACCAGCTCCTACCGGGCCGAGGCTGGCACGGTGCAGGGTGCGCTCGACATCGCCCGCTACATCACCACGCCCAAGGGCGAGATCGCTGGCCGAGTGCTGTTGGTCGACGACCTGGCCGACTCGGGCCATACCCTCAAAGCCGTGGTCGAACAACTGCGCAACAACTACCAACCCATCACCGAGCTGCGCACTGCCGTCATCTGGACCAAGGGCCTGTCGACTTTCAAGGCAGACTACTCGGTGGACTTTCTGCCCACCAACCCCTGGATCCATCAGCCCTTCGAGAGCTACGACGCGCTCGGGCCGCACAAGCTGCTGGAGAAGTGGAAGGTTTGAGGCCGCAAGGGAGCGCTGTGCTGCGGGACGCAAGTGCAGGTCGGGCCGGCTGGCCGTCCGCGCCGGCAGGGTCGTCGTCATCAAGAGTGGAGCTCAGGTATTGTTCTAAGATTGCGATATGTCTGAACTGAGCACCCAGCTGATCCATCACCCCTACCGGCCGCCGGCCGGCTTCGAGGCCATCACGCAGCCTGTGCACAAGGCTTCGACGGTCATCTTTCCCAACGTGCAGGCGCTGCGTGAGCGCGACTGGACGCATCAGCACGGCTACTCCTACGGCCTGGCCGGCACGCCCACCAGCTTCATGCTCGAAGAGCGCATCGCCTCCTTGGAAGGCGGGCGCTACTGCGCGCTGGCGCCTAGCGGCCTGGCGGCCCTGAGCCTGGTCGACATGGCGTTTTTGTCGGCCGGCGACGAGCTGCTGATTCCCGACAACGCCTATGGGCCCAACAAAGCGTTTGCGCAGCATGAGCTCAAGCGCTGGGGCATCGCCTGCGCCTTCTATGACCCGATGAACCCGGCTGATTTGGCGGCCAAGCTCAGCCCGCGCACCCGGCTGGTCTGGTTGGAGGCGGCGGGTTCCATCACGCTGGAGTTCCCGGACCTGCCCGCTTTGGTGGCGGCGGTTCGGTCGCAGGCGCCAGCCCACCCCCAGGGCATCGTGATCGCGCTGGACAACACCTGGGGCGCGGGCCTGGCCTTTAAGGCCTTTGAGATGGGTGTGGATGTGAGCATGCAGGCGCTCACCAAATACCCCTCGGGCGGCGCCGACGTGCTCATGGGCTCGGTGGTGACCCGCGACGAGGTACTGCATCACCAGGTGCTGCTGTGTCACACCCGGCTGGGCCTGGGCGTGGCCGCCAACGACATCGAGCTGGTCTTGCGCGGCCTGCCTTCCATGGTGGTGCGCTATGCCGCTCAGGACGCCAGCACCCGCAGCTTGGCCAACTGGCTGCAGACGCTGCCGCATTTCGATCAGGTGCTGCACCCGGCGCTGTCGAGCTCGCCCGGCCATGCCGCCTGGAAGCGCGACTGCAGCGGTGCTGCCTGCCTGCTTAGCCTGGCGTTTCGCCCTGAGATCAGCCAGGCGCAGGTCGATCTGTTTTGCGACAGCCTGCGCCTGTTCAAGATCGGCCACAGCTGGGCCGGTCCGATGAGCTTGTGTGCGGTCTACCAGGCGGCCAGCATCCGCAGCCTGCCCTCAGCCTACCGAGGCCCCTTGGTGCGTCTGGCCGTGGGGCTGGAGAGCACTGAGGATTTGCGGCAGGACTTGGCACAGGCCTTCGCCCGCGCCGGCCTTTAGGCCTTGAAGTCTTCAAGCCGGAGCTTGCGCCAAGATTTGCGCGGCCAACTCGCTCATGGCCTCATGACTGTGGTTGCGTGCCTGCACCGATCCGGCCTGCGGATAGAGCGTGAAATTGCGCTGCATCGAGGCCAGGTAGGTCGGGTCGTAGTGCTTGAGCAGTAACTCGCGCACCACCTCCGATGTTTGCCCGGCGCGAGCCAGCTCTTGCCAGTGGCGTACCGTAGTTCCGCCGCGCACTTCGCTCAGGGTCTGCAGCCGTTCGCAAAAAAACTCGGTGTCGCGCACGAAAAAGTCATAGTCCTGCAGCAACAGTTGCACCCGCTCTTCGTCGGCCAGTTCCAGCCTAAGGCAGGCGCTGGCGCGCATGGCGCTCATCAGGCTGTCGGCCACCGCCAGATTGCCCACTTTCTTGCTCTCGCTTTCGACGTAGACCAGCCGGTCGGGCGAAAAGCGCCGCAAGGCGTTCCAGATCAGGGTGTCAAAGGCTTTTTGCGTGGGCTGGCTCTGGCCGGGTAGCAGGCCCAGTACCGAGCTGCGGTGCCGTGCCAGGCCTTCGAGGTCGAGCACCTGCGCGCCCTGGGCGGCCAGCGCATGCAGCAGTCGGGTCTTGCCTGAGCCGGTGGTGCCGCAGATCACCTGAAAGCGCAGCCGCTCGACCTGTCGGGGCATATCGAGCAGCATGGCCGCCCGAAACGCCTTGTAGCCGCCTTCGATCAAGGTGGTGCGAAAGCCGATCTGGTCCAGGATCAGCCCGAGGGAGCCACTGCGTTTACCGCCGCGCCAGCAGTACAGCAGGGGCGCCCAATCTTTGGGCTTGTCCATCAGTTCGCGCTCGATGTGCGCAGCAATGTTGCGCGCCGCCATGATGGCGCCGCGTTTTTTGGCCTCAAAGCCATTGACCTGCTTGTATTCCGTGCCGATCTGCTGGCGCTGTGCGTCGTCCAGCGTGGGCCAGTTGACTGCGTCGGGCAGGTGGTCTTCGGCATATTCGCCGGGGCTGCGAGCGTCGATGATGGCTGAGAATTCGCTCCAGCGGGCCATGGCCTGTTCGGCCGTGATGTGTTGCAGACTCACTTAAGCAGTTTCTTCAATTCGGGCCAGACATTGTCGAGCATGCGTTGCTGGGCCTGTTCGTTGGGGTGGATGCGGTCGGCCTGGAACCACTCGGTCGGGTCGGGCCGGTCGGCCACGCCTTTGAGGAAAAACGGCAGCAATCCGCTCCGGCTGTCTTTTGCCACTCGGCTATAGAGGGCAGCAAAGTCGGCGCTGTATTTGGCGCCGTAGTTGGGCGGCATCTGCATGCCCAGCAGCAGTACCTGCGCGCCGGCCTGCTTGCCAGCCCGCACCATGGCGCGCAGATTGTCTTCGGTCATGGCCAGGGGCAGGCCACGCAGGGCGTCATTGCCGCCGAGCTCAATGATCAGTACCCGCGGCTTGTGCTGGCGCAGCAGTGCCCCCAGGCGAGAGCGCCCGCCGGAGGTGGTATCGCCGCTGATGCTGGCATTGACCACGCTGTGCCGGCCCGGTTCTGTGCTGAGCTTTTGCTGCAGCAAGGCCACCCAGCCGCTGCCGCGCCTGAGCCCATACTCAGCGCTCAGCGAGTCGCCCACCACCAGCACGCCTGCAGCGCTGGGCTCGGCAATGGCCCGTTCGGCCAAGCCGGCCCCGAGCAAGCCCAGAGCCAGCAAGGCGTTTCGGCGGTCAGCGTTTGCCCCGAGAGGCTGTGGGCCTGCTACGGCCTTGTTACAGTAAATGCCATCGGTGCGCTTTTGCGGTCGCACACTTGTCCTGACGTTTAGAAAATCCAACATGTCCTTCTCTGATCCAGCGGCTGCCCCTGCAACCGCCCCTGCGGCCAGCCTTGACGAGCCAGCGCCCATCATTGCGGTCGAACATGTCTACAAGACAGTCAGCGATGCCGCTGGGCCTTTGACGATTTTGCGCGATATCCATATCCGCTTCGCAGCCAGGGAAACAGCGGCCATTGTCGGCGCCTCCGGTTCGGGCAAAAGTACGCTGCTGTCCATCATCGCAGGCCTGGACAAACCCAGTCAGGGCACAGTCCGCCTGGCCGGTCAGGACATGTTCGTTCTGAGCGAGGACGAGCGGGCGGCGCTGCGTGCCCAAAAAATTGGCTTCGTGTTCCAGAGTTTTCAGCTCATGGCCCACATGAATGCCCTGGAGAACGTCATGCTGCCGCTGGAATTGGCCGGCGCCAGTGGCGCGCGGGCCCAGGCGCGCGAAATGCTCGAGCGGGTCGGCCTGGGTCAGCGGCTCAAGCACTACCCCCGGGTGCTTTCGGGGGGTGAGCAGCAAAGGGTGGCGCTGGCGCGGGCCTTCGTGGTGCAACCGGCGGTACTGCTGGCCGATGAGCCCACGGGTAGCCTGGACTTTGCGACCGGCGAGACCATCATGGCCTTGATCATGTCGCTCAACCAAGAGCTGGGTACCACCTTGGTGATGGTCACCCATGACGCCCAATTGGCGGCGCGCTGCCACCGGCGAATCACGATCGAAGCGGGCCAGGTGGCCAGCATCGTTTGATCCATCGCCGCATCGCTGCGAGGGCGCAGCTCCCACCCCCCAAAGGGCCCTGTCAGATCATGTGGGAGCGCGGCCCCGGCACGATGCGGCCGGCGATAATCCTGCGCATGTCCTCCTCCCCAAAAGTCCTGTTCGGTTTTCATGCGGTGGGCGTTCGCATCAAGACCGCGCCGCAATCGGTGATCGAGGTTTTTTTCGATGCGGCTCGCCGCGATGCGCGCATGCGCCAATTCATGGACCGGGCCCGCGAGGCGGGCGTGCGGCTGATTGAATCGGACGGCCTGCGCCTGGCAAAAATGTGCGGCAGTCACGGCCATCAGGGCGTGGTGGCTCGGGTGTCAGCCATCGATCAGGTCCGCTCGCTCGATGAATTGCTGGAGCAACTGGAGGCCGACGGTGTCACGCCGCTTTTGCTGGTGCTCGATGGCGTGACCGATCCTCACAACCTCGGCGCTTGCCTGCGTGTGGCCGACGGCGCCGGCGCACATGCGGTGATCGCCCCCAAGGACCATGCGGCCGGCATCAACGCCACCGTGGCCAAGGTGGCCAGCGGCGCTGCCGAGACCATGCCCTACTTCATGGTCACCAACCTGGCGCGCACTCTGGGCGAGCTCAAGGAGCGCAATATCTGGTGTGCGGGCACCAGTGATGACGCACCCCAGTCCATCCACCACACCGACCTGAACAGGCCACTGGCCTTGGTGCTCGGTGCCGAAGGGCAGGGCATGCGCCAGCTCACCCGCAAGAGCTGCGATGAGTTGGTCAGCATCCCCATGAAGGGCGCTGTCGAGAGCCTGAATGTGTCAGTGGCCAGCGGCATTTGCCTCTATGAAGCGCTGCGCCAGCGAGACAGCGCGGTCTGAAGCTTCAGGCCAGCACAAAGGCGCCGACCAGCGCGCCCGCCCCCAACAGCCACAGAATATGCAGCCGGGTGCGCCAGACGATGAGCGTGCTCAGGGCAGCGATCAACCAGACCGGCCATTGGTCCAGCGTAGAGCCGGTGGCGGTGGCCAGCACGGTGCCGGTGGCAATCAGCAGGCCGATCACCGTGGGAGCCAGCCCGGCTTTGAAGGCCCGCACCGCGCGCAGCTCGCGGTTGCGGTGGCTCCATTGGCCGCCGGTGTAGGCAATGATGGAGCTGGGCAGCAAAATGCCAGCCAAGGTGATGATGGCTCCCATGGGCGCCAGCCAGCCGCCGCCGGCATTGATGCCCACATGCCAACCCATGAGTGCCACAAACAAGATGTTGGGGCCGGGGGCGGCCTGGGCCAGTGCCACGCTGACGTTAAATTGCGCATCGCTCAGCCAGAGCTGGCGGTCGACCAGGTAGCGGTGCATATCGGGCAAGGTGGTGATGGCCCCGCCTATGCCCAGCAGCGACAAGGTGGCAAAGTGCAGCACCAGTTGCAGCCAGTCGGCCGCACTCATCAGCAGCGGGCTCATGGGCTCAGCCTCCGGTAGGCCAGGCCCATGCCGATGCCGCCTAGCACCAGCAGTACCCAGACCAGCGGCAGGCGCAGCCAGGCCACTGCCACCAGCGCTGCCAAGCCCAGCGCTGCGCAGACCACCGGCCCAAGCACGTTCTTGCGCAGGCCGGGAATCAGCTTGATGCCAGTGGCGGTGATCAGCCCGGCCGATACCGCTCCCATGCCACGCAGTGCGCCGGCCACCGCCGGATACTGGCTGAACTGACCGTAGAGCATCGCCAGGCCCAAGGTCAGCAGCAAAGGCACCAGCAGCATGCCGGCCAGGGCCACCACAGCGCCGCGCCAGCCGAAGTGCCGACCTCCCAGCATGATGGCCATATTGATCACATTAGGCCCGGGCATGATCTGCGCCACCGCCCATTCCTCGGTGAATTCTTCGCGGGTCAGCCAGCGCTTTTTCTCCACCAGCTCGCGCTGCGCGACCGCGAGCACGCCGCCAAAGCCCTGCAGGGCCAGCCAGCTGAAGGACAGAAACAGATCAGCGAGCGAGCGCGGCCTCGGCCTGTCTAGAGCGTCTGGCCGGGAGTCCTCGGAGCTCATGCCAGCGGACACGCTCGGGCCGTCAAACCGTCATCCCGCCGCAGACCTCGATGACTGCGCCGTTGACATAGCTGGCCTCATCGCTGGCCAGAAAGGCGTACACATTGGCAATTTCTTCGGGCTTGCCCAGGCGCTTGAGCGGCACCCGGGCCTCCATGCCCTTGAGCACCTCTTCGGGCATGGAAGCGAGGATGGGCGTCTGGATGAAGCCAGGCGCTACCGCATTGACCCGCACGCCCTTGGCGCCGAGTTCGCGCGCCCAAGTCTTGGTAAAGCCGATCACGCCGAACTTGGTGGCGGCGTAGTTGGTCTGGCCGAAATTGCCGTAAATGCCCACCACCGAGCTGGCATTGAGGATGACGCCGCTGCCCTGGGCGCTCATGGTCTCGGCCACCGCCTGCGCGCAGTGGAAAACGCCGCGCAGATTGACGTCGATCACCCGGTCAAACTGGGCCTCGGTCATCTTGACCAGGCGGGCATCCTGGGTGATCCCGGCGTTGTTGACCAGCACATCGATGCGCCCGAAGCGGTCGCGCACCTGTGCCATCACCGCATCGACCTGCTCACGGTTTGTGACATCCATCACAAAGCCTTGGGCCTGAGCACCCTGCTGCTGGCAGGCGGCCACTGCCGCATCTACACCGGCCTGCCGGATGTCACAAATGATGACGATGGCGCCTTCCGCAGCAAATTTGAGGGCGGTGGCCAGGCCTATGCCCTGCGCCGCGCCGGTGATGATGCTGACCTTGTTCTGGAGTCTTCCCATGGGCTTTAAGCGATTGAAAGCCCACCCGGCTCGCTACCAGCGTGGCTGGTGGGCTTGCAGGCAGGCGATGACAGATGGATCAAGTTTAAAGCCCGCCCCATGCCGTGCTGCCAGTGCGTGGCAGCGTTCGGCGAAGGCGCTGACGCCTTGGCGATAGATGAACTGCAGCGCCCCGCCGGTCCAGACCGGAAAGCCGATGCCGAAAATCGAGCCGATATTGGCCTCATGCACCGAGCCGAGCACGCCTTCTTGCAGGCAGCGGGCTGTTTCTACCGCCTGGCGGTAGAGCAGCCGGTCTTTGATTTCGCGCAGATCCCAGGCGGCGTCGGGCTTCTCGAACAGGTTTTTGAGTTCGGGCCAGAGCCGCTTGGGCTGGCCGGCCGGGTAGTCATAAAAGCCGCCGCCGGCTGCGCGGCCGCCCCGGCTGTGCTGTTTGACCATGCGCTCGACCAGCAACTCGCCGGCGCTGGCCGTGTAGCTGCGGCCCTGCGCCGTTTCGTCGGCGCGGGTCTGATCGAGCACATGCACGCTCAGGGTGAGGGCGGTTTCGTCAAGCACCGCCAGTGGGCCTACCGGCATGCCTGCCTGCATGGCGGCGTTCTCAATCACCGGCGCGGGGATGCCTTCGTCCAGCATGGCTGCCCCTTCCATCACAAAGGTGCCGAAGGTGCGGCTGGTGTAAAAGCCCCGGGCATCGCTGACCACGATGGGCAGTTTGCCCAGGGCCCGCACATAGTCCATCGCATGGGCCACCGTCCGGTCTTCGGTCTGCTGGCCGCGAATGATCTCGACCAACTGCATTTTGTCGACCGGGCTGAAAAAATGGATGCCGATGAAGCTCTCCGGCCGGGCGCTGGCCTGGGCCAGTCCGCTGATTGGCAGGGTCGAGGTGTTGGAGGCCATGATGCCGCCGGCCGCCAGCAGCGGCTCAACGCGCCGCGTCACCTCGGCCTTGAGTTCGCGCTGCTCGAACACCGCCTCAATGATCAGCTCGCAGCCGGCCAGCGCCTGCACATCGGCGCCGGCCTCGATGCGTGCCAGCAGCGCCTGCTGCTCGGCTTGGCTCATGCGGCCCTGGCCGACCCGCTGCTGCGCCAGTTTCTCGCTGTAGGCCTTGCCGCGCTGGGCTTTTTGCGCGTCGGTGTCGATCAGCACCGTGGCCATGCCCCGGCTGGCCTGGGCCCAAGCGATGCCTGCGCCCATCATGCCTGCGCCCACAATGCCCACCTTTTGCGGCTTGAACCGCGCCTGCCCGGCCGGCCGCGAGGCGCCACTTTTGACCGCATTCATGTTGAAGAAAAAGGTATTGATCATGGACTGCGCCTGGCCGCCGGTCATCAGCTGGGCCAGGTGGCGGCTTTCGATGCGAAAGGCGGTCTCCAGATCGACCAGACTGCCTTCGACCATGCAGGCCAAAATGGCCTCGGGTGCGGGCAGCAGACCTCGGGTTTTCTTTTTGAGCATGGCCGGCGCCACCGTCAGAGCCGCAGCCATCTTGGGACTGCGCGCATCGCCGCCCGGGATCTTGTAGCCCTTGGCCTCCCAAGGATGCATGGACTGCGGGTGCTCGGCGATCCAGGCCAGTGCGCGCGCTCGCAGCTGCTGTTCGTCGGCCACCAGCTCATGGACCAGCCCAGCTTCTGCGCCCTGACGAGGCTGAAACAGGCGGCCCTCGACCAGATAGGGCTGGGCGGCCATCAGGCCGAGCTGGCGGACCATTTTTGTCACGCCGCTGGCGCCGGGCAGCAGGCCCAAGCTGACCTCGGGCAGGCCCAGCTCGATGCGCGGGTCGTCCACCGCGATGCGGTGGTGGCCGATCAGCGCCACCTCCCAGCCGCCGCCCAGGGCACTGCCATTGATGCAGCTGACCACCGGCAGGCCCAAGGTCTCTATGGTGCGAAAGTTCTTTTTGACCCGTTCGACCTCGGCATAAACGCGCGGCGCATCGGCCGGTATCAAACGCATCACCGCCTTGAGGTCGGCGCCCGCGAAGAACGTTTTCTTGGCCGAGGCCAGGATGATGCCTTTCAAATGCTCCCGCTCGGCCACCAGCAGGGCCGCCGCCTCGGCCAGGTCGTCCTGCCATTGCAGGCACATGGTGTTGACCGGCGAGTCTGGTTCGTCAAAGGTAAGGGTGGCGATGCCATCTTCGATGCTCAAGCGTATGTTTTTCATGGGTGCGGCCTTTAGATGCGCTCGATGATGGTGGCAATGCCCATGCCCCCGCCCACACACAGCGTGGCCAGGCCGCGGCGCAAGTGGCGGCGCTCGAGTTCGTCGAGCAAGGTGCCCAGGATCATGGCGCCAGTGGCCCCTAGCGGGTGACCCAGAGCGATCGCGCCGCCATTGACATTGACCTTCTCGTGCGGCACACCCATCTCTTTCATGAAGCGCATCGGCACGGCAGCGAAGGCTTCGTTAACCTCGAACAGGTCAATCTGCTCGATTTGCAGGCCGGCTTTGGCCAATGCCTTGCGGGCGGCCGGCATGGGGCCGGTGAGCATGATGGTCGGGTCGTCCCCGCTGAGCGCGGTGGCGACGATGCGCGCTCTGGGCTTGAGCCCGTGGCTGCGGCCGGCCGTCTCCGAGCCGATCAGCATCGCTGCTGCGCCATCGACGATGCCCGAAGAGTTGCCGGCGTGGTGGACATGGGCGATGCGCTCGACCTGCGGATAGCGCTGTAGGGCTACATCGTCAAAGCCCATCTCGCCCAGCGCCTGAAACGCCGGTTTGAGCGCAGCCAGGCCGGCCAGCGTGGTTTGGGGCTTGATGAACTCGTCTTCGGCCAGGATCACCTGGCCCAGCGCGTCACGCACCGGCACCACCGAGGCGGCGAACCAGCCAGCGGCACGGGCCTGGGCGGCGCGCTGCTGGCTGCTCAGGGCGTAGGCGTCCACATCGTCGCGGCCAAAGCCAGCCAGGGTGGCAATCAGGTCTGCGCCTATGCCCTGCGGCACAAACAAGGTCGCGCTGTGGGTCTGCGGGTCCTGGGCCCAGGCGCCCCCGTCACTGCCGATCGGCACCCGGCTCATGGACTCCACCCCGCCGGCCACCACCAGGTCTTCCCAGCCCGAGCGCACCTTCTGCGCGGCCATATTGACGGCTTCCAGGCCCGAGGCGCAGAACCGGTTGATCTGCACGCCCGAGGCCCGAAAGTCCCAGCCGGCCTTGAGTGCGGCCACCTTGGCAATCACCGAGCCCTGCTCGCCCACCGGCGAGACCACGCCCATGACCACATCGTCGACTGCGGCGGTGTCAAAGCGGTTTCGCCGCTGCAACTCGGTGAGCACGCCGGCCAGCAGGTCGACCGGTTTGACCTCGTGCAGGCGGCCATCGGCCTTGCCTTTGCCGCGGGGTGTTCGGATGGCATCAAAAATCAGTGCTTCGGTCATGGTGGGCTGGCCTTGGTTTCTGGGGGAAAGAAAGGTGAGGTGGGCTCAGGGTCTGTCGGTATGGGCATTCCATGGCCAGTATAGGAAGATTGCATTACCTCGTCACAAGCCGCATCCGGCTACCTTATTTCATGATTGAACGCACCCTTTTCAGCGCCGAACACGAGCAGTTTCGCGATGCTTTCCGCCGCTTCATGGACCAGCACATCGCCCCTTTTCACGCCGCCTGGGAGGAGCAAGGCTATGTGGACCGCCAAGTCTGGCATCAGGCCGGGCGCGACGGGTTTTTGTGCATGAGCCTGCCCGAAGCTCTGGGCGGGGCGGGCGCTGACAAGCTGTATTCGGTGGTGCAGATGGAGGAGCTCGCCCGTGCCGGCTTTACCGGCATCGGCTTTGGCCTGCACAGCGAAATCGTCGCGCCTTATCTGGCGCATTACGGCACGCCCGAGCAGCAGCAGCGCTTCCTGCCGCGCCTGGCCTCGGGCGAGATGGTGGGGGCGATTGCGATGAGCGAGCCGGCCGCCGGCAGTGACCTGCAAGGCATACAAACCACCGCCGTGCGCGAGGGCGACCATTACCGGATCAATGGCAGCAAAACCTTCATCACCAACGGCTGGCATGCCGACCTGGTGATCGTGGTGGCCAAGACCGACCCGGCCGCCGGCGCCAAGGGCACGAGCCTGTTCTTGGTCGAGCGCGGCATGCCCGGCTTTACTGTGGGGCGGCGCTTGCAGAAGCTGGGCCTGAAGGCACAGGACACCTCCGAGCTTTTCTTCTCCGATGTGCGGGTGTCGGCGGCTAATTTGCTGGGCGGGCCTGCGCACGAAAACCGCGGCTTCATCGCGCTGATGGAGCAGCTGCCCTGGGAGCGGCTGCAAATCGCCATCGTTGCGGTGGCGGCCAGCGAAGCGGCCATCGCCTGGACGCTGGACTATGTGCAGCAGCGCAAGGCCTTCGGGCAGACCCTGGGCAGCTTTCAAAACACCCGCCATACCCTGGCTGAGCTGCAGACGCAGGTACAGGTGGCACGGGTGTTCGTAGACCGCTGCACCGAGCTGATGCTCAAAAGCCAGCTCGACACCGCCACCGCCAGCATGGCCAAGTACTGGACCACCGACCTGCAGTGCCGCGTCATGGACGAGTGCGTTCAGCTCTTCGGTGGCTACGGCTTTATGTGGGAATACCCGATTACCCGCGCCTATGCCGATGCGCGGGTGCAGCGCATCTACGGCGGCACCAACGAGATCATGAAAGAGGTGGTCGCGCGCAGCATGGGGCTGGCGGGGCGCTGAGGGCGGGCGGGCGGGGCGGCCGCCTCCAACCCGACTTTGGGTTTGGGCACGCGCGGCGGCGGTGTCGGTGATTTGCCGTCGAGGCAAGCCACCGAACTGATACACAGCGTCCAAGCCACAACTCCCCGAAGGCTATGCAAAACAGGGCGTTTCATTCGTCCATCCTGCGCCAGCGGCCCGACCCGCTTTGTCCGTCAGGGCCGATGCCGGTCGTCGGTGTCAGTGCTTGAATGCGGGCAGACCCCGCCCGGCCAAGGGCCGGCCGGCACTGCGGCGGCTCCGTAAGGGCGGCCCACCTAGAATTGGGGATCCCTAGGACCTTATGAGCGCTTACGCCGACGTTTCCCTTTTTCCGCGCGATGCCAAACCGCTGACCAGTTATCGCAAATACTGGGCTCAGCGCTTGGGCACGGCGCCGTTTTTGCCGATGAGCCGGCAGGAGATGGAACGGCTGGGCTGGGACAGTTGCGACATCATCATCGTCACCGGCGATGCGTATGTTGATCATCCCAGCTTCGGCATGGCCGTTATCGGCCGCATGCTCGAGGCCCAGGGCTTTCGGGTGGGCATCATCGCCCAGCCTGACTGGCAGTCGGCCGAGCCCTTCAAGGCGCTGGGTAAGCCGAATCTGTTTTTCGGTGTCACCGCCGGCAATATGGATTCCATGATCAACCGCTACACCGCGGACCGCAAGATCCGCAGTGACGATGCCTACACCGCTGGCGGCGGCGCCGGCAAGCGGCCCGACCGGGCGGCCCTGGTTTATTCCCAGCGCTGCCGCGAGGCCTACAAGGACGTGCCCATCGTCATGGGCGGCATCGAAGGCTCCCTCAGGCGGGTGGCCCATTACGACTACTGGTCTGACAAGGTGCGGCGCTCCATCGTGATCGACGCCAAATGCGACCTGCTGCTCTATGGCAATGCCGAGCGCGCCATCGTCGAGATCGCCCACCGACTGGCCGCCCGCGAGCCGATCGAGCAGATCACCGACGTGCGCGGCACGGCCTTTATCCGCAAGACTGGCGACCCCAGCGCCGAGGGCTGGTTCGAGATCGACTCCACCCAGGTTGACCAACCCGGCCGGGTGGACGCCCATATCAACCCCTATCTGATGATCTCGGAGCAGGCGCGCGAGCAGGGCGCCAGTTGCGCGCGCGAGGACGAGGCGCAGGCGGTGGCCGATGCCGAGAATGGCAAGGGCAAGCCGATCAAGTTTGTGCGCAATGCGGCATTGAGTGGCGCGAGCCCTCACCCCAGCCCTCTCCCAGAGGGAGAGGGAGCAAAACCGGGCAAGCCCCCGCCACGCGAGCGCAGCGTGATCCGCCTGCCCAGCTACGAGCAGGTCAGGTCAGACCCTGTGCTTTATGCCCATGCCAACCGCGTGCTGCACCTGGAGACCAACCCCGGCAACGCCCGCGCCTTGGTGCAGGCTCATGGCGATGGCGTGACCGCGCGCGATGTCTGGATCACCCCGCCGCCCATTCCCTTGACCACCGCTGAGATGGATCATGTGTTTGACCTGCCCTATGCGCGCAGCCCACACCCGGTCTATGCCGACGAGCAGGGCGGCCATGATGGCGTGACCAAGATCCCCGCTTGGGAGATGATTCGCTTTTCGATCAACATCATGCGTGGCTGCTTTGGCGGCTGCACCTTCTGTTCGATCACCGAGCATGAAGGGCGCATCATTCAGAGCCGATCCGAAGACTCTGTGATCCGTGAGATCGAGGCCATCCGCGATCAGGTGACGGGCTTTACCGGCACTATCTCCGACCTGGGCGGTCCGACCGCCAATATGTACCGCATAGGCTGCAAATCGCCCGAGATCGAGGCCGCCTGCCGCAAGCCCAGCTGCGTTTACCCGGGCATCTGCTCGAACCTTAATACCGACCATTCCGCGCTCATCAAGATGTACCGACGGGCGCGGGCGATCAAGGGTGTCAAGAAGATTCTCATCGGCTCGGGTCTGCGCTACGACCTGGCGGTGCAAAGCCCTGAGTACGTCAAGGAGCTGGTCACCCACCATGTGGGCGGCTACCTGAAGATCGCGCCCGAACATACTGAAGGCGGGCCGCTGTCCAAGATGATGAAGCCGGGCATCGGCAGTTACGACAAGTTCAAGCAGATGTTTGACAAGTACTCGCTCGAAGCCGGCAAGAAGCAGTACCTGATCCCTTACTTCATCGCGGCCCATCCGGGCACCAGCGATGAAGACATGATGAACCTGGCCGTCTGGCTCAAGAAAAACGGTTTTCGCGCCGACCAGGTGCAGACTTTCTACCCCAGCCCCATGGCCACCGCCACAGCCATGTACCACAGCAATAAAAATCCGCTGCGCAAAGTGGGTCGGGCCAGCGAGACGGTGGACATCGTGCGCGGTGACAAGCGCCGGCGCCTGCACAAGGCCTTCCTGCGCTACCACGACCCGAATAATTGGCCGCTCTTGCGCGAGGCGCTCAAGACCCTGGGCCGAGCCGATCTGATCGGCAACGGCAAGCACCACCTCATCCCCACCTTCCAGCCGCTGACCGACGGCAGTTACCAAAGCGCGCGCCGCAAAAATTCAACCGCCGCCCCCGCCAAGCCACTTGCACCGGCGCGCGGGCGCATCCTGACCCAACACACCGGCCTGCCGCCACGGGCCACCGGCGCGGCTCGGACACCTGCGCGGCCGGCGCGCAAGGGCGGCAAGCCACTGCCCTAATTGATTTTGTGGGAGCACCGCATCGCTGCGAGGGCGCAGCTCCCACACCCAGACCCACACCTCATGCCCTGGCCGTTTTAGAGCAGGTGGGAGCGCCGTCCCGGCGCGATGGGGCCTTGGAACTCAGCGCATCGCCAGCAGCGGAATGTCCCTGGTCTGCGCCAGCGTGTTCAGCTGATCGACGGTCAGGGTCGCCAAAAATCCCGCAATCGCTTTGGCCGTAGCGGGTTTGAACAGATCGCGCACCGGGTGGCTGATGCTCAGGCCCGCTGCCTCGCACAGGCGCTGCGCAAAATGCGGCTCCAGCGCTGCCACCGCAACGCGGCCGTCTTTGCAGGGGTAGAGCTTGTAGCCCGCGTGTGCCCCGCCGACCGGGCCGTCGGGCGTGGTCATCTTCCACTGCCGAGGCAGGGCCAACCAGTGGGCCGCCTCTGACAGAGCCACCTCGCGGCAACTGCCCCGGCCACTGGTTTTTTGCTGCAGCACCGCCTGCAGTGTGGCTTCGCTGGCCAGCAATGCGCCGGCCATGTCGGCAAACAGGCTGGCCGGCAGGTCCAGGCCCGGCACCAGGCCCACCTCGGCTTGATAGGTCAGGTCGTGCCCGGGCACTTCGGCCAGCGGGCCAGGCGCGCCGACGATCTGTATCAGGCTCAGTTGCGGGTACTGCTTGCGCAATGAGGCCCAGCCCAGCCCCAGCTTGCGCAGCGCCGAAGGCCGAAACGAAGCCAGCAGCACATCGGTCGTGGCCAGGCGCTTGTGCAGCGCCGCCTGCCCCATCGGGGTTTTGAGGTCCAGGCTCAGTTCGCGCACGCCTGAATGCAGCATCTCGTAGCCAGCCTGGGTATAGGCCTTCATGGCGTCGCCGGCCGGCGGGTTGATCTTGGTACAGCGCGCGCCCATATCGGCCAGGCGGCGCAGGGCCGCCGGTCCGGGAAGGTTCAGCGCCAGGCTGATGACGCGTATGCCCTTGAGGGGCTTGGTGTTTCGGTTCATGCCGCCGAATTTAACCGACCGCTGGACAGCGCTCCCCTTCAGGTTCCAGCGCCCATGCCAAAGTCCAGCGGCAGCCCCACGTAGTTCTCGGCCAGTGAGCGCGACATGGACTCGGAGCGGACCAGGTAATCGAGCTCGGCCTCTTGGATCTTCTGACCGAAACCGGCGGTGTCCGGGAAGCGATGCATGAGTGAGGTGAGCCACCATGAAAAACGCTCAGCCCGCCAGACCCGGGCCAGGGCCTGCTGGGAATAGTGGTCGATGCCGGCCTCACTTTTCTCGTGATAGTGCTCGATGAACGCGTTCGAGAGGTATTTCACGTCGCTGGCGGCCAGGTTCAGCCCCTTGGCGCCGGTGGGCGGCACGATGTGAGCCGCATCGCCGGCCAGGAACATGCTGCCAAAACGCATGGGCTCGGCGACGAAACTGCGCAGGGGGGCGATGCTTTTTTCGATGCTCGGCCCCACCGCGATGCGCTCGGCCAGATCTGGGTCCAGCCGGCGGCGCAACTCGTCCCAGAAGCGCTCGTCGCTCCAATCGGAGACCTTGTCATCGATCGGGCACTGAACGTAGTAGCGGCTGCGGGTGAGGCTGCGCATGGAGCACAGCGCAAACCCCCGCTCGCTGTTGGCATAGACGACGGCGTGCGGCGAGACCGGCGGCACGTCGGCGAGTATGCCCAGCCAGCCGAAGGGGTAGACCTTCTCATACTCGCGGATGGCGCCGGGTGGCACGCTGGCGCGGCAAATGCCGTGAAAGCCGTCGCAACCGGCGATGAAGTCGCAATCCAGTGCATGCGTCCTGCCGTCCTTTTCATAGGTGACGCGTGGACGGTCGCCCTCAAAGCCATGCAGCTGTACATTGGCGGCTTCGTAGACCGAGAGCAGGCCAGCGGCTTGCCGCGCCTCCATCAGGTCGCGGGTCACCTCAGTCTGCCCGTAGGCCGTTACCACCTTGCCCTGGGTGAGCCCGGTCACATCGATGGGGTGGCGTGTGTTGGCGAAGACGAGTTCGATGCTGTGGTGAACCGTGCCTTCATGCGCTACGCGTTGTCCCACGCCCGCCTCTTGCAGCAGGTCGACGGTGATCTGCTCAAGAATGCCGGCCCGGATGCGCCCGAGCACGTACTCCGGGCTCTGACGCTCGATGATGACCGCATCAATACCTGCCGTGTAGAGCAATTGGCCCAGCAAGAGACCAGCCGGGCCTGCGCCGATGATGGCCACCTGTGTGCGCTGCGACTGAGGGGGTGTGGACATGGCAACTCCTGCGGGGCTGAAAAGAAGGGGTCTTGGGCCGGCCCTGGGGCGTCCCGTGCTAGGCCCCCGGGCTTTGGGCGGTAAGGCTTCGAGCTTAGAAGGTGCCTTGCCGCCGGTTTTCTGAGTCCACGCAAATTTGCGCGATCATCAACCTGCTTGTGCGATGATCGCGCAATGTCGCTGAAAGCCACGAACTCAGGCGCTGTCCCTATTGCCAAGGCCGACCTGATCGAGGGCATGGTCAAAGGCATGGCCGTGCTCGAAAGCTTTGACATGCAGCGCCAGCGCCTCAATGCCACTTTGGCAGCTGAGCGGGCCGGCATCACCCGGGCTGCGGCTCGGCGCCATCTGCTGACCCTGGCCCATTTGGGCTATTTGGAGACCGATGGCCGCTATTTCTGGCTTTCGGCCAAGGTGCTGCGGTTTTCTGGCAGCTTCCTGGCCTCGTCGCGCCTGCCGCGGGCGGTGCAGCCTGCGCTCAACCGTCTGGCTGCCCAGACCGGCGATTCCTTTTCGGTGGCTGTGCTCGATGCGCATGAGGTGGTGATCATCGGCCGCAGCGGCCATGGCCTGCGCCGCAGCGCTGGTCCTGGTCATCCTGCAGGTAGTACCACCGCCCAGGCCTATGGCTTGCACTTGGGCGCTCGGCTGCCGGCCCACGCCACCTCCACCGGCCGCATCTTGCTGGCCAACCTGCCTGCAGCCCAGCTCAGAGCCTGGCTGCAGGAGCGCCTGATCGACGGGCGCCTGCCGCGCCTGACCGCCCACACTTTGAGTGATGTGCGCCTGTTCAAGCAGGCACTGGCCCAGGCGGCGCGCGACGACTTCGCTCTGGCCAGCCAGGAGCATGAGTTGGGTGTGCACGCCCTGGCCGTGCCGCTGCGAGACCCGCAAGGCCGCACCGTGGCCGCCCTCAACGTCGTCAGCACCGCCGAGCGCCTTGCGCCCGAGGCCTTGCAGCGTGACTGGCTGCCCCTGCTGTTCGATGCCGCCGGGCAATTGCGTGAAACGCTCTGAGCTCTGGCCCCCAAAAAAAAGCCACCGGACCTTTCGGCGCCGGCGGCTGCTAACTCTTCATCAGGAATCGAGGGGGAGGCCAGAGGGCTGACAAACTCAGCCTGAAGGTTTCCCAAATGCATGGATCCGTTACAAACCATCCACTGCTGCATATTAGGGGGCCAAGGTCTGCGCGTATCTAGTGGTTTTACCCGATCATTTGTGGGGCATGCGTCCGTCGGCTAACAGCGCAGCAACACCTACGAGGGCCGAAACGGTGGCCGGTGAGTCGCCGCGCGATAGGGCCGGGTTATACTGTTGCCTTCGGAGTGTGGCGCAGTCTGGTAGCGCACCTGCTTTGGGAGCAGGGGGTCCAAGGTTCGAATCCTTGTACTCCGACCAAATATTTAAGCGCCAAGCCCGTTTCACGGGCTTTTTTTCTTCTTGCCCCGACGGTGCTCTGCGAGTCGGCCCGATTCGGCCGCGCTAAGATTTCAGACATCTGCCCGTAGCTCAGTTGGATAGAGCAACAGCCTTCTAAGCTGTGGGTCGGGGGTTCGATCCCCTCCGGGCAGGCCATATTGACTGCGCACACCATCGCCAGAGACCTCAAAGCCGGTGTACTTCAAAGGAATGCGCGCTGTATTGTTGGCCCAGCCGTGGGCTCAACAAGTTTCGCAGGCAGTTCGTGCCAAGGCGACTAGCTTGGATGCTGCAGCGCAGTCCGCGGTGGCGCGTGGGACCGTGCCCCCCCCGGGCAAACCCGACTGCATGACCCGATTGAATCTGCGATAGCATGGCCAACAAAGAAATGGTGTTTTCCCTGATTTAACTTTTCTAAGTGCAGAGGAAATACTGGTTCTACATGAGAAACAACGGAGTTCACCATGTCTCAATCCCTTCTTATGCAAAGCGCTCGGGCGATCGACGGCACGGGCCGCGCCCCTTATGCGGCTCAAGCACTTCTTCTGCAAAACGCTAGGGTGATCGACGGCACAGGGCGCGCCCCTTTCGAGGCCTCGCTGCTGATCGAGGGCGACAGCATCGTTGCCGTGGGCGCCGATGCTGACGCCCGGGCAGCCAGCCTGCCGCAGCTGCAGCGCATGGATTTGAGCGGCCGCTCGGTCATGCCGGGCCTGATCGACGCCCATGTGCATTCGACCTTCGACGATGCGGCCGGTCATGATGAGTTGTTCTACCACCGGCGGCCAGGCATGGCGGCGATCACTGCTGCGCGCAATGTGCGCAAGATGCTGTGTTCAGGACTGACCGGTTTTTTTGACCCGGACTCGATTTTTGACCTGGGCGTGGACCTCAAGGAGGCGATCAACCATGGCGTGATCGAAGGCCCGCGCATGGTGGTCGGCGGTTATGCCTTGATGACCTCGGTGGGCGGTGCCGCCGGCCGGCTCATGCCCGACCACGGCACCATGGCCTATGCCCGACTGGTGCGCGGCAAGGACGAGCTGGTGGCCGAGGTGCGCCGGCAGATCAAGATTGGCTGCGACTGGATCAAGGTGCATGTCACCGGCTCGCTCAGCCATCGTCGAGGCGAAGGCGAGCTGGTCACTTTTTCTATGGAGGAGCTGCGCACGATTTGTGATGCGGCACACGACTTCGGCGTGCCGGTGGCCGGGCACTGCCGCAGCGCCAAGTCCATCATCATGTCGCTAGAGGCGGGCTTTGACCAGATTATTCACGGCACTTTCATGGACGACGCGGCGCTCGACGCCATGGTCAAACATGGCGCCTTGCTGGTGCCGGCCTTGACCTTCCAGGCTAATCTGATGGAGTTTGGCGACGCGATTCATGCCAGCCCCGGCTTGCAGGAGATTTTCCGCAAGGAGATCGAGCAGAGCGCCGAAATGTTCAACAAGGCCTACAAGGCCGGCGTGCCCATGCTGTGCGGTACCGAGTCGGGCTTTTCCGTCACCCCCTACGGCGATTGGCATTATCGGGAGATGGAGGTGTTCGTGCGGCACCTGGGCTTGACGCCTCTGGAGGCGATTCGGTGTTGCACCGAGTATGGCTCGCATGTGCTGCGCATGAAGGACAAGGTGGGCACGCTGCAGGCTGGGCGCCTGGCCGACCTGTTGGTGGTCAACGGCGATCCCTCCAAGGACGTGACCGTGGTCGGCCAAAAAGACAAGCTCGAGGGCGTGATGCTGGGCGGGCGCTGGATTGATCTGCAGCGCCAGGAACCCGAGCGGCGGCCCATGCCGGAATGGCGTTGCCACGACTTCGGCGAGATTTTGACCAAGGACATCGTTAACGCTGCCCGCCAGGGGAAGCACTGATGACCGGCGGCAAGCTGGCCCTGGTGACAGGAGCCGGTGGCGGCATAGGCCGGGCGATTGCGCGACTGGCGCTGGCGCAAGGCTGGCGGGTGGTGTTGATCGATGTACAGCAAGAGGCTCTGGCGCGCACGGCCAATGAATTGGGCGGCGCCGAGCATCAGGTGTGTGACATCACCGACGAAGCCCAGGTGGCCGCCCTGGTCGATGGCCTGGACGCGGTACCGCAGCTGCTGGTCAACAACGCCGGCGTGGTCAAGTTCTCTTATTTGCTGGACATGAGCGTGGCCGATTTTCGGCGGGTGATCGACATCGACCTGACCGGCGCTTTCATCATGTCGCAGGCGGTGGCGCGGCGCATGCGCGAGCACGGCGGCAGCATCGTCAATATTTCCTCGATAGGCGGCATCACGCCCAGCCTGGGCACCAACGCCTACGCCCCCGGCAAGGCGGGCTTGGCCAAGCTCAGCGAATTGATGGCGCTTGAGTGGGGCGGCTACGGCATCCGGGTCAATACCGTCTCACCGGGGTTTATCGACGGGGGTATGAGCACCCCGGTCTATGCCGACCCCAAAACCCGCGCCCTCCGCTCGCAGGCCGTGCCGCTCAAGCGCCTGGGCAGCGAGGACGACATCGCTCAAGCGGTGATGTTTTTGGCCAGCGATGCAGCCGGCTACATCAGCGGTCACAACCTGGTGGTCGATGGCGCCATTACCCACAGCGTCCTTTCCCAGGTGCCGCGTGCTTGAGGCCCTGGGCTGCTGCGGGCGCAGGGGTCACTGTGACCGGGTGCATGGAAGGAGCTGGTCATGAGTACGAGTGTTGAAGGCAGGTCCATCCTGATCACGGGCGGAGGTTCGGGTATCGGCGAAGGCGCCGCGCGCTACCTGGCCAGTCGGGGTGCGCGGGTGACCATCAGTGGTCGCCGCGCCGATCGCATTCAGGAGGTGGCGCAATCGATAGGCCCGCTGTGCAACTGGGTCGAGGGCGATGTCTGCGTGGCTTCAGATCGCCAGCGCATGCTAGAAGCCGCGCTGGCCCATGGCCAAGGCACGCTGTTCGGCTTGATCAACAACGCGGGCATCACCCACCACAGCGGCTTGGCCGGTCTTGACGAAGCGGGCTTGGCCCGGGTGATGGCCACCAATGTGCATGCGCCGCTTTTTTTAACGCAGCTGGCGCTGGAGGATCTGGCGCGCAGCCAGGGTTCGGTGATCTTCATCGGTTCGGTCCATACCCGGCTGGCGCTGCCGGGCAGGCTGGCTTATGCCGCTTCTAAGGGCGCGATTGTCAATGCCTCGCGGGTGCTGGCGGCCGAGCTGGGCGCGCGCAAGGTGCGTGTCAACTGTGTGATTCCGGGCGCGGTGGCCACCGAGATCAACGCGGCGGTGACAGGTCAGGATCCGCAGGAGGCCAAGGCGTTTTTTCGCAACTTGGCCCATCTGCACCCGATAGGCCGCATCGGTGAGCCCGAGGATATTGCGCAGGCCATGGAGTATTTGCTGCTGGCCGATTGGACGACAGGTGCGGTGCTTGACGTCGACGGTGGCATGGGCCTGGGCTATACCAAGCTCTGAGATTTTTTGGCGCTGCTATCAGGTAGAAAACACATGGATCAAGCGAGCGACGCGGGAAAACTGTTGGCCCCGTCGATCGGCCGCGATGCACTTGCCCAAGCCAGCGTGCCTCGCAGCCTTGAGCAGGTGAAGGTTTTTGCCGAGCGACAGGAGCCTGCTTGACCATGCCCAAGTCCATCAAAGTCCAGGCTGTGGCCGATGAGCCCGCCCCGCAGAACGAATACATGAAGTCGCTGCGCACCGGTTTGCGGGTGCTGCTGGAGTTTGAAGCCGGTCCGCGTGACCTGGGCGTGACCGAATTGGCCAAACGCTGCGGCCTGTCCAAGAGCCAGGTGGCCAAGATTTTGAGCGCCCTGGTCGACAGCGGCCTGGTGGCGCAAGACCCCCAGACCCGCACCTACCACGTCAGCCAGCGCAGTTACCTGCTGGGCTCGCGCTTTACCACCCATGATCCGCTGTGTCAGGCGGCCACCCCGGTGATGCGCGACCTGCTCAACCGCACCGGCCACAGCGTTCGGCTGTCGATTCCGCATGGCGAGCAGTCGCTGTATCTGATTGGTCTGGAGGGGCCCTATTTCATCGACACCGGCTGGCATTCGGGCAACTGCGTGCCCATAGGCGCATCATCGGCCGGCCGGGTGATGATGGCTTTCATGGCGCCGGCCGAACGCGAGCGCTTATTGGCCTTGCCGGTGCCGCCGCTGACCAGTGATACCGTGTGTGATCACAGCAAGATCGAGTCCATGGTCACGCAGGCGCGTGAGAGCGGCTATGCCGTGCAGCGCAATGAAACCACCATCGGCTTGGGGGTGATATCGGTGCCCTTGTTTAAGTCGGACCAGCAAATCGTGGGTGCCTTGGGCATCGCCTTCCCGGCTCACTATCTGAAGGCCAGTGAAGAGGGCCCTTTGATCACAGCCCTGCATGATGCGGCTCGCTCAATCTCGCAGCGGCTCGGTTGTGCGGTGTATCCAGTTCGCACGCTGCCGCAGGGCCTGCATGCTGCGCCTGCCAAAGCGCGGCGCTGAAGCTCAGCAGGCCAAAAAGGCCAAAAGGCCAGTAGGCCGCCACATCAGTGACGGCCTACTGGCCCTGTGTCACCCCGCAGCCCGGGGTGGGTTCTAGGCTCAGGGGGCCAGTTCGAATTTGCCGGCCTTGACCTGCATCACCCGCATGCCGGAGAAGGGAATGCGCTCGGCATTCATCGAATATCTGCCCTGGCCGATGACCACCGGCACATCCTTGGTGCGGCCGAGCGCGGCGCGCACGCTGTCGCGGGTCGGATTGGCGCCAGCGTTCTTGATGGCATTGGCCATGATGCGCATGCCGCCGTAGCCCACAGCAGCCCAGTTGTCGGCATCGGCCTTGTGCTTGGCCTTGAAGCTCTCGGCAAAGGCGCGGCTGAAGTCGTCGGTACCGCCGGGTACCCAGTCACCGATGAAGTACACGCCCTCGACCGCCTTGCCGCCGCGATCGACCAGTTGGCTGGACGAGAACGCGTTGTGACCCAGCACCCGGGTTTTGGGGTCCAGGCCGGCATTGCGCAGCTGGATGATGATGTTGGCCGCCTGCGGTGCGGTGGCCGAGATGAACACGCAATCCGGGTTGGCATTGACCACCTTGGTGGCCAGGGCCGAGAAGTCGGAGTCGCTGCCCTTGATGGCCTCGACCGAGCCGACTCTGGCGCCACGCTGCTTGATGACGTTCTCGAACACCCGCTGCATGGACACATAGATCTCCACGTCATGCAGGCCGATCACGGTGCAGTTCTTGACCGCCAGTTTGTCGATCGCGTAATTGGCAATAAAGGGCATGGTCACATCGCCGGGCTGGGTCAGGATGTGCGACCAGGGGCCAGCCTTGAGCACGTCCATGGAGTTGGAGGTGGCCAGCAGCGGAATCTTCAGGTCATTGGCTGCGGCAGCACCTGCCACCGCCACCGCACCGCTGGTCGGGCCCATGATGGCCAGCACCGTGGGGTCGGCTGCATAGCGCTTGATCAGCGACAGGGTCTGATTGCGGTCGGTCGCGTCGTCAGCGATTTCCACCTTGATGGTGTTGCCGGCGCCCAGTTCCTGCTTGCGGTTGATTTCTTCGGCTGCCAGCACCGCTCCGTCGCGCATGGGCGCGCCGATGAAGGCCGCGCCGCCGGTCAGCGACTGCAGCACCACCACTTTGTATTCAGCGGCCTGACTGATGGCCGCGCCGGAAAGGGCCAGGCCGGCTGCGACCAGGCGCGCCAGCCTGCCCAGGCTAGGCCGCTGGGCGGCCGGTACTTTGCGGGATGTCGGTGTCATGGATGTCTCCTCTGGTTAAACGAAAAGGGGCGGGAAAGTTGACTGACAGGCTGCCATTTAGCCCTGGCCTGAGCCCAGGTAGTGCTCGATGATGGCGGGGTCATTTTGCAGCACCTTGCTGGGGCCTTGCTGCACGATAGCGCCGCGCTCGAGCACATAGGCGCGCTGCGTGCTGGCCAGGGCGCGGTGGGCGTTTTGCTCGACCAGAACGATGGTCAGGCCCTCGCTGTGCAACTGGGTCAGTGCCTGGAACACTTGCTGGGTCAGCAGCGGCGACAGGCCCAGGCTGGGCTCATCGAGCAGCAGCACCCGGGGGCTGCCCATCAGGGCCCGGCCTATGGCCAGCATCTGTTGCTGGCCGCCCGAGAGGGTGCCGGCCAACTGCGTCATGCGCTCGGCCAAAATCGGAAAGAGGGTGAGCACCTTGTCGAGCTCATAAAAGGCCGCTCGCGGCCCTCGCGCTAATGCACCGAGTTGCAGGTTCTCGCGCACGGTCATGTCGGCCAGTACCTGCCGGCCCTCCGGGACCTGCAGCAGCCCGGCGCGTGCCACCTGGTGGGCAGACCAGCCGGTGATGTCCTGCCCGTCAAACAAAATCCGGCCGCTGCCGGCGGGCACGATGGCGCTCAGGCAGTTCAGCAAGGTGGACTTGCCGGCCCCGTTGGCGCCGATGATGGCCACCATCTCGCCCTCAGCCACGCTCAGGCTCACGCCCTTGAGGGCCTGTATGCCCCTGTAGCCCGCCTTGAGGTCCTTGATGTCGAGCATGCATCAGCCTCCGAGGTAGGCCGCTACCACGGCTGGATCGCGCATCACCTCTTGCGGGCTGCCGTGGGCGATGAGGCGGCCGCCGTCGAGCACATGCACCTGGCTGCACAGCTCGGCGACAAAACGGGTGTTGTGCTCGATCACCAGCACCGCCATGCCTTCGCGGGCGAGCTGCGCAAAGATCTGTCCCAGTGAGCGTGCTTCGACATCGTTCATGCCGGCCACCGGTTCATCGAGCAGCAAGACCTGGGGTGCGCTGGCCACCGCACGGGCCATTTCGACCCGCCTCTGGTAGCCGTAGGCCAAGCCCCCGGCAGGCACCTGCTCGTACTCGGCCAAGCCAAAGCGGGCCAGTAGCGCTCGGCCTTGCTCGCGCAGTTCGCGGGTTTCGCGCCGTGAGGAGGGCAGCCCCAGCAAGCTGGCATACAGCGGGCTGCGCTCGTGGCGGTAAAAGCCGATCACTACGTTGTCCAGCACCGAAGCCTCGGGCAGCAATCGTATGTTTTGGAAGGTACGGGCCACGCCGCAGCGTGCCACCTCGTCGGCGGTCAGCTTGATCAGCGACTTTCCATCGAGTGTGATGTCGCCTTCGCCGACGGCCAGCACGCCAGCGATCAAATTGACCAGCGTGCTTTTGCCTGAACCATTGGGCCCGATCAGGCCGGTGACCTGACCGGAGGCTACCTTCAGGCTGACGCCGTCGACCGCCTTGACGCCGCCGAAGTGGCGCTTGACCTCGCGCAGTTCAAGCACCGTCATGCTCGCCCTCCTGGGGCCTGGGTGGCCATGGGCGCCAGGGCCCGGGCGCGGCGATGCTGCAGCCAGGCCAGGAAGGTGTCGGCCAGGCCCTGCGGGGTCAGCACCACCACAATCATCAAGATGACGCCGACCACGATCTGGCGGTATTCGGCCAGCGGCCGAGCGACCTCGGGCAGCAAGATCATGATGGCCGAACCCAAAATGGGCCCGAGCAAGGAGCGCCGACCACCGAGCACGATGGCCGCCAGCGTGGTGACCATATAGCCAAAGCCGTATTGGTTGGGCTCGACGTTGTAGGCGTACATGCTTTGCAGCGCGCCAAACAAGCCGCCGATCAGGCCGCTGCTGATAAAGGCCAGCGTGTGTTCGCGCCGTGAGGACACGCCCAGGCTGGCCGCCACATATTCGTCCTGGCGCAGCGCGTCAAAGCCGCGGCCTATGCGCGATATGGATTGGGCGTGCAGCAAATAAATCACCACCAGCACCGCGATCAGCAGCTCGGTCGTGCCCACATGCTTAGGAATGTTGTTAAAGCCCACCGCGCCGCCAGTGATCGGTTCGGCATACAGGGCCAGCGCCACCATCAGTTCGACCAGGGCCAGCGTGGCGATGGCCTGATACACCCCGCGCAGTCGGGCCAGGGGCAGCGAGACCAGGTAGGACGCCAGCCCTCCGATCAGCGCTCCCAAGCCGATGCCGGCGGCCACCGGCAGGCCGGCCTTGACCACCAGATAGGCACAGCCATAAGCACCCAGGCAGGAAAATGCGGCCGAGGCCAGCGAGAACACCCCTGCACGCAGCACCACCTGCTGACTGTAGGCAAAGCCCAGGGTCAGCAAAAAGAAGTCGAAGACAGGCTGATGGGCCCGCAGAAATTCCATCATTGCCGACCGACTCCTGCGGGGGCCAGGCCGCCGCCAAATAAACCGTTGGGCTTGAAGATCAGCACCACGAACAAGGTCGCAAAAATCAGGATGTCGGCCATTCCCGGCGGCAGGTATGCGGCAGCCATGGCCTGGGCTACCCCGAGCAGCAAGCTGGCCACCACCGCACCGGCCAGGTTGCCCAGTCCGCCGAGTACCACCACCACGAAGGCCTTGAGCATATAAGGCTCGCCCATCATGAACTGGATGGAGTTGAAGGACAGCGCGATCATGACGCCGGCGAGCGCTGCCATTGCGCCGGCGATGAAGAAGGTGATGGAAAACACCGAGCGGCTGTTGATGCCCAGAAGCGCCGAGGCGCGAGGATTAATGGCCACCGCACGCACCTGACGGCCAAAGCTGGTGCGCTGCAGAAAATAGGCCAACAGCGCCACCAGCACCACCACCAGCAGCGCGATGGTAATTTGCAGCAGCGAAATGCGCAGCCCCAGGCCGCGAAAGAACTCCACGGGAAAGGTGCCGAAAGGAAAGCTCAGCACCTTGGTGTCCGAGGCTTTTTGCGCCAGGCTGGTGAGCACCTGACCGGCGCCGATGGAAATCACCATGGCTCCAAATTCGGCGTCGGCATGGCTGTATTTGCGTAGCAACTGAAAGCCAAAGCGGTCGAGCAACACCGAGACGCAGCCGCAGGAGACCATGGCAATCAGCAGCGCCAGCCCCAGCGGCAGTCCGCCGATCACGCCGTAATAGGCAATGAAGGCTCCCGACATGAAGACGGCGCCGTGGGCCAGATTGAGCACCTTCTGAACGCCGAAGATCAGATTGAAGCCCAGCGCGAACAGGGCATAGATCGCGCCGGAGATCAGTCCGTTGAGGATTTGTTGGGTCAGCATCAACGGGCGCGCACACGCACGATGGTTTGCCTTGAAAGCTCAGCGCTTCGACCGAGGGAGGCAAAAGAAGGCAGGGGATTTAGTTTCTCGGGTGGAAACAGCATATCCGATTAAAAGCTTTCGTTTCTTTTAGACGGTACTTGGTTTCCGATGAATGTATTCGGAGCGTTTGGTCAACTCCATGAGGGTTTTCCCATGCTGAAGGGTTTGTGCGGAGGGTGTGCCGGGGTGTGAGAGCGTCTTCGCGCGGGAGCGCCTGCCCCAGAGCGCGATGCTGCCTTGCTTACAAGGCGTTGAGCGGTATCTTCACATAAGCCGTGCCATTGGCTTCCTTGGGCGGCATCTGGCCGGCGCGGATGTTGATCTGCACGGCCGGCAGGATCAGCACCGGCATTTCCAGGGTGGCGTCGCGGGCGGTACGCATCTGCACGAACTGCTCCTGGCTGATGCCGTCGTGCACATGAATATTGCCCGCCCTTTGGTCGGCCACGCTGGACTCGAAGGCTACCGGACGCCCGTTCGGCGGATAGTCGTGGCACATGAAAAGGCGGGTCTGCGGCGGCATGCTCAGCAGCTTGCGGGTTGAGGCATAGAGCGTCTTGGCGTCGCCGCCCGGGAAGTCGCAGCGGGCGGTGCCCACGTCGGGCATGAACAGGGTGTCGCCGACAAACACCGCGTCACCAAACTGGTAGGCCACACAGGCTGGTGTGTGACCAGGCACGCCCAGCACTGTGCCCGTGAGTTCACCCACCTTCAGGCTCTGGCCGTCAGCCAGCAGTTGATCGAACTGTGAGCCGTCGGGCTCGAACTGCGGCTCGAGGTTGAAGATGCCCTTGAAAACTTTTTGTACGGTGGTGATCTGCTGGCCGATGCCGATCTGGCCGCCCAGATGCTGCTTCAGATAGGGCGCGGCGCTCAGGTGGTCGGCATGGGCGTGGGTCTCCAGGATCCACTGCACCTGTAAGCGGTGCTCGCGAACATAGGCGATCACGCGGTCGGCCGAGGTGGTGCGGGTGCGGCCCGACTTGGGGTCGTAATCCAGCACCGAGTCGATGATGGCGCAGGCACTGCCCGGTCCGGTGTGAACCACATAGGTGACCGTCCAGGTGCCCGGGTCAAACAGGCCATGAACTTCGGGGTGGCTGGGGGAGGGGGTGGTCACGGTCATGAAAGCTCCTTCAATTAAGTTTTCGATAGTCTATTGACATACAAAATATCTGTCAATAGAATATCTTCCATCGAACTGAACAGATGGTGTTGATATGAGTGAAGCCCTCCTTGAATTGAGCGATATGCGGCAGGCTGCGGGACAGGCCTGCAGCCTGATGAAGGTCTTGGCCAATCCCGACCGGCTGATGATCCTGTGCCAGCTATCCCAAGGTGAGAAGCGGGTCGGTGAGCTGGAAGAGTTGCTGGGCATCGTGCAGCCGACCTTGTCGCAGCAGCTGACGGTTTTGCGCGAGGAGGAGCTGGTCAGTGCCCGCCGGGAGGGCAAGAACATCTACTACAAGCTGACGAGCCCACAAGCGCTGGCCCTGATCGAAATCCTGTATCAACAATTCTGCAAGCCGGGTTCTCAGGCCCATTAAAGCTCCACAAGAGGAATTCCATGACCATAGACTGGACACACTTCACGCCTTGGGCCTCGCTGGCCGGTGGCCTTTTGCTGGGCTTGGCCTCGGCCCTGTTCATCCTGCTCAACGGACGTATTTTGGGCATCAGCGGCATCCTGGGGGGGCTGCTCAAGCGCCAGCCCGGCGACATCGGTTGGCGCATGGCCTTTGTTTTGGGGATGCTGGCCGCGCCCCTCACCCTGGGTCTGATTGCGCCGGCTGGGCTTGTCAGCGCGCCGCGCATTGAGGCAAGCTACTTGCTCGTGGTGGTCGCCGGACTCTTGGTGGGCTATGGCACCCGCATGGGCTCGGGCTGTACCAGCGGCCACGGCGTGTGCGGCCTGTCGCGCCTATCGCCCCGCTCCATGGTGGCGACGGCGAGCTTCATGGCTGCCGGCTTTGTCATCGTCTACTTGATGCGTCACTTGTTCTGAAGGAGTAAGCCATGAGTCGCAACACCACGCCACAGCGCATCAGTGAGTTCGCCGTCGGCCTGCTTTTTGGCTGGGGTCTGATGATCGCTGGCATGACTGACCCGGGCAAGGTCATCGGCTTCCTTGACCTGGCTGGCGCCTGGGACCCTTCGCTGGCCCTGGTGATGGGCGGCGCGATTGCGGTCGGCTTTTTCGCCTTCGGCCTGGCCAAAAAGCGCACCCGCAATTTCCTCGGCGGTGCCTTGACTCTGCCAAGCTCGCGGCACATCGACAGGCCCTTGGTGCTGGGCTCGCTGCTGTTCGGCGCGGGCTGGGGGCTGGCCGGATTTTGTCCTGGCCCGGCGATTGTGAGCATGGCCAGTGGCCAGCCCAAGGCCTTGGTCTTCGTGCTCGCCATGCTGGCCGGCATGATTTTTTTCGATTTCCTCGACCGCCTGGGCCGCGGCGCGCCCGCACCGGTTTGAGTTCGCTCATCACAGGCTTTGTATGTCCCTTCAATCCATCAGCCCTGACTTCGCCGTGGCCGGCCAAATTTCAGCGGCCGACCTGCCGGCCATTGCCCAGGCTGGCTTCAAGTCCATCATTTGCAACCGGCCCGATGGTGAGGGCGGATCTGCCCAGCCCGCATTTGCCGCGCTAGAGCAGGCAGCGCAAGCCCAGGGGCTGGTGGCGCGCTACCTGCCGGTTGTTGCAGGTCAAATCACGTCCGAGCAGGCCGCAGCGATGGCCCGCTTGCTGGCTGAGTTGCCTGCGCCGGTGCTGGCGTACTGCCGCAGCGGGGCGCGCTCGACCTCTCTGTGGCAAATGGCGCGTGCCGCGCGCTAAGACCTTCAGGATTACAAGCAGGATGCCCGCCCAGAGCCGAACTGCCGTGCCTTTCCTCCCCATCTTGGCTTGGGGGCGCAGCTACGACCGCGCTACATTGAGCAGCGATCTGGTGGCGGCGCTCATCGTCACCATCATGCTGATTCCGCAAAGCTTGGCCTATGCCTCGCTGGCTGGCTTGCCGCCCGAGGTGGGCCTGTATGCCAGCATTGCGCCCTTGCTGCTGTATGCGGTGTTCGGCACCAGCCGGGTGTTGGCGGTCGGGCCGGTGGCCGTGGTGTCCTTGATGACGGCCACTGCCATCGGCGAGCACGCAGCCGCAGGCTCCCCCGAATACTGGGCGGTTGCCATTACCCTGGCCTTTATCAGCGGCGCGATGCTCTTGCTCATGGGGCTCTTGCGCCTGGGGTTCCTGGCCAGCTTCCTGAGCCATCCGGTGATATCGGGCTTTATCACCGCATCGGCGGTGTTGATCGCTGCCGGCCAGCTTAAAGTGATCCTGGGCCTGAAGGTCGATGCTCACAACGCTCTTGAGCTGATCTGGGGCCTGCTACAGGGTTTGGGGCGGACCCACCTCATCACGGCGCTGCTGGGCCTGGGTACGGTCGGATTTTTATTCTGGGCGCGGCGTGGCCTCAAGCCCTTGCTGCTCAGCCTGGGTATGGGCGCCCGTCTGGCCGATGTTGCAGCCCGGGCAGGACCGGTGGCCGGGATTGCTTTGACGGCCTGGCTGACTTGGTTTTTCCAGTTGCACGAGCAGGGCGTAAAAATCGTCGGCGTGGTGCCGCAGGGGCTGCCGCCCTTGACCTGGCCATCCTTCGACCTGTCGCTCTGGAAGGAACTGGCGGTGCCGGCGCTTTTGATCAGCGTGGTCGGTTTCGTCGAGTCGGTGTCCGTCGGGCAGACGCTGGCGGCCAAGCGGCGACAACGCATAGAGCCAGACCGTGAGTTGGTGGCTCTCGGAGCGAGCAATCTTGGCGCAGCCTTGACCGGCGGCTTTCCGGTCACCGGCGGATTTGCCCGCTCGGTGGTCAATTTCGATGCGGGCGCTCAGACGCCGGCTGCCGGGGTGTTTACCGCGATCGGCATCTTGCTGGCAGCGCTGCTTCTGACACCTGCCCTGTATTTTGTGCCCCAGGCCACGCTGGCTGCGACCATCGTGGTGGCTGTTCTTTCATTGGTTGATCTGGGCATGTTCAAGCGCACCTGGGTGTATTCCAAGGCCGATTTCGCGGCGGTGATGGCGACCTTGGTGTTCACGCTCACCATGGGGGTGGAGTCGGGTCTGGTGGCCGGCGTGCTGCTGTCGCTGGCCTTGTTCCTGTTCAAGACCAGCCGGCCGCATATTGCCGAGGTAGGCTTGGTGCCGGGTACCGAGCACTTTCGCAATGTGCTCAGGCATCAGGTGCTGGTGAGCCCCAAGCTGCTGAGTCTGCGGGTCGATGAAAGCTTGTACTTTGCCAACGCCAGAGCGCTGGAAGACCGGATCAATGAAGCGGTGGCCGATCGGCCGCAGTTGCAGCATGTGGTGCTGCAGTGCTCGGCCATCAATGACATCGACGCCAGCGCGCTCGAAAGTCTGGAATCGATCGATCACAGGCTCAGGCAGGCCGGCATCGCGCTGCACTTCAGTGAGGTCAAGGGCCCGGTGATGGACAGGCTGCGCGGCACCGAGTTTCTGGCCCAGCTGCGCGGCAAGGTTTTCCTCAGCCACTTCCAGGCCATCGCCGAACTGGCCCCCGATTTGTCAAGGGGCGCTGCGCAGTCTGCACGGGCTGTTTGATCAAGCTGCTCACACCAAGGACAACCCGCCATGGGCCACAGCCACTTTTTTACGGATCGCCATCCTGCAATCAGGCGGCTCGGGCCAAGGTATGCCGCTTTGGCGGTCTTTCTGGCTGGCTTTGCGCTGCTGGGTTCTGCCCAGGCTCAACCGGGATCACTACAAGTTCAAGTGATGCGCAAGTCGATGCTCAGGGTATGTCCTAGGCCCGAGTGAAGATCTTTTCTCACCGGTGCCTAGGAACTTCACCTACCATCCATATAAGAATATTCGAATATAAAGAAGTGATTGACTCGGGCAGGCCCTTTGCGGGGGCCTGCCCAACAAGGAGACTTTCAGTGACTCAGCAACAGTATCAGGCGTCCGGTCGGCTAATCAAGGCGCCTGAGAGTTTTCTGGACGCCGAGGGTGTGCGCACCGTGTGGACCCAGGCCAAGGAGGGTCGGCGTCATTTCATTCGCAGTGCCTTTGTGGCGGCCGCAGCGGCGGCGGCAACACCCATGGCGGGTGCGCAAAGCAACCCAGTCCCCGCCGAGGGCGGTGACCCCAATATTCTTAATCTGCCTGCCCACACAACCGGCCTGGGCCAGGGCGTGGCCACCGATGGTTATGGCAAGCCCTCGCAGTACGAGGTCAATGTGCAGCGCCGGCAGAGTCCGGGCCTGACCCAGACCACACAGGCCTCGGTCTCGTTTGCGCCGTTGCAGTCGCTGTTTGGCATCATCACGCCCAGCGGCTTGCATTTTGAGCGCCATCACCAGGGCTGGTGGGATGTGGATCCGTCTAAGCATCGCCTGATGATCAATGGCCTGGTCAAGACGCCCATGGTCTTGACCATGGACGAGGTCATGCGTTTGCCCTCGGTGTCGCGCTTTCACTTCATCGAGTGCGGGGCCAATACCGCGGTCGAGTGGGGCAATGTGGCGGTGCCTACGGTGCAGTACACGCACGGCATGATTTCCTGCAGCGAATTCACCGGCGTGCCCCTGATCACCTTGCTGCAGTTGGCTGGGGTCGATCTGAAGAAAGCGCGCTTTGTGCTGGCCGAGGGCGCCGACGGCTCTTCGATGACCCGCACCATCCCGATGAGTCTGATCACCTCGGGCGAGGTCATGGTGGCCTATGGGCAAAACGGCGAGATGCTCAGGCCTGAAAACGGCTACCCGCTGCGCCTGGTGGTTCCGGGCGTTCAGGGCGTGAGCTGGGTCAAATACCTGCGCCGCATCGAGGTGGGAGACATGCCCTGGGCGGCCAAAGACGAGGCGATTCACTACATGGACCTCATGCCAGATGGCACCCACCGTCAGTACACCAACATTCAGGAATGCAAGAGCGTGGTGACCACGCCATCGGGTGGGCAGGTGTTGCTCGACAAAGGTTTTTACAACATCACCGGCCTGGCCTGGTCGGGCCGTGGCGCGATCAAGCGGGTCGATGTGTCGGTCGACGGCGGTCGCAACTGGCGCACCGCTCGCTTGCAGACGCCTGTGTTGTCCAAGGCGCTGACCCGCTTCAACCTCGACTGGGTTTGGGACGGTAAGCCGGCCATCATTCAGAGCCGTGCCCAGGACGACACCGGCTACGTTCAGCCCACCTACCGCCAGTTGCGCGCCGCGCGTGGTACTCGGTCGATCTATCACAACAATGCCATCCAGTCTTGGTTGGTGCAGGAAAGCGGGGAGGTCAAAAATGTTCAGCTCTCCTGAGGCCGTCATCAAGCGCCTCTTGCTGGCCCTGGGGCTAGTGGCCAGCCTGGGTGCAGCCGCCCAGTCCACCGCCTTCCCAGGCGTGGGTCGACCGGCCACCGCCAAGGAGGTCGCTCGTTGGGACATTGATGTGCGCCCCGACTTCAAGGGCTTGCCCGCCGGCTCGGGCTCGGTGGCCAAAGGCCAGGAGATCTGGGAGGCCAAGTGCGCCCAGTGCCACGGTTTTTTTGGTGAGTCCAATGAGGTCTTCAGTCCCTTAATCGGCGGCACTACCGCGCAGGACGTCAAGACCGGGCGCGTGGCCAACCTGGCGCGAGAAGACTACCCGGGTCGCACCACCATGATGAAGGTGGCCACGGTCTCGACCCTGTGGGACTACATCAATCGTGCCATGCCCTGGAACATGCCCAAGTCCCTGAGCCCGGACGAGGTCTACGCGGTCACGGCTTTCATGCTCAATCTGGCTAATGTGTTGCCTGACGACTTCGTGCTGTCGGACAAAAACATCGCTGAAGCGCAAAAACGCATGCCCAACCGCAAGGGCATGAGCACCCATCACGCGATGTGGCCGGGTAAGGAGTTTGGCGCAGTGCCCAAGCCCGACGCCCGCAACACCTTGTGCATGAAGGACTGCGCGGCCGAAGCTAAGGTGGCCTCTTTGCTGCCCGACTACGCCCGCAATGCTCATGGTAACTTGCAGGAGCAAAACCGTCCGGTGGGCGCGCAGCACGGGGTGGACACCAGCCGGCCGGAAGGTAAAGCGGGCACGGTGGCGGCCGCAGCCAAGCCTGAGCCCACTAAGCCGGACGCGGCAAAGTCGGACGCCGCGGCGGGCCAAAAAGTGGCGCTGGCCCTGCTGGCCAAGCACAGCTGTACCGCCTGCCATGGGGTGGACAAGAAGATCGTTGGCCCAGGAATACAGGAAATTGCTCGTAAGCACCCAGGCAAAGTGGACTATCTCCTTGGCAAAATACGGCAAGGCGGCGTAGGCGTCTGGGGTCCCATTCCTATGCCGGCACAAAACCTTCCTGAAGCCGATGCCAAGGTGCTGGCTGAATGGATTTCTCGGGGGGCCGGCAAATGAGGACCTGGGCTCCCGTCTCGAATACCCTCTCATCAACTCAAGGAGAAGTGCAATGAATACCCGCAGAGATGCTCTCAAGCAAGGCGCCGTCCTAGCCGGCTTGCTGGCGGCAGCCGGCTACCCGCAATACGCTTTGGCGTTCAACAAGAACGCCTTTGAGGCCAAGTCGGTCCAGGAGGCCATCAAGGCCGCCGGGGGCGGCGCGCTGACCGAAAGCAAGGAAGTGACCCTGACCGGCCCAGACATCGCTGAAAACGGCGCGGTGGTGCCCTTGGGCGTGAGCACCGGCCTGGCCGGCGTCAAGGACCTCTTGATTCTGGTTGAAAAGAACCCCAATGTGCTGGTGGCCATGTTCCGTGTCAACGACGCGGTCGATGCCAGTTTCATGACCCGCGCCAAGATGGGCCAGTCCTCGGACGTTTACGCGGTTGCCATCATGGCCGACGGCCGTGCGCTGTTCAGCAAGAAAGAAGTCAAGGTCACGCTGGGCGGCTGCGGCGGTTGAGCAAGCACCAACCCATCGCACACCCATCCCACATCTCAGAGGAGTTTCATCATGGCAGATCCGATGCGCATCCGCGCCCAAGCCGCCGGCGGCAAAGCGACCGTCCGTGTTCTCATGAGCCACGAAATGGAGTCCGGCCAGCGCCGCGATTCGGCCGGCAAACTGGTGCCAGCTTGGTTCATACAAGAGGTCAACGTTTCGCTCAACGGCAAGCCGGTGCTCAGCGCCGAGTGGGGCCCGGCGGTATCCAAGAACCCTTTCCTGCAGTTCAACATCAAGGGCGCCAAAGCCGGTGACAAGGTCAGCATCACCTGGAAGGACAACAAGGGCGATACCCGCACCGACGAAGCCACTGTGTCCTGATTTCCCAATTCAACCGCCAAGCAGAAGGCGGCTGTGACTCGATAACCATAATCAAGAGAGGAGACACCGTGAGGATTCAAATCATCGGAGTGATGGCGCTCGCCGCCTTGGGCAGTATTCCGGCGCTGGCGCAGAAAACCGCCAGCCAGGGCATTGACGAGTACCGGGCCATGCTGCAAGACGGCAACCCGGCCGAACTTTTTGAGGCCAAGGGCGAGGACCTGTGGAAGCAAAAGCGGGGGCCCAAGGCGGTCTCGCTCGAAAAATGCGACCTCGGCAAGGGCCCTGGCGTGGTCAAGGGCGCCTTTGTGGAACTGCCGCGGTTTTTTGCTGACACGCAGCGGGTGCAGGACCTGGAATCGCGCATCGTGTCTTGCATGGGCAGCCTGCAAGGCTTCAATGAGGCCGAGATCAGCAAGACGCCGTTCGGCCGGGGCGAGATGGCCAATGTGACGGCGCTGGCGACCTGGATCTCCGCCGAGTCCAAGGGCATGCGCTTTAACCTGCCGCAAGCCCATGTGACCGAGAAAACCTTTTATGAGGTGGGCAAGCGCCTGTTCTTCCAGCGCGCAGGCACGCACGACTTTTCCTGCGCCTCCTGCCACGGTGAAGAGGGCAAGCGCATCCGCCTGCAGGATCTACCCCTGCTGACCAAGAATCCGGGTGATGGGGTGGGGTTCGCGGCCTGGCCCGCATACCGCGTCTCCAATGGGCAGATGTGGACCATGCAACTGCGTTTGAACGACTGCTACCGGCAGCAGCGCTTCCCCTATCCTGGTTTCGGCAGTGACGCAACGATTGCCTTGTCGACCTATCTGGGCGTCAACGCCAAGGGTGCGGTCTCAGCCGTGCCGACCATCAAACGCTAAAGGAGTCAGGAATGAATAAAAGAATCAAGGGCCTGATGGCGGTGGCAGCTGGCTTCGTCCTGGCCGGTTGCGCAAGCCTGCCGTCGTCGGCCGAGCTTGACGCGCTGACCGATCGCATCGTCAAGGCATCCTTCCGTGATGAAGGTATGGCCAAGGTCGATCGGGTGTTGGCTACCGACGAAACCAATCGCCTGTGCAGCCAGGCCGACGCCAGCGGCAAGCCGCTCGACGAGGCGACCGCTAAGCGCATTGAAGAGGCCAACCTCAAGGCCGTTAAATGGCCGTCTGACGGCAAATTCCTGGGGGATTGGAAGCAGGGCGAGGCAATTGCGCAAAGCGGACGTGGTATGACCTGGACCGACGATGCCAAGGTGGCCAGTGGCGGTAACTGCTACAACTGCCACCAGATCAGCAAGGAAGAAATTTCCTTTGGCACCCTAGGTCCTAGCCTCTACAACTACGGCAAGATTCGCGGCGTCAAAGATCCCAGCGATCCCGCGTCGCGGGCCATGGTGGAGTACACCTGGGGCAAGATCTGGAACGCCAAAGCCTACAACGCCTGCTCGAACATGCCGCGCGCTGGGCACGCAGGCGTGCTCAATGAGACGCAGGTTCGCCATATCGTGGCTTTGCTGCTCGACCCCGCTTCGCCGGTCAATAAGTGAGCGGATACCGAACCCGGCTTGGCCGGGTTTTTTGAGCATTCACATATCAGTCGAGGTTTATATATGGACCTGAGCAAGCGCGAATTTTTGCAAGTCATGACCGCTGCCGGCGTTGCCGGCATGGCCCTGGGCCGGCATGCCCAGGCCGACGCAAGCACCGCAGCCAATCAGCTCTATGAGGTGCCGCGTTTCGGCCAGGTGTCCTTGCTGCACATGACCGACTGCCACGCGCAACTGCTGCCGCTGCACTTTCGGGAGCCCAGCATCAACCTGGGCATAGGCAGCATGCGCGGGCAATTGCCGCACCTCGTCGGCGAGCAATTGCTCAAAGCGGCGGGCGTTCCAGCCGGTTCTGCGCAGGCCCATGCGCTGACCTACCTGGACTTCGAACAGGCGGCGCGGCGCTTTGGCAAGGTCGGCGGCTTTGCGCATCTGGCCAGCTTGGTCAAGCGGCTCAAAGCCAGCCGCCCGGGGGCCTTGCTGCTCGATGGCGGCGATACCTGGCAGGGCTCGGCCACCGCCTTGTGGACCCATGGCCAGGACATGGTTGACGCCTGCAAGCTGCTCGGCGTTGACGTGATGACCGGCCACTGGGAATTCACCCTGGGCATGCAGCGGGTCAAGGATATTGTCGAAAAAGACTTTGCCGGTCAGGTCGATTTTGTGGCGCAGAACATCAAAACGGCCGACTTCGGTGATCCGGTGTTCAAGCCCTATGTGATACGGGAGATCAATGGCGTGCCCTGCGCCATCATCGGCCAGGCCTTTCCCTACACGCCGATCGCCAATCCGCGTTACATGGTGGCCGATTGGGAGTTCGGCATCCAAGACCAGAATATGCAGGCCATGGTCGACGAGGCCCGGGGCAAGGGCGCGCAGGTGGTGGTGGTGCTCAGCCACAATGGCATGGACGTAGACCTGAAGATGGCCAGCCGGGTCCGGGGCATTGATGCGATCCTGGGTGGTCATACCCATGACGGCGTGCCGGTGGCCACCTTGGTGGCCAACCCGGGCGGCAAGACCATCGTCACCAACGCCGGCTCCAACGGCAAATTTCTGGCCGTGCTCGACCTGGAGGTCAAAGACAAGAAGGTCAGCGACTTTCGCTACAAGTTGCTGCCGGTGTTTGCCAATATGTTGCCGGCCGACCCGCAGATGGAAGCACTGGTACGCAAAATCAGGGCGCCGTATGAGTCCCGTTTGAGCCAGAGCCTGGGCGTGACCGAGGGATTACTTTACCGCCGGGGCAATTTCAATGGCACCGGCGACCAATTGCTGCTTGATGCATTGATGGAGGTGCAAGGCGCAGAGATCGCGTTTTCACCGGGCTTTCGCTGGGGGACCTCGCTGCTGAGTGGGCAGGCCGTCACCCGCGAATGGCTGATGGACATGACCGCCACCACCTATTCTTTCGCCACCGTGACCGAGATGAGCGGCGAGATGCTCAAGACGGTGCTCGAAGACGTTTGCGATAACCTGTTCAATCCCGACCCCTACTATCAGCAAGGCGGTGACATGGTGCGTGTCGGCGGCCTGAGCTATGCCTGCGACCCCACCGCCAGCATGGGCCGGCGCATCAGCGATATGCGACTGGGCGGCAAGCCCATCGATGCGTCGCGGCGCTACAAGGTCGCAGGCTGGGCGCCGGTGGCCGAGGAGGCCCGCAGTGCTGGCAATCCGCAAGTCTGGGATGTGGTCGAGCAGTGGCTCAAAGCCCAGGGTGGGCGCATCAAGCCGCGCCAGCTCAATAGCCCGCGCATCATCGGGGCTCTGCCCAATCCCGGTTACGTCGTCTGAGCCGACCATGCGAGTACCAACCAAGCTCCAGCGACGCCGGCTACTGGGCGGCGCTTGTGCGCTGGCTGGAGCAGTCTGGGTGCCTGAAGTCGGTTTGCTGGCACAGCAGGCCAGCGACTTCATCATGGGCCCGCCGGTTCCTGATATTGCCCCCACCCGTCTGTCCGAGCGGGTGTGGATGATTTTCTCGCCCGATGGTTTTCCGACGCAGCAAAACCAGGGCATGATGTCCAACATCGTCTTCGTCACTACTTCCCAGGGCGTGGTGATTCTGGACTCGGGCAGCTCGCTACAAATCGGGCAGATGGCCATCCGCATGATCCGTAAGGTCACCGACAAGCCGGTGGTGGCCGTCTTCAACAGCCACTACCACGGTGACCATTGGCTTGGCAACCACGCTTTTGCAAAGGCCTTCGGCTCGCAGCTACCCATACACGCGCTGCCAGGCACCCTAGAAGCCATACGCGGCTCGACCGGCAGCAGCTGGCGCGCCCTGCTTGAGCGCTGGACCAACCAGTCCACCCTGGGCACCGAGGTGGTGGCCCCCAATACGCTGGTGGCCCATGGCCAGCTTTTGCGCTGGGGTGACACGCAGTTTCGGATGCACCATTACGGCACCGCCCACACCGCTTTTGACTTGTGTGTGGAGGTGGTCGAAGACAAGGTCACGGTGGTGGGCGACATCGCCATGGGCAATCGCATCGCCAATATGGATGACGGTTCTTACCCAGGCACCTTCAAGTATTACGCTGCGCTCGCGCAGGCCGCTGGGTCGCAGCTGTGGGTGCCCGGCCATGGTCATGCGGCCCGGGATCTGCTCGATACCTACGGTCGCTTCATGGCCGGTATTTGGGAGCCTTGCCTGCAGGCGGTCAAGGACGGCAAGAATGAGGCCGAGGCCAGGGCCATGGTGCTCGCTGACAGTCGGGTGGCTCAGCGCGCCGCCGGTATGCAGGGCTTCGAGTCCAATATCGGCAAGTACATCAGCCTGGCCTATCTGGAGGCAGAAAAAGAAGCTTTTTGAAGTCTATGGGCAGTTCTCGCGACCGGCTTGGTGTTGTCGCACAATCGGGGTTCTGCATTCTTTTGCCCTTAAACCATGACCATTTCTCATCGAGCCGAATCTGACGGGCTGGTGCTGGCCCAGTCTGATGAAGTCTTTGAGAAGGCAGCAGAAGTCTTCCGGGTCATGGCCGCGCCTATGCGCCTGCGCATCATCAGCAGCTTGTGCCAGAGCGAGAAAAACGTCTCCGAGTTGCTCGCTGAGATCGACACCACACAGCCCAATATGTCGCAGCATCTGAACACGCTCTATCAGGCTGGCGTGGTGGAAAAGCGTCGCGATGGGGTGCAAATCTATTACCGTATCGTCAACCAGCAGGTGGTTCAGTTGTGCCGCGCCGTGTGTACCCAGATTGCACTGGAGGATTAGGGTGAGCCAAGGCCACCCTAGCCGGCGCCAGTGCCTGGTGGGGGCGGGCGCTGCCCTGGTGGCGCCTTGGTACGAGATGGCCCGGGCCAACCCGGGCACTGCGCTGCCCCTGGCCCGCGACTTGGTCGCAGAAGGCAAACTGGCGGCACAGCGGGCTCAGCCACTGATCGTGCTGGTCAGCCTTGCGGGCTGCGTGTATTGCGAGCGGGTGCGTCGCAGCAATCTACTGCCTCGCCTGGCTGAGGGGCAGCCCATAGTGCAGGTCGATCTCAAGAGCGGTCTGGCTGTTCGCAATTGGCAGGGCAGTCCCAGCAGCCATGATGAGTTGACCCGACTTTGGAAGGTGAGGCTGGCACCGACCCTGCTGTTTTTCGGGCCAGGTGGGCTGGAGTTGGCCGATCGCATGGAAGGGGTGTATCAGCCCGACTTCTATGATGCTTATCTGGATGAGCGTTTGAGCCGCGCGCGTCAGCGTCTTTGAACCGGCCAATGGTTTGAATGAGGTCCGGCCGCCACTGGACATGAAAAAGCCCGCACGAGGCGGGCTTTGATTCGACGCAAAGAAAAATTACTTCTTCTTGCAGTCAGCGTGGTCTTTGTTCTTGGCGTCCTTGCAGTCCACTTTGTTAGCAACTTTGTCGCCAGCGGCCATTGCGGGCACAGCGATGAATGCGAAGGCGGCGATGATGGCGGAGATCACAACTTTCATGGGTCAACCTTTTAAAGTCAATTTGTAGGAAACGCAGATCGAAGGAATCAACGTTCTGCGGGCCCAAGGTTAATGCAGACTCAGCGCGGTGGATCTAAGGTTTGCCCTGATTTGTTGTAAGAATGCAATATCTGTAGCGATTTATACGGGTTATTACTTATTAGAAATCCCGCTCTCAGGATAGCAAGGCTTGCAGGCCGCCTTCGGGCTCAAAGCGGCCATTGCGAAATGTCATCCGGGTTGGACCTTCCCAGGCGGGCTCGCGCACCGAATGACCCGGATCACCCGGGTAGCACAGCACCCGCTGCCCGTCGATGTCATGTGGCTCGGGCAAGACCTGCATCGGCGCGCGACTGCGGGCCGCCTGCATGACCTGCACCGCCCTTCGATACCGCCCGACCTGCATCAGCGTGAGCAACTGCACCGGCGCCAGCGTCAACTCGCCCTCCCAGTAGCGTTGCATGGCTTCGTTGGGCCGCAGCCACAAGGCTTCGGTGATTTCATGTTCGTCGTGGCGCGCTTGCTGATCGGCGGGCGCAATGGCCACGAAAAACCGGGTGTCGAAGCGCCTGTCCATCATGCTTGGACGGCGCGGCGTGATCCAGCGCGACCAGGGCTGCAGCTGCAGGGTGGGCAGTGGACGAAGATCAGCATCGGCCATGGCCTGCAGGAAGGACCTGCCGCTGGCAAGGCGCTCGCGCACCTTGGCGCGTGCCAGGTCCGCATCTTGAATGTCCCAACCGGGGCCGTGCAGCAAGAGGTCACACTCTTCGAAGGTTTCTCGCAGGGCGGCCACATGCAAACCGCAGGCGGTGGGCTCGTCGAGCCCGTCCTCGGCCAGCGCCTGCTGCAGTGCCGAGGGGTGCTGGTCGAGATCGGCCTGCGTAACCTGGTTGTCGAGTTTGTCGAGCTTGCCGCCTGGAAAGACGAAGGCGCCCCCGAGCACATTGGATTTGCTGTGCCGCTTGAGCAGCAGCACCTGCATGCCCTCGGGCTTGTCGCGCAGCAACACCACCGTCGCAGCGGGTACCGGCGGCGTCAGCACTTCTTGATGATTGATTTCCAGGGCCATGGCTGATTGTGTGCTGGGCCGCGCATGGTGGTAGTTTCACCCCTGTGCGGGCGGGTCACCTTTGCTACAGTGTCCTACGTGGAGAACAAACCGATGCAAACCGCTGCGCGTTTCTTGTCACTACTGGCTCTGTTGTGCTTCGCCGCTGTCCCTGCGGTCTGGGCGCAGCCTTTCAAGCTGCAATGCGAGGTGGAGGGCAAGTATGCCGATGCCGAGGGCAAGGCCACTGCGGCGCGGGTCGGCGTCGAGTTACAGGTCATCGGCCGGCACCTTTACTTCACCGTGATCGGCCCCAAGCCCTTCGAGATGCGGGTCAGCACCTTGGTGACCGAGGAGTATGAAGGTACCAATCTGACTTCGGACACAGAGCTGGGCGCCCGTCGCAAACATCGCGCAAGCGCTCAGGAGACCAGTTTGCTGATCAAGCGAGGCTCGATGGAGCTGATTGCTTACAACGACGTTCCCGCGCAGGGCAAGTCGCAACGCTTCAAGTATGCGGGGAAGTGCCGCCAGAGCGGGACTTAGGTAATGTCTATCGTGTGGACGCCCCACTGGCCTTTGCGCCGGTCGTCGAAATAGCGCTCCAGCGTCTCGCGCACCGTCCGAAAAGCAATTTCGTCCCAGGGGATGGTGTCTTCGGTAAACAGTCGCGCTTCCATGGTCTCGTGGCCGGGCTGAAAGTGGTCGCTGAGCAGTCGGGCCCGGTAAAACAGGTGGACCTGGCCAACCCGCACCACATTCATCACGGTGAACAGTTCCTGCATCTCTATGCTGGCACCGGCTTCCTCGTCGGTTTCGCGCGCTGCTCCCTGAGCGGTGGTCTCGCCCAGCTCCATGAAGCCTGCGGGCAAGGTCCATTTGCCGCGCCGCGGCTCGATATTGCGTTTGCAAAGCAACACCTGCTCGCCGGTCTGGCCCCACCAGGGCACGGTGCCCACGACATTGAGCGGGTTTTCGTAGTGGACGGTTTGGCAGGCGGTGCAGATGGCCCGCTCCCGGGTATCCCCGTCGTCGGGTAGACGGTAGACCAGGTTGGCGCCGCATTCGCGGCAGTGCTTGAGGGCAGGGCGTTGCATGGTGTGGGGCTCAGGGCTTGGATTTCAGGCTACCTTGACGCTCAGGCTGCCCAGGCCGGTGATCCCGCCCTCCATCACATCGCCCGGCCCGACGGCGGCCACGCCTTCGGGCGTGCCGGTGAAGATCAGATCACCCGCTTGCAGCTCCCAGGCTGCCGACAAATGCTCGATGGTCTCGGCCACACTCCAGATCAGTTTGTCGATGGTGCTGCGCTGCCGGTCCTGGCCGCCTACCTTGACATAGATTTCGGCCGTTTCGATGGGGCCGGCCTGGGCCAGCGGGGTGATCGGACCCATGGGCGCAGACTGGTCAAAGGCCTTGCCTATGCACCAGGGGCGGCCCTGTTTTTTCATCTCGTTTTGCAGGTCTCGGCGGGTCATGTCCAGGCCGACCGCGTAGCCATAGATATGCTGGTGGGCATCGGCGGCGCGGATGTTCCTGCCGCCCTTGCCAATCGCCACCACCAGTTCAATCTCATGGTGAAAGTTCTGGGTCTGGCTGGGGTAGGCGATTTCCCCGGTGCTGCCTTGGGGCACCACGACCAGTGCATCGGCCGGCTTGAGAAAGAAAAACGGCGGCTCGCGTCCGGTAAACCCCATCTCCTTGGCATGCTCGACATAGTTGCGGCCTACGCAGTAAATCCTGTGCACCGGAAAAAGCTGCGACGTGCCGACCACCGGGACAGCGACCAGATCGGGTGGGGTATGGGTGTAATTCATGCGAGGGCAAAGGCCATATCGGGGGGCGGAAAAGGCGCGAATGTTGGATTTGAACAGCTTTTGGGTAGCCCTGTCGATCGGACCGGGCCAGCGGACTTTGTGGCGTCAGGCCCTAGGCTGCGGTGGCTGCGCTTTAAACTTGCGCCCATGGCCAAGAGTTTCGATTTTGCCAAGGCGCCGGCCCACCTGATACGACGGACCCACCAGATCGCGGTGGCTTTGTTCATGGAGGAGGCAGCCAGCTTTGGCGTCACCCCGGTGCAGTTTGCGATTCTCAATGCCTTGATCGACGAGCCGGGGCAGGATCAGGTGACGCTGGCGGCCCGGGTGGCTTTTGATGCAGCCACTTCCGGCTCAGTCATTGGGCGCCTGGAGAGCAAGGGCTGGGTGCGGCGCGAGCCTGATGCGCAGGACCGCCGTCGCAAGCGACTTTGGATCACGCCCGAGGGTCGCGCGGTTGCCATCAAAATGAGGCGGGCGGCCAGTAACACCCAGAGGCGCCTGCTCGCGCCGCTTGACGAGCAAGAGCGCGCGCAAATGTCGGCCTTGCTGGCCAAGCTGGTCGCCGGCCATCAGGATTCTGCGCTCCTGTAAAGAGTATGAGACTGTGACGCAAACAGCGTCTTTGGCGGTCGCCTCGTCGAAGTCCTTGGCTTGGTCTGAGACAATCGGGCGATGAGCTTAGACCTTTCCTTGCCCAGCGCTGGGGCCGCCCAGACCCCGCCCCGTGTCGGCTTTGTCAGCCTGGGCTGCCCCAAGGCCTTGACCGATTCCGAGCTCATCCTGACCCGGCTCAGCGCCGAGGGCTATCAGACCTCAAAGACCTTTGACGGCGCCGACCTGGTCATCGTCAATACCTGCGGCTTCATTGACGAGGCCGTCAAGGAGAGCCTCGACACCATTGCCCAGGCTTTGGCGGATAACGGGCGCGTCATTGTTACCGGCTGCCTCGGTGCCAAGACCGCCGACGGCGGCGATAACCTGGTGCAAAGCCTGCACCCGAGTGTGCTGGCGGTCACCGGGCCGCATGCGACCGACGAGGTGATGGACGCGGTCCACCGCAACCTGCCCAAGCCCCACGACCCCTTTGTGGACCTGGTGCCCCAGCCCATGGGTGTGGCGGGCATCAAGCTCACGCCCAGGCACTACGCCTATCTGAAAATCAGCGAGGGCTGTAACCACCGCTGTACTTTCTGCATCATCCCCTCCATGCGCGGCGATCTGGTTTCCCGCCCAATTGGGGATGTGCTCAAGGAGGCGCAGGCGCTGTTTGAAGGCGGCGTCAAGGAGTTGTTGGTGATCAGTCAGGACACCTCGGCCTATGGCGTGGACCTGCAATACCGCACCGGTTTCTGGGACGGCAGGCCGCTCAAGACCCGCACGCTCGAGCTGGTCCGAGCGCTGGGCGAGTTGGCCGCGCCGCACGGCGCCTGGGTTCGTCTGCACTACGTCTACCCCTATCCCAGCGTCGATGAGATCATCCCCTTGATGGCCGATGGCCTGGTGCTGCCGTATCTTGATGTGCCGCTGCAGCACAGCCACCCGGATGTGCTCAGGCGCATGAAACGGCCGGCCAGCGGCGAAAAGAATTTGGAGCGTCTGGCCCTGTGGCGCGAGCGCTGCCCACAGTTGGTGGTGCGCAGCACCTTCATCGTCGGCTTTCCCGGTGAGACCGAGGCTGAGTTCGAGCATCTGCTCGATTTCATGCGGCAGGCGCAGATTGACCGGGCCGGCTGCTTTGCCTACAGCCCGGTGCAGGGCGCGGCCGCCAATGCCTTGCCCGACCCGGTGCCCGAGGCGCTGCGCGAGGAACGGCGTGCCCGCTTCATGGCTGTGGCTGAGGAGGTCTCGACCGCCAAGCTGCGAGCGCGCGTCGGTCTGACCATGCAGGTGCTTGTGGATTCGGCGCCTGCGCTCGGCCGCAAGGGCGGTATCGGCCGCAGCTATGCCGATGCGCCCGAGATTGATGGGCTGGTGCGCCTTTTGCCGCCGCAAAAAATCAGCAAGACGCTCAAGGTGGGGCAGTTCACGTCGGCGCGCATTGTTGGCACCGAGGGCCACGATCTGGTGGCGCTGCCGATTTGAAGAGGATTTGAAGGATTGCGCCAGTCCGAACGGGTTTCATGGAGTCCGGACCCAAAAAAAAGCCGCTGAGTTTCAGCGGCTTTTCAATTTTGCTTGAGCTTCCTGCTTTTCTTCACAAGAATCAAGTCATGAGATGGTGCCCAGGAGAGGACTCGAACCTCCACGCCTCTCAGCGCTAGTACCTGAAACTAGTGCGTCTACCAATTCCGCCACCTGGGCAACGGCCGGCAGTGTACCATTTACGTCAGCGGGCTTGCGCCAAGCGCTGAAATTTATCGGACATCCCGCTGTCCCAGTTCTGCTGGCCCTGCCAGTTCACGAGAGAAAACCCATCAAGACAAACCATTCCCCCACCGCTGCCGCATCGGCCCTGCTGACCGAATTCGAAGGCACGGTCTACGGCCACCGTGACGGCCACGGCTTCGTGCAGCGCGATGATGCGCAGCCCGACATTTACCTGCCGCCCAACGAAATGCGCGCGGTCTTGCACAAGGATCGGGTCAAGGCCCGCGTGGTGCGCCTGGATCGCAAGGGCCGGCCCGAGGGGCGGGTGACCGAGATCCTCGAGCGCTCGCCCAATCCCATCATCGGACGCCTGCTGCAGGAAGGTGGTGTCTGGCTGGTCGCGCCCGAAGATAAGCGCTACGGCCAGGACGTGCTGATCCCCAAGCATGCCATCGGCACGGCGCGTGCCGGCCAGGTGGTGGTGGTCGAGTTGACCGAGCCGCCTGCGCTGTTTGGACAGCCGGTCGGCCGGGTTAAGGAGGTGCTGGGCGAAATCGATGACCCCGGCATGGAGATCGAGATCGCGGTGCGCAAGTACGGCGTGCCCCATGAGTTCAGCGATGAGGCCCTGGCCCTGGCGCGGACCCTGCCCGACGGCGTGCGGCCGGGCGACAGGGCCGATCGGGTCGACCTGACCGATATCGCCCTGCTCACCATCGACGGCGAGGACGCCCGCGATTTTGACGACGCCGTCTATTGCGAGCCGGCCCGAGTGGGCCGGGGCAAGGGCTGGCGCTTGCTGGTGGCCATCGCCGATGTCAGCCACTATGTGGAGACCGGCAGCGCCATTGATGTCGATGCTTATGACCGCGCTACCAGCGTGTATTTCCCGCGGCGGGTCATTCCCATGCTGCCGGAAAAACTCTCCAACGGCCTGTGCTCGCTCAACCCGGATGTGGACCGCCTGTGCATGGTCTGCGATATGCTGGTCACCGCCAAGGGCGAGGTGCATGCCTATCAGTTCTACCCGGCGGTGATGCACAGCCATGCCCGCATGACCTACACCGAGGTGGCCGCCATCTTGGCCAATACCCGCGGACCGCAGGCCCTGCAGCGCAAGGACTTGCTCGGTCGTCTGCTCAGCTTGCACGAGGTCTATGGCGCCCTGCTCAAGGCGCGGCGCGAACGCGGGGCGGTGGACTTCGAAACCACCGAGACGCAGATCGTCTGCGACGAGGCCGGTCGCATCGATAAGATCGTGCCGCGCACCCGCAATGAGGCCCACCGCTTGATCGAGGAGGCGATGCTGGCGGCCAATGTCTGCACCGCCGACTTCATTGCGCAAAGCAAGCAGCACGGCCTGTTTCGGGTGCATGAGGGGCCGACCCCGGAGAAAAAAGAGATCCTGCGTAACTACCTGAAGGCGATCGGGGCAGGGCTGAGCATCGGCGATAACCCGCTGCCTGGCGACTTTCAGCGCATTGCCGAGGCAACCAAAGACCGGCCCGACGCTCAGCAGATCCACACCATGCTGCTGCGCTCCATGCAGCAGGCCATCTACACCCCGATCAACAGCGGTCACTTTGGCCTGTCCTACGAGGCCTACACGCACTTCACCAGCCCGATACGCCGATACCCTGACCTGCTGGTGCACCGGGTGATCAAGGCGATCTTGAGCCAGACCCGTTATCAGTTGCCCACCCTGCCGGTGCCCGGTGAGGCCCACGCCAAGCTCAGCAAGCGCCTGGCCGGACGGGTCAGCGCGCCCGAGCAAAGGCCCGAAAAGACCCGCAAGACCAGCGCCGAGCAGCAGGCTTGGGAAGCCGCCGGCCTGCACTGCAGTGCCAATGAGCGACGGGCCGACGAGGCCAGCCGCGATGTCGAGGCCTGGCTCAAATGCAAGTACATGCGCGAGCATCTGGGCGAAGAATTCGGCGGCCTGGTCACGGCAGCCACGGGTTTCGGCATCTTTGTCACGCTCGACGCAATGTATGTCGAGGGCTTGGTTCACATCACTGAGCTGGGTGGCGAGTATTTCCGCTTTGACGAGGCCCGGCAGGAGCTGCGTGGTGAGCGCACCGGTATCCGCTACGCCATCGGCTCGCGGGTGCGCGTTCAGGTCAGCCGGGTGGACCTGGACGGCCGCCGCATTGACTTTCGCTTGGTCCACGAAGGGCTGGAACTGCCCCTGCGCGGGGGCAAGGATCGGCCGCCGGAGGACGCGCAGGAGCGCAAGGCCGCCCGCAAGGCGCGCCGCGACGGCTTGCCATCGCCGGCCGCCGGCCGCTCGCGTGCCGCTTTGCTCTCGCCGTCGGGTACGCCGCTGCAGTCGCTGAAGGCGGCCGTCAAGAAGGCTGCCGCCAAGGTCGGCCGCAAGCAAGGCAAGAAGCCGCGCCGCTGAGTCCCGCCATGCAAATTGCGGCCTTCGTTCTTGAGGTGCTTTTTCAATGGCTGGTCGGCGCTGCCTTGCTGCGCGCTTGGATGAATGGTCTTCGGGTCAATATGCGGGCGCAACCCGGCGTGTTCGTGATGGCCCTGACCGACTGGATCGTCAAGCCCTTGCGGCGCTGGTTGCCGCAGTCTGTGGCCAAGGCCCGGGTGGACTGGGGCAGTGTGCTGGCCGCCTTGGTCCTGTCCATCGTCTTCGCACTGCTCAGTCGCATGCTGCTGAGCGCAGCGATGACTGCTTTGCCCAGCGCCTCGTTGTGGGCCGCAGTGCCGGGGCTGGGGCTGGTGTTCTTGCTGCGTACTGCGCTGCAGATGTGCAGTGTCCTAATTATCGGCGCGGTGTTGGTGTCCTGGCTACAGCGGGGCACAGCGCTCGATGCCATGCTCTCACGCTTGGTCAACCCGCTGCTGGCGCCGCTGCGGCGTTGGGTGCCGCCCATCGGCGGCCTGGACCTGACGCCCATGCTGATGCTGCTCCTGCTGCAGGTCGGCGTCATGCTGCTGCATTAGGGGGCGCTCAGGGCGGGCTCGGTGCCCGCTTGAGCGAGCCTTGTGCTGCGGCCCGCGTGTTGTGGCCCTTGTGCTGTCGCCTCAGCGGCCCTGGCGCAGCGCGCCGATCAGATCGCTGGCGCACAAGGCTTGACCGGGCCTGCAGCTGGCCCATTCGTCGGCCCGTGTTCCGTGATGGTAGGTAGCCCAGCGCGCTGCATCCCAAGCGCTCAGTCCATGCGCCAGTGCCGCGCCCACCATGCCGGCCAGCACATCGCCGGTGCCGGCGGTGGCCAGCAGTGCGTTGCCGGTCGGGTTGATCTGCGCAGAACGTCCAGGGGCAGCGACGATGCTGCCTGAGCCCTTGAGCACCACCGTGCAGGCCGTTTCATCGGCCAGGCCTTGCGCCGCCCGCAGCCGGTCGGCCTGTACCTCGCCGGCCGTGCAGCCCAGCAGGCGCGCGGCTTCTAGCGGATGGGGCGTCAGCACGGTGTCTAGGTGCCGGCGTCGGCGCAGTTGGCGGCGCAGCGGCGCCTCGGCGGCCAGCGCATTGAGCGCGTCCGCATCGAGCACCAGCGGGCCGCTGCCGGCCAGCACCTGGGGCAAGGCTGCAGCGGCCGCACCGCCAGCGCCGCAGCCGCAAACCACGACCAGATCCGGCGCCATTGGGCTGAGGGCCGGCCAGGACCTGAACATCAGCTCGGGCTGTTGCACATCGCAATGCAGCAGCGCCTGCCCCAGCAGACTCACGTACACCCGGCCCGCGCCACAGTGCAAGGCGGCGCGGGCGGCCAGCAGGGCCGCGCCAACCATGCTTGCGCCTTCGCCATGAACGCCACCGACCACCATCACATCACCGTAGCTGCCCTTGTGGCTGGCGTGCGCTGCACCGGCCTTGGCTATGCGCGGCAGTGTGTCGCCGCCGATCAACCAGGCGGTCGCTGGCACGCTGCTCAGATCGGCGCCGAGCGGGTCGAACCACAGCTGGCCGCCCTGATCGCGCCCATGGGCGGTCAGCAGACCAGGCTTGAGGCTGAGCAGGCTCAGGGTATGGCGCTGGTCTTGCGGGCGCCACGCAGCGCCGCCCTGGCCGGTATCGCCGCTCAGGCCCGAGGGCAGGTCCACCGCCAGCACCGGCTTGCCGCTGCTGTGCATGCGATCGAGCCAATGTCGCATCAGTGCGCTGCCGGCTCGCTCATCGGACAGATCGCCCCCCAGGCCGAGGAGTGCGTCGATGGCCAGGTCAAACTGTTCGGGCGCTTGTTCCTGGATGTGCAAACCCGCCTGTAGCGCGCGTTGCCTTGCCACTTGGGCGTCGGCCGGCGCCTTGTCCGTGGCCAGCCAATTCAAGCTGATATGCCAGCCCCAGCGCTGCAGCTGCAGCGCCGCCTCAAAGCCGTCGCCACCGTTGTTGCCGGGTCCGCAGGCGATCCACGCATGCCGGCCATGCGGCGCTATCGCCTGTGCCAGCCTGGCCACCGACAGGCCGGCGCGCTGCATCAGGGTCTGCGGCGCCAGGCTGGCCTGGCTCAGGCTTTCGAGCTGGCGGCTGGCGGCAATGCCGTGCAGGGGCCAGCTGATGTTGGCACTGATGCGTTGCATGGCGGCCTAGCCCGGCGCCTCAGCGCGGCCTGCCTGCCGAGGCCAGAGCTGCTTCAATTTGCAGGGCCAGTTGCAGCAGCACATCGTCGTGCAGGGGGCCGTGCCAGAGCATCAGCCCGACCGGCAGCGCGCCCGCTTCATGGCAGGGCAGGGAAATGGCGCAGCCGTCGAGCATATTGACCACCGATGGGTTGCGCAGCAGTAGCGCATTGGTTTTGAAGAAATGTGCATCGTCGCACTCGAGCGCGGCCATCGGCGGGGCCAGCATCGGCACGGTCGGTGAGAGTACGGCGTCGAAAGGGGTCAGCTTTTGCTCCATCCGCTCTATCCAGGCTCCGCGCGCTGCCACCAGGTCCAAGTAGTCGGCAGCGCTCATCTGGGCGCCGCGCAACATGCGCTGGGCCACCCTAGGGTCGTAGCGCTGGCCCTGCTCGGCCAGCAGCTTGCGGTGCCAAGCATGGCTTTCGGCGGCCGAAAAGCCGCCGCCGGCGTTCATGGGTCCCAACTCGGCAATCTCGCTCATTTCCAGTTGCTGGATATGTGCGCCGGCCTCGCTCAGGATGCGCAAGCTCGCTTCGAAGGCGGCCGCCACCGCTGGCTCCATGTCGTCGAGCATCCAGGTGCGTGCCACTGCCAACTGCGCGCCGCGCAGGCTGCGGCCGGCGCGTTGTACCTGCCGGGCGGCCAGTACCTCATGGACGACGATAGCATCGCTCACCGAGCGGGTGATGGCCCCGACGGTATCGAGCGTGGTCGACAGTGGTACCGCCCCGGTGGTGGGCACCAGACGGGCTGTGCTCTTGAAGCCAACCAGCCCGCACAGCGCAGCCGGGATACGCAGTGAGCCGCCGGTGTCCGAGCCCAGTCCGGCCACAGCCGCGCCCAGGGCGACCGATACGGCCGCGCCCGAGGAGGAGCCTCCAGGGATGCGTTCGACCTGCGGATCGCTAGGGTTGACCGGCGTGCCGTAATGCGGGTTGATGCCTACGCCTGAAAAGGCGAATTCGGTCATGTTGGTTCGCCCGGCGATCAGGCCGCCGGCGGCCCGCAGACGGGCCACGGCCGGGCAGTCGGCCGTGGCCGGTGCCGCGCCGCCAAGGACCACAGAGCCGGCCAGGGTGCGTTGGCCGGCCACGTCAAACAGGTCTTTGACTGACACCGGCATGCCGGCCAGAGGCAAGTTGTCTAAGCCGGCGTCCTGGGACGGATGGCTCAATGCCTGCTCAAGCTCGGCTTGGGGCGAGAGCAGATAGGCGTGCCGGGCCGACCGCTGACTGCTCGCTTGCAGCGCCTGTTCGAGCAACTGCAGCCGCTGGCTCTGGCCGCCGGCAAGCGCCTGGCGCAATTGCTGCAAGTCGGGGATGGGGTCGGGCATGGTGGCTGCACTCCTGGGTTCAGGTCTGCCCCTGGGGGCAGGCCGTGAGGTGATATACTCGCAAAGTTTTGTCGCCCTCGAATAGTTCTTGTTTTGGACGTTTAGGCAGCGAACAGGACCAATCGCGAATCAGCCACTGACGAGGTGTCTTCAGGAGTTCCTGGAGGCGGGCGCTGATTTTAGACCCAACCTTAGGAGTAACTATGTCGACAAGCATGCGTGAAATGCTGGAAGCCGGCGTCCATTTCGGACACCAGACGCGCTTCTGGAACCCCAAGATGGCCCCCTTCATTTTTGGCCATCGCAACCGCATTCACATCATCAACCTGGAAAAATCGCTGCCCCTGTTTCAGGACGCATGCAAGTTCGCTCGCCAGTTGGCCGCCAACCGCGGCACGATTTTGATGGTGGGTACCAAGCGCCAGGCCCGTGAGATTCTCTCCACCGAAGCCCGCCGCGCCGGCGTGCCTTTCGTGGACCAGCGTTGGCTCGGCGGCATGCTGACCAACTTCAAAACCGTCAAGTCTTCGATCAAGCGCCTGAAGGAAATGAAGGCTCAGCAGGAAGCTGGCCTTGATGCGATCAGCAAGAAGGAGCAACTGACCTTCACGCGCGAGATCGACAAGCTCGAGAAGGACATCGGCGGCATTCAGGACATGGTCAGCCTGCCCGATGCGATCTTCGTGATCGACGTCGGCTTCCACAAAATCGCAGTGGCCGAAGCCAAGAAACTGGGCATTCCCCTGATCGGCGTGGTCGATTCCAACCATTCGCCCGAAGGCATCGACTATGTGATCCCCGGCAATGACGATTCGGCCAAGGCTGTGGCGCTCTATGCCCGTGGCATCGCCGACGCGATTCTCGAAGGCCGTGCCAATGCAGTCACCGACATCGTCAAGGCCGCTGAGGGCGATGACGAATTCGTCGAGATTGAGAACGCAGCCTGATCAGGGCGAACGCCCTCTGCACACAGGGGCTCGCGTAGCCCCTTTTTTACAAGTTTTGGGTTTCTGCCCGGGTGGGCAAAGACCTGTGGAAATCAAAGTTCTTAGGAGATCAGAACATGGCAATCACCGCAAGCATGGTCGCTGAACTGCGCGCCAAGACCGATGCACCCATGATGGAGTGCAAAAAAGCCCTGACCGAGGCCAATGGCGACATGCCCAAGGCCGAAGAGTTGCTGCGCGTCAAGCTCGGCAGCAAGGCCGGCAAGGCTGCCTCGCGCGTAACTGCCGAAGGCGTGGTGGCGGTCCACATGGCCGCCGGCGTTGGCGCCCTGGTGGAAGTCAACTGCGAGACCGATTTCGTCACCAAGAACGACAGCTTCCTGGCTCTGACCCAGGCGGTTGCCGAGGGCATCGCCAAGGGCAACCCGGCCGATGTGGCTGCGGTGGGCGCCTTGCCTTTCTCGCTCGACGGCTTTGGCCCCACCATCGAAGACGTGCGCAAGGGCCTGATCGGCAAGATCGGCGAGAACATGTCGGTCCGCCGCTTCAAGCGCTTTGCCTCCGGTAGCAAGCTGGCCACCTATTTGCACGGCACCCGCATCGGTGTGGTGGTCGAGTTCGAGGGCGACGAGGCCGCCGCGAAGGACGTGGCCATGCATGTGGCCGCGATGAAGCCGGTGTCTCTGACCAGCGCTGACGTGCCGGCGGAGCTGATCGAGCGCGAGCGTTCTGTAGCAACGGCCAAGGCCGCCGAGTCGGGCAAGCCGGCTGAGATCGCCGCCAAGATGATCGAAGGCTCGGTGCAAAAATACCTCAAAGAGGTGTCGCTGTTCAACCAACCCTTCGTCAAGAACGACAAGCAGACTGTCGAGCAGATGCTCAAGGAAATGGGCACGACGGTCAAAGGCTTTACCCTGTACGTGGTGGGCGAGGGCATCGAGAAGAAGGTTGACGACTTCGCCGCCGAGGTCGCGGCCCAGGTGGCCGCAGCCAAGGGCGCCTGATCGCCAGGAGTCAGGCGCTAAACTTCGTCAAAACTCGCGGGACATCCATGCCGGCCTACAAGCGCATCTTGCTCAAATTGTCTGGTGAGGCCCTGATGGGCGACGATGCCTTTGGCATCAACCGGGCCACCATCGTACGCATGGTCGAGGAGGTGGCCGAAGTCACTCGCCTGGGCGTGCAGGTGGCCGTTGTCATTGGTGGCGGTAATATTTTTCGGGGCGTTGCTGGCGGCTCGGTCGGCATGGACCGGGCAACGGCCGACTACATGGGTATGCTGGCCACGGTGATGAATTCACTGGCGCTGGCCGATACCATGGACAAGGCGGGTCTGACGGCGCGGGTCATGTCGGCCATCGCCATCGAGCAGGTGGTCGAGCCTTATGTGCGGCCCAAGGCCTTGCAGTATCTGGAAGAGGGTAAGGTGGTCATCTTCGCGGCGGGCACCGGCAACCCTTTCTTCACCACCGATACGGCTGCCGCCCTGCGCGGCGCCGAGATTGGCGCCGAGATCGTGCTCAAGGCGACCAAGGTCGACGGCGTCTACACCGCCGACCCCAAGAAAGATCCGACTGCCACCCGCTTTGCCTCCATCACCTTTGATGAGGCGATGGGGCGCAACCTCGAGGTCATGGACGCCACCGCCTTTGCCCTGTGCCGCGACCAAAAACTGCCGGTCAAGGTGTTTTCTATCTTCAAGAGTGGCGCGCTCAAGCGCGTGGTGCTCGGCGAGGATGAGGGCACCCTGGTTCACGTCTGATCCCCTTGTTTCCTCTTCACCGAAGTTGACACCATGAGCATTCAGGACACCAAGAACAACGCTGAGCAGAAGATGCAGCAGTCCATCGAGGCCTTCAAGAACAGCCTGACCAAGGTTCGTACCGGCCGTGCCAATCCCGGTCTGCTCGATACCGTGCAGGTCGACTATTACGGCTCGATGGTGCCGATCAGTCAGGTGGCCAATGTGTCTTTGCTCGATGCGCGCACCATCAGTGTGGCGCCTTGGGAAAAGGGCATGGGTGCCAAGATTGAGAAAGCCATCCGTGACTCCGACCTGGGGCTCAACCCGGCTTCGCAGGGCGACCTGATCCGGGTGCCGATGCCGCCGATGACCGAAGAGCGCCGCAAGGAACTCACCAAGGTGGTCAAGGGCGAGGGCGAGCATGCCAAGATCGCCATCCGCAATCTGCGCCGCGACGCCAACGACGGCGTCAAGAAGCTGGTCAAGGACAAGCTGGCCTCGGAAGACGACGAACGGCGCGCCCAGGACGATATTCAAAAATTCACCGACCGCTACATTGCCGAGGTGGACAAGTTGGTGGCGTCCAAAGAGCAGGACATCATGGCGGTCTGAGGACCGCCTGAATATCACCCCATGTTACGGCAGCGCATCATCACTGCCGTGCTCATGCTGGCGGTCTTTCTGCCCGCCCTGTTCAATTCAAGCCCCTGGCCTTTTGCGGCCCTGAGTCTGTTGCTGCTGGCCGCGGGTGCCTGGGAATGGGGTCGGCTCAACGAACTCCATGGCCTTGCCGCCTGGCTTTTGGGCTTGGCCTGCCTGCTGGCGGGCGTCTCGTCCTGGTGGGCTGGCTGGCTGTTGCTCGATCTCAGTGTGGCCTGGAGCCTGGCGGCGCTGGTCTGGGTGCTGGGCGGTACCTGGCTGCTGGCTCGGGGTGTGCCGGCCTGGCCTGGCTTGCGGCGCTGGCTGCGCCTGCTGCTGGGTCTGCTGCTGTTGTGGACCGCCTGGCTGGCGGTGGCGCAGGCCCGGATGTTGGGCATCAATTTTTTACTGTCGGTGCTGACCCTGGTCTGGATGGCCGATGTCGCCGCTTATTTTGCAGGTAGGGCCTGGGGCGGGCGCTTGATTGCGCGCAAGTTGGCGCCGCAGGTCAGTCCCGGCAAGAGCTGGGAAGGCGCTATTGGTGGGGCGTTCGGCGTGTTGATCCTGGGCCTGATTTGGTCGGCGGTCGAATCGCGCCTGCAGCTGCCGGTGTCCCAGCGCAGCTTGCAAGGCCAGTTGCTGGCGCAACACGGGCTGGCGGTGATGGTGCTGGCGCTGGTGTTTTTGTCGGCGATGAGCGTGGTCGGTGACCTGCTGGAGTCGCTGCTTAAGCGCAGCGCGGGTGTCAAGGATTCGAGCGGCCTGCTGCCGGGCCACGGCGGGGTGCTTGACCGGGTCGATGCCCTGCTGCCGGTGTTGCCGCTGGCCATGATGTTGGTGGCTTTTTCAAGGTTCAGCGCATGAAGCAAAACCTCACCGTGCTCGGCTCGACCGGCTCGATTGGTGTCAACACCCTGGATGTGGTGGCTAGGCACCCCGATCGTTTTGAGGTGTTCGCCCTGAGCGCAGCCAGCCGGGTCGACCTGATGCTCGAGCAGTGCCGGCAGTTTTCTCCGCAGTTTGCGGTCATGGCGCAGCCGCAGGCTGCCCAGGAATTGAGCGACAAGCTGGCGCAGGCCGGCCTGGCCACGCGCGTGCTGGCCAGTGCCGACGCGCTCGAACGCATCGCCAGCGACGAGCGGGTGCAGGTGGTGATGGCGGCCATTGTGGGCGCGGCCGGCTTGCCGGCCTGCCTGGCCGCTGCCCGCGCGGGCAAGCGCTTGCTGCTGGCCAACAAGGAAGCGCTGGTGGTCGGTGGCGAGGTTTTCCTGCGGGCGGTGCGCGAAGGTGGGGCGCGGCTGCTGCCCATCGACAGCGAGCATTCAGCCATCTTCCAGTCCCTCCCTGAGGACCCGGCCACCTGGGCTGACCGGGTCGAGAAAATCATTCTCACCGCCTCGGGCGGACCTTTTCGAGCGCGTGATCCGGCTACCCTGAGCGAGGTCAAGCCCGAGCAGGCCTGCAAGCATCCCAACTGGGTGATGGGCCGTAAGATTTCCGTGGACTCGGCCACCATGATGAACAAGGCGCTCGAGGTCATCGAGGCGCGCTACCTGTTTGGCATGACGCCCGAGCAGATCGAGGTGGTGATTCACCCACAAAGCATCATCCATTCGCTGGTGCAGTACCGTGATACCTCGGTGGTGGCCCAGCTGGGCACGCCCGATATGCGGGTGCCGATCGCCTATGGCCTGTCATGGCCTGAGCGCGTCGCCTCGGGTGCGCAGGCGCTGGACTTCCGGGCCCTGCCCACCATGACCTTTGAGGCGCCCGATGCCCGGCGGTTTCCCGGTCTGCAATTGGCCTGGGAGGTGCTGGCCGGGCCGACGGGCAGCACTGCGGTGCTCAATGCGGCCAATGAGGTAGCGGTGCAGGCTTTCCTGGATGGACGGATCCGTTTTGACCAGATACACCAGGTCAACCGGGCCACGCTCGACGCCTGGTCGGCCCCGCAGGTTGACGAGCTGGCGGGCTTGCTGGCCATCGACGAGCAGGCGCGAGAGCGGGCGCTGGCCCTGGTGCGCAAGATGGGACCCGGATGACCACCATCTTGGCCTTTTTGCTGGCCCTGGGCCTGCTGATTGCGATTCATGAATATGGCCACTACCGGGTGGCCGTCGCATGTGGCATCCCGGTGCTGCGCTTTTCCATCGGTTTTGGCCGGCCCATCCTGCGCTGGAAGATCAAGGGCAAGCCCACCGAATTTGTGATCGGCATGCTGCCGCTGGGCGGTTATGTGAAGATGCTCGACGAGCGCGAGGCACCGGTCGATCCGGCATGGCGGCATCTGGCTTTCAACAACCAGCCGCTGGCCGCACGCGCCGCCGTGGTGGCTGCCGGCCCCCTGGCCAATTTGTTGCTGGCCGTCCTTCTTTATGCGGCGGTCAGTTGGATGGGCCTGGAGCAGCCCAAGGCGGTGCTGGCCACGCCTGCTGCCGGCTCTCTGGCGCAAGCCGCTGGTCTGCGCTCGGGCGAACTGGTGCTAGAGGCAGGGGTTGAAGGCCAGGCGATGGAGCCGGTGCGCTCTTTTGACGATCTGCGCTGGCGTCTGGCCGAAGCGGCGCTCGAGCGGGACAAGCTCAGGCTGGTGCTGCAGGCCCAGTCTGAGCGCGGCACTAGCCGCGAGCTGCTGCTCGACCTCAGTGGCCTGGAGCAAGCCCAGCCCGATGCCGCCCTGTACCGTCAGATCGGCATCATGAGCCCCTGGAGCCGACCGGTGCTGGGCCAGGTTCAGCCTGGCGGCGCGGCCGCAGCCGCGGGCCTGCTTCCAGGCGATCTGGTGCGCCGGGTGGGCGAGCAACGCATTGAGGACGCGGCGCAGCTGCGCGAGATCATCCGGCGCAGCGTCGATGGCCAGGCACAGTTGTGGGACATCGAGCGCGCCGGGCGCACGCTCAGCCTGCAGGTACAGCCGCAGGTCCAGGACGATCCGGCCGGGCGCATCGGGCGTATTGCCGCCTACGTGGGCGAGCCCCCCGAAAAGGTGCTGGTGCGTGAAGACTTGCCCGGTGCCCTCTGGGACGGTGTGCTCAAGACCTGGGACATCAGTTGGCTGACCCTGCGCATGATGGGCCGGATGCTGATTGGTGAGGCCTCGCTCAAAAACCTCAGTGGCCCATTGACCATTGCCGACTATGCCGGCAAGTCGGCTGGGCTGGGTTTGAGCGCTTACCTGCTGTTTCTGGCCATGATCAGCGTCAGTTTGGGCGTGCTTAACCTGCTGCCCTTGCCCATCCTCGATGGGGGGCACCTGATGTATTATCTTTGGGAGGCCGTTACGGGGCGCAGCGTCTCCGAGGCCTGGTTGGATCGGCTGCAAAAAGCCGGCATCGTCTTATTGGTGCTCCTGATGTCCATTGCCCTTTTCAACGATCTGTCTCGGCTGCTGGGATAAGGGGCGTCTGCCTGTTCCCGACGCAGCAAATTTCTCATGAATCAAGCGCTTCAACGTTTCAAGCTTCGCTCCCTTTCGGCCCTGTGTGCGGGTCTGTTCGCTTCTACCTTGGCTTGGTCCCTGGAGCCGTTCGTGATGCGCGATATCCGGATCGAGGGCCTGCAGCGGGTCGAGCCCGGAACCGTGTTCGCTTCCATCGCCCTGCGTGCCGGAGAAACGTTCACTGAAGACAAGGGTTCTGCTGCTATCCGTGCTTTGTTCGGACTGGGCCTTTTTAAGGATGTCCGCCTCGAAGTCAGTGGTGACGTATTGGTGGTGGTGCTTGAGGAGCGCCCCATCGTCGCCGATGTGGACTTCGTCGGCCTCAAGGAGTTCGACAAGGATGCGCTGCGCAAGGCCTTGCGTGAATCGGGTCTGTACGAGGGCCAGCCCTTCGACCGCTCGCTGGCCGACAAGGCCGAGCAGGAACTCAAGCGTCAGTACATCAACCGCAGCCGCTACGGCGCCCAGGTGCTCACCACCGTCACGCCGGTCGAGCGCAATCGGGTCAACCTCACCTTTACCGTGACCGAAGGGCAGCTGGCCAAGATCAAGGAAATGCGCATCGTTGGCGCCAGCGCCTTCAGGGAGAGCACGCTGCGCGACCTGTTTGACCTTGACACCGGCGGCTGGCTCAGCTGGTACACCAAGTCCGACCGTTACTCGCGCCTCAAGCTCAATGCCGATCTTGAGGCCTTGCGTTCCTACTACCTGACCCGCGGCTACCTGGACTTTCGCATCGACTCCACCCAGGTGGCGATTTCGCCGGACAAGCAGCAAATCCTGGTGACCATCAACATCACCGAAGGTGAGCGTTTTGTGGTCTCGGGGGTGCGCCTGGAGGGCAACTACCTGGGTCGGGAGCAGGAGTTCAAGACCCTGGTGAGCATCAAGCCGGGCCTGGCCTACAACGCCGATCAGGTCAGCCAGACCACCAAGGCCTTTACCGAGTATTTCGGCAGCTTTGGCTACGCGTTTGCGAGGGTGGAGGCGGTGCCGGAAGTTGACCGCGTCAACAACCGGGTGTCCTTTGTCCTGCAGGCTGAGCCGTCTCGGCGCGCCTACGTGCGCCGTATCAACGTGGCTGGCAACACCCGCACCCGCGACGAGGTGGTGCGGCGCGAATTTCGCCAGTACGAGTCGTCCTGGTACGACAGCGACAAGATCCGCCTGTCGCGCGATCGGGTCAACCGCCTAGGCTACTTTACCCAGGTCGATGTGGACACCCAGGACGTGCCGGGTACGCCCGATCAGGTGGACCTCAATTTCACGGTGGTTGAAAAGCCCACCGGCAATCTCAATATCGGTGCCGGCTATTCCACCGCAGACCGGCTGTCCCTCATCGCTGGCATCCGCCAGGAAAACGTGCTGGGCACCGGCAATTTCCTGGGCCTTGAGCTCAACACCAGCCGTCTGAACCGCCAGGTGGTGCTCACCACGGTCGACCCTTATTTCACGGCGGACGGTGTGTCGCGCGCTTTCGACATCTACAGCCGTACCAACCGACCGCTGACGGGCGAGGCCACTGACTACCTGCTCCAGACCCAGGGCGCCAGCGTCCGTTTTGGCGTGCCTTTCACCGAAGTTGACACCGTGTTTTTCGGCGCCGGCGTCGAGTCCTGGTCGGTGACCCCGGGCTCCAACCCGGGCCTGCTGGCTTATACCCAGCAATACGGCGGCCGTTCGCGTTCGCTGCCGCTGACGCTGGGCTGGCAACGAGACCAGCGTGACAGTGCCCTGGTTCCCACCAAAGGCTGGTATCAGCGTTTCAGTGGTGATTGGGGTGCGGGCGGCGATGTCCGCTACGTCCGTGCGGTGTATCAGTTGCAAAACTACATCGCGCTCAACAAGCAGTACACCATCGGATTTAACAGTGAGTTCGGCTTTGGCAAAGGCATGTCGGGTCAGCCCTATCCGGTGCTGAAAAACTTCTACTCCGGCGGCCTCGGTTCGGTGCGCGGCTTTGAGCAGGGCTCACTCGGTCCCCGCTACGATAACGGCGCGGCGCGTGGAGGCGCCAAGAAAATCACCCTCAATGGCGAACTCAGCGCGCCTTTCCCGGGCGCGGGTAATGACCGTACTTTGCGCTTGTTTGGGTTTGTGGATGCCGGCAATGTGTTTGCCGCAGGCGACCCCATCAGTGCGCAGGAGCTGCGCGCCTCGACCGGTGTGGGTATCAGCTGGATCTCGCCGGTGGGTCCGCTGCGACTGGCTCTGGCAACTCCGCTGCGTCGTCAGGCAGAAGATAGAATACAACGCTTCCAGTTCCAGATCGGCACCTCTTTCTGATGATCAAAGCCCTTAGCTCTATTGCCCTGTGCGCGACCCTGTCCCTGGCGGGGCAGTCCGCTGTCGCCCAGGAATTGAAGATTGGCATTGTCAATCTCGACCGCATCGTGCGCGAATCCGGGCCGGCCAAAGCGGCCCAGACCAAGCTGGAAGTCGAATTCGGCAAGCGAGAAAAAGAACTCAACGATTTGGGTAACCAGATCAAGGCCACTTCGGACCGGCTCGAGCGTGAAGGTCCGACCCTGTCCGAAAGCCAGCGCAGCGCACGTCAGAAACAGCTGGTCGATCAGGACCGGGAGTTCCAGCGCAAGCGCCGCGAGTTCCAGGAAGATCTTAACAACCGCAAGAACGAGGAACTCCAGTCCATCATCGACCGGGCCAATCGTGCGGTCAAGGCGCTGGCCGAGAGTGAAAAATTCGACCTGATCATTCAGGAAGCGGTCTACATCAATCCCAAGCACGACATCACCGAAAAAGTGATCAGGTCCCTCGGTGCTGCGGGTTCTCGTTGAGCCGGTACTGAGCGCTCGCCGGCGGCCCAATGCTGCTTCTCGGCCAGATTGTTCAGGCGCTTGAGGTCGACTTTCCAGCCCGACTGATCGGTCCGGCTCAATTGCCGATTGAGGGGCTTGCCCCGCTCGAATCGGCAGGGCCCAGTCAGCTGAGTTTTCTCAGCCATCCCAAATACCAGAGCCAGTTGCCTCTCTCCAAGGCCGGCTGTGTCATCGTATCGCCCGTGATGGAGGCCCTGGCCGTCCAGCGCGGGCCGGCGATCGTGGTGGCTGACCCCTACCTGTATTTTGCGCGGCTGACTCAGCTGTGGAAGCGCCGCCATGGGCCGATCGCCGAGGCGGGGATAGACCCCAGCGCCAGCGTTCATCCGCGAGCCCGGGTGGCAGCCTCGGCCTCGATCGGGGCGTTTGCGGTGGTGCGCGCCCATGCGGTGATCGGCGAGGGTGTGCGCATCGGCGAACACTGCGTGGTGGGCGAGGGCGCCCAAGTCGGCGACGATACGGTACTGGCTGCGCGGGTCACCCTCGGGCATGATTGCCTGGTCGGGCGTCGCTGCATTTTTCATTCGGGCGTGGTCATTGGCGCCGACGGTTTTGGCTTTGCACCCTCGCCCCAGGGCTGGGTCAAGATTGAGCAACTGGGCATCGTGCGCATTGGCGACGATGTGGAGATCGGCGCCAACTCCTGCGTTGACCGGGCGGCTCTCGGCCAGACTGTGCTGGAGGACGGGGTCAAGCTCGATAACCTGGTGCAGATTGGCCACAACGTGCATGTGGGCGCGCATACCGCGATGGCCGGATGCGTGGGCGTGGCCGGCAGCGCCCGCATTGGACAGCGCTGCACCATAGGCGGCGGCGCGGTGGTGCTCGGGCACCTCAGCCTGGCCGACGGCGTTCATATCTCCGCGGCCTCGGTGGTCACCCGTTCGATCAACAAGCCGGGCCTGTACAGCGGGCTCTTTCCTATCGACGACAATGCCGCCTGGGAAAAAAACGCCGCCACGCTCAAACAACTGCACGGCCTCAGAGACCGGATCAAGCGGCTAGAGTCGCAGCTGGCGCAGGGCGATAACAAGGCACCATGATGGACATCCACCAGATCCTCAAGAAACTTCCGCACCGCTACCCCTTCCTCATGGTGGACCGGGTGCTGGAGATTGAATCGGGCAAGCGCATCCAGGCCCTGAAAAACGTCACCATCAACGAGCCTTTCTTTACTGGGCACTTTCCGCATCGGCCGGTCATGCCCGGCGTACTGATGCTTGAGGCCATGGCGCAAGCGGCTGCCTTGCTGGCCTTCGATGCGGCTGGCGTTGAAATGGACGACAAGACGGTGTATTACTTTGCGGGCATTGATGCGGCGCGCTTCAAGCGCCCGGTCGAGCCCGGCGACCAACTGGTGATGGACGTTAGCCTGGAGCGCTCCCGTGCCGGCATCTACAAATTCAAGGGTGTGACCCGGGTGGCCGGTGAGATCGCCTGCGAAGCTGAGTTGATGTGCACCATGCGCACCATTGCCTGAGCCCGCCACGAAGCTGCACATGGCCTCCATCCATCCCACCGCCATCGTCGATCCCCAGGCTCAACTGGGTGAGCGGGTTAGCGTCGGCCCTTTCAGCACCATTGGGCCCCATGTCAGCATCGGCGAGGGCACCAGCATTGGTGCGCATTGCGTCATCGAAGGCCATACGACCATCGGGCGCGACAACCGGATTTTTCAGTTCAGCTCGATCGGCGCGATCCCGCAGGACAAGAAATACGCGGGCGAGCCCTGCGCGCTGCAAATCGGCGATCGCAACACCCTGCGCGAGTTCTGCACCTTCAACATTGGCTCACCCGGCGGTGGCGGCCTGACGCGGGTCGGCAACGACAACTGGGTGATGGCCTATGTGCATGTGGCCCACGACTGCATGGTGGGCAACAACACCATCATCGCCAACGCCACGCAATTGGGCGGGCATGTGCATGTGGGCGACTGGGTGGTGCTGGGCGGCTTGACCGGCGTGCATCAGTTTGTGCGTGTTGGCGCGCATGCGATGGCGGGCTTTCAGACCCGGCTGTCGCAGGACGTACCGCCCTTTGTCAACGCGGTGGGTAATCCCGCGCAGGCTCAGGGCATCAATTCCGAAGGTCTGCGCCGGCGTGGTTTTGACGATGAGCGCATTACTGTGGTCAAGCGCATGTACCGCACGCTCTACCGCCAGGGCTTGAGCCTGGCCGGCGCCAAGGCCGCGCTGGCGGCCATGCGGGGTAGGTATGCCGCTTCGGATGCCGACCTCGACCTGATGCTGTCCTTTCTGGACGCCGCCGAGCGCGGCATCGTTCGCTAGGCTCGGCCATGTCGCAATCGCCGTGTTTCGCCATGGTGGCCGGCGAAGCGTCGGGCGACCTGCTGGGTGGCGCCTTGCTCGCCGCCTGCCGCCAGCGCTGGCCACAACTGCGCTCCTTGGGCATAGGCGGTGCGGCCATGTCAGCGCAGGGCTTTGAGGCCTGGTGGCCCGAGCGCAAGCTGGCGGTGCGTGGCTATGTGGAGGTCCTGCCTCACCTGCGTGAACTGTTGGCCATACGCCGGCAACTGCGCGAGCGCCTGCTGGCTGCGCCACCGGATGTGTTCATTGGCGTTGATGCGCCCGACTTCAACCTAGACCTGGAGGTCGCGCTCAGGGCCCAGGGTGTTGCGACGGTGCATTTCGTGAGCCCCTCGTTTTGGGCCTGGCGCGCGCGCAAGGTCGAAAAATTGCGCGCTGCAGCCGATCATGTGCTGTGCCTTTTCCCCTTCGAGCCCGAACTGCTAGCTGCGCAGGGCGTGCCAGCTACTTTTGTCGGCCACCCGTTGGCCAGCATGATCCCGATGGCGCCGGACCAGCAGGCGGCCCGCGCCAGCTTGGGCCTGCCCGAAGGCGGACCGGTGGTGGCCCTGCTGCCGGGCAGTCGGCAGTCCGAGGTCAAGCACCTGGCGGGCCGCTTCTTTCAGGCTGCCCGAGTGCTGCTGCGTGAGCGGCCCGAGCTGCGTTTTGTCGTGCCGGTGTTGCCTGCCTTGCGCCATGCGGTCGAGCAGGCGGCGCGGCAAGCCGGCTGGAGCGCCCGCGATGGCGATGCGCTGCACCTGGTCGACGGCCGCTCGCATCAGGTGCTGGCTGCCTGTGATGCCGCTTTGGTGGCCAGCGGCACCGCGACCCTGGAGGCTGCGCTGTTCAAGCGGCCTATGGTGATTGCCTATCACATGCCCTGGCTGAGCTGGCAGATCATGCGGCGCAAGCAACTGCAACCTTGGGTGGGTTTGCCCAATATCTTGTGCCGGCAATTCGTGGTGCCCGAGCTGCTGCAGGAAAGCGCCACTCCCCAGGCCTTGGCCGAGGGCGTGCTGCACTGGCTGAACCATCCGCAAGAGGCGCAGGCCTTGGCGCAGCGTTTTGAGCGCCTGCACCATGATTTGCGCCGCGATACCGCCCGTTTGGCTTGTGATGCGATCGAGAAAATCATTGCCGCCTGAGCAAGCCGTATTTCACTGGGACGCGCCGGGCCTGCAGGCTGGCGTGGATGAGGCAGGCCGTGGCCCGCTGGCCGGCCCGGTGGTGGCAGCCGCGGTGATCCTGGATGATCTCCACCCCATCCGTGGCCTGGACGACTCCAAGAAGCTGAGCGCCGTGCGGCGCGAGGTCCTGTACGAGCAGATCATGGCCAAGGCTTTGTGCTGCTCGGTGGGCCAGGCCAGCGTGCAGGAGATCGATACGCTCAACATCCTGCAAGCGACGCTGCTGGCCATGCAGCGCGCGGTGCAGGGACTGCGCCTGCGCCCGGTGAAGGTGCTGGTCGATGGCAACCGCCTGCCGCGCCTGCCCATGCTGGCTGAGGCCATCGTCGGCGGTGATGCTCTGGTGCCTGCCATCTCAGCGGCCTCCATCGTGGCCAAGGTCACCCGCGACCGCTGGTGCGAGCAATACCACCAGCAGTACCCGCAGTACGGCTTTGCGGCCCACAAAGGCTACGGCACCGCCGAGCATTTGGCGGCCCTGCAAGCGCATGGCGCCTGCCCCGAGCATAGGCGCTCGTTTTCGCCGGTGGCGCGGGTGATGGTCAATGAGGAGCGCGGCTGACACCATGGCTCAGATCGATCTCATCAGCTCCCGCGCGAACCCGTGGATCAAGGACCTGCGGCGCTTGGCGCACGATGGCGCGGCCTACCGCAAGCAGGGCCTGGTTTGGGTGGAGGGCGAGCATTTGCTGGCTGCGGCACTAGCGGGTGGTCGGCGCCTGCAGACCCTGGTGCTGGCTCAGTCCCAACAGGACAGCATGCTGGCACAGTGGCAGCCGCAAGCCGAGCGCACGGTGGTGGTGGCCGACGCACTCTGGCGCGAATTCACCGCCTTGGAGTCCCCCGCGATGATCGGCGCCCTGCTCAGTTGGGAGCGCTCGAGTGCCTGGCGCCCCGATGTACCCACCGTGGTGCTCGACCGGCTGCAGGATGCCGGCAATGTGGGCTCCGTTTTGCGCAGCGCGGCGGCTTTTGGTTTTGTGCAGGTGTTGGCCTTGCACGGCTGCGCTGCCTTGTGGTCGGGCAAGGTGCTGCGCGCCGGCATGGGCGCACATTTTGGCTTGCAGCTGTTTGAAGGGGTGCAGGCCGAGGAACTCCAGGGCCTGGCGCTCCCTCTTCTGGCCACCAGTTCCCATGGCGGACAGGCGCTGCACGAGCAGGCCCTGCCATGGCCCTGTGCCTGGGTCTTCGGCCATGAAGGGCAGGGGGTGTCGCTGGACCTGCTGGCCCGGGCCACGCAGGCGGTACGCATCATCCAGCCAGGCGGCCAGGAGTCGCTCAATGTGGCTGCGGCCGCGGCCATCTGCCTGCATGCCAGTGCGGTATCGTCCGTCCGCCAGAGCGCAGGCACTGGTGGAGCCAGACTATAATCAGAGGCTTTTCAGAATCAGCCTCGCCCGGGCGCAGCAAAAGCCGACTTTTTACACAAGCACCAGCCAGCGCCAGTGGGATGCCAGTCCCCTCGTGCGCGTGCGACCGGGCGAACCGTCAACCCAACGGAGAACCCAGTGCTTTTGTCCCTAAAGGGAAGTCACCCCCCCGCCATCCTGGCCCTTGCCGACGGCACGGTCTTTATCGGCAAGTCCATTGGAGCGCCTGGCTCGACGGTCGGTGAAGTGGTGTTCAACACCTCGATGACCGGCTACCAGGAAATCCTCACCGACCCCAGCTACTGCCAGCAGATCGTCACCCTGACCTATCCGCACATCGGCAACTACGGCATCAATGCCGAAGACGTCGAGGCCGACAAGGTGCATGCCGCCGGTCTGGTCATCAAGGACCTGCCCTTGCTGGCCAGTAATTTCCGGCTTGAGCAGACCCTGAGCCAATACCTGATCGCCCAGGGCACGGTGGCCATCGCCGAGCTCGATACTCGCCAGTTGACCCGGCATTTGCGCAGTTACGGCGCGCAAAACGGCTGTATCTTGGCCTTGGCGGCCGGTCAGAGCATCACCGATGCTGCGATCAAGCAGGCGCTTGCGGCTGCCCAGGCTGCCCCGAGCATGGCCGGGCTGGACTTGGCCAAGGTGGTCAGCAGTGCTTCGAGCTATGACTGGACGCAGACCGAATGGGCTTTGGGGCAGGGCTATGGCGAGCAAACTGCGCAGAAGTTTCATGTGGTCGCCTACGACTTCGGCGTGAAGAAAAACATCCTGCGCATGTTAGCCCACAGGGGCTGCCGCGTTACCGTGGTGCCGGCGCAGACGCCGGCCAGCGCCGCGCTGGCCCTGCAGCCCGACGGTGTTTTTCTCTCCAACGGCCCCGGCGATCCGCAGCCTTGCGACTACGCCATCGCTGCGGCCGGCGAACTGATCGATTCAGGTCTGCCCACCTTCGGCATTTGCCTGGGCCACCAGATCATGGCCCTGGCCTCGGGCGCGCAGACCTTCAAAATGAAGTTTGGTCACCATGGCGCCAACCATCCGGTCAAGGACCTGGACAGTGGCCGGGTTTCGATCACCAGCCAGAACCATGGTTTTGCGGTCGATGAGAAAACCCTGCCCGCCCATCTGCGGGCGACCCACATCAGCCTGTTTGACGGCACCGTGCAGGGCCTGGAGCGCACCGACAAACCGGCGTTTTGCTTCCAGGGCCATCCCGAGGCCTCGCCCGGCCCCCAAGACATCGGCTACCTGTTCGACCGTTTCACCGCGCTGATGCAGCAGGCCAAGGAGAAAGCGCATGCCTAAGCGCACAGACATCAAGAGCATCCTCATCATCGGCGCCGGCCCGATCATCATCGGCCAGGCCTGCGAGTTCGACTACTCCGGGGTGCAGGCCTGCAAGGCCCTGCGTGAGGAGGGTTACAAGGTCATTCTGATCAATAGCAACCCGGCCACCATCATGACCGACCCGGCCACGGCCGACGTCACCTATATCGAGCCCATCACCTGGCAGACGGTCGAGAAGATCATTGCCAAGGAGCGGCCTGATGCGATCTTGCCGACCATGGGAGGGCAAACTGCGCTGAATTGCGCGTTGGACCTTTGGCACCATGGCGTGCTCGAAAAATACAAAGTCGAGCTGATCGGCGCGTCGCCCGAGGCTATCGATAAGGCCGAAGACCGCCTCAAGTTCAAGAACGCCATGACCAAGATTGGTCTGGGCTCGGCGCGCTCGGGCATCGCCCACAGCATGGACGAGGCCTGGGGTGTGCAAAAGGAGGTGGGTTTTCCCACCGTGATTCGTCCGAGCTTTACGCTCGGCGGCACGGGCGGCGGCATTGCCTACAACGCTGAAGAGTTCGAGACCATCTGCAAGCGCGGCCTGGAGGCCTCGCCCACCAATG
>JAIXOM010000060.1 GCA_027486755.1 Comamonadaceae bacterium | reverse complement strand
GTATTCGCAGCCTTTTTCGGTGCGGTCTTTGTCCAGCTCTTTCAGAAAATCTTCGTTCTTTTTCTTGGTGGCGGTGGCGTCGCTCTCGTTTTTCATCTCGAACATGATGGAGACGATCTCGGTGCCGGCTTCGTCGCTGTCTTTGAAGATGTAGTCGCCCTTGCTGCCGTTTCGGGCGTCGTTGTCTTTTTCAAAGTGGGCGTGGGGGAAGGCCATGGCGCGCACGCGGTTGAATTCGTTTTCGCAGTGCTGCTCCAGGGTCTCGCCAATCATCTTGGTGGACAGGCGCGCCTTCATGTCGCGCAGGCGTTCAATGGCTTCGTCGCGGTCGCTGAGCTGGGTTTCGTATCTCTCTCTGAGCGCTTTTTCTGAGAGCTGTTTCTCTAGGGTGATGCGCTCAACGCTGGCCTTAAGCTCGTCCCGCTGTCTTTCGACGACGCTCACGGCTTGGGTCAGCGCCAGTTGCCTGGCCGTGTCCATGCCGTCTACCTTGGCCTTGAGGCTTTGGATCTCGGCGTCTTTGTTGTTCAGCGCATGCTGCAGCTGGTTTTGCAGCTTGGCCTGCGCGAGCTCGGCCGCGGCGTGCTGGTCTTGGCGGGCCTGGGCCAGCTCGGCGGCCAGGGCGTCGCGTTCTTTTTCAACGCTGCCCAGGGCCTGCGTCACGGCCAGTTGCTGGGCCAGCTGGCCATTGTTCAGTTGGGCTTGCAGGGCGGCAATGCTGGCGTCTTTGGCGGCTGCGGCTCGTTGCAGTTCACTGGCGGCTTGGCTGCGGGCCAGCTCCAGCGCACTGCGCTTGTCTTGCTCGGCCAGGCTCAGCCTTTCATGGAGTTGCTGCTCAAACTGGCTGTCGCGCACCTGTTTGACGATGTCGGCGTAGCCGGACTCGTCAATTTTGAAGGCGGTGTGGCAATGGGGGCAAATGATGTCGTGCATGGCGGGCTCCTGTGCGGCGTGAGCGTGTGGGGGCATGGTAGCTAGCTCATGCGGTGGGGTGGGGCGGTATGTGGCGGTTTTTACGCTCAATCTCTGCCGCAACTGTGCGGGCGCTCAGGGTCAAGGCTTGAGCCTGGGGGCTGGGGCTTTGTACAGGTGGGGCTGCGCAGGGTGTGCTTGGCGCTGCACTTTGCTCAAAGTGGTCACCGACGGGTCTGACAGGGTCTCGAAGCTGGTCAGCGACACCCTGTGGTCATCCCGAGAAAAGGCAAGCGCGAAGAGTTGAATCCTCTTGGGCGTGAATGGGCAAAGTGGTACATAATTAATTTCGATTTTTTCGTTTTTAATGTTCGTTTGGGTAAGGAGTCTTGCGATGGGTACCGTTTTTCAGGCTGAAAAGCAGGCCACGCCGGTCAAGCCAGTGACTGTGCCGCGCACCCCCAAAAAGCGCACGGGTGGCGATCAGGGGGCTTCGTTTCAGGCGCGTTGCGCATCGGCTTTGCGCTTGGCGCTGCCTGCGGAGTTGAAGGCGCACGGGACCGTTATGCCTGCGGTTGATGTGGAGGCTATGGCCGAAGCCTTGGCCCGACAGGTGGCCAAGCTGGCCGATGTGCCCGCTGTCAAGCGCCCGGGCAAAGCGCCAGCACAGGCTGTCAACGACTGGATCAGCACCCAAGAGGCTGCCAATCTCTGTGGCTTTTCGCGCCCCTTTGTGGCGGCGCTGCTCGATTCGGGCACTTACGCGGGCAAGGTACACCGCACTGCGGGTGGCCACCGCAGAGTGCTGGCCAGCGAGTTTGAGGCACTGGTGGCCAAGGCTTTTGCCGCCGCACCCAAAACCTTGGCGCAAGCCCGCAAAGCAGTCGATTTGAAGCGTCTGGATGGGGGGCTATCTGCGCCACGCACAGAGCGCAAACAGTCCAAGGTGCGGGCAACAGCATTGGCTCACAAGCTGGGCTTGTCGGCCTGATGTCCCCCTTGCTGGTCTTGGCCGATGCGAACATCCTGGTCAAGGATGTGGTGTCGAATGTGCTGTTCGATTTGGCTGCGGCCAAATTGATCGACTTGAAGTGGACATCGGGGCTTTGGCTTTGGGGGCTGATTTTTTCAGCTGAGCGATCTGGGCTGCGCTCAGGGCACCTTGGTCGGCTTCGTACTGGGGCAGATGCTTTATAGCCAGCGCGTGCAGTGCTAGGTGAATGACCTGCATTTCGTCCACACCCAGAACATCGGCCAGGCGCTCGACGGTGCTGCGGCTCACGCCGGTGGCACTGTCTTGGGCGTGGTAATGAAAGGCGATTTGAGCGGCTGCGGCTTTCATGGGGGCATCCAGGGGCGGTAAAAGAGATCTAAAAGATATCAGATGGACCTGCGCTCGTTAATGACCGGTGGGTTGCCGGCTTTCACTCGCTCTCCACCTCGCTCAGAGTCGCCACCACCCGGTCTGACAGGGTCTCAAAGGTGGTCAGCGACACTCGCATGGCCCGCACAGCCTTACCTTTTTGGTAGACCAGTTGCAGCGTTTGGCCATGCTGGCGGTGGCTGAGGGTGTGGTCTATCTCGGAGGCGATGGCGCGTTTGCGCAGGCCGTCGGGGCTGACCAAGTGGGTGTTGGCGCGGCTTGAGCTGCCGTATTTGTAGGGGCGGGGCTCCGTTTCAAGGTAGAGGGCGATTGGGGTTTTGGTGTTCTCATTGTTCAGAGACTCGAGCCGGGTGATGGCCTGTGAGGCGTCTGGGAAGAGCCAGATCGCCTTCTCGGAGCCATCGTTCAAGAAAAGCAGGTTGCGGGTTTCAGTGCTTTTGCTTTCGTAGTGGTTGCCATCATTTCTTGGGGCGACGATTTTCATGACCAGGATGTTTGGCCCGGCGTCGATGTGGCTGGTGTGGATGTCGAGTGGCACCGCCTTGGCGCCGGGCTCGCTTGCGGTGCTGCCCGCTGCAGTGCCCGCTGGTGGGTCGACCGTTTCACGGCTGCCACCCCGCATGTCTGGCAAGAGCTCCCGGACCATGACGGCAAGCAGCAGCAGGGCCAGCAGGGCGGGCAGCGCGGTGTTAAAGCGCTGGAGGTAGAGGAACAGGCGATGGGTGCGCATGGTGGTTCTTTCTCAGGGGGAGGGCGTTGCTTTAGGCCTTGCGCGCTGCGCTTAGGGCCTGGTCGCTGGCGGCCAGGGTTTGCAGGTGCAGGGCGACGGTTTTGTCCATGGGCTCGGTGTAGCCGCCGGCGAGGTTCCAGGCCAGGGGGACTTTGTGCGCCAGGCAGGCGCTGAAGATGCCTGCGTCGCGCCAGCCCATTTCGTCAAAGCTGAGGTAGCCGCTGCCGTAGGGGTCGCCCTCCCAGGCGTCAGCGCCGGCCTGGTAGAGCACCAGGCCCGGGCGGTGGCGCTGCAGCAACTCATGGGTGTAGGCCGCCCAGCCCTCAGCCTTGAGGCCGGCTTGGGCATGGCCTATGCCTTGGTCGCGGGTGATGTTGATGAGGCTTTTGCCCAGGCGCAGGGCCTGAATGCAGCTGTCGGTGCCGTCGCCGTAGTGGGCGTCGCCGTCAATGATGAGCACTTTTTTGATGCCGCTGGCCAGGGCCTTGCGCGCGGCAATCACCAGACCGTTGAAGGTGCAGTAGCCAAAGTTGCCGTCGTAAGACGCATGGTGAAAGCCCTGCGAGGCCGAGCAGGCGATGCCGCCGGCTTCGAGCGCGTGTTCGGCCGCGGCCCACAGGCTGGCGTTGCTGTAGGCCAGGGCCTGGTTGATGGATTCGCTGCGGGTGCCAAAGCCGTTGTCGGCCTTTAGGCTCAGCACCGCGTCGACGTAACTGGCTTTGTGGGCCAGTTTGAAGTCGGCGGCGGTAAATGGGGCGGGCTCGGTCGTGGGGCGCTTGGCGCCGGCAATGAAGGCGGGCAGCTTTTGTATCGAAATGAAGGCGTGCTTGGCCACCTGTTGTGGGCTGTAGAAGATGGGGGTGCGGGGCAGGGCGGGCGCGCTGGGCATGGGTTTTTTAGGGTGGAGATGGTTTTTGTTTGACAACACGCATTGGCATGTTGACAACAACAATTATCACTGTCACAATGACGGCTGTCAATGGCAGTATGCGGCCACCAGGCAGCGTCTGCAACAGGAGGTAAACCCCATGAACCGAACGATAGAAAAACTGCGCCAAGACTTTCAGGGCGGTGCCGAGGCGCTGATTGACGCAGCCCAACTGCTGGTGAAAACGCTCAGCCTGGCGCAGGAGGCCAGCGAGGGCAATGAGCGGCTGCTGCGGCACTATGTGTCGATCGGCGTGGTCGACAAGCCCCTGCGCGAGGGGCGCGACGCGCTGTATGGCTTTCGGCACCTGGTGCAGTTTGTGGCCGCCCGGCGGCTGCTGACGGAAGGCTTCTCGCTGGCCCAAATTGCCAAGTACACCGCGGTGGTGGGCACCGACGATCTGGCCCGCTACCTCGAAAAAACCGACCGTAAGAGCGAGGCCGAGCTGCTGGTGGCGGCTTTCCGCTCGGAGGGGGCAGGCCGCAGCACGCCGCCGGTGGCTGCATCGCGCAGGGCCGCATCGCCCAAGCCGCTGCCCAGCCTGTCGACCGGCATGGGCATGGTCGACGTGATGCACGAAATGCGCGACATGGAGCAGCGGGTGCATGTGCAGCTCAAGGATTTGCAGACCAAGGTGCACACCATGGTGGAAGACGCCTTGCGCGACGCGGGCTCACGGGTGCAGGTGCAGCGCATAGACCCGGTGGAGCTCAAGGTGGCCGTGAGCAAGCTGGCCGACCTGATGGAAGACGCCACCCAGCGCTTTGACCGCATGCTGCACAAGCCCATGCTCATGATCGAAAAGCAGATGGACCAGCAGCGTTACTTGTTTGAGCAGGCGCACAAGCAGAAGGATTTTCTGGAGCAGATGTTTGGGCAGTTGCTTGAGAGGCAGCGCGATGAGATGCAAGTGTTTTTTGAGCGCCAATTGAAGAGCACTGAAGAGCTCATAGAGAGGCAAAGATATTTTTTTGAAGAGATGAGCATGCGGCTCAACCAGTTTGAAGCAGAAACAGCCGACAAGCTCTATGCGATTGAAAGACGTATGCAGGCCCAGCCCAGCCTGCCCCCCTCAACCCCCGAACCGAAAGAAGGTGCAGCATGAAAATTGTGATCAACCCCATTCGGCCCGCCCTGTGCGAGGCCGCCCAAGACTTCCACCTGCTGGTGCGCCTGCAGTCCGAGCCGCAGGCCGGTTTCAAGCGAACGCCGCTGAACCTGGTGCTGGTGCTTGACCGCTCGGGCTCGATGGACGGCAGCAAGCTTACCGAGGCCAAGCGCTGCGCGATTGACCTGGTGCGGCGCATGAGCCCGACCGACCAGGTGGGCGTGGTGCAGTACGACGATGCGGTGGACACAGTGATGCCCCTATCAACCGTGGAGCAGGTCGGCGGCGTGATCGAGGCGCTGGTGCAGGGCATCACTTCCAACGGCAGCACCGATTTGCACGCCGGCTGGTTGCGCGGTGGCGAGATGCTGGCGCCCCATGCCGGGCGCGAAGCGGCCTGCCATGTGATGCTGCTCTCGGACGGCCAGGCCAATCGTGGCCTGACCGATACGGCGCACATTTGCGAGCAGGTGGCCGCACTGGCCGGCGCGGGCGTGACCACCACCACAGTTGGCCTGGGGGCCGACTTCAATGAAGAACTCATGACGGCCATGGCCCAGGCCGGGCAGGGCAGCGCGCACTATGGCGAGCGGGCGGTGGACCTGGCCGAAACCTTTGATGCCGAGATTGGTTTGCTCTCGCAGCTGCAGTGGCGCTCTGTGGAACTGTCGGCCACCAGTGCACCGGCCGGCCTGGAAATGCTCAACGCCTACGACCGCACCCCCAGCGGCTGGCGCATGCCCTCGGTGGCCATGGGCTCTGAATGTTGGGCCTTGCTGCGCATGCCCATGCGCGAGGCGCTGCGCTTGCAGCGCCAGCATGGCACGGTGCTCGCCGTCACGGTGCAGGCCACAGACGCCAGCGGCGAACGCCAAACCTTCACAGCGCAACTGCCCGCCTTGCCCGAGGTGCAGCCTGCCGAGTACGAGGCCCTGCAAACCCACGAACTGGTACAGCGCCGCATCCATGAGCTGTCCGCCGCCCAACTGCAACTGCAAATCCGGCAAGCGGCGCTGCAGGGCGATTGGATGCAGGTCGAGCAACTCCTCACCCACCTCGAAACCCTAGGCCGCCACGAGCCTTGGGTGGCCGCATCGATAGCCTTTACCCGGCAACTGATGCGCGAGCGCGACGACCAGCGCATGTCCAAAGAGATGCTCTACAAGTCGCGCAAAATGCAAAGCAGACTCTCGAGTACCGACGAAGTCCTCTACAGCAACCGCTCCCAAGAATTAGAAATCCCCGCCTTCCTGCGCCGCAAGACGGTAGAGGGCAGGCGCACGCAGACTTGAGGGCAGGCGACCTCTTGCTCCCTCTCCCTCTGGGAGAGGGCAGGGGTGAGGGCATGTGCCTTCAATCGAACCCTGCTGCGTTGCCGTGAGCCGATGCCCTCACCCTAGCCCTCTCCCAGAGGGAGAGGGGATAAAACCTAAACAGCCCTGGCCTGGTGCGGTGCAGCTTTCTTGCTCCTTCTCCCTTCAGGGAGAGGGCGGGGGTGAGGGCATGTGCCTTCAATCAAACGCGGCTGTGTCGCGGTGAGCCGATGCCCTCACCCTAACCCTCTCCCAGCGGGAGAGGGGATAAAACCCAAACAGCCCTGGTCTGGGGCGGCGCAGCTTTCTTACTCCCTCCCCCTCTGGGGGAGGGCAGGGGTGGGGGCATGTGCCTTCAATCAAACCCGGCTGCGTTGCCGTGAGCTGATGCCCCCACCCTAACCCTCCCCCAGAGGGGGAGGGGACAAGACCAATGCAGTGCTGGCTCTAGGCGGCGCAGCTTCTTTACTCCCTCCCCTCTGGGGGAGGGCAGGGGTGGGGGCATGAACACGTTAAACAGCGATGCGGTTGCCGATCGAGCGCTGCATCGCCGTGAGATTGATGTAGCTGTGCGCCGTGGCTTGGTTTGGTTCACTGATGATCAGATTGACGTTAAAATGCATGAAATTTCAATGAAGATACAGTCATGTCTGAAAGACCTGCCACAGCCAATTCCCCATTGCGGGGTGCTGCCGCGCAGCTTGCGGCCCAATTGCAGGCGGGGCGGGTGTATCGGCGTGATGACTTGGCTCGCATGAGTAATGCGGTAGACCGAAACCTGCGTGAATTGCTCGCAGCTGGCATCCTTGAAAAGCTGGCGCCGGGGCTGTATCACTTTCCGCGCGGCTCGCGCTTCGGCCCGCTCCCGCCGGCAGATGATCAAGTGGTGGAAGGCTTTTTGCGCGATAAAGAATTTCTGGTGTTCTCGCCCTCGTCGTACAACGCGGTAGGGCTGGGAACAACCCAGCTCTACAACAAGACCCTGGTCTACAACCACAAGCGCCACGGCATTTTTAGGCTGGGCAATCGCCGATTTGACTTTCGGGTCAAACCGCGCTTCCCCAAAAAATTGAGCGCCGAGTTTCTCTACGTTGACCTGCTGAACAACCTCGATGAGCTGGCCGAAGACCGTGAAGCGGTTCTTAAGCAGGCACGCAGTCGTTCGTCGTTGTTCGACCCGGTACAACTACAAGCGGCCGCTGACCGCTATGGGAACATGGCCACCAGAAAACGTTTGCGGGAATGGTCGAGTGGCTGAGTTTTTGCACGACCGGCGCGACTTCAGCCAGTTGCTCGCTGTCGTTGCCAATGAGCGAAGCCTGGACCCTATGCTGGTTGAGAAGGACTACTGGATCATGCACAGCCTCTGGGGCCTGCAGGCTCAGGGCTTTGTATTTGAGCTCAAGGGCGGCACTTCGCTGTCCAAGGGTTTTGGCGTGATACACCGGTTCTCGGAGGACATCGACATCCGAATAGAGCCGCCACCAGGCGTAGAGGTCAAGTCAGGCCGCAACCAGGATAAGCCTGCCCATATTGCGTCGCGCCGCGCCTACTACGATGAACTGTCCAGGCTGATTCGAATTCCCGGTGTGTCGAGCGTGGATCGCGATGAATACTTTGATGATGAAAAGATGCGCAGCGCGGGTATCCGACTGTCCTATGCCTCGCGAGTATCTCCGTTGGCTGGCGTGAAGGATGGGATTTTGCTGGAGCTTGGATTCGATGACACCGCGCCCAATAGTCCAGTCACCATCTCATCATGGGCCCTTGATTTTGCGATGGCCAGGGGCGTTGAGGTCATCGACAACAGAGCCGTTGACGTACCGTGTTATGCCCTCACCCACACGTTCGTCGAAAAGCTGCAGACGATATCGACCAAGTACCGTCGCCTGAGTGAAGTTGGTGAGTTTCCAGCCAATTTCCTGCGGCATTATTACGATGTGTATTGCCTCCTGGCGGTTCCGCAAGTCCAGGCCTTCATGAGGGAGCCGGACTACCAGCAACGCAAGCTGCGACGCTTCAGATCTGGTGACGAACTGGTGATCGCCAACAATCCCGCCTTCACCCTGTCCGATCTGAAGCAGCGCCAGCGGTTCGCGATCGAGTACCGAAAGTCAGAGGCTCTCTACTACCAGGGGCAGCCTGACTTTGATCAGGTGCTGGCCAGGATAAGTGAGTATTTGGGGGCAATGTAAATCAATCGGGGTCAGACACCCAATCAATCGGGGTCAGACACCGATTAAATCTTACTCCCTCCCCCAGAGGGGGAGGGGACAAAGCCGAAACGGCGATGCCCTCTAGGTCTTTGCCAACAATCTAGCGCCGTTGATCCTGCCGGCCCCTTTGTCAAAAGTCCATAGAGGCTGTTCGCCGGCTTGCGCAGCCAGGGCGACATGAAGACAGTCTGCAAAGTCGGCCGGGCTCTGGCGGAACAGTTGCAGGGCCACTTCGACGGCGTGTTCGGACTCGAAGTTCAGCTCGCGCGAGGACAGCAGCCCCGACAAGGTCTGCAGCACATCGCTCTTGCCAAAGCCAAAGCTTGAGCGCAGCACCCACTCGAGCTCTATCGTCACCGTGACCGGCACGAACAGCGTGGCGCCATCGGCCACACATCGGCTCATCAGACGCTTGGCCGCTGCAAACTGGGCCGCATCGTCCTGGACGATGAACCGCACCAGGATGTTGGTGTCGAGCGCAGGCATCAGCGCCAGGGGTTCATGCCGGCCAAGCTGACCTTTTTGCCTTTGGGCGCCTTGAGCGCGCCGGCCATTTCAAGGATGGACTTGGTTTTGGCTCTAACGATGACGGTGCCGTCTGGCATGGCCGACCACACCAGCCGTGTGCCAGGCTGGGCATCCATCAAGGCCCGAATATCGGCAGGCACAGTGGTTTGGCCTTTGAGGGTGATGGTCGATTCGGTCATGTCGGACTCCTTACTTTTTGACCGATTGTAATGACGTCAATTTAATGGGACTCACAATTTAATGGAGGTCAGATACCAATTATTCGCTGATGCTCTCACCCTAGCCCTCTCCCAGAGGGAGAGGGGATAAAACCCAAACAGCCCTGGCCTGGGGCGGTGCAGCTTTCTTGCTCCCTCTCCCTTCAGGGAGAGGGCAGGGGTGAGGGCATGAGCCTTCAAGGAAATGCGGCTGTGTCGCGGTGAGCCGATGCCCCCACCCTAACCCTCCCCCAAAGGAGGAGGGGATAAGACACGCAGCAGGTATGCCCTCAGTTTTGCTGAGCTTCATTTTTTGCAAGGGCTCAGCTCAGTTGTCGCTTGATTTTGTGGGAGCGCCGCCCCGGCGCGATAGGGCTGATGATCAAGCGCTGCATCGCCGCGAGGGCGCGGCTCCTACAGGCCTGCGCGCGCCGCAGCCCCAGCTTCAGCTGTACATCTCGCGCATGCGCTCGATCTGCTCTTGCACCTGCTTGCGCAGGCTGGCCGGTGCCATGACTTGCACATCGGATCCAAAGCGCAGGATGTCTCCTATGAGCTCGCGCTCGTCGGCGTAGGGCAGGCGCAGGCTGTAGCGGCCGTCGGCGTGGAGTGTGCCTTGCTGCTGAGGGTGCCAGTTTTCATGGCGCACCCATTCGGCGCGGCTGGGGCTGAAGGTCAGTTCGGCCCAGTCTTTGGGCGCGCCGCCGAAGATGCCGTAGCCGGCGGTGAATTGGTTTCGCATGTTTTCCAGATCGACGTCCTTGGCGTGTTTGTCGAGGATCTCAGCCTTGGTGATGGCGTCGATGGAGAAGCTGCGCAGGTCTTTGCGCAGATGGCACCAGGCGTCGACGTACCAGTTGTCGCGGTAGTGCACCAGTTGCTGGGGTGAGATCACACGCGGGACGGTTTCGCTTTTTTGCCGGTTGGTGTGAATAATCTGCACCTGCTTGCGCTCGAAGGTGGCCTTGGCAATGGTCTCAAAGGAAGCCAGTTGCATGCGCCGCTTGCCGGCATGGACCGCACGCACACGCTGGGTCAGCTCTTGTGGGTCTAGCCCCTGACGTGTCAGCATGTCGTCGAGCCGCTTGCGAAAGGGCTTGAGCTTGGGGCCGAGCAGCCCTGGGTCGAGCTGCTCGATCATGTTCTGAATGGTCATCAGCGCCAAGATCTCGTCTTGTGTGAACCACAGGCCGGGCAGTTCGGTCGAGTCTGGGTTGGCTTCAAGCCGGTAGCCGCCGAGGTCTTTGTCAAAGACGATGGGCGTACCCAAGCGGTCGCGCATCTTGGCGATGTCGCGCTTGAAGGTGGCCAGTGAAATCTCCTGCGCAGCCATGAGCTCGTCGGCTGTCATGGCACGGCGATGACTGAGCAGGGTTTTGTAACGGTACAGACGGTCTGTTTCTGACATTCAACGTTTGTAACATTGCCTTGCCAGAATGACAAATGATGGATGTTTGGGTGGCTCTATCGCCTTGGTGGGATCCACGCAGAGAAATCGCCGCGGGGGCGCGGCTCCCACTCCCCAGTGGCCCGCGCGAGGGTGTAGGAGCGCCGCCCTCGGCGCGATCAGGCGGCCAAACAGGCTCTAAGACTGCGCAATTTTCACGACCACACCAAAAGGAAATGCCGCGCTCGGCGGATGCGGGGGCGTGTGCAGCCAGATCACGGGAACTTCGGGCTTGCGCCTGGGAAAGCTGCCCATTCCGTCGGTGGCGTAGACCACCAGGGCCACGTCACTTTGTTCGTCAACCCAGTCAAAAACCGGGCAAAAGTCGGTGCCACCTCTGCCGTGTATCTCAAGGCGCTTGGGGATTTCGTAGCCGTCCATGGCTTCGTAATGCTCGACCGACTGCAAGCGGGCATCGCATTGCAGCACGGTCAGCCGGCAGGGAAACACCTCGCGAAATGACTGCAACTCGCCGGCGATGCCCGCCAGCAGGTCCAGCGACATGGAGGCCGATGTGTCGATGGCAAATACCACATGGCCGGGCACCAGCATGCCGGCCGAGGGCATGAACAAGCCCCGGTGCACCATGCGCTTGCTAAAGGGAAACGAAGTCCAGTCGCCCTTGATGCGCTCTGACAAGTGAGCGCGCAGCAGAGATCGCCAGTCGATGGTGCGCGTCTCGTCGGCGTCGCATTCGCTGCGAAAGGCTCCGGCGCCGTCGCCGCTGAGCCGGGTGAGTGCCTCTTCGCGCAGTTCGCGTCTGAGTTCGGCCAGTTGCTCGCGGTCGGGTGCGTCGGCGCTGCGCATCGGCCGCACGCGTGGGTCGTCGGCGTCGATCAGGTCTTCGCCTGGGTCGGGCACGCGGTCTCCGGACTCGTCGGCCAAAGGGTCTTCGGATCGGACAGGCCCGCCCAGTTTTTTGCGCTGACCGGTGCCACCGTTTTTGCCACCGCTTTTGACGGACGAGCCCTTGGGTAGCTTGATCTGCTGCGCAAGTTCTGCGTAGAGCTGCTCGGAGGTTTTGCTTTGCGCACGGGCGCTGATGAGGCCGCCTTCGGGCAGGCTAAAGCCGCGCTGGATCAGCAGGTAGTTGATGGCGTAATCGCAGGCCATGTTCCACACCTGGCCATCGCGCTCCTGCCGCCGATCAGCATGGGAAAAAAGCACATGCAGCACTTCGTGAGCCAGCAGTCCGCGCAGTTCGTCCTCGCGCAGCTTAGCCACCCACTGCGGGTTGTAGAAGATGTGATAACCATCGGTAGCAGCAGTGCGGCACCATGATGCGTCGGTGACGGGACGCACCGGCAAGCGCATCACGGCCGATGCCAAGAAGGGCTGCTGCATGCTCAGGCGTATGCGTGCGCGCAGCACCCGATCGTAGACCTCTTGTAGTGCCTGCCCGCTGAGCTCGGTACTCTTGCTGCTCGGGGCAGGGTCGGTTGCCCCCGGCGAAGCCTGCCGCGGGCTACGAGTGGCGGGGCTCATCGGCTGATCAGGTGGCCGTGGGCCTTAAGAAAGTCGCGGTAGCCCGGCTCTTTGATAAAGGCAGGCCGGGGCTTGAGCATGTCTAGCGCGAGCACCACAGCAAATTCGGGCGGCAGGCGTTGCAGCAGCAACGCACTGGCTTTGGATACTGACTCCTCGCCCGCATGAAAGGCTAGCCAAGAGGTGAGCATGTAGATGCCGTCAAGGTCTTGCGGCAGGTCTGCGTTGAGGGGCTGGTCGACCACCTTGCGGATGGCTTTTTCATTGATGGCGCGCTTGGCATAGGCCTGAAACTCCACGGCAGCGCCTTGGCCGACGATGCCGGGCAGAACGTCGGCGGCTTCTTTCGGGCCGCCCAGGGCTTGCACCACGTCGGAGAGCATTTCCCAGGTGCGCGGGGTGGGGTAGGCCGATCCTTCGCCGACCTCGCCCAGCAGCAGAGCCGGCCGCACGCCGATGAAAGACAACACCAGCGGGTTGATGCGTTTGGAGAGTGCCCAAGCCCGCCATTCGTCCACATCGGGTTCGAGTTCGAGGTGCACAAAGCGGTTGGACAGCGCGCTGGACATGCGAAAGGTCACGGCGCGGTCTTGCTGGCGGTTGCCGGCCGCGACGATCCACCAACCCGGCGGCAGCTCGTATTCGCCCACCCGCCGGTCGAGCACCAGTTGGTAGAGGCTCGCTTGCACCAGGGGTGGGGCGGCGTTGATCTCGTCAAGAAACAGCACGCCCGGTTTGTCGCCCGCGGTGGGCAGGAAGGAGGGCGGGCACCAGACGGCGCGGCCGCCTTCAATGGCGGGGATGCCGCGAAGGTCGGTCGGGTCGAGCAGGCTGGCGCGCAGGTCGATCACCGGCAGGCCCCGATCGCTGGCGATCTGCTTGACGATGGAGCTTTTGCCGACGCCGGGCGGGCCCCAGATGAAAGCAGGCCAGCGCTGGCCAAGCAGGGATTCGAGAACGGTGGTCAGGCGAGAAGGTTTCATTGAGTTGGCAAGCTGGAAGGACGGATTGATCAGCCCTGGTGTTGAAGCGACCAGGCCCATTGCGCCCATTCGCTGAGGTCGTTAGACCACATCCAATGAGCGCTTTGCATGAGGGCCATAGCGGTGCTGCGCGGCAGGGGCGCGTCCGTGCGCCAGGAGCCGCCCAGACCGTTGGAGAGGTCACGCAGGGGCGCCCACCAGCCTGGGGCGCTGGCGCCGGGCTGCATGAGGTCGGGCAGGGGTGACAAAAACTGCGAGTCGAGCAGGTCCACGTGCAGGAACAGGGCGTGCCCTGGGCTAGGCCTGGCCAGCGATGCGGCATGCATTTCCATGAGGAACTCGGGCGCAATTTGGCGCATGAGCAGGCTGTCAGACTCGCGCACCAGCGTGACCTGACCCAGCGCCACCCGCGAGACCTGGAGTGCCGAAGGGGCGCCGCCGTCTCGCGGCTTGGGCCCCACCTTGAGCAGGCTCACCGTTGCGCGCTGGGGCTTGTCGGCCAGTTGCTTGCGCGCCGGCGGCGCGACCTTGAGGCAGGCAAACCGGTCGGTGCCCGGGATGAGCTCGAGCAAGTCGCCCTCCGCGGAATCAAGTACTTCGACGCGGGGCTTGCTGGTCCAGAGCGAAAGGTCGCGCAGCAGAGACCGGGTGCTAAAGGGGTCCAGCACTTCTGGTACCCGGGATGCGCTATCGCCGATATCGTCAACATAGCGAACTTCATCACCGACCCAAATGAAGAAACCGGCATCGACAGCGCTGCCATCTGTGCGAAAGCAGGCGCGGCCAAGATCATCCATGAGGCTGGCGGCCAGGTGAATGTCAGGAATGCGCCGCTGAAAGGGCACGATGGCCTGCGGCATACCCGACATGGCCATTCGGATGAGGCCAAGACGGTCGGCGCGCTGACCGGCCCGAATCAGGGCGCCTTCGAGCTCACCCCTGTATGACTCGATGGCGCTCCCGCCCATGTGCAGGCCCAGGTAGATGGCCAGCAGGCTGACGTCAACGGGCTCCTGTTCAAAGCGGGGGGTGCGGGGAGTGCGGGATTTGCGGGTAGCGGTCATGCAAGCGACCCCTCGGGTGATGGGGGCTCGGATTCGGGCTGGTCCTCTGCGGCAAGCGCCCTTTGCAGGCGGTCGACCAGGGGCTGGGCTTGTGGCTTGCAGACCATGGCCACAAAGGCGAGCCGACCGCGCAGCGAAGCCATGCTTTGAGGCTGGCCGTCCCAGTGCGGCTGCCCTTGATGCTCGACCCTGTGTACCGCGGCGCGAAGACGCCTGCGCGTAGCGCGAGGCACCGACACTTGGTCGTTGACGACGAGGCCGGTCACCATTTGCCGGCGTCCGCGCCGAAAGACATTGGTCTTTACCGGATCGAGGGTGAGGCCGATTTGCGCGAGCGTGCGTTCGGCCAGACGCAGCAGGCTGACTGCCTGGGAGTTGCCCGAGAAGGTGAGGTCGTCGGCGTAGCGGGTGTAGCGCAAGCCCGCGCTTTCTGCGCTGCTGTGCAGTGTTTCGTCGGTACGGCGCAGCACCAGATTAAGCAACGCGGGGCTGGTGGGGGCGCCCACCGGCAAGGCGCCGCCTGCAGTGGTCAGGTCAACGAGCAGGCTTAAAGCGGCAGGCGAGAGGCTGTGCCCCAGTTCGCGGCGCAAGGCGCCGAGTACCAGCGGCCAGCGCACGCTCGGAAAGCAGTTGCGGATGTCGGCATTGACGACCACCGCCTGGCCCACATGGGGCAGGGCGTTGTGCACGATGGAGCGGTTCGGTACAAAGCCGCAGGCAGCTGGGTGGGCCTCCAAAGGGGCGAGCAGTTTGTCAAGGATGAGGCGCTGGGCTTTGCGCAGCGCCGGGTGCGGCGCGTGTATGAGCCGCATTGCGCCGTTTTTTTTGGGGATCTGGTGCTGAGCGTAGGCGCCGTCGAGCTTGAACCCGGCCGGCTGCTGTGCGCGGCAAAGTGCCAGAGCAGGCATGAGGTGGGGGGCTGCTTCAGCCCCGAGGTGGGCCAGGAGTTCCAGCGCCGCAGCGTCGTGGCGGCCGCGTTGCTTTGTTCCGGAGGTGGGGTCCTCGGCCATTTGCCGCAGCAACTGGGCTGCCTCCCGGCAGGCTGCGATGAAGCCTTCATCGCCAAAGCGTTGGTGCAACTCCAGCAGGCGAGGGCCGTCGCGCCGGGCCGTCAGGATCAGGGCCATGGCTTGGCTGGCCTCAGTGCCTTGCACCATCCATAGACTGAGCTTGTCAAAGCGGCCTGTGTTGGCAGGCATGCGCGCAGAAAGCTGGGCCAGGGTCTGCGCGTCGCTGGTGCGCGCGATGCGGTTGCGCCAAGCCAGCCGGCGAAGTGGGGGCGGCAGGCCTTCGCTGCCGATAAAAGCATCGAGCGCAGCCAGCGGTGTGGTGGTGTTGGCTACCAGCCTTTCGACCCATTGCACCGGGCCATGATCGGCCAAGGCGGCTGCGCTGGCCGGGTCTCGGGCGACCCAGCGTTTGATGTAGAGCATGGGCCGCGGTGGCAATAGCTCGATGTTATGCAGCGAGCGGGCTACCACTTGCCGAAAGGCATCGGGATACAGGGCTTGCTGTCCGGCCGCGAACATGGACATGGTGTCTTTAATCGGGATGGTGTTGGCCAGGCAAATTGACTCAATGCTGTCCCACCCTGGGCAGCCGTAGCTCGACGCGATCCAGATGCCCCAGTTCTCATTCCATTGACCGCGCCAATGGATGCTAATGGCGAGCTGGGCCAGTTGGCGCAGTTCGCGCGCTTCTTGTTCACTCGTGCCAGCCATCAAGGCGAGCCAGGGGCTGGCGTTGGGCAGTGTTTCAAGCCGCTTGGCCAGTAAGCTGGTCCAAAGGCCGGGTGATGCACGCACGCCGGTGGCGAACTCGGCCAGCGAGAGCCCGTCCCAGACCGGGGCGTCTGAAGTAGCCAGACGGGCATGGCCTGCACGGATCAGGTCGCGTTGTTCTGTATCGCTCCAGCTTCTGCGCATGGGCGCAAGGTCTTGCGGGGTGCCCGCCAGCAGTTGGATGCTGTCTTCCTCCAGCTCGCCTGCGCAGATGGCACGGGCCAGCTCACTGGGCTGTAGAGCCCACCAGACGGGCAAGGGTGAGGGGGCCCAGGCTCGAAGCCGGTCTAGAGTCGATTTGGGTATTGGCCGCCATGGCCCGAAAGAGGCTTGATTGCTGGGGTGGGAGTGATTGGCTTGCAGGCCCCATGGCTCCTTGCGCAGCCGCCGACCCATGGCCCGCACGAGGGAGCTGTCGGGCAACTGGGTCATCAGGCCATGGACAGCGGCTAAGTCTCGGAGGCGGACCAGTCGCATCACCTGCATCAGCAGGTTTTCGATCCGCTCGCGCTCGGCGATTAGGCTGCCCAGGTGACCCTCAAGCTGGGGCCTGCTCGCAAGCGCTTTGCTGAAGATCAGCGGCCACAGGTGAGGAACGCTGTGAACCAGCTTCTGCGCGGCGGGCTTGAGCAGGCCAAAAGACAGCTCGCTCAGGGGCTGCCAAGTGCGACCGACCAGGCTACCGGCCATGCGGCCGGCATGCACGGCGCGGCTGAGTTCGATGCGCTTTTGGTAGGCGGTCGCGGCGGGTTGGCGCGCTGCTGCATTGATCGCAGCCGCTAAGCTGGCGCCTTGCTCACAAACGCTGGCAACTCTATAGCGCAGGCGGATGCTCCCCCGGTAGCGTGTGTGCCGCCCCAGGTCTGGGATGCCTGCTTCACGGGCATTGCCCGCCATCAAAAACCCCACCAGCCCCCGATGGCGTACGTCGTCGCTTGTGCTCAGGGGGCTGCTCCAACGGCCTGTGGTGATGGTATGCAAACGTGCGGCTTCGTCGGCCAGTTCGGGATCGGCGAGCCCTGCGCGGTAGAGCAGGCCAATATGCACCCGCGCTTGAAAGCGCGCGGCCCATGCCTGCTGCAGCACAGAGCGCTTGGAATGCCCGGGCATGAGCTTGTGCAGCTGCGGCCACATGCCGCTGGTGAGGTCGGCAATGCCTAGCCAGGCCTTTTCCGGAAAGCTGCGGTCCCATGGGTCTAGACGGGTGAGCAAACCGTGTAGATCGGACTGAGCCGCGAACAGCAGCTCGGCCAAACCGTCGTGTACCGGCTGTGCAGCCTGGCGAAATGCGCTCATAAGGGGTGGCCCCCCGCCCGGGTCACTGAAGCCACGGGATGATGCATGCATGCAGCATGGGCACCTCTTCCCGAGCAGGCGATACCGCGCACCCCGCGCGGGGCGACTGCTCGGGAAGCGGTGCCTATGCGAGGTGCGTGAAATGCGCTAGCGCGGTTGCGATCCTGGCGATACACCAGGGGAGCCTGAGCCACGAGCAGGGGGCCTGAAATCATGGCCAGGATCTTGGCTCAGGCAAAGCTCATAGGCTGAGCCCTCGGGCTGTAAAGATTGCCAGGCGGAGTGGCCTGATCGATGCAGCCTGGTCAACGCATGGGTGCATCAGGCCCTGCGAGGGGGCGCGCGACTCTCGCTCTCATGGCAGTCCGCACTTAGCGGTCTCGCGGGTTTAAACACCAGCACTGGGCATTTAAACGGATGCCTCAGGGGTTTAAACGCTTGCCTCAAAGGTGTAAACGAGCACCTTGCCGGTTTAAATGCCTGCCTTGAATGTTTAAACGCCAGCCGGCCAGGATTTAAACGCTTGCTTCAGTCCCACCCGGCCGACCACATGCGGTTTACACCTTGGCTCAGGTCAGGAGCGGGCAGCGGTGAACCCAGGGGCAAGACGGTATTGGCTTCAAAGGGCAGCCTGGCCATGCTTTCGACGGTGTTCAGTTGCGACCAGGATTGGACGCATTGCAGGCCAATCAGGGTGAGGCTGATGCCCGCCCACAAACGCAGTGGCGGCATTCGCCGCGCCACGATTCGCCATTGCCACAAGCCAAAGAGCATGATGCTCGGCACGCGCGCGAGCTCGTAATAGGTCGCCCGCCACGGCAGGTCGAGCAGGTAGAAAGTCCAGGGCATGGCCAGGTAGAGGGCCAGCAGGCAGATAGTTCCGCCGATCGCGGTGACCGACAGATGCATGATGAAGTCATCGCGCCGGGCGTGTAGCCAGCTTGCCGCCGACCAGGCCAGGCACCAGAGCACCAGCAAGGCCGTCTCAATGACAAAGCCAGACGCAAAGGAAGGCAGGTCGGTCAATTCGATCCGGTGAATATGGATGAGCCCGGCGTAGAGTGCCAGGTACAGCCCCACCAGAGCTGCGGCGACCAAGGGCTTGGCGAGTTGCTTCATGGTGCCGTCTTGGTGGCGGGCTGCCAGCGGGAAGTCTTCATAACCAGAAGCAGGGCTGCTTGGGCGGTTTTTTCATCCATGCCAGTCAGGTCGAGTGATACCAGCAATGCGTTTGGCCCCTGTACCTTGGAGACATATCGGAAGCGGTAGTCATGCAGGTCGGGCAGGTGCTTGACGGGGCGGCGGCAGCCATACACGAGCAGCGGGAGCGCTTCCAGGTTTTGCATACTCTGCTGCCGGCACTTCCATGGGGGTGTGCCGCGCTGTGATTCAGGCAACTCACGGGTACTGTTCATACGCCGCTCAAGCAGGTTGCTCATTTGCCAGGGCGAAAGGCTGCTGCTGCTCAGCCAGACCGACTCGCTGTTGATGCGACCGGCGCTGCGGCCTGGCATCAGCGAGACGCCGACCCCGGCGTTACAGACTTGCTCGAGTTCAACATACGGGCGCGAGGCATCGGCCGAATGCTCGGTTCGGCATGGGTTATCTTTGTTGAGGTCGCCCCTGACGGTGAAAGGGCCCAGCGTGCGCTCTGGCGTGGGGCTGCTTTCCATTGCTTGAACTTGATGCTGCCCGAACTGAACGGCTTGCGACGCCACCTGTTTGAGCAGGCTCTGCTGGTCGGGTGGTTGGCCGCCATCGGTGCCCTTGTAGAGCTTGAGCAATGCCTCTGCGGGCACAGCCAGGCCCACCAGTTGATGGCGGGTGCTGGTGGCCACGTTGACGCCCACCACCTGACCTTGCGCATCAAACATGGGTCCGCCGCTCATGCCGCGATTGATGGCACCGCTAAAAACCAACAGGGTTTTTGGGTCGTCGTTCATGACCCCGTTAAATGTGCCACTGACGATGCCGACCTCGAAGCCGCCAGGCTTGCCCATGGAAAAACCAATCTCACCTCGGGCCGGGCGACTGCTGCGCAGCGGAAGCAGGGGCACGCCTGGTGACTTTTCGAGTTGGAGCAGGGCGAGGTCGTTGACGACGTCCAGCGCCAGAATGCGCGCCTCAATCTGCTCGGTTCCAACTGTGACCACGGAGATACGGTGTTGCTCGGGCTCGTAAAGCGCTTCTGTGACGGCGTGGTAATTGGTCACCACCAGGTCGGGCCGAAAGGCGACGAACCCGCTGGCCCCCGCCGACGTACCTCGGTTGCCTTTGACCTCAATCCGAATCTCCACGACAGATGGCCGCAGACGCTTGAAGGCCGATTGCGCCGAGAGCTCGGTAGCCCATGCAGTGCCCCCGGCAGCCCATAAGAAGGTGGCGACCAGCAGGGTCCGGGTGGTGAGTGCTTGAAAAATACGAATGAAGTTGCGGCGCATAGGAGTACGGCAGATTAGACCCTTTGCGCAGGCTCACCGGGTGAGCTCGTCGCGAAACAACATTGTGACTCTGCAGCCGCAGCTCCCTCCGGGTCCTTAGACAAGGGCAGGTCATGAACGGTGGCAAGGACTTATTTGATTGCACAGTTGGACGGGCACCCTCTGGGTTGGGGTGCTGGTCGCCTTCATTCGATATGAAAGTTGAGAACGTGTCCCTTTCACCGATGTTTCGCTCGGCGCCTGAGGAGATGAAGTGGTTGCAGCCCGACGCGGACTTGGGCTGCATCAAGGCCCAGCATCGTATTGGCTTGCTTTACCTTCAATCTGCACGGGGGCTCGAGGATCTGTACCAGGCCTACAAATGGCTGTTCATTTCTGTGGCCCTGGGCAATGTGTCAGCTGAAACTGACCTTCTGGCTGTAAATACCCGTTTGGATAGCGACGACATCGATGAGGCCTACGAGCTTGCGCAGTCTTGGTTCGAAGAAAAATTTGACGAAAGCTGGGAGATGGATGAAAGCAGGTGGTCACCTGAATTGTTGAGGTGGCGATTTGCGCCCGCGTTGGTCCACTAGATTGGAGCAGCAGGCCTGCTGACTCACCGTGTGATCTATGGTGCGCGCAGCGGGGCGCGTGAAAGCGTTGGACCGCGCTCGGTCGTACGTAACGTCTCGGCGCTCGAATCATGGCCACCCCCGCGCGTTGCTGGTACTGGTCCCCGAGCGCGTACCTACAGGGCCAATTCAACTCTGGAACACGGGCCAGCCAAGTAAGTCAGCCAGCATCTGCGGTCTGGTGGGGTACTGGATGAAATTGCAGGCAACGCGGTCTTCAGCTGAGCCTGTGATCTTTCAAACTCAACTCCTAGTTTGTTGGTCGTTATGCCGGCCAGTTCGCTGCGCTATTTTTTTGCTGAAGCACAAACGGCTACGGGAAAGCTCATCACGGGAGCCTACGGCCGGCTCAATCGCTGAGCCACCTACGTAAGAGGATGGCTTTTTGCGCGCAGAAAAAAAGCAAAGCCCGAGCAATACAGGAGATAACACGCATGGGTCGCACAGAAAGACTCTTTCGGATCACCAGCTTACTGCGTGGCACAAAGAGCCTACGTTTCGACGAAATCTTGCAGAGGCTGGGGATTTCCCCTGCCACCCTTAAACGCGACCTCAGGTACCTGCGCGAACAATTGGGTACCCCCATTGCATATGACGCCTTCGATCGGACCTACAGGATTGAGGCTGGTGGCGTAAATGTTCGGCAGGAGGTGCCCGGCCTTTGGTTTAGCGAGGCTGAATTACATGCCTTGGCCTTTGCATACCGTCTTCTTGAGCAGTTGGACCCGAACCAAAAACTGGTTCCCCGGCTGAAATCGGTCATCGATCGATGCGAAAAGCTGATGTCCCATGCGTCTGGGCGCAACGAACTGATTGACAGGATTCGCCTGATTGTTCCAGGCAAGCGCGAGGTAGACGGCGATGCGTTTGACGTGGTTACAACGGCCATGGCGCAAAGGCGGCAGGTGAGGATCAGGTACTTCACACGATCGCGACAAGACCGCACGCAGCGCGACGTTTCGCCTCAACGCATGGTCTTCAGCAGAACTTGGTATCTCGACGCCTGGTGTCATAAGACCAATGATTTGAGGCGCTTTGCACTCGATGCCGTTGAGGCTGCGGAGACCCTAGAGGCACCTGCAAAGGATGTGTCCTTGAGGCAGCTCGAAAGGCTTTTCGATGGGGCTTACGGAACTTTTCCTGGCGAACCTAAGCGATGGGCCACGCTACTTTTTTCCCAGGAGGCTGCCCTGTGGGTCGAGCGAGAGACTTGGCATCCGATGCAAAGGATGCACCGCCAGGCAGACGGGCGACTGGAATTGAGTGTTCCCTACCGAGACCCTACGGAGCTTGCTATGGATGTACTCAGGCATGGAGATCAGGTCGAAGTAGTGGGAGATGACGTTTTAGTCAGGGCAATGCGCAGCCGGGTACGAGCGTTGGCAATACGGTATCGGACATAGCTTGGTTTATGAGCCAGTCGGTAGATCACCTTTTGAGCCAACGAACTCTCACAGTTGAGCAAGGAAATCCTACATGAGGTTCCGAAGATGAATCCCCGCATACCCTCCCTATCCCATGACGAAATCATTCATTCGCGTCGCTTAGTCTTGGCCGCCGCCGGAACCGTGTCTCTTGGATGGCTGACCGGCTGCGCCGTTCAGTCGCCGCCCGTTACTCCCAGGGAGGCGCCAGTAGCTGCTCAGGACTTGAGGGCCGCCCAGCAGGCCACAGTGAACCTGCCGCCTAGGAAGCCGGCGCTCAAGCGAAAGATTGCGCTCGGTCGAATCACCAATGAAACCAGCTATGGGCAATCCCTTCTGCGCGATCGCAGCGGCGACCCATTAGGCAAGCAGGTGACTGACCTGCTAAGCAAGGCACTCACGGAGTCTGGCTCCTTCCTTGTTTTTGAACGACCGGATATTGGCAAGGTAGAAGCCGAAAGCCGCCTGACCGATGGTCGCCTAAACCTGATTGGGGTTGACGCACTGATCATTGGATCTCTGACCGAATTTGGCCGCAAGACTTTGGGCGCGACTGGCTTTGTGTCTGCGAGCAAAAGGCAGGTCGCCTTCGCCAAGATCGATGTGAGGGTAGTCGATACGAACACGGGACAAATCCTTTTTGCCACTTCGGGGGCTGGGGAGGCCTCGACGGAGACGGCATCGACCTTCGGATTCGGTTCGCAAGCGGGCTATGACGGAACCTTAAATGATGCGGCCATCAGGCAAGCGGTATCCGAGGCGGTCAGCCGACTGGCGGTCGACTTTAGCAGTCGCCCCTGGCAAACCTTCATCCTCAAGGCGGAAGGCGATAGGCTTTTCTTGAGCGGCGGCAAGTCACAAGGTTTGCAAGCAGGCCAGATCCTGCAGGTCTTGACTCAGGGAGAGAAGATCAAGTCGCCTCAAACGGGCGCGATGGTCACGCTTCCCGGTAGAACTGTGGCGCAGGTTCAGATCGAAGCTCTTTTTGGCGACAACGAGCTCAACGAGGGCGCCGTTGCCCGCATCCGCAGCGGCTCACTGGAGAGCATGCGTGTGGAGCAACTTGTTGTTCGCGTTCAGGAGTAATCATGAAAAGACTGATCTCCCAAGTCTTCTTTGTTGTGGCGGCAGCAACGATTGGGTTGCTTTCTGCCTGCACGCAGATGCCCACTGAAAAGCAAGGCGTTGCCGATATCCGTCCCCAGATTTCATTCCAGCTTGAAAAGGCTGAACTTGCCCAGGCTCAGATTCGAATAAACGGACTTGCCATGGGCCAAGCCGGAGATTTTCGCGATGGGCAATCTTCGTTGCGCCTGATTTCCGGCACCCACCATCTTCAGGTGCTTTGGGGAAGCCAGGTCGTGCTTGACGAGCGGTTCTATGTGGCCGACGGAGTGAACAAGTCATTTATCTTGAAGTGAGGTTGACCACTGTGAACAAATCAAGCATCCAACGAGTGAGCAGCGCCTTGATGCTGTCCATCCTTGCGCTCCTGACAGGCTGCGCCTCCAAAGCCCTCTATCAGTGGGCGGGATACGATGACCAGCTCTATGCCAGCTACAAGGATCCCACCAAAGCGGAAGCCATGCGCAACCGCTTGGAGGCCCATGTTCAGGAGGCGAGGCAGTCAGGCACTAAGGTGGCCCCTGGTCTTTACGCCGAGTTGGGAACGCTGTACCTGCAGGCTGGTCAGCGCAGACAGGCCATTAGCTACTACGGACAGGAAAGACAAACCTGGCCCGAAAGTCAGCAGCTCATGACCGCTCTGATTCAAAACCTAGAGCGGCTCGAGCAACAAGCACAGGGGGCAAAGCAATGAACAGAAGACTATGGCTCGCTGTTTTTACAGCTCTGAGTCTGACCGGCTGCGTCACACAGCCGATTAAAAGGGATATGAGTGCCTTCACCGCAGCAGCGCCCCGATCCATCCTGGTTGTGCCCGTAGTCAACAAGTCGCTGGATGTGGATGCGCCTAACTACGTACTGGCTACCCTCCCGGTACCGATTGCTGAAAAGGGCTACTACGTCTTTCCGGTCAACACGGCAAAAGTTGTGCTTGAGCAGGAAGGCTTTTATGAGGGAGAGCGCGTACACCAGCAGCCGGCCAGCGCCCTGTCTAAGCTTTTTGGATCCGACGCCGTTCTCTACGTGACCATCAACCGCTGGGACGCCCAGTTTGCCGTGTTCACCACAACGGTGACTGTAGATTTTTCATACAGGCTCGTAAGCAAGGATGACGTGGAGATCTGGAGCGAGAAGAAGCGCATGCAGTATCAGCCTAACAACAATAACAACAGCGCAGGCTCACCTATGGCGGCGCTTTTGACCGCCGTGATCACGGCAGCTGTTGCGAGAGCTGCTCCGAACTATATGCCCTTGACGAAGCAAGCCAATCAACAGGTGTTCATCCTCGGGCCGAACGCCTTGCCGGATGGCCCGTACCGGGTGGCCAAGCCCTGAGGTCGATCTAGAGCCAGCTAAGCGCCCCGGAAGGGCGCTTTTTTTATGGTCACTAGGGCTGGCTAAAGCTCAGATGTTGAGCCAACCGAAAGCTCCCTGCATGAGCTGAGCCTGTCTGAAATTTTGTGTGTGAGGCATAACATGACGATGAGGAACATGTATGCCCAGCAAAACGAAGTTGAAGAACGCCGCGATCGCCGAGAGATCGGCGGCGCTGCCCAAGATTCCACAGGAGTTGCTTGACCAGATCGCGCAGGGCGCGACCACGGCCGAGGCCATCCAGGACGTGACGATGGCGCTCAAGAAGGCGCTGATCGAGCGAGCTCTGGGCGGGGAGTTGAGCCACCACCTGGGCTACCTGCCCGGGGGTGACAAGCCCGTACAGGCGGACAACCACCGCAACGGCAGCACCGGCAAGACCGTGCTCACCGATGACGGTCCGCTGCGCATCGAGGTGCCGCGCGACCGGCAGGGCAGCTTCGAGCCACTGCTCATCCCTAAGCACGAGAGGCGTTTCACGGGCTTTGACGACAAGATCGTGGCGCTGTATGCGCGCGGGATGACGGTGCGCGAGATACAGGCCTTCCTGGCCGAACAGTACGCCACCGAGGTCTCGCCTGACTTCATCAGCTCCGTGACCGACGCAGTGATGGCCGAGGTGACGGCCTGGCAGGGGCGGCCGCTGGAGGCGATGTACCCGGTGGTGTTCTTCGACGCGCTGCGGGTGAAGGTCCGCGAGGACGCGGTGGTGCGCAACAAGGCGATTTATCTGGCCCTGGGGGTGCTGCCCGACGGCACGCGCGACATCCTGGGGCTGTGGATCGAGAACACCGAAGGGGCCAAGTTCTGGATGAAGGTCTTCAACGACCTCAAGACGCGCGGCGTGGCCGACATCCTGATCGCGGTAACCGATGGGCTCAAGGGCATCCCCGAGGCCTTGGCCACGGTGTTCCCGGCCACGACGCTGCAGACCTGCATCGTGCACCTGATCCGCAACAGCCTGGACTACGCCAGTTGGAAGGACCGCAAGGCGCTTGCTGCGGCGCTCAAGCCGATCTACACGGCGGCCAGCGCTGAGGCGGCTGCGTATGCCATGGACGAGTTCGAGCGCGGCCCCTGGGGCCTGAAGTTCCCCACGGTGGTGGCTGCCTGGCGCAGGGCCTGGGACCGCGTGATTCCGTTCTTCGCGTTCCCGCCGGCTGTACGCCGCGTGATCTACACGACCAACGCCATTGAGAGCCTGCACAGCCAGCTGCGCAAGATCATCAAGACCCGCGGCCACTTCCCCAGCGACGATGCAGCCACCAAGCTGCTGTGGCTGGCCCTGCGCAACATCACGGCCGATTGGGGGCGCGCAGCCAAGGAGTGGCGCGAAGCGATGAACCAATTCGCGATACTCTACGAAGAGCGATTTACGCTGCCGGCGCAGGCTGGCAGATGAGGGGTTGAACCATGAATCCATGGCTCAACCGGGGCGCCTCCGGCGGCCTGGCAGGGACCTGAAGGCAGTAAAGATCTGACCCGAAGCCAAATCACCCAAGCGCCTCACACACAGAAATGCTGACAGCCCCCATGAGCTTGCCGGATTGCAAACTTCTTGTCGACTGCACGCAAAAGAATGATCCCCATGCGCAGCGGTTTCCCTGTTGACTTATTAACCCTCTTTAAAACCCATGAGAAAAAATCTTCGTCTCGCTGCACTTTTCGTCGCAGCCTCAAGCATTGGCCTAGCAGCGTCCGTAGCCAACGCACAGTCCGCCCCGAAGACCTGGTACGGCGAGATCGGCCTGTCGCAGGTTACCTACAAGGAATCTGGCTACAGCTTTAAACCTACAGTTGTTCGTGCCATCGTGGGTACTGAAGTCCACCCCAACATGGCCGTGGAGGGTATGTTTGGTTTGGGTATCTCAGACGACACCACCCGTATCAGCGGCGTTAACGTCACAGCTGAGATCAACAACACCTGGGGCATTTTTCTGAAGCCTAAAGTGGCCTTGGCTCCCAATTTCGACGTATTCGCAAGGTTGGGTTATGCAAAGACTGAATTGTCGGCTTCGGTGCCTGGATATCGAGTCACCGACTCGGGCGGCGATTTTTCCTACGGCGTGGGTCTGTCCTTCAAGGTGACTAAGGAGGTCTCCGCCAATGTGGACTACATGTCCTACTACGACAAGAACGGTGTCAAAGGTACTGGAATCACCTTCGGCCTAGGGTTCAGCTTCTGACCATCGTGAAGAGCATGCGGCCTGGCGAATGTATCGTTGGGCCGCATGCGTAGGCCGCGTCCTGCTTGCTTGCAGATGTGCTGCCGATAGCGTGACTATTTTCTGATCTGGTGTAGTAAGCCGAAGGCCCGCCGTTACACCATCTCCACCACAGCCCTGAGCTGCGCCGGACTGCTATACAGGTAGGCCGCAGTAGTTGCGATGTTGCGGTGTCCAGCAAGGGTTTTGAGCAGACGTATGGTCTTCCAAGCTGCGGTGAGGCTGAGCTGACCACGGGCCTGCTGCCAAGCCCATCGCGGCCGCCGAAGGCGGACGGCCGCGGCCACTACTCCAGGTTCTTGTGCTCAGTTGCGAGGCGAGAAGTGGTCCACCGCGTCGGTGATGATCCCGTCGATGCCGATGGACTGAAGCCAGGCCGCAGGAGCAGGATCGTTGACGGTGTAGACCAGGCCCCGCATGCCGGCGGCGTGGATCTGGCCCAGCGCCTGTTCCGACATCACCTTGTAGTTGGTGATGACGGCGGCGCAGTCCAGTTCAGTGGCCGCGTCGAGCCAGCCGCTCCAGAGCGTGTCCAGCAGCAGCGCTTGCGGGATGTGAGGCGCGGTCTCGCGGGCGCCGGCCAGCGACTCCGGGCTGAAGGAACTGAAGATGAGTGCCGGGGTGCCTGGCCCTTGCCACAGCCTCGTCGCAGCCCGCCCCACCACTTGTCCCGTGCGCCGATCGGCGCCGGGGGTGGGCTTGATCTCCAGGTCCAGCGCGAAGCTGTTGGCGTGCATGAACGCCGCCAGCACCTCAAGGCTGGGCAGGGGCTCACCTGCGTAGGCCCGGCTGTGCCAGCTGCCGGCATCGATGCGCGAGAGGGCAGACCAGTCCAGTTCCCCTGCGACGCCGCGCCCGGACGTGGTGCGATCGAGCGTGGTGTCGTGCAGCAAGAAGGGCACACCGTCGGCACTGAGCTTCACGTCACACTCGAAAGCGTGATAGCCATGGGCGGCTCCCAGCCGGAAGGCTGCCAGGGTGTTTTCGGGGGCCAGCTTGCCGGCGCCGCGGTGGGCGATCCACAGCGGTAGTGGCCAGGGCGAGCGATTCATCGGGCCGCCTCGACGCGCTGACCCGTCGACGGGTCGAACCAGTGCAGGCGCTCAGCTGGCGCGCGCAGGTACAGCGTCTGCCCGGGGTGCGGTGGGGTCAGCGTGCCGTCGATGCGCAAGGTGAAGGCCGCGCCAGCCAGATGCCCGTGCACCAGGCGCTCGGCGCCCAGCATCTCCACCACATCCACGCGCAGCGGCCAGCAGGCCGGGTCGCCCTCGGTGCCCGGCTCGGTGTGCTCCGGACGCAGACCCAGGGCCAGCGGCCCGTGCCGCGGCGCTGGGCCGGGAAGGGGCAGCAGCTGCGTTCCGAGCTCGAACCCGGCGGCCGTGGCCTGCCCATTGAGCAGATTCATGGGCGGCGAGCCGATGAAGCTGGCCACGAAGGTGGTGGCCGGCGCACCGTAGACCTGCTCGGGCGTGCCTATCTGCTCGATGCGCCCAGCATTCATCACGATCATGCGCTGGGCCAGCGTCATGGCCTCGACCTGGTCGTGCGTGACGAACAGCGAGGTGACGCCCAGCCCGCGGTGCAGCTTCTGGATCTCCAGGCGCGTCTGGGCACGCAGCTTGGCATCGAGGTTGGACAGAGGTTCGTCGAAGAGGAACACTTGCGGCTGCCGCACGATGGCGCGGCCCATGGCCACCCGCTGGCGCTGACCGCCTGACAGTTGCCGGGGTTTGCGCTGAAGCAGGTGCGAAAGCTCCAGCGTGGCCGCAGCCTTCTCGACACGTCGCTGCACCTCGTCCTTCGGCACCTTGCGGATGCGAAGTCCATACGCCATGTTGTCGAAGACGTTGAAGTGTGGATAAAGCGCGTAGTT
>JAIXOM010000061.1 GCA_027486755.1 Comamonadaceae bacterium | reverse complement strand
CGTCTGCGTGTGGCGCTGACCGGCCTGACGATTGCCGAGTCCTTCCGTGACGAAGGCCGCGATGTGTTGTTCTTTGTGGACAACATCTACCGCTACACCCTGGCCGGTACCGAAGTGTCGGCGCTGCTCGGCCGTATGCCTTCTGCCGTGGGCTACCAGCCTACCCTGGCCGAAGAGATGGGCCGCCTGCAAGAGCGCATTACCTCGACCAAGGTGGGATCGATCACATCCATCCAGGCCGTGTATGTGCCAGCCGACGACTTGACCGACCCCTCGCCTGCCACCACCTTTGCCCACCTCGACTCCACCGTGGTGCTGTCGCGTGACATCGCCGCCTTGGGTATTTACCCCGCTGTGGACCCCCTGGATTCGACCAGCCGCCAGCTGGACCCCCACGTGGTTGGCGAAGACCACTACGCCACCGCCCGCGCGGTGCAGGGTACGCTGCAGCGCTACAAAGAGTTGCGTGACATCATCGCCATTCTCGGCATGGACGAGCTGGCACCCGATGACAAGCTGGCCGTGGCCCGCGCCCGCAAGATCCAGCGATTCCTCTCGCAGCCCTTCCATGTGGCCGAGGTCTTCACCGGCTCGCCGGGCAAGTATGTGCCACTGGCTGAAACCATCCGTGGTTTCAAGATGATCGTCGCCGGCGAATGTGACCACCTGCCCGAGCAGGCCTTCTACATGGTTGGCACCATCGACGAAGCCTTCGAAAAAGCCAAGAAAGTCTAAGGAACGGCCATGAGCACCATCCTTGTGGATGTGGTCAGCGCAGAAGAGTCCATCTTCTCCGGCGAAGCGCGCTTTGTGGCCTTGCCCGGCGAAGCCGGCGAGTTGGGCATCTACCCGCGTCACACGCCCCTGATCACGCGCATCCGCCCCGGGGCGGTGCGCATTGAAAAGGCCGACGGCTCGGAAGAGTTTGTCTTTGTGGCCGGCGGCGTGCTTGAGGTTCAGCCCGATCACGTCACCGTGCTCAGCGACACCGCGATCCGCGGCAAGGACCTCGACGAGGCCAAGGCCAGCGAAGCGCGCAAGGCTGCTGAAGAGGCGGTCAAGAACGCCAAGAGCGACATCGATTTGGCCAAGGCGCAGTCGGAGTTGGCGGTCATGGCGGCGCAGATCGCGGCCCTGCGCAAATACCGTCAAAAGCGCTGAACGGCTACCTTCAGTCTGTGCAAAAAAACCGGCTTCAAGCCGGTTTTTTTGTGCTGATGGCTACCCGATGGTCACCGTACCTGCGGCGCGTCCGGCAGCTCATTGCCAGCGCTGTCGGACGGCAGATTGAGCGTGCCGAGCAACTGGTGGCAGCGCTCTATCGCTGTCGCCAGCGCCTGTTCCTTCAAGCCTGCGCGCAGATCCTGGGCAAGAGCCTGTGCAAGCGCCTCCCACTGCGCCGAAGCTATGCCGCGAAGACCCCGATCGGCCACGATTTCTACCGCTTTTTCACCCAGCAGCACATAGATCAGTACGCCGGTGTTGGCTTCGGTATCCCAGACGCCCAGCTCGCCAAAAAGCCCAATGGCGCGCCTTCGCGCCAGCGCATCGAAGTCGGCCGAACCAGCGTGCAGCAGATCACGCAGCGGCAGGGCGGCCTCCACACACAGGCGAATTTCAGCGCTGCCATCGGCCTCCGCTTGCGCGATCTGCTGGCGCAGTCGCTCTGCCCAGCCCCGACCCAGCAGGCGCTCGACGTCGGCCGCATCCAGCCAGAGCGCACGGACGATAGAGCTCAGTCTTTGCCTCAGAGACATTGCCTGGGTCATCACGCTACCTTCTTCACCACCGGCCGGAGGCACCACCGCCGCCGAAGTCGCCGCCGCCACCGCTGCGAAAGCCACCGTGAGAGCCGGAAGACCAGCCGCCGCCCCAGCTTCCCGAGCCACCGCTGCCGCGTCCCGAATAGCGCTGCCAGTTCATCACGGTACTGGCCAGTCCATAGACCGCAGCGATCAGACCTACCGCGATGGCCAGCAGCACGCTGGCACTGATCAGCCAGGCCAGCAGGCCTATGCCTATGCCGGTCAGCAGGGATCCGCCCTTGCGGCCCAGCAGGGCTGAAGCAATTCGGGCAAGGATGGGCACCGCGAAGAAAAAAACCACCAGCGCGCCCGTCCAGTCGATGCCCGGTTCGCTGCGCTGGGGCTCAGGCAGCTTCTCGCCCGTGACTAAAGCCATCAGCGCGGTCAGGCCGGCGTCGATGCCGCCAAAGTAGTCGCCCTCGCGAAAGCGCGGCGTGATGCTGCGATCAATCACCTGGCGGGCTGCCAGGTCGGGAATGGCGCCCTCCAGAGTCTTTGCCGTCGCAATGCGCAGCGTGCGGTCGTTCTTGGCGATGATCAGCAGCAAGCCGTCGCCGACCTCCTTGCGTCCGATCTTCCACAGATCTCCCACCCTCTGGGCGTAGTCGGTGATGTCTTCGGGCGCCGTGGTCGGCACCATCAGCACCACGATCTGCGTGCCCTTGGCTTGCTCGAAGGCCTGCAAACGAGCCTCCAGAGTCTGCGTCTGGTCCGCCCGCAAAGTACCGGTGAGGTCCATCACCCGGGCGCTCAGGGCTGGGATAGGCTGCGGACTTTGCGCCAAGGAGGCCAAAGAGCTGCCCAGCAGCAGCGCGCCCAGCAGCCCTTGCAGGCCCAGCGCTCGGAACAGTGCCCGGAACAGATCCATGACGCAGCAGGCCCTCACAGCCAGGTGCTCATTTCTTCTGGAAATCGACCGCTGGCGGCTGGCTGATCTGCGCCTCGTTGGCCACACTCAGGTTGGGCTTGACGGCGTAATTCAGGGCCATGGCCGTCAAGTTACTCGGGAAGCTGCGCGCCAACACGTTGTACTGCTGCACCGCCTGGATATAGCGGTTGCGCGCCACAGCAATTCGGTTTTCCGTGCCTTCGAGTTGCACCCGCAGGTCCTGAAAACCCTGGTTGGACTTGAGGTTGGGATAGTTTTCACTGACAGCCAACAGCCTCGACAAGGCCGAGCCCAGGCCGGCCTGCGCCTGCTGGAACTGTTGTAGTGCCTGTGGGTCCTTGAGCGTCTCGGGTGTGACCTGTATAGAAGTGGCCTTGGCGCGCGCCTCCACCACGCGCAGCAGCGTTTCTTGCTCGAAGTTCGCCTCACCCTTGACCGTGGCCACCAGATTGGGCACCAGATCGGCCCGCCGCTGGTACTGGTTGAGCACCTCGGACCAGGCCGACTTGGTCTGCTCGTCGAGCTTTTGAAAATCGTTGTAACCGCAGGCGCTGAGCAGCAGGGTCAGTGTGGCGGCAAGAATAAGATGGATAAGGCGCATGAAAAAAGCTCCAGGCAAGGCTCAGGCCCGCAAGTCAGCGACACTAACATATTCCCCGGCACACAGTGAGGGAGCAAGCGGGACTACCCCTGCCAGACCATTCCGACAGCTTGCAAGCCCACGCCGCTTATTTTTATCCAGCCATGCCCAAGCACAAGCTTCCTCCGCCAGATACCAGCAGCGCCGATGAGATTGAGGCGGCCTTCTACGAAGCACTGCAAACCGGTGACATCGATAAGCTCATGGCCTGCTGGGCTGACGAGGACGAGATCGTTTGTGTGCATCCCGGCGGTCCCCGGCTGGTCGGCGCCAGCCTGATCCGGACCAGTTTCGAAGCCATGTTCGCCAACGGCACGATACAGGCCCGGCCTGAGCGCATACACCGTCTGCAGACCCTGGGGGCCTGCATGCACAGCCTGGTCGAGCGCCTGGACATCCTCACGCCCGAGGGCTCGGCCCAGGCCTTTGTCGTGGCCACCAATGTGTACCACCAGACGCCGCAAGGCTGGCGCATGGTGGTGCACCATGCCAGTCCCGGTAGCGCGGCTGATGGGCAGACCATGGCTGCGCCCTCGACCGTGCTGCACTGACGCCTATGGTCTACCGCGCTCCCTGGTGGCTGCCCGGTGGTCATCTGCAAACCGTGTGGGCGGCGCTGCGCGCCAGGCGTGTTGATCTCTCAGCGCCGCGTTTTCGGCGTGAGCGCTGGAGCACGCCCGATGGCGACTTTGTCGATATCGATTGGCTCGCGGATGCTGCGACCGATGCGCCCTCTATCGACCAGGCCCAGCGGCCATTGGTGGTGCTGTTTCACGGGCTGGAAGGCACTTCGCAAAGCCAGTATGCCCAGGCCATGGCCTGCGTGGCGCGCGCACGCGGCTGGCGCTATGCGGTGGTGCATTTTCGGGGCTGCTCGGGCGAGCTGAACCTGGCTCCAAGGGCCTATCACTCGGGCGACCATGTGGAGATCCAGTGGTTCCTGGAGCGCTTCAAGGCGGCACACCCCGGCCCGCTGCTGGCGGTGGGCATCTCGCTCGGTGGCAATGCCCTGCTGCGTTGGGCCGGTGAGCATGGCCAGCAGGCCGCGGCCTGGGTGCGGGCGGTGGCTGCGGTATGTTCGCCCCTGGATCTGATGGCCGGTGGACTGGCCATAGGCCGGGGGCTCAACCGCTATCTTTATACGCCGATGTTTCTCAAGACCATGATCCCCAAGGCGCTGGCCAAGTGGGATCAGCATCCGGGCCTGTTCGATCGCCAGGCCCTGCTGCGGGTGCGAGATTTGTACGCCTTCGACAATCTGTTTACCGCGCCCCTGCATGGCTTTGCCGATACGCCCGACTACTGGCGCAGGGCCTCGGCCTTGCCGGTGCTTCGGAACATCGCGGTGCCGGCCCTCGCGCTCAATGCCCTCAATGACCCCTTTGTGCCGGCGCAAAGCCTGCCCCGGCCAGGGCAAGTCAGCCCGAGCGTCACCTTGTGGCAGCCCTTGCAGGGCGGCCATGTCGGCTTTCCCGCAGCGGACGGCCGCTGGCCAGGCACCCATGTGCTGGCCATGCCGCAGGCCGTGGCCGATTTCCTGGCACTTTCCCTTTGAGGGCGGCACCGCGTCACAATCACCGCCAACTCGAGACCGTACCGCATGGATGACATCGTCAAAGCCGCCCTGGCCAAATGGCCCAAGGTCCCTGCCTGCTACGGCTGGCTGGGCCTGGACGCACGCGGGCAGTGGTTCATGCGTGACGATCGCACGCAAGCCGCTGGGCCCTTTGCAGGCAGCGGCAGCACCGCAACCAGCAAGGGCTCGCACCTTAAGCATGAGAAGCTGATCGATTTCATTGCTCGCAATTACGAAGCTGATGAGGCAGGCTGCTGGTTTTTTCAAAACGGACCGCAGCGGGTTTATGTCGAGCTGGAAGCGACTCCCCTGATATGGCGGGTGCATGAGGATTTTTCGGTGATGTCGCACTCGGGTCTGAGCGCTTCGGTGCAGTCCTGCTGGCTTGACGAGCTGGGCCGCCTTTACCTGCAGACCGAACTGGGCTTGGGCCTGGTCCACACGCAAGACATGGTGCTGGCAGGCGAGGCGGTGGAGCAGGGCCGGTGGCAGCCGCAGGAACTGTCAGCGCAGGATTTGCCCAGGCGCTTTGGCTTCGTGCGTAGCCCGGCGGCCGAGCGGCCGGCCCGGACCGAGCCTCGGCCATAAAAAAAGCCGGTCATTGACCGGCTTTTTACTTTTTCGGGCCGGCCTTATTTGGCGGCCGCGGTCTCCGCAGCTGCCGGTGCCGCTGGCTCGGCGAATTTGCCGCCGGACTTGCCGGTCAGGTAGACCACGGCGCGGCCGATTTCTACATCGCTGTAGTCGCCGCCGCCTTGCGCGCCCATGGCGCCCTTGCCCTTGAGCGAGGAGTTCCACAGTGCCTCGAAGCCGGTCTTCAGGCGGGGGGCCCAGCCGGCCACATCACCCATTTTCGGGGCGCCCGCAGCACCCGCGTTGTGGCAGGCGGCGCACTGTGCGTTGTAGACCTCTTCTCCGCTCTTGAGCGGACGGTTGGCATCGCGAATTTCAACCGCGCCGACCTTGCGGACCCGCTCGGCCACAGCTTTTTCCGAGTTGTCAGCTCCGGCGCTCGGCTTGGGCGCAGAAACGACAAAGTAAACCAAGGCAATGATGCCGAAAACAGGCACCACGAAGGAGTAAAAAACCGTCAGCAGCAGCTGACCGGGGGTTTTGACGGGGCCGGTGTGGCCTTCTTCGTGATCCGTGTGTTGATCGTTAGCGCTCATGGCGTCCTCAAAAAATCAGGTCTGTCATTGGCCTTCGACTCAGGCGCGGCAACCCGGCATTATAGACAGCCCGCCTCTTGCCTCTGCCCGGGCCAGCCCTGTACAAAAAGCACGCTGGTAGAATCACTCGCCAGCGGGCGGCCCTATTTTGCGGTTGCGCGCGATACAGCATGCGGCTGTAGCTCAGTGGATAGAGTATTGGCCTCCGAAGCCAAGGGTCGCTGGTTCGATTCCAGCCAGCCGCGCCATCAGCCAGGGGCTGTCTGGCGCCTGGACGCCTTTTCCAGGTGCTGGCCAAATACCTGGGCCACCGGCGACAACCTTTTCCCCTTGGGCCAGACGATATGCCACTGCGAGGGCAGCGGGAAGCCCTCGACCCTGAGCACGGTCACGCCGTGCTGCTTGGGCTGCTGGCCCAGGGCATGGGCGGACAGCACCGACAAGCCCAGGCCGGCGGCCACCGCCTCGCGGATGGCCTCGTTGCTGCCCAGCTCCAGCCTGACGGTGGGCGTGAACCGGGCGGACTCGAAATGGCTGTCGGTGGCCATGCGGGTACCCGATCCTTGCTCGCGCAGGATGAAACGCTCCTCACGCAACTCGTGCAAGGCAATGTGCTTGCGCGTGGCCAGCTTGTGTTTGAGCGGCGCGATGACCTTCAGGGGGTTGGACATGAACACCCGGTCTTCAAGCTCGATGTCTGACGGCGGTCTGGACATGATGTAGAGGTCATCCTGGTTCTCGCGCATGCGGCCCAGCACCCCGTCGCGGTTGAGCACCTGCAGCGCCACGTCGATATTGGGATGGGCCGCGCAAAAGCTGCCCAGCAGCCTGGGGATGAAGTATTGCGCGGTGTTCACCACCGCCAATCTGAGTTGGCCGCGTCTGAGTCCCTGCAGCGCGTCCACCTTCTGGCTGAAGCTGTCCCACTCGCTGACCATGGCGCGCGCGGTGCGGGCAAGCTCCCGACCGGCATCGGTCAGATGGACGCGGCGGGAAATCAACTCATACAGCGGCAGTCCGACCGCCTCGCTGATCTCGCGCAGCTGCATCGAGGCGGTTGGCTGGGTGACGTGCATCCAGCGGGCGGCCGCTGTGACCGAGCCGGTCTCGGCCAAGGCCAGGAATAGACGCATCTGACGGAAACTGACGTTCATAGATATTTTGATATGTAAAGAAGCTTAATTATCAATTTTACAGGCGAGAGTGCGCCGGCTAGCATCTCGGCCCAAGGAACCCTCATGAACAATCTGCTCGATCCGGCCATTCTGTTTTTTGCCCTTGGGGCCCTGGCCGGCGCCATCAAATCCAATCTCGAGATTCCAGCGCCGATCTCGCGCTTTCTCTCCCTGTATCTGCTGATGGCGCTGGGCCTGAAGGGCGGTTTTGCCCTGGCGCAGTCGGGCCTGACGGTGCAGGTGGCCAGCGGGCTGGCCTGCGCCCTGACCCTGGCCGTGGTGGTGCCAGTTATTGCCTTGCAGTTTCTGCGGCGCCTGGTCGGGCCCTACGATGCTGCCGCCCTGGCGGCCACCTATGGCTCGGTCAGCGCGGTGACCTTCGTCACCGCCGTGCAGTTTCTGGAGACGCGAGGGCTGCCCTATGGCGGGCATATGGCGGCGGCCATGGCGCTGATGGAGTCTCCGGCCATCATCCTGGCGGTGCTCTTTGCCAATAGGGTCAGGCAACGCGAGCCAGCGCCTGCGGTTGGCGCAGCGGTCCTGGCCGCGCCAGCGGGGTCAGGCTTGTCCATGCGCAAGGTCCTGCATGAGTCTTTCACCGACGGGGCACAGCTGTTGCTGCTGGGCGCCATGCTGGTGGGCTTGCTGACGGGTGAATCCGGGCGGGCGGCAATGCAACCGTTTTCCGCAGACCTGTTCAAGGGCATGCTGGCGTTTTTCCTGCTCGATATGGGCTTGCTGACGGCGCGCAACCTGCCCAAGGTGCGGGGTCAGTCGCCCTGGCTGCTGGCCTATGCGGTGCTGGCACCCTTGCTGCATGCGCTGTTGGCACTGGGCCTGGCGTTTGCGGTGGGCCTGCCCCTGGGCGATACCATCTTGCTGATGGTGCTGGCAGCCAGCGCCTCGTATATTGCAGTGCCAGCGGTGCTGCGCCATGCCATACCGCAGGCCAATCCCTCGCTGTACTTTGGACTGTCCCTGGGGCTCACCTTCCCCTTCAATATCTTGCTGGGTATTCCTGTGTATGCGGCGTTGGCCGGCTGGGCGCTGGCCTGACAAGCGGGCCGAGCCGGCCCCTTTGATCTCTTGAGGCACCAGCCCGTCCGCAGGCCTGGTCTGGGTCAGGGCTGTACTTGTGCGACTTTTGCAATTTGGATACTATTTGTGACATTCATAGACTATCGGCGGAGCTTGCGCCGTCGTCAGCGTGTCACCTTCACCATCAGCAACATTTAGCAGTTTGTCAGCGCCCCTAGCCTGGCCGGCGCCGGGTTTGACAAGGCGGGCGCTCGGGTCGCTGCTGCTTTCAGGGGTGCTGGTCGGTCTGGGGTCTTCGGCCTGGGCCGAAGACCTCAAGGGTCAGGTTATCGCTGTGGCCGACGGCGACACGGTCACGGTACTCGACGCTGATCGGCAGAGTCACAAGATTCGCTTGGCCGGCATCGACGCGCCCGAGAGTCGGCAAGCCTTTGGTCAGCGCTCGCGTATCTCGCTCAAGGAACTGTTGGATGGCCAGCAGGTGCTGGTCACCTATGACAAGACGGACCGCTACGGGCGTCTGGTCGGCAAGGTCGAACTAGAGGGCCGCGACATCAATCTGGAGCAACTGCGGCGCGGTCTGGCCTGGCATTACAAGAAGTACGAGGCTGAGCAAAGTGCCCAGGACCGCCAGGTTTACGCACAGACACAGCAGCAGGCGCAGGCCATGCGTCTGGGACTGTGGCACGATCCAGAGCCGCACGCGCCTTGGGACTACCGCCAGCAAAAGCGGCAGGCCAACGGCCCCTGATCCCGCTCGGGCCTTTTCAGGGCTTGGCCTCTTGAGCCGGCTCAGGGTGCAGCTCTTGCGCGTAACGACCAATCTCGGGCCAGCGAGCGTGTAGCCACACCCAGGCGCCCAAGCCCACCAGCAGCATGCACAGACAGGCCAGGGCCAAAGCCACGGTGGAATGCATGACCAGAGGCGCGAGAGCGCCGGCGACGATGCCGTTGGCCACCGCACCGATGACCGCCTGCAGCGACGACGCCATGCCGCGCCGCTCGGGGTAGAGGTCCAGCACCAGCAAGGTGACCACGGGCACGACCAGCGCCCAACCAAAGGAAAACAAGGCGATCGGCAGCAGCGCCCAACTCACATGGGCCGGCCAGATTAAATTGGCAATCAGGTTGATGGTGCTGCTCACCAGCATGATCACAAAGCCGTGCCGGATCTGCCGTTTGGGCGCCCACCGTCCGGCCTGCCTGCCGCTGAGCCAGGCGCCGAGCATGATGCCGCCGATGTTGAGCAAAAACAGCCAGAAAAACTGGGTGGGCGGCAGCGCCAGCAACTCGCCCAGAAAGGCCGGCGCGCTCAACACATAAAGGAACATGCCATTAAAAGGGATGCCACTGGCCAGCGCCAGGAGCAAAAAGCGCAGGCTCGATGCCAGTTGCCAGTAGCCGCGCAGCAGATGCCCCACCTCGAAAGGCTGGCGTGCCTGGGGGTGCAAGGTTTCGGGCAAGAGGCGCTGGGTGGCCACCAGCAGCGCCAGCCCGAGCAAGGTGAGCAGCCAAAAGATGCTGTGCCAGCCCAGGTGCACAAACAGCCAGCCACCGATGATGGGCGCGATGGCAGGCGCGATGCCAAAGTAGATGGTCACCTGACTCATCACCTTCTGCGCCTGCGCCGGCGGGAACATATCGCGGATGATGGCGCGTGAGACCACCACCCCGGCACCGGTGCTCATGCCCTGCAGCGCCCGGAAAAACACCAGCGGGCCTATGGTCTCCGACAGGGCGCAGCCCGCCGAAGCCAGGGTGAACAAGGCGGTACCGGCGAGCACCACCGGCTTGCGGCCTATGCTGTCGGACAAAGCGCCATGAAACAGGTTCATGAAGGCGTAGCCGAACAGATAGCTCGACAGGGTCTGCTGCATCTGCACGGGGGTGGCGCCCAGCGACTGCGCCATGCCGGCGAAGGCGGGTAGGTAGGTGTCCACCGCGAACGGTGCCACCATGCTGAGCAGGGCCAGCAGCAGGGCCAGCGCCCACAAAGGCGCCCGCCACAGCTGCGCCGCGTTTGGATTCATGGGTGCTTGAGGCTGAGCGCCTTGTCGTACAGGGCGTTACGCGGGGCGCCTGTTATGTCAGCGGCCAGCCGTACCGCCGTTTTCAGCGGCAACTCGGCCAGCAGCAGGGTCAGCACCTTCTCGGCGTCTTGCATGCCGTCCTGCGCCGGACCGGCTTGAGGGTGCAACACCAGGGCGAACTCCCCACGCAAGCGATGAGGGTCCTGAGCCAGCCAGTCGGGCAGGGATTGCGCGGCCAAGGTGGCGATTTCTTCGAACTGCTTGGTTAACTCTCGCCCAACCGTCACCTTGCGCCCGCCTAGTTTGGCCAGTTCGCGCGCCAGCGCCGCCATGCGGTGCGGTGCCTCCAGGAGCACCGTCGCCCGGGGCTCGCTGGCCAGCTGCTGCACGGCCTGCTCGCGTTCACCGGCCCGGCTGGGCAGAAAGCCGGCAAAAACCAGGCTGCCGTCGCCCTCGAGGCCGGCCACGCTGAGTACCGCCGTCAGGCTGCTGGGCCCCGGCAGGGGGACCACGGGCGCGCCGGCATCGCGCACCGCCGCCACCAGGCGTGCGCCGGGGTCGCTGACGGCTGGCGTGCCGGCATCGCTCACATAGGCCACCCGCTGGCCCGCCTGCAGCCGACCGATCACCTGGACCGCCGCTTCCTGCTCGTTGTGCTCATAGACGGCCATCAGCGGCTTGGCGATGCCATAGTGTTTGAGCAAAGCCTGGGTGTGGCGGGTGTCCTCGCAGGCAATCGCGTCGACCAGGCCTAAAAGGTGCAGGGCACGCAGGCTGATGTCGGCCAGGTTGCCGATGGGGGTGGCGACCACGTACAGTGCGCCTGCGGGGTGGCTTTGCAGGCCGGCAGCGTTGCGGGCGGCCTCCCGCGCCAGGTCGAAAGAAGTGTTCAATGCGCAGTTCCGGGAAGCAGTTGGCTCAGACTGCGGGCGGCGGCGGCCGGCCCGACGGCAAGCAGGTTACCACCAAGGCTCAGGGCGACCAGGCCGAGGCGATCGCCCGGGCTTATTTGCAGCGCCAGGGCCTGCGCTGGCTGGCCTCGAAATTTCGCAGCCCGGGCCGCGGCGGCGGCGAGATCGACCTCATCATGCGCGACGCCGACGGCACCTTGGTCTTTGTGGAGGTGCGCCAGCGCAGCCGAAATGACTTTGGCGGCGCTGCCGCCAGCATCGTCGGTAGCAAGCGCAGCCGCATCATTTTTGCCGCCCAGCATTACCTGCTGCGCCTGCCTAGCCCGCCGCCTTGCCGCTTTGACGTGGTGCTGATCGAGGGCCCGCTGCAGGCCGATCCAACAGTGACATGGCACAAAGCCGCATTTGATGCGTCTTGAGCCGCTATGATTGCCCTCCATGCTTGAGCAACGCATTGAACAGCATTTCATCGACAGCGCAGACCTGAAGTACCAGGCCTCGCAGCTGCTGTCCAAGCCGATCGCAGCGGCGGTTCAGGCCATACTGGCCAGCGTCACCAGCGGTGGCAAGGTGCTTGCCTGTGGCAATGGCGGCTCTGCCGCCGATGCCCAGCATTTTGCGGCCGAGTTTGTCGGGCGCTATGAGCGCGAGCGTCCTGAGTTGGCGGCCATCGCCCTCACGACCGATAGCTCGATTCTCACGGCCATTGCCAACGACTACGACTACAAACTCATCTTCTCGAAGCAGGTCCGCGCGCTGGGCGGCGCTGGCGATGTGCTGCTGGCCATCAGCACCAGCGGCAATTCAGACAATGTGCTGGCCGCCATCGAATCGGCCCATGAACGCGACATGATCGTGGTGGCCTTGACCGGCAAGGGCGGCGGCAAGATCGGTCAGGTGCTGCGCGAGACCGATGTACACATCTGCGTGCCGCACGATCGGACCGCACGTATTCAGGAGGTCCATTTGCTCGTCCTCCATTGCATCTGCGACGGCGTCGATGCCCAGTTACTTGGTGATCAGGAGTCCACACAATGAAAGCTATGAAAAAAATCACATTGACCTGTCTTGCGGCGGCGCTGTTGGGCGCTGGCTTGAGTGGCTGCGCGCCGCTGATCATTGGCGGCGCTGCAGGCGCTGTGCTGGTGGCCACCGATCGCCGCACCGCCGGCACCCAGCTGGAGGACGAGAGCATTGAATTTCGTGCCAAGTCCAACATTCGTGAGCAATTGGGCACCCGGGTGAGGGTTGACGTCATCAGCTACAACCGCATGGCGCTGCTCACGGGCGAGGTGGCCAACGCGGCCGATAAGCAGGCGGTCGAGCGTATCGTGGCCAATGTGCAGAACGTGCGTTCAGTGGTCAATGAAGTGGCGGTGCTGAGCACCCCCTCATTGTGGGATCGCTCCAACGACCTGCTGGTCACCGGCAAGGTCAAGGCCGCCTTTATCGACAAAGGCGTTTCCGTGACAGCTGTCAGGGTGAGCACCGAGCGTTCGGTGGTCTATCTGATGGGGCGGGTGACCGCCAGGGAGTCGGAGTTGGCCACGGACGCGGCCCGCTCGGTCTCCGGGGTGCAGCGGGTGGTGCGCATGTTCGAAATCATCAGCCAGCAGGAGCTCGAGCGCCTGCAGCAGGCGCCGGCGCCCAAGTCCTGAAGCTGGTCCTCTGGATCAGCGCAGCCGCTTGATCAGGCTGGAGGTGTCCCAGCGACGCCCGCCCAGGGCCTGCACATCGGCGTAGAACTGGTCGACCAGGGCGGTGACCGGCAGGCGCGCACCGTTGCGTTTGGCCTCATCCATCACCAGACCCAGGTCCTTGCGCATCCAGTCGACCGCAAAGCCGAATTCGAATTGGTCGCGCGCCATGGTTTTGCCGCGGTTGTCCATCTGCCAGCTCTGAGCCGCACCTTTGCCAATGACCTCCAGCACCTGGTCCAGGTCCAGACCGGCCTTTTGGCCAAAGGCAATCGCCTCGCTCAGGCCCTGAACCAGTCCGGCAATACAAATCTGGTTGACCATCTTGGTCAGCTGCCCTGCGCCGGGTTCGCCCATCAAGGTGAAGGCTTTTGAAAAAGCCATGCCCACCGGCTTGACCGCATCGAAGGCCTGCGGCTGCCCGCCGCACATCACCGTCAGCATGCCATTTTGAGCGCCGGCCTGACCGCCCGAGACCGGGGCGTCGATAAAGTGCAGGCCGAGCGCTTGTGCTGCTGCGAAAAGCTCTCGAGCCACCGCGGCCGAGGCGGTGGTGTGGTCGACAAAGCAGGCCCCAGGTTTCATGCCGGCCAGTGCGCCGTCGGCCCCCAGCACCACCGAGCGCAGGTCGTCGTCATTGCCGACGCAGCAAAAAACGATGTCGGCCTGCTGCGCGGCCTCACGTGGGCTGGGGGCGCTGCTGCCGCCGAATTCCTGCACCCAGGCCTGGGCCTTGGCGGGGTTGCGGTTGTAGACGGTGACCGTGTGGCCGGCGCGAGCGAGGTGGCCGGCCATGGGAAAACCCATCACGCCCAGGCCTAAAAAGGCCACAGATCGGGGGCTGATGCTGTCATAGGTGCGGGCGTTGATGGATGTGTTGCTCATGGGGGTCCTTGAAAATGTAAGCCCGCCGGCGGCGGGACGCAGTTAGAGCGCCATATTGTCCAGATTTCTGGCTTGCTGGCGGGCCTGCTCGGCGGTGATCAGTTGCTGGCGCACCAGTGCGCTCAAGGACTGCTCCAGCGTCTGCATGCCGCTGGCCGAGCCGGTCTGCATGGCTGAATAAAGTTGGGCCACCTTGTTCTCCCGGATCAGATGGCGCACCGCCGGGGTGGCCACCAGTACCTCGTGCGCAGCCACCCGGGGTCCTTCACGGCTTTCGCACAGCACCTGCGAGACGATGCCCAGCAGCGACTGCGACAGCATGGTGCGCACCAGCTCCTTGTCTTGCCCGGGGAACACGTCGATCAGCCGGTCTATCGTCCTGGCGGCGCCGGCGGTGTGCAAGGTGGCCAGCACCAGATGGCCGGTTTCCGCGGCGGTCAGGGCCAGCCGCACGGTTTCCAGGTCCCGCAGCTCGCCGACCATGATCACATCTGGGTCTTCCCGCAAGGCTGACTTCAGGGCCTGGCCGTAGTTGCGGGTGTGGCTGCCGAGCTCGCGCTGATGAATCAAGGCGCTGTGGCTGCTGTGTATGAACTCGATGGGATCTTCGATGGTGATCAGATGGCCGCCCTGGCGTTCCAACAGATGCTGCAGCAGCGCGGCCAGCGTGCTGGACTTGCCCGACCCGGTGGGCCCGGTGACCAGCAGCAAGCCGCTGCTGCGCAGGCCCAGCTCGCCGAGCACCGCCGGCACCCGCAGGGCATCCATGGACGGCAGGATCTGCGGAATATGGCGCAAGGCCAGCCCCGGCCCCCGCTGGTGGCGGTAGGCGTTGAAGCGAAAGCGCCCCAGCTCGGCCTGATCGAGCGCACCGTCAATATCGTCGCCCGCGCGCCAGCTTTCGCGCTGGCCAGGCGTCATCAGTGACTCGGCCAGCTCATGCAGCTGCTCGCTCGTCAGCGGCGGCTGGAGCAGACGCAGGAGCTTGCCGTGCACGCGCTCATGGGGCGGCAGGCCACTTGTCAGATGCAGGTCCGAGGCTTGGTGCTCGACCGCCTGGCGTAGGAATTCATGCAAGTTCATGGTTCGGCCTGGGTTACAGTTTCTTCATGGCCTCTATCGCAACTCAGCTTGAGCAAGTACGCAAGCGCATTGACAAAGCTTGCGAAAGTGCGGGGCGTGATCCACGCTCTGTGACCTTACTGGCGGTGTCCAAGACCTTCGGTCCCGAGGCGGTGATCGCGGCGGTGCAGGCCGGTCAGCTGGCCTTTGGCGAAAACTATGTGCAAGAAGGGGTGGCCAAGATCGCTGCGCTGGCCGACTGGGCCGCAGCGCAGCCCGTGCCGCCCGCGCTGCAGTGGCATTGCATAGGCCCGCTGCAGAGCAACAAGTCGCGGCCGGTGGCCGAGCATTTCGACTGGGTGCACAGCGTGGACCGGCTCAAGATCGCCCAGCGCCTGTCGGAGCAGCGGCCTCCTGAGCTGGCGCCCTTGCAGGTTTGCCTGCAGGTCAATATCGACGGTGGCCCTAACAAGTCGGGCGTGGCGCCGGCCGAGGCGCTGGCCCTGGCGCTGGCGGTGCAGGACCTGCCTGGGCTGGTGCTGCGCGGTCTGATGACCCTGCCCGAGCCGAGCGAGGACGCTGCGCAGATGCTGGCGGTCCACAGACAGGCGCGAGAGCTGTTGGACCGCCTCAATGCATCGGGGCGCCTGTATCGGCCGCTCGACACCCTGTCCATGGGCATGAGTGCCGACCTGGATCTGGCGGTGGCGGCCGGCAGCACCATGGTGCGGGTGGGCACGGCTATTTTTGGCGACCGGACGCGGGCCTGAGCCTGCCCAGCATGCGCAGGCCGTCCCCGCCCGGGCCGGCCCTGGGGCAAACCCGGGTCCGCCGTGCGAAAATCCGCTTATGAACGCTCCCGACCAGGTCGCACAGCCGTCCCCTGCGCTGCTTGCGCAGATGCATCAGATGGGCGCCGACGCCAAAGCCGCATCGGCGGGTATGGCGCGGGCCTCGGCCGCGCTGAAAAACCAGGCCTTGAAGGGCTTGGCTGCCTTGCTGCGCGCTCAGGTCCCGGCCCTGCAGCAGGCCAATGCGCGCGATCTGGAGCGCGCCCGTGCCGCCGGTTTGAGCGGGCCCATGCTTGATCGGCTGCAACTCAGCCCCAAAGTCATCGAGACGGTGGCCCAGGGCTGCGAGCAATTGGCGGCCATGCCCGACGTGATCGGTGAGATCATCGGCATGAAGCAGCAGCCCAGCGGCATCCGGGTGGGGCAGATGCGGGTGCCCTTGGGTGTGTTCGGCATGATCTACGAGAGCCGGCCCAACGTCACCATCGAAGCGGCCTCGCTGGCCATCAAGAGTGGCAATGCCTGCATTTTGCGGGGCGGCTCTGAGGCCATCGAATCCAATACCGCCTTGGCCACCTTGGTGCAGCAGGCGCTGACGGACGCAGGCTTGCCTGCCCGCGCGGTGCAACTGGTGCCCACCACCGACCGGCAGGCGGTGGGCCTGTTGATTGCCATGCCCGAATTCGTCGATGTGATCATCCCACGTGGCGGCAAGGGCCTGATTGAGCGCATCAGCCGCGAAGCCAAGGTGCCGGTGATCAAGCATTTGGACGGCAATTGCCACGTTTATGTGGACGACCCCTGCGACCTCGACATGGCCGTCACGGTGGTCGACAACGCCAAGACCCAAAAATATAGCCCCTGCAATGCCGCCGAGGGTTTGCTGGTGGCCCGCGCGGTGGCAGCCCAGTTTCTTCCGCGCATAGGCCGTGTCCTGGCCGACAAGCAGGTCGAGATGCGCTGCGACGCCGAGTCGCTGGCCATCTTGCAGGGCGTCGAGGGTGCCGAGCCACTCTTGCGGCCGGCCAGCGAGCAGGACTGGTACGAGGAGTATTTGGCGCCCATCATCAGCGTCAAGCTGGTCGATGGTGTGGATGAGGCGATCTCGCACATCAACACCTATTCCAGCCATCACACCGACGCCATCCTGACTGGCGACCACCTGCACGCTCAGCGTTTCTTGCGCGAGGTGGACTCGGCCAGCGTGATGGTCAACGCCAGTACCCGTTTTGCCGATGGCTTTGAATTTGGTCTCGGGGCAGAGATCGGCATTTCGACAGATAAGTTTCACGCCCGCGGCCCGGTCGGCATTGAGGGCCTGACCAGTTTGAAATACGTGGTGCTCGGTCAGGGCGAAGTGCGCACCTGAGGGCTAGGCCCGCGCCAGCGTTTTTGCGCATGGGCCCCAGTTTTTGCAATTTGCCTTTACCAAGGCCGAAAGTTTTCGCATGGTTCCTCACCTGATTACCGCTCTGAACGGCCCCATCAATGAACTTGAGCAGCGGGTACTCGACTCCACCCCGGCCATTGAGCGTTGGTTCCGCCTCGAATGGATGGAGCACACGCCGCCGTTTTATTGCTCGGTGGACATCCGCAATGCCGGCTTCAAGCTCGCGCCGGTGGATACCAATCTGTTTCCCGGCGGTTGGAACAACCTGACCCCCGAGATGCTGCCCTTGGCGGTGCAGGCGGCGATGGCCGCGATTGAGAAGATCTGCCCGGAGGCACGCAATCTGCTGGTGGTACCGGAGAACCATACCCGCAACACTTTCTATCTCTCCAATGTGGTGCAGCTCAAGCGCATCTTTCACCAGACCGGTCTGAATGTGCGCTTTGGTTCCTTGAGCTCGGACATCAAGGAGCCGACGACCTACGACTTGCCCACCGGCGAGAGCATCACCATTGAGCCCCTGATCCGCAGTGATCACCGCCTGGGGCTGAAGGACTTTGATCCCTGCACCATCTTGCTCAACAACGATTTGTCGGTCGGCGTGCCCGGAATTTTGGAGGACCTTCATGAGCAGCATCTGCTGCCACCTCTGCATGCGGGCTGGTCGGTGCGCCGCAAATCGCGGCACTTTCAGGCTTATGAGGAGATTTGCAAGCGCTTTGCCAAACTGCTGGGCATAGACCCCTGGCTGATCAATCCGATGTACGCCAAGTGCGGCGAGGTCAACTTTGCCGAGGGCCAAGGCATGGAAGGGCTGCAGTCTCAGGTCGATGCCCTGCTTACGAAGATCAGGCGCAAATACAAGGAATACGGCATCAACGAAAAGCCCTTTGTCGTGGTCAAGGCCGATAACGGCACTCATGGCATGGGCATCATGACGGTGCGTGATGTCAAGGACCTGGATGCGCTCGACCGCAAGACCCGCAACAAGATGAGCGCCACCAAGGGCGGTCAGGCCCTGACCGAGGTCATCATCCAAGAAGGCGTGCTCACCAATGAGCGGGTCAATGAGGCGGTGGCCGAGCCGGTGGTCTACATGATGGACCGTTATGTGGTGGGCGGTTTCTACCGCATCCACGCCGAGCGTGGTATCGATGAGAGCCTGAACGCGCCAGGCGCTAGTTTTGTGCCCCTGGCCTTTGCTGACAGCGGCCGCCTGCCCCAGCCGGGAGAGAAACCGGGTTCGAGCAGCCCGAATCGTTTCTATATGTATGGCGTGATCGCCAGGCTAGCCCTGCTGGCGGCCAGCTATGAGTTGGAAAGCACCGACCCTCTAGCCGAGGTCTACGATTGATCTGGCCGCGGGCAGTTGCTGCGCTGCAACAAACCGATGAGATTCAATCTTGAGCGTTTGGATCGACTTGCCATTGGCTGGCAGAAGCCGACAATAGTTCGACCGAAACATTGACCGCGCCAGCCTGCCGTGCACCGGGCAGGCGATGTCGCGAACCTGCTCTTGTCCCAATCCTCCTCCTCCCTCACAGCCCTGACGCTTGGCGCCATTGGCGTTGTTTATGGCGACATCGGCACCAGCGTGCTCTATGCGGTCAAAGAGGTCTTTGGCTCGGGCCATGTGAGTTTTACGCCAGACAATGTCTACGGCATCTTGTCGCTGTTTTTCTGGACCCTGACCACCATCGTATCGATCAAGTATGTGGTGTTGGTGCTGCGGGCCGACAACCACGGCGAGGGCGGCCTGGTGGCGATGCTGGCGCTGGCCTCTCAGGCGGTCAAGGATAAGCCGAAACTGCGCTCCAAATTGCTGGTGATTGGCATATTTGGGACGGCAATTTTCTACGGCGACGGTGTGATCACTCCGGCCATCTCGGTGCTGTCTGCGGTAGAGGGTCTGGAGGTGATTGATACCGCCTTCAAGCGGGCGGTCTTGCCGGCGACCTTGTTGATTCTGCTGATCTTGTTTTGGGTACAAAAACGTGGGACGGCAGGCATAGGCAAGTTTTTTGGGCCGGTCACCCTGATTTGGTTTTTTGCCTTGGCCTCGCTGGGCGTCTATCAGATCATCAGCTACCCAGGCATCTTGCTGGCCCTGAGCCCGCACTACGCCCTGGGCTTCATGTGGCACAACCCGGGCACCACTTTTATCGTGCTGGGCGCGGTGGTGCTCTGCGTCACCGGCGCTGAAGCGCTGTATGCCGATCTCGGGCATTTCGGTAAGAAGCCGATTCGCCTGGCTTGGTTCACCGTGGTCATGCCGGCACTGACTTTGAACTATTTCGGTCAGGGCGCGCTGCTGCTTCGCCAGCCGGAGGCGGTGAAAAACCCCTTCTATTTGATGGCGCCCGATTGGGCCTTGATGCCTCTGGTGGTTCTGGCCACCGCAGCCTCGGTGATCGCCTCTCAGGCCCTGATTACCGGTGCTTTTAGCGTCACCAAGCAGGTGATCCAGCTGGGCTACTTGCCGCGCCTGAATATTCTTCACACCAGCGAGCGTGATACCGGGCAAATTTATATTCCTATGATCAATTGGGGCCTGTTCGTGGCCATTGTTTTGGCCGTTGTCTTGTTCCGCTCATCGAGCAACTTGGCTGCTGCCTACGGCATCGCCGTGACCCTGGACATGCTGATCACCACCGTGCTGACATTTTTTGTCATTCGCTATGCCTGGAACTATCCGCTGGCGCTGTGCCTGGCAGCGACCGGGGTTTTCTTTGTGATCGATCTGGCTTTTTTCGCCTCCAACCTGCTCAAGTTCTTGGACGGCGGCTGGTTCCCGCTGCTGATCGGTGGGATTGTTTTTAGCTTGATGCTGACCTGGAAGGATGGCCGGCACCTGCTCAACACCAAGTTGCGCGCTGACTGGCTGGAACTGTCGCCTTTTCTCGAAGCCGTGTTTGTGATGCCGCCGGTACGGGTAGAAGGTACGGCTGTTTTTCTGACGGCTGAGAAAGGGGCGGTTCCCAATGCCTTGCTGCACAACCTCAAACACAACAAGGTCTTGCACGAGCAGAACCTGTTCGTCACCGTGATCAATCACGAGGTGCCATGGGTCAGCCTGGATCAACGCCTTGAGGTTCAGGACCTGGGCCACGATTGCTGGCAAGTCATGATCCATTATGGCTTCAAGGACGATCCTGATGTTCCCAAGGCCTTGCAGCCGCTGACCGCGCACGGCTGCCGGGTTGATGCTATGAGTACCAGCTACTTTCTCTCCCGCGACACGGTTATCCCCACCATAGGCGGCGGTATGGCGACTTGGCGCGAGAAACTCTTCGCGCAGATGCACCGCAACGCCAGTGGCGCGGCGGACTTCTTGAAGCTGCCTAACAACTCGGTGGTTGAGCTGGGCTCAAAAATCGAAATTTGAATCCCGCTCATGCACCTGCTGTTTGTCGCCGACCCGCTGGAGTCCTTCAGGATCTACAAGGACAGTACTTTTGCGATGATGCGTGAGGCCCAAAAGCGCGGCCATCGCCTGAGCGTGTGCGAGCCCAAAGACCTGATGTGGCAAAAGGGCGCGTCTGTGACCGCCTTCGTGCGCGACATTCGTCTGACCGGTGAGCAGGAGGGCTGGTTTGAGGCCGAGCAGCAGCGCCCGCATGAGCGGCCGCAGGCGGTCAAGGATTTTGATGCGGTGGTGATGCGCAAGGACCCCCCGTTTGACAGTGAGTATTTCTACGCCACCCACATGCTCGAGCAGGCTGAGCGTGAAGGCGCCAGGGTCTTCAACAAGCCGCGCGCGCTGCGCGATCATCCGGAAAAGCTGGCGATCCTCGAATTTTCGTCCTTCATCGCGCCGACCTTGGTGACCCGTGATGCGGCCGACATCCGGCGCTTTCACCAGGAGCACCGCGACATCATCCTCAAGCCGCTGGACGGCATGGGCGGCATGGGGATCTTTCGGGTCAAGGACGAGGGCCTGAATCTGGGCGCCATCATCGAGACGCTCAATCGCGATGGCGCGCAGACCGTGATGGTTCAACGGTTTTTGCCAGCCATCGCTCAGGGCGACAAGCGGGTGCTGGTGATCGGCGGCGAGCCCGTCCCTTTTTGCCTGGCCCGCATCCCGCAAGGCGGCGAGGTGCGTGGCAATTTGGCGGCTGGCGGTCTGGGCGTGGCGCAAGCGCTGTCAGCGCGCGACCTGGAAATCGCGCAGTCCATCGGGCCTGTGCTGGCTGCCCGCGGCTTGCTGTTGGTGGGCATCGACGTGATCGGCGACAACGTGACTGAAATCAATGTCACCAGTCCGACCTGTTTCCAGGAAATCACCGATCAGACCGGGTTTGATGTGGCGGCGATGTTCATGAACGCCTTAGAGGCTGCGCTCGCTTCTTGAGCTTGCGCGGTTTTGCTTGCGTGAGACGGCTCTGGCGTAGGCTTGGGGGGCATGGGTCCCTGCCTCATGCTGGGGTACCAGAAATCGGCCGGGACCCATACCCCCCAAGCCCATGAGATACGCCGCTGTCGGTGGCGTGTTCAAGGTGAGTGGATAGCGGCGAGTCGCAGGCGCTTTGATGGTCCACGAAATGCCGCAGGCCTTTGTCGCTGCCGCCCTCAAATAAAGAAGGCGATGCCCCAGCCGTCGGCATGCTCTTCGGTGCGGCCGCCGCGCTGCGCAAAGCCGGTGAAGTTGAAGGTGACGTCGGTGGGCGCCTTGCAGTTCATGCCCAGCAACTGGCACATGGCGGGCCTTTCAGCTTCTGGGCTCGGACCAGAGCTTGCCACCCGTAGCCCAGTTTTCGCGCTTGATGTCGCTGATGATGATGTCGACCGATTCGGGCGAGCCGCCCAGGACCTCGACGGTGACGCGGGTGATTTCCTCAACGAGCTTTTTCTTCTGCTCGTGAGTGCGGCCTTCAAACATTTCGATGTGATAGGTTGGCATGATTGCTGAAAATTCAGGGGGCTTGGATGGTAGCGATCATAGTGGCCCCGGCTCAGCTTCTGGCGTGCTTGCAAGAGGTTTGACCATCGGCCCTCGCAAACGCTGCGTTGAGGAAACTGTCTGACAGCCAATGGCTGCGGGTACGATGATAATTTTGAGAAGTCGCTGTCCAGCCTCGAGTGTTCGCCGGCAGCCGAACTGGAGTAGCCTCATGCTGTATCGATTCAAGACCAAGAACGCCGGCGACGTCATCATGCTCGAGCCTAACGGCAAGCGGGTGCTGGAGATCATCGGCAAGGAGCCGGGACCGCAGGGCATCGTGCTGCTTGAGCAACTGCCTGTGGCGATCGCTGCCTTGCAGGCGGCGGTGGCGCAGGAGGAGTTGGAGTTTGCCCAGGCCCGAGCCGCGTTCGAGGCCGGTCAGACCCGGGAGTCACCCGAGGGCGAAGGGGTCCATCTCCGCCAACGGGTGCAGCCCTTCATCGAGATGCTCCGCATCAGTTTGCAGCATGGCGACCCGGTGGTCTGGGGCGTCTGAGGCGCTTGCATTCACGCCTGTCTGTGCTTGGGGTTTAGTCGGCCTTGGCGCCCGAGATCTTGACCACCTGAGCCCATTTCACATGTTCGCTGTCGATCAGGCGGGTGAATTCCTGCGGGGTGATGCCGCCAGGGATGGCGCCTTGGGCCTGCAGTTTTTCCTTGATGCTGGGGTCACTGAGCGCGCGTGCCACTTCGCGTTGAATGCGGTTGACGATGTCGCCGGGGGTGCCTGCCGGTGCCAGCAGCCCGAACCAGCTGCTGGCCTCAAAACCCTTGAGCTTGCCGGCCTCTTCAATCGTGGGCACGTCGGGCAGGGCTGAGGAGCGCTGGCTGCTGGTCACCGCGAAGGCCTTGAGCTTGCCGGAACGGATGTGCTGCATGGACGAGGGGAGGTTGTCGAACATCACATCCATGGTGCCCGAGATCAGATCCAGCAGGGCTGGGCTGGAGCCGCGGTAGGGCACATGGACCATGAAGATCCCGGCCTGGCTTTTGAAGAGTTCTCCAGCCATGTGGATGGAGGTGCCGCTTCCACTGGAAGCCATGTTCAGTTTGCCGGGGCGCACCTTGGCATAGCTGATGAAGTCCTGGACCGAGTTGATACCCAGGCTGCGCGCCTTTTCGGCATTCATCACCATCACATTGGGCACCGCCGCCACCACGGTGATCGGCACGAAGTCCTTGATCGGATCGTAGGGCAGCTTGTCGTAAAGGGCGCGGTTGATCCCGTGGGTACCCACCGTGCCCATGAGCAGCGTGTAGCCGTCATTGGCCGACTTGGCGACGATTTCTGCACCGACGTTACCGCCGGCTCCGCCCCGGTTTTCGATGACAAAAGGCTGGCCAAAAGCCTTGCCCAACTCCGGCGCCACTGCGCGCGCCAGGATGTCGGTGGTGCCGCCGGGTGGGAAGGGCACGACGATACGGACGGGTCGGCTTGGCCAACTGCTCTGCGCCCATGCGCTGGCCGCGGTCAGGCCGGCAGCCAACAAGACGGCTGCGCTCAGTGAAAGGCGACGGGCCAGGGCAAGGTGGGCATTGTTCATGGAAGGCTCCTAGGTAGCTGATGAAGCTAGGGTGGGTTTTTAAGCCATGCGGCCCTCTAGCGCCAGAGGGCAAAGCATTAAACGCTCTGCCGGTGCGTCAGCGAAGCGCTGATGGTACGAAAAAAAGCGCCTGGCAGCAGGCGCTTTTGCCGGCGTGTTCCCTGTTGTCAGTCGGCGAACTTGCCCGCGGCCTCGATGACAGGCTTGAGCTTGGCGATTTCGCCGGCGACGAAGGCCTTGTGGTTGGCTGGCTCAACCCGCTTGTCATTGACCACGACAGCGCCCAGGCCTTCTTGCCTCTTGATGAACTCGGGGTCCTTCAGGGCCTTCTTCAGGGCGTCGTTGAGCTGAGCCAGGATTGCCGGCGGCGTGCCCTTGGGGGCGTAAACACCGTGCCAGATGGTCAGGTCAAAGCCGCGCATGCCCATTTCGTTGAGCGTGGGGTAGTCTTTAAGCAGCTTGTGGCTGCTCAAAGGCCGGGCGGTGGTCACCGCAAAGGCCTTGACCCGGCCGGCCTCAATCTGGCCGGTGGTGTTGGTGGTCTGGTCGCACATCACGTCGACCTGGCCACCCACCAGTGCGTTCATCGCCGGTGCGGTGCCGCCAAAAGGAATGGTGACCATGGCCTCAGCTGCTTGCAGGCGCGACTGCCACATCAGTCCGCACAAATGAGAGGCTGAGCCCAGGCCGGCATGGGCAATGTTGAGCTTGCCGGCATTGGCGCGGATGTAGTTTTCGAAGTCACGGTAGGTGTTGGCTGGCAACTGGGGCTTGCCGATCAGGGTCATGGGCACTTCATTGACCATGCCCAGGTATTCGAAGTCCTCCAGCGGCTTGTAGGCCAGCTTGCGGTACAGCACCGCAGTGGCCGCCATGCCGATATGGTGTACCAGCAGTGTGTGGCCGTCTGGCGCGGCTTTGGCCACCCGGGCCGGCGCGATGGTGCCACCGGCGCCAGCGATGTTCTCGACCACGAAGTTAGCGCTTCCGCCCATGACCTTGCGCATGGCCTCGCCCAGATCGCGGGCGACGCGGTCGGTCGGGCCGCCGGCAGCAAAGGGCACCACCAGCGTGACCGGCTTGGTACCGGGGAAAGTCTGCGCCTGGGTGCTCAGCGTTGCTGCAGCCATCAGCGCCAAAGCGATGATTTTTTTCATTGATGTCTCCAAAAAAGGAATTTGATTTTAGAAGTCAGACGCCCGCTTAGGGCATCGGCAATCCCTTATCTGTGGTGTTTCTCAAGGTTTTTACTTATTTGTAACTGCGGGCATCTTCGATCACCTTGCCGTCGTTGGGCAAGCTGCCCGGGGCCAGCACCTCGATGGTGCCTCGCAGCTTGGTGACATCGCGTACCGCTTCGCCAATGCGCTCGAGCAGGCCCTCGCTGGCAGTCTGCGCTTCAACCTTGAGCGTCATCTGGTCATTGGCCATTTCGCCGCTGACCACCAGCCGGGCGCGCAGCACCTCTGGAAAGCGCTTGACCACCTCGGCCACCTGGCCTGGGTGCACGAACATGCCCTTGATCTTGGTGGTTTGGTCGGCCCGGCCCATCCAGCCTTTGATGCGCTGGTTGCTTCGTCCCGTGGGGCAAGGCCCGGGCAGCACCGCCGACAAGTCACCGGTACCGAAGCGGATCAGGGGGTAATGCGGATTGAGCGTGGTCACCACCAACTCGCCCACCTCACCCTCGGGGACCGGATCGCACGTGCCGGGGCGCACGATCTCGACGATCACGCCTTCGTCGATGACCAGGCCCTCGCGCGCGGACGTCTCGTAGGCGATCAGGCCCAGGTCGGCCGTGGCATAGCACTGGTACACATCCACGCCTCGCGCGCTGAACCAGTCACGCAGGCTCGGTGGGCAGGCCTCGCCGCTGACCAAGCCTCTATTGATGGAAGGCACATCCACGCCGGCTTCCTGGGCTTTTTCCAGCAAGATGCGCAAAAAGCTAGGCGTGCCGCTGTAGCACTGTGGCTGCAGGTCGACGATCGCCGCCAGTTGTTGCTCGGTCTGGCCGGTACCGGCCGGGAACACCGAGCAGCCCAGCGCATGCGCGCCCGACTCCATCATGAAAGCGCCGGGGGTCATGTGGTAACTGAAGCTGTTGTGCACCAGGTCGCCCGAGCGAAAGCCGGCCGCGTGCATGGCACGACCGATGCGCCAGTAGTCCTGCGCCGCCACGTCGGGCTCGTAAATCGGGCCGGGCGAGGCGAAGATACGCGGCATCTGCGGGCCCTTGACCACCGCGGCAAAACCGCCGAAGGCGTCCTTGGGGCGGCTGGCCTTTTGCAACTCCAGCAACGCGTGCTTGCGCGTGACCGGCAAGCCCGCCAGCGCCTGGCGGGAGGTGATGCGCGAGGCGTCCACGTCCTGCAGCACGCGCGACAGTGCGGGGCTGTGCTGCTGGGCATGGCGGATCTGGGCGGGCAGGGCCGCCATCAGCGCGGCTTCGCGTTGGGCGGGCGCGCGAGTTTCCAGGGCGTCGAAATGCATGTTCATGTCGCGCACCCCTTCAAGCCAGCCAGCGTTTGCGGCGCTTGTAGCTCTTGACGTCCTTGAAGCTCTTGCGCTCGCCGCCGCCCACGCCCAGGTAAAACTCCTTGACGTCTTCGTTGCTGGCCAAATCAGCGGCCGCGCCGTCCATCACCACGCGCCCGCTCTCCATGATGTAGCCATAGTCGGCGTACTTCAGGGCCATGTTGGTGTTCTGCTCGGCCAGCAAAAAGGTGACCTTTTCCTTTTGGTTGAGGTCCTTGACGATCTCGAACACTTCTTCAACGATCTGCGGTGCCAGACCCATGGAGGGCTCGTCGAGCAGCACCATGTTGGGGTTGGCCATCAGCGCGCGGCCGATGGCGCACATTTGCTGCTCGCCGCCCGAGGTGTAAGCCGCCTGCGAGCTGCGGCGGGTTTTCAGGCGCGGAAAGTAGGCGTACACCTTCTCCAGATTGGCCGCCACCTCGGCCTTGTCCTTGCGTGTGTAGCTGCCGGTCATCAGGTTTTCCTCGATGGTCAGGTGGGCAAAGCAGTGCCGCCCTTCCATCACCTGCACCACGCCGCGCTGCACCAGGTCGGCCGGCGAGAGGTTTTCAATGCGCTCGCCGCGCAGCTCGATGCTGCCTTTGGTGACCTCGCCCCGCTCGCCCTTGAGCAGGTTGGAGACCGCTCTGAGCGTGGTGGTCTTGCCTGCGCCGTTGCCGCCCAGGATGGCGACGATGCCACGCTCGGGCACTTGCAAGGAGACGCCCTTGAGCACCAGGATCACGTGGTTATAGATGACCTCGATGCCGTTGACATTCAAAACGATACTGGGAGAACTCATGCTGGATTCCTCGTTGACCATGGGCAAGGCCCGGCGCCCCGCCTTGCCCATGGTCGCTGGCCGAAGCCAGCGATTGGACACGCCCCGCAGCGCTGCGGGGGAAGCCTCATCAGGACTGGCAGTCCTGCGGCGTGCGACGGGTCCATTTCTTCTCGGCGGCATACTTTTCCGCAGAGCCCTTGACCAGGGGGCGGATGATCTGTTCATCGGCCTGCAGCCAATCCGAGGCCCAGGTGAACTTGGCGCCGTCCCAGGTGTGTACGCGGGCCCAGGCCGAGCCCATGTGATCCACGCAGCTGGTGGAAATCGGCCGCAGCACGCCCTTGAAGCCCAGGGCGTCGAGCTTGGCTTGGGTCAAGTTCAGGTTTTCATAGCCCCAGCGCGCCTGCTCGGGCGTCACCGGCTTGCCTTTGTTGAAGCGCTCCTGCGCAGCCCGGGCACCTTCGACCGCCAGCATCGCACCGACCACGCCACGCATGTAGAGCACCTGCCCGACTTCATCCTTGGGGCCGACACCTTGGCCTTTGTCATGGACCTTGCTCAGGATTTCCTTGACCACCGCGGACTGGGGCTCGGCGCCGTGTTGCATCATCACCGCGCTGTAGCCTTTGGCCGAGGCACCGATGTCCTTGAGGTCCGGCTCCGCGCCCGACCACCAGGTGCCGAACATTTTTTCACGCGGATAACCGACCGCGATGGCTTCGCGGATGGCCGTGGGCGTCATCACCCCCCAGGTCTGCATGACCACGAAATCTGGCCTTTGCTGGCGAACCTGCAGCCAGACGGCTTTTTGCTCGACACCGGGCGCCGGGACAGGCAGCAGCTGCAGGGTAAAGCCGTGCATGGCTGCGCGCTCTTGGACGATGGGCAGCAGTTCCTTGCCAAAGGGGCTGTCGTGGTAGACCACCGCGATCTTTTTGCCTTTGAGCTTGTCCCAGCCGCCTTCTTGCTTGGCAATGTGCTGCAGCACCGCGTCGCCGGCCACCCAATAGTGGCCGATCAGTGGGAAGTTCCACTTGAACACGCCGCCATCGGCAGAGTCGCTGCGGCCATAACCCGAGGTGATCAGCGGTATCTTGTCGCCGGCCACTTTTTCGGTAAGGGCGAAGGTGATGCCGGTCGACAGGGGCTGGAAGACGGTGGCGCCGCCGTGCTTGCCCTTCAGACGCTCGTAACACTCGACACCACGGTCGGTGGCATAGGCCGTCTCGCATTCTTCAACCAGAGTCATCACCCCGTTGATGCCGCCGCGGGCGTTGACCAGTTTCATGTAATCCGCATAGCCGTTGGCAAACGGGGTGGCATTGGGTGCCACGGGGCCAGTGCGCCCGGTCAGGCTGGGGAAGAACTGGACTTTGGCCTGGGCCAGAGCCGACGAGGCCCCCAGGGTTGCTGCCAAGCTGGCGGCTGCCAGTGCGGCCGTGAGCGCAATTTTTCTCAGTTTCATCTCTTTATCTCCTTAATGAACACCATGGAACCGTGTGCGAGCCGGCAAGCGAGGTGTCAACCGCTTGCCCGCCCAGTGAAAAATCAGTGCGGGAAAGGCCAGAGCCTGAGTTTTTGTTTGCCGATGCTCCACAACCTGGCCAGGCCGTGGGGTTCTGCAATCAGGAACCACACGATCAGGGCACCGAAGATCATGTACTCGGCGTGGGAAATCATGGCGGTGGAGACGGTCAGGCCCACCAGCGAGCCGATGGCTGGCAGCACCTGGTTGAGCGCAATGGGCAGCACCACGATGAAGGCGGCGCCGAAGAAGCTGCCCATGATCGATCCCAGCCCGCCGATGATGACGATGAACAACAGCTGAAATGAGCGGTCGATCGAGAAGGCCAGCGGCTCCCAGGAGCCCAGGTGAACAAAGGCCCAAAGCACCCCAGCCATGCCGACGATGAAGGAACTCACCGCAAATGCGCTGAGCTTGGCGTACATCGGGCGGATGCCGATCACCGCGGCCGCCACATCCATGTCGCGGATGGCCATCCATTCGCGGCCGATGGCGCCGCGCACCAGGTTCTTGGCCAGCAAGGCCACCAGCACCGTCAGGCCCAGACAGAAGAGGTATTTTCTGGCTGGCGTGTTGATGTCCCAGCCCAGCAGGCTCAGGCCCGAGACGGCCACCGAGCCGGAGGAGCTGTTGTTGGTGAACCAGCCTATTCGCGCAAAAGCCCAATCGCAGAAAAATTGCGCAGCCAGAGTCGCCACCGCCAGGTACAGGCCCTTGACCCGCAGGCTGGGGATGCCAAACAAGATGCCCAGGACCATGGCGGACAGGCCGCCGGCCAGCAGGGCCACGATCAGTGGCATGCCCTCGACGCGGACGAAGGTGTTGTAGGCCATGTAAGCGCCCACGGCCATGAAGGCCCCCGAGCCCAGTGAGATCTGGCCGCAGTAGCCGACCAGAATGTTCACCCCCAGCGCGGCCATGGAGAGGATCACGAAAGGAATCAAGATGGCTTTGAAGTAGTATTCGTCGGCCAGCAAGGGTACAGCCACGAATCCGATGAGCAGCAGCGCCGCAATGGCCCAGCGGTCTTGGGCAATCGGAAAGATTTGCTGGTCTGCTTTGTAGGTGGTCTTGAATTGACCGTTCTCGCGGTAGAACATGGAGGCTGTCTTTCAAACTCGATCAATGATCTTTTCGCCGAACAGCCCTTGGGGCCTGAACAGCAGGAACACCAGGGCGAGCACATAGGCGAACCACAGCTCAATGCCGCCGCCTATCATGGGACCGAGGTAGATTTCAGAGAGCTTTTCCCCCACGCCGATGATCAGTCCGCCGATGATGGCGCCGGGGACCGAGGTCAGTCCGCCCAGAATGATCACCGGCAGGGCCTTGAGCGCCACGGTGGTGAGCGAAAACTGCACGCCGATCTTTGAGCCCCAGATCATGCCGGCCACCAGGGCGGTCAGCCCGGCCACGAACCACACGATGACCCACATGCGATTGAGCGGAATGCCGATCGACTGGGCGGCCTGGTGGTCATCGGCCACCGCGCGCAGGGCTCGACCCGTAGGAGTTTTTTGAAAAAACAGGCTCAGGCACATCACCAGGCAGGCGGCGATCAGGGCGGCAATCAGGTCTTCCTTGCTCACCAGCAGGCCGCCTTCGAACACCGTGTCCATCACGAAGACCGGCTCCTTGGGCATGCCTATGTCGATGCGGTAGACGGCGCTGCCGAAAATGGTCTGACCCAGCCCGTCCAGGAAGTAGGTGATGCCCAGCGTGGCCATCAGCAGGGTCACGCCTTCCTGGTTGACCAGATGGCGCAGCACCCAGCGCTCGACCAGGTAGGCAAAGGCCAGCATGAACAGACCCGCGACGATGAAGGCCAGCACATTGGCGATGATCTTGTTGTCCAGGCCCGTCCATTGGGGAATCCACTCCGAAAACCGCGCCATGGCCAGGGCGGCGAACAGCACCATGGCGCCTTGCGCGAAATTGAACACGCCAGAAGCTTTGAAGATGAGCACGAAGCCCAGGGCCACCAGGGCGTACAGCATGCCGGCCATCAGGCCGCCGAGCAGGGTTTCAAGAAAGAAGGCCATAGCGTGGTTCTCTGGTTCGTTCAGTGGGACGTGCCCAGGTAAGCCTTGATGACTTCCGGGTTGTTGCGCACTTCTTGGGGGATGCCGTCGCCGATCTTCTTGCCGTAGTCGAGCACGACCACGCGGTCAGAGATGTCCATCACCACGCCCATGTCGTGCTCGATCAGCACGATGGTGGTGCCAAATTCGTCGTTGACATCAAGAACGAAGCGGCACATGTCCTGCTTTTCCTCGACGTTCATACCCGCCATCGGTTCGTCGAGGAGCAGCACCTGGGGCTCCATGGCCAGGGCTCGGCCCAGGTCAACCCGCTTTTGCAAGCCGTAGGGCAGTTGGCCGACTGGAGTCTTGCGGTAGGGCTGGATTTCCAGAAAGTCGATGATCTGCTCGACGAAGGCCCGGTGCTCAAATTCCTCGCGCTCGGCCGGGCCTAAGCGCAGGGCCTGCATGAACAGATTGCTCTTGATCTTCAGGTTACGCCCCGACATGATGTTGTCGAGCACGCTCATGCCTTTGAACAAGGCCAGGTTCTGGAAGGTGCGGGCCACGCCCATGACAGCCACTTGGTGGCTGTTCATGTGCCGGAAGGTCTGGCCGCGAAAGGTGATGGAGCCCTCCTGGGGCTTGTAGACGCCGTTGATGCAATTGAGCATCGAACTCTTGCCCGCGCCGTTGGGCCCGATGATGGCGCGAATCTCGTGCTCTTTGACGTTGAAGGAGATGTCGGTTAAGGCTTTGACGCCGCCGAAGCTCAGCGAAATGTTTTTGACGTCCAGGATGACGTCGCCGATTTTTTTCTGGGTCATGGTGGGGCTGTGCTGGGCCGCGTTCACGCGGCAGCCTTGACGGCTTGAAAGGTTTTGGCATCGCCCAGTTTGAGCGTGGCGCTGACGCTGCCGCTGCGGCCGTCTTCAAACTTGACCGCGGTTTCTATGTATTGCTCCTGCTTGCCCGAGTACAGGGCGTCGACCAGCGGCTGGTATCTTTCGCCGATGAAGCCGCGGCGCACTTTGTTGGTACGGGTCAACTCGCCGTCGTCAGCATCGAGCTCCTTGTGCAAAACCAGGAAGCGGCTGATTTGCGAGCCGGCCAACAAGGCGTCGGCAGCCAGGTCGGCGTTGACCTGCTCGACACACTCGCGGATCAATTCATAGACCTCGGCTTTAGCGGCCAGATCGGTATAGCCGGCGTAGGGCAGATTGCGCCGCTCGGCCCAGTTGCCGACCGCATCGAAGTCGATGTTGATCATCACGCAGACCTTGTCGCGGCCATCGCCGAAGGCCACCGCTTCCTTGATGAAGGGGAAGAACTTGAGCTTGTTCTCGACGTATTTGGGCGCGAACATGGCGCCATCGTTGGGTCCGCCCTTGATACGACCTACGTCTTTAACCCGGTCGATGATTTTGAGGTGGCCCTGTGCATCGATGAAGCCGGCGTCGCTGGTGTGGTACCAGCCATCGGCGGTCAGTACCTCTTCGGTGGCCTTTGGATTTTTGTAATAACCCTTGAGCAGTCCGGCCGACTTGACCAGGATCTCGCCGTTGTCGGCCACCTTGATCTCCACGCCTCGGATGGGCACGCCCACTGTGTCGGCTCGCGCTTCATGGTCGGGCTGCAAGCAGACGAACACGGCGGTTTCGGTCGAGCCGTAGAGCTGCTTGAGGTTGATGCCGATGGAGCGGTAGAAGGTAAACAGGTCCGGGCCGATGGCCTCGCCGGCGGTATAGGCCACCCGCACCCTCGAAAAGCCCAGGGTGTTGCGCAAGGGGCCATAGATCAGCAGGTCGCCCAGGGTATACATCAGTCGATCGCCCAGACTCAGGGCTTTGCCGTCCATGCGTTGTGGGCCGACGCGCTTGGCCAGCGCCATGAATGACTTGAACATGCTGCGCTTGAGTGCGCTTGCGTCCTCCATGCGGATCATGACGCTGGTGAGCATGCCCTCGAAGACGCGCGGCGGCGCGAAATAATAGGTCGGCCCTACTTCCTTGAGGTCGATGGAGACGGTGCCGGCGTTTTCGGGGCAGTTGACCACATAGCCGCAGACCAGCCACTGGGCGTAACTGAAGATGTTTTGCCCGATCCAGGCTGGCGGCAGATAGGCCAGGACTTCCTCGCGCTCGCTGAGCCTGTCGAATTCGGCGCCGGCCTGTGCACGGTCCATCAGCGTACTGTGGGTATGCACCACGCCTTTGGGATTGCCCGTCGTGCCGGAGGTGAAGAACATCGCGGCCACATCGCCGGTCTGGCCCAGGTCGACCTGCTCCTTGAAAAAGCCAGGGTGCTTGGCGGCCCAGGCCGCGCCTTGTTCAATCATCTGGTCCAGACCCACCAGGCCGGGCGCGTCATAGTTGCGCAGGCCGCGTGGGTCGTCGTAAATGATGCGTTGCAGCAGCGGGCACTGATCGCGGATTTCCAGCAGCTTGTCGACCTGCTCCTGGTCCTCCACCAGCGCCAGTTGCACCTCGGCGTTGGTGATGGGAAACACGCACTCGGCCGCTACCGCATCCTGGTACAGGGGTACAGGAATGGCGCCCAGCGATTGGGCGGCCAGCATTGCCGCATAAAGTCGGGGCCGGTTGGCGCCAATCACCACCATGTGCTGACCGCGCTGGATGCCGAGTTGGTGCATGCCGCAAGCCATGTGTTCAACCAGCTTGGCCAGATCGACCCAGCTCAGGGCTTGCCAGATGCCATACTCCTTCTCGCGCAGGGCGGGGGCCTGGGGGCGCCGAGCAGCATGCTCGAGCAGGAGCTTGGGAAAAGTCGTCTGCATGGAAAACCTTTGGGGAGGGTGCAAGCAGGCCTGGACCTGCAGTCACTTTGGTTACCAACTATGCTAAGCCCGGCTTTGACGCCATGTTGTCATTGCGACGACAATCAAGGATCTATCTCACTGGGATTTACCCTAGACAGCTTACTTTGCCCGAAAGCCGACTGTCAGTCTTGACTCCACCATGACGATTGAGCCCACTCTTTATCAGCGGCGCCGGGCCTTGAGCGCCGAGGAGCTCGACGGCATCCCTTGGCTGGGTCTGTTGCTGCCGGCAGAGCGGGAGCGGGCGGTGGCCGAGTTGGTGGTCAGCCAGGCGGTGCCGGGTGACCACATCTGCCGCGTCGGCCGGGAGGTCACTTACTGGTTTGGCGTCATCGACGGGCTGCTCAAGATGAGCAGCGACAGTGCCCAGGGCATCACCATAACTTTCTCTGGCTTGCCGCCCGGGGGCTGGTTTGGCGAAGGCACCGCGCTCAAGCGTGAGCCCTACCGCTACAACGTGCTGGCGCTGCGGCGCAGCCGGGTGGCCGGTCTTCCGGTGGAGACCTTTGACTGGCTGCTCGATCACTCCATAGGCTTTAACCGCTTTGTGATGCGCCAGCTCAACGAGCGGCTGGCGCAGTTCATTGCGGCGCGCGAGATCGACCGGCTTAACAGTCCGGACTTGCGGGTGGCCCGCAATTTGGCGGCCTTGTTCAACCCGGTCCTGTTTCCTGCGGTCGGTGAGATCTTGCGCATCACCCAGCAGGAATTGGCTTATTTGGTTGGGCTGTCGAGGCAGCGGGTCAATGAGGCGCTGCGCACCCTGGAACGGCATGGGGTGATCCGGGTGGAATATGGGGGCCTTCGGGTGCTCGATCTGGCGCGCCTGCGCAGCGGTAATTTCTCGCAGTGACGAGCCCTTTCCTGTCCGGTGTCCCGAAATGAGCCAAGATCCTGCTGCGCTGACTCCTCGGCCCCCCCGCCCTGCCGCCGTGCGTGTGCCGGCGGCCAAAGGGGCGGCCCCGGACCAGAGTGAGCAGGCGGTGCGCCTGAACAAGCGCATGGCCGATTTGGGCCTTTGCTCGCGCAGGCAGGCTGACGATTGGATTGCCCGCGGCTGGGTGCGGGTCGACGGCCAGCCGGCTGTCCTGGGCCTGGCGGTGCCCGTCAGTGCCCGTATCGAGGTGGACCCGCAGGCCCGCCAACGTCAGAGCCAGCAGGTCACCATCTTGCTCAACAAGCCGGTCGGCTATGTGAGCGCGCAGGCCGAGGACGGCCACAAACCGGCGGCCAGCCTGCTGCAGGCCGGCAGCCGTTGGCAGGGCTGCAGCAGCCCCATGCGATGGTCGCCGCAACAGCTCAAAGGTTTGGCCCCGGCCGGCCGGCTGGACATTGATTCGATCGGCTTATTGGTCCTTACCCAGGACGGGCGCATCGCCCGCCAGCTCATCGGTGAGGACTCGGATGTTGAAAAGGAGTATCTGGTACGGGTCAGCTACGGCGAGCACACCCAGGGGGTGCAGGCGCTGTTTCCTGCCGAAAAGCTCAGCCTTTTGCGTCAGGGCCTGAGTCTGGATGGGCGTCTGCTGCGGCCTGCTCAGGTGAGCTGGCAAAACCCGGAACAGCTGCGCTTTGTGCTGCGCGAGGGCAAGAAGCGCCAGATTCGGCGCATGTGCGAGCAGGTGGGCCTGCAGGTCACAGGCCTTAAGCGCATACGCATGGGGCGAGTCAGCTTGGGCCAGCTGCCGCTGGGCCAGTGGCGCTACCTCGGCCCGCATGAGTCATTTTGAGGGGCTTCAAACCCGCGGGTCTTGCAGGTGGTAGCGGGTAACGGTAGGCGCGTCCTCGAGCAAGTGGAAGGCGAGCTTGCGCTCGCGCAAAGCCACGTCAGCGGCGGTAATGCGGTCAAAGCGCCGCAGATGCTCGGTCCAAGATTCGTCGACCACCTGCTCAATATAGCGTCCGGGCTCGTTGATGTCGTGCAGCAGTGCCCATTCGAGCGCACCCTGGCGCAACCGGCTGCGCCGGCTTTCTTCCATCAGCGCTAAAAAGGGCTCTGCCTGCCGGGGGTCGATCTGGTATTCAATGTGGACAGCCACGCGCCCCTGTGCGGGTGCGGGACTTTGGGGCGGCTGCAAGACCCGCGAAGGGGTGAGGTCTTCCTCGATGCTCAGGTCGGGCAGGCGCCAGCGGGTCAGGAGCAGGGCCAGCACGCCGCTGGCACCGGCCATCAGCAGGCTGGTCTGCACGCTGGTCATGGTGGCGATCTGGCCCCAAACCGCAGCGCCTAGGGCGGTACCGCCCATGATGCCCATCTGAAACACCGACATGCCGCGCGCGCGGACCCAGTCCGGCAGGGCCATTTGAGCCGAGACGCTCAGGCTGTTCGCGTTGGACAGCCAGACCATGCCAGCCAGGTACATCAAGGGCGCGGAAAGCAGCAGGTTGGGCGTCAAGGCCATGCCTGCGGTGACCGCCGCCTGGATCAAAGTGCCCAACATCAGTTGTCGCTGCGCACCCATGTGCTGTCGCAGTCGGGGCAGCACCAGGGCCACGCTGATCGCCCCCAGGCCCATGCAGGCCAGCAGCAGGGTAAAGCCACCGGCGCCGCCACCTAGGCCCTGCGCCAGCAGCGGAAGCAGCGCCAGCAGTGCGGTGAAATGGAAAAAGATCAGAAACACCCGCACCAGCACGCCGCGCAAATGCGGCGACTGGCGGGTAAATTGCAAGCCAACTCGCATCGCACTGAAAAACCGTTCTCGCCCCAGGGGGTGGGGGCGCTGCTCTCGCCGCCAGCGCATGATGATGAGGCCAGCGGCCACCGACAGGGCCGCATTGAGCGCAAACACCCAGGCGGTGCCAGCGCCAGCGATCAAGGCTCCGGCAATGAGCGGGCCCAGGATGCGCGAGGTGTTCATGGCCACCGCGTTGAGCCCCAAGGCCTGAGGCAGTTGCTGGCGCGGCACCACCTCCGGGATGAGGGCGGCAAAAACCGGCCAGCGCATGGCCAGACCGATGCCGTTGAGGAAAGTCAGCGCCAGCAGCAGGGGGGCGGTGATCAGATCCAATAGGCACGCTAACCACAGGGCGGTGGCGCTGGCTGCCAGCCAAAATTGGGTGGCTATGAAATACCGGCGCCGATCCAAGATATCGGCCAGAGCGCCGCTGGGCAGTCCCAGCAGAAACACCGGGATCGTGGCCGCAGTCTGCACCAGGGCCACCCAAATCGGCTCGGTGGTCAGCGAGGTCATTAGCCAGGCTGCTGCCACATCACTCATCCACATGCAGATGTTGGCCGCCAGCCAGGTCACCCACAGCATGCGAAAGACCGGCGACTTCAGGGGCCCGAAAGGCGATAGACCGCGCTGTTGCAGAGTCTGCTCGGGATCTTCACTGGAGGAACTTCTTTGGGGCTCGGACATGGCTGGAGGCCAGAGCGCACAGGCGCCGGGGCTGCCGCTGCAGTTTAGTGCCTTGGGCTCGAGCTCAGGGCGCCAGCTCTTCCCAGCGCATCAGTGCCTGCATCAACTCCTCCTCGACCTGCGCCGCCCTCAGGCTCAGCTCGCTCGCGCGCTGGGGGTCCTTAGCAAAGACACTACCATCGGCCAGGGACTGGTCCAGATTTTTCTGCTCTAACTCCAGCGCCTCAATGCGGCCGGGCAGGGCCTTGAATTCCTGCTGCTCTTTGTAGCTGAGCTTGCGCTTGTTGGGCGGTGTGGTCGCACTGGAGGCTATCTGCGTTGTGACCGCTGGGGCTGCCGGGGCTGCCGGGGCTGCGGCGGCTTTAGGTGCGCCAGAAGCTGCCGCGATCTGCCGAGCCCGCGCTGACTGAACCAGCCAGTCACTGACGCCGCCTTCGTACTGCCGCCACAGCCCTGGCCGCTCGGCCGTACCCTCGTGGACGATCACGCTGGTGACCACCCCGTCCAAAAAACGCCGGTCGTGGCTGACCAGCAGGACGGTGCCGTCGTAAGACTGAAGCAACTCCTCGAGCAATTCGAGCGTGTCGATGTCCAGATCATTCGTCGGCTCGTCGAGCACCAGCACGTTGGCCGGCCGCGCAAACAGCCGGGCCAGCAGCAGGCGGTTGCGCTCGCCGCCGGAGAGCGTGCGTACTGGCGCCTGCGCGCGCGCGGGTGAGAAGAGAAAGTCACCCAGATAGCTGCGCACATGCTTGCGCTCCCCGTTGACCTCCACCCACTCGCTGCCTGGGCTGATGAAGTCCTCCAGCGTGGCGTTCAGATCCAAGGCATCGCGCATCTGGTCGAAATAAGCGATCTGCAACTGCGTCCCCAGCTTGACTGTGCCAGGTGGATCTGTCACATCGGGTGGTAGCTGGCCGAGCAAGAGCTTGAGCAGTGTGCTCTTGCCCGCGCCGTTAGGCCCGATCAGGCCTATCTTGTCGCCTCGGAGGACCGTGGCGCTAAATTGGTGGACCACAGTTCGGCGACCCGCCTCGGTCTCGTAACTCTTGCTGACCTGGTCGAGCTCGGCCACGATCTTGCCACTGCGTTCGCCGCTGCTCAGATCCAGATTCACTCTGCCGAGGGCTGTGCGGCGCGCCGCATGCTGCGCGCGCAATTCCTGCAGCCGCTTGATGCGCGCGACGGCTCGTGTGCGCCGGGCTTCAACGCCCTTGCGTATCCATATTTCCTCTTGAGCAAGCAGGCGGTCAGCTTTGGCCTGCACCACCGCCTCCTGTGCCAATTGCTCCTCCTTTTGCGCCAGATACTGCGCAAAGTTGCCGGGGTAGCGTCGCAGCTGGCCGCGGTCGAGCTCAATGATGCTGGTGGCCACCCGGTCAAGAAAGGCTCGGTCGTGGGTGATGGTGACCACGCTGCCTTTGAAGTCGATCAGCAGGTCCTCCAACCAGGTGATGGCGTCGAGATCGAGGTGGTTGGTCGGCTCGTCGAGCAAAAGCACATCCGGCCGGGTAACCAGCGCGCGGGCCAGTGCAACCCGTTTGCGGGTGCCTCCTGACAGCGTGCCCACGACCGCTGAGCCATCTAGCTGTAGACGCTGCAAAGTCTCCTGCACCCGCTGCTCCCAATTCCAGCCGTCCTGTGCTTCGATTTGCGATTGCAAGGCGTCAAGATCGGCGCCCTCGCGGGCTTGCAAATAGTCATCAATCCAAGCCTGCACGGCAGCGAGCCCCTCGCTCACTGCAGAAAAGACCGTACCTTGCGCGGCCAGCTCAGGCTCCTGAGGAACGTAAGCGATGCGCAGCTGCTGCTGCAGCAAGAGGCGTCCATCGTCAGGCTTCTCAATACCGGCCAAGATCTTCAGCAAGGACGACTTGCCTGTGCCATTGCGACCGATCAGACCGATTCGCTCGCGCTCTTCCAGCGCGAAGTCGGTATGGTCAAGCAGGGCGACGTGGCCGTAGGCCAGTTGCGCGTCGAGCAGAGTAATAAGAGCCATGAGCAGTGTGTACGAGTGGTCGCCGATTATGCGGCTGGCCCCAAAGGCTCGAGCTCCTAGTGCGGCCCTTCTCTCGAGGAATGGCTCAGCGGGGCACACCTTCGAGTCACTCATTGCTGTCTCTGCTTTTCATGATTTCTCCTCAGAGGCCGCATCTTGTGCCCGCATAGCCGAAGGGACTCCTTGCAATCTTTTTTCGCGCCAGCTTGAACCGGCCAAAAAATGATGCTATAGTCGCCGGCTCGGCTGATTACTGCGAGGCCCTCACAAAGAAGGCAAAAGCAAAAGAGAAGCTGAGCGGAAGTTTCAAAAGCTCTGTCAAACAAGCGGCGAGAAAAAATTTTTCGAGCTGTGTTGACGTAGTAGAAAAATCCGGTGTATACTGCAAGGCTTCGCTGATCGTAGCGGAGTGAAGAGGTGAATAAGCTTTTCGGCAGGTTCAGCAGTTCAGACTGCTCGAATCGAAAGAGTAACAAGCGCCTTGGGATCCTTAACAAATTACAGCCGATAAGTATGGGCGTTTGAAGGCGATTGCCAGGTTGGCCGCGCAAGTGGTTGACCAGGTCTTTACCGACCTTAAACGCTCATAGAGATAGAAGTGAAGTTCACTTCAATTCCGTTTTTATGAGTTTTCTTTCTGTCTTAGGACGGAGAGTTTTATTGCAGTGATTGAACTATAGAGTTTG
>JAIXOM010000039.1 GCA_027486755.1 Comamonadaceae bacterium | reverse complement strand
GCCTGTTCTACATCTATGGCGAGGCGCAAAAGCCCGGCCCGCACCGGCTGGAGATTGGCATGACCGTCCGGCAGGCCCTGGCCGCCGGCGGCGGGCCGACCGCGCGTGGCAGCCAGAACCGGCTGCGCCTGCACCGAAAAGACGAGCAGGGGCTCCTGAGCGAGAGCGCACCGGCCATGAACGATGTACTGCGCCCTGACGATGTGATCCATGTGGGCGAGAGCCTGTTTTGAAGGAGCTTGCTATGACTTTGCACCAATTTCTGCTCATCGTGCGTGCCCGCTGGCGCCTGAGCCTGGCCGTGATCGCGCTGATGGTCGCCATCGGGCTGGTGTTGTCGGCCGTCATGCCGCGCAGCTACAGCGCCCAGACCGCTTTGCTGGTCGATGTGCGTGCCCCCGATCCGGTGGCCGCAGCCCAGGGGGTGACCGGTGTCATCGCCCCCAGCTATATGGCGACGCAGGTGGATTTGATTGCTGGCGAGCGGGTAGCGCAGCGGGTGCTGCAGGCGCTCGACCTTGCGAACAATGCCGCCTGGCAGGCCCGCTGGCAAAAGGCCACCCAGGGGCAGGGCTCCTATGACGATTGGTTGCTCGAGACCTTGCGCAAGGGCCTGGACGTGCGGCCGGCGCGCGAGAGCCATGTGATCCACATCGTCTACAAGGCGCCTGAGGCCAAGATGGCGGCTGATGTGGCCAATGCTTTTGCGCAGGCCTATGTGGAGACAGTGCTGGCTTTGCGCACCGAGCCCGCACGCGTTTACGCCCAGTGGTTTGACGAGCAGGTGCGCAGCTCGCGCAATCAGCTGGAGCAGGCGCAGGCGCTGCTGTCGGCCTATGCCCAGCGCGTTGGGCTGGTGTCCACCGACGAGCGGCTCGACCATGAGAGCACCCGGCTGGCCGAGCTGTCCTCGCAGCTGACGACGGTGCAGGGCCAGAACACCGACGCGCAGAGCAAGCGCACGGCGCGCGCCGAGACGGTGGCCGAGGCCATGCAAAGTCCCTTGGTGACCACGCTGCGCGCTGATGTGGGGCGTCTGGAAGCGCGCCAGCGCGAGCTGGCCGTCAACCTCGGCCCCAACCATCCGCAGATGCAGCGCCTGCAGTCCGAGCTGGCAGCCTTGCGTGCGCAACTGCAAACTGAGACGGCACGGGTAGGCACCGCGATTGATACCAGTTGGACTGTGGGCCGTGAGCGCGAACGCGAGTTGCAGGCGGTGCTGGCCGCGCAAAAGGGCCGGGTGATGGGCATCAACAAACAGCGCGACGAGCTCAATGTGTTTCGGCGTGATGTCGAAGCGGCTCAGCGCGCATATGACGAAGTCAGCAAGAGCGCCTCACTGACCCGGCTGCAGAGCCTGAGCAATCAGACCAACATCATGCGTCTGGACAGCGCCGCGGCGCCGCAGCGGCCGGCCGGTGCCAGCCGCACGCTGATCGTGCTGATTGCGACCTTCGGCGGCGGCCTGCTGGGCATAGGGCTGGCGCTGTGGCTGGAGCTGGCGCATCGCCGGGTGCGCTCTAGCGACGACATCGTGCAGGTGCTGGATCTGCCGGTGCTGGCGCGCTTCAGTGGCGGGCGCAGCGCGCCCACCAGCCCGGCCTTGCCACAGTTTCCGCGCGGCTCGCCGCAGTTGGCCCTGGGCCACGGGAGCGCAGCATGAAGGGCCATCCAGCACCACAGGTACAAGAAGGTGTACTGATCAGCCGCCGCGACTTGGCGGGCAGCCGGCTCCCGCTGGGGCAGATTTTGGTCGAGGCGGGCCGTCTGCTGCCGCAGGAAGTTGAGCAGTTGCTCAGCCACCAGCGCAGCCAGGGGCAGCGATTTGGCGAGGCGGGCCTGGCCTTGGGGCTTTTGACCGAAGACGATCTGCGCTACGGCCTGTCGGTCCAGTTTGACTATCCCTATCTGGGGCCTGACAGCCTGCTTGCGGCCGAGCTGGTGGCCGCGCACCGGCCTGACAGTGCGCAGGCCGAGCAGTGGCGCGCGCTGCGCAGTCAGCTCGCGCTGCGCTGGTTGAGCCGTGCGAGCCCGCCGCACGCGCTGGCGATTCTCAGCCCGGACCGGGGTGAAGGCCGATCGCACGCAGCGGCCAATTTGGCTATCAGCTTTTCCCAGCTCGGACGGCGCACCCTGCTGATCGATGCCGATTTGCGGCATCCGCGTCAGCATGAGCTGTTCAAGCTTGGCCGTGGCGGTGGCTTGTCCGACCTGTTGGCCGATCGCGCCAGTACAGAGGTGATCATGCCGGTGCCCGAGTTGCGTTGCCTGGCGGTGCTGCCGGCCGGCACGCCCGCGCCCAATCCGCAGGAGCTGCTGGGCAGACCGAGGTTTGACCAGCTGCTTCATGAGCTGAGCGAGGACTTCGACTTGATTGTGGTCGATACGCCAGCGGCCTCGGCCTGCGCCGATGCCCACACCGTGGCCGTGCGTTGCGGCGCGGCCCTGCTGATGGCTAGGCTGAACGCCACCTCGCTACCGCGATTGGCGCGCCTGCAGCAGGGCCTGCAGGGCTATGGGGTGGCCCTGGTGGGCAGCGTGCTTAACGAGGTCTGAGCATGGCACCGTGGCAGCCCATCCTCGCGCGCCTGCAGCCTGTGCCCGATCAGATCGCCGCGCGTGCCTTGCTGCGCCGTCTGGCCAAGTCGGCCCGACTGGCCGAGCGCCCGCGGGTGCTGGCTTTTGTCAATGCCCATGCGCTCAATCTAGCGGCCGATTCGCCCGGGTTTGCACGCGCTCTGAGTGCGGCCGATGTGCTGCTGCGCGATGGCGCAGGCCTGGCCTTGCTGCTGCGCCGCTGCGGCAGGCCGCCGGGCGTGAACATGAACGGTACCGACTTCATTCCACAGTTGCTGCGCGCCTGCGATGGCCTACCGGTGGCGGTGCTGGGCACCCGTGAGCCTTACCTCGAGCGGGGCCTGGTAAGTATTCAGCGCGAGTTCTTGCCACGCAGCCCTCTGTGGGGCGTGGACGGCTTTCAGGCGCCATCGACTTATCTGCACCTCTTGCGCGAGCGCCGACCCAGCCTGGTGCTCTTGGCCATGGGCATGCCCCGGCAGGAGGAGTTGGCGCAATGGCTGCGCAGACGGCTGGGGCACGGCTGTCTGCTGATCTGCGGCGGCGCCATCGTGGACTTCCTGGCCGGCCGCACCCGCCGCGCCCCGCTGCTGCTGCAGCGCCTGGGGATGGAATGGGCTTGGCGGCTGGGGCAGGAACCGGTTCGCTTGTTCAAGCGCTACGTGATTGGCAATCCGCAGTTTCTCTGGCGCACCTGGCGACTCAAGCTTGACCACAGCAGGTTTGATTCTTGAAGGCCGCCTCGCGTCGAGGGCGGCGCTCCCACAAAGCTGTGCCGCGCTTGTGATCGGTGTGGGAGCCGCGCCCTCGCGGCGATGCGGCGCATGATCGGCGGCAGGTGCGGATTGAAGGCCCTATCGCGCCGAGGGCGGCGCTCCCACAAAGCTGTGCTGCGCTTGTGATCGGTGTGGGAGCCGCGCCCTCGCGGCGATGCGGCGCTGGAGTGATCAACTCAGGCCAAAGTAGCGCCTGTGCAAGGCGGCGATCTGCGCCTGGAAAGTGGCCATGGAAAAGCGCTGTGCGTAGAGGGCGCGCCCGGCCTGTTCGAGCCGCTTGCGCAGGGTCTCATCGCCCAGCACCTGCTGCAGTTGATGCGCCAGAGCGGGCACATCACCCGCGGTGACAAACAGGGCTTGCTGGCCGTCTGCGATGAGCTGCCCGATTTCGCCCACCGGCGTGCAGACCACTGCCACCCCCTGGGCCATGGCCTCCAGAATCACCAGCGGCAGGCCTTCGTCATACGAGGGCAGTACCAGCACATCGGCGCGTGCCATCTGCTGGGCCACCTGGGCCTGGTCCAGCCATCCGGTGAATTCAACCCAGTCTGCCAAGCCCAGAGCCTGTGACTGGAGGCGGTACCCCTGGATGTCGCCACCGCCGGCCAGCACCACCTGGGTGTGCTGGCGGTCCCAGCCGGGCAGGCACAGTGCTTGCAGTAGGTCGCTCACACCCTTGCGCTCAGACAGGTTGCCCACAAACAGCACCCGCTTGAACGCGCCTGTGATGCGGCGGGGCAGTTGGGGGGCGGGCACGCCATTGAGCACGATGCTCACCCGCTCGGGCGGGACTTTGAGTTCCTCGGTGACGAAGCGCTGGCTGCTTTGGCCCAACACGATCAGACCGGGCGGAAGTCGCAGCAGCCAGCGCGTCAGCCAGCGCGCCGGCGCGGGCAGCCGCCGGTAGAACTGCGGGAATTGAGCCGCATGCAGATGCACGATCATCGGCAGGCCCAAGGCTCGGCAGGCCAGCATCAGAATGCCTTTGCGCACCAGGCTCAGCCGTTCGGCCAGGTGGATATGTACCCCCGCCAGATCGCCGCGCAGCCGGCCCCGCAGCAGCACGCCCAGGGCGCGCAGCAGCACCGGGGCCGACGACAAGGCCGAGCCCTGGCCGCGCGTGTCCAGGCCTTCGAGCCGCGCGCTCGGGGCGCCGGGCAGGCCTTGCTCCGCGTGGTGGGCGATCAGGTAATCGACCACGCGGTACATCCCACCGCCCACCGGACCCCAGGGGCAGGCCATCAGGATGCGCTGGGTTGCGGCAGGTCTGGTCTTGAGGCCCAGGGGACGATCAGGGTGTGGAACGGACATGGGCAGACGGGTAGGGGTTGATGGGTGTTTGGGCCTCTGGCGCCATGCCCGGGGCGGGCTGTATCCGCTGGCAAGCGATGGGCTGCCTGGCTGCTTGGCGCCTTTTGAACAGACCGCGCAGCAGACCGGCGCTGTTGCAGTGCCAGGCCACCAGGGCATACAGCCCGCGCTCGAGCGAGCGCTTGCGCCAACTGATGGCCAGCAGCAGGATCAGCGGCAAGGCCGCCAGGCCGCTCAGCTTGAAGGCCAGCGCGATGGGACTGAGCAGCCACAGGCCCAGTAGCAGCCAGCCCAGCAACAGGCCCAGGTAGACCCGCATTTCATGCAGGCGCAGCACCGCGCGCAGGCGCTGGGGCGAGCGCCAGCTGGCACGCAGCAACTCGCCTATGCCCAGTGCATAGCCGCTGTGCCAGCGCCTGAGCAGCAGCTGGTAGGGCGGGGTCTGGTGACCCTGGTGGCTGACCGCCTCCAGCGGCAGGCGCCACAAGGTCCAGCCTTGCTCGCGCAGGCGCAGGCCGAGTTCGAGCTCTTCGTAGCTGTGTAGGTTGCGGTCAGACAGATAGCCCACTGAGTCGATGGCGCTGCGCCGGTACAGGCCACCGCCGTCGAGCCGGTCGACCGCGCCCACCGGCTGGCGCGCTGCCGGGTTTTCGGCGCGGGCCCGGTATTCCAGATGCCCGCTGTTGAGCTCGACCACCCGTCCGCCCACACCGCCGACCGTGGGGCGCAGGTGCATCAGCTCCAGCGCGGCTGGTAGAAAGCGCGGGCTCAGTTGCATATCGCCATCCATCAGATAGATAAAGGCGCCACTGGCATGTTCAAAGCCCAGCTGCGCGCCAATGCCGCAGCAGCGTTCCTCGGGATGGGCCAGCTGCACGATGCGTACCGGGTAGCGCTGCGCGATGGCTACCGTGGCATCGCTGGAGCCAGAGTCAGCCAGCACCACCTCGCCGCCGATGTCGGCCAGCGCGCGCAGGGCGCTTTGTAGGCAGGCGCCGATGTGCTGAGCCTCGTTGTAGGCTTTGATGACGATGGACACCGGGCCGCTGGGGGGAGCTTGGGACATGGCTCAGGGCGTACAGGGGGGGGCGGATGGGGCGCCTGGGCGAGTGGCACGTTCGCGCCAGTGCAGGCTGCGCTCGGCCCAGCGGCGGGGCATGCAGGTCAGTATCAGCAGGGTGAACCACCAGCGGCGCCCCCCGGCGCCCGGCCACGCCCGCAGCAGCCATTGCAGGGCCTGTGCCCTGTGGCCCGCTCGCAGGGTCTCGCGCGCCAGGCTGAGCTCGTGCTGGGCGATCAGCCAGCGGGTGTCGCTGAGCAGTTGCCGGCTCAGACGGCCCGAGCGCACCCGCTCGCGCAGCCGCTCCAAAAACGGGTAGCGGCGCTCGCTAGGGTGGCTGCTGCTCAAGCTGCCGGCCACTTGCACTCGGTAGGCCACCAGCGGTTTGTGGGCCAGCGCCACCGGTGTGACTTCGGCCAGTCGAAACCACAGGTCCAGGTCCTCGCCCAGGCTCTCGCCGGGCGCAAAGCAAGGCTGCAGGGTTAGCAAGCGGCTGCGCAGCACCGCCACTGAGCTGCTGCTCAGCGAGGGGCCGTCCATCCAGCGCCGTGCCAGCCGGTCGATGAGCTCCACCGGTGCCGGCCCGTCAGCCACCGGCCAGGGCGGTGGCCAGGGTCCGGGCGCGTCGGGCACCCGCAGGAAGTCGGCCGCCACCACCTCGGCCTCCGGGTGGCGCTGCTGCGCCTCGATCAAAGTGCTCAGATAGCGCGGGTGCAGCCAGTCGTCGGCGTCCAGAAAGCACACCCACTGCCCACGCGCGGCCTCGATACCGCGATTGCGCGCCACCGCCACGCCGGCATTGGTCTGGCGCAGCAGGCGCACCCGCGGGTCGGTGCAGCGGGCCACAATCTGCGCGCCCTCGTCCTGCGAGCCGTCGTCGATCACCAGCACCTCAAAGTCGGGGCAGTCCTGTGCCAGCACCGACTGCACGGTGCTGTCGATGTAGGGCGCCTTGTTGTAAAGCGGGATAACAACAGAAAACATCATGCGGCTTGGCCCTGCCTGGGGCTTTCGTGCCGTGCTTGCTGTGGCTCGGTGGCCGGCTCCCAGCGTTGAGCGGCCAGGGTCATGAGCAGCATCAGGTGAGCAATGAGATCGGGTCCGTAGCCCATCAGCAGGAGCGGCACTTCGCTGCCGGTACGCATCAGCAAGGCCAGCAGCAGCGCCAGCGACAGGCCTTGGGTGGCACGCGCACAGCGCAGCGCCAGCCCACCGAGCACGGCCAAGTAAGCGAGCAGGGCCACCGCCCCGACCAGACCGGCGCGTGAGAGGGTGTCCATGAACTGGTTGTGCGCATGGGTGGCATTGCTCATGGCGATGGATCGGCGGTAGGTCTCGCCCCAGATCTCCGGGCCCCAGCCGAACACCGGATGGCTCTGCCACTCCTCCCATGCGATGGCCCAGATGCGGTCGCGCCCAGTCAGGGAGCTGAGCTGGCTGCCTTCGCTGCTGAGCAAAAAGCGCTCGAGCCGCTCGCCGGGGTTGGCCAGGGCCATGAAGAGCAAGGCCGCAACCGTGGCCAGCATGCCCAGCCCGATAACGCTCATAGCGGCAGTAGGCTGATGCACCTGCCCCAACTGTTGACGCCAGTGGGGGCCGCGCCGCACGGCGATCACGATGCCGCTGCACAGCACAAAGGCCAGCCAGGCCGTTTTGGACTGGGCCAAGACCAGGACACTCAGGCCCACCAGCCAGGCGGCGCGATTTGCCCACCGGTTTTGCAGGGGCCGGGTCAGCAGCAGCAACAAAGCCAGTTGGGCCAGCAGGCCGGTGGATACCGGATGGGTGGCCAGGCCGCCAAAGCGTGGCAGACCGGCGATCAGACCTTGGGTGTATTGGCGATCCAACACCAGCGTGGGCATCAGCGGAATCAGGCACAGGCCGGCGATCATCAGCAGCAGCAGCGCGTTACGGCTGGCGCGCAGGGCCAGCTCCAGCTCGCTGCGGCCGGCCAGGGTTGCGGCCAGGCCGATGATCAATGGGTAGAGCAGGTCATGGCTCCAGTAGGGGTGTGCGCCGAGCAGGGCTGGTGAGGCGGTGGTGCCCAGCCAGAAGAACACAAAGCTGATGGGCAACAGGCTCGTGGAGCTGGCTTGCTGCCGGCGCAGCAGGAAGTGGCTGAGGAGGCGTTCGCCGCTGATGGCCAGCAGCAGCAGCGACAGCCAGGGTTGCAGCAGGCTGAGCAAGGGGGGCCGAGGCGGCGCAGGCGCGAATTCGGGCAGCAGGAAGTTGGTAGTCAGGTCGCGACCGCTCAGCCATGCGCCGGCGGCCATGACGAGCAGCAAGATGGGCGAGACCCAGTGCAGATAGCCGTGTTGCTGATGGCTGGTTTTTTGCAGTGTGGCGGCCATCCCCAGCCAGGTCAGGGCGGCAGCCAGCAGCGCGGCCAAAATCAGGGGAGCCAGGGCTAGGGTGCTTTGCATGTCGTGTGCTCCTCAGGGGTGCTGGCTTTGCAAGCCAGTAGTCGGCAATGGCTGCGCGCTTGGCTTGCGGCCCAAGGTGGGAACAAAGCGCAGCACCATGGCCCAGGCCTGCGGCCCAAGGGACCACTCGCACCAGCGCGGGCGCAGCCAGAGCAGCAGCGCCACCGGCAGCACAGGCGCAATTGCGGCGGCCATCAGACGCGGCAGCAGCAGGGTCCCCGTCAGGGGCAGCTGCACCGCCAGTACCAGTGCGGCGGCGCCGGCGCTCAAGCTCAGGCCACGCAGTGCTGGAAGGGCTAGGCTGGACCAGCGCAGCTGCAGCGCGCTCAGGGCCGCGCCGGTCAGCAGCAGCGCGCGGGCCAGTGAGAGCAGGCCGACCGCTATTGCCGCCGCGGTGATGCCCATCGGCGCGACCAGCCACAAGCCCAAGGCGCCCAGGACCAGCAGCGGACTTTGCAGCAGCCATTCATGGTGCGGCCGGCCACTGTTCCACAGCACCGGGGTGGCAATGCCCCAGATGGCCAGTGCCGGCATGAAGGCCAGCAGCCAGGCCAACACCGGCCCGGCGGCCTGCCAACGCGCGCCGTAAAGCAGCAGCATCAGGTCGGGCGCCAGCAGGGCCAGGACGGTGCAGGCGGGCAGTGCCAGCACCAGCAGCGCAGCCAGCATTTGCCCGTAGGCTTGTGCCAAGCGGCCCGGCTGATTTTGCATTTGCGCGCCGGCGGCCAAAAAGGCCGGCTGCAGCGCGCCCAGTAACACGCTGTTGGGCACAGCCGCCAGGTTATAGGCCACGTTGTACAGCCCCAGCGACCCCGTGCCCAGCAGACGGCCTATGAGCATGCGGTCGAGGTTGGCCAGGGTCCAGTTGACCAGGTTGGTCAGGAACACCGCCTGCCCGGTGCCCAGCGTGGCGCTGGCGCGGGCGTACCAAAACAGCGGCCTCATAGGATGCGGCTGCACCGCCAGGCTGGCCAGCAAGGCGATGCTCACCTGCACCAGCCAGGCCGCCACCAGAGCTTGTACCCCCAGCCCGGCCCAGGCCAGCGGCAGGCCCACCAGCAGATAGCCGACGACGTAGCTCAGCAGCTGTATCAGCCCCAGCGCCCTGAAGTCCAGCGCCCGGGTGAGCAAATGGGTGGCCGGCGCTGCTGCCGCCTGCAGCAGACAGCTCAGCGATAGCCAGCGGATCACTGGCTCGGCCGCAGGCTCTTTGAAGGCCGCAGCCACTGTGGGCGCCAGCGCTTGCAGCAGCAGCAAAGCGACCAAGCCCGCCAGCAGCTGCCAGGTCCAGGCAAAGCGGATGTCCTCGTCGTCGAGCTTGGCACGCTGCATCAGGCTCCAGCTCAGGCCAAAGCCGGCCACAAAGCCGGCCAGGGTGATGGCCACCATGCCGATGGCAAACAGGCCGAAGGCCTGCGGCCCGAGCTGACGGGCCAGCAGCACCTGGGCGATCAGCTGCAGGGCAAAGCGCGCGCCGCCGGTCAGCGCACTCCAGCGCATGGCGCGCACGCCAGGGCGACCGAGTGCGGCACTCACCTGACGCGGGGGCCCGAGGCCCGAGGGGCATGCCGGGCACACAAGTGCGAAGGGACTGCGTTGCCGGCTGGTAAGAACATGGCGCCATCTTGGCGCGCTTGTGCTGGCCGTGGTGTCAGCCTAGGGCGATTCGCCGTGTAGTCAGGCAGCCCCAGGGGCACTCTTTGGGAGATGCCGATGGGCCTGTGGGAGCGCCGTCCTCGGTACGATGCTTCCTTCTTGCTCCCTCTCCCCCTGGGAGAGGGCGGGGGTGAGGGCACGCGGTGCATCGCGTGTGGAAAGACCGTGCGTCTCGATGCCCCCACCCCAGCCCTCCCCCAGATGGGGAGGGAGCTTGCTGCCGAAAGGGCTTACATGCCCACGTAGTTCGGCCCGCCACCGCCTTCGGGCGTGACCCAGACGATGTTTTGCGTGGGGTCCTTGATGTCACAGGTCTTGCAATGCACGCAGTTTTGCGCGTTGATCTGTAGCCGATCAGTGCCCGCGTCGGTCTTGACGTACTCGTAGACGCCGGCCGGGCAGTAGCGCCCTTCAGGCCCGGCGTACTTGGCCAGGTTGGTGGCCACCGGCACGCTAGAGTCCTTGAGCGTCAGGTGCGCCGGCTGGTTTTCTTCGTGGTTGGTGTTGCTGATGAACACGCTGGAGAGCCGGTCAAAGCTGAGCTTGCCATCGGGCTTGGGATAGCTGATCTGCGGCATTTCGGCGGCCGGGCGCAGCTTGCCGTGGTCGGCACTGCTGTTGTGTATGGTCCACGGCGGGCTTTGCACGCCCACCTTGGGCAGCAACCAGTGCTCAATGCCGGTCATGAGCTTGCCCACCAGCGGGCTCTTTTTGAACCAGTTCTTGAAATTGCGGTAGGTCCACAGCTCTTCGTACAGCCAGCTGGCCTTGAATTTTTCTTCGAAGCCCGTGAGAACGTCGCTGCTGCGGCCTGCGGCCACCGCTTCAAAAGCCGCCTCGCCGCAGAGCATGCCGCTCTTGATGGCGGCGTGGCTGCCCTTGATGCGCGCCGCGTTCAGAAAGCCCGCATCGCAGCCGACCAGCGCGCCGCCCGGGAACACGGTTTTGGGCAGGGCCTGGGGCGTGCCGTTGTTGAGCGCCCGGGCGCCGTAGCCGATGCGCTTGCCGCCTTCGATGTGCGCGCGGATGCTGGGGTGCGTCTTCCAGCGCTGCATTTCCTCAAACGGGCTCATCCAGGGGTTGGCGTAGTCCAGGCCGATGACATAGCCCAGCGTGACCTGGTTACCTGCAAGGTGATAGAGGAAGCCGCCGCCAAAAGCGTCGTCATTCAAAGGCCAGCCGGCGGTGTGCACCACCAGGCCGGGCTTGGCCTGCTCGGCCGGGATCTCCCACAACTCCTTGATGCCGATGGCATAGGTCTGCGGGTCCTTGCCTTCGGTGAGCTTAAATTTGCTCAGCAATTGCTTGCCGAGGTGGCCACGCGCGCCTTCTGAGAACACGGTGTACTTGGCGTGCAGCTCCATACCGAGCTGGAAGTTGTCGGTGGGCTCACCGTCCTTGCCTATGCCTAGGTTACCGGTGGCCACGCCCTTGACCGATCCGTCATCGTTGTAAAGCACCTCGGCGGCGGCAAAGCCGGGGAATATCTCTACGCCCAGGCCTTCGGCTTGGGTCGCCAGCCACTTGACCAGAGTGGACAGGGAGATGACGTAGCAGCCCTCGTTGTGAAAGTTGCGCGGCATCAGCCAGTCGGGTGTGCGCTGCGCGCCGGTCTCCGACAGCACCAGCAGGTCGTCGCCGGTCACCGGCTGATTGAGCGGCGCGCCGAGTTCCTTCCAGTTGGGGATCAGCTCATTGAGAGCAATTGGGTCCATCACCGCGCCAGACAAAATGTGGGCGCCTGGCTCTGAGCCTTTTTCCAGCACCACCACCGAGACTTCCTGGTTTTTCTCTTGCGCCAGTTGCTTGATGCGTATGGCGGTGGCCAGGCCGGCGGGGCCAGCACCCACAACCACCACGTCGTACTCCATGGCCTCGCGTGGTCCAAATTGGGCCAGGATCTCTTGGGGGGTCATGTGAAGCTCTCCGTGATAATCGTCGTCGGGGGTGAGGGCGCGCTAAAGGCTTGAGGCAGCTTTACGCGCCGAGCAAGGATTTTATGCAATGCGGTGCAGTGCACTGAAAGCCAGTATCCATCCGGCGACAGGGCTGATGCAGGAGGGGCCATGAAGATAGCGATTCCCGAGAAGAAAAAGAAGGTCTACGAAATGGAGATGCCCATCCGCTGGGGTGACCTGGACGCCATGGGGCATCTGAACAACACCAGCTATTTCCGGTACTTTGAAACGGCGCGCATCGATTGGCTCTACACCCTGGGGCAGGTGCCGGGCCCGGCCAAGGAGGGCATCGTCATCGTCAATGCCTTCTGCAACTTCTACAAGCAGATCGAGTACCCCGGCACCGTGCGCCTGAAGATGTACGCCAGCGACCCGGCGCGCACCACTTTTGAGACCTGGGTCACGATGGAGCGCAGCGACGATGCGGGCGTGATTTACGCCGCCGGCGGCGCCACCACCATGTGGGTGGACTTTCCCCGCCAAAAAGCCATCGAACTGCCCGACTGGTTGCGCGAACTCGTCACGGCCTGAGTCTGACGCGCTTGATGGCTGATGGCGCTGTGGCCCGAGGGCCATCTGCGGGCTGTGTGTTTGGTCGGGGTGTTTGGTCAGGGTGTGGGAGCCGCGCCCTCGCGGCGATGCGGCGCTTGGTCAGGCACAGCCATATTCAGGGCGCTATGGAGCAGGGCGCACGGGTGGGCACTGCGCCGCTCGTGTCCCCCGCCTCGGCTAGCGCCTCGGCTCCTCCTTTACCTCGCTTCGCAGCGCCCACCCGCACGCCCTTTGGTCTTTCAAGGGCTCCGCTCGCTGCGCAGAGGACTCCTGCGTCGGCTTTGGTCACCATGCTTGCCGTCAATCAGAGCTCTAGATCACAGCCTTCGCAGCGTTAACCCTCGGCCGGTGCGTCGGGCCTGGCGCAGCGGCATCAAGGAGGAGCCGAGGCGCTAGCCGAGGCGGGGGACAGCCGCGGAGCTAGGCCCGATGCACCGGTCGCTACCCAGGCCCTTGTAGGAGCTGCCCCGGACAAGAATGCAGAGGCGGCCTTTGATCAAGCGTCGAATGCTTCAAGGCGCAGCCGAGCAGAGCGCACGGATGGGCGATTCAGGCCGTAAGCCGCCAGTCTCAGCTTTTGACTTTCGGTACCCGACCCATGAGGTAGAACTCGGGGTTGGGCATCATGCCCGAGAAGCTGGCCATGCGGTTTGAAAGGCCGAAGAAGGCGGTGATGGCGGCGATGTCCCAGGCGTCTTCGTCGTCCAGGCCATGGGCCTGCAGGGTCGCGAAGTCGGTGTCGTCTATCTCGTGTGAGCGCAGGCAGACCTTCATCGCAAAATCCAGGATGGCTTTTTGCCTTGGGCTGATGTCGGCCTTACGGTAGTTCACGGCCACCTGGTCGGCTATGAGCGGCTTTTTTTCATAGATGCGCAAAATGGCGCCATGGGCCACTACGCAGTACAGGCACTCGTTGGCCGCGCTGGTGGCGGTGACGATCATCTCGCGCTCGCCCTTGCTGAGGTGGCCGTCTTCCTTGAGCATGAGCGCGTCGTGGTAGGCGAAAAACGCCCGCCATTCGGCCGGCCTGCGGGCCAGGGCCAGAAAGACATTGGGGATGAAACCGGCCTTTTCCTGCACCTCGAGGATGCGGGTGCGGATGTCTTCAGGCAAGTCGGGCAGGGCTGGGTGGGGGTAGCGGTTCATGGTCTGTGGCCTCGGGTTTGTTCGTGATCATAAAGGCCAGCCGCCGCAGTCCCGCTATGCTAGGGCGTCGATTAACTTCAGGAGCCCCCGATGTCAGACCAGCACGAAAACGCCACGGGCAAGGGCCCGGCCTATGACCGCGGCCTGCCGCTGCGTAAAAAAGTCATGGGCGAGGCCTATGTGGCCCGCGCCCTGGGGGCGGCCAGCGCATTTTCAGAACCGATTCAGGATCACATCACCGCCAAGGCCTGGGGCGACGTCTGGCAGCGACCGGGCTTGGACCTCAAGACCCGCAGCATGATCACGGTGGCTATGCTCACCGCCCTGGGTAAGCAGCATGAGCTCAAGGGCCATGTGCGCGGCGCGCTCAACAACGGTGTGACGCCTCAGGAGCTGCAGGAGTTGCTGCTGCATGCGGCGATTTATTGCGGTGTGCCGACGGCGGTCGATGCGTTTCGCACGGCGGCCGAGGTGGTGGACGGACCGCAGGGCTGAGGTCCGCGGGCCGCCTCAGCCGGTGCCCACATCCGGCAGAGGCGGCAGCTTCTTGAGCAGTCGCACCTCTTCGTGCAGCGAGCGCACTTCCTGGTGCAGCCTGCGCAGCTCCAGTAAGAGCTCACGCTCGATCTCGCGTTCCTCGGTCTCAACGAAGATAGCGGCCACCGACGCGGTCACCAGTGAAAGCACCGCCAGCCCCACTAGCACGACCAGCACCGCAAACGCTCTTGACGCGTGAGTGCTGGGCACGAGATCGCCATAGCCTACTGTCGCTGCGGTGGTGAAGGCCAGCCACAGGCCGTCGCTCAGGGTTTTGACGCCGGGGTCGAGCAGCCAGAAACCCAGGCCGCCCAGGCCCAGGATGCTCAGGGCCAGTCCTACCGAGTAGAGCAGGCCTCGGAACGCGACCATCTGTAGCCGCAAGCGGGGGACGCGCGCTGAGTTCATCACCGAACTGTAACTAGGCTTCGCCGTCTGAGGCTAGCTCAGCAGGATCAGGCCCGGCTGGCGAGCCACAGTGCGGCGGCGCGAGCGCCTAGATCAGGCCCAGAAGGCTTTCCAGACCAGTTGGTTGTTGCTGTCGAGCGTGTCTACCGTGGTTTGTAGGCCTTGCAGCAAAATGACCTGGTCGGCCGTGTTGAAGGCCGCGGTGTCCGCCTGGCCCGCTTGGAAGCTGCCCAGGCTGCTGATCAGAAGGCGGGTCGATTCGCTGATGCCGTTGCCATCACTGTCCCAGGCTTGGGCGCGGATGAAGCCACCGAGGTTGGCCAGGCTATTTCCGGTGGCAGTGCCCAGCAGGTCTGCAATGTTGAGGACATCGCGATTGCCGCCACCGCCCAAGCTGAAGTCCGTGATCGTATCGACACTGGCCTGACCAGCGATTCCCGCATCTTTCTTGAGCCAGAAATAGGTGTCGGCCCCGCCACCCCCGGTAAATGTCTGCGAGCCGGCCCGGTTGATGTACAGCTGGTTGTTGGTATCGCCTGCCGGCGGTGTAGAGCCGGTGGTCCAGAAATCGTCGGCCAAGGTGTTGCGGTTGAGCTTGAGCACTTGGTAGGCCACGCTGGTGTTGCCAGCAGTGTCGGTGGCGGTCACGGTGATGGTGTAGTAACCCTCTGCGAGGTTGTTGACGTTTGCCGCCGGCAGCTTGATCCCGGTGGCGTCGGCCACCAGATTCTGTCCGAGTATGCTGGCCGTTAAGCTGCTCTGCCCGCTGACCGAATAGGGCACCAATGCGTCTGCATTTCCTGCGATGGTCTGGGTGCTGCCAACCGGATTTCCGACCGTCAATGCCGGTGGCACCAGGTCGTAGCTGATGTTCGCAGCACTGGTGGTTGATGCTGGGTCCAGGGGATTGCCGGCCACGTCTTTGATCACCGGCGTACTCTTGAGTTGCACCTGAACTTGGCCGGTGGTATTGGGCGTGGGATCAACGATGAAGCTGTAGCTGTTGTCCTGGGCGTTTTTAGAAAATGAACTGGCGCGGGCGATACCCCCTGTGACGGAGAAATTGCTCAAGGTCAGATCCGCATCCAGTGCCTCGTCCAGACGGGCGGTGTAGGTGATGCCATTGGTACTTTCTGCCAAATTGACCACGCTGTCCGCTTTGGTGTCGGTCCAACTTCCGGAGAGGCTGCTCATCTTGGGGCGAACCGTGTCGTAGCTGCGTGTCAGCGCCGGATTGGCCCCGGTGAATGTGTTGCCGGCCTTGTCAGTCAGGTCGGCCGGCGTCAGCAGGCCGAGGGTGAAGCTGCCGCTATTTGAGCTGCTCGACTGCTCAAGCACGACCGTGTAGGTTTTGGCATCGACGGCGGTGAAGGAGCCATCTTTAAATTTTGCGTTGCCACTGACCGTCAGGTCGTTGAGGCTCAAGGCCCGGCTGGGGTCGCGCGCCAACGTGATGGTCGCAGTCAAGCCGTTTGCGAACTCGGCGATGTTGAGCTTGTTGTCGCCTGGCTTGACGTTGCCTGTGCCGGCCTCTAGGGCACTCAGGTTGTCGGCGAGTGTGGCGGCCCAAGTTGATGTGTAAATGATGGTCAGATCCACATTGCGGGTGACGCTGTTGCCCGCTGGGTCGACTGCAGTTGCGGTAAAACTCTGTGGGCCTTCGCTCAGGTCGGCGCTGGGGGTCCAGGTCCAGTTGCCATTGCTGTCGACCTGGGCGGGGCTGCTGTTGCTGCCTGTGGGTTTGATGGTGACGGTATTGCCCGGATCGGTGCTGCCCGATAGCGTGGGTTTGCGTGTGCTGGTGACGGTATCGTTCTTGGGGCCGGTGTTGCTAGCTTCGGCCAGGCCTGCGCTCAGGCTGGGCGCTTGCAGGTCAAAGCTGGCTGGCGCAAATTGCAGCGCGCTGCTCATCAGTGAGGCTGGGTCGAGCGGGTTGCCAGCCACATCCCTGAGCAGATCAGCGGCCGCGGCCTTGAGCTGTACCTGCACCTGTCCGCTGCTGCTGGACGTGGGGTCGACCACAAAGCTGTAGCTGTTGGTCTGGCTGTTGACGGCGAATGAGTTGGCGCGGATCGTGCCGTTGGTGATGGTGAAGTCGCTCTGTGTTGGCGCCACGCCCAGCGCTTCATTGAAGCTCAGGCTATAGCTGATGCCGGCCGTGTTCTCGCTGATGCTCAGTACGCTGTCGCTGGCGGTGTCACCCCAGCTGCGCGAGAGCGTTGTGGTCGGACTCTGGGTGTCAAAGGTGCGACTCAAGGCAGTGGGAGAGCCGATAAATTTGTTGCCAGCAAGATCGGTGAAGGCGTCGGTGTTGTTCAGGCTGTCTTTGAGCTTGAAGCTCAGGCTGCCGCTGTTGTTAGCGGCCTTGGCCTCCAGCACCACGGTATAGCTGGTTGCGCTGGTTTTGATGAGCGAGCCGGTTTTGATCTGTGCGTCGCCCGTGAGCTGTAAATCGTCGACCACAAGCTCGCGGCTGGGCTGGCGCGCCAGCGTGATGGTCGCGGTCAAGCCTTTGGCGAACTCTGCGATGTTGAGCTTGTTGTCACCGGCCTTGACCTTGCCTGTGCCTTTTTCAAGGGTATCCAGGTCGTCGGCGAGGGCGGCGGCCCAGGTCGATGCGTCAATGAGGGTCAGATCGACGTTGCGGGTGCTGCTGTTGCCCGCAGGGTCGAGGGCGGTGGCGGTGAAACTCTGCGGGCCTTCGCTCAGGTCGGCGCTGGGCGTCCAGGTCCAGTTGCCATTGCTGTCGACCTGGGCGGGGCTGCTGGTGCTGCTGCCTGTGGGTTTGATGGTGACGGTATTGCCCAGATCGGTGCTGCCCGAGAGCGTGGGTTTGCGTGTGCTGGTGACGGTATCGTTCTTGGGGCCGGTGTTGCTGGCGTCGGCCAGACCTGCGCTCAGGCTGGGCGCTTGCAGGTCAAAGCTCGCCGGCGCAAATTGCAGTGCGCTGCTCAGCAGCGAGGCCGGGTCGAGCGGGTTGCCAGCCATATCCCTGAGCAGATCGGCGGCCGCGGCCTTGAGCTGTACCTGCACCTGTCCGCTGCTGCTGGGCGTGGGGTCGACCACAAAGCTGTAGCTGTTGGTCTGGCTGTTGACGGCGAAGGAGTTGGCGCGAATCGTGCCGTTGGTGACGGTGAAGTCGGCTTGTGTCGGGGCCAGACTCAGCGCCTCATTGAAGCTGGCGCTGTAGCTGATGCCGGCCGTGTTTTCGCTGTTGCTCAGCACCTTGTCGTTGTTGGTGTCGTCCCAGCTGCGCGCCAGTGTTGTGCTCGGGCGCTGGGTGTCAAAGCTGCGGGCCAGGGCTGTAGCCGACCCGGTGAATTTATTGCCGGCCAGGTCGGTGAAGGTGTCGGTGTTGTTCAGGCTGTCCTTGAGCTTGAAGCTCAGGCTGCCATTGTTGTTGGCGGCCTTGGCCTCCAGCACCACGGTATAGCTGGTGGCGCTGGTCTTGACGAGCGAGTTGGCTTTGATCTGCGCATCGCCCGCGAGCTGAAAATCGTCGACCACAAGCTCGCGGCTGGGCTGGCGCGCCAGCGTGATGGTGGCGGTCAGGCCGTTGGCGAACTCGGCGATGTTGAGCTTGTTGTCGCCGGGCTTGACCTTGCCTGTGCCGGCCTCTAAGGCGCTCAGGTTGTCGGCGAGGGTGGCGGTCCAGGTGCTGTTGAAAATCCCTACGGTGACGTCGCGAATGACAATACCCGTGCTGTTGCTGGCGATTACTTGAATGGGCTGGTTACCCTCGGGAAGATCTGCGGCGGGCGTCCAGGTCCAGTTGCCTTGAGCGTCGACCTGAGCTGGGCTGGTGGTGCCGTCCGGCAGCTTGACTGTGACCACGTTGCCTGGCTGGGTGGTGCCAGTCAGCGTGGGCTTGCGGACATTGGTAACGGTATCGCTTTTGGGGCCGGAGTTGGTCGGATCGGTCAGCCCGACGGTCAGGGAAGGGCCCCGGAGATCGAAGGGCACGCCGGCGAACTGCAGCTTGTCGGCAGTCAACGCCGCTGGGTCCAGTGGATTGCCGGCGATGTCCTTGATCGAGGTGGCCGATGCGGCATTGACCTTGACCTGCAACTGTCCGGTACTGCTGGGCGTGGGGTCGACCACAAAGCTGTAGCTGTTGGTCTGGCTGTTGATGACAAAGGAGTTGGCGCGGACCGTGCCGTTGGTGACGGAAAAGTCGCTCAAGGCCAAGGGGCTGCTCAGGGCTTCGCTGAAAGTGGCGCTGTAGCTGATGCCGGCTGAGCTTTCGCTGCTGCTGATATTGCCGTCACTGTTCGTATCGGACCAGCTTCGCGCCAGCGTCATGGCGGGTCGCACCGTATCGAAGCTGCGCGTGAGAACTGGGCTGACGCCTGTGAAGTTGTTGCCCGCCAGGTCAGTGAAGGACGCAGAGTTGGTGAGGCCGTCCTTGAGCTTGACGCTAAAACTCCCCGCGTTGTTGGCGGCCTTGGCTTCAAGCACCGCGGTGTAGGTCTTGTTGTCGATTTTGGTGAGCTGTGACCCCGCTTTGATCTGTGCATCGCCTGTGATCAAGAGGTCGTCGGCGGTAAGCGGCTGGCTTGGCTCGCGCGCCAGGGTGAAGGTGGCTGTCAGGCCGCTTGCGAACTCTGCGATATTGAGTTTGCTGTCGCCGGGCTTGACGTCGCCCGTGCCCTTCTCGATGGCGTCTAGGTTGTCGGTCAGGCTGGCGCCCCAGGGGGTGGAGTAAATACCCACGTTCACATTGCGCACCGTAGTGCCTGCGCTGTTGCTGGCCGTCACCACAATCGGGCTGTCCCCCTCAGGCAGATCAGAAGTGGGTGTCCAGGTCCAATTGCCTTGTGCGTCGACCTGGGCTGGGCTGGTGGTTCCGTCCGGACTTTTGATGCTGACCGTGTTGCCTGGCTGTGTGGTTCCGGTGAGTGTGGGCTTGCGGACGTTGGTGACGGTATCTTCCTTGGGGCCCGAGTTGGTGGCGTCCGTCAGTTTGACGGACAGGGGGCCGGCGTTGTCCGCGGCCGGCGTGCTCGGGTTGCCTCCCGTTCCCGTTCCCGTCGATGTGCCACCACCACCACCGCCGCCCGCTGCTGCGGCAGCCAGGCCACCGGCTCCGAGAGCGCCCAGGCCCAAGCCCCCTCCGGCCGCTCCGCCTGCTGCTGCAGCCCCGCCAGCAGCGCCCGCGGCTGCGGCCCCACCAGCAGCGGCCGCGGCTGCGGCCCCACCAGCAGCGGCCGCCGCTCCCGCTCCTGCCGCCGCTCCACCCGCTGCGCCGAGTCCGCCCAGAAGGCCGACCGGCCCGCTGCCCAGTACTTGGGAAATGGCCATGCCATCGGCCAAGGCGACGATTTCATCGCTCAGCTCAGCGGTGCTGGGTATGAAGGGGTAGGCCAGATTGTCTTCAGCGACGCCCGCAAAACCGCCTGAGGGCAGCTCGTAGAAGTTTTCGACAATCAGATCAATCTGATCGGGCTTGTAGTCTTCGATGTGGATCAGCAGGTCCTTGCCGCGACGGCGGGCATGGATCTGCTGGGGCGCCCGGCCGCTTTCGTCCTCGGTCACCATGTAGCGGGCGCCGGCCACTGCGGGCACACGCAGGGTGGCGATGCGGCCGGCAGGCAGCAGGTGCATGACCGATGTGGGCGGGCTGACGCCGGCCCTGCTGCCGTCTGCTGACGCGGTGGGCTCTTCGCTAGAGGGCGTGAGGATGCTGAGTTTGTAGGTTTTTGAATTCATGCTGCTTCAGCCCCTGCTGCTGTTCGTAATGATTTCTACCCGCCGGTTGGGAGCGTTGCAGGCCAGGCGATCTTTTTTGCTATCACCGCGCCGTTGGCAGTCGGTCACCAGCAGCTGTGAGGTGCTCAGCCCCTCAGCCTGGATCTTGCGAGACGGTATGCCGCTGTTGATCAGGATCTTGCGCACTGTTTCGGCGCGCTCGGACGAAAGGCGCTTGTTTGTTTTCGCCGAGCCCATGGGGTCGGTGTGTCCCTGCACGGAAATGCTTTGAATGCTGCGGATTTGCTCCTTGATAGCCCTGGCGATGCGAACAATTTCGGCATGGCCTTGAGGTGTGAGGTCCTGCACCCGCGAGCCGCCGAACTGAAAGAGCATTTCTGACGACAGCGTATGCCGGCGTTTCAATTCTGGTGCGGGCGGGGGCGGCAGTTCCGCCGCCGCTTGGGTCTTGGCCGCAAGAACCGGCGGTGGCGCTAGAGGGGTCGGCAGTGGTACCAGAGGGGTCGTCGAAACAAGGGCCGGTGAAACAAGGGCTGGCGGAACGGGGGCCGTTGCTGCAGCCGCTGGTGGCGCGGCAGCGACCAGGTTTTCACGCTCCACAGAGATGCGGCAGTCCTGATTGACGGGCAGCCGTGAGAGGGCGTGTACCTGCCTGCGCAGGCCCTGCATCGCACTGGGTGCGCTGCTTACCGATTGCGATAGCACCCGCAAGGGTTGGCTGCTTGTGGGCGCGGCAACCTCGATGTAGGTGATGCCACCGGGGCTGGTGCGAATCGGGACCGACGGCCTCTGGGGCAAGCCGCTGGTGGCCTGGCCAACCACCTGCAGCTCAATGATGCCGGGGCAGACCCTGGCCTCGGAAAAGCCCCCTGGCAACAATGCGGTGTGCAGCAGTCCGTCGATCAGGATGTCAGTGGGCAAGGCGCGTGAGCCTACTGGCGTGGTTTCTTGGGCCCTCATGAAGACCAGCAAGCTGCTGCTTTGGCTCACGCTCAGGCGGGGCCTGTCTTCGGCTTGGGCGAATACTTGCCAAGGGGGCGATTGGGCCGCCGTGATATTGGAGAGCAGCAGGGCGAAACCCGCTGTAGCGGCCTGTAAACAGGTCAGTTTTCGAAGGCGGGTTTTGATCATTTCTCTTTTGGGTTCGGGGCGAGGCCCGATCCATCAATGAAACCTGATCGAATGTATTTACTTCTGAAATTTGAATTGATAATTTAAGTTAAATAAGCTCGTGTATTTTCTCGGTCCGGGGCTTTGGAGCGGCTACCCGGCAAGCAGCTTGTGCACCAGTTCGGCGGTGGTCGCAGCCTGGTATTTGCGCATCAGGCGGGCGCGGTAGATTTCCACGGTGCGGTGGCTGATGCCCAGGGCGCGGCCTATGGTTTTGGAGGTCAGCCCTTCCATCAGGTGGGCGGCCACTTCGCGTTCTCGCGCGGTCAATTCAGCCGTCACCGGCCGACGGGCGCTTAAATCTTCAAAGCTCCAGATGCCCGCTTCGTGCGGCGCCTGCGGGTTCAGGGCCCGTCCGGTTACATGGCACCAGAAGCTTTCGCCAGCCAGGCGGCCGCCGACGCGGCGCATGATGCGGTCGTCCGCGTAGACGCCGAGGGTCTGCAAGATGGCGTTCAGGCGCTGGCCCATGCGCTCGTATTCGTCGGCGCTGGGGTAGAGCAGCCGAAACGACTGCCCCACCAGCTGGCCGCGGCTGGCGCCGAACATCTCGCACAGGCGATGATTGCAGTCGATCATGATGCGCTGGCGAGAGATCACCAGGCCGATAGGCGCCAATTCAAAAGCCAGTCGGTGGTCGGCCGGGGCCACGCTGGGCGCCAGGGCGGACGCGCAAAAAGGAGGGGTCGCCATGGGGACTTGTCTTTAGGCAATACTACGTATGCTCATACGTATTATCGTTGGGTCTTGCGTTCCGTCAGGAAGCGCTCAATGCTGTTTTCTCACTGCTGGAGGAATCTGTGAACAAGTTGTATCCATCCGCCGCTGCCGCGCTCAAGGATGTGGTCCGCGATGGCCAGTTGATTGCCGTGGGCGGCTTTGGCCTGTGCGGTATTCCCGAGGCCCTGATCGAAGCGCTGCGCGATAGCGGCGTCAAGAACCTGACCGCGATTTCCAACAACGCCGGCGTTGACGGCTTTGGCCTGGGCAAGTTGCTCGAAACGCGCCAGATCAAGAAGATGATCTCCAGCTATGTGGGCGAGAACAAGGAGTTCGAGCGCCAATTCCTGGCTGGCGAGCTTGAGCTTGAATTCACGCCCCAGGGCACGCTCGCCGAAAAGCTGCGCGCTGGCGGTTCTGGCATCCCCGCGTTTTTTACCAAGACCGGTGTGGGAACAATGGTGGCCGAGGGTAAGGAAACCCGTGAATTCGATGGGGAGACCTATGTCATGGAGCGCTCGCTGATGCCCGAGTTGTCCCTGATCAAGGCCGACTTGGCCGATACCGCCGGCAATCTGCGCTTTCGCTACACCGCGCGCAACTTCAACCCGGCGGTGGCCATGGCCGGCAAGCTGTGCATCGTAGAGGTGGAAAAGGTTGTGCCGGCTGGCGAGCTCCACCCCGACGATGTACACCTGCCCGGCATTTACGTACACCGCATGGTGCTCAATGCCAGCCCTGAAAAGCGCATTGAAAAGCGCACCGTCACCGCCAAAGTAGGAGCCTGAACATGCCCTGGACCCAAGAACAGATGGCAGCCCGTGCGGCGCAGGAACTCGAAGACGGTTTTTACGTCAACCTCGGCATCGGCATCCCCACCCTGGTGGCCAACTATGTGCCCGCCGACAAGGAAGTCTGGCTGCAGTCGGAAAACGGCATGATGGGCATAGGCGCTTTTCCTACCGAGGATCAGGTCGATGCTGATCTGATCAATGCCGGCAAGCAGACCGTCACCACTTTGCCGGGTACGGCGATTTTCAGCAGCGACCAGTCCTTTGCCATGATCCGCGGCGGCAAGATCAACCTGTCCATCCTCGGCGCTATGCAGGTCAGCGAGCGCGGCGATCTCGCTAACTGGATGATCCCCGGCAAGATGGTCAAGGGCATGGGCGGTGCCATGGACCTGGTGGCCGGCGTCAAGCAGGTGATCGTGCTGATGGAGCATGTGGCCCGCAAGAAGGACGGCGGTGAGGATCACAAGATCCTGACCCAGTGCAATCTGCCGCTGACCGGCGTGGGCGTGGTCGATCGCATCATCACCGACCTGGGCGTGATGGACGTCACCCCTGATGGTCTGAAGGTGATCGAGTTGGCCCCAGGCGTGACGCCTGAGCTGATCCAGTCCAAGTCCAGCGCCAACTTGCTTTTCTGAACGGCATCGGCATCCCCGGATGAGCGATGCCCTGACCGGCTTCCTGCTGGCCATGGCCAGCCTGGTGAGTTTTACCGCGTCCATCTTGTTCACGCGCATGGCCTCGCCCCACCTGTCTTTGGCGCTGGGCTTTGTGGTCTCGACCGCGGTCAATGTGATGGTGGCCAGCCTGCTGGTGCTGCTGCAACTGCTCTGGCAGGTCCAAGCGATCGGCTGGCATCTGCAGGCCTTTTGGCTGTTTGTAGGTTCCGGGGTGTGCGCGACCTTTTTAGGGCGCTGGCTTTTTTATGAATCGGTTGAGCGCTTCGGCCCGGAGCGCACCAGCGTTTTTCAGATCGGCATTCCGGTGTTCACCGCCGCGCTGGCCTGGTTGCTGTTTGACGAGCGCTTGAGCCCGCCGGCCTTGTTGGGCATGGCCATCGCGGTCACCGGCCTGCTGATCGTTGGGTACAAGCGCGGATCCAACGCGCCGCGCGCGCCTGGGGGTGGGTTTTCGCTGGTGCATTCGCTGCTGGTTCTCGGCTTTGGCAGCTCGGCCGCCTATGCCAGCGGCAACCTGATGCGCGGCTATGCAGTGCGCGAATGGCCTGAGCCGGTCATCGGGGCCCTGGTCGGCGCGGTGGCCGGCTTGATACTGCACATCTCGGTGACCCCGGGCAAACGGGATCTGCTGGCGCAGTTGCGCCGTGCCAGCCCGCGCGGTTTGGGCTTGTTCGTGATCGTCGGGCTGGGCAACATCGGCGGGCAGATTTTCAGCATAGGCGCGATGCGCTACATCCCGATCAGTGTCGCGGTGCTGCTGAGCATGTGCACCCCCTTGCTGATTTTTCCCTTGAGCCGCTTGATGTTTGCCAACAGCGAGCCCTGGACGCTCAAGCTGATCGGTGGCAGTGCCCTGGCCATGGCCGGCATCGTGCTCGTGGTGCTGCGCTGAGCGTGGGCGCAGGCCGTGCCGTATCGGCCTGCTGCTTGGAGCCAATATAGGCCGATGCAGGCCGATGCAGGCCGGTCGGATGGCTATCTTCTTGGCCAGTGTCCTAACTTGCGTCAAAGGCGCGGCGCAGCGCCGCCGCGCATATCTCGATAGCGGTGCGTGACTCGTCGATGATCTGGCCCAGCAGCAAAAAGCCGTGAATCTGCCGCTCAAAACACAGGTATTGGCAGGCCACGTCCGCTTTGGAGAGTGCGTCGGCATACAGCCTGCCGTCATCGCGCAGCGGGTCGAAGCCAGCGGTCAGCACCAGCGCTGGCGGCAGGCCCAGCAAGCTGGGTGCCAGCAAGGGCGAAGCGCGCCAGTCGTCTAGCGGGCCGTCGGGGCCCATATAGGCCTGGATATAGGCGGCCATGCCGGCGCGCGTCAGCCCCCGCCCCTCGGCATTGGCCAGGTAGCTCGGCGTGTCGGTGCGCATCACCGTGCTGGGGTAGATCAAAAGCTGGAAGATCGGTGCATGCGGCTGACCGCGCAGGCCCAGGCAGGCCGCCGCAGCTAAAGAGCCGCCAGCGCTATCGCCGGCTACCGCAACTCGATCGGGTGCAATCTTGAGCGCGTTTGCGTGCTCACGCAGCCAGGTGTGGGCGGCCAGCGCGTCTTCATAGGCGGCAGGAAAGCGGTGCTCGGGCGCAAGCCGGTAGTCCACCGAAAAGACGGCACAGCCGGCGGCATTGCTCAAGGACCGGCAGACCCCATCGTGACTGTCGATGCTGCCCACCATCCAGCCTCCGCCGTGTAGATAGATCAAGGCGGGCAGCATCTGGTCGGGGCTGGCTTGCGCGGGCCGGATTTCGCGCACCACGATCTGCGCATCGCCCCGTGTGAGCATGTGGTCGCGGCTCAGAGAGACTGGCTCTATCGCTGGCTCGGTGAAGTGCCGCCGGCTCAGATAGAGCGCGCGCAGCTGCGCTGGCGTCGGCTTGGGCCCGGCTTGCGCGTTGTGCGTGGCCAGCGCCTTGAGGGCCTTTTCGGCTTGGGGGTCGAGCATGGTGGGGTCCAGGGGTTGTGCTTGGTTCATTCTAGGGCTGCAGATTTATAGAAATTGCGCTCGTGCTTTCGCCTCGCGCATGGCCGAAGGGCTGGGGCGCGCCATCGCGAGCCCAGGGGCCGGGCCTCATGCTGTGGGGTTACACAGAAATCGGCCCGGCCCCTGAGCCCACGATGGCGCTGGGACGGGTTGCTTTGTCTTGACCCGTGCATCAGCGACCAGCCAAGGCTGGGCGCGAATGGGGTAGGCCCGGCCGGCGATTTCTGTGTACCCGCAGCATGAGCCGGGCGGGCCTACCCCATTCGCGCGGGGCAGGGTGCTCACTTCGCCGCAGCGCATCTTGCCCACTGCGGCCAAGGAAAACTTCACTCACCGTGTCTCTCAGGCCAAGTGTTTGATAGTTTGCAAACGCAATTGAATTAATCCAGCAGAGCTTTATAAAGAACCTGTTCTAAATTGCGCCTCGATCTTGCAGCCCAGGATGCGCGAAGTTCCGCACGAGTCTCGTGATGCGGCCGTCGCAGGCGTTGGCCTATGTTTACCCACCCAAGGAGATTTCAATCATGACCGCCCAAGACCGCGTTAGCCTCTGGCTCAAAGACTTCGATGCCGCGCTACAGCGCCGGGATGTACCGGCCGCCGTTGCCATGTTCCACCCTGAAAGCTACTGGCGCGATCTGCTGGCTTTCACCTGGAACATCGTCACCAGCGAGGGGCCCGATCAGATCGCTCAGATGCTGCAGGCCTGCCTGGATCAGGTCAGGCCCAGTGGCTGGGCCATCGACGGTACGGCCACCGAGGCTGATGGCTTGACCGAGGCCTGGGTGACTTTCGAGACGGCGGTGGCGCGTGGCCGGGGACAGTTGCGTTTGAAGGACGGCAAGGCCTGGACATTGCTGACCACCCTGGTCGAGCTCAAGGGCTTCGAGGAGGCCAAAGGCCTGACCCGCCCCCAGGGTGTGGAGCATGGCGCCTACAAGGGACGCCCCACCTGGAAAGAGCAGCGTGAGGAAGAAGCCCGCGAACTCGGTTACACCCGGCAGCCCTATGCGGTGATCATCGGCGGCGGGCAGGCTGGCATTATCTTGGGCGCACGGCTGCGCAAGCTTGGCGTGCCGGCCATCATCATCGAAAAGAATGCACGCGCCGGCGATTCTTGGCGCAACCGCTACAAGAGTCTGTGCCTGCATGACCCGGTCTGGTACGACCACCTGCCCTATATGCCCTTTCCGGAAGATTGGCCGGTGTTTGCGCCCAAGGACAAGATCGGCGATTGGCTGGAGATGTACACCAAGGTCATGGAGCTGAATTACTGGAATTCCACCACCTGCAAAAAGGCTAGCTACAACGACAAGCGCCAGGAGTGGGAGATCACCGTGGAGCGCGAAGGCCGGGAGCTGACCCTGCGGCCCAAGGAGCTGGTGATTGCCCTGGGCGTCTCGGGCTACCCCAGCGTGCCTCAGATCCCTGGCGCCGACAGCTTCGAAGGCGACCAGTTTCACTCCAGCAAATTCCCGGGCGCCGAAAACTACCGCGGCAAGAAGGCGCTGGTGCTGGGCTCCAACAATTCCGCGCATGACATCTGCGCCGCGCTGTGGGAGCAAGACGTGGACACCACCATGATCCAGCGCTCGTCCACCCACATCGCGCCGTCCAAAGCCCTGATGGAACTGGCCTTGGGCGGGCTCTATTCAGAGCAGGCGGTCAAAAACGGTATCGACCACCATACCGCCGACTTGGTCTTTGCCAGTGTGCCTTACAAGATCATGCACAGCTTTCATATCCCGGTCTATGAGGAGATGAAAAAGCGCGAGGCCGATTTGTATGGTCGCCTGGAAAAAGCCGGCTTCCTGCTCGACTTTGGCGTTGACGGCTCGGGCCTCTTCATGAAGTATCTGCGCCGCGGTTCGGGCTACTACATCGATGTGGGCGCTTCAGAGCTGGTGGCCAATGGCAGCATCAAGCTCAAGAGCGGCGTCAATATTGCGCAGATCAAACCGCGCTCGGTGGTGCTCAGCGACGGCACCGAAATGGCGGCCGATCTGATCGTCTACGCCACTGGCTACGGCTCCATGAATCAATGGCTGGCGGACCTGATCTCGCCCGAGGTCGCTCAGCGCCTGGGCAAGGTCTGGGGCTTGGGATCAAACACGCCCAAAGACCCCGGCCCCTGGGAAGGCGAGCTGCGCAATATGTGGAAGCCCACCCAGGTGCCGCACCTGTGGGTGCAAGGCGGCAACCTGCACCAGAATCGGCACTACTCGCAGTTCATGGGCCTGCAGCTCAAGGCGCGCTATGAAGGCATTGCGACGCCGGTCTACCGGCTTGCCAAGGTGCATCACACGAGCTGAAGGGGGCGCTGGGCGGGCCCTTGGTCTGCTGGTCCAACATCGCCCTGCCGAGTAGTCCGATGGCTGTGTCCGGCGGCCTGGCCCGATCCGCCGCCGATGTCATGGCCCACGACACCGCCCGATAAGGATCTTTTTTCATTTTTGAAAATCTGCACCGGAAATCTCTTTGCCTCTCAAGCCTTGTCAAAAATGGGTGATTGCATCAAGATAGATGCGGCCGAGCTTTCGGGCATTGCACCTCGGCCGCAAGCCTAGCCCTAGATTGGTTTGCGATTGCTAAAAAACTAAGGAGAGAGGATGTTGAAGAACAAATTCAGCCTTGCGAGGCTTGGGGTTCTGTCTGGCTTGCTGGCCGCTGTTGCAGGTCTGGCGCAAGCCCAGGGGGCTTATCCTGATCGACCGCTACGGCTCATCGTTCCGTTTCCAGCTGGAGGGGGTACCGATGTGGTGGCACGCAGCGTGGCCAAGGGCCTGGCTGAGCGGCTCAAGCAGGCCGTGGTGGTGGAAAACAGGGCCGGTGCTGGCTCGACCATAGGCACAGACGCAGCCGCCAAAGCTGCTCCTGATGGCCACACCTTGCTGTTTGCCTCGGCGGCCTACAGCTTTTCTCCCACGGTGTATGCCAAGCTGCCTTACGCGCCGGACGATCTGATTGCGGTGGCCATGGTCAACATCACCCCTTTGATGCTGACTGTTCATCCCTCGGTGCCGGCCAAAAACCTGCGATCCTTTATCAGCCTGCTTAAGACACAGCCCGACAAGTACAGCTATGCATCCTCAGGCGTGGGAACGACCCTGCACATAGCGGCCGAGCACTTCATACGCTCAGCCGGATTGAATGCACAGCATGTGCCCTACAAGGGCGAGGCGCCTGCGATGACGGATTTGCTCAGCGGGCAGGTGGCCTTCATGGTGGGTCAGGCCTCTTCGGCGGTGGCGCACCTCAAAACCGGCCGGCTGATGGGCCTAGGTGTGACTACGCCCAAGCGTTTGAAGTCAGCGCCCGACGTGCCTACCCTCGATGAAGCCGGCATGCCCGGCTTCAGTGCCTACGGCTGGAACGCGATCCTGGTGCCCAAGGGCACACCCAAGGCCATCGTCGATCGCCTGAACCGTGAGATCAATGCGGTGGTGGCAGGCAGCGAGGTGCAAAAAAGCTTTGCAGACCTGGGGCTGGACAACCTAGAACCGGTTACACCTGAAGGTGCGGCGGCTTTTATTGCCGCAGAAACCCTCAAGTGGGCGCCGGTCATCCGCGGCGCGGGCATCAAGGGGGAGTAGGCGCCAAGGGCGGGGATTTTTGTCTGGAGCGGGCGATGGGAATCGAACCCACGTCTTGAGCTTGGGAAGCTCAGGTCCTGCCATTGAACGACGCCCGCGTACGCTCATTCTAGGGCAGGCGCAAGCTTGGTTGCCTGGGTTCAAGGACAAGAGTCAGGTAAGGCCACGGCAGGCTGCGTTTGGCCCGGATGTCATAGAAAATATTCCGGGTGAGTTCAGCCCCTTCAATCCCGAGCCGTGAAGCCCCGCCCTGGTGGTTGCTGGTGCTGCTTGCCGCCTATGCGGTGCTGGAGCTGTCCTTCAACCATCACCTGATGGAAGTTAGCTCGGCCGCTGCGCCCGAGCTCGGCGCTCTCAAAGACCTTGAAGTCTGGGCCCGCCTGATCTCGGGCCTGGGACTATCGCTGTGGCTCACCCGTGCGCTGCTGCGGCGGGGCATGATGCCAGCATTGGCCTTGCTGCTCAGCCTGCTGGTGGGTGTTACCTTGATGTGGCATCTGCAGCACTGGCTGGTCGAACGCATTGTTTCGCAGGCCAGCGCGCAAGACAAGCAAATGAGTTTGTATGCACAGCAACTGGCGCCGGCGCTGCTCGGTGGTCAATTGCTCGTTCGAGGCAAGCCGCTGGTGCAATTTGAGCGGCTGCCTGCCAACAGTCGCCCCGCTTGGCGCGCCTTGCTGCCGGCGATCACCCTCGGACTGACGCCCGCCGATATTCAGGCCAAGGGGCTGGAGGCTGCGATGAACGCGCAGCCCTGGCCGGATCAACTGCTGACCGACGCCTACCGCCGTGCGGTCATGGTTCCCATTGCACTGGGCGTTTCGCTGTTGTTCGGTATGGCCAATCTGTGCTTGCTGGCCAGCTTGGTGGCTCAGCGCTGCTGGCCCGGCAAGCTTGCAGCGCCTTGGCGCCCGCCCCTGTTGTTCCTGCTGCTGTGGGTCTCGGCTCTGACTTGGAGCTTCATGTCGTACGCCGAAGATACATCGGCGACGGCCTATCCCGAGCTCGCGCGACCGAGTCTGCGCGCCAGTCAGCCGCTGCTGGCTCCCTTTGTGGAGTGGACCTTACGGGCACAACCGACCTGGCAGTCATCCACCGGCTGGATGCATGATCACCTGCTGGGCGGCTATGCCTTTCACAGTCTGCCCTGGCTTGACTAAAGCCTGGACACAAGCTGCTTAGAGCAGCACGTCGCTCAGCGCAGCACGTCGCCCACGCACAGGAATTTGATTTCCACGTATTCGTCGATGCCGTGGTGCGAGCCTTCACGCCCTAGACCCGACTGCTTGACCCCGCCGAAGGGCACATGCTCGGTGGCCAGGATGCCGACGTTGATGCCCACCATGCCGTACTCCAGCGCTTCGCTCACGCGAAAGATTCGGCCCACATCGCGGCTGTAGAAGTAGCTGGCCAGACCGAATTCGGTGTGGTTGGCCGCAGTGATGGCTTCTTGCTCGGTCTTGAATTTGAAGATGGGCGCGAAGGGGCCAAAGGTTTCCTCGCGGGCGCAGACCATGTCGGCGGTGGCGTCGGCCACCACGGTGGGCTCGAAGAACTGGCCTGAACCGCCGGAGATGCGCTTACCCCCAGTGAGGATGCGCGCGCCCTTGGCCAGGGCGTCTTGCACATGACGCTCGACCTTGACCAGCGCCGCCGGCTCGATCAGCGGGCCCTGGTTCACCCCCTCCTCAAAGCCGTTGCCGACCTTGGCGGTCTTGACCTTGGCGGCGAACTTCTGGCTGAACTCCTCATACACCGCCTCCTGCACATAGATGCGGTTGGAGCAGACACAGGTCTGGCCGGCATTGCGGTATTTGCTGGCAAAAGCGCCCTCGACCGCCGAATCGATGTCGGCGTCGTCAAAGACGATGAAGGGCGCGTTACCGCCGAGTTCTAGCGACATTTTTTTGACCGTGGGGGCCGACTGCGCCATCAGGATGCGGCCGACCTCGGTCGAGCCGGTAAAGCTGATGTGGCGCACCACATCGCTGGCGCAAAACACCTTGCCCACTTCGACGCTGCCGGGGCCATCGCTGGTGACGATGTTGATCACCCCCGGCGGGATGCCGGCGCGCAAGGCCAGCTCGGCCGCAGCCAGAGCGGTCAGCGGCGTGAGCTCGGCCGGCTTGATCACCACCGTACAGCCAGCGGCCAGTGCGGGGGCCACCTTGCGGGTGATCATGGCCAGCGGGAAGTTCCAGGGCGTGATGGCCGCGCACACGCCGATCGGCTGGCGCAGCACCAGCAGGCGCCGGTTGTTGTCAAACTGAGGCAGGGTTTCACCGTTGATGCGTTTGGCTTCTTCGGCAAACCATTCCACAAAGCTCGCGCCATAAGCCACTTCGCCGCGCGACTCGGCCAGCGGCTTGCCGTTTTCGGCGGTCATCATGCGCGCCAGGTCTTCGGTGTGAGCCAGCAGCAGGTCGAACCACTTGCGCATCAGGATGCTGCGCTCCTTGGCGGTCTTGTTGCGCCAGACCGGCCAGGCAGCATTGGCCGCCGCTATGGCTTGTTCAGCTTCGGCCGGTCCCAAATTGGCCACCTCGGCCAGTTTCTGGCCGGTGGCGGGGTCCAGCACCTCGAAACGGCGGCTGGTAGCCACCCACTGGCCGTTGATCAAGGCGTTCGTCTTGAGCAGGCTGGGGTCTTTGAGCAGGTTCAGGGGGGAGGCGTTCATATCCACGGTCTCAGGGCGATGTTGGGAAAAAGGGGCGAGATTAGCTCAGGATAGGGCGTCGCCATGTTTTACCCCATCTGCCAAGCCCCCGCCCTGGCGGCGATAATCTCGGGTTGACCCTGGGAGGGCCCTTGATGCTGGCCTTTCCTGCTTTCGATCTCAAGAGATACCCGCCATGACCCAGCCCGTCATGAATGTCGCCGACATTCGCAAATCCTTTCTGGACTTCTTTGCCGCCAAGGGCCATACCGTGGTGGCCTCCAGCCCCTTGGTGCCCGGCAATGACCCGACCCTGATGTTCACCAACTCGGGCATGGTGCAGTTCAAGGATGTGTTTCTGGGCAGCGACAAGCGCTCTTATGTGCGCGCGGCCTCGGTGCAAGCCTGTCTGCGCGCAGGCGGCAAACACAACGACTTGGAAAACGTGGGTTACACCGCGCGCCACCATACCTTCTTTGAGATGCTGGGCAACTGGAGCTTTGGCGACTACTTCAAGCGCGAGTCGCTCAAGTGGGCCTGGGAACTGCTCACCGAGGTCTACAAGCTGCCCAAAGAGCGGCTGCTGGCCACCGTCTACCAGGAAGACGATGAGGCCTACGACGTTTGGACAAAGGAAATCGGCTTGCCGCCTGAGCGGGTGATCCGCATCGGCGACAACAAGGGCGGCCGCTACAAAAGCGACAACTTCTGGATGATGGCCGACACCGGCCCTTGCGGGCCTTGCTCGGAAATCTTCTACGACCATGGCGATCACATTCCCGGCGGCCCCCCGGGCAGCCCCGAGGAAGACGGCGACCGCTTCATCGAGATCTGGAACAACGTCTTCATGCAGTTCGAGATGCATGAAGACGACTCGCTCACCCCGCTGCCCGCCCCCTGCGTGGACACCGGCATGGGCCTGGAGCGCCTGGCGGCTATCTTGCAGCATGTGCACAGCAACTACGAGATTGACCTGTTTGATGCGCTGATCAAGGCCGCTGCCCAGGAGACCGGCTGCACCGATCTGACCAGCCCCAGCCTGCGCGTGATTGCGGACCATCTGCGCGCCACCGCCTTTTTGGTCAGCGACGGCGTGGTGCCTTCGAACGAAGGCCGCGGCTATGTGCAGCGCCGCATCATCCGCCGCGCCATTCGCCACGGCTATAAGCTGGGTCAGAAAAAGCCTTTTTTCCACAAGCTGGTGGCCGAGTTGGACCGGCTCATGGGCCAGGCTTATCCGCGCCTGCGTTCCGATGCCCAGCGGGTCACTGAGGTGCTCAAGCAGGAAGAAGAACGTTTCTTTGAGACCCTGGCCAATGGCATGGAGATTCTTGACAGCGCTCTTGCCGGTGGTGCCCAGCAACTGCCGGGCGATGTGGCTTTCAAACTGCACGACACCTACGGCTTCCCGCTGGACCTGACCAATGACGTCTGCCGCGAGCGTGGCCTGACCGTCGACGAGGCCGGTTTTGCTGCCGCCATGGAAAAGCAGAAGTCCCAGGCCAGGGCTTCCGGCAAGTTCAAGATGGACAAAGCGCTGGACTACACCGGCGCCGGCAATGCCTTTGTGGGCTACGACCAGCTGGAGGCCAGCGCCAAGGTGTTGGCTCTGTACCTCGATGGCACGCCGGTGGCCGAACTCAAGGCCGGCCAGCAGGGCGTGGTGGTGCTCAGCAGCACGCCGTTTTATGCCGAAAGCGGCGGCCAGGTTGGCGATGAGGGTCTCATCAGCTCTGGCTCGGCCCGCTTTTCAGTGGCCGACACCCAGAAGATCAAGGCTGATGTCTTTGGTCACCATGGTGTGCAGGAGCAGGGCACGCTGGCCGTCGGTGACTCGGTTGCTGCCAGTGTCGACCTGGCACTGCGCGCCGCCACCGTGCGCAACCACAGCGCCACCCACCTGATGCACAAAGCCCTGCGCGAGGTGCTGGGCAGCCATGTGCAGCAAAAGGGCAGCCTGGTCAATGCCGAGCGCACCCGCTTTGACTTTGCGCACAACGCGCCAGTCAGCGATGCGCAAATTCGGCAGATCGAGGCCAAGGTCAATGCGGAAATTCTGGCCAATGCAGCAGCGCAGGCGCGGGTGATGGACATTGAATCGGCGCAAAAGACCGGCGCCATGATGCTCTTTGGCGAGAAATACGGCGAGACCGTGCGGGTGCTCGACATCGGCAGCAGCCGCGAGTTGTGCGGCGGCACCCATGTCAAGGCCACTGGCGATATTGGCCTGTTCAAGGTCGTCGCTGAAAGCGGCGTGGCCGCTGGCGTCCGCCGCATTGAAGCGGTCACCGGCGCCAACGCCCTGGCTTACCTGCAGTCGCTGGAAGACACCGTGGCTCAAGCGGCCGGCTCGCTCAAGGCGCCGACCGCTGAATTGAATGCCCGCATTGCGCAGGTGCTCGAGCAGGTCAAAACCCTGGAGAAAGAAGTCTCGGCCCTCAAGGGCAAGCTGGCCTCCAGCCAGGGCGACGAATTGATGGCGCAGGCCGTCGATGTCAAAGGCCTGAAGGTGCTGGCCGCCAGGCTCGAAGGGGCCGACGCCAAGACCCTGCGCGAGACCATGGACAAGCTCAAGGACAAGCTCAAGACCGCCGCCATCGTGCTGGCCGCTGTAGACGGCGACAAGGTGCAAATCGCCGCGGGTGTGACCGCTGACAGCGTGGGCAAAGTCAAAGCCGGCGAGTTGGTCAACTTCGTGGCCCAGCAGGTCGGCGGCAAAGGCGGCGGCAAGCCCGACATGGCCATGGCCGGCGGCACCGACGCCAGCAAGCTGGGCGCTGCGCTGGCCTCGGTGCAGGGCTGGGTCAGCGAGCGGGTCTGACATCTCCACCGGATCAATCTGCAGGGGCGCAAGGTCCCGCTTCAATCTCCATCACCGGGCTTGTCCAACAAACGGATCAGGTCACGGCTTCGCGCGATCTATCCTTATTCTTTGGGCGTCACTTCCGCAGAGCCGCCATGAATTCTTCCGGTGTGACATCAGCTTGACGGAGTAGGCCTGCGAGCGTGCCGATCTTGACTTCGCCGTGCATCGGGACGACGCAGCCTTTGGATTCGCGTCTCATAACCACGTGGCTCCCACTTTGCCGCGCGTTTTGAAACCCCAGCCGTTCAAGGGCGCGCTGAATTTCGGCGCCCGAGACGTGTGGCAGCTTAGGCATGTGCCTGCTCTGGCACAGTGAACATGGTCACAAGGGGGTGACCCTTCGAAGGCATGGGGAACTCGGAGAGATACAGGCTAGTCGCTTCCTTGAGATTGGCCACTGCTTCTTCGACCGTTTCACCCTGTGTTGTGGTTCCGGTTTCTGGGTTTAACGCGACGAACCCACCTTCCTCGGCGTGGATGAGTATTGCGGTTAGTTCCATAGCTTGGCTCCTGGTTGAACAGGGTGCATTGTCGCGCGAACCGTGCGATGACGACCAACGCTTCTAGTTATGGGGTCGACGGCGACAAGGTGCAGATCGCCGCGGGTGTGACCGCCGACAGCGTGGGCAAAGTCAAAGCCGGCGAGTTGGTCAACTTTGTGGCTCAGCAGGTCGGCGGAAAGGGCGGCGGCAAGCCCGACATGGCCATGGCCGGCGGCACCGACGCCGGCAAGCTGGGCGCTGCGCTGGCCTCGGTGCAGGGCTGGGTCAGCGAGCGGGTGTAAGCGCTTTTCCCCCTCTCCCTCTGGGAGAGGGTGGGGGTGAGGGCACGCGTGGCGCCCCTTTTTCTCGGGCTCAAATTCTTTGCGGGTCATGCGGTCATCCGCTCGATCTTGGGCAGCTTGAGTTTGCCCGCTTGGCAAAGGTCGTATTGCATCTGCATGCCACCCCACATTTCTGCGCTTGTGCCGAAGGCCAGAGCAAGGCAGTAGGCCATGTCAGCCGAGATGCCCCATGCGCCCGAAACGACACGCGAGAGCGTGACACGGTTGACGCCCAGCTTCACAGCGGCATCGGTGATCGTGTATGAATGCCGCCTAGCCTGGCGTTTGCAAATGCTGGCGGCGCGGGCGCTGTGGGAGGCCGATCGGTAGGTGCAGCGCGCAGGGGTGGAGGTGCCCGTTAAGCCGCTGCAGGCCTGTCACCTGAAATGACCGATGAACAAGCGCTTTACCAGGATGAAAAAGTCGCATAAATTAACCATTGGTTGTAAAATACAACTTCATTAAGAAGGGGCACCATGGCTGTTGCAATGAAACTGTCTGACGAATTGGTCGAAGACGCTAAACCCTATGCCGCCGCAGAGCACCGTTCAGTGCCCAAGCAAATTGAATACTGGGCGCGCATCGGCAAAGCCGTGACCGACAACCCCGACATGCCTGTGCGCCTGATTCAAGACATCATGCTCGCGCGAGAAGAAGCCAAAGCGGGACTGGCTGCCCCTTATGAGTTCGGCTGATGCTGGCCGTCAGCGCCGCGCCGTCGTTCAGCAGGGTCGCGAAGAAGCTACACGCCCGCGATAAAAAAGTGCTGGATGAGGCTGTCAAAGCCGTCCTGTCAAACCCTCAAATGGGCGAAGAAAAAAAGGGCGATCTGGCTGGCGTGTTTGTCCATAAGTTCAAACTCAACAACCAAGAGACCTTGCTGGCCTACGAACTCAGGCCCCACAAAAATGCGCCCACCGAAGTCATGCTGCTGGCGGTCGGGCCGCATGAGAATTTTATGTCGCTTTGAAACGGTGATGGAGTTTGGCATACGCCCAATGACCCTGACCCCAATTCCTTACCTTTCGAAAGTAGGATGTTTCGGCTTCCTGCATGCCCTCACCCCAGCCCTCTCCCCAATGGGGCGAGGGAGTAAGCTCCGTTCATGAAGCGCCGATATTTTTTCACGCCCTGGCCGCCTCGCTGGCTACCGCCCCCGCCTGGGCGCAGTTTGACGCCAGCTCCCTGCTGGCCTGAATGACCGCCCGCGAAGTGGCCGAAAGAGGCGCCGCTCGGCGGGCTAGGGGCGGCGTATGGCGCAGCGCGCCGCCGCCAGGTCCCAGCCGGCCCAGCCACAGCTTTTGAAGAACACGGGCCCGGCCGGTCGCGCTGCCTGAGCGCGCAGCAGATCGCTCAGCGTGGGCAGCGCAGTCACATCGATGCCGGCCTGGAGCAGGTCGCCGGCCTCATGGTCGGCATCGCGCGTGTCTACGACCAGCGTGCCGGTGTCTGCCAGTTGCCGACACACCTCGGGCGCCCACTCCACCATGCGCGGCGTGAATGCGCCCACGGCCGCCACGAAGGCATCGGACCTGGGCAGGGCATGCAGCACCACGCCTTGCGCAGGCGTGCAGCTGACCACCAAGGGACAGTCGGCCAAGGCCGCATTGGCGTCCTGCACCGCCTGTGCCTCCAAGCCCAAGGTTCGCGCATGCTCAGCCAAGGCCTGGGCGCTGGCGAGCGAGCGTGAGGCGATCTTCACCTGGCGCACGCCCAGGCCTTGTGCGAAGGCCTCTAGGTGCGAGCGCCCCTGCACGCCGGCGCCGACGATCAAAAGCGGCCCCTGGGTCTGGGGGGCCAAGCGCTGCGCCGCCAGCACAGTGACGGCGGCGGTGCGTCGGGCGGTCACTGTGGGGCCGTCGAGCAGCGCGATGCGTTGGCCGCTGCGTACATCAAACACCACGATGTCGCCCTGGATGGCAGGCAGCCCTCGGTCGGGGTTGTCGGCCACATAGGTGATCAGCTTGGTGATCGCGATGTTCGCGTCGTGCGCTGGCATGGCAGCGAAAAGCGCTCCGCCGGCCAGTGTCTGCACCAAGCGCGGCGGCACCTGCACGCGGTCATCGTGCACAAGGGCTTCAATCTCGCGGATCAGAGCCGGGTAGGGCAGGGCGGCGGCAGTTTTTTCGGGGCTCATGATGCTCATGGCGGCAGTGTAGGCTTGGGCGAGGGGGCTTGTTCCCACTGCGCGTGTGTCAAGTTAGAGGCCAAGCCAGCCGCAGATGGCTCGTGAACTCCCGCGCCTGCCCACTCACTGGATCTACAAACGCCAGCCATTGCGCGAGCAACTGCAGCGGCTCGCGAAAGTCCTCGGCCTCGTCCGGCCCGCGCCGAACCTCGGGGTAGAACTGGTCGCCTTCAATGGCCAGGCCCAGCGCATGCATATGCACCCGCAGTTGGTGCCGCTTGCCCGAGACCGGCTCCAGCTCATACAGCGCACGCTCGCCCAGAAGCTGCATTACCCGAATGCGCGTCTCGCTGTTGGCCTCGCCTTCGGCCTCACACATGCGAAAGAACTGAGCCTCGTTTTCGACGATGCGGCTTTTGCGCACCAGTGGAAAGGTCAAACCCTGGGGCGCCGCTGCAATGGCCTGGTAGCGCTTGGCCACACGCCTGTCGCGAAACAGCCGCTGGTAAGCGTCGCGGTCCTGCGGGCGTTTGCTCAGCACCACCAGGCCCGCGGTTTCGCGGTCGATGCGGTGCAGGGGGCTCAAGTCGGCGCAGCCCAGCTGGTCCTTCAGGCGCACCAGCAGGGTCTCGCGCACAAAGCGCCCGCCGGGCGTCACCGGCAGGAAATGCGGCTTGTCGGCCACCACCAGCAGCTCGTCCTCGAACACGATGCCGGCCTCGAAAGGAATGCGCTCTTCCTGGGGCAGCTCGCGCCAGTAGTACACGCGCGCGCCGTGGGCATAGGGCGCGTCCGGACCCAGCGGCTGGCCGTCCTCGCCCAGCACGCGGCCATCGGCCATGCGCTGCGCCCACTCCTCGCGGCTGACCGCCGGCAAGCGCTCAGCCAGATGGTCGAGCAAGCTGGCCCAGGGGCTCACCCTCATGCGCGGCAGGGCCAGGCAGCTGGGCGAGACGCCACCGCGCATAGCAATGGCTGGGTTTTTCGGCTGATGGGCCATGTTTGTTTGTAGATGTCGGGGAGCGATGCGCTTTAGCCGAGTCGCTGGACAAGGACAATTGTCTGTTTACAATGTGAGAATACAACTACCAAATTGTAAAAATGATTCCTCGTTCAGCCCATGCCGCCTTGCAAGTGCTGGCGCGGGGCTTTCCGATTGTGGCGATGACGGGGCCCAGGCAGTCGGGCAAGACCACGCTCGCGCGCAGCGCCTTCCCGGACAAAGCCTATGTGTCCCTGGAAGACCTGGACATCCGCGCTTACGCCGAGGAAGACCCGCGTGGTTTTCTGGCGCGCTATCCGCAGGGCGCCGTCATCGACGAAGTGCAGCGCTGCCCGGCCCTGTTCTCCTACTTGCAAACCCGCGTCGATGAGCGGCAGCTAATGGGGGAATTCGTGCTCACGGGTTCCCAGCAATTCGGACTGCTGTCCAACATCTCCCAAAGCCTGGCTGGCCGTGTGGGCCTGGTGCAATTGCTTCCCCTATCCCTAGAGGAGTTGCAAGGCGCGCAACTGCATTTGGCCGGTCTGGACGACCTGCTTTGGCGCGGCCTCTACCCCGCCTTGTTTGACCGGCCCTTGGTGCCGACTCAGTGGTACGCCAACTACCTCACCACCTATGTGGAGCGCGATGTGCGCCAAGTCATAGAGTTGAGAAACCTCAGTGCGTTTCAACGTTTTCTGGCCATGTGCGCGGCCCGCTGCGGCCAGTTGCTCAACATGAACAGCATGGCCAATGACTGCGGCGTCACCCACAAGACCATCAGTGCCTGGCTGTCGGTCTTGCAGGCGGGCTACATTGTTCATCTGCTGCAACCGCATCACCAGAATTTTGGCAAGCGTTTGGTCAAGACTCCCAAGCTCTACTTCTACGACACCGGGTTGGCGGCTTACCTGCTGGGCATTGCCGATGCGAAGCATCTTTCCATCCATTCCGCCCGCGGTGCCTTGTTTGAAAACTTCGTGATCAACGAGCATCTGAAGCGGGCCTTCAACCAGGGCTTGCCGCCTCGCCTTTACTTTTGGCGCAACAACACAGGGGAGGAGATTGATCTGCTGATCGAGCGCGGCGCTCGCCTGCAGCCGATCGAAATCAAATCGGGCCAGACCTTCCACACGGGATTTCTGGACGGCCTGAACAAGTGGGCCCGCTATGCGGGCGACAGTGCCCTGGAGCCGACCTTGGTTTACGGCGGCGACACTCCAATGACGCGCAGCGGCGTGGCCGTGCGGCCCTGGCGCGACATGCTGCCGCAAGCGGCCTGACCGTCCCGTCAACGGCCTTGTTTGCGCAGGAACACCAGGTCCCACACGCCGTGACCCAATTGGAGGCCGCGGTTTTCGAACTTGGTCAGCGGTCGGTAGTCGGGCTTGGGGGCGTAGCCCTCAGCCGTGTTCTGCAGCAGGGGCTCGGCGCTGATCACTTCCAGCATTTGCTCGGCATAGGGCTGCCAGTCGGTCGCCAGGTGCAGGTAGCCGCCTGGCTTGATGTGCCGGGCCAGGCGCTGCACGAAGGGCCCCTGGATCAGCCGGCGCTTGTGGTGCCTGGCTTTGTGCCAGGGGTCCGGGAAAAAAATGTGCACCCCGTCCAGGCTGTCCTCGCCCAGCATGTGGTCCAGCACCTGCACCGCGTCGTGCTGCAGGATGCGGATGTTGGCAATGCCCTGCTCGCCGCAGCGCTTGAGCAGCGCGCCCACGCCGGGGGCGTGCACCTCGCAGCACAGGAAGTTGTCTTGCGCTCGCGCCAACGCGATGGCTGCGGTGGCATCGCCCATGCCAAAGCCGATTTCCAGAATCAAGGGCGCCGCCCGCCCAAAGGCCTCAGGTGCATCGAGCCGCTCGGGGCGGTAAGGCAGGATAAAACGTGGGCCGAGCTCTTGCATGGCCCGCGCCTGTCCTGGGCCCATGCGGCCGGCGCGCAGCACAAAGGTCTTGATGGGGCGCTGCTTCAGTGCTGCAAGGGGCGGGGAGGAATCGGTGGAGCTCATGGCTGGCGCAGGGGCAAACCCGGCATTATCGGCGCTCAAGCCTCTGCAAAGGGGTTGAGCAGTCGAACGCCAGCGAGCAGCTCGCCATGCCCCATATCCTCTGTCAGCAACACGGTGCACCCTGCAATGTGGGCGCTGGCCAGGATAAGCGCGTCCCAATAACTCAGCGCGTGGCGCTGGTGCAGCTCCAAGGCCAATTCCATCGCCTCGGGTGTGACCACGCTCAGGTCGAACTGGCGGTAAAGCCGCAACTGCTGCCTCAGGTGGCTGTGCGGCAGGCCCAGCTTGCGCAGGCCGACCTGGATGTACTCATTCAAAACCTGGGTCGATAGCACGCCCAGGCGCTGCATGCGCAGATGGCGCAAGAGGTCAATGGCGATGCGCTGCTTGCGCGCTTCATCTCCGCTGTCGGCGTAGATCAGAATGTTGGTGTCGATAAAGCAGCGTGTTTGCGGCAGCCGGCTCCACAGGCCCGCAGGTGGCGGCGGCTCAGCGGCGATCATGGACCGCTTCCCGGTCGAAGCGCCAGCCTTGCAGTCGGCCAGGGCTGCTCAGGCAGCGTTGTTCCCAGGCCTGCCATTCGGCGTCCAGCCGCTCCTGACCGGCCAGTTGCTCCAGGTAGTCGCGCACCGCCTGGTTCAGACTTTTTCCCATCTTGCGTGCGGCCTCGCGTGCGGCCTCTGCGATGCGTTCGTCAACGGACAGGGTGATGTTCATGAGCTGGCCTCCTGATCGCACATATTATGTGTGATTTGGTCGGGCCTGACCAGTCTCTTGTCGCCGATCGATAGGGCTGCCCGGGTAGCAGGTTTGGGCGGCTTGAACATCAACGCGGCGACTTGCCTTAACCCCCTGAGTTTCGGGGCTGGTGTTTTGTCCGAGGGCCCGAACGGCCACGGCTATGCGCCCAGTCTTAATCCCCTGAGTTTCGGGGCTGGTGTTTTGTCAGATTCTTAAGCACGTTGAGTGGCAAAAAACCACGTCTTAATCCCCTGAGTTTCGGGGCTGGTGTTTTGTCCCTCCCATTATCAAAAAGGAAACCATCATGACTAGTCTTAATCCCCTGAGTTTCGGGGCTGG
>JAIXOM010000020.1 GCA_027486755.1 Comamonadaceae bacterium | reverse complement strand
TCCGGGATGGGCGGACGCACCAGGCTCAGCAGCGGGCCGAGCAGGCGGCCATCGAAGGGCAGGGGCTCCAGCGCGCGGCCGCAGAGGGTGGAGCCCGGCAGATCGCTGATGTAGTCGGGGTGCTTGGCATAGGGCCGAAACTGCACCTCGCTGCCCGCTTCGATGCGGCGCACCGCCTCGCCTCCGTGCTGCAAAAAGGCTTCACGCACGGCCCGGGGGGCGCGATCGCCGACGGCATGGTCCAGATAGCGCGAGACCTCCGCGAGGCTGTCCTCGGGATTGACGGCGGCCGCATGGTGGCTGCCCGGAATCCAGGTGGTGGCCGCCGACCAGGCCGTGGTGCCGCCCACGAGGCCAGTGCGCTCGACCAGCAGCACGCGCGCGCCGCCCAGGGCAGCAAAGAGGGCGGCGGCCATGCCTGCGCCTCCGGCGCCCACCACCACCATGTCATAGCATTCCCCCTCCGCCGAGGCGGGCAAGCCCTGCCTGTGCAGCGTCATGGCCTGGGATGGGTGGGCCATGCTCAAGCCTCTTGGAGAAAGCGGACCATGAGGTCGCGCACCTGGGCAAACATGTCCGCACCGTTCATACTGGTGCAGCCTCGGTCGCGGGCTGCCTGCAGCCAGGGCGAGACGGCCGGCGAGGTGATCACGCAGCCGGCAAACTGCGCGGCAGTGAGCTTGTCCACCTCGATGGGCGAGGGGTCGCTGGGCCGCATGCCCATGGGTGAGGCGTTGATCACCACGTCAAAGCCGCTTGGATCAGCGCTGCCGTGCTGCACCTCGCCGCGGCCCAGGGCCGCCAGCCGCGCTACGAGGCCAGCGCGCCGGCCATCGTCCGGGTCGTGGATGGCCAGCCGCGCAACGCCCGCCAGCATGAAGGCGTGGGCGATGGCCGAGCCGGCGCCGCCTGCACCCACCAGCAGGGCCGAGCGGCCCGCGAGCTGGCCGCCGCGGGCCTCGAGCGCGCGCACAAAACCTTCGCCATCGAACATGTCGCCATGCCAGCTGCCGTCTGGGTTGCGGCGCATGGTGTTGACGGCGCCCACGAAGCGGGCCCGCTCCGGGGCAGTGGCGCACAGCGCCAAGCAGGCGATCTTGTGCGGCACGGTGACGATGATGCCGTCCACGTTCTGAGCCAGGGACACGCCTGCCAGCCAGGCGCTCAGATCGGCTGGATGGACATGGGCTGGCACGCACACGGCGTTCTGCCCAGCGTCCAGAAAGGCCTGGCTCACGCCCGCCGGGGATTTCACTTGGGCGATCGGGTCGCCCACGATCAGGTGCAGGCGGGTGGAACCATCGAGAAAGGAGGCATTGGGGCGGTGCATGGGGGTAGATCATACATAAAGTGGAATGAAGTTCCAATTATGAAAGATGTTCTGATTTACCCTTATACTGTCCTTATGCAGTCGCATCAGACATCGAATCGGAGGACGCAGCCATGAGTGGCGTGATGGAACGCACCTTAAGCATCCTGGAGTTGCTGGCCCAACACGGCCAGGGGCTGGAGTTGGGCGTGGTGTCTGAGCGCCTAAATATTCCGCGCAGCGGCGTGCATCGCCTGCTGACCGACCTGGTGGCCGCCGGCTATGTGCGCCAGGTGCGCGAGCAGGGCGCCTACATGCTGACCACCAAGCTGGTCTCCATCGGGCTGACCTTTCTCAGCCACAGCGGCATCGTGGACATCGCCCAACCGCTGCTCAACCGCCTCGCCGAGCAGTCTGGCGAACTGGTACGCCTGTCGGTGGTGGACGGCGAGCGCCTGACCTGGGTGGCGCGCGCGCAGGGCGCGCGCCAGGGCCTGCGCTACGACCCGGATATGGGCAGCGATGCTCGGCTGTCCTGCTCCTCTTCCGGCTGGGCCTGGTTGAGCACCCTGCCCGACGACCGGGCCTTGGCTCTGGTGGCCCGGCAGGGCCTGGGCCTGCACAGCGAGTTCGGGCCTAACGCGCCACAGACTCTGGCCGAGGTGATGGAGGCGATCGAGCAGACGCGCCAGAGCGGCTTTGCCATCACGGTGGATACCTACACCGAGGGCCTGAGCGCCATCTCGGCGCCCGTGCGCCTTGCGGGTCAGGGCGCCATGGGCGTGCTCACCATTGCTGGGCCTTCGGCGCGCTTCAAGCCCGAGCGCATGCAGGCCCTGGTCCCTGAGCTCCTCTCCTTTGCAGCCCAGCTGGCCGCCGCCAGCGGTGCCTCGCCTTTCTTCACCGCCGGCCAGGCCGCGGGCGAAGGCGAGCGCAAGCCCATCTACGCCGATTGATGCGCCAGCCGGGCCCTACCATCGACTGCGATCTGCTGGTCGTCGGCAGCGGGGCCGCTGGCCTTTCAGCCGCCACGACCGCCGCCCACCTGGGCCTGCGGGTGGTGGTGGCCGAGAAGGAGGCGCAGTTTGGTGGCACCACGGCTTGGTCGGGCGGCTGGATGTGGATCCCGCGCAATCCCCTGGCCCTGGACGCCGGCATCCGCGAGGACCTGCAGCAAGCCCTGCTGTACCTGCGCCACGAATTAGGCCCGCGCTTTGACGAGACGCGTGCTCGCGCCTTTCTCGCCAACGGCCCGCGCATGGTGTCGTTTTTCCGCCAACACACGCAGCTGCAGTTCATCGACGGCAATGCGATTCCGGATTTTCATGGCGACTCGCCGGGCGCTGCGCTGGGCGGTCGCTCGGTGTGCGCCGCGCCTTTTGACTTGCGCAGCCTAGGACCTCGCTTGCGGGAGCTCAAGCCGCCGCTGCTGGAGATGTCGCTGTGGGGCATGGGCATTGCGTCGGGTGCCGAGCTGCGCCATTTACTCAATGCCAGGCGCAAGCCTGCCTCTGCGTTCTACGTGCTGCGGCGTTTGCTGCGCCACGCGTTGGATCTGCTGCGCCATGGGCGGGGCATGCGCGCCGTCAATGGCAATGCCTTGGTGGCGGCGCTGGCGGCCAGCGCGCTGGAGCGCGGCGTGGAACTGCGCACGCACAGCCCGGTGCTGCGCCTGCTGCGCGGCGCCGACCGGGTGGAGGGCGCCGTATTGGGCTCGCCCGCTGGCGAGATCACGGTCAGAGCCCGCTGTGGTGTGGTGCTCGCGGCCGGAGGCTTTCCACACGATCCTGAGCGCCAGCGCCAGCTGGTGCCGCATGTGCGGGAGGGTCACACCCACTGGTCGGCGGCGAATCCAGGCAACACCGGTGATGGGTTGCGCCTGGGGGAGTCGGCCGGCGCGGTGGTGGCCGCAGACCTGGCGCAGACCATGGCGCTGGCGCCCGTCTCGCTGGTACCCCGCAGCGATGGCAGCGTGGCGCGGTTTCCGCACCTGATCGAGCGCGCCAAACCCGGCGTGATGACCGTGCGTGAGGATGGCCGGCGCTTTTGCAACGAGGCCGACTCCTACCACGACGTGATGCAGGCCCTGCTGCGCGCCACGCCTGAGGGCCAGGCTCCCGAGGCCTGGCTGGTCTGTGACCAACGCTTCGTGCGGCGCTATGGGCTGGGCGCCGTCAAGCCTGCGCCTTTTTCCTTGGCACCCTGGCTGGCGTCTGGCTACCTGCGACGCGGCCACAGCCTGGCCGGCTTGGCGGCGGACTGCGGCATCGATGCGGCAGCGCTGGAAGCCACGGTGGCCCGCTACAACGCGCAGGCGCTGCGCGGGCAGGACGATGATTTTGGCAAGGGACGCACGCCCTACAACCGCGTGCAGGGGGAGCCCGATAGCGCCTACCCCAACCCCTGCATGGCCCCCATCGAGCACGGCCCCTTCTATGCCGTCAAGCTCGTCATGGGCAGCCTCGGCTCTTTTGCCGGCTTGCGCGTCAACGCCCAGGCGCAGGTGCTCGATGCGCGGGGCGATGCCATTGTCGGTTTGTACGCGGCCGGCAACGACATGAGCAGCGTCATGGCAGGCCACTATCCCAGCGGTGGCATCACGCTGGGGCCGGCCATGACTTTCGGCTTCATGGCCGCCCACCACGCCGCAGGCCAGCCCCTGCCCTTGACCGACGACTGACACCCCCACGAGGACCTCACCCATGTATTACGAACTCGCCACCCTCACCCTTCCTTTTGGCACGGCCGCGCAGGCCGCCAGCCGCGTCGAGGCCTTTTGCAAGGAGGCGCCGCAGGGCGAGCTGCTGGCCTGCTGGTTCAGCGACATTGGCGTACTCAATCAGATGCTGTTGCTGCGTGGCTTTGCCACGCTGGAGCAACTACAGGCCGAGCGCCTGCGCGTGCAGGTCAGCGCCAGTCCCTACGGATGCGGCGAGCTCTACCAATCCTTGGTGATTGAGAGCTACCGAGGCTTTCCCTGGAAGGCGTCGGCCCGCCCCACAGCGGCCAGTGGCATCAGCGGTCCGGTCTATGAAATCCGCACCTACGGCATCAAGCCCGGTGGCGTGGAGCCCACCATCGCTCTGTGGGAGCAGTACCTGCCCGCGCGAGAAAAAATCTCGCCCTGCGTGCTGGCCATGGTGGCGCTCGATGGTGAGCCGCGCTTTACCAACATTTGGGCCTATCCCAGCCTCAACGCACGCAGCCAAGCGCGTGCCGAGGCGGTGGCTCAGGGCATCTGGCCGCCCAAGGGCGGCCCGGCCCACCTGAGCACGCGCATGGTCTCGACCATTGCCTTGCCCACGGCCGTCTCGCCCATGAAGTAAGGCGCTCCATGCCCCGCACCTATTCGCTGGCGTATCTCACCTCGCACCGTTGCAGCCCGCCGCAGGCCATCCGATTGGCCGCGGAGCTGGGCTGCAGCCATGTGGGCCTTCGCCTGTGGCCCAACGCCCCCGGCGCGCCGCAGCAGCATCTGCTGGGTCTGCCCGAGGTGATGCGCGAAACCCTGACGGTTATGCGCGAGACCGGTGTGGGCGTTTTCGATTTGGAGATCGTGCGCATCGGCCCGGACTTCGACCCCCACACCTGGGACGCGCTTTATGACGCTGGTGCGGCTCTGGGCGCGCGCGCGCTGCTGGTGGCCGGCGACGATCCCGACGAGGCCCGCCTGAGCCAGAACTACGCGCGGCTGTGCGAGGTGGTCGCGCCCTACGGCCTGAGCGCCGACCTGGAGTTCATGCCCTGGACGGCCGTGCCCGATGCCCGAGCCGCTGTGCGCGTGCTGCAGCAGGCCGGCGGCCCTGCCAATGCGGGCATTCTGGTCGACGCCTTGCACTTTGGGCGCTCCCACACCAGCCTGGAAGACATTCAGTCCATCCCCCGCCAGTGGCTGCACTACGCGCAGGTTTGCGATGCGGTGGCTGGCACGCATTTCAGCACCGAGCAGTTGATTCACACCGCCCGCTGCGAGCGGCTCCTGCCGGGCGAGGGCAGCATCGACCTTCAAGGTCTGTGGGCCACCTTGCCGGCGGACCTGCCAGTGAGTGTGGAAGTGGTGAATCTTGAGCGTGAGCGCAGCGCCAGCCCGCAGCAGTGGGCCCAGGCCTGCATGCTCGCCAGCCGTGCGGTGTGCGAAGGCGCCTGAGCCAACGCCACGCCGTATGCGCGCGGCCGGACACGCAGCTGGCCTCAGCGGCCTAACGCCGTTGCCCACATCGGCCGGCCCTGAACCGCTGGCGCCCGAGCCGACAACGGGCACGTTCCTGGCCCTGGCCAGTGCACCTGCCCCGAGCGACAGTAAGGTCAGTCCTATTGCCCCGGAGCTAGTTTGGCCGGGCGATCAGCCCCCCCGCAGCCGCCCAAGCCAAGCCCGGGTCGGCCATCGCTCAAGAGCATTAAGTAGCCCGGGCCTCTGCAATACGCTTGCGCCCAGATTGCCGGCTTAGCTCAGTTGGTAGAGCAACCGCCTTGTAAGCGGTAGGTCATCAGTTCGAATCCGATAGCCGCACCATGAGTGAAGGGGCCTAGAAGGTTGGTGAAAACTAACATCTAGGCTCCATTCTTTTTTCCGAATATCACTTCGGAAAGCGCTTTCCATCGGCAGGGTGTGATGTTCGATGCCCCCCAGCTGGGGTTGGGCCCCAGCGGCATTGTGCGAAAGACGACTGCTGGCCTTTGTGCGCCCGGGCCTGCTCAGTCCTGACTGAATATCTCGTCGGGAGTTTTTGACCATTCGACATCACCCGCGGTCAACAGCATGCCCGGCCGAGTTGCACAGGCGTCTCAGGGGCGACTACGGTAGTGTGTTTCTGGCTGGGGTCACCTGAGCTTTCGGCGACAAATCAGCACTGAAACAAGTGTCCGCTTGGCATGCAGGCCTTGGTTCGGGTTCAGGACGAGCGCCATAACGTCTACTGATCAAGTAAAGTGGGCGCTGCTTGACCTCCTCGTAGATTCTCGCGATGTACGCCGCAATGACCCCTAAACCAAAAAGTTGAACGCCGCTAAAAAACATCACGCTGGCAACAATGGTCGCATAGCCCGGCACCTCAATTCCCCAAACCAGACGTGAAGCGACAACCCAGGCGCCGTAGATCAAGGCGATGAAAGCCAAGCACAGCCCAAAAAGCGTGAGCAAACGCAGAGGCACAGTCGAAAATGCGAGCATGCCCGTCATTGCGAGCGCCAGCGCGCCACGAAAGCCAAAGCGGGTTTGCCCAAATCTGCGTGGCAACGGCTTGTATTGGATGGCGACACTCTTGAATCCCACCCACGCGTAGAGACCTTTCATGAACCTGTTGCGCTCGGGCAGGGCCGCTAGGGCGTTGACCACCTGCCGGTCCATGAGCCTGAAGTCGCCCGCATGGCTGGGGATGTGAATTCGACTCTTCCAATTGATCAGGCGATAAAACCAACTGGTTAGGTGCGCTTGTAACTTTGATTGGTCGTCCCGGGAAGATCGGATCGCATAGACGACATCGACCCCTTCTCGCCATATGCGGACCATCTCACCCAGTGCCGACACGGGGTGCTGCCCGTCAGCGTCCATCAGGATCACGGCGTGGCCGCTGGCTGTGTCCAGTCCGGCAGTCAGTGCCACCTCCTTACCGAAATTTCGGGAAAGATCGATCACGATGACGCCGGCGTGCTGCTCGCACAGACTGCGAGCGACCTCTCCAGTACAGTCGGTGCTTCCATCGTTAACGATCACGATCTCGACATGCCTGGCCAATTCCTGCAGCGCAGCAATGACTTGCGGTACCACCTCCGGAAGGCTGGCCCCTTCATTGAACGCGGGAATCACGCATGACAGGCGAAGCTCTCCATAGCCGGGGCGCGATGGCGCGTCCGGTGAAGCGCTTCTAGGGCCGTCTAAGGGGGGCGGGCTGGGTGAAAAGCCATCCTGCCGCGGGTCTGTCTGAAGCATTAGGCGCAAGCCGATGTTTGTTACGATGTGAAGAGTGTATTGTCGATGGAGGCTTCGGCCTCGCAGCCTTTGTCCTAATCGATTAGTTTGGCAATAAGAAATTGATCAATCTGTTATGAACCACCTCTGTGTGCCACCCAGGAGCAGATTACGCGCCACCCACCGTGCAAGGGGTTTTACCTTGCTAGAACTGTTGGTGGTCATGGTCATCATTGGGCTGTTGGCAGCCTATGTTGGCCCCAGGTACTTTGCACAACTTGGCAAGTCTGAAGCCAAGGCTGCGATGGCGCAGATGGATGCCTTCGAAAAGGCACTCGAGCAATTCCGACTGGATGTTGGCCGCTACCCGTCCAGCGAAGAAGGGCTCGCTGCGCTCACGGTCAGGCCGTCTAATGATCCGCGTTGGCAAGGACCGTATCTCAAAAAGGCAGCGCCGGCCGACCCCTGGGGCAAGGCTTATGTTTATCGTTTGACGGGTACCGGCGACTTTGAAATTCTTAGCTTTGGTAAGGATGGCGTTCCAGGTGGAGAGGGCGATAATGCGGATCTTGCCCGCTGAGCCGGACCATGGACCGGCGGTTCCAAGTCAAGCGCGTCAGCAGAGATCGTCAGTTTGAAGCGCTGACTGTTGCAGGCCTGTCGGCCGAGGTTGTTCGTGCGGAGCAGGAAGAGGCTGGCCATCTGTGCATCTCCGTCACGCCCATTGGTTTCACGGCTGGTAAGTCCAGCGCCAAATTCTCGCTTTTGATCTTCTGCCAGCAGTTACTCTCCTTGCTGGAGGCGGGTTTGCAATTGGTCGAGGCGCTCGACGCGCTGGCCGAAAAGGAAGCCGAGGCGCACCATAGTCAGGTGCTGGCCCAGGTCTCGGCAGACCTCAAGTCAGGCCTGTCGTTTTCGGCATCCCTGCGCAACCAGCCGGCTGTGTTTCCAGCCGTGCTGCAGGCTGCTATCGCCGCCAGCGAGCACACTGGCGATATCCAGGATGCGATAAGGCGTTTCGTGGCCTACGAAGCCAAGTTTCAAGGCTTGAAGTCCAAACTCAAGAGTGCGCTGATTTATCCGGCCATGCTTCTCGGCCTGGGGGGCATGGTGAGCCTGTTCCTGCTGGGATATGTGGTACCCCGCTTTGCCACCGTGTTCGCAGATCGCCTGGACGACATGCCCTTCCTTTCGGGTCTGGTCATACGCGTCGGCCTCCTGATTTCCGAACACCCCTGGTGGCTGTTGGCGTTGTTGTGTGCGACCGGGCTTGCGGTCTATGCATCGTTTCGGCAGCCGCTTGTACGTGATCGGCTGTTGCTTGTTATTCGGCAACTGCCTGGCATCGGAGGGGTGATGTCGAGTATCGAGCTCATTCGTATGTACCGTGCTCTTGGCATGCTGCTCAAGGGCGGCATACCGGCGGTGCTGGCGCTGGAGATGACCGAGGGGGTAACCACGCAACATACCCGCAGTCGCCTGCGACTTGCGAGGGAGCTTATTAGGGAGGGCCGTCCATTTTCTCACGCGCTCAAGGTGCATTCTCTGCTGACGCCGGTGTCCGAGCGCTTGGTCGTGGCAGGCGAGCGATCGGGTCAGATGGCCGAGATGCTGACCCGGGCGGCAGACTTCATCGATTCTGAGCTTGAGCAAACCCTGGATCGAGCCGCCAAGCTACTCGAGCCTGTACTGATGGTACTTATTGGCGGCATCATCGGCGGCATTGTGATCCTGATGTACCTGCCGATCTTCGAGCTTGCAGATTCATTTTGAGTCTGGCGGCATGCCCGGCCTGGGCGGTGTGGCAAAGACGGGTGGTCGGCTGCGCCTTTCGGCCTCGCGGGCTTGTTCAACCATCTGCTCCAAGGTCAAGGGCACTTTGGGTGGCGAGAGCATGAAGGCCGGCACCGGTGGGGGGCTGAAATCAACCTCGGCGGGCGCTCGTTCGCAGTCTGTCTGACATGGCGCTGAAGGCCTGGCCACTGCGGCCGGACTGCTGGGCGCCTGTGCATGCACCGCCGACAGGTTCAGGATTAGCACCAAAAGCATGCCCAGCCTGGCCAAGCGCAGGCCAGACTGTGGGTTCAACCTAAAATCATGCACTTGAATATCCTCCAGGCCGTTATCGACAGACGCCCTTCAATGATAGCCACACATTCCAACGGCACCCGCGGTTTCACCTTGGTGGAAATGCTGGTCGTTGTGCTGATGGTGTCGATTCTTGCCTCTGCCTCCTTACCCTTCGTCCGCTATGGAGAGCTCCGCGTCAAGGAGCGCGAATTGAAGCTGGCCTTGCGCGATCTGCGAAAGGCCATTGACGACTACAAAAAGGCCTCAGACGAGGGCCGAATTCTCAGGAAGGCCGACGCCACCGGCTATCCGCCCAATCTCGAGGTGCTGGTTGAAGGCGTCACCGACAACAAGGATCCCAAGCAGCGCAAGATCTTCTTTCTTCGGCGAATCCCCAGAGATCCCTTTCAGCCGGCTTCTGAAAGCGTTGTTCCTCGCTGGGGCTTGCGCAGTTACGCTTCCGATGCCAAGACTCCTGTAGCCGGCGAAGATGTGTTTGATGTGTATTCCCTCAGCACGGGAAAGGGTAGCAATGGCTTGGCCTACAAGGACTGGTAAGGCGGGGGGACGATCTGGCCGTGCGCTGGCCAGAGGATTCACATTGGTTGAGCTGTTGGTGGTCATGGCCATCATCGCCACCTTACTCAGTATTGTGGTGCCTCGCTACATCGGCTCGGTCGACAGCGCCAGGGAAGCGGCCCTGAAGTCTACGCTTGCACGCATGCGCGACGCGATCGATCAGTACCACGCAGACCGGGGTAATTACCCGGCGACTTTGGAGGCGCTCGTGCAGGCGGGCTACTTGCGGGCTGTACCCCAGGACCCTCTCACAGAGTCTTCCGATACCTGGATTCTGATCGCGCCCAGTCCGCAAGGCCAGGCGGGTAGCGGTGTCTACGATGTGCAGTCGGGCGCCGAGGGTGCATCGCGTACCGGCCAGGACATTCGGCGGTGGTGAGCACCTCCCCGCGTCGAAGCCAGGGGGCCGTGATCCTGGGGGTATTTGTACTCCTGGCCTTGTTCGGGTTTGCGCTTCTAGGCGCCGTCCGTTGGCTCAAATCTGTTGATCGGCATGACAAGGAGCAGGAACTCCTGGCGGTGGGCAGCGAGTTTCGCGAGGCGATTGACCGGTACCGGAATGCGCCTGGCGGGTCAGGTCAGCCCCCCAGGAAACTGGAGGACCTGCTGCAGGACCCTCGGTTTCCTTCTACGGTGCGCCACCTTAGGCGCATTTATGCCGACCCGATGACCGGCAAGTCCGAATGGGGCCTGGTCAAGGCGCCGGATGGTGGCATCCTGGGTGTCTTCAGTATGTCCATCCAAGAGCCTATGAAGCGTCAGGGCTTTTCTCTGGCCGATCAGGACATCGAACAGTTTGTGCGCACCAAGCTCGAGGTTCTCAACACCAAGCCGTCGGCCTCGGCCCTGTTTCCAGCTGAAAACGCCAGCGTGCGGCTAAATCTTGTGGCTGGAGTGGTGCAAGTCAGCAGCGCCTCACCCGAAGGCGAGCCGCTGGAGCCCGACCCCAGCGCCTATTCCTACCGGGACTGGAAATTCGTTCCCAAGCCCCGAGTGATCGGCACCGCTGGCCCCCGCGGCATGGGAGGCGGTTGACCGGCTGGGGTGTATTCATCGGGTTTTCCCTTGTCAGATCAAATTAGTCACCAAAGCGTATCGTGATGTTGCAAGGTTGTATCGAGCTGTTAGCATCGCGGGTAGCTGGTTCCAAAAGGAAAAACATGAAGAATTGGACAAGATCTCTTGTGCACGGTCTTGCGCTGCTGCTCGCAAGCTCCTCTTTGTTCGCCCAAGTATGGCGCCCCATTTCTGGCGCAGGCTCTCCCGGCTATGGCAACGATGTTCGGGGCACCTCGCCTTCACCGGAGGGGGCGGGCGCTTGGTGGATTGCCACTGACGGTGGCGGCCTGTACAAGACCATCGACAACGGTGCTACCTGGGTCCCACGCAACACGGGCATCACGCACATGCGGGTGGCCAGCGTCTGGGTGGACACTGGTACCCTGGCCGGCTCGACCAACAGTAATTACAAGGTGATTGCGTCGACGACTGGGGCCGGCGTGTTCCTCAGCACAGACAGCGGGGCCAACTTCTCGGCGATCAATGGTAGCTCGGCGAACAGCCTGGGCTGTACCTACGTGCGCTCGGTGCGGGTGTTGGCTGCGAACAGCACGCCCTCGGCGCCAGCGCGCCTGCTGGCTTCCACCGATTGCGGTAAGTCCAGCGGCGTTTACTACTCCGACGACCTCGGCGCCAACTGGAAATTGTCCGCCGGCCTGCCCAGCGACAACCTCACGGTTTATAACACCAGTTGGATCTACCCGGTGAACTCGGCAGGCTCATTGGTTTCGGGGTTCACGCCTTACCTGCTGGCCAACACCAGCCAGGGTATCTACAAGTCGCTGGACAGCGGCCTGACCTGGACCGCGCTGCCCAGCAGCCCTACCGGCCCCAATGGCCCGATGGTGTACACCACCACTTGGTCCTATGTGGAGGGTGCCTCGCCCGCCATGCGCCTGATCGCCGCAGTCGAGGGCGCTGGCGTCTTTCGTTCGGACGACGGTGGCAACACCTGGGTCATTAGTAACGCTGGCCTGCCCAGCGGGGTGATTTCGCCGTCCAGCGGCGTGAGCCAAGACGGCTCTAACACCCAGACTTACTACATTGCCCTCGATGGCCAGGGCGCCTACCGCTCCACCGACCGGGGCGCAAGCTGGAGTCTGTTCGCTTCAGAAAACCAGCTACCTGGCGTGCGCCAGATTGCGCACCGCTACAGCGCTGCCTCGACCACAGCCACCGATGCGCAAAAGAAAATGCTCTGGGCCAGCACTTACGCGGGCGCTTATTCGAGCACAGACGGCGGTGTGACCTGGAACGCCCGCGGCACAGGCTTGCCGGCAGGTTGGACCATCAACTCGACCTTTGACAACACCACGCTCAAGGCCTACTTGGGCGCAGCAGACGGCGTCTACCAGGCCACCGGCCCTATCCTAAAAGGCGCTAGCTGGACAAAGATTCCCGGCCTGCCGCGGCTATCGCATGTGTCGCTGCGCGGGTCGGGTTCCAGCGCCGAACTTTGGGCGGCCACTCTCAATTTTGGCGTGTTCAAGCTCGTCACCGACAGCACCTCGACCCGCTGGGTTCCCATGAACCAGGGCCTGCCGCAGGCCATGGTCAACAAGTCTCCGAATCTTCGCATCGATCCAAGTTCCTCCGTGGGTTGGTACCTGGGCTTGGTGGGGCAGGGCGTGTACTACTTTGACGGCAACAGTTGGAGCCCGCGCAACAACGGCCTGGCTGGCGATGCCTTGAAGGTGCGCAGCCTCACCACCAACCTCGGCACGGTGCTGGCCTCCACCGACGCAGGTCTGTACATCAGCACCAATAACGGGCAGAGCTGGAGCCAGATCGGCCCCAAGGATGCCAGCGGCAACTGGATCCGCCCCAACCGCACAGCAGTCGACCCCAGCAACCCCAGCACCTTCTGGCTGACGGTGTACAACACCACAGCCACCGGCGGCACCGTCACGGGCAACGGCCTGTGGAAATCCACCGACTCTGGCGCCACCTGGAGCGAGGTGTCCAAGTTCAGCGGCAGCCGCATGATGGATGTGCGTTACCTGCGCAATTCGGCGGTCACCGTGCTGACGGTTTCTTCCTGGGACGACAGTACTGCCACCGGCGGGGTCTATGGCAGCCAGGACAATGGCCTAACCTGGACCAAAGGCGGCAGCGGCCTGACCAGCACCTTGGTTAATGCGCTCAGCCTTCCCTATGACGACGATGGCAGGCCTGTGGCGACTTCCCGCGGTGGCGCATTTTACTGGGACACGCCCCTGGGCTTGCAGGAATCTCGCCAGTTCTTGACGGCCAGGGTCAATGGCGTGCTCCGGTATTTTTACTATTTTGACCTCACCGACTATTCCGGCAAAGTGACCGGCTTGACGCTGTCTGCGGGCAACGCGACCGCCCAAGGCACGTCGTACACGCAGTCTGATGGCAGCAAATTCTGGCAGGCCAGTATGGACCTGGGCACCACGGCGCCCGCCGCCAGCGTCAATTACGTTGCCACCATTGCTCGCTCCGATGGCAATCAGACCGACACCGTGGCAGGCAGCCAGGTGAGCTGGTTGACCAGTGGCGTAAGCAGCATTACGCCGAACAACAATTCCAAGGTGCCCAGCACGCCATTTCGGATTGAGTGGACGCCGCCGGCCATCACGAGCGCGTCGCCGCTGTTTTACTCGGCGCAAATCGTCAGTGCCACCAACCAAAACACGCTTTGGGTAGGTAGTAACGCGCTGGCCGGACAAAATTACATCGACGCAAGCCCCGCCAACCTGACGCCGGGGACCACCTACGGCCTGGTGGTCAACGCCATCCAGGTCGATGTGTTCAGCAACCTCAATCTGATCTCCCAGGCCAGCGGCAGCTTCTGTTATGCCTGTTCGGGCGGTGGGCAGACCCAGACCCTGACGATCAATGCGCCTGTCCTAGGCACGCCCGGCAGCACGATCCAAGTGAGCGCCACCTCCAGCGCCAACCTGGCGGTGACCTTGAGCAGCGCCAGCTCCGACATTTGCCAGGTGGGCACGGCGACCGGATCGAGCTATTCCGTGTCGCTGAGCAAGGCCGGCAACTGCCAGCTGGTGGCCACGCAGGCCGGCAGCAGCACGGTCCAGCCGGCCCGCAGCACCACGACCATTGCCGTGGCCAGTGCCGCGCCACCCGCGACGCCCAATCCCGGCCAGGTGTGGCAGCAAGTGGCTGGCAGCGCCACGCCCGGCTACGGTGGTCTGGTGCGCGCCATGACCGTGGCGGTGGACAAAAGGCTGTGGATTGCCACCGATGGAGGCGGCCTTTTTGTCTCAGAAGACGGCGGCGCCAACTGGTCGCCTAGGAATAACGGCATTGCCAACACCCGCCTGTGGTCCACGGCCATGACCTTCCCGACCGCTTCAGGCACCAGCGGTAGCCCGTCCTATGAAATTTGGGCGGCCAGCATGGGCAACGGCGTGTACTACAGCGCCGATTCAGGCGCGACCTTCAGCAGTTCGCGTAATACAGGGCTGGGCTGCATGTTCGTGCGCAACCTGCGCTTCGTCGGCACGCGCCTGTTTGCCTCCACAGACTGCACGGCCAACGGCGGTGTCTACTACTCAGACAACGGCGGCACCTCTTGGACCCGGGCCAATGGCCTGCCAAGCCCCGTTACGGTGACCACGGTTTCACTGATCAGCCCCAGCGGAGTCAGCTCCTACCTTTTGGCTGCCACCTCGGTGGGCTTGTTCAAGTCTACGGACAATGGTGCCAACTTTGTGGCGCTGGCCTCCACGCCGGGCACGCCGGCCACTGCCAGCACGGTGGCTCGTCAAAATGTCTACAGCGTGGTCTGGGGTTCAGCCAATTCCACGGTCACGCTGCTGGCTGCGGTTGAGGGCCTGGGCATCTACCGGTCGACCGATGACGGCAACTCCTGGCAGCCCAGCAATGTGGGCCTACCGACCACGGGCGCCTTGGTGCCTATGAGCGGGGTGAGTACGGCCAATGGCGTCTTCTACATTGCTCTTGACCGCTTTGGCACGTTCAAGTCGACCGACCAGGGCCTGACCTGGACCCTTTTGGCCTCGGATTCGGTGCTGCCCAGTGCGCGTGGCGTCTCGTCCGTAACCAGCACGACGGCCGGCGGAACACTTTATGCCGGAACCCAGGCCGGCCCCTACTTCAGCTTCGACAACGGCCTGAGCTGGGTCAAGGGCGGGGCGGGTCTGCCAGGCGGCATGACCTCCAACGTGGTTTTCCCCTCTGACGGCTCGACCTACGCTGCGGCCGCAGACGGCGCCTATCGCCTGAACAGCGACGGCCAAACCTGGACCAAGATCGTGGGCTTGCCCTCTATGCGGCAGGGCCATCTGGTGGCCGCCGGCGCCGATGTGTACGCCAGCACCGACAGCTTTGGCGTCTACAAGCTGGTCAACAGCAACCAATGGGTGCCCATGAACAAGGGCCTGCCAACCGACCTGCTGTTCAACTCGCCTTCGGTGCGGCAGGACACCGACAACGCCAGCGCGCTGTGGGCCGGCCTGTATGGCGGCGGCATCTACTATTACGACCCCTCTGCACAGAGCTGGCAGGCCCGCAACACCGGCCTGAGCGGCGACGCGATGAAGGTCCGTTCTCTGGCCCTGCGCGGCGCCACGATTTTGGCCGCCACCGACGGTGGGGTGTACATCTCGCAGGACAAAGGGGCGTCTTGGGCCCTGTCCGGGCCCAAGCTCAGTGCCGGCTTTCTGCGCGCTGAGCGCGTGGCAATCGACCGCCGCGACCCGAATTCTTACTACGCCGCCGTCTCCAACAGCGATGCCCTGGGCGCCAGCAAGGATGGCAACGGCCTGTGGGTCTCCCGCGACCGGGGTAGCAGCTGGGCGCTAGTTCCTGCTCTGAGCGGCTTCAAGATTTCCGATGTGCGCTCGTTTGCCACCAATGCGGACTACATCCTGACCGCAGCGTCCTCGGACACTGACAGCACCAAGTCTGGCCTCTGGATCAGCGAAGACAACGGCAACACCTGGTGGCGGACCACCTCCGGCATTCCAAGCTGGTATGTCAATGGTGTATTTTTCGACGCTCGGAATGATGACGGTGCTCAGGTCTATGTCGCCACGCGCGGCACCGGTCTGTTTACTTTTGCGGGTGATGCAGCGCAGTCCGGCTTTACAAACTTCTGGCGCAACTTCGACAGCTTCACCGACCTGAGCTCGGGCAGCCCCACCTCTTACTCGGTGAGTTTTGGCCTGCCCGATCCGCAATTACTGGTGTCTTCCATCACCCTGAGTAACGGCTCGACCAGCACCAGCAGCTCGCAGCGTTACGATGGCAGCTTCTACACTTGGATGTCGCTGGGCACCACAGCCCCCAATCTGAATACGACCTACACCGGGGTGGTGAGCCTCAAGTCGGGATCCCCCGTCGCAGTGAACTTCAAGATGGGCGGCTTGTCGTGGGCCAACAGATATCCGACCAGCATCGGCGTGCTGCCCTGCGCGGCCGGTGCGATCAACTGCCTGCCGCAAATCGTCTGGACGCCCTCGGCGCAGGCCGTGTACAACACCTACTACAGGGTGACGGTACACATACCCAATGGTGCCGGCCGCATCTGGGAGACCGAGCTTCCCCCGGGTACCACTTCTGTGGCCTACACGGGGCCGGCCTTCGTGGCAGGCACGAACTATGAAATCCAGGTCAATGCACAGCAAAGCTCGAATTCTGTGAGCAATCAACTTAGTGACCTGGCCGGCGGCCCTGAGTACAACGCCATTGCGTCGGTCCGCTACACCCCAGGCAGCGACAGCCGGGGTACGCAGTCCATTACCTTCACCAAGGTGGGCATCAGCGCCGTCGGCAACTCCGGCACACTGGCCGCCACGGCGTCCAGTGGTGGGGCAGTCAACTTCACTTCGGATACGCCCTCGGTCTGCTGGGTCAATGGTTCGACGTTGACGCTGCTCTCCCCGGGTGCCTGCGTGCTCAATGCCTTCCAGGCGGGCACCGCCGGCTTCAAGCCCGCCGCGGCCAGCCAGACCTTCACGGTGACCGGCGGCCAGATCGGTGGCACCCAGCCGCAGACCATCACCTTCACGGCCATCACTGGGCTCAAGGCCGGTGGCTCGGCCACGCTGTCGGCCACGGCGACCTCGGGCCTGGCGGTGGGCTTCAGCGCCGATCCCGCCACGACCTGCACGGTCAGCGGTAACCTCCTTAATGCAGTGTCTGCTGGTACCTGCTTGGTGACGGCCTACCAGGGCGGCAACGGCAGCTTCCAGCCGGCGAGTACAACGCAGTCGGTGGTGATCACCGCCAGCACCACCGGTGGTACCACCACCACCGTGGGCAGTACGACCACCACCACCGCATTCAGTGCCAAGGTCAAGATCAACCCAGGCTGGAACCTGCTGGGCAATGGCTTTAGTTTCGGCATCGACGTGACCAAGATCTTTGGTGACAGGGCGCAGTTCAATACGGTTTGGAAGTGGGTGGCATCGGCCAAAGCCTGGGCCTTCTACGCGCCTTCACTGACCGCCGAAAATCTCGCCAAGTACGCGGCAGACAGGGGTTACCAGGTGCTCAGCACCATCGACCCGGGCGAAGGCTTCTGGGTCAACGCAGCAGCCAGTGTCAGTACCGAGCCATTGGACCTGCGGGTGGATCAAACGGTTGACGCCAGCCCCTTTAGCGCCAGCAATTTCGCATCCGGTGGCAGCAACCAGTTGCCGGCGTCTTGGAGCCTGATTGCAGTGGGTGAGCGCATTTCCCCTCGCGACTTCAACACTGCTCTGGATTTGTTTGGGGCGCCGCCATCCGTGGGCGGTTCGACCAGCACGGTGGCCGAAAACCTCACCACGCTGTGGGCTTGGGACGTCACTGTGCCTGGCAGCCCTGGCTGGATGTTCTACGCCCCCTCGCTGGACAACCGGAACACTTTGGATGGATACATTACGGACAAGGCTTACCGCAGTTTTGGCAGCACCAAGCTGGGCCCCGGCATGGGCTTCTGGGTCAACATGCCGCAACCGAAATGACAGTCTTTGGCTCACTTACTAGGAAGAAAATCACATGATTGAACAGAATTTGCCCTCTTCTTTTGCAAGGCTGCGCATGTCGGCAGTCGGTCTCGGCGTCGCAGCTCTGGTGGCCGCCTGCGGCGGGGGCGGTGGTGGTGGCGGCACCGACCTGGCCAGCCTGCCTCTGTCCATGACGGCCAGCCCTTTTATCGATGTGCCGGTCAGGGTCACCTGCGCCAACGGCCCGACGGGCACCGGCACCATCGGCACAAGCAGTAACCCCGGGGTGGGCAATGTCAGTGTGGCCTCCAGCTGTACCGCGCCTCTGAAGATCGAGGCCACCGGCGCTGGCAAGATGCGCCCTCTTGGTGCGCCGGCAGATGGCTCGGGTGACGTGACCTACGACCCCACGGTGAACGCGCCGATCAGCAACGTGCTCACCAGTGTGCCCACGACCACCAGCCCGGGCATCGCCAACCCGGTGACCTCCTTGGTGGGCAGCCAGTTCAGCACGGCTGACCTCAAGACCTTGACGACGACCGCCGTTGATGCCAGCAAGACCCAGGTGGCCAACGCCCTGGGCTTGCCCCCCGCGTCCATCAACCAGGACTACCGCAACCCGGATGTTGCATCGGCGTCAGCCCGGATCTCCGCCGTGGTGGCCCTGGCAACTTCCAGCGACAACCTGTCCAACACCGGCACCGGCAAAAAGGCCGCCGACTTTCTTAACAGCCTGGCCACCAAGGCCAGCACGGCGGGGGCAAACACGCTCTCCGATGCCAGCACCATCAGTGCCCAGGTGCCTGTGATCAACACGGCGCTGGCGGGCAAGACCGCAGAACTTACCGCCATCAATGACGACGCCAACCGCGTCAACAGCCTGGTGGCTAAAGCCGTCAACAACGCCAGCTCGAGCTCTGCCTCACTGGCTGACTTGAGCAAAGGCATCTCCACTTTGGTGGCCAGTGCACTGCCTGGAAGCGACATTGCCAAGGACGCGCAAGCCCGCATGGCCAATGCCTCGACCCAGGCGGTGCAGGCTGCCGCAGCCAAGCTGGTGCAGGACGTCGTTGAGTCGGCGGGTTCGTCTGCCAATGCAGCAACCTACAAGGAAGTGGCCCAGGCTGCGGCCTCCCAGATCGTGGCCAATCAGCAGGCCACGGTGGCGACCGGCGCGCCTGCCAATATTGCAGACCTCGCGGCCCAGGCCAAGGTGATGGCGGAGACCGTGGGCACCACTCTGAAGAACGATCTGAACGCAAGCACCAAGCAGCTGGGTTCTGCGCCGACCGTGGGAGCCGAAGCCGTGGCTGCGGCCCTGGTAGGCCAGGCCCAGACGGTGGCCAGGTCGGTGACCGCTACCTCGGCCACCGCCCCGACGGCCGCCACAGTGACCGCCGCTTCGCAGGCGGCTCTGAATGTGGTCAGCTCGATCAAGGGCCTGACTGCACCGAGCACGGCCGCTGACAAGGCGGCCCTGACAGCCGCAGTGTCTGCCGTCTCGCAGAAGTCCACGGGTACCTCGGACGCCAGCGCCATCGCGGGCACGGTCAACAACTTGAAGGGCGCGCTTGCCACTGTTATCGGCGGCGCTGGCGCCAGCAGCGCCACCACGGCCCTGGTTGCCCAGGCTGCGACGGCGGCCCTGGGGACTCAGACCATCGCGGGCACTGCGGTGACCGCACCGGCTGTCACCTTGCCGCCTACGACGACGACCACCACCACCTCGTCGACCGCGAAAGCTACGACGACCACGACGACGACAACGACCACCACGACCACCACCATGGCGGCTCCGACGACGACCACTACTACGGCTGCTCCCACAACGACAACGTCGACTGCCAGGCCCACCACCACCACGACTGCGGCTCCGACAACGACCACCACGGCGGCTCCGACGACGACCACTACTACGGCTGCTCCCACAACGACAACGTCGACTGCCAGGCCCACCACCACCACGACTGCGGCTCCGACAACGACCACGACTGCGGCTCCGACAACGACCACCACGGCGGCTCCGACAACGACCACCACGGCGGCTCCGACGACGACCACTACTACGGCTGCTCCCACGACGACCACCACCGTCGCCAATGTGACCACCACCACCGCAGCGTTCTCCGGCGTTTGCGCAGTCAACTTCAGTGCCAGTGTGACCGGCTACGTGACCAACGTGCCGCAGGCCAGCCTGTGCTCGAAGACCATTCTCGGCATTAGCGATGGCGATGCTTCCACGGTGGCTGTCTATTCAGGCACCATCCCAGCCAACAGAACTTCGGTGGCGTACGGCAGCCTAGCCTCTTGCGATCCCCTGCAGGCTGCTCCCCCAGCAACCACTGCTGTGACCGCTACGCCTTGCAAGCTCTAATGCGCAGACCCTGAGCTCCAGCCGCCCTTCGGGGCGGCTTTTTCTTGTCAGTCCATCGATCTTTGTCCCTTGGAAATCACTCCTCGCCGCCATCGGTACCAGGTCCCTGGTTCAGGCAATTTGCTGCCTATAGCCCTACTCAGTCTGTTGTTCTGGCTGGTCGGTCCGGCGTGGGCTGGCAACCTGAGCTTCCAGCTCACCTTCCACTTCCAAAAAGTGGTGCTCACGCATACCGGTGACCAGCCGGTGTACGAACTGCGTCTGTACGCCTTGCGCCCCGATGGGCAGTGGCGGGACCTGCCCACGGAAGGTCCCGCCTCTGCCGGTTTTTTGGCTCCCGGTCAGTCGCGCGACTATGTTCACCTGCGCCCGGACTTTCCTGGTCTCGGCCGGGCCGACCCGTTGTTGGTGTTGTTCAAGGATGCCTCGGGCTTGCGCTTTGCCCAACTGGCCTGGCGGCAGCAGCCGCCCCTGCCGCCTGCCCTGGCGCCTTTTGTTCGCATCGGCCGCCATGTGCTGATCCAGGCGCCCACCGCCGAGCCCTTTCCCTTTCGCCGCAGCTGGGCCATTGGCCTGCCCTCTGAGGGCATTGCCGCTCTCGCGCGTGCCGCAGGCGATGCGCCCAGCCCGCCGCCACCGCCGGCAGAGATCGTGTGGAACCCGGCGCTGCGCAGCACGCAGTCGCTGACGGTGGACACCGGCCAAGCCCAGCGCGGTGTCTGGCTGGTGCATGAGGGCCTGAGCGGCGAACTTTCTGTGCAGGTGATCGGCGACGGCGTAGCCGTGGGTTCGGAGCAAAAGCCGGCCTGGTTGCTCGGGCTGAAGAACCATGGGTTTGAGATGGCGGCCGCGCTCGCAGTGCTAGCGGGCCTGTTGGTGGGCCTTGCCGCTTGGTTGCTGCCTTCGGCCGCTCGTGTAGAGCCAGGCAGGCAGCAAGCTAGCAAATCGAAGGTGAAGCGATGACGCAGGCACAGGCCTTAAAACAGCGCTTGCTGCAATGGCTGCGCCTGCCCCCAGCCTGGGTCTGGGACGTGCTGATTTTGGCCGCTGGCGTGTGGCTGATCGGCGCCTTGCTGGGCTGGCGCTTTCTGTTTTCGGGCAACTGGCCCACCGGTGGCGACGGCGCCTCCCATACCTTCTATCTGTGGTTGTATGGGCGCGAGCTCCTGTCCCACGGCCAGGTGACGGGCTGGGTGCCAGAGGTCTTTGGCGGCCTGTCTTTCCTGTCTTATTACTTTCCGTTTGCCTTCATTGCCATCGTGGGCCTGGGTCAACTCATGGGTGAGGCACAGGCCATCAAGCTGGGCATGTTCGCGGCGGCCATGCTGCTGCCTGGGGCGGCCTGGCTGGCCAGCACCCGCTGGCTCAAGTTGCCCCGCAGCGTGGCGCTGTGGGGCGTGATGGCCTGCCTGGGTTTTCTGTTGCACGAACAGAACTCGATCTGGGGCGGCAACCTGCTCTCAACCCTGGCCGGAGAATTCACCCAGAGCTATGGCGTGCTGCTGTGCCTGGTCACGCTGATGGCCTGGCAGCGCTGCGTGGCCAGCGGCAAGGGCTGGCATTGGGTGGCGCTTTTGGAGGCAGCCACGGGGTTTTCCAATGGGTTTGCCCTGCTGGTCACTGGCTTTGCCACCGGCGCCTTCCTGTTTGACCGGCCGCATGTTTGGCGCAATCTGCGCCTGCTGCTGCTCGGCCACGGCCTGGCCTTCTTCATGTTGGCGGGCTGGCTGTGGCCGCTGTTCGAAATGCACGCCATCACCATCCCGAACGACGCCTTGTTCGAGGTGGAGAACTGGAAGGAGCTGCTGCCCTTTCCGCAAGCGGTGCTCTTGGCGCTGGGCTGTTTTGGGCTGGCTGGCCACGCACTGATCCGGGCGGTGCCAACTTGGCGGCTTGCCCTGCCCTGGAGCGATGCGCTCGAGGCTTGCCTGCGCCAGGCGTTTTTCATGGGTAATGCCGCCTTGTTGTCCGCGCTGGGTTTTCTGGCGGCCGCTGACCTGGGTCTGGCCAACATCCGCTTTTTCCCCTTTGTGTGGCTGTTCGGTGGCATCGCATGTGCTTGGCTCTGGGGCAGTCTGCTGTGGCGGCTGGGCCAGGCTTTGCCACCGATCTGGCGCTGGGGCTGGCCCACGCTGAATGCTGGCCTCTTCCTGGCGTTTGCCACCGTCCTGAGCCTGAACATCAACCAGGCTATGGACTGGGCCCTGTGGAACCATTCGGGCCTGCAAGCCAAACCGCAATGGCAGCAGCTGTCGCGCCTGTTCCCTGGCCTGCAGGGCGATCTGAAAAGTCCTCGTCTGCTGTTCGAGCATGACCCGGCCAACCATGACCTCGGTTCGACCCGCACCCTGGAAGCCCTGCCCATGTTTCTGGGGGGGCGGCCGGTGCTGGAGGGGCTTTACATGGAGTCGGCGCTACTCTCGCCGGCGATTTATCAGCTCCAAAGCGAGGTCTCGCGCCACCCATCCTCACCCTTGGCGCGGTTTCCCAGCGGCAGCCTGGATCTGGACCAGGCGGCCAGGCACATGCGCTTCCTATGGGCCAACGAGGTGTTGGTGCGCCACCCAGAGACAGTGCAGGCTTTTGCCCGCAGCCCGCATTTCGAGGAAATATCTCAGGCCGAACCCTTTCGCGTCTACAAGCTGAAGTCTTTCGACACCCATTTGGTGGATGTCGTTGATCTGCCACTGCGCTGGTTGCCGAAAGCCCAATGGATGGAGCATTCGCACGCCTGGTTCCGCTCGCCCCGCATGTTCGGACAATTCCTGCCGGTCTACAGCGACCAGCCCGCACCTGCCTTGGTGCCGGCGCCGGCCGGCACCCAGGTGCAGGACTTCAGAATGTCGCGCCAGTCCATCGCCTGGCGAACCGATGCGGTCGGTAGTCCCCACCTGGTGCGCATGGCCTGGCATCCCAAGTGGCACCTGACCAGTCCGGGATCGCTGTTCCTGGCCGCGCCCGGGTTCATGCTGGTGGTGCCGCAAGGTCCCGAAGTCAGACTGGAGTTCGGCAGTACCCGCGTGGGCACCTGGGGGGCCTGGGCCTCCGGCCTGGCCTTCGGTGCTTGGCTGCTGCTGCTCTTGCAGCCCCTCTGGCGTGGGCGAAAGAGCAGCGTGGTGGGTGCTGCCGCTGGCGCGCACTGGCCCGCCAGCGGGCTGTCTTGGCGCGGTGGTAGCTGGCTCTGGCCGGTGCTGGTGCTGTGCCTTTCGGTGTACGTCGGTCAGCGGCATCCCGAGCGCAGCTACACGCAGGCCTGGGACCTGTACCGCGCCGGCGATGTAGCGCAGGCAGCGCAGCAGTTCGATCAGGCCTACCAGGACCGAAAATCAAAGGCCAAGAAAGAAGAGGCCTTGTTCTGGTCTGCAAAGGCGCACGAGCAGACGCAGCGGCTGGACCTGGCCGCAGAGCGTTATCAGATGCTGGTCGATCAGTTCCACGGCTACTGGGTGCCCGAAGCCTTGTTCACCCTCGCGCAGCTGGCGGACAAGCAGAACAAGCCTGAGTTGGCCGCGGCCAGCCGGGCCAGGTTGGTCAAGGAGTACCCGAACGATCCCTGGACCCAGAAACTGGGCCCCAGGAATTGATCTTGCGCATAGGCAGGCAATTTGGCGTGTACGTGCTCGGCGGCGCGCTGGCGTTCGGGCTGGATGTGGCGGTGTTCTGGCTACTGAGGCAGTGGGGGGCGCCGCTGTGGCTGGCCAATGGCGTTGCACGCCTGGCTGGCGCTGCGCTGGCCTATGGGTTTCATCACCTCTGGACTTTTCATCAATCTGCCGACAAGGCGGCCTGGGGTGCCTCGGCATGGCGCTATGCGGTCCAATGGATGGCGGCCACTGCCTTGTCGATCGGCTTGTTGCAGGCCGCAGTGGGATTTTTCGAGCAGGATGTGCATGCGAAGATCCTGGTCGAGGCGGTCTTGTTGGTGGGCAACTTCCTGCTCGCTAGGCACTGGGTCTATAGAAAAAATGGAAATCATTGGCCATGATCAGCTCTGAGCAAATTCGTCAGTTCCGTGCAGCACAGCGCAATTCCGGTCAGCACTGGGATCAGGCGCTGGCTGAGCACCTGAGTCTTTCCCTCGATGAGCTCTTGCAGCAACTTGGACAAAGTTTCGGCTACCCCGTGCTGGCGCAGGACCAACTGACGCTCTCGCAGGTGGACACCTCGGTGCTCGAGCTGACCCAGGCGCGCAAGAAAAGCGCGGTGGTGATCCGCTCGGGCGAGGGGCTCCATCTTGTGTTTTCTGACCCCACGGACGAGGCCTTGCAAGGCTGGGCCGACGAGCAGGCGATTGCCTTGGGTTCGCGGCTGCTTGCCCTTGAGTCGGAGTTGGCCGCCTGGATGGATCGCTTGGACTCGTCCATGGTGGCCCTGGATGGCGTGCTCGACCAGAGCTTTCAAGACCAGGCGGCGAGCTCGGATGTGGAGGAGATTTCTCTGGTCGGGATCGACGAAACCCACAGCCCGGTCATCCGACTGATCAACTCCACCTTGTTTGACGCCATGGGGGCCGGAGCCTCGGATATTCACCTCGAAGCCATCAAGGAGGGTCTGGTGGTGAAGTACCGCATTGACGGCGTTATCGTTGAAGCGGCCAAGGTGATCGGCGCCCAGCTCAACGACCAGGCCATCTCGCGCGTCAAGGTGATGGCCGAACTGGACATTACTGAGCGGCGGGTTCCGCAGGACGGTCGCTTCAAGGTCCGCATGCGGGGTCGCGAGATAGACTTTCGCGTTTCAGTGATGCCCAGCGTCTTTGGCGAAGACGCGGTGATTCGTGTGCTGGACAAGGAGCACTTGAGTCGGCAGTCTTCCGGCCTGACCCTGGACATCCTGGGTTTCAATGGCGGCACCCGAGGCGCGATTCGATCGCTGGCCCTGCAGCCTTATGGCATGCTGCTGATCACGGGTCCTACCGGCAGTGGCAAGACCACCACCTTGTACGCGGCCATTTCGGAGTCCAACGACGGGCGCAGCAAGATCATCACGATCGAGGATCCGGTCGAATACCAGATGAAAGGTGTTCTGCAGATTCCCGTGAATGAAAAAAAGGGCCTGAGTTTTGCCAGAGGTCTGCGTTCCATCCTCAGGCACGACCCGGACAAGATCATGATCGGGGAAATCCGCGACAGCGAGACCGCACAGATCGCCGTGCAGGCGGCGCTGACCGGTCACCTGGTGTTCTCCACCGTGCACGCCAACAACGTATTCGATGTGCTGGGCCGCTTCGAGCACATGCAGGTCGAGCCCTATATGTTTGTTGCGGCGCTCAATGGCATCGTGGCGCAGCGTCTGGTGCGCATGTATTGCCCGGACTGTCGCGGGGCAGGGTGCGCCAACTGCCGGAACACGGGCTACCGTGGCCGATGCGCCATTGGGGAATGCCTGCTGATGGACGACGAGCTGCGCGAATTGATCACTCAGCGCGCGCCGATCACCGCCATTAAGGAGGCGGCCCGCGCCAAAGGATGCGTGCTGCTCAGGGAATCCGCGGAACAACTGGTCGCCGACGGCTTGACCAGCCTAGAGGAAATCAATCGCGTTACGTTTTCACGTTAGCCGCCGGAGCTGCCTACGCCTGGCGGTGGTTGGAAAATTGGGAAATTCTCCTGTGGCGGTGTGCCAACTCCGGCTGGACTACCGCTTGGCGCTGGGTTAGTGGGCATCGCACCGCCCATGGGCGCGGGCACAGGCACAGCAGGAGCTGCCGAATTGGACTGCCCAAAAGGCGTCAGAGGCGTGAGGATCGGGCGGGGCGGTACTGGCGCCGCTGCCGGCCGAGGCACTTGGGGCGGGCTTGCAGGCGGCGGTGCAGTTCCGCGGCCGACTTGTCCGGTGCGCGATTCAGGCCCGGCGGTCATCTCCATCAGGTCATCGGTTGGGCTCTGAATGTTTTTCAGGATACGCGGCGTGATGGACAGCAGGATTTCCTTCTTGGTGTTTGAGTTGGCCGGGGTCTGGAACAGTCGCCCGAGCACCGGAAGATCGGAAAGCCCAGGAACCTGGTTTGAGGCCGTCTGCTCGCCGCTTCGAATCAGGCCTGCGAGGATTTGCATCTCTCCATCTCGCAGGGTCAGTGTAGTGGCTACATTGCGGGTACCGAGTTGGTAGGCGGTGGTGCCGCTGTTGACGACCTTGTCGGTGATGGAGCTGTCTTCCAGGGTGGTTTTGATCACCACTTGCCCGTCAAGCTGAATGACGGGCTCCAATTCCAGCTTAATGCCGACGTCAAGATAGCTGACCGATGAGCTCGTCGCTCCGGTCAAGGTTCCCGGGTAGGTGGTGGAGGTGATGACGGGCACCCTATCGCCCACGTGGAAGCGGGCTTTTTCGCGGTTCCTGATCCGGATCTTGGGATTGGCCAAGACTCTGGTGATCGCCGACTGGCTTTGCAGATTCAGTTGCAGCAAAGAACTCAGACCGGTGACGTTGATGTTGGAACTGGTTAGCGCGTTGAGGGTATTGAGCGTGATGGGACTGACCACACCCCAGGTGACCTGACTGGGAAACTGCAAGCCAATGGCTGTAGACAGAGAGTGGTTGAACTCCAGGATTTCCACCTCCAGCATCACCTCGGGTTCAGGTTGGTCATGCGCTGCAATCAGCTTTTCAGCCGCCTGGATGTTCCTGGACGTATCGCGCACCACCAACGTGTTGCGTTTGGCGTCTACATGGACATCGCTCATCTTCAGGATGGTCTTGAGCAGGTTACCCAACTCCTTGACGTCGGCACTTTCAATGAAGAAATTACGCACCAGCAAATTCTGATGCTCGCGATACTTCTGCGGTGAGGCTTGGAACACCAGCACGGTGTTGCTGTTGACAACCTTCATATCCAGGCCATTGGCGATCAGGATCTGCTCGAGCGCTTCATCGAACGGGACGTTGCGCAGATTGATTGTGGTGGTCGCGTCCGATTTCAGGTCCCGGTCCAAAATGAAATTGAGGTTATGGCTCATCGCCAAGGCTTCAAAAAGCATCTTGATGCTGCCGTTGCTGACCGAAAGCGAAACGGGCTTGGTGAGCCGCTCGTCCAAGGTCGGGAGCGCGGAGTTCCTGCCAGATTCTTCGTCGAGTTGGCGCATCGACCGCCGGGCCTGCTCATTGCCAGGATCTTCGACAAGAAGGCGCCGCAACTTGGCCCTGGCCTCCTGGCTGCGTCCGGCTCGCAAAGCTTGCGTAGCCTCTTGGTAGAGATCCTGGCGGTATCGGTTGCGCTCGATGGTCCTCAGTTGCTCAACCGCCCGTGAATTGAAGGGGTCGATCAGCAATATCTGTCGGTAGGTCTCGGTCGCTTTTTCAGGCGAGACCTTCATCTGTAGCGCGGCGTCTGCAAGAAGTTGGTCTACTGCCTTGCCGCGAGCGTTGCGCAGCAGGTACTGTGCCTGAGCGTTGTCGGGCGCTGCTCGACTGGCTTGCTCAAGCGCCGAAATTGCGCCCATCCAGTCTTTTTCGGCCATGCGCTGCTGGCCAAGAACGAAGGCTTGTTGGTTGGCACAACCTGCAAGCAGGCCGGCCAGGACAAAGGCAAAGGCGCGTAAAGGGGTGGGGCTCATGGATTCGACTCTGTCAAGCTTTGCTGGAAGTTCTGGCCGCTAGGCTCGTGACGCACGGTCAGCCGACGAGCATCGAAAGACGTCAATTTCCAGTCTCGGTCGATGAGATCGCCCACTCGGACCGAAAGCACCTGACTGTCGGCCGAGCGGAAGAAAACAGCCGGGCCTTGGCCTTGATCCAGGTGCCCGAAGTAGGTGTAGGCAAAGCCATCTTGAACCGGCGGCGCAGGCGGCGCAGGCGGCGCAGGCGGAGTGGCAGCAGCGGCTACCGTCGCTGCCCCGGCTTCTGGTACCGCAGTCGGGGCCGCCGCTGCAAGGGGTGCTGGCTTCTTGAACGCGGGCATTGGCGTCGCGCCGGTTTGAAATGCATCGACCACAGCTTGCCTGACCAAGGGGCGCTCGGGCCAGATGGCCGGCAAGTTCAGAGCGCTAAGGTCTGCCGTGGGTTCGGCCTTCGGCCGCCTCGCTGTTTCTGCTGATGTGGCACCAGCGCTGCGGGCCGCCGATGTCGGGGAGGGCGGCTCGTCCCAGGCTTGAAGCCCGAGAACCAAAATCGCCGTGAGCCCCAGGCCCCACCAAAGGCTTTTGCGCATGGTTGTTGTGCGGCTGATGGTACCGATCATGGACACCCTCATGGACGCTTGGCCGAGGCCTGGATCAGTTGCCCGGATGCTGCATACACTGCAAACTGCAGCTGTGCCTTCAGAGGCCCCGATTCGGAGCTTGCCTGAGTGATGTTCAGCATGACGAGCCCGGTCGCCGCATCGGACGCATGAACCGCGCGAATGAATTGCCGCAGTCTGGGGTAATGCGCCTCAACATCCATCTGAAGAGTGATTTTTTCGATCTGGTCGCTGACTGTAGCGTAGGCATAACTGAGGCTTCTGAGCTGCACCGCCTCTTGAGCGGCAATGCGCTGCAATTGCTCAAGACGCGCCAGGGGGTCGGGCAGGGAATGCAACACCTGCTCATGCGACTGCATCCGGCTCAAGGTTTGTACCCGCGCAGAAGGCTGGGCCTCCAGTTTGGCCTGCCGCAGCTCTCGCCGAAGTTTTTGCGCCTGCGTGAGTTCGAGCGCTTCCTGTGCGGGCTGTATCACCAGAAGTTCAACCGCAAGCTGCAACAGCAAGGCCACCAGCAGTAAGCCGATGAGGACCGGCCCCCGGCCGAGGGTGAGGGGCAGGCCCTTATTCATTGGGGCCGGAGCTCCATTGAACCTCGAGGGTGGCACGCCAGCGGGGCGTGTTGCCAGCATCGGCGAATGACTGCGATTTCAGTTGTACAGACTCCAAGCCCTCCTGTGCCCGCAGCCGGTGTAGGAAGAGAAAAATTTCGGGGAAGTCGCGAGCCGCCACTTTGATCAGCATCTTCGATTGCCCGGGCTGAGCCTGCAAGGACTCCAATTTCAGCCCTTCAGGCAGGCTACCCTCCGTGCGGCTGAAGAGCCGTTCCCATGGCGTAGCCAGCTGCTGCAGCATCTGAGCCATGGCCGCAGCTCTTTTGACCTGCTCGGCAGTCATAGGCTGCGACGAGGCGATATCCATCCGCGTAGCGGGAGAGAGCGAACCGACCTTCTCGGCCGAAATCTGCTGGCGCAAGTCCATCCAGCGCATGCCATTGACCGCCAGCCCAAGCAGTAGCAGTGAGACCAAGCCAGCCAGGGTTTTTGCAGTGGCACTCTGGCGCCAATTTGTGGGCCTGGCCAGGTTGATGTCCAACCAGCGGCTCATGATGCTTCCACCGCCACGAAGCCGGGCCATACAGCGCGGCTGACCTGAAGCGGCAAGGCCGCGCTGGACGCCTGCGTCTGCAACTGCCAGCCAGCAGCCTTTAGCTGGGTGCTGAGCTGCAAATCCGCCATCCAGGATGGGACGTTGATCAATAGGAGCGATTTTCGTGTGTCTCGCAGTAGTGCGTGCTGACGCTCTAACCGGGCCAGTAGATCAGCTGTCGCGTTGGCTTGCCAGGGGAAAATCCAACAGCCGCGCAACTGCCCTTGGTCCATGCAGTAGATGCTCATCGTTCCGGCGGCGAGCACCGTATGCCACCCGTCAGGTGCCATGCGCTTGTACTGATGCGCGAATAATTCAAGACTTCGAATTCCTAGGTGTCCCAACTGGCTGTCACTCGGCCCCAGAAGGTCCTTAAGTTGCTGCAACAAGGTCTGGGGGCAGGCCGCCACGAGCACTGAATCGCCCACTCGGATCCAGTCCATATGCCAAGGAAAGGCGCCAGTGCCAAAGCGGCGTCCGTGTTCAATTTTTGCCAATGCAGCAATGTCTGTGTCGGAGCGTGTACCTGAAGGTAGGTCAAAAGCCAGGATACGTGCCCAGCGGTCAGCCAAAACCAGAGAGACCCTCTGTTGCCGCAGACCGGCGCTATGCCAAAGTTGCCCCCAGGCCTGGAGCGCCGGCTCCCATCCCAGGGCCTCACTGGTCGACGCATTGGAGAGGACCGACGTCTTGGCTTGCTTACCGTACCGAAGTCCTACCCCGTTTAGCGACAGGTGGCCCCAGCATTCACCCCTGCGCTTGGGCAGCCAGGCTGTTCCAAAAGGGTTTCGCAGGGCAAGGGCAAACAAGGGATGCATCAGAGGTTGCAGGAGGCTACAAATTTACAAGATTGTCGCTGATTTCCCTGTGTCAATCAGTCTTTTGACGAGCTCCTCATGGTCTACTGATCAAGGCCTTTCAGCCCAGAATATGGTGGTGCGTGAATGTGTCTCGGAGCCGGAGGACACGATGTGATCTTCGTCGGCAGGCCGCTCCTGGCGCTGTCATGTAGACGGTTCCCTGAACAGTCTGGGGCTCAAGGAGTCTGGGGGAGGTCAGGATGTGGTTGGCGAACCATTTTTTCAACGCGTGCGGACAGTGAATTGCTTGCACACCTGTCTCAAGCCAATTATGATTACGACGAGCGTTGTCTATTTGAAGAATTCTTGGCTCATAAATCCACCTTTCGAAAATTTGGAGCGTCAAAGTTATGATGAATTTTCTATTTAAAAAATTCATCCATCTTTCTGGGTCGGGCTTGGCTATCGCTTTGTTTATTCTTCTGGGCAAAAATGTCGAAGCAGCAGAGTCTCGGACAATTTGTGGCGAGACAGTTACATCGAACACATACACAGGTACTATTCCAAATTGGTTTGATGGTAATGCTGTTATTTATAATTCGAGTCTGACAGTTGAGCTTGGTGTTGTATCTAGCAACCCTTTCGTCACGAATTCAATATTGAATAGCTTTGGTACATATGGCAGTAGTTTTTCTACCTCCAGTATTTTTAATTCTTTCGGCTCCTACGGCAGTTCATTTAGTTCCTCCTCTGTCTGTAATACATTCGCTAGCGCCTCAAATGTTCCTCAAATTTGGCGTAATGGCGCTCGAATCGGTTATTTGACGAAAAATCAATTTATATCTGGCGCCATTGATCCGGCCGTACTTGTCGCTGCACTATTGAAGCAAGGGTTCGGCAGCACCACGATTACAGACCTGTCAGCACCATCAGCACCCACGGGATTTACAGGTGTGGCAGTATCACCCAATCAAATTAACTTCGCTTGGAATGCATCGACTGATAATGTCGGGGTCACTGCCTACGTCTTATATTCTGGCAATACGATAGTCAGTGTATTGGCGCCCTCGCCTACGGGGTTGCAATTATCAGCGCTGTCTCCCTCTACCTCTTATACATTCAGCTTGGCTGCTTGCGACGCTGCTAACAATTGCTCAAATCGGTCCAATTCCATAAATATTACTACCCCTGCCGTTGTGACATCAACGATAACGACAACGACTACATCGACAACTACGACCACTGTAGCGCCGACGACAACCACAACAACTACCACTGCTCCGACAACTACGACTACTGCAGCGCCAACGACAACCACAACAACTACCACTGCTCCGACAACTACGACCACTGCAGCGCCGACGACAACTACAACAACTTCCACTGCTCCGACAACTACGACTACTGCAGCGCCAACGACAACTACAACAACTGCTGTATCCACATCAACCACCACCACACTGGTCGGCAATATAAATTTGTTGAGTGGCTGGAATCTGATCGGTAATGGCTACAGCGGAACAATCGACGTAGGCAGCGTGTTCGGCGACAAGAGCCGGGTGATCTCAGTTTGGAAGTGGCTGGCCGACAAGATGGCGTGGGCCTTCTACACGCCCAGTCTGGGAACCGTGCAGTTGCAAAGCTATGCCCAAGACAAGAACTACGAAGTGCTGAGCACAATAAACCCGGGGGAGGGCTTCTGGCTAAATGCCAAAACCGCCTGGACCTTGACGACGGACATCACCGGAAAAGCCTCGGTTAGCAGCAGCAGTTTTTCTCAGAGCGGCGACAAGGCGCTGCCTAGAGGCTGGAGTCTGCTTGCCACGGGTGATAACCCAAATCCTATGACCTTTAATCTTTCCTTGAGCGATACGCCGCCATCGGCCGGGGAAGTACCCCAAAATTTCATCAGTATGTGGGCATGGGACGCAACCGTTCCCGGCTGGCAGTTTTACGCTCCCAGTCTGCAGAAAAACAACACCTTGGACACCTATATCCAGAGCAAGGGATACCTCTCGTTTGGTAGCAAGACGCTCTCTCCCAACACTGGATTTTGGGTGAACAGGCCCTGACCCGCGGCACACAAAAAGGAAGGATGAACATCTTTCCAAGGCTTCGCTACGTTGCCATATTGCCTGGGGTCTTGCTATTTGGCATACGGCCGGCTTGGGCTTTCGGTGATGAATGATTGCCCGGACCCCGGTGCTAGGCGAGGGAGTCTTGGCGCCAGACGACACGATGTGACCCTCGTCTGCAGGCTCTGGGTCAGCACGGCATACATCTCCTTGTTGACATTTCATGCCTCACACACAAAATGCCGACCTGGAATAGGTTCCCACTCCCTTCATCATGTTGCTCGTTGTAAAAAATTAACATTTGGCGATAATTCGGCGAAAAGCTTGTTCCGAGTGGTTCAAACTCTTGCTTAGCATCTCTCTCGTTGATTGCGGGTCAAGTCAGGTAAGCTCGTTTGTCCGCTTGTCTGAAGCCGCAGATTTGCTGTGCGTGGGTCCAATGTAGGGAAAAAATGGCCAAGATTTCCGTCGGTGCCCTCAGGGCCCCCCACCTTAGCCTCCGCTCGGTTCTGCTTGTTGTGCTGAGTCTTATCCTCCATGGGCTGATGGTCAGTCAGGCGATGGCGCAGTCTGCTGCGATCCCCAGTGACATCAAGCTTGTGCGGGGCTGGAACCTGCTTGGCAACGGTCAGGCTACCCCCATCAGCACAGCTTCTGTGTTTTCTGATCCCGACAAGGTTGTTTCCATTTGGAAATGGGACGCGGCCATGTCCGCCTGGGCTTTCTACACCCCAAAGCAGGTCGATGGCGGCGCGGCCTATGCTTTGAGTAAGGGATATGTGCCGCTGCAGTCGATTGGGCCGGGCGAGGGCTACTGGGTCAACGCGGGCACCGCGTTCAGTTTGGCCGTGACCGCAGCCGACTTGGTTCGGGCCGAGCAATTGAGATCCGACAGCGCAACAGCCATGCTCTCCGGCTGGAACTTGCTCAGTATCGGAGACGATGTCACTCCGGGAAATTTCAACCAGGCGCTTAGTCTGGTTCCACCGTCACCGGGCGTCACCTCCCAGAACTTGACCAGTCTCTGGGCCTGGGAGCCAGTCAATTCGGCCTGGTTTTTTTATGCTCCCTCACTGGATGCTAAGGGACAACTCGCCCAATACACCGCCGAACGTAATTATCTAGAGTTCAGCGCCGGCGGGCCGAACCTGCGTCACGGTGTGGGTTTTTGGGTGAATAACCCAGCCAAGGGGATCACCGCTGTCCGCGGCACGTTGTCCAGTTTGCAGGCAGGCAGCCGAATCACGGTGGCCAACGGTTTCACCAAGCAGGCCCTCAGCTTTAACGGCACTTTTTCGTTTTCAGTTCCGGTGAACTCAGCCTACGAGATCACCATCGAGACGCCAGCGCCAGGCCAAACCTGCGTGGTTAGCAATGGCACAGGCATGGCCGGCAACGGCTCGCCTGAGACGGTTGTCAGTAACATCGCCATCAACTGTTCGACGCTGGCCACCCAGCCCAAAACGCAGGCGATAACGTTTGCTCAGCCCGCTGGGATGATGATGGGGACAACGGCTACCTTGGATGCAAGCGCATCATCGGGCTTGCCCGTCAGTTATACGGCAACACCGTCATCGGTATGTACGGTCTCAGGCGCTACTGTGACTGCTATCGCTGCGGGCATCTGTAGTGTGACGGCTACTCAAGCGGGTAATGGAGCCTATGCTGCCGCCAGTGGAGTATCGCAATCATTTACTGTAAGCGAGCAAGCTGCACCCGTTGTTACTTTGAAGCTATTTTTGGCCAGTGGGGGAGCGTTAAATGGTACGAGTGTTGATGCGCAGAATAACTCGATCACTGTCGGGTCTGGTGCGAGTATTGTAGGTACGGTGAATCT
>JAIXOM010000001.1 GCA_027486755.1 Comamonadaceae bacterium | reverse complement strand
GTCGTCAGGCTGCTGAGTTTGTCGCCGGTAGTCGCGCTGCCGACCGGACCACCCAGGGTCGTGGTGCCGCTGTCGTTGATCGTCAAGCTGCGGTTGGTGCCATCGGACTTGACGGTGCTGGCCAGGGTAAGGCCCACGCCGGTGAGGGTGGTGTCTGCGCCCAAGGTCACCGCATCATTGAAGGTTTGCGCTCCCGTGGTGGTGATGCTGCCGCCGTTGATCGCGGTCGTGCCCGCTGCATCGGTGGTGAGGCTGCTGAGCTTATCGCCGGCCGCGCTCGTACCGCCGATCGCACCACCCAAGGTGGTGGTGGCGCTGTCGTTGATGGTCAAGCTGCGGTTGGCGCCGCTGGACACAAGCGTACTGGCCAGGGTGACACCGACACCGGTGAGCGTGGTGTTGGCGCCCAGGGTCACCGCATCATTGAAGGTCTGCGCGCCGGTGGTGGTCACGCTGCCGCCGTTGAACGCGGTTGTGCCCGCCGCATTGGTAGTGATGCTGCTGAGCTTTTCACCGGCGCTTGCGCTACCAATCGCACCGGTTAACGTAGTCGTGCCACTGTCGTTGATGGTCAAGCTTCGGTTCGTACCGTCGGACTTGATCGTGCCCGTCACGGTAATGCCTACGCCATTGAGCGTGGTGTCGGCGCCCAGGGTCACTGGCCCGGTATAGGTTTGCGCTGCGCTGCTGGTGAAGCCGCCGCCATTGAGGTCAATGTCGCTTGCGGTCACCGCCAAGCTGGTCAAGGGTGCTGCGGCGCCCACGGCGCCGCCCAAGACCACGTTACCGCCACTGGCATTGATGACCAGCGCGCGCGGCGTCAAAGTGGCGTCGCTGTTGACCGCCCCTGCCACGCTGATGATCGCACTGGCGTCAGTGGCCGTCATGCTCGCATCGGTGTTCAAAACCACCGTGCCGCCATAAGTCTGGTTGCCCGTGGAGGCCACATTGCCGCCGAGCACGGTGTTGCGCGCTACCGTCAGAGTGGACAAACCGGTGGTGTTGCCGCCGGTCGTCAGGTTGCCGCTGCCGCTGGCGGCGTTGGCTGCCACCGTCAGGCTGTAGCTGGCACCCGCCAGGGTGGACGAGGTCGTCACCGTAGTGCCGGTCAGCGTGGCGTTGGCCGCCAGGGTCAGGGCTGCGTTGTAGTCCTGCGTCTTGGTGCTGGTCACCCGACCGTCAGACAGCGTCACCTGAGTGCCGGTGACGGTGATCAGGCCGGCGTTGCTCACCCCATTGTCGGCATAGGTGAGCTGCGTGTTGACGTCAAAGCTGGCGGCCCGGGCGCTCAGTTGCAACGAAGAGATGGTGGGCAGAGTGTTTGAGAAGCCTGCTCGGGTCGTCGCGCCGATGGTCGCATCCATGTCGGCATTGAGCGCCGTCATGCTGGCCGCGCCCGTGCTCAGCTGGGTCAGGCCCTGCCTCACCGTTCCGGTCAGGTTGATGTTGGCATCGGGCGCGAGCAGGTCTGTGTAGACCATGCCCGCCACATTGCTGCCGCCCAGGAGCGTGAGCGTGGTGGCCAGCTTGGTTTTGGGTGCGTTGCTGGCGCCGACGAAGGTGGGCGGGCTCAGCGCCACGCTGAAGGTGGCTGCCGTGATGTGGGGGCCATAGCCGCCACCATTGAGGGTGACCGTGGGCGCCTGGGTGTAGCCCGACCCCGGGTCGCCCAAGGTGATGCCGTAAATGATGTTGGCGCTCGGTTGGCCGGCGACCGGGTTGGTGCGCGAAACCGTGGCCGTGGCGCCGCTGCCGCCACCGCCCGAAATCGTCACCGTGGGTAAGGATGTGTAGCCACCGCCACCGTTCAAAAGCGTGATGCCGCTGACCACCTCTGGAATCGACGAGTCGACGAACAAGGTGTTGGAGCCCACCACGCTGTAGTAGGCGCCGTTAGCGCCGGTCGATGCCGTGCCGCCATTGAGCAAGGTGCCGTTGGTGTACTGCGCCACTTGGCCGCGCTGCGCCACCGAGCCGTCGCTGTTGGTGGCAATGCCCTCGATTGCGCGCGGCTGGGTGGGGTAGAACACCTTCAGGTAGGGGTACATGCCCGCGCTGGTGCCCCATTCGGTGCTACCAAAGCCAGTGGGCAATGCGCCTTTGAAAGCGGTGGTGGTCAAAGCTGTACTGCCGCCGCCCGTTGCATCTGCCGACAGGTTGGAGCTGGTGCTATCCCAATACAGATTGCTGGGCTGTAACCTCAAGGGGCCGCTGCTGCCCGACACATAGCCATTGTTGAACCGACCGAATACCGCACCGGTGTAAAACGGCGACGGCGCGGTGGCCGCATTGCCCACCACCATGCCGGTGGCAAAGCCCTTGCTCAAGGTGCCGCGCTCGGCGTAGCCGATCAGACCGCCCACATTCTGCGTGCCAGCGACTGCGCCCATGGCGTAAAAATCGCTGATGGTGCCCGTGAAGTTGCCGCTCAAATAGCCGGCAAAGCCGCCGACGCCGGAGGTGCTGCCAATGCTGGAAGTGCTCACCTGGGTGACTGCACCCGTGGTGTAAGACTGGCTGATGGTGCCGGCATTGTTCATGTAGCCCACAAAGCCGCCCACACTGCCATAGCCCAGCACCGAGCCGGCCGCGCGCGACGAAGTGATGCTGCCGTTGTCCATGTTGCCGACAAAGCCTCCCACGCCGGAGGAGCTCGCGGCGCTGGTCTCCACCACCGTGGTGTTGGTGTAAGAGGTGTTGATGGCCCCTGCGTTCATGTAACCCGCAAAGCCGCCCACCCGGTTCACGCCGCGCACGCTGCCTTCTGCGCGATTGCGTGACAAGGTGCTGTTGCTCATCTGCCCCACAAAGCCGCCCACCGTGTCTACCGTCGCCACCACACTGGTTTGAGAGTATGAGTTGCTGATGGAGCCGCCATTACTCCAGCCGGCAAAGCCGCCCACCAAAGCCCGGCCTTGCACACCGACACCGGTGGTCGGGTTGACCGTGGTGATCACCGCGGTGGAATTGTTGATGGTCGCGTCGTTGCGGCCCACAAAGCCGCCCACGTAGTTGCCCCAGGTAGAGCTGTAGACACTGCCGGTGGTCGATACCGATGCAATAGTGCCACCGGCATTGAGGCCGACAAATCCACCCACATACTCACCTAGGGAGCTCACGGTGCTGGTGGTGTAACTGCCAGAAATATTGCTGTTGTTGTAACCGACAAAGCCGCCGACAAAGGCCCCGCTCGATGCCGTGACGGCACCTGTGGCGTAGGACGCGGTGATCGTTCCACCGCCGGTTTCCCCGATGAATCCGCCCACGCGTTCACTGGTTCCAGTGACCGTGCCGGTTGAGTAGGAGGTGGTCAGCGTGTTGCCCGAGTAGTGACCAATCAGGCCCCCCACGCGGCTGGTGCCCTCCACATTGCCGGTGGCGTAGCTGGTGTTGATGGTCCAATGCGCGGCTGAACCAATGAGACCGCCCGTACGGTCGCCGCCTTTGACATTGCCCGTGGCATAACTGTTGATGGATTGGTAGGTATGGCCGGCCAAGCCCCCCACGGTGTCCGAGCTGCCCTCCACATTGCCGGTGGCCCGCGAGTTTTCAATCGCATTGGCAAAGCCCGCCAAGCCACCGACCCAGGAGCTGTTCGCCATGACTTTGCCGGTGGCGTAGGAGTCATAGATGTTTTGGTCAATCGTGCCAATCAGGCCACCAGTCCGGTGCCCGCCCTTGACCAGGCCGGTGGCGTAGGAGCGCCAGATCGGCTGGTTGGTGTAACCAATCAAGCCGCCGGTGTAGGTGCCTGCATAGCCACCGTTCAAGCCGGTGACCTCGCCCGTGGCAAAGTTATCGTAGATCCACCCCCCTTGGACGCGACCCGCCAAACCGCCTACGCTGTCGCTGTTGCCTCTGACGTTGGCACTCGATGAGGAATAGGTGATGACGCCCACATAGCCCGCGACGCCGCCGACATAGCTGGAGTTCGATTGAACCTCGCCGACAGTGGTCACGCGCAGCACCCGGCCTGCTTGGCCGATGGCACCACCGGTCTGGTGTGAACCCATCACCAAGGAGCCGGTGTAACGCGAATCGCGAGTTTCTTGCTCGACCAGTCCTGCAAGTCCGCCGGTGTAATAGCCAGCGAACTCGGGCGCGCCATTGACGGTCCAGCCAGTGACCTTGCCGCTCATCTGGGCGTTTTGCAGGTCTCTGTGCTGCAAATAGCCCACCACGCCACCGACGCGTTCGCCCCTGCCTTCGACGTTGCTGGTCACAAAGGTGTCGTAAGTGGGCGTGTTGTTCACCACGGCCGAGCCCACCATGCCTTGCGAATGGCCAACCAAGCCGCCCACCCATTGGTAGCCTTTGACCAGTCCATCGGTGTGGCTGCTGTTTTGAATGTAGGAGACCGATTGCTCCAAATAGCCCACCACCCCACCCGTGCGCTGGGGGTTGGTGATGTCAGCGGTGGCTTCACTGGTGACCGTGCCTGTCGACGAGGTATTGCTCACCGCCGAATAAATGAGCCTGCCCGCCACGCCACCGACCGAGTTCACACCGGTGACCACCGCAGAGGATTGGACTGCTGTCAGGGGCAAGAGCGTGCCACTGCTGCCCCAGGCGTAGCCCAGCACGCCGCCCACCTGGCTGTGGGTGCTGCGCCCGCCGGTGTTGTTGTTCTCTCCCCGGTCGTCGTGATCGGGGCCAGAGTAGTAGTACAGCTCGGTGCCTGCCACCGAGCCCGAGGTGCCGATGTTGTTCAGGCCACGCAACCAGCTCGAACCTGCGACCAGGCCCAGGTTAGCGACACCAGTGATGCTGCCCGCGACCGTCAAGTCGTCCAGCTTGAGCGCTGCGGTGGCCTGCGCGGTGGTGCTGCGCAGAGCGCCGACAAAGCCCAGATTCGAGGTGTATTGCGCCAGCAGCAAATTGCTGATGGTTTTGCTGTTGCCCCTGAGCTCGCC
>JAIXOM010000008.1 GCA_027486755.1 Comamonadaceae bacterium | reverse complement strand
TAGGCAGGCCTTGCGCGGCGTTGAGTCGGGTGGACTGTCACACCGGCTCACAAAAACAGCAATTACGATATGTAAAGTGACACCAGATGACCCGAAAAGGATCACCTGGTGTCACTTTGTGCCGGTCTTGGGTTTTGCGGCGATGGGGTCGGCCATGAATTCGCGCAGCGGCCCGGGTACCCAGCGGCGTGCTGCGATGCACAGCGACAGGGGCGGGCGCTGGTGCAGTGGCAGGTCGGCGTCTGCCGGCACTTGGTCGGCATATTCCTGGGCGACCTGTTCGAGGCGGGCCTTGAGCTTTTGGGCCGACTGGGGCGCAAGGCGAACGTTGATGATGCGCAGCACTTCGCCTTCGCCGTCAAAGCGGTGGTCGAAGTAGTCGTCGGCCATGTCTTTGGCCATGCGCATGATGGGGCCGCCAATGATCCATGAAAAGTCGCGGGCCACCCGCAGGCGAAAGCGATTGCCCCCCTGTAGGTCGAGAAAACCCATGTGGTCGAGTTGGCGCAGCAGGTCCTCGTATTCGCTGCGGCTTAGCCTGAGGTTCTGCAGAATGTCTTGCTCGGTCCACAGTGACATGGTGCAAATGGCCAGCATGAGCAGCTTTTTGTTTTGCACCAACTGCTCCTCTTGCCGCAGGCTCAGGTGCTGAATGAGTTTGCGTGGGCGCGGACTGCTGCGCAGCAGGTCGCGCATGTCGATTTGCACCATGTCGCAGATTTGCTCAAGCCGCTCCAAGGTGCAGTCTTGCTGCACAAACATGCGCTTGACGGTTTGCTCAGAGACGCCAAGGCTCTGGGCAATATCTTTGTAGGTGATCTGCTGCGCCTTGAGGTGGGAGCGCAGGCTTTCGATGAGGAATCGACGGGTGTTCATCGACGGTCTCCAAAGAGACCATTCTTATGGGATCGACCCAAATTGAATGTACACGGAAGGTGAGGAATTGAGTCTTCCTGCCTGCCGTGGGCCTGAACGGCAGACTTAGAGCGCAGCCAGCGGCACAGCCCAAAGGCCCTTGCCGAAGGACAAGGCCTGATGGCCTCCGTAGAGCACCAGGCCGCTGGTGAATGAATCACCCGCGAGGGACTGGAGTTTTTTCAGGCCCTTGAAGTCGCCAGCGTTGACGGTGGCGGAGGCCTTGACCTCGATGCCTATGAGCCGACGCAGTGGTGATTCGATGACGAAGTCCACTTCGACCTGGTCCTTGTCGCGAAAATGCGAGAGGTACCAGTCGTCTGTACAGAGGCTGAGGGCTTTGCGCAGTTCCCCGTGTACCCAGGTTTCGAGGGTGGCGCCCCAGCGCTCGCGTTGGGAGAAGACCAGTTCGGGGGTCAAGCGGGACAGGCTGGCTTGCAGGCCTGCGTCCAGAAAGTGAAGCTTGGGTGTCTTGACCAGGCGCCCCGCTTCGTTGCGGCTCCAGGCGGGCAGTCGCTGCACGAGAAAGAGCTTTTCCAAAATGCCCAGGTATTTGTCCACCGTCTTGCTGCTCAGGCCGAGCTGCCCGCCGGTCTGAGCTGCATTCAATAGTTGTCCGCAATGCGCAGCAGCTACGGCCAGAAGCTGAGGCAGTTGCTGCCATTGGTCGATTTGCGCCACGTCCCGCACATCGCGCTCGACCAGGGTCCGAATGTAGGCCCTGGCCCAGGCTTGCCGACGGGCCAAGGTGGGACGCTGGCGCATTTCGGGGTAGCCGCCGGCAAGCACACGAGCCAGCATGTCGTCGGGTGAAACACGCCAGGCCGGGAGGGACAAAGCCCAGTCTTGCGCCTGGGCGCGCTGCAAAAAGTCATTCGGACGGTTTTGCAGTTCGGACTGGGAAAGAGGCAGCAGGGTATGCACGGCCATGCGCCCTGCCAGGCTGTCGGCAATTCGGGGCAGGGCCATGAGATTGGCTGAGCCGGTGAGTAAAAAGCGGCCTGGCCGGCGATCTTGATCAATGACCAGCTTGAGCGCGAGCAGTAGTTCTGGGGCGCGCTGCACCTCGTCGATGATGGCTCTATCCAACTGGCGGGCAAAGCCCATCGGGTCTTGCCGGACAGCGGCCAGCAGGTTGGGGTCGTCGAGCGTGAAATAGCTCAATGGACCCGCAAACTGCTGGACCAAAGTGGTCTTGCCGCACTGGCGTGGGCCATTGATCAGCACGGCCGGGGTATCTGCGAGCGACTCTCGCAGCAGAGGGGCCAGATGACGTGTGATCAATGGGCCGTCCACTGCCGGCGGCTTGCTCGGTGGAGTGTCCATGCTGCTGCCTAATGGGAATGGAGGGTTCAACTTCCGTCCAAAATGGATTTTGGATTCGTCTAAAGTGGATTATAAGTCCGTCCAAATTGGATTATTCGGTCGGCCAAAGTGCGTTTTAAGAGGGAAATCCACTCAGCGGCGCACCCCGCCCGACGGGCAGGACGGCGGCCCAAGGCCATGCGCAGCACCAAGGCCGTATACCCAAACCTCCAAGCCCCTCGAGCTATGGGCGCTCACCAACCCGCCAGGGGCTGCTCCTTGAGTTGCTGGCGCAGTTGCCGGTAGTCGGGCACCACCGTGCCTACCGTCTGCCAGAAACGGGGGCTGTGGTCCATCACGCGCAGGTGGCTGAGCTCGTGGACCACCACATAGTCGATGAGCTGCGGGCTGAAGTGGATCAGCCGCCAGTGCAGGCGGATCGCGCCCTCGGCGCTGGCGCTGCCCCAGCGGGTGGCGGCGCTGCTCAGGGACAGGCGGGTCCACTGCACGCCCAGCTGCGGGGCGTAGTGGTTCAGGCGTTGCTGAAAGAAGGCGCGGGCGCGGCGCATCAGCCAGGCCTGGGCCGCGTCGCGAATCTGCTCGGCGCTGGCGGCATGGGACAGGCCCAGGCGCAGGCGTTGCTGGTCGCCCTCGCCTTGCAGTTCTTCGCCGCTGCCAAAGCGGTGGCCGGGGTCGAGCTCCAGCCTCACGGTCTGCCCCAGGTAGGGCAGCTCGGCGCCGTCGCGCCAGTCGATGCGGGTCGCTTGCAGCTGCTGATGGCGCTGACGGGTCTCTTGCAGCTTGCGCAGGATCCAATCGGATTTTTCTTCTACCGCGCGATCGACCTCGCGCAGTGGCACCCAGCTCGGCGCACTGACCGCCAAGCCCTCAGCGCCAACTGAAAACCCGATGGTGCGGCGCTTGCCCCGGCGAAAGGCGTAAGCCACATGCACGCCAGAGAGCATCACTTGGCGATTTGCCTGGGGATGGCGGTAGCTCGCCGGCTCCAGCGCCTGCGCCAGACTGAGGGCGGGCTCAGTGCTGCTCGGTGCGGGCAATTGATGGGGCGGTACATCGGGCGTTGCAGCAGACGGGGGACCAGGCTGCGCTTGTGGCAGCGCAGCCAGCGCCTGCACCGGGCCAGGCTGGCTCCACAAGTCGGCGGCATTGAGTGCAGGCTCAGTGGGCTTGCTTGCTGGCGGCCGCACGCGGCGCGGCTTGTTCACAGGCCGCTGGGTCGGGGCGGGCCGCGCCTCCGATGAAAACAGGTCCAGGGTCAGTTGCAGCAAGCGAAGCATGGCGCGAGTGTAGAGGCCGGCTGCGCAAGAGGCCAGGGGCCAGCACAGGGCGAGGGCTTAGCGGTAGGCCTCGGGATCGAGGCGGCGCATCTCGGCCTCGATCCACTGCTCGACCTCGGCCATCAATTCGTCGGGCCTGCGCCCAAGGCTGGGGATAGCCGGACCTATAGATACGTCGACGATGCCGGGCCGCTTGATGAGTGCCTTACGCGGCCAGCATTTGGCCGAGGTCACCGCCACCGGAATCACCGGCGCGCCGCATTCAATGGCCAGGCGGGTGCCGCCGGATTTGTAAGTGCCTTGCTGGCCGCGCTCGATGCGGGTGCCCTCGGGGAACATGATCACCCACACGCCCTGCCCCATCAGGCGCCGGCCCTGCTGCACCACTTTGGCAAAAGCTTCGTTGCGCTTGCTGCGGTCGATGTGGATCATGTCCATGCGGCTCATGGCCCAGCCAAAAAACGGCACCCGCAGCAACTCCTTCTTGAACACATAGGCCAAGGGATGCGGCATCAGGGTGGGCATGAGAAAGGTCTCAAAGGTGCTCTGGTGCTTGAGCAGCAAGACAGCCGCACTGGTCTGCCCCTGCGGCAGGTTCTCCAAGCCGCTAACCCGCACCTGTATGCCCAGGAGGATGCGAGCGCCGGCCACCGCGCAACGCAGCCAGCCTGCGCACATCCAATAGATGGTGGTGCTGCTGGCGAACAGGGAGGCGACCAGCACCACCATGGCCCAGGGCACCACGGTGACGCCCATCCACACGAGGTGAAGAATGGATCGCAGCCAGGACAGCATGGGCATCAGGCGGCGGCCGCGCCGCGCTCGATGAGGAAGTCGGCAAAGGCTGCCAGGTCGGCATGCACCCGCGAGCCTTCGGGCAGGCCCTGCTTGGCCTGCTCAGGGCTCAGGCCGGCCGACTTGCCGGTGAGCACCAAATGCGGCTGACAACCTGCGCGACTGCCGGCCAGCAGGTCGCGCAGCGAGTCGCCCACCGCCGGCACGCCCTTGAGCGGTACGCCAAAGCGAGCGCCGATTTGCTCGAACAAGCCGGGCAGCGGCTTGCGGCACTGGCAGTCTTCGTCCTGCGTGTGGGGGCAAAAAAAGATGGCATCAACACGTCCGCCCACAGCGGCCAGCGACTGGTGCAGCTTGTCATGCATGGCATTGAGGGCGGCCATGTCAAACAGGCCGCGGCCCAGCCCCGATTGGTTGGAGGCCACCGCCACGTGCCAGCCGGCATGGTTAAGCCTGGCGATCGCCTCCAAGCTGCCCGGCAGCGGCTGCCACTCCTGCGGCGACTTGACGAAGTCGTCGCGGTCGAGGTTGATGGTGCCGTCGCGGTCGAGGATGACGAGTTTGAGCTTGCGGTCGGACATGGCGGGCAGCATCAGGCCAGGCGCGAAAGATCGGCCACACGGTTCATGGCCACATGCAAGGTGTTGAGCAGGCCCTGGCGATTGAGGCGCAGGTCCATTTCCTCAGCATTGACCATGACGTCGTCAAAGAAAGCATCGACCGGCCCGCGCAGCGCGGCCAGGGTCTGCAGGCTGGCGGTGTAATCACCGGCCTTGAACTGCGCCTCGGACTCGGGCAGCAGTTTTTGCAAGGCGGCGTACAGGGCTTTTTCAGCATCTTCTTTGAGCAGCGCAGGGTTTACATGCGCGTCGACCTCGCCGGCCTTTTTCAGGATGTTGGCGATGCGCTTGTTGGCTGCGGCCAGGGCAGCGCTTTCGGGCAGGGCGGCGAAGGCGCGCACGGCCGCCAAGCGCTGCGCCACGTCGGCCAGCACCTGCGGTCGCAGGGCCAGCACAGCCTCGACCTCCTGGGCGCTGTAGCCTTGCTCGCGCAAGCTGCCCGCCAGGCGCTCGTAGATGAATTCGGACAGGGCAGGCGTAGCGTCGCTGATCTTGCCTGCAAAGGCCGGCACAGCCGCGCGCAGCAGCGCGTCGATCTGCAGCGGCAACGCCTTTTCCACCAGCATGCGTATCACCCCCAGTGCATGGCGACGCAGCGCAAAGGGGTCTTTGTCGCCCGAGGGCAGGTTGCCAATGCCGAACATGCCCACCAGGGTTTCGAGCTTGTCGGCCAGGGCCACGGCCACGGCCACCGGGTTGCTGGGCAGCTGATCGCCGGCAAATCGCGGGCAATAGTGGTCAGAAATGGCATGGGCAATTTCTTCGCTCAGACCGTCATTGCGGGCGTAGTAGTTGCCCATGATGCCTTGCAGCTCAGGGAACTCGCCCACCATGTCGGTCAGCAGGTCGGTCTTGGCCAGGCGCGCAGCAAGCACGGCTTTGTCGGCCAGTTCGTCGCCGCCCAGTTGTTGGCCGATGGCCTTGGCAATCGCACACACCCGCGCCATGCGTTCGCCCTGGCTGCCCAGCTTGTTGTGATAGACCACCTTGGACAGGCCTTCGACGCGCGATTCGAGCGTCTTCTTGCGGTCTTGGTCGAAGAAGAACTTGGCATCGGCCAGGCGCGGGCGCACCACACGCTCGTTGCCGCCAATCACCGCTGAGGCATCGGCCGGGCTGATGTTGCTGACCACCAGGAACTGGTGAGTCAGCTTGCCGGCCGCATCGAGCAGCGGGAAGTATTTTTGGTTGGCCTTCATCGTGAGGATGAGGCATTCTTGCGGCACGTCGAGGAACTGCTTTTCAAATTCGCAGACCAGCACATTGGGCCGCTCGACCAGGGCGGTGACTTCGTCAAGCAAGGCGTCGTCTTCGATGGGGCGCACACCGCCGCCCACCCGAGCAGCTGCCGCCTGCAATTGGCGCTCGATCTCGGCGCGGCGCTCGGCAAAGCTGGCAATCACCGCGCCGTCGATCTTGAGCAGCTCGGCATAGTGGTCCGCATGGGTTAGCACCACCGGATTGACCGGCGCCTCAAAGCGATGGCCCTGGGTGCTGTTGCCCGCCTTCAGGCCCAGGGCTTTGACCGGCACGACCGCGCTGCCATGCAGGGCGATCAGGCCGTGCGCGGGGCGCACAAAGTTCACACTGCTCCAGCCCGGCAGCTCGCAATCGGTCTCAAGCTGGTACTGCATGACCTTGGGGATGGGCAGCTTGGCCAGCGCTTCATCGAGCGCTTTTTGCAGGCCAGCGGCCAGGCTCGCGCCTTTGACCACGCTGTCGTAGAACAGGGCTTCGGCCTTGCCATCGGGCGCTCGCTTGAGCGCGGCCACCGCCGCGGCCGGCTGGCTCACGTCGGCACCCAGGGCCTGCAGCTTTTTGAGCAGGGCGGGCGTGGCATTGCCGCTGGCGTCCAGCCCCACGCTCACCGGCATGAGTTTTTGCTGCACCGCCTTGTCAGCGGCCTGCGCCAGTACGCCGCTGACATGGGCGGCCAGGCGGCGCGGCGAGGCATAGGCGGTGCTTGTTGAATCGGCCTCAAGCAGGCCTTGCGCCTTGAGTTGCTCGGCCAGCACGCTGGCAAAAGCCTCACCGAGTTTTTTCAGCGCCTTGGGCGGCAGCTCTTCGACAAAGAGTTCGACCAAAAGATTTTGAGTGCTCATGGTTCAGACCGCTTTCTTGGCCATCTGCGCCACCCACTCGCGCGGGGCCATGGGAAAGCCCAGGCGCTCGCGGCTGTCGTAATAACTCTGGGCCACACTTTTGGCCAGATTGCGGATGCGGCCGATATAGGCGGCGCGCTCGGTCACGCTGATGGCACCACGCGCGTCCAGCAGGTTGAAGGTATGTGCAGCCTTGAGCACCTGCTCATAGGCGGGCAGGGCCAGTTGCTGCTCCATCAGGTGCTTGGCCTGCTTTTCGTGCGCGCCAAAAGCGCTGAACAAAAACTCCACGTCTGAGTGCTCAAAGTTGTAGGCCGACTGCTCCTGCTCGTTTTGCAGATACACATCGCCATAGAGGATCTGGCCCCCACGCTCGCCCGCTGCGCGTGGCTCGCTGCCCCCCGGGGGGGCTGGGTCGGTTTGGGGGCGGCCCGGCGCCGACCCGGCGTCGGTCCACACGAGCTTGTAGACCTTGTCCACGCCTTGCAAGTACATGGCCAGGCGCTCCAGGCCGTAGGTGATTTCGCCGGTGATTGGCCTGCAGTCAATGCCGCCGACCTGCTGGAAATAGGTGAACTGCGTCACCTCCATGCCGTTGAGCCAGACCTCCCAGCCCAGGCCCCAGGCGCCCAGGGTGGGGTTCTCCCAATCGTCTTCCACAAAGCGGATGTCGTTTTTCTTCAGGTCAAAGCCCAGCGCTTCGAGCGAGCCCAGATAGAGCTCCAGAATGTTGCTGGGGGCGGGCTTCAAGACCACCTGATACTGGTAATAGTGCTGCAGGCGGTTGGGGTTCTCGCCGTAGCGGCCGTCCTTGGGGCGGCGGCTGGGCTGCACATAGGCCGCTTTCCAGGGCTCAGGCCCGAGGGCGCGCAAGAAGGTGGCGGTATGGCTGGTGCCGGCGCCCACCTCCATGTCATAGGGCTGCAGCAGGGCGCAGCCCTGGGCATCCCAGTAGGACTGCAGCTTAAGGATGATTTGCTGGAAAGTGAGCATGATGGGGGTGTAAGCGCCCTCTGCAGGCGCAGGCCCGAAGCTTGCGGGCGTGGAAAACCATCGATTCTACTGAGCGCCCCGAGATCAGCGGGGGCGAACAGACCGCAGCCCCGTCACGGAATTCAGATATGCTTGACGCTCCCCAACTACCGAACACCCTCAGTGTCCGACCTTCCCCCCAGGCCCCCTCGGCCTGAAGACAAGCGTGGCTTCCTACAAAAGCTGGCCGAGATGCTCCACCCCGGCCCTGACTCCAAGGCCGAGCTGATCGAGACCCTGGCCGAAGCCCAGGAAAATGACGTGATCGGCGCACAAAGCCGCGAGATGCTAGAAGGCGTGCTGCGCATGGCCGACATGACGGCCGGCGACGTGATGGTGGCAGCGCCGCGCATGGATGTGATCGACATCGACGCGCCCTATGAGGACTTGCTGCACCAGGTCATCGATACCGCCCACTCGCGTTTTCCGGTCCATGAGGGCGAGAAGGAAAACATCATCGGCATCTTGCTGGCCAAGGACCTGCTTAAACTGCAGCGCGCGCCCGAACTGAACATTCGCGCCTTGCTGCGGCCGGCGGTGTTTGTGCCCGAGAGCAAGGGCCTCAATGAGTTGCTGCGAGACTTTCGGGGCAACCGCAACCACCTGGCCATCGTGATCGATGAATTCGGCCGGGTGGCCGGGCTGATCACCATCGAAGATGTGCTCGAGCAGATCGTCGGCGAGATCGAGGACGAATTCGACAGCGCCGAGGACGAGGGCGACATCTTCGCGCTGTCCGACCGCAGCCACCGGGTCAACGGCGACACCGCGATCGAGCGCATCAACGAGGCTTTCGGCGTGGCGCTGCCCGACGGCGAGTTCGACACCATCGGCGGCCTGGTCGCCCACGAGATGGGCCATGTGCCCAAGCGCGGTGAAAGCCATGACATGGCCGGCCTGCGCTTTGTAGTCCAGCTCAGCCGCGGTGGCGCAGTGCGCTGGTTCAAGGTCTCACGCGTTGGCCCGGGCTAAGGCCAAGGCAGCCGCCTTGAGCCTGTCCCTACGCCCACCCCCACACCTTTGCGCATGTCATTGAGCGACGCCCGGCGCCCGCCCCTGCCCGCTGCGGTGGGCGCGCTGCTCATGGTGCTGGCCGGCGTGGCCCATGCGCTCAGCCTGGCCTGGCCGTTTGCCGCCTTCGGGCTAGAGGGCCAGAGCCTGCCGGCCCTGCAACTGGTGGCGCTCGGTACTTTGGTGGCGGTGCTCGAGCGCTGCACCAGCGGCCGGCAGGCAGGCATGCTGGCCTGGCTGTTTGCCACCAGCATGCTGGCTGCGACCTTCTGGTGGCTCTACATCTCCATGCATGTATACGGCGGGCTGGCCGCGCCTCTGGCGGCGCTGGCGGTGCTGGCCCTGGGCGGCGCCCTGGGCCTGTATTACGCCTTGGCCGGCGCGCTATATCAGCGCTGGCGACCGGCAGTGCTGGCCGGGCGGGTGCTGCTGTGGGCCGGTCTGTGGCTGGCTGCCGAACTGGCACGGGTGACGGTTTTCACCGGCTTTCCCTGGGGCCAGTCGGGCTATGCCCATGTTGACGGCTGGGCCCGGCCGCTGGCCGGCTGGATCGGGGTGCACGGCTTGAGCTGGCTGTCGGCTGCGGTGGCTGCTGCGCTTGCGCTGTGCTTGTGGCCGGCCCGGGGCCAGCGGCGCGCCTTGGCCGCCTTGACGCTGGTGGTGGCGTCCGTGGGGCTGGCCTGGCTGCCGCCCGCCCAGCAGACGCAGGCCCTGCGCCCGCCGCTGCCCTTGACTCTGGTGCAGGGCAATATCGCGCAAGACGAGAAATTCATCCCCAGCAGCGGTATAGCGCAGGCTCTGGCCTATTACGCGCAAGAGCTCGAGGCGGCCGATACCGCCCTGGTGGTGCTGCCGGAAACCGCCATCCCGCTGCTGCCAAGCCAGCTCGACCCCAGCTACTGGAATGCGTTGACGGCCCCCTTTGCCCAGGGAAAAAAAGCGGCCTTGCTGGGCCTGCCGCTGGGCTCCTACGAGCAGGGTTACACCAATTCGGTCATTGGCCTGAAGCCCGGCACCGAGCAGGCCTATCGCTACGACAAGCACCACCTGGTGCCCTTCGGCGAATTCATCCCGCCGTTCTTTAAATGGTTTGTACGGCTGATGAACATTCCGCTGGGCGACTTCAACCGAGGCGCGGTGGGCCAGCCCTCCTTTGAGTGGCAGGGCGAGCGGCTGGCGCCCAATATTTGCTATGAAGACCTGTTTGGCGAGGAGCTGGGCGCGCGCTTTGCCGACCCCGCCACCGCGCCCACCGTGTTCGTCAACCTGAGCAATATTGCTTGGTTTGGCGATACCGTGGCCATCGACCAGCACCTGCAGATCTCGCGCATGCGCGCCCTCGAGTTTGGCCGCCCCATGGTGCGCGCCACCAATACCGGCGCCACCGTGGTCATCGACGCCCAGGGGCAGGTCAGCCACGCGCTGCCGAGGCACACCCGCGGCACCCTGGTGGCGCAGGTGCAGGGCACCGACGGCCTGACGGCATATGCCGCTTTGGTGGCCCATGCGGGCCTGGTGCCCTGGTATGCGCTGGGCGCGTTCAGCATCGTGCTGGCCGCCTGGCTGAGGCGGCGCTGTGGCGCGGCCGATGCCCAAGGCTGATCGCGGGGCACAGTCGGTCTGCACGCCAAAGGCACAATGCGGCTGTGATGCAAGAAATGCTGTTCTCAGGTTTGCAGGTGGTCGAGCGCGGCTGGCTGTCGGCCAATATGGTGATAGCCCAAGGCCAGCAAACCGCGGTGGTCGATACCGGCTATGTGAGCCACGAGGCGCAGACCCTGGCGCTGGTGCGCGCTGCCTTGGGCCAGAGCGGCCCGCAGCTGCTGATCAACACCCATTTGCACAGCGACCACTGCGGCGGCAATGCGGCGCTGCAAAAAGCCTTTCCAGCGATGCGCACCCTGATCCCGCCCGGCCACGCCGCCGAGGTGGCCGTCTGGGACGCCTACGCACTGAGCTATGAGCCGACCGGGCAGTTGTGCCCGCGCTTTAATTTTAACGACGTGCTCAGGCCCGGGCAGGACTTGCTGCTCGGTGATCGACCCTGGCAGGTGCTGGCGGCCCCCGGTCACGACCCGCACAGCGTGGTGCTGTTTGAACCCGACAGCCGCACGCTGATCTCGGCCGATGCGCTGTGGGAAAACGGCTTTGGCGTGGTGTTTCCCGAGCTCGAGGGCCTGCAAGCCTTTGCCGAGGTCGGCGCCACCTTGGACCTGATTGAAGGGCTGCAGCCCAAAACCGTGATCCCCGGCCACGGGGCGGTATTCGGCTACCGCCCAGAGGTGATGGCCCGCGCACGCCAGCGCCTGGCCTCTTTTGTCAGCGACCCCCAGCGTCATGCCCAGCATGCGGTCAAGGTGCTGCTCAAGTACAAGCTGCTCGAAGTGCAGCAGCAGGCACTGCCCGACTTCATGGCCTGGGCCTGTGCCACCGCCTATATGCAAGCCCTGCACCGCAACTGGTTCGCCCAGCGCAGCATCGAAGACTGGCTGATCTCGCTGCTGGCCGACCTGCAGAAGGTGGGCGCGGCCCAGGTGCAAGATGGGCTGGTGATGAATCAGGGCTGAGGTGGGTTTGGGCTAAGGCAGCCCAGGGGTCGCTGCTCGTACAGGAGGCTGGGTAGCGTCCGTCGCATCGGGCCTGGCTCCGCGGCTGTCCCCCGCCTCGGCTAGCGCCTCGGCTCCTCCTTGATGCCGCTGCGCCAGGCCCGACGCACCGGCCGTGGGTCAAAGCTGCAAAGGCCTTGATCTGGAGCTCCGATTGACGGCAGTCGTGGTGATCAAAGCCGAGGCACGAGTCCTCTACGCAGCGAGCGGAGCACTTGAAAGACCAAAGGGCGTGCGGGTGGGCGCTGCGAAGCGAGGTCAAGGAGGAGCCGAGGCGCTAGCCGAGGCGGGGGACACGAGCGGCGCAGTGCCCACCCGTACGCCCTTCTTCGATGCGCACTGAATATTGCGGCGCTTGATCAAAGACCGCCGTAAATTTTTGCCCGGGACTACTCCCGCAAGGGCCTGAGGAGCGTCCGCCGCGTCGGGCCTGGCTCCGCGGCTGTCCCCCGCCTCGGCTGGCGCCTCGGCTCCTCCTTGATGCCGCTGCGCCAGGCCCGACGCACCGGCCGTGGGTCAAAGCTGCAAAGGCCTTGATCTGGAGCTCCGATTGACGGCAG
>JAIXOM010000049.1 GCA_027486755.1 Comamonadaceae bacterium | reverse complement strand
GTGTGCGCGCGGGTGTGGGTGTGGGTGTGGGTGTGGGTGTGGGTGTGGGTGTGGGTGTGGGTGTGGGTGTGGGTGTGGGTGTGGGTGTGGGAGCGCCGCCCTCGGCGCGATGCGGCGCCTGATCAAGCGCTGCAATGTTCAGGGCGCATCGAAGACGGGCGCACGGGTGGGCACTGCGCCGCTCGTGTCCCCCGCCTCGGCTAGCGCCTCGGCTCCTCCTCTACCTCGCTTCGCAGCGCCCACCCGCACGCCCCGGGGGTGTCGCAATCGCTGCGCTCGCTGCGTAGAGGACTCATGCATCGGCTTCGGTTATCACGAATGCCGTCAATCAGAGCGCTAAATCCACGGTATTTGCCGAGTTGACCGACGGGCGGTGCATCGGGCCTGGCGCAGCGGCATCAAAGAGGAGCCGAGGCGCCAGCCGAGGCGGGGGACAGCCGCGGAGCTAGGCCCGATGCGCCGGCCGCTTTCCTGGCCCTTGTACGAGGAGTCCTGGGCAAGGCCAATTTGGCGGCATTTGATCAAGCGCAGTCATTTTCAGGGCGCATCGGAGAACGGCGCAAGGGTTAACGCGGTACAGCCCGGCTCTTCTCAATCGGCCTGCGCAAGGACTTTTCTCACCACCTCGGCGCTAAAGCCGCGGGCCAGCAGGAAGCGCATTTGCCGGGCCTGTTCCTTGGGCTCGGCGGGGGCTTGGCCGAACTTGCGGCTCCACAGGGCGTGGGCGCGGTCGAGTTCGCTGGCTTGCAGTTGACCTACCGCCTGGGCGATCGCGTCCGGAGGCAGGCCCTTGGCGCGCAACTCGTGGGCGATGCGGGCGCTGCCTAAGCGCTCGGAGCGGCGGTGCAGTACCGACTCCACCACCCGCGCTTCGTTGATGAAGCCCTTGGCCTGCAAGTCGTCAAGGACGCGGGCGAGTTCTTCCGTGTCGGCAGCATGCTCGGACAGCTTGCGCTCGAGCTCGGCGCGCGAGTGTTCCCGGCCGGCCAGCAGCCGCAGAGCCCGACCTTTGAGCGAGAGCTGTGTGCCCCGCCTTGTTCCTGCCGCCTTCGACCGGGGTGAAGCTTGGCCCTGGGAGGGTGCTTGAGGCTCGGGTGGTGAATCAGTGAGCCCAGTGTTCGCCGTCTTTGAGCGAAGCGAAGCCAGAGCCGGCTTGACCGGCATGAGCAGGCTGCCTGGCACAGCGTCGCCGGCGCACAGCGCGCTGATCGACAGCGGCCGCTGCGGCTGACCCTGGGTGGGGCTCACGCCTCGCGCCAGAGCACGATGCCCAGTTGATGGGCGGCGCGCCAGAGCAGGCGCATGCTGCGGTAGCTGATCTGCCCAATGAGCCAGAGCGATTTGATGGCAAGCATGGTGTTACTCCTGGTGAAGGTTTAGCTCAGGCGGCTTTGACTTTGCGCGGCTTGTCGGCGATTTCTTCATTGGCGGCGGCGACAGGCGCAGCGTCAATGATCAGCGGCACACCCAGATGCTCGCGCACGCGGTTTTCGATTTCAGTGGCCAGCAGCGGGTTTTCTTTGAGGAATTCGCGCGAGTTGTCACGGCCCTGGCCGATTTTTTCCCCTTTGTAGGCAAACCAGGCACCCGACTTCTCAATGATGTTGCTGGCCACGCCCAGGTCCAGCACCTCGCCCAGGCGGCTGATGCCCTCGCCGTAGAGGATGTCGAATTCGGCGGTCTTGAAGGGCGAGGCCACCTTGTTTTTGACCACCTTGACCTTGGTCTCGTTGCCGATGACATCGTCGCCTTTCTTGATAGAGCCGGTGCGGCGGATGTCCAGGCGCACCGAGGCGTAGAACTTGAGCGCGTTGCCGCCGGTGGTGGTCTCGGGGCTGCCGAACATCACCCCGATCTTCATGCGGATCTGGTTGATGAAGATGACGGTGCAGTTGGCCTTTTTGATGGTGGCCGTCAGCTTGCGCAGGGCCTGGCTCATCAGGCGTGCTTGCAGGCCGGGCAGTGAATCGCCCATTTCACCCTCGAGTTCGGCCTTGGGTGTGAGGGCTGCGACCGAGTCGATCACGATCAGGTCGACCGCGCCAGAGCGGGTTAGCGCGTCGACGATTTCCAGCGCCTGCTCGCCGGTGTCGGGCTGCGAGATCAGCAGGTCATGCAGGTTCACACCCAGCTTTTGGGCGTACTGGATGTCCAGGGCATGTTCGGCGTCAACAAAGGCGCAGGTGCCGCCCAGGCGCTGCATTTGGGCAATGACCTGCAGGGTCAGCGTGGTCTTGCCCGAGGACTCCGGACCGTAGATTTCGATCACCCGGCCGCGTGGCAGGCCGCCTACGCCCAGCGCGATGTCCAGGCCCAGCGAGCCGGTCGACACCACCTGGATGTCTTCGGCGGTCTCGCCTGCGCCCAGGCTCATGATGGTGCCTTTGCCGAACTGCTTTTCAATCTGCGCCAGGGCTGCCTGCAGGGCTTTGGCTTTCTCGGTGTTCAGGGGTGTGACCGGTGCGCTCATGAGAAACTCCTTTAAATACAGCAACTTGCAGAAAAAATTGGACCAGACTTAAGAGGTGTGGATGAAATCACAGCCTGGATGCATGACCAGTACTTTATCGCAAGATATCTCGAAGTAAACTCTATTTTTTGTCAGTTTGCCTTATTATTTGGCGATGGCGAAAACTCCTTCCTTCGAGCCAGTGAGCGCGGCGGGGCAGACCCAGGATCCGGCCTGGCGGCAGACTCACCTGGGTCGCCTGCTGGGCCACAGCCTGCGCCGCTTTGATGCCCGGGTGCTGCAGTTGATGGCCCGCGATCCGCAGGTGCCGCTGGCTTTGTCCAACCTGGCCGCCCGCGAGCAGATCAGTGCTGCGCACATCCACATCACCCGGCACCTGTCGGTCAGGGGCTCGCGCCTGACCGAACTGGCCCTGAGTGCGGGTATGAGCAAGCAGGCCATGGGCGATCTGGTCGATCAGTGCGAGGCCTGGGGCCTGGTACGACGCCAAAGCGATCCGCAGGACGGAAGAGCCCGGCAGGTGGTGTTCACCGATGCCGGCCTGGCCTGGCTCGAGGCTTTCCGTCGGGCGGTGGAGCAGGCGCAGACAGAGTTTGTGCAAGCCGTCGGGCCGCAGGTTGCCACCGTGGTGCTGCTCGGGCTGGAGGCCTACGCTGGCAGCTGACAGCCCCAGTCGGCAGCAGCGGGTAACGATCAGACGATCGTGCGTCATCGATCGAGGCTAGGCACAGTGTGTGAGTAGGGGCGTCAGCGCTAAGTTTGGGACGCACTCATGGTCACCGCGCAAAGTTGACGAAACGTCCCCGAGGAAAGCCAGGCCCAGCCGGTATGGTGGTAAAGCTAGGGCTGTAGAGGGTAGGGGGCAGGGCCCGCCTTCCTCGGAGACAGGCAGATCCTAAGCCCAGGCAGCGTCAACAAAAGTTAAATCATGTACACAGAAATCCACGATCCAGACAGAGGCGACTGAAGCTGCTGGGTCCCAGGAGGTGCGCACAGCGGGGCCGCCGCCATCCCTATGTACGCGCTAGGGCAGTGCCGCCGCTTGTGGGCCGCGCGCTCGCAGACGCCCGGAAAGCCTAGAATTTGCACAGAACAGCAAGATTGCGCGGGGCCCTGCCGCCAGGCCCGTCGACGTCAAACCGAGGAGACCGCGATGCGAATTCTGATTGCCGAGGACGACCAGGTCCTGGCCGACGGGCTGCTGCGAACCTTGCGGGCCTCCGGCGCCGCGGTCGACCATGTGGCCAGCGGCACCGAGGCCGATGCAGCGCTGATGACCAACTCAGAGTTTGATCTGCTCATTCTCGATCTGGGGCTGCCGCGCATGCATGGCCTGGAGGTGCTCAAGCGCTTGCGCTCACGCGGCAGCGTGCTGCCGGTGCTGATCCTGACCGCCGCCGACAGCGTGGACGAGCGGGTCAAGGGCCTGGACTATGGCGCCGACGACTACATGGCCAAGCCGTTTTCCTTGCAGGAGCTTGAGGCGCGGGTGCGGGCCCTGACCCGGCGCGGCATGGGTGGGGCCACCAGCACCATCAAGCATGGGCCCATGGTGTACGACCAGGCCGGCCGGGTGGCCACCATCGACGGCCACATGGTCGAACTGTCGGCGCGCGAGCTGGGCCTGCTGGAGGTCTTGCTGCAGCGCGCCGGCCGCCTGGTCAGCAAGGATCAGCTGGTGGAGCGTCTGTGCGAGTGGGGCGAAGAGGTCAGCAACAACGCCATCGAGGTCTACATCCATCGCCTACGCAAGAAAATTGAAAAGGGGCCGATTCGCATCGCCACCGTGCGCGGTCTGGGCTATTGCCTTGAGAAAATCCCCTGAAGGCCCTTGTTTTCAAGCGCTGTGCGCATGCCTGCTGCAGGCCGAGCCGGTCTGAGGCGATGCCGTGAAAATCTTCCAGCGCGAAAAACGCAGTCTGTTCGGAGAAATCCTGGACTGGATGCTCACGCCCTTGCTGCTGCTGTGGCCGATCAGCCTGGTGCTGACCTGGCTGGTGGCGCAGAACATCGCTGGCAAACCCTTCGACCGCGCCCTTGAACACAATGTGCAGGGGCTGAGCAAGCTGCTGTCGGTGCGTGAGGGCCGTCCGTATATTTCTCTGCCGGCACCGGCGCGCGAGATCTTGCGCGCCGACGACAGCGATCAGATCTATTTCCAGGTCCGCCGCAGTCAGGGTGAGCTGCTGGCCGGTGAGCATGATCTACCCGCTCCGCCCCCGGAGAATCAGCCTGTCGATGGCGAAGTCCGCTTGCGTGAGGACCAGATGCAGGGCCAGGATGTGCGGGTGGCCTATACCTGGGCGACGGTGGACACCCCCGCCCCTGAGCTGGTGCTGATTCAGGTCGCAGAAACCCTTGAAAAGCGCAAGACCCTGGCCACCGAGATCGTCAAGGGCGTGATGGTGCCGCAATTTGTCACCCTGCCGCTGGCGGTGCTGCTCGTGTGGCTGGCGCTGGTGCGCGGTATACGCCCGCTGGCGCAGCTCGAGCGGCGCATCCGCGCGCGCAAGGCCGATGACATGAGCGCGCTCGACGAGTCGGCGGTGCCTGAGGAGGTGGCGCCGCTGGTGTCTTCGATCAATGACTTGCTCGGCCGGCTCAAGGTGTCTCTGAGCACCCAAAAGCGCTTTCTGGCTGACGCGGCGCATCAGCTCAAAACGCCACTGGCCGGCTTGCGCATGCAGGCCGATCTGGCGCAGCGCCAGTCTGATACCGAGGAGCTCAAAAAGTCGCTGCAGCAAATCGGCCGCGCCAGTGTGCGCGCCACCCACACCGTCAATCAGCTGCTGGCGCTGGCGCGCGCAGAGACCAGCGGCCGCAGCCTGGCCAAGAACCGGGTTGATCTGGTCGAGGTGGTCAGTGAAGCCATCCAGGAGTCGCTGGCCCGCGCCTTGGACAAGCGCATCGACCTGGGTTACGAAGGCCCGCCCCCCAGGCAGGCCGCCAGCCTTTTGGAAGGCAACGCCACCTTGCTCAAGGAAATGGTGCGCAACCTGATCGATAACGCGATCAACTACACGCCCGAAGGTGGGCAGGTGACGGCGCAGCTTTGGGTCGACGGCCTCAGCGGCTCGCTGGTGCTGCTGGTCGAAGATACCGGTCCAGGCATCGCCGAGGACGAACGCGAGCGGGTGTTCCAGCCCTTTTACCGTGCGCTGGGCACCAATGTCGACGGCTCAGGCCTGGGCCTGGCCATCGTGGCCGAGATCGCGCGCCAGCATGGCGCCCAGGTCAGCGTCGATGCCTGCGGCCATCCGCCGCCCTTTCCCGGCACTCGCGTCACGGTGCGCTTCGAGGGTAGTGCGACAGGCTGATCGGATCTGCCCCGGATAATGGACGGGTGGGAGCGCCCTTGCGCGATGGGGCATTCGCCCAAGCGCCGGATCGCCGCGAGGGCGCAGCTCCCCCAGAAATAGGGCTTCGGCCTCAGCCCAGGTGCTTGCCGATCAGGCCGGCGAGCTCAAACATATTGGCCTGCGGCTTGCCCAATACTGGCAGCAAGGCGGCGTCGGCATTAATCAGACGCTTGTCCTTGGCATCTTGCAGCCCATGGGCCTTGATGTAGTCCCACAGCGCCTTCATCACCTGCGGCCTGGCGACCGGGGTGTTGCCGATCACCGCAGCCAGGGCAGCGCTGGGCTGCTTGAGCGAGGCCGCACTGGCCTGGCGGGGCGCTTTGGCAGCAGCAGGCTTGGCCAGTTTGGTCGCTTGGCTCGATTTGGCCGGCGCTTTCTTTGCAGCTACTTTTTTGGCGGGCACGGCCTTGGCTGGCGCGGCGGAGCGGCTTGCTGCACCGGCGGCCGTCTTGCGCGGCGGGTATTTCGATGGCGCGAACTCGAAATTGACCTTGCCCGCCTCGGCATCCCAAGCCAGCATGGCCTTGAACGCCCGACGGGTACGGCTGGAGACGAATTTGTCGAGCATGTCGGTCTTGCCGGTGGCGAGCAGCTTTTGCATCTGCGCCCGCTCAATGGGCTGCTGCAAGATGATCTGCCCGCTCTTAAAGTCGCAAGTCGGGGTGGGCTGCTCTGCGCTGGGTACCGACTTTTCGCAGATGTAGTTTTTGCCATGCTCGCGCACCGACGCGCCGCATTTGGGGCAGGCGCCCACTGGCTCGCTGGCACTCAGGTCGACCAGCTCACCGGTCTGCGCAGCATCCTCGTTGCCGAAGTCGAACTCAAGCTTGTAGTTCTTGCTGTCCTCGTCGAACTTGATGACCATCTCGGCGGTAAAGGGCCAGCCGGCCTTGGAGCGAAAGCCATCGAGCGGGCCGATGCGGCGATCGTGCAGGAACTGCTCGACTTCTTGCAATTCAAAAGTGCGGCCAGCTGGCGTCTTGCCGAAGGAAAAGCCGCAGCCCTCGCTGGCGCCTTCCGGGCCGGTGCAGCTGTAGCGCCGGTAGTTCTCCTTGACCACGCCACCGCAATTGGGGCAGCGGGTTTGCAAGGTGGCGTAGTTGCCGGGGATGGTGTCTTTGTCATAGCCCTTGGCCTTGGCCACGATTTTCTCGGTCATGGCCTTGATCTGCGCCATGAATTCATCGCGGCTGAGTTGGCCCTTTTCCATCTGGGCCAGCTTGTGCTCCCACTCGCCGGTGAGGTCGGCGCGCGAGAGCTCCTCGGCGCCCAGGCCACGCAGCAGGGTCATGAGCTGGAAGGCCTTGGCGGTGGGGATCAGGTCGCGGCCATCACGCAGCAGGTACTTCTCATTGAGCAGTCCCTCAATGATGGCAGCGCGCGTGGCTGGCGTGCCCAGGCCTTTTTCCTGCATGGCCTCGCGCAGTTCCTCGTCTTCAATCAGCTTACCCGCGCCCTCCATCGCGCCCAAGAGCGTGGCTTCGGTGTAGCGCGCCGGCGGCCGGGTTTTCAGGCCCTTGGCCTCGGCGTGTTCGGTAGGCACCTTCTCGCCGGGCTTGACGGCCACCAGTGGCTGGCCCTTGTCGCCTTCTTTGGCGTCGGCCACTTCCTCCGCCGCCTCTTTGCCGTAGATCGCCAGCCAGCCCGGCTTGACCAGTACCTTGCCTTCGGTCTTGAAGTGGTGATTGAGCACCTGCGAGATGCGGGTGGTGACCATGTACTCGGCGCTCGGGAAAAAGATCGCCATGAAGCGGCGCACCACCAGGTCGTAGAGCTTTTGCTCGGCATCACTGAGGCCGCTGGGTGCCTGCGTGGTCGGGATGATGGCGAAGTGGTCCGAGACCTTGCTGTTGTCGAACACCCGCTTGCTGGGTCGGATGTAGTTGCCGTTAAGCGCGGTCAGCGCGTGGGGCGCCAGGTGGCGCATGCCACTGTCGGCCAGCATCTCAAAGGTCTGACGCACCACTGGCAGGTAGTCTTCGGGCAGGTGACGCGAGTCGGTTCGGGGGTAGGTCAGAGCCTTGTGCCGCTCGTACAGGCTTTGCGCCAGGGCCAGGGTGGTCTTGGCCGAAAACCCGAACTTGCCGTTGGCCTCGCGCTGCAGCGAGGTCAGGTCAAACAGCATGCCTGAGGCCTGGGTGGTCGGTTTGGACTCTTCGCTGACGCTGGCGGCCTTGCCGCGCACCGCCTGCACGACCGCCAGCGCTTCGGCCTCGCTCCACAGGCGGTCGGCGCGCAGCTCTTTGTCTTTCTCCTCGCCGCTGTCTGCCGGCGCTTTCCATTGGGGGTCGAACCACTTGCCGCTGTATTGGCCGGCCTCGGCCTGGAAGCTGGCATGCACCTCCCAGTAGTCGCGGCTGACGAACTGGCGGATCTTCTCCTCGCGTTCGACCACCACAGACAAGGTGGGCGTTTGCACCCGGCCGACCGTGGTCAGGAAAAAGCCGCCGTCGCGCGAGTTGAAGGCGGTCATAGCCCGGGTGCCGTTGATGCCCACCAGCCAGTCGGCTTCGGAGCGGCAGCGGGCGGCGTCGGCCAGCGGCAGCATCTGCTTGTCGCTGCGCAGACGATCGAAACCTTCGCGTATGGCTGCCGGCGTCATGGACTGCAGCCACAGGCGCTTGACCGGATGCCTGGACTTGGCGTATTGCTGAATCAGCCGGAAGATCAACTCACCCTCGCGGCCGGCGTCGCAGGCATTGACCATGGCGCCCACATCCTTGCGCTTGGCCAGCTTGACGATGGCATTGAGCCTGCCCTTGGTCTTGTCGATGGGCTTGAGGTCAAAGTAGGGCGGTATCACCGGCAGGTGGGCAAAGCTCCATTTGCCGCGCTTGACGTCAAACTCCTCGGGCGCCTGGATCTCCACCAGATGGCCCACGGCCGAGGTGACGATCCAGTCCGGACCCTCAAAGTACTCGTCGTGTTTGTCGAATTTGCCCGCTGTGGGCGTCAAAGCCCGCACGATGTCCTGCGCCACCGAGGGTTTTTCTGCAATTACCAAAGTCTTCGTCGTCATAGTCTGCCTTCCCGTGGAGCGGCCTGGGGTGCCGCTGCCTGGCTTGCGTCGCGCAGGGTGGGGTCCCAGTGACCCCTACAATGCCCCCTCGCGCGCACGCGCACACGCGCACGCGCCTGCACAGATCAACCATAGCAAAAAAATCGCCGTGCCCAAAAACAAGACCCCAGCTCCCGCGGCTCCACCGCAGAAATCAGCCGCCAGTGGCCGCCGCATACAGACGCGCCGCTCGGGCGTGCATGGCAAGGGAGTGTTTGCTGTGCAGGACCTGGCCAAGGGCGAGGTGCTGATTGAATATGTGGGCGAGCTGATCAGCTGGAAGGAGGCGCTGCGCCGCCATCCGCACGATCCGAAAGATCCCAACCATACCTTCTACTTTCATATTGACGAAGAGCGGGTGATCGACGCCAAGCACGGTGGCAATTCCTCCCGATGGATCAACCACAGCTGCGCACCCAACTGCGAGGCCGACGAGCAAGAAGGGCGCATCTTCATCAAGACCCTGCGCAAGATCCGTGCGGGACAGGAGCTGTTTTATGACTATGGCCTGGTGATCGACATGCCCTACACGCCCAAGCTCAAGGCCGAATACCCCTGCTGGTGCGGCGCGCCCCAGTGCCGCGGCACCCTGTTGGCCCCCAAGCGCCGCCGCTGAGCGCTGCGCGGCCGGCTGCTCCCGTGTCAGAGCTCGATGGCCCCGCCCGGCCCGCAGACATGCCCGCTCACTGGCCGGCCGAGGCCATCTGGCTGGCTGCTGAGCCGCTGCTGCCGGGCCTGACGGTCGAGATCCTGCCCGAGATCGATTCGAGCAACAGTGAGCTGATGCGCCGCTGCCGCAGCGGCCAGGCCGAGCCTGTGCTGCTGGTGGCCCAGCGGCAAAGCGCCGGTCGGGGGCGCTTGGGCCGCAGCTGGCACAGCCCGCCGGGCTCCAGTCTGACTTTCTCTTTTGGCCTGCCGCTGGCACCGGCCGATTGGGACGGCCTGTCGCTGGCCGTTGGCGTGAGCGTGGCCGAGACCCTGGCGGGGCTGGGCGCGAGCACGGTGGGCCTGAAGTGGCCCAACGACCTCTGGCTGGGCCAGGCCAAGCTGGGCGGCATCCTGATTGAGACCGCCGCCTTGGGCGAGAAGCGCTATGCAGTGGTGGGCGTGGGCATCAACATCAAGGAGCCTGCGCCAGGCTGGCTCCCGCCGGTCGCCGGTGAGGCCGCAGCTGCGGCGCCGGCCGTCGCGCCGGCCTGGCTGCAAAGTGTGGTTCCGCTCAGCGCGGAGCAGCTGCTGGGCGCGCTGGCGCCGGCCCTGGTGCGCGATGTGCTCCAGTTCGAGCGGCAGGGATGGAGCGCTTTTGCCCAGCGTTTTGCGCGCCTGGACCTGCTGCAAGGACGCACGGTGAGCTTGTCCGACGGCCGCCAGGGGCTGGCCTGTGGCGTCAGCGCCAGCGGCGCCCTGCGCCTGCAAACGCCGGCCGGTCTGGTAGAGGTCAGCAGCGGCGAGGTCAGCGTGCGGCCGCAGGCTTGATCAGACCGGCTAGCGCAAGAAGGCGTCGTAGCCGGTGCGCAGGATCAGCGCACTGACCACCAGAACGAATACCGCGCGCACAAAACCGGCCCCGTGCTTGAGCGCCAGCCGCGTGCCCAGCAGGCTGCCAGCCACGTTGGCGATGGCCAGCACCAGCGCGTAATGCCACCAGACATGGCCTTTGAAGGCGAACAGCGCGAGCGCTGCGAAATTGCTGCAGGTATTGAGCAGCTTGGCGGCCGCCGAGGCATTGAGAAAGTCGTAGCCCAGGATACGCACGAACAGAAAAACCAGCAAGCTTCCTGTGCCGGGTCCGAAAAACCCGTCGTAAAAGCCCATCGCCAGGCCGATGGTGCCGGCCGTCGCCGCCTCCCGCCTGCCCTGCAGCCAGGGCTTGTGCTCGCGCCCCAGATCTTTTTTGAGCAGGGTATAGACCAGCACCGCCACCAACACCAGTGGCAGCAGCTTGCGCAAAAACTCGGGCGAGACCACCGTGACCAGCCAGGCGCCGGCCAGTGAACCCACCAGAGCCAGGGCCGCTGCTGGCAGCAGGGCGTGCCAGCGCATCTGCACCCGGCGTGAATACTGCACCGTGGCCACTGCGGTGCCCCACACAGATGCACTTTTATTGACGCCCAGCAGCGTGGCCGGGTGGGCCTGGGGGAAGGCGGCAAACAGCGCAGGCACCAGCACCAGCCCGCCGCCACCGACGATGGCATCGACGAAGCCGGCCAACAGCGCCGCGCCAGCCACGAAGAGCAATTCCATGCGCCGATTTTCGCACTGGCCCCATCCTCACCGCGTCTTGCCGCAGGCATAAAAAAAGCGCCGGCGGTGACCGGCGCTTTTTCAGCCTGGCCTGTTGGGCGCGGCTGTGATCTTGTCTCGCAGTGTGTTGCGGTGCTTTTGGGCGTGGTCTGATCGGTCAGACTTTTATCGCTGTCTCCTCGGCTCCTCGCAAGCGGCTGGCCCTGGGGGCTGCTGCTTCGATGGGCCGCACTATAAGCGCGGCCCGTCAGCCCTGACCTCGGGAGTTTCCCGGGGCATAGGCGGTAGCCTCAGTCGCCGCTGCGGATCCAGCCAGCTACCTTTTCGGCCATCATCAGCGTCGGCGCGTTGGTGTTGCCGCTGGTGATCAGGGGCATGGCGCCAGCATCGACCACCCGCAGGCCGGCCACGCCGCGCACCCGCAGGTGTGAATCGAGCACCGCCATCGGATCGTCAGCGCGGCCCATGCGGGTGGTGCCCACCGGGTGGAAGATGGTGGTGGCGATGTCGCCAGCCAGCCGGGCCAGGTCTTCATCGCTTTGGTACTGCACCCCGGGCTTGAATTCCTCGGGCTGCCAGCGCGCCAGCGCGCTTTGTTCGACGATGCGTCGGGTCAGGCGCAGCGATTGCGCTGCCACCAGCCGGTCCTCGTCGGTGCTCAGGTAATTGGGGGCGATCAGCGGCGCGTCCTTGAAGTCGGCGCTGCGGATGCGCACGCTGCCCCGGCTGCTGGGGTTGAGGTTGCAGACGCTGGCGGTGAAGGCATCGAAGGGATGCAGGGGCTCGCCAAAGGCCTCCAGCGACAGCGGCTGGACGTGGTACTGGAGGTTGGGCCAGGCCAGTTCGGGGCTCGAGCGGGTGAAGGCGCCCAGCTGCGATGGGGCCATGCTCATGGGGCCGGTTCGGCGCAAGGCGTATTCCAGGCCGATCTTGAGCCGCCCCCAGGCCGAGGCGGAGATGGTGTTGAGCGTGCCCTGGCCGCCGCGCGGCGGCCGTATCTTGTAGACCGCCCGGATCTGCAGATGGTCTTGCAGATTTTCCCCCACACCGGGCAGATGGTGCCGTACTGCAAGGCCATGCTGCTGCAGCAGATCGGCAGGCCCGATGCCCGACAGCTGCAGGATCTGCGGCGAGCCTATGCTGCCGGCGCTCAGCAGCACCTCGCCACCTTCAGACAATTGGGCCTCGACCTGTCCAGAGCCGGTCCAGACCCGCACACCGGTGCAGCGCTGCTGGCCGTCGTCCTGGGCCTGCAGCACCAATTCGCTGGCCTGCGCATGGGTCCACATTTCGAAGTTGGGCCTGCCGTAGCAGGTCGGGCGCAAAAAAGCCTTGGCCGTGTTCCAGCGCCAACCGCTGCGCTGATTGACCTCGAAGTAGGACACGCCTTCGTTGTTGCCGGCGTTGAAATCGTCGGTGGCAGGAATGCCCGCTTGCTGCGCGGCCTGCGAAAAGTCATCCAGAATCTGCCAGCGCAGGCGTTGCTTTTCCACCCGCCACTCGCCGCCGTCCCGGCCCGTTTTGTGGCCATGCACCGCGGCAAATTCCGGGCTGGTCGGCGCAGCGCCCTCGTCAAGCCGGTAGTGGTCCTCATGGCGCATGAAGTCAGGCAGCACCTGCTGCCAGCGCCAGGCCTCGTCGCCGGTCAGCTCGGCCCAGCGCTCATAGTCACGTGCCTGGCCGCGCATGTAAATCATGCCGTTGATGCTTGAGCAGCCGCCCAAGGTTTTGCCGCGGGGGTAGCGCAGACTGCGTCCGTTCAGGCCCGGCGCCGGCTCGGTCTTGTAGAGCCAGTCGGTGCGTGGATTGCCGATGCAGTAGAGATAGCCCACCGGAATATGGATCCAGTGGTAATCGTCCTTGCGACCGGCCTCGATCAGCAGCACCCGCTTGCTCGGATCGGCGCTCAGGCGGTTGGCCAGCAGGCAGCCGGCGGTGCCGGCGCCAACGATGATGTAGTCAAAAACCGGGTCGCTCATGGTCGCGGGCCTGTTTGATGCGAGGAGCAAGATGGCTCAGCCGCGATTGTGGCAAAGCGGCGGCCTCGGCGTGAATCGGCCTGCTCTGCCAGAATCGCGCTCTTACTCGGTTCCTTGGACGGACCGGCAAGGAGTGCTTCATGCTCAGCATCGACTATTACTTCACCCCGCAAAGCCCCTGGACTTATTTGGGCCACCAGCGCTTTGTGCATATGGCGCAGGCAGCCGGCGCCGCAGTGCGGGTGCTTGCCGCTGATTTCGGCCAGGTCTTTGCCACCTCGGGCGGCTTGCCCTTGCCCAAGCGCGCGCCGCAGCGGCAGGCCTATCGGTTGGTGGAGTTGCGCCGCTTTAGCGAGCACCTGGGCATGCCGCTGCACCTACAGCCGACTTTCTTTCCGGTCTCGGGCGACGATGCGGCCCGCTTGATCATCGCGGCCGAAAAGGCCGGCGGCAGCGAACCGGCCCTGGCCTTGAGCGGCGCGATCTTCGCTGCCGTCTGGGCCCAGCAGCGCAATATTGCCGATGCGGCCACGCTCGCGCAATTGCTGGCCGAGCAAGGCCTGCCTGCTGCTTGGTGGGACGATTCGCGCTCGGCCGCGGTGCAGCAAGCCTATGAGGCCAACACGGCGCAGGCCATTGCAGCGGGCGTGTTCGGCGCGCCCAGCTATGTGGTGGATGGCGAAATTTTTTGGGGCCAGGATCGCCTTGAATTCCTGCGGCGCCGACTGGCTGCACAATGAAGGGGTTTTGATTTTTCGCGCCCCTAGGGGCATATTTTTTATGGGTGATTCAAGGAAAGGGCTTCGCATCATGGGTCAATCGGTACAACTCACATCGTCCGACGGTTTCAGCTTCCCCGCCTATGTGGCCGAGCCGGCTGGCAAGGCGCGCGGCGCGGTGGTGGTCTTGCAAGAGATTTTTGGCGTCAATTCGCACATCCGATCGGTGGTTGACGGTTATGCGGCCGAAGGCTATCTGGCGGTGGCCCCAGCCACCTTTCACCGGGTCAAGCAAGGGGTGGAGCTGGGCTACACCGGCGATGACATGAACGCCGGCAGAGACCTGAAAGCGGCGGTCGAGGCGCTGCCAGCCCCCGGCGTGATGATCGACATCGAGGCAGCGGTGGCTTATGCCGCTCGCGCCGGCAAAGTCGGTGTGGTGGGTTATTGCTGGGGCGGCCTGCTGACCTGGCGCACCGCCTGCGCGGTCAAAGGTGTCAGCGCTGCGTCCTCTTACTATGGCGGCGGTGTGACCACGCCGGCTGAGATGGCCCGCACGCCGATGTGCCCGGTCATGGCCCATTTTGGCGAGAAGGACCACTGGATTTCGATGGAATCGGTGCAGGCTTTTGCCAAGGCGCAGCCTGGCACCGAAGTCCATGTCTATGCCGCCGACCACGGCTTCAATTGCGATCAGCGCGGCTCCTGGGACGCGCCGGCAGCCAAGCTGGCCCTCGAGCGCACGCTGGCGTTTTTTGCCAAGCACGTGGGTTAAAGGCCTACGCTCCGGTGCTGAGCGTCGAGCCCGGCACCCGAGCAGCCGCTCAGCGGCAGGCCTTGATGTCTGATGGGGGTGGGGTCGCGCCGGTGGCACAGCATGCGCCGGCTTCCTTGCGAAACCAGGCCCACTCGTCACAGCGAAGACCGCCCGGCAGCAGGCAAATGCCGCGCTCGCCGGCGGGTGTGCGTTCGATCTCCAGGCGCCCGCCCGCCTGCACGCAAGCCACAGCGGCTGGATTGGCCAGTGTGACCTGCCTGGAGGCCGGCGCTGGGGGCGCAGGCGCTGCGCAGCCCGCCAGAGCCATGCTGATGGCGGCGCCCAATGCGCTGATGGTCCTCAAGGCGGCCAGCCTGCCCAAGCCGTGGTAAACGTAAGCGACGCTCATGCGCTCACACTCTGATCGAGCACTTCCACCCAGTGGCGCACCGGTACTGCCGTGCCACTTTGCAGGTGGGTGATGCAGCCAATATTGGCCGAGATGATGGTCCGCGGCTGGCCCTGATTCAGATGGCCGAGCTTGCGGTCGCGCAGCGTTTTTGAAATATCCGGCTGCAGTACCGAGTAGGTGCCGGCCGAGCCGCAGCACAGGTGCGCCTCGCTGGCCGCGACGCTGACCTGAAAGCCCAGTTCTGACAGATGCTTTTCCACCCCGCCCTTGAGCTGCTGGCCGTGCTGCAAGGTGCAGGGCGGGTGATAGGCCTGCAAGCCGGCAGCCTGCAGTGCTTCGGGTTTGATGCGCGTCTTGAGCAGGGGCACCAGATCGGGCAGAAGTTCGCTCAGGTCGCGGGTCAGTTCGCTGATGCGCTGCGCCCGGCTGGCGTAGGCTGGATCGCCCGCCAAGTGGTGGCCGTACTCCTTGACCGTCACGCCACAGCCTGAGGCGTTCATCACAATCGCCTCGACTTGCGCGCCTTCAACCCAGGGCCACCAGGCGTCGATGTTGCGGCGCATTTGGGCCAGGCCACCGGCCTGGTCATTGAGGTGGAACTTGACCGCACCGCAACAGCCGGCTTCAGGCGCGATCACGGTCTGTATGCCGCAGGCGTCGAGCACCCGTGCGGTGGCCGCGTTGATGTTGGGCGCCATCGCCGGCTGCACACAACCGCCGAGCATCAGCACCTTGCGGCTGTGTTGGCCGGTGGGCCAGGCACCGGCTGGGCGTGCTTCGGGCACTTTGGCTTTCAGGCTGTCCGGTAGCAAGCCGCGCACCGCCTGGCCCAGCTTCATGGCCGGGGAAAACAGGGGTGAGGGCAGGCCTTCCTTGAGCGCCCAGCGCAAGGCCTTTTCGCTCGCTGGCCTGGGCACTTGTTCCTCGACGATCTTGCGGCCAATGTCGATCAGATGGCCGTATTGCACGCCGCTGGGGCAGGTGCTTTCGCAGTTGCGGCAGGTCAGGCAGCGGTCCAGGTGCAGCTGCGTCTTGCGGGTGGGCTGCTCGCCCTCGAGCACCTGCTTGATCAGGTAGATGCGCCCGCGCGGACCGTCAAGCTCGTCGCCGAGCAGCTGGTAGGTTGGGCAGGTGGCGGTGCAAAAACCACAGTGCACGCATTTGCGCAAAATCGCTTCGGCCTGTCGCCCTTCGTCGGTGTCTTGGTATTGGGCAGCCAGATGGGTTTGCATATTCGCTCCTTAAAGGCCCATGCGGCCCGTGGCGAACACGCCCTGCGGGTCAAATTGTTTTTGTAGCTCGCGCCCTATGCCCTGTTGCACGGCATCGAGCGGAGCGCTGGCGCCTACGGATTTGTCCTTACCCCCCAGCCGGCTGGCGCGAAACAGGCTGGCGTGGCCGCCGACCGCTTGAGTTGCTTGGCGCAACTCGGCCGCTGCTGCGGCCGGCGCCCACAACCAACGCTGCGCGCCCTGCCATTCAATGTAGGGCGACCCTGCCACATCGAGCACCGGCGCGGTTTGCGGCACCGACAAACGCCACAGGCACAGATCATCGGCTGGCGGGTCAAAAAAGGGCAGGCTCTGCTCTCTGCTGGCTTGCCAGTCGGCAGCCGCCTCGGCCTTGTCCATGCGGGCCACCTGTGCGCCCAGCGCTTGCGCGTCGGCACTCATTCGAAGCACAGCCGCTTGCACGGCCGCCACCGCACCTCTCAGCCGAACGAACAGGTAGTCATGGCTGGGGCTGGCGCTGCTGTCGTGCACCCAGGCGCTGGCATTGAGCGGCAGGGGCTGAGCGCCCCAGCGGTGCAGCAGCTCCAGCGCAGGCTTTTGCGCCAGGCCCGCGCACATGAGAGTGGCTTCGCCAGGCGCCACCGGTAGCACCTTGAGCGAGACCTCGGTGATCACACCCAAGGTGCCCCAGCTCCCGGCCAGCAGGCGCGACACGTCGTAGCCGGCCACGTTCTTCATGACTTGACCCCCAAACGTCAGGTCTTGCCCGCGTCCGTTGATCATGCGCAGCCCCAGCACGAAGTCGCGCAGCGCACCCACGCTGGCGCGCGCCGGGCCCGACAGGCCCGCAGCCACCATGCCACCGACCGTCGCCCCTGGTCCGAAATGCGGCGGTTCAAAGGCCAGGCATTGGCCTTTTTCGGCCAGTGCAGCTTCGAGCTCGGCCAGCGGCGTTCCGCAGCGGGCGGTGATCACCAGCTCGCTGGGCTCATAACTGACGATGCCCGCATAAGAGCGGGTATCGAGCACCTCGCCCAGCAAAGGCGCGCCCCAGAAGTCCTTGCTGCCGCCGCCGCGCAGGCGCAGCAGGCGGCCCCCAGCGGCCGCATCGCGCACCTTGGCTATCAATTCTTGCAGTTGAACGTCCATGGGCGGCGATGGTAAACCGCCGCTGCATTGCGCCAGCTGAATTTTTTGAACGGGGGGTGTGTGGGAATTTGCGGGGTGCCTATTCCGGCCCTCACGCCACCCTTCGACGCCAGGCCTACCGAGACTTGAGCTGGCCTTCGGTTGCAGATTTTATTTCTAATATGCCTGTGTTTGACCTGCGAGTGTCTATGCCTGATCCCAACTCCCCGTTCATGAAGGCCAGCGCGGCTGAGCTCTTGGCTCGCTTGCCCGGCCGGCCCAGCGCACCATGGCCCCAAGCCGAACGGTTTTTGCAAGCCCTGAACCACGGCTCCATGACGGTAGAGCTTTACGCCCCGGTGGGGACCGATCCGCAGCAGCCGCATCAGCAAGATGAGCTTTACTTCGTCATCTCGGGCACGGGCGAATTTGTGTGTGGGCAAGAGCGCTCACGCTTTGACCCCAACACCGTGCTGTTTGTGCCAGCCGGTGCGGTGCATCGCTTCGAAAACTTCGCGACTTGGGTCGTCTTTTGGGGGCCGCGAGGAGGTGAGTCATAACACCAAGCCCCGGCCTAAAACAAAAAAGCCCGTCAGCTTGCGCTGACGGGCCAACATCCAAAGGAGACTCTCTAACAATTCAACAGGTGAGCTGCTCTCAAGCCGGCCCCCTGCGCAGCTTCAACGGTTGTAGGCCGTCTCGCCGTGGGAGCTGATGTCCAGACCTTCGCGCTCTTGCTCTTCGCTCACACGCAGGCCGATGGTCATGTCGACGATCTTGAAGGCCACCACCGAAACCACGCCCGACCACACCAGAGTGATCAGCACGGCTTTGAGCTGGATCCAGACCTGGCCGACGATGGAGTAATCGGCGGCGGTGACCATGGTGGCAGTCACCCAGTCGGCCACATAGCCGGGACCGCCCAGGCTGGGGCTGTTGAACACGCCAGTCAGCAGGGCCCCCAGGATGCCGCAAACGCCGTGGATGCCGAACACATCGAGCGAGTCGTCCGCGCCCAGCATTTTCTTCAGGCCAGACACGCCCCACAGGCCCGCAAAGCCTGCCAGCAGGCCGATGAACAGGCCGCCGCCGATACCCACATTGCCTGCGGCCGGGGTGATGGCCACCAGGCCAGCGACAGCACCAGAGGCAGCGCCGAGCATCGATGCCTTGCCCTTGAGCATGGCTTCGCCGATGCACCAGGTCAGAACTGCACCAGCGGTTGCTACCAGCGTATTCATGAAGGCCAGGGCGGCGAAGCCGTTGGCTTCCAGAGCCGAGCCGGCGTTGAAGCCGAACCAGCCCACCCACAGCAGGGCAGCGCCGACCATGGTCAGGGTCAGGCTGTGCGGGGCCATGGCTTCTTTGCCAAAACCGATACGCTTGCCCACCATGTAGGCGCCGACCAGACCGGCCACAGCGGCGTTGATGTGCACCACGGTACCACCGGCAAAGTCCAGTGCGCCCGACTGCCAGATGTAGCCAGCCTTGGCGGTCATGGCGTCCACCACTTCTTTGCTCGTGTAGGCGTCAGGCCCCATCCAGAACCAAACCATGTGGGCAATGGGCAGGTAGCTAAAGGTGAACCACAGCACCATGAAAGCCAGCACAGCGGAAAACTTCATGCGCTCGGCGAAGGCGCCGACGATGAGCGCGCAGGTGATGCCGGCAAAGGTGGCCTGGAAGGCGGCAAATACGATCTCCGGGATTACCACGCCCTTGCTGAAGGTCGCTGCGTTGGCAAAGGAGCCGGCAGCGTTGTCCCAGATGCCCTTGAGCATGAAGCGATCGAATCCGCCGAAGAAGGCTCCCCCCTCGGTGAAAGCGATGCTGTAGCCATAGACCACCCACAGCACCGCAATCATGGAAAAGGTCACCATCACCTGCATCAGCACCGACAGCATGTTCTTGCTGCGCACCAGGCCGCCGTAGAACAGGGCCAGGCCGGGGATGGTCATCATGATGACCAGCACGGTGGAGATCATCATCCAGCTGGTATCGCCCTTGTTGGGGACGGGGGCCGGTGCAGCCGCGGCGGCAGCCGCAGGTGCAGCCGGGGCGCCGGCTGCGGGTGCGGCGTCAGCGGCTTTCGGGGCTTCGGCAGAGGCAGCGGCGGCCGGGGCGGCAGCAGGTGCTTGCGCCAGTGCGCTGATGCTGCCGGTCAGCAGGCTCAGGCCTAAGGCCAAGGAGGCGAGTAGTTTTTTCATGGCGTAACTTCTTTCTCTGAATAGACTGCCTGAGGGCCTTACAGCGCTTCTTTACCGGTTTCGCCGGTACGGATGCGCACGACCTGCTCGAGGTCGTACACAAAAATCTTGCCGTCGCCGATCTTGCCGGTGCGGGCCGAGCCTTCGATGGCTTCGATCACGCGCTCGACCAGGTCTTCGGAAACAGCCGCTTCGATCTTCACTTTGGGCAGGAAGTCGACCACATACTCAGCGCCCCGGTAGAGCTCGGTATGTCCCTTCTGCCTGCCAAAGCCTTTGACTTCGGTGACGGTGATGCCTTGCACGCCCATGGCCGAGAGCGCTTCGCGCACCTCGTCGAGCTTGAAGGGTTTGATGATGGCCGTGACGAGTTTCATGTTGGGAGTTCCTTTCTCACTAGCACGCTGTAAAGACAAGTACGGGAGTCTCAAAGCAGAGTCCGTGCCAGCGGCTCCGATGCGCCGGGCCCCCGCTCTGCAAAGAATGTTTTCGCGGGAGGCCCCAGCAGTGCATGGAGGCAGTGCGCGCGGGCTGTAGCGACTACAGTCGTCTGTGCCCGGATGCCCCAAGTTTGCACCAAATAGGTGCTCATGCGTGCACCGTTTTGGATCAAAACACCCAATTTCCTGCCATGAGCCTGTCCATCGTGCACAGCCGTGCCTTGCTTGGTCTTCAGGCCCAATCGGTGCTGGTCGAGGTGCATCTGGCCAACGGTCTGCCGAGCTTGAGCCTGGTCGGGCTGGCCGATACCGAAGTGAAGGAGGCGCGTGAGAGGGTGCGCTCGGCCATTGCCAACAGCGGGCTGGACTTTCCGGCCAATAAGCGCATTACCGTCAATCTGGCGCCGGCCGACCTGCCCAAGGATTCGGGCCGCTTCGACCTTCCGATTGCCCTGGGCATTCTGGCCGCAGCTGGTCTGCTCGATGCGCAGCAGCTCGATCGCTTTGAGTTTGCCGGCGAGCTGTCTCTGGGCGGGCAGTTGCGGCCGGTGCGCGGCGCCTTGGCGATGGCCTTGGCCAGTCGCCAGGGCCTGGCCCGCGCACTGGTGTTGCCGGCCGCCTGCGCGGCCGAGGCGGCTTGTGTGCCGGGCGCTCGGGTTTATGGTCCAGCTACCTTGCTCGAAGTGGTGCAGCAATTGCAGCCGGGTGGACCGCCCGATGGGCTGCTCTGGCAGCCGGTGAGCGCTGCGCTGCCGGCAGTGGCCGCCTCAGGCCCGGACATGGCCGACGTCAAGGGCCAGGCGGCAGCCCGGCGTGCGCTGGAGGTGGCCGCCGCTGGTGGCCACAGCCTCTTGCTGATCGGCCCGCCCGGCTCGGGCAAGTCCATGCTGGCTCAGCGCCTGGCCGGCCTGCTGCCGCCGATGGACACCGAATTGGCCCTGGAGAGTGCAGCCCTGGCCTCGCTGGGCGGGCGTTTTGCGCCCGAGCGTTGGGCCCTGCGCCCGACCTGCGCGCCCCACCACAGTGCCAGCGCCGTGGCCCTGGTTGGCGGCGGGTCGCCGCCGCGGCCGGGCGAGATTTCCCTGGCCCACGGCGGCGTTTTGTTTCTCGATGAGCTGCCCGAATTTCCACGCGCCGCACTCGAAGCCCTGCGCGAGCCGCTGGAGAGCGGCTCCATCCGGGTGGTCAGGGCCGCACGGCAGGCTGAATTTCCGGCCCGGTTTCAGCTGGTGGCGGCGATGAACCCCTGCCCCTGCGGCTACCTGGGCTCGCCGCAGCGCGCCTGCCGCTGTTCGCCAGAGCAGGTCTTGCGTTATCAGAGCAAGATCAGCGGCCCGCTGCTCGATCGCATCGACTTGCAGGTCGAGGTGGCGGCCCTGCCGCCGCAAGAATTGGTGCAGGCGCCGCCCGGCGAGGCCAGCGCGCCCATCGCCGAGCGGGTGGCCGCCGCCCGCGAGCGCTCCCTGGCCCGACAGGGCTGCCTGAACGAGGCCTTGGCCGGCCAGCGCATCGACACCCACTGCGCGCTGGACGATCCGGTGGCGCAGTTCCTGACCAGCGCCGCCACCCGTCTGGCCTGGTCGGGCCGCAGCATTCACCGCTGCCTAAAGGTGGCGCGCACCCTCGCCGATCTGGCCGCCAGTCCCCAGATCGAGCTGGCCCATGTGGCTGAAGCGGTGCAGTACCGGCGGGGGCTGAAGTCATGCTGAGCTTGTGGTGGATCGGGCGTACAGCCAGTTGCTTCACGCCCTTGCCAGTTTGTCCATCGAGAACGCCGCCGCCCGGGATGTCCGCCTGCTGGGCTCCCAAGGCCAGTGGTCCCGTGATTGACAAGGAGGCTCGATCATGATTGCAGGTGTGCAAGGGCTTGGGTCGGGGCTGCATAGGCGGCATGTTTTGCTTTTGGGGCTCAGTCCCTGCTTGGCTTCGGGTGCGGCGGCGGCCGGTGGCGATGTTCAGCTGGCTTCGGTCTGGCCCTCCGGACAATCGCCCCAGGGTTTTCTGGTCAGCGAAAAGTACGACGGCGTGCGCGCGGTCTGGGACGGGCAGGTCTTGCGCTTTCGCAGCGGACGGGTGATCGCTGCGCCCGCATGGTTTGTGGCGGCTTTGCCTGCCATGCCGCTGGACGGCGAGTTGTGGATGGGGCGGGGGCAGTTTGACCTGGTCTCGGGCGCGGTGCGGCGAACGGTGCCTGACGATGCCCAGTGGCGCGAGCTGCGCTACATGGTGTTTGATGTCTGGGGCTTGTCAGAGCCCTTTGCCCAGCGGGTCGGTCGGCTGGTGCAGGCGGTTTCAGCGGCCGCCCAGCCCTGGCTGGTGCCCGTCACGCACGAGGCAGTGGAAACTGCGCTGGCGCTGCAAGCGCGCTTGCAGCAGGTGGTCAAGCAGGGTGGCGAGGGCCTGGTTTTGCACCGCGCCGATGCCTTATGGCGTGCGGGCCGCACGCAGGATTTGTACAAGCTCAAGCCCGAGCCGGATGAGGACGGCCAGGTGGTCGGCTACCTGCCAGGGCAGGGCCGCCTGGAGGGCCAGACCGGGGCCTTGTTGATGCAAACGCCCCAAGGCCAGCGCTTTGCCCTGGGCACCGGTCTGAGCGATGCGCTGCGCCGCCACCCGCCGCCTGTCGGGGCATGGGTGACTTACCGCTACCGGGACCGCACCGCCTCTGGATTGCCGCGCTTTGCCAGCTTTTTGCGGGTGCGCGATCCGGAGTGAGCGTGTTCCATGGTGGCGGCTTTTGCCGCTGCCGCCCGCATGAGTGAGCCCCGCGCTGTCGCGGCCGGGCCAGGTCTGCGCTGACGATCGTGGGAAACTTCAGCCGGTCGATCGGCTGGACAGGCTTGGGAAAGCGTCTGTTGCCTACCGATGCAAGTTCCTTCATTCAGGCCGGAGTAGACCCGGCTGGCTAATTTGAGCAATCGCCCGCCTTATCAACCCTTGGTCTTGCGCCTGATCGCGCTGATGGTGCTGGCCCATCTGGCCTTTGGGGGCGTACGCCTGACCTTGACGCTTTGGGCGGTAGCGCGCGGCATGTCGCCTCTGGGCGTGGGTGTATTGCTCAGCATGCTCATGATCATGCCCACGCTGACATCGGTGGCCATGGGGCGCTGGAGTGACCGGGTGGGCTTTCGGCCGCCGGTTCGATGCGGCATGCTGCTGATCCTGTTGGGCGGCCTGCTGGCTGCCTGGGCGCCGCATCTGGCGGTGATCGCGCTGGGCAGTGTGCTGGTGGGCTGGGGCGTGACCATGGCGCAGGTGGCCGTCACCCAGGCCATCGGTCAGGCCTGTGGACCCGAGGGGACCACCTGGGGTTTTGCCGGCATGAGTGTGGGCTTTTCTTTCTCGGGCTTCGTCGGGCCGCTGGTTGCCGGTGTCCTGATTGACAACGCAGGGCATGCCAGCGCCTTCCTGGCCATGTGCATCACCCCGCCCTTGGGCTTGCTCCTGCTGCGCACGGTGCGCTCACCGCTGCTGCAGCCGGTGGCCCGGGCGCAGCACAGCGAAGGCGTCGCGCCCCAGGCCAGCCTGATGGCGCTGGGCTCTATACGCTCAGCACTGATCATTGCCGCCATGGTGGCCCTGGCCTGGGACCTGTTCAATTTTTTCATGCCTGTCCATGCGGCGGCGCTGGGCCTGTCGGCCACCGCCATTGGCGCGATTGCATCGACCTATGCGGCTGGCAGTTTGGCGGTGCGTATGGTGCTGGGCCGGGTGGCGCAGCGGGTCGGTCCGGCGCGCCTGCTGACCGTGACCCTGGCCATGACGGTGCTGCTCTATGGCATCACGCCATGGGCCACTAGCTTGCCCCAGCTACTGGCGCTGGCACTGCTGACTGGACTGATGCTGGGCGCTGGCCAGCCCCTGGCGATGACGCTCTTGCATCAGAACGCGCCCCCTGGCCGGGAGGGCGAGGCCATAGGCATGCGCTCGGTCATCGTCAGCGCCAGCCAGACCTTTTTGCCGGCGGCCTTCGGTGCCCTCGGCTCGGCCCTGGGCACGGGGCCGGTGTTCTGGGTGGTGGCGCTGACCGTCCTGCTGTCCCTGCTGATGGTACGCCCCAACCTTCAAGCGCAGGGCTAATCAGGTGGTTCGGGCGCGAGGGCCTTGCAGGCAGGCCAGGGCGGCTGCCATCACCTGTTCCTGCGAGACCCGAGCCTGCGCTTCGAGCACCGGCGCATAGCCCACGGGAATGCGCGGGCCGCCCAGGCGCCGCACGGGTATGCCCAGTTCCTCGGCCACGGTGGCCGCGATCTCTGCACCAAAGCCAGCCGCTTGTATGGCTTCATGCACCACCAGCAAGTGGCCGGTGCGGGCGCAGGAGTCGAGCACCGTCTCGCGGTCCCAGGGCCAGATGGTGCGCAGGTCGATCAGTTCAAGCTCCACGCCTTGGGCGGCCAACTGCTCGCAGGCGCTGGCGCACACCTGCAGTTGCCGGCTCCAGCTGACCAGGGTCAGGTTGCTGCCAGGGCGAAGGCAGGCGGCCTGGCCCAGCGGCACTTGTACGGATTCGTCGAGTGCGCCTTGCAGGCCCCACAGGGTCTTGTGCTCCATATAGACCACTGGGTCGCCGCTTTGCAGCGCTGCCCGCAAGAGGCTGTAGTTGTCCTGTACCGAGCCGGGGCAGACCACCACCAGACCGGGCATGTGGGCGAACCAGGCTTCGAGCGACTGCGAATGCTGGGCGGCCGAAGCGTCCCAGATGCCATTGGGCATGCGCGCCACCAGCGGCACCCGGCCCTGGCCGCCGAACATATAGCGGTTCTTGGCGGCCTGATTGATCACCTCGTCCATGCCGCACAGGGCAAAGTCGACCACCCGCATTTCGACCACCGGCCGCAGCCCGGCCAGGGCCATGCCCACGCCGGCGCCCATGATGGCGGCCTCGCTGATGGGCGTATCGATGACGCGCTGGGCGCCAAACTGCTGCTGCAGACCTTTGTACTGGCCAAAAATGCCGCCGCGGCCCACGTCTTCGCCCAGCACCACCACCCTGGGGTCGGCCTGCATTTCAAGTTCGAGCGCCCGCACTGCGGCGCCGCTGTAGCTGGCTGGCTGACTCAAAACCATTGTCCGTCTCCGCTCGATTGAATGTCTGTGTAGGCGGCCGCAGCTGTGGGCCAGGGCGCGGCGTCGGCGGCCGCCATGGCCTGAGCGACCTCGCCGGCAGCAGCGTCGTCAATGGCCTGCAGGTCGGCCAGCAGGCCGCCCAGCTGCTGGTAATGGGTCCGGGCCTTGATTAAGGGGTCCAGTCGCTGGGCCTGTAGTACCTCTTGCGGGTCGCGGTAGGCCGCCGGGTCCACCGACACATGGCCCTTGAGCCGGTAGGTGATGGCGTGCAGCAGGCGTGGTCCGCCGCCCGCGCGGATCTGGGCGATGAGTTCACCGGCCAGAGCGTGGACCTGCCAGACTTCATTGCCGTTGACCTGGCTGGCCGCGATACCCAGGCTGGCGCTGCGTGCGGACGCGCCTTCACCGGCGATCATCGCGCGGCTGGCGGTGGTGGCGCTCCAGCGGTTGTCTTCGCAGACAAACAGCACCGGCAACTCGTGAATGCGGGCCCAGTTGAGCGACTCCAGAAAAGGTCCGCGGTTGATTGCGCCGTCGCCAAAAAAGCAGACGGTGATGGCTGGCTTGCCTTGCAGTTTCTGCGCGTGCGCTGCGCCGACTGCGATCGGCAGGCCAGCGGCCACCACGCCATTGGCGCCGAGCATGCCGACTGAAAAATCGGCGATGTGCATGGAGCCGCCCTTGCCGCCGTTAAAGCCGCTGGCCTTGCCGTAGAGCTCGCCCATCATGCGGCCGAGGTCGGCCCCTTTGGCCAGGGTATGGCCATGGCCGCGGTGGGTGGAGGTCAGCAGGTCGTCGGCCTTCAGATGGGCGCAGACTCCGGCGGGCACCGCCTCCTGGCCGGTCGACAGGTGCAGCGGGCCGCGCACTTTGGCGCTGCCGTCGGCGGTCTTGCTGTAGGCACTGACGCCGCCTTGGCTGACGATCTCGGCCGCGTCTTCAAAGGCGCGGATTCGGCTCATGCAGCGGTAGAGCTGGCGCAGGGTGTTCAAGGAATCGTCGCGGTTCAAAGGCTGTTCTCCTGGTGCGGCCGGCCACTGGGGCCGGCCGCAGTTTAGGCTATGCTCATCAGGATGAAGCCATCGATTGTTCTAGAAGACAAATTGGGCGCGGCCTTGATGGCTGCGCTGCTCCTGATCACCGTGGTCAATGTGTTCGTGCGTTACTTCACCGACCAGTCTTTTGCCTGGACCGAGGAAATTTCCTGCTTCCTCATGCTGGCCTTGGCCATGGCCGGCAGTGCGGCGGCAGTGGTGCGCGACAGCCACATTCGGGTGGACTATTTCCTGGCCTCGGGAAGCGCATCAAGGCAGCGCCGCTTGGCCTTGTTGTCAGCGCTGGCCTCGGCCTTTTTCTTTGCAGTGCTGGGCCTGCTGTCGGCACAGATGGCCTGGGATGAGTTCCGCTACAACGAAACCTCGCCGGCCATCGGCGTGCCCAAGTGGTGGTATTCGGTCTGGCTGCCGGTTTTTTGCGGCATTTTGTGCGCCCGCTCGCTGCAGGGCTGGCAGCGTCTGAGGAGCCAGGCATGATCGGCGCCTGCCTGTTCGTGGTGTTCGTGGCGCTGATGCTGGCGGGCGTGCCTATCGGCGTGGCGCTGGGCGTGGGTGGGGCGCTGGCCATCGGCCTGTCCAACTTGGATACGCCAAGCTGGGGCCTGCTGGCGGTGCCGCAAAATTTCTACGCCTCGCTGACCAAGTACCCCCTGCTGGCCTTGCCGATGTTCGTGCTGGTCGGCTCGATCTTCGACCGCTCGGGCATTGCTCAGCGGCTGGTCAATTTTGCAGTGGCCATCATCGGCCGAGGACCCGGCATGCTGCCGGTGGTGGCCATCTTGGTGGCCATGTTCCTCGGCGGCATTTCCGGATCGGGACCTGCCAATGCGGCGGCGGTCGGTGGGGTGATGATTGCCGCCATGGCGCGCGCCGGCTACCCGGGCTCGTTTTCCGCGTCGGTCATCGGCGCTGCAGCGGCCACCGACATCCTCATTCCGCCTTCGATTGCGCTCATCATTTACAGCGTCATGGTGCCCGGCGCTTCTGTGCCGGCACTGTTTGCTGCCGGCATGATTCCCGGCATCTTGGCTGGTTTGGCTTTGATCGTACCGACGCTGTGGCTGGCGCGAAAGAACAACATGGGGCAAATGGAGGCCGGCCTTCCGCGTCCGCCGCTTTGGGCCAGCCTGCGCGAAGCCAGCTGGGGCCTGTTTGCGCCAGTGCTTATTTTGGGCGGTATGCGCCTGGGCTGGTTCACCCCGACCGAGGCCGGCGCGGTAGCGGTCGCCTATGGCCTGTTGGTGGGTATGTTGATTCACCGCACCATAGCCTGGGCCGATTTGCAGGAAATCTTTCGGGAGGCGGCCGAGATTTCGGGCGTGATCCTGCTGGTCATTGGTCTGGCCTCGATCTTTGCCTATGCGGTCAACACCCTGGGCATCATCGACCCGATCACCCGCGCCATCACGCAAAGTGGCCTGAGCTCCACGGGCGTGCTTCTGTGTTTGGTGGCGCTGCTTTTGGTGGTGGGCATGTTTTTGGACGGCGTGTCGATCTTTTTGATTTTCGTTCCGCTGGTCATGCCCTTGATGCGCATCTATGGCTGGGACCCAGTCTGGTTCGGCATTTTGATGACCATGATGGTGGCCGTTGGCCAGTTCACCCCGCCGATGGCGGTCAATCTGATGGTCTCGTGCAAAATGGCGGGCGTTTCGATGGAGCAGACCTTCCCCTGGGTCTGGTATTTGGTGCTGGGCATGATGGTCAGCTTGTTGGCCGTGCTGTTCATGCCCTCTCTGGCCTTGTGGCTGCCCGCCTACCTGGGCTACTGATTTTTTGATGAAGAAACCGAAGGAGACATGATGAAGTTTGCATTTCAACCCCTGACCCGCCGCCTGATCGGCGCCTTGGCTCTGGGCCTGGGCCTGAGTATGAGCGCGCAGGCACAGCAGGCCCTGCCGCCGGGCTACAAAGCCGAGTACAAATTGTCGACCGTGGTGGGCACCGCCTTTCCCTGGGGCAAGGGCGGCGAGATCTGGGCCAACCTGGTGCGCGAGCGCACCCAGGGCCGGATCAACATCAAGCTCTACCCAGGCGTCTCGCTGGTCGGTGGTGACCAGACCCGTGAGTTCACCGCCATCCGCCAGGGCGTGATCGATCTGGCCATCGGCTCGTCCATCAACTGGTCGCCGCAGGTCAAGGAACTCAATCTGTTTTCCCTGCCTTTCCTCATCAGCGACTACGCTGCGCTCGATGCCATCACCTCCGGCGAGGTCGGCAAGGAGATTTTCAGCATCCTGGATCGCTCGGGCGTCGTACCGCTGGCCTGGGGTGAGAACGGCTTTCGTGAGCTGACCAATTCCAAGCGTGAGGTGCGCAGCCCGGCCGACCTCAAGGGCCTGAAGATCCGCGTGGTGGGCTCTCCCCTGTTCATCGATATGTTCACCGCTCTGGGTGCCAACCCGGTCCAGATGAGCTGGGCCGATGCTCAGCCGGCGCTGTCTTCTGGCGCCATCGACGGCCAGGAAAACCCGGTTTCCATCTTCACAGCCGCCAAGTTGCACACCGTGGGTCAAAAGAATGTGACCATGTGGGGTTACATGATTGATCCGCTGGTCTTCGTGGCCAACAAGGAAATCTGGAACAGCTGGTCCGCGCAGGACCGCGAAATTGTTCGCCAAGCCGCGGTTGACGCCGGCAAGCAGGAAATCGCTCTGGCCCGCGCCGGTCTGGTCGAAGCCGGCCGTCCGCTGCTCAAGGAAATTGAAGGCCTGGGTGTTAAGGTGACCCAGCTGACCCCGGCCGAGCGTGCCCAGTTTGTGGCTGCCACCCGCAGTGTGGCGGCCAAGTGGAAGGGCCAGATCGGCGCCCCCTTGGTTGAGAAAGCCGAGAAGGCGCTGGCAGGTAAGTAAGTAGACGCTCTCGTAAAAAACCCCGCCATTCGGGCCTGGCCCGGGGCGGGGTTTTTATTTGGGTCAGGCTGCTCAGTGGCAGGCGGTGCTGCCTGGCAGGGTCAGCTCGGCGGTGTGCCTCATATGGGGCCGCTGGCTCATCTGCGAGCGAAGCGGCGTGCTCCAGATGTCACGCAGGGCCTCAAACTCGGCCTGGCTCAGACTGGCCCGGCTGCTGAACGGGGCAGTAGGCCTGAGCCCAGGAGGGCGCGGCGACTGGGCCAGTTGACCGGCCAGGGCCATGAGTTGTTCGAGCGACATGAGCGGGCCTGTGTGTGAGATCAAGTGCCTCCATCATGCCGACGGCCGCCGGATTAAACGTTAATTCTTGCAACAAAACGCGTCAGATCGTTAGTTGCGTGCTTCCCACTCAAAGGTTGGGCGCCAGCAGCCTTTCGAGTTCGCGCAGGTCGCGGCCACGGCGGCGGGCCTGGTCTTGCAATTGGTCTTCTCCGATCTTGCCCACATTGAAGTAGACCGACTCGGGGTGGCTGAGGTAGAAGCCGCTGACGCTGGCCGCTGGCGTCATGGCCAGGCTCTCGGTCAGGTCCATGCCGATGTCGCGGGCTTGCAAGAGCTCGAACATGTCCTGCTTGACGCTGTGGTCCGGGCAGGCCGGGTAGCCGGGCGCCGGCCGAATGCCGCGGTATTTCTCGGCAATCAGATCTTCAGGACTCAGGGCCTCCTCAGCCGCGTAGCCCCAGAGGTCCTGGCGTACCCGCAGGTGCAGGGCTTCGGCAAAGGCCTCGGCCAAGCGGTCGGCCAGGGCTTTGAGCATGATGGCCGAATAGTCGTCGTTGTCGTCGAGGAAGTATTTTTCCTTCTTGTCCGAGCCTATGCCGGTGGTCACCGCAAACAGGCCGATGTGGTCGGCGATGTGAAAGCCGTCAACCCCCTCAGCTCCGGCCGCGCCGGCCCGGGCCGCCGCCACTTCGGCTGGCAGCACTTTGGGCGCGATGAAGTCAGCCAGGCAGCGGTTGGGCCGCAGCCGGCCGTCGGGGCCGCTGCTTTTTTCGGCCTGCTGGCGCAGCCCGTACCAAGTCATCGCCACCTGCCGACGGCTCTCATCGGTGTAGATCTCAATGTCATCGCCAACGCTGTTGGCAGGCCAGAAGCCGACCACCGCGTTGGCGCTTAGCCAGCGCCCTTCAATCAGCCGGCGCAGCATGCGCTGGGCGTCACCATAGACGCGCACCGCCTCGGCGCCGACCACCTCGTCCTTAAGGATGGCCGGGAAGGGGCCGGCCAGGTCCCAGGTCTGGAAGAAGGGGGTCCAGTCGATGTAGCGGGCCAGATCGCTCAGGTCGTAATTGCGGAACACCCGCCGACCCAGGAATTTGGGTGCCGGCGGGTGATAGTGCACCCAGTCCAGTGCGGTGGCGTTGACCCTGGCCTTGTCCAGCGAAACCACGGGCGCCTGGCGCTTGCCGGCGTGCAAGGCACGCACCTTGTCATAGTCGGCGATGAGCTCGGCGATGTACTGCGCCGCCTGATCGCTCAGCAGGCCTTGGGCCACGCTCACGCTGCGCGAGGCATCGGGCACGTAGACCACAGGGCCTTCGTAGTGCGGCGCGATCTTGACGGCGGTATGCACCCGGCTGGTGGTGGCCCCGCCGATGAGCAGGGGAATTTTGCGCACGCGGAAATGGTCGTCCTTCTGCATTTCAGCGGCGACATACTGCATTTCTTCCAGCGAGGGCGTGATCAGCCCGGACAGGCCGACGATGTCGGCGCCCTCGACCTTGGCGCGCGCCAGGATCTCGTGGCAGGGCACCATCACGCCCATATTGACCACTTCAAAGTTGTTGCACTGAAGCACCACGGTCACGATGTTCTTGCCGATGTCGTGCACATCGCCCTTGACGGTCGCGATGACGATCTTGCCCTTGGTCTTGACGTCTTCGCCTGCGGCCTCCTGTTGGCGCTTTTCTTCTTCGATGTAGGGGATGAGGTGAGCGACGGCCTGCTTCATCACCCGAGCGCTTTTGACCACCTGCGGCAAAAACATCTTGCCCTGGCCAAACAGGTCGCCCACCACATTCATGCCGTCCATCAAAGGGCCTTCGATCACATGCAAAGGCCGTCCGCCGTCTGCGCGCAGCAGTTGCCACATCTGCTCGGTGTCTTCGGTGATGAATTCGTTGAAGCCGTGCACCAGCGCGTAGGTCAGGCGCTCGCGCAGGGGCAGGGCGCGCCACTCGTACTTTTTGCTTTCATCGCGGGCCCCGCTCTTGGCGGTTTCGGCGATTTCAATCAGGCGCTCGCCCGCATCCGGGCGCCGGTTGAGCACCACATCTTCAACCCGTTCGCGCAGTACGGGTTCGAGTTCGTCATACACGCCGACCATGCCGGCGTTGACGATGCCCATGTCCATGCCGGCTTGTATGGCATGGTAAAGAAACACGGTGTGTATGGCTTCGCGCACCGGATCGTTGCCGCGAAAGGAAAAGCTGACATTGGATACGCCGCCCGAGACCTTGGCGCCGGGCAGGTTCTGCTTGATCCAGCGGGTGGCCTCGATGAAGTCAACCGCGTAGTTGTCGTGCTCCTCGATGCCGGTGGCTATGGCGAAGATATTGGGGTCAAAGATGATGTCTTCCGGCGCAAAGTCGACCTCGTCGACCAGCACCCGGTAAGCCCGCTGACAGATCTCGGTCTTGCGCGCATAGGTGTCGGCCTGGCCTTTTTCGTCAAAGGCCATCACCACAGCGGCCGCGCCGTAGCGGCGGATCAGCCGGGCCTGGCGCTTGAACTCGTCGACACCCTCTTTCATGCTGATCGAGTTGACGATGCCCTTGCCCTGGATGCAGCGCAAGCCTGCCTCGATGACGCTCCACTTGGAGCTGTCGATCATGATGGGAACGCGGGCGATGTCGGGCTCGGAGGCGATCAGGTTCAGAAAGCGCACCATGGCGGCCTGGCTGTCGAGCATGGCCTCGTCCATATTGATGTCGATGATCTGGGCGCCGTTTTCTACCTGCTGGCGGGCTACGGCCAGGGCTTGCTCGTAGTCGCCGTTGAGAATCAGGCGGGCAAAGGCCTTGGAGCCAGTGACATTCGTGCGCTCGCCGATGTTGACGAATAGGCTGCCCTGGCCGACCGAGATGGGTTCGAGGCCAGAAAGACGCAGAGGGGGCGGGATAAGAGGCGTGGACATGGGCTCACCTGGTTTGCAAGGTGAGCGTGGTTGCACACAGGGTTTGGCCCTTTCCCCAAGCCTGGCCCAGTCGCGGTGACGGGCTGCAACGCTCCTCGGGGAGACGCGTATTTTAGCGGGCCAACGGGGGGCGGGGCCAGGCGCAGCTTCAGGCCGCTAGCAAAACTTGCTGCAGCGCGTGCGCCGCTGCCAAGGTAAGCGCATCGCCTGCCACCGGCCCGACCACTTGCAGTCCCACGGGCATGCCATTGGCTGCGCGGCCTGCCGGTATGTTGACCGTGGGGGTTTGCAGCGCGGTCCAGATGCGGCAAAAAATCGGGTCGCCGGTGTTGTCCAGGCCTGCTGGCGCCGCGCCCGGGGCGCTGGGCGTGAGCAGCACGTCGACATCGGTGAATACATCGGCCAGCTGCGCGCGGCAGCGCGCGAGCCAGGCCTGCGCTTGGTCGTATTGCGCGAGCGTCACGGCCAGGCCGGCGTTCATGATGCCCTGCAAGCGTGGGCTCAGGCGCTCAAAGTGCTGCAGGCGTTCATAGGCCAGGCATTGCGCTTGTTCAGCCAATTGAACCTGGGTCTGGGCCTGCACCAAGTGTTCAAAATCGGCGGGTAAGCGCAGCTCCTGCAGCGCCATGCCATTTGTGCGAACGATGCGTGAGGCCGCGCTGTGCATCGCCGCTTGCGTGTCGGGCAGGGCGTGTGCCCATTCATAGGTGTGGCAATGGCCTACCCGCAAGGGGCGGCCAAGCCCTTGGGCCAGGGGACGCACCAGCCAGTCGGTGCGACCGCTCAAAGCTGCGGCGAACAGGGCCGCGTCGGGCACGCTGCGGGCCAGGGTGCCCACCGTGTCCAGGGTGTCCGATAAGGGTTTGACGCCCGCTCGGTTGATGCCGCCAAAGCTGGGCTTGAAGGCCACTACGCCGCAGTAGGCCGCAGGGCGGGTGAGCGAGCCTGCGGTCTGTGTGCCCAAAGCCAGCGGCACCATGCCATCGGCCACCGCGGCGGCCGAGCCCGAAGACGAGCCCCCGGGTGTGTGCGCCAGGTTGTGCGGGTTGCGGGTCTGGTTGGGCTGGAAGGTGGCGAATTCGGTGGTGACGGTCTTGCCGATGAGCACAGCGCCGGCGGCACGCGCCAGCGCCACGCAACTGGCATCGTGGGCCGGCTGATGGCCCGCATAGATGGGCGAGCCATAGGTGGTGGGCATGTCGGCGGTGGCGATCAGGTCCTTGATGCCGACCGGCAGGCCATGCAGCAGGCCTTGGTGGGCGCCTTGATCGAGTGCGCGCGCACGGGTCACTGCGGCCTCGCGTGCCACATGGCTCCAGGCTTGTATCTCGCCCTCACGGGCATCGATGCGCGCCAGGCAGTCGCGCACCATATCTTCGGCGCGCAGGCTGCGCTGGGCCAATTGCTCGGCCGCCTCGCAAGCGCTCAACAGGTGGTGGGACATCGCCCTGGTTCAGGCCGCTTCGCGGTAAAAAGGGCCCGTATGCAGGGGCCGCACTGCCTGATGGGCGACGGCCTTGCCGATGGCGGCGATGTGCTCGGGCGTGGTGCCGCAGCAGCCGCCAACGATGTTGACCAGCCCTTCGGCGGCGAATTCATGCAGCAGGCGGCTGGTGACTTCCGGGGTTTCGTCAAAGCCGGTTTCACTCATGGGGTTGGGCAGACCTGCATTGGGATAGCAGGAAATGAAGGTGTCGCCGGCCACCTTGGCCAGCTCCTGGATGTAGGGGCGCATCAGCGCGGCGCCGAGGGCGCAGTTCAGGCCCACGGCCATCGGCCGGGCATGGCGCACGCTGTTCCAGAAGGCGCTGACGGTCTGCCCGCTCAGAATGCGGCCGGATGCGTCGGTCACGGTACCGCTGATGATCAGGGGCAGGCGCTCGCCGGAATGCTCGAAGTACTCGTCGATCGCAAAAAGCGCCGCTTTGGCATTGAGGGTGTCAAAAATCGTCTCGACCAGCAGCAGGTCGCTGCCGCCCTCGACCAGAGCCTGGGTCTGTTCGTAATAGGCCTGGCGCAGCTCCTCGAAGTGGGTGTTGCGCGCCCCCGGGTCGTTCACATCGGGGCTGATGCTGGCGGTCTTGGGCGTGGGGCCCAGGGCGCCGGCCACAAAGCGGGGCCGCTCGGGGGTTGAGAATTTGTCGCAGGCCGCGCGGGCGATGGCGGCCGAGGCTCGGTTCATCTCTACCGCCAAATCGGCCATGTCGTAGTCGGCCTGGGCCACGGTGGTGGCGCCAAAGGTGTTGGTCTCGATCAGGTCGGCACCAGCGGCCAGATAGCCCTCATGGATGTCGCCAATCACCTGCGGCTGAGTCAGGCTGAGCAGTTCGTTGTTGCCTTTGACGTCTTTGTGAAAGTCTTTGAAGCGCTCGCCCCGGTATTGGGCCTCCGACAGCTTGAGGCGCTGGATCATGGTGCCCATGGCGCCGTCGAGGATGAGCAGGCGTTTGCGCAGCAGCTCGGGCAGGGCTTGGGCGCGGGTATAGGCTGGAGCAGACATGCGCACGATTGTAGGTAGCCCGCCAGGCCGGCGCACCTTTTGGCCAGGCCGCGCCCGGGCGCTGCAGGCCGGCCCGGCATGCTCGACAATGGATGTTTGTCTGCGCCGCCACATCCTCACGCATGAAGCAACTGCAACCTCAGCAAGCCTGGCAATGGCTCAACAGCCGCGACGACGTGGTTTTCGTCGATGTGCGCATGGAGATTGAGTCCATGTACGTCGGCCGTCCCCCCGGCGTGGTCAACATCGCCTGGTATGAATACCCCGATATGACGGCCGATCCACAGCAATTTGTGGCGGCCGTCGAGCGCGAAGCCGGCCACAAGAGCCGGCCCGTGCTTTTAATTTGCCGCTCCGGCCAGCGCACGCTTGATGCCGGCGCGGCGCTCGAAGCCGCCGGCTTTACCGAGGTGGCCCATGTGGTGCATGGCTTTGAGGGCGAGCTTGACGAGCATTTCAAGCGCTCGAGCCGTTCGGGCTGGCGATTTGAGGGCTTGCCCTGGGAGCAACTGTGAGCGTCTGGCGCGGCCGCATCCCATGATGTCCGCCCAGCCGCTGGAGATCCTGGGCGAGGTCTTCGGTTACGACAGTTTTCGCGGCCCGCAGCAGGACATCATCGAGCATGTGATCGCTGGCGGCGACGCCTTGGTGCTCATGCCTACCGGCGGCGGCAAGTCGCTGTGCTATCAGGTGCCGGCCATTGCCCGCCAGCGCGCTGGCTTCGGGGTCACGGTGGTGGTCTCGCCGCTGATTGCCCTGATGCACGATCAGGTGGGCGCACTGCTGGAGGCGGGCGTGGCGGCGGCCTTTCTCAATTCCAGCCTGAGCTTTGAGCAGGCCCAGCAGGTGCAGGCCAGGCTGCAGCGCGCCGAACTGACCCTGCTCTACGTGGCGCCGGAGCGGCTCAACACTTCGCGCATGCTGGGGCATTTAGGCACGCTCTATGAACAGGGTCTGCTCAGCCTGTTTGCCATCGACGAGGCGCATTGCGTCAGCCAGTGGGGGCATGACTTTCGGCCCGAATACCGGGGGCTTTCGCTCTTGCATGAGCAATTCCCCAAGGTGCCCCGGGTGGCATTGACTGCCACGGCCGATGCGCTGACCCGCCAGGACATGGTCGAGCGGCTGGATTTGGGCGCGGCCCGGCAGTTTGTCAGCAGCTTTGACCGGCCCAATATCCGCTACCGGGTGGTCGAAAAGACCGAGCCCATGCGCCAACTGCTGCGTTTCATAGAAACCGAGCATGCCGGTGAAGCCGGCATTGTTTACTGCCAGTCCAGGAAGCGGGTTGAAGAGGTGGCTGAACAGTTACAGGCCGCCGGTGTATCTGCGCTGGCCTATCACGCTGGCCTGGACACGGGCTTGCGGCAGCAGCGGCAAGACCGCTTTCTGCGGGAAGATGGTCTGGTGATGGTAGCCACCATCGCTTTTGGCATGGGCATCGACAAGCCGGATGTGCGCTTTGTTGCGCACATAGACATGCCCAAGAACATCGAGGGCTATTACCAGGAGACAGGCCGGGCTGGCCGCGATGGCCTGGCCGCAGACGCCTGGATGGCTTACGGGCTGCAGGACGTGGTCAACCAGCGGCGCATGATCGACAGCGGCGAGGTGGCTGGCGAGGACTACAAGCAGGTCATGCGTGGCAAGCTCGATGCCCTGCTGGCCATGGCCGAGAGCACCGGCTGCCGCCGGGTCAGCCTGCTGGGCTATTTTGGCGAGACCAGCCAGCCGTGCATGAACTGCGACAACTGCCTGCAGCCGCCCTCGATGTGGGACGGCACCGAGGCGGGCCGCAAGCTGCTCAGCTGCATCTACCGGGTGGAGCAGGCCAGCGGGCTCCATTTTGGTGCGGGCCATTTGATGGACATCCTGCGCGGCAAGCCCACCGACAAGGTGCACCAGTATGGGCATGAGCGGCTGTCGACCTTTGGCATTGGCGCCGACCTGGGCGAGTCGCAGTGGCGAGCGGTTCTGCGCCAGTTGATCGCGCGCAATATGGTGCACGTCGACAGCGAGGGCATGAGCACCTTGAGCCTGCTGCCGGCAGCGCGCACCCTGCTGCGGGGTGAGGGTCAGCTTTGGCTGCGCCAGAGCCGGGTGGAGCCGGCGGGATCAGGCTCACGCAAGCGCGAAGTCCGCAGCTCGACCCGCGCTCTGGCCGAGGCCAGCCTCAACACGGCAGCGCTGGAGCGCTTGCAGCGCCTCAAGGCCTGGCGGGCCGAGGTCGCCCGCGAGCACAACCTGCCCGCTTTCCTGATTTTTCACGACGCCACCTTGCGCGCCATCGCACAGACCCATCCGCAGGAAATCAAGGCGCTGGAGGGCATCAGCGGCATGGGCACCAAGAAGCTGCAGGCTTATGGCGCCGATGTGCTCCGGGTGTGCGCCGGACCAGCCTGACGGGTCGGCTGCCGGGAGTTCGAGGCGGTCGGCATGACTTCATGCCACTGCGGCATGAGGCCGCTCAACCCGGGTTAGTCCTAGGGCCTTGGCGGCCAGGCCTGCGGACAACAGATACCGTTTCGTTTAGCATCCCGCTCTTGGTTCGCTACATGCGGTGTGAACCGTCATTGATCTTAAACGGGAGTATCTTGTGCTCAATAAAACCCAAACGCGCAGTTTGAAGGCGCTTGCCGCCGCTGGTCTGTCCCTGGCCTTTTTGTCCCCCGCCTTTGCCGGCAAGACGCTTGATGCCATCAAGCAGCGCGGTCAGGTGGTGTGCGGCGTCAACACCGGCCTGGCCGGTTTTTCCGCTGCGGACTCCAGCGGCAACTGGACCGGCCTGGACGTAGACGTCTGCAAGGCCGTGGCGGCCGCGACGCTGGGCGATGCCAGCAAGGTCAAGTATGTTCCGCTCAATGCCCAGCAGCGCTTTACCGCCTTGCAGTCCGGTGAGATCGACATCCTCTCGCGCAACACCACCTTTACCCTGACCCGCGACGGCTCGCTGGGCCTGCACCTGACGACAGTCACCTACTACGACGGCCAGGGCTTCATGGTGCCGGTCAAGAGCAAGATCAAGAGCGCCAAGCAGCTCAAGGGTCAGACCGTGTGTGTGCAGTCTGGCACCACCACCGAGAAGAACATGACCGATTTTTCCCGCGCCAATAACCTGGGCATCAAGCCGGTGGTGTTTGAAAAAGTGGAGGCTGCCACCGGCGCCTACTTCGCAGGCCGCTGCGTGGCTTACACCACCGACGCTTCGGGCCTGGCCTCGGTGCGCAACAAGGAAGCCAAGAACCCGGCTGACCACCTGATCCTGCCCGAGCTGATCTCCAAGGAGCCCCTGGGCCCCATGGTCCGCCGCGGTGATGACGAGTGGTTTGCCATCGTCAAGTGGACCATCTACGGTCTGCTCGAGGCCGAGGAGTATGGCGTGACCCAGGCCAATGTGGACCAACTCAAGACCAGCGCCACCGACCCGGTCGTGCAGCGCTTGCTGGGCACCACCGAAGACACCGGCAAGCTGCTGGGCCTGGACAAAGAGTGGATGGCTCGCGCCATCAAAGCCACGGGCAACTACGGTGAGATATTCGAGCGCAACGTCGGCCCCAAATCGGCCCTCGCTCTGCCGCGCGGTGTCAATAGCCTTTGGAACAAGGGCGGCCTGATGTACGCCTATCCGATTCGTTGATTCTTCCCTGATCATGAAAAACCGCCTGTTGGGCAGCTGCCTGGCAGGCGGTTTTTCTGCGATGGCCTGCATTTTTGTTAAGAGTCTTTAAGGCCCTGCGGCCTGCTTGAGTCCATCTCATGAACCGACCTCCATCTGCTGCCCCCAAGAAAAAGAGCTGGTCCTGGCGCAGCCAGGCATTCCGTGGGCTGGTTTACCAGGTACTGGCGCTGGCCCTGATTGCCTTGGGGCTGTGGTATCTGGGCCATAACACCCTGGTCAATATGCGCGAGCGCGGCATTCAAAGCGGCTTTGGCTTTCTGGGCCAGACCGCCGGCTTTGACATTGGCGAGAGCCTGCTGCCTTTCGAGTCGACGCAAAGTTATCTGATGGCCTTTATCGTCGGGCTGACCAACACCTTGCGGGTGGCGGTGCTGGGCATCATTTTGACCACCATCCTGGGTACGCTGCTGGGCGTGGGGCGCTTTTCCCGTAACGCGCTGGTCCGTGGCCTTTGCCAAGCCTATGTCGAATTCTTCCGAAATGTACCCATCCTGCTGCAATTGCTGATGTGGTATCTGCTGTTTACCGAAATGCTGCCCGATGCCAGTGAAGCTTGGCAAGTGGGCTCGGTTTTTCTGAGCAAGGGCGGCTTGAATTTCCCGATCCCGGTCTGGGAGCAGGGCCATGTGTGGGCGGCTATTGCTTGTGTGGCCGGGCTGATGCTGGCCTGGCTGCGCAGACGCTGGGCGCGGCTGCAGTTTGAGGCAAGCGGTCAGCCGCGCAGCATGTTCTGGGTGCCACTGGCGATTGTTCTGGCAATGAGCGTGTTGGGCTGGCTGCTTGGCGGCGCGCCGCTGGAGGCCAACTACCCCAGCAAGGGCGAGTTTGCGGTCGAAAACGGCGGCGCTCTGACGCCGGAGTTCATGGCGGTTCTGCTGGGGCTGGTGGTCTACACCGCAGCCTTTGTGGCCGAGGTGGTCCGCGCGGGAATCTCCTCGGTCCCCCTGGGGCAAAGCGAGGCCGCTGCGGCTCTGGGGCTGTCGCGCGCCCAGGAGATGCGTCTGGTCATGCTGCCGCAGGCGCTGCGGGTGATCATCCCGCCGATGACCAACCAGTTCCTGAACCTGACCAAAAACTCTTCCCTGGCTGTGGCCATCGGCTACCCCGATGTGGTTTCGATCGCCAACACAGCGATCAACCAGACCGGTCGGGCCGTTGAGTGCATCGCCATCGTCATGCTGGTCTATCTGACCACGTCCTTGAGCACCTCGGCACTGATGAACTGGTACAACGCCCGCGCGGCGATCAAGGAGCGTTGAGCATGAGCGCGCGCATTTTTCAATCGATCCCGGCCCGACCGGCCCCTGGGCGAACCGGCGGGCTGATGGGCTGGTGCCGCAGCAATCTGTTTGCCGACTTGCGCACCACGCTCAGCACTGTGGCGGTGGGCGGTGTGCTACTGTGGTATTTGCCCCAGTTGCTCAATTGGGCTTTGTTTTCGGCCTACTGGCTGCCTGATGCACAAGCATGCCGGGCCGATGCGGTGGGTGCCTGCTGGGGCGTGGTGGCCGAGAAGTATCGGCTGATCATCTTCGGCCGCTATCCCTTTGCCGAGCAGTGGCGGCCCCTGCTCGCTACCCTGTTGATCATGGCTCTGCTGATCTGCAGTTGCACCCGTGCTTTCTGGAAGCCATGGCTGGCCTTGGTCTGGGGGCTGGGCTTGGCGGTGTTTTTCTGGCTCATGCTTGGCGGCTGGGGCTTGTCGCGGGTGGAGACCGACCGCTGGGGCGGTCTGCCCTTGACGCTTTTGCTGGCTACCTTGTCGATCGCACTGGCCTTCCCACTGGCTTTGTTGGTGGCCTTGGGTCGGCGTTCGGAGTTGCCGGCCATCCGTACCTTGTGTACCTTGTATGTGGAGCTGATCCGGGGCGTGCCGCTGATCTCGGTGCTTTTCATGGCCTCCTTCATGTTCCCGCTGTTCATGCCGCAGGGCACCAAGATCGATGTGCTGATCCGGGTGCTGGTGGGCATCACTTTGTTTGCCGCAGCCTATATGGCCGAGGTGATCCGCGGCGGTCTGCAGGCCATCCCCAAGGGGCAGGTGGAGGCGGCCGCTTCGCTGGGCCTGTCGTATTGGCAGACGCAGCGCAAGATTGTGTTGCCGCAGGCGCTGGCCATGGTGGTGCCGGGCATCATGAACAACTTCATTGCCATCTTTAAGGACACCTCCCTGGTGACCATCGTCAGCCTCTACGAACTCACCGGCGCTCTGGGTCTGGCCTTGAACTCCGACGCTGACTGGCGTCCGTACAAGATCGAAGGCTATGTCTTTATCGCTCTGATTTATTTCTTCTTCTGCTTTGCCATGTCGCGTTACAGCCTGTGGGTCGAGCAGCAGGTTAACCGTGGCAAGCAGCGCTGATTCATCGAACGGTTCTTATCATGAGCACTCCGATTATTTCTTTCGACAAAGTCAACAAGTGGTATGGCAATGATTTTCATGTGCTGCGCGACATTGATTTGAATGTGTCTAAGGGCGAGCGCATCGTCATTTGCGGTCCTTCAGGCTCGGGCAAGTCCACCCTGATCCGCTGCATCAATCGATTGGAAGAGCACCAGCAGGGCCGCTTGACGGTCGACGGGATTGAATTGAGCGACGACCTCAAGGCCATCGATACCGTGCGCAAGCAAGTCGGCATGGTGTTTCAGCAGTTCAACCTCTTTCCCCATTTGACGGTGCTGGAAAACCTCACCCTCTCGCCTATGTGGGTGGGCAAATTGCCGAAAAAGGAGGCCGAGGAGCGGGCCATGACGCAACTGCAGCGGGTGCGCATTGCCGAGCAGGCCAGCAAGTACCCCTTGCAACTGTCAGGCGGTCAGCAGCAGCGGGTGGCCATTGCCCGCGCACTGTGCCTGACGCCCAAGATCATGTTGTTCGATGAGCCCACTTCCGCGCTCGACCCAGAGATGATCAAGGAAGTGCTCGATGTGATGGTCGAGCTCGCCGGCCAGGGCATCACCATGCTGTGCGTCACGCATGAGATGGGCTTTGCCAAGGCGGTGGCCGATCGGGTGATCTTCATGGATCAGGGCCAAATCGTCGAGCAAAACACGCCCGAGCAGTTCTTCAATCACCCCCAGACCGACCGGGCGCAGGACTTTCTGTCCAAGATCCTGGGCCACTGAAGCGGTCCGCGCCCGAGCTGCTGGCGCCCAGGCGCCAGCCGGTTTCAGCGGCTGGCCAAATAGCGTTTGCGCCAGAACACGCCCAGTACCAGAGCGGCCAGGCCGAGCATTAGGCCCATTACCCACCAAAAGCCGGTGCTGGTGTGGACCGCCGGCATAAATTCGAAATTCATGCCGAAAAAGCCGGTGATGAAGTTCAGCGGCAAGAACACCGCCGTCAGCGCCGTCAAGGTGCGCATGACCTCGTTGGTGCGGTGGCTCTGGGCTGAAAAATGCATCTGCACCGCAACCTCGGTGCTGTGCTCGAGGCGCTGCACATGGCGCACCACCCGCTCGATGTGTTCGAGCACGTCCCGCGAGCGCACCTTGAGCAGTTCGCGCTCGCGTTGCAGCACTGGCGAGGGATCGTCGGGCCAGGTCTGCAGCGCATCGATCCAGTCCACGATGGCGCTGCGCTGGTCTTCGCAGACCTCGTCGAGCCGGTGCAGGGTGATGCGGGCGTCGAGCACAGCGCTCCAGTTGGAAAAGCGGCTTTTTGGCTCGAGCAATTCGGCCTGCCAGTGATCGAGCTGGCGGTTGAGCTCTCGCCGCAGGTCCAGGTATTGATCGACCATCAGGTTGATCAGCCTGATCATCAGGTCGGCCGGGCTGGTGGGCAGTTTGGCGCCGGCTTGCGTGCCGGTCTGTCCATTGGGCTGCATGCCCGCTTCGAGCAGCCTGGCCGCATAGGCCTCACGCACGCTACAGTCATCGGGGTGGACCGACAGCAGCAGCCGGTCGAAGACGGCCAAGCCCACTGGGCTGGTATCTATGCGCCGCAGAATCACCGGACCGCGCATCTTGCGGCCCCCCGTCTGCCTGCTGGCCTCGCTGCTCTGTGCGCTCAGGCGCCGAAATGTCAGCAAGTCGTATTGGGAGGTGTAGTCGTAATGGGAGGGCAGCTGTGGGTTGAGCAGATCGGACACATGCAGATCGAGTAGCGGCTGTGCACTCAGGTTCTGCAGGGTCTGCTGCACCTCCTCCAGCCGTTCCTGCAGGACAGACCGTTTGACGGCTAACCAGACAAAGCCCTGTTCAGGCGGCCGCGAGGGCCAGAATGCGCTTTCGCTGACCTGGCCGGTCGCAATATGAAAGATGCGCAGCGGCGCTGCAGGACTTTGGTTCATGGCAGGCCTATTTTCTGGCTTTTCATCCGGCCGCCAGGCCCAGCGGGCTTTAGCGGCGCAACTTGCGCGCCACGTCCAGCGAAAAATAGGTCAGGATGCCATCGGCGCCGGCGCGCTTGAAGGCCAGCAGGCTCTCCATCATCACCGCGTCATGGTCGAGCCAGCCGTTTTGGGCGGCGGCCTTGAGCATCGCGTACTCGCCCGAGACCTGGTAGGCGAAGGTCGGTACCTTGAATTCGTCCTTGACGCGGCGCACGACGTCCAGGTAAGGCATGCCGGGCTTGACCATCACCATGTCGGCGCCCTCGGCGATGTCCAGAGCCACTTCTTTGAGCGCCTCGTCAGTGTTACCCGGGTCCATTTGGTAGACCTTCTTGTCGGCTTTGCCCAGATTGCTGGCCGAGCCGACCGCGTCGCGGAAGGGGCCGTAGAAGGCGCTGGCGTACTTGGCGCTGTAGGCCATGATGCGGGTGTGGATGTGGCCCTGCGCTTCGAGCGCCTGGCGGATCGCACCGATGCGCCCGTCCATCATGTCGCTGGGCGCGACGATGTCCACGCCGGCGCCCGCTTGGTTGAGCGCCTGCTTGACCAGCATGGCCACGGTGTCTTCGTTGAGGATGTAGCCGGTTTCGTCGAGCAGGCCGTCCTGTCCGTGGCTGGTGTAGGGGTCCAGCGCCACGTCGGTCATCACCCCCAGCTCGGGGAAGCGTTTTTTGAGTTCGCGCACCACCCGCGGCACCAGTCCGTCCGGGTTGGCCGCCTCGCTGCCATCGGGGGTCTTGAGGCTGCTGTCGATCACCGGGAACAGGGCCATGACCGGAATGCCCAGTTTTTGGCATTCCTCGGCCACTGGCAGCAGCAGGTCCAGGCTCAGGCGCTCCACCCCAGGCATGGAGGCTACGGCCTGACGCTGCTGGGCCCCGTCGGTCACAAAGACCGGGTAGATCAGGTCATGCACTGAAACGGCATGCTCGCGAACCAGGTTGCGGGTGAAACTGTCGCGGCGCAGGCGGCGAGGCCGGCCTGCGGGAAAAGCGGCGTAGGGCGTCATGGCGAAATTGTGCCAAATAAAGTTGACAAATACACTCGCCTAAATTTTAGACAGATCGTCTCAGGCTTCTTACCGGCTTCGCCGTCCGAGCCGTCACACACAGAAAACTCCATTGATTTCAATGAGTTATCCGATTTCGCGCGATGGTGTCCCGGCCCTTGAGCCCGATCTAGGTACTTACACCAGGGGCGCCGAGGCTAGGCGAGAAGGCCTGGGGGCACGGCCACTACACTCGCGTCATGCTCTGGATTAAAGCTTTACACATTGTGTTTGTGGCCAGCTGGTTCGCCGGACTGTTCTATTTGCCGCGCATCTTCGTGAACCTGGCCATGGTGCCCGCCGGCAGCGACGCCGAGCGCGACCGACTGCTGCTGATGGCCCGTAAGCTGATGCGTTTTACCAACATCCTGGCCATCCCGGCTGTCGGTCTGGGGCTTTGGCTCTGGCTGGGCTATGGCATAGGCCGCGGTGCCGGCCAGGGCTGGATGCACGCCAAGCTGGCCGTGGTGGTTCTGACCTTGGCCTACCATCATCAGTGTGGTCGCTTGCTGCGGGTGTTCGAACGGGGCGCGAACGTCCGGGGCCATGTCTGGTTCCGCTGGTTCAATGAATTGCCGGTGCTGTTCATGCTGACCGGGGTGGTGCTGGTCGTGGTCAAGCCCTGGCAAGGCTGAGCGGGCCATGAACGCGGGCCGGCGGCGACCATGAGGCCCGTGATCGGGCAGACCTGAGCGATGGCCTCAGGCTCGCGTCCTACTTTGGCCTGGCCTCTGGCTTTGGCGCTGTCCTGTGTGGTGGTCTACGCCAGCCTCTACCCTTTTTCGCCCTGGCGGGACCAGGGGCTGTGGTCGCTGTCTTTTCTGTCCGCCCCCTTGCCCCGCTACTGGTCCGGTTTTGATGTCACGGTCAACATCCTGGGTTATGCCCCCCTGGGGTTCTTATTGGCCTTGTCGGTGATGCGCGGGCCGGGTTGGAGGTGGCCGGTGGGCCTGGCGACCCTGGCCGCTTCGATGCTCTCCCTCCTGATGGAGGCCCTGCAGGGTTATCTGCCATCGAGGGTGCCTTCAAACATGGACTTTGCCCTGAACACGCTGGGCGCATGGCTGGGCGCTCTGGCCGCTGCATTGCTGGAGCATTGGGGGGTGCTGCAGCGCTGGAGCGCGTTCCGAAGGCGGTGGTTCGTCGCCCAGGCGCGCGGCGCGCTGGTTCTGCTGGCACTGTGGCCGGCCGCCTTGCTCTTTCCCGCCTCGGTGCCATTCGGGCTCGGGCAGATTTTGCAGCGGGCCGAAGATGCACTGTTCGACTTACTGGCGGGCACGCCCTTCATTGAATGGATGCCGCTACGCGATGTGGAGTTACAGCCCCTTTTGCCTGGGGCGGTGGCCGTCTGCGTGGCCTTGGGCGTGCTGGTGCCCGTCTTGTTGGCTTATGGGGTGGTTCGTGAGCGCTGGCAAAGGCTGGTGGCCCTGCTTGGCACCCTGGTGCTCGGGGTGGCGAGCACCGCTTTGTCGAGCGCGCTGAGCTTTGGCCCTGACCACGCCTGGGCCTGGCTCGATGCATCGGCCCGGCTGGGCCTGGCTCTGGGCCTGCTGGGCGCTGTGGTGGCTTTGCTGCTGACGGCCCGCGCCGCCATCGCCCTGACCTTGTTGGTCCTGGCCGTGCAACTGACTTTGCTCAATCAGGCCCCGGTCGATCCTTATTTTGAGCAAACCCGCCAGGTCTGGGAGCAGGGGCGTTTCGTACGCTTTAACGGCTTGACCCAGTGGCTGGGCTGGTTGTGGCCGTTTGCGGCCTTGTCTTATGTGCTGCTGCGCTTGTCGGGCAGACCGACGCGCGTGGGCACAGGCCCACTTTAGAATTGGGTCAATGACCAACCCATCTTCGGCGCCCGGATCGCCCGCCCCCTACTACAAGTACCACGTGTTTTTCTGCCTCAATGAGCGCAGCAATGGCGAGGACGCCTGCGGGCACCACGGCGCGCAGCAGGCTTTCGACCGCTGCAAAGCGCAGGTCAAGGCCGCCGGCCTGGCTGGCCCTGGCGGGGTTCGGGTCAACAAGGCGGGCTGCCTGGATCGCTGCTCTGGCGGGCCGATGGCGGTCGTCTACCCCGAGGGCACTTGGTACAGCTATGTGGACGGCAGCGATATCGACGAGATCGTCTCCTCCCACCTGCAGCGCGGCCAAGTGGTCGAGCGCCTCCTCACCGCGCCTGAAGTCGGCCGCTGAGCGAAGCCGTCTCGGCCATGAATTCCCAGACCCAGCGTTCGACGGTGGCGGGCCCGGCCGGCGCGATTGAAGTCGCCCGCGATCTTGCCCAGGGTATCTCGCGCGGGCTGGCCTTTGTCTCGCACCCCCATCCGCTCTTCGGTGGCACCCTGGACAATAAGGTGGTGCAGACCTTGGCGCGCGCCTTCAATCAATCGGGCTGGGACACGGTACGCTACAACTTTCGCGGCGTGGGCGAAAGCGCCGGCAGCCATGATGGCGGACGCGGTGAACTCGAGGACCTGCTATGCCTGATCGACACCCTGCAGCCCCAGGGACCGCTGTGCTTGGCCGGCTTTTCCTTCGGCGCTTTCATCACCGGCTGCGCCTGCGCGCGCCTGCATGAGCAGCGCTCTATTGCCAAGCTGGTGCTGGTGGGCACTGCCGCTGGCCGATTTGAGGTGGCTCCGATTCCCCAGGCCTTGCATGACCGCACCTTGGTGGTTCATGGCGAGGCCGACGATACCGTGCCGCTGACCGCCGTCATGGACTGGGCGCGTCCCCAGGTGCTGCCGGTGCTGGTCATCCCCGGGGGCGGGCATTTCTTTCATGGACAATTGCCCTTGCTCAAAAATCTGGTCGTTCGCCATCTGAGCGCCTGAACAGCCTGCTCAGTCCGTCAGGCTGCTGGCCTGGCGGGCTGGGGCGGCCTTACTTTCTTTTATCCATGCTCCTTCGCTGTTTTGTCATCGCGGGCCTGCTCTGGGCCGGCCTGCTGTCGTCGGTCTTGGCTCAGGCGCCGCAGCCGCCCGAGGTGGCCGCCCGCGCTTACTTGCTGATCGATGTGACCGCCAATCAGATCCTGGCCTCGCACGAGATCGACAGCCCGGTGGAGCCGGCTTCGCTGACCAAATTGATGTCCGCCTACCTGGTTTTTGACGCCCTGCGGGCCAATAAACTCGAGCTTCAGAAGGCGCTGCCGGTCAGCGAACGGGCTTGGAAGATGCCCGGATCGCGCATGTTCATCGACCCCAAGATGCAGGTGCCGGTGGAAGACCTGATCAAGGGCATGGTCGTGCAATCGGGAAATGACGCGACTGTGGCATTGGCTGAGGGTGTGGCCGGCAGCGTGGAGCAGTTTGTGCAGCGCATGAACGAGCAGGCCAAGGCCTTGGGAATGAAAAACACCGTCTACAAGAACCCGGAAGGGCTCACCGAGGCAGGCCACCTGAGCACCGCCCGTGATCTGAGCATTCTTGCGCAGCGCCTGATGAGCGACTTCCCCGAGTTCGTGGGCTTTTATGCGATCAAGAAGTACCGTTACCCAGGTACCCCGGCCTCTAATGACACCAACCGCAATCTCCTGCTGTTTCGCGACCCATCGGTCGACGGCCTGAAAACCGGTCACACCCAGGCGGCTGGCTACTGCCTGGTGGCGACGGCTCGCCGGGACTTTCCCAACCTGGGTAGCGGGACCCAAGCGGGCCCGCGGCGCATGCTGGCCATCGTGCTGGGCGCAGCCAGCGAAAACGCCCGGGCCGGCGAAGCGCAAAAGCTACTCAATTGGGGCTACACCGCTTTCGAAGCGGTCAAGCTCTTCGATGGCAATCAGGCCGTGGTCTCGCCGGCGGTCTGGAAGGGTCGTTCGTCGGTGGTGCGCATCGGGAGGCCCCAGCCTATCGTGATTGCGGTACCTTCGGGCAGCGGCGCCAAGCTCAAGACCGAGGTGGTCAGGCGCGATCCGCTGGTTGCACCGTTCCAGCGCGGCCAGGCCATGGGAACCTTGCGCATCAGCATCGACGGTCAGGGGCCGGTCGGTGAGGTGCCGCTGATTGCTCTTGAAGCGGTCGAGGAGGCTGGCATCCTGGGACGCGCCTGGGATGCGATCCGGCTTTGGATCAAATAGGCCATGCGCCGGCCGCCGAGGCCTAAAAGCGACAAACGCGACGCTTCCTGCCCTTCCGGACAGACTTTGGTCACATCAAGGTTTGCCCGGGCCGCCGGGACCTGATACACTAGAAGGCTTTTCCGCCTTTGAAGCGGAGCTATTTTCGTGCTTGCTTAGACCGAAGCAGGCAGATTCAACGTTCAGGGACGTTCTTAATGCCAACCATCAATCAGCTCGTGCGTCAGGGCCGCGAGGTCGAGAAGACCAAGTCCAAGAGCCCCGCGATGCAAAACTCGCCGCAGCGCCGCGGCGTGTGCACGCGTGTCTACACCACGACACCCAAAAAACCCAATTCGGCCTTGCGCAAGGTTGCCAAGGTGCGCCTGACCAACGGTTTTGAGATCATCTCCTACATCGGCGGTGAAGGTCACAATCTGCAGGAGCACTCGGTGGTGCTGGTACGCGGCGGCCGTGTCAAGGATCTGCCAGGCGTGCGCTACCACATCGTGCGCGGCTCGCTGGACTTGCAGGGCGTGAAAGACCGCAAGCAGTCCCGTTCCAAATACGGTGCCAAGAAGCCCAAGGCCAAATAAGCCGGGCTGGCGGCTGCGCATTGCTGCGGCCGTCTCTTTACCGTGTCGGTGTTCTTGGGTCCCTGGCAGGGCCGCAAGAGCGTAGTGACCCAAGCGCCCATGGTGGGTGTCGGTCGAGTAAGTGAGGGTCGCCTGGCCCTCGCGGTAGCGCCAACGGGTGCTGCCAACTGAAGCAAAAGGAAATCAAATGCCACGTCGTCGCGAAGTCCCCAAACGTGAAATCCTGCCCGATCCGAAATTCGGCAATATTGAGCTGGCCAAGTTCATGAACGTCATCATGCAAGGCGGCAAGAAGGCGGTCGCAGAGCGCATCGTCTACGGCGCTCTGGATTTCATCGAGAAAAAGAATCCTGGTAAGGACCCGCTGGAAGCCTTCACCATCGCCATCAATAACATCAAGCCCATGGTTGAGGTTAAGTCCCGCCGGGTCGGTGGTGCCAACTACCAGGTGCCGGTTGAGGTGCGTCCCATCCGTCGTCTGGCTTTGTCCATGCGCTGGCTCAAGGAAGCGGCCAAGAAGCGGGGCGAAAAGTCCATGTCGCTGCGCCTGGCCAATGAACTGATGGAGGCCACCGAAGGCCGTGGTGGCGCCATGAAAAAGCGCGACGAAGTGCACCGCATGGCCGAAGCCAACAAAGCGTTCTCACACTTCCGTTTCTAAGTCCTGCCGGGCGGCCCCTGGTCTTGCCGGGCGGCGCGATGTGCACCTTGCACTTGCGCGCCGCAGCATCCAAAGCCGGGGACGCCCTGCCGCGCCAATCGACCGACGCGGCATTTTTGTTAGTTGACTTTCCTAATCCCTGAGGTTCATCATGGCTCGCAAGACCCCCATCGAGCGTTATCGCAACATCGGTATTTCGGCGCACATCGACGCCGGCAAGACCACCACGACCGAGCGCATCCTGTTCTACACGGGTGTCAATCACAAGATCGGTGAGGTGCACGACGGCGCCGCCACCATGGACTGGATGGAGCAGGAGCAAGAGCGCGGCATCACCATCACCTCGGCGGCCACCACCTGCTTCTGGAAGGGCATGGACATGTCCTTCCCTGAGCACCGCATCAACATCATCGACACCCCTGGCCACGTGGACTTCACCATCGAAGTGGAGCGCTCCATGCGCGTGCTCGACGGCGCCTGCATGGTTTACTGCGCCGTCGGTGGCGTGCAGCCCCAGTCGGAAACTGTTTGGCGCCAGGCCAACAAGTACCGCGTGCCGCGCCTGGCCTTTGTCAACAAGATGGACCGCACCGGCGCCAACTTCTTCAAGGTCTATGACCAGATGAAGCTGCGCCTCAAAGCCAACCCCGTGCCCATCGTGATCCCGATCGGCGCTGAAGAAAACTTCAAGGGCGTGGTCGATCTGCGCAAGATGAAGGCCATCATCTGGGACGAAGCCTCGCAAGGCATGAAGTTCAACTTCGAAGACATCCCCGCTGACCTGCTGGCTGACGCCAAAAAGTGGCGTGAAGGCATGGTGGAGGCCGCTGCCGAGGCCAATGAAGAGCTGATGAACAAGTACCTTGAAGAAGGCGACTTGACCGAAGAGGAAATCACCTTTGGCCTGCGCACCCGCACCATTGCGGGCGAAATCCAGCCCATGTTGTGCGGCACAGCGTTCAAGAACAAGGGTGTTCAGCGCATGCTCGACGCCGTGATTGAGCTCATGCCTTCGCCCTTGGACGTGCCTCCCGTGCCCGGCTTTGATGAAGATGAAGCGCCGGTCACTCGCAAAGCTGACGACAAAGAAAAATTTGCTGCTCTGGCTTTCAAGCTGATGACCGACCCCTTTGTCGGCCAACTTACCTTTGTGCGTGTGTACTCCGGCGTGCTCGCCAAAGGCGACACCGTGTACAACTCGGTCAAGGGCAAGAAAGAGCGCATCGGCCGTATCGTGCAGATGCACGCCAACAACCGCGAAGAAATCGAGGAAATTGTCGCCGGTGACATTGCCGCTTGCGTGGGTTTGAAAGATGTCACCACCGGTGAGACCTTGTGCGACCCCAGCGCCATCGTGACGCTTGAGCGCATGGTCTTCCCCGAGCCCGTGATTGCCCAGGCCGTCGAGCCCAAGACCAAAGCCGACCAGGAAAAAATGGGCATCGCCCTGCAGCGCCTGGCCTCTGAGGACCCGTCTTTCCGCGTCAAGACCGACGAAGAGTCCGGCCAGACCATCATCGCGGGCATGGGCGAGTTGCACCTCGAGATCATCGTGGACCGCATGAAGCGCGAGTTCGGTGTGGAAGCCAACGTGGGCAAGCCCCAAGTGGCTTACCGCGAAACCATCCGCAAAGTGGTGGAAGACGCCGAAGGAAAGTTTGTGCGCCAGTCCGGCGGCAAGGGTCAGTACGGCCACGTCGTACTCAAGATCGAGCCCAATGAGGCGGGCAAGGGCATCGAGTTCGTCGACGCCATCAAGGGCGGCGTGGTGCCGCGTGAATTCATTCCCGCGGTCGAAAAAGGCATCATCGAGGCGGTCACCTCCGGTGTGCTGGCCGGCTACCCGGTGGTCGACGTGAAGGTCACCCTGCACTTCGGTTCTTACCACGACGTGGACTCTAACGAACTGGCGTTCAAGATGGCTGCCATCTTCGGTTTCAAGGAAGGTTGCAAGAAAGCCGGTCCGGTCATCCTTGAGCCCATGATGGCCGTGGAAGTCGAGACCCCTGAGGACTATGCCGGCAACGTGATGGGCGACCTGTCTTCGCGCCGCGGCATGGTCCAAGGCATGGAAGACATGGTCGGTGGCGGCAAGGCCATCAAGGCCGAGGTGCCGCTGTCTGAGATGTTCGGCTACTCCACCACCCTGCGCTCCATGTCGCAAGGACGTGCGACCTACACGATGGAGTTCAAACACTATTCGGAAGCCCCTCGTAACGTGTCTGAAGCCATCATGGCTTCGCGATCCAAATAATGACCAGGGGTCAGACCAAGATTTGCGCAGCAAATTTGCTCTGACCCCTCAAGTCAGAGCGGGACAGATCGACGGGCGCGGGCGAAGCCCGACCGTCGCTCTGTCCTCAAACTGATCAGCTCCCCGATTTCCCGGTCTGCGACCGTGTGCCCCCCGTTGCCCGTGGCGGGGGAATCAGCAACACAGTGCAGACCTTAAACCTGACACGCGGCACGTTCTTTTTGGAGAGAAGCAATGGCAAAAGAGAAATTCACGCGGACCAAACCGCACGTCAATGTGGGCACGATCGGTCACGTGGACCATGGCAAGACCACGCTGACGGCGGCCATCACCACCATCTTGGCTGCCAAGTTTGGTGGCGAGGCCAAGGCCTATGACCAGATCGACGCTGCGCCCGAAGAAAAGGCCCGCGGCATCACCATCAATACCGCTCACGTCGAGTACGAGACGGCCAACCGCCACTATGCCCACGTGGACTGCCCTGGCCACGCTGACTATGTGAAGAACATGATCACTGGCGCGGCCCAGATGGACGGCGCCATTTTGGTGTGCTCGGCCGCTGACGGCCCCATGCCCCAGACCCGCGAGCACATCCTGCTGGCCCGTCAGGTGGGTGTGCCTTACATCATCGTGTTCCTCAACAAGTGCGACATGGTCGATGACGCTGAGTTGCTGGAGTTGGTGGAGATGGAGGTGCGCGAGCTGCTCT
>JAIXOM010000037.1 GCA_027486755.1 Comamonadaceae bacterium | reverse complement strand
CCTACCGACCAGCGGTACCGTGAGCTTTACCGTCACCAGCAGTGACGCGGCCGGTAACACCGCCACAGTCACCCGCACTGCGGCGGTGAATACTGCCGCCCCCAGCCTCACCGTAACCCAGAGCAAGGACCAGATCGCTGGTGACGGCGTGATCAACGCCGCCGAGCGCGCAGCGGGCGTACAACTGTCGGGTACGACCGAAGCCAACCGCAGCGTGAGCATTGCCACCGGCACGGGCAGCAGTGTGACTGTGACCGCCAACGGCGCAGGCGCCTGGAGTGCCACCCTTCCCAGCCTCAGCCTGCCCAGCAGCGGCAATGTGAGCTTCACAGTCACCACCAGCGACGCGTCCGGAAACACCTCCACGATCACCCGCACTGCGGTAGTGGACACCGCCGCCCCCAGCCTCACTGTCACCCAGAGCAACGATCAGATCGCCGGTGACGGCCTGATCAATGCTGCCGAGCGCGCAGCGGGCGTACAACTGTCGGGTACGACCGAACCAGGCCTGAACGTCACGGTGAGGACCGGCATCGGCGGCAATATGAGCGTCAGCGCCGATGCAGGCACGGGCGCATGGACCGCCACCGTACCCAGCGGGAATCTGCCGACCAGCGGCAGCGTGAGCTTTAGCTTGAGCAGCACCGATGCAGCCGGTAACAGCGCCACCGTGACCCGGACGGCCCAGGTCGACACCGAGGTCACTCTGGCAACATTCAGCGGCACGGTGGTGACCGATACCGGAGCGGTCCCATCGGTGACAGACGGGGGCATTACCCGAGACCAGAGCCTGAGGTTTTCGGGGTTGGCAGAGGCGGGCTCGCTTGTCGAAGTTTTTCGGGGCGCCACATCCCTGGGGATGGCCAGTCTGAGCGCTAACCAGTGGTCCTACACCACAGCAGCGCAGAGCGACGGCCTGCACCGGTTCACGGCCCGCATCACCGATGCGGCTGGCAATGTGAGGCAGACCAATGACATCGCAGTCACGATCGACTCCAGCGCTCCCAATGCCACGCTGATCGCGCCCATCGATGGTGAGCTGTCCGCCGGCGCTAGCGGGCAGCTGGTACTCCAGTTCAGCGAGGAGGTTAGCGGCGTTGGCAGCGTCAAGATCATGCGGCTGACCGATAACGGCACCGCCCTGACCCTCAATGCCGCCCAGGCCGTCATCAGCGGATCGGGGCTCCAGACCCAGGCCCGGCTCTATTACAACGCACTGCAGGGTGCATCGTCCTACTACGTTCTTATCGACGAAGGCGCTTTCTTGGACGCCGCAGGCAATGCCTACGCGGGACAGAAGGTAGCCGGCCTGGGTGGCTGGGATTTCAGGACCGCCGACCCGTCACTGAGCATCGACACTGTGGCCGGCGACAATCGCATCAACGCCCTGGAAAACGGGCAGATCCTCGACCTCAGCGGCACCATCACGGGCAGCAGCACGCCGATCATCAGTGGCTACACCACGATCACCGTGGAGCTTGTGCCTCAAACAAGCGGCAGCACAGTATCTGCTAGCGCCATTGCCTATAACAGCAGCCAGGGCCTGTGGAGCGCGAGAGTCGCCCCCAACACCCTGGTGGACGGCCAGAGCTACGCGGTGCAGGTCACGGCCAGCGGCGGCACAGGTCCACTGCTGAGCGCGACAGCGACAGTGCTTGCCGACACCAGCGCCCCGGATGCGCCCTCGGCCATCACCCTTACGCCCAGCGGCGGCACCGTGGTGGCCAACACCCTCAACAGCAGCAACACCGCTTTGAGCTTGAGCGCCCAGATCGTCTCCTTGCAGGCCGCGGGCGGCAGGGCCGAGTTCTACATCGGCGCTTCGCTGATCGGCGCCGACAGTCTCATCAACGCCAACGATACCCAGGTCGGCTTCAGCACGGGCACCGCCAGCGCCCAGGACCTGCAACAGGCCATCGCTGCCGGCGGCTCCGTCAGCGTGAAGCTCTACGACGCGTCAGGTAACAATGTTAGCGCCACGGGCCCGACCCTGACCCGCGACCTCACGCCACCGAATGCGCCCGAGGAAGCGCCCAGTGGCTATGTGGACGACGCCGGCAGCGTTCAGTCAGACCGCAGCACCGCGTCCGTCACTGACGACGACACACCCGCCCTCATCGTCGTCCGCACTCATCTGACCGATACACCCCGCCTATACATCGGCGGCAAGCAGACCGCAGCCGTCTACGACCCAGAGGCCGGCACGCTAAGCCCAAGGGGTGCCCTTGCGGCTGGGGCTGCCTACAGTTTCACCTACACCCTCACAGACGCGGCCGGCAACGAAAGTGCGGCCAGTCCGCAGCGCATCATCGCCATCGACACCCTGGCACCCGCGCTGACACTGAGCAGCGACAAGGGCGCGCTCAAGGCGGGCGAAACGGCGCTCATCACGTTCACCTTCAGCGAAGACCCGGGCAGCAGCTTCAGCTGGAACGGCACCAGCGGCGATGTGCAGCTCAGCGGCGGCTCGCTCGGGCCCCTCAGCGGCAGCGGCTTGACGCGAAGCGCCAGCTTCACACCCACGGCCAGTCTGGCCTCGGGCAGCGCCAGCATCACGGTCGCTGCCGGGCTCTACACCGATGCGGCGGGCAACAGCGGCAGCGCGGGCAATACGCTGGCCATTGCCCTCGACACCCTGGCACCGACCATCAGCATCAGCAGCGACAAGGGTGCGCTCAAGGCGGGCGAGACGGCGCTCATCACCTTCACCTTCAGCGAAGACCCGGGCAGCAGCTTCAGCTGGAACGGCACCAGCGGCGAT